>NZ_JAYMRZ010000135.1:0-229 GCF_038900715.1 Paraburkholderia phymatum | reverse complement strand
ACTAGGGCCCGGTTGCGAATGCACGCACTGCGGTCGCGCTCGTCTGCTTCCCTGGCGATCCGCTCATCGAGCCACGCTGTGAGCTTTTCGAGCTGCGCGAGCTGCATGGGCTTCGCCCGCTTCTCGGTTGCGGGATGCAGCGCGATGATACCTCTGAGGACCTTGCGCACATGCGGGGCTTTCGTCGGATCCGGAAAACCCTGCGTCTGATGCCATTGCGCAAGGGCTG
>NZ_JAYMRZ010000134.1:0-239 GCF_038900715.1 Paraburkholderia phymatum | reverse complement strand
CGCGAGCGCCTGATGTGATGAAATGGACCAATGGGTTGATCCCCGCCGCTGCGACGTCGGGGTAGCGCTCGAGATACCAATCAGTGTCGAACAACGGGTGAGGGTCGCGTCCCTCGCGAGCGCCTGATGTGATGAAATGGACCAATGGGTTGATCCCCGCCGCTGCGACGTCGGGGTAGCGCTCGAGATACCAATCAGTGTCGAACAACGGGTGAGGGTCGCGTCCCTCGCGAGCGCCT
>NZ_JAYMRZ010000133.1:0-245 GCF_038900715.1 Paraburkholderia phymatum | reverse complement strand
CTCAGGAAGCTGAAGCTTTTTTACGCCCTCGTCCTCATCGCCTTGCTAAACCATATCGTCGCCGCCGTGCCAACAGCATGAGTTGAGTGGCCGACTAAGCGAATTGTTCAGGGCCGACTACCTAGTCGACCCTGAACAATCAGCGGAGCCTTCTACAGTGGGGCTTTGAGTCGGAAATGGTGTTGTGGGAATTGCAGGGACCTGGCATATTGATGCGTGAATCCTGCAATTCCTGATGAGGTGCA
>NZ_JAYMRZ010000132.1:0-249 GCF_038900715.1 Paraburkholderia phymatum | reverse complement strand
CCGAGAAGCGGGCGAAGCCCATGCAGCTCGCGCAGCTCGAAAAGCTCACAGCGTGGCTCGATGAGCGGATCGCCAGGGAAGCAGACGAGCGCGACCGCAGTGCGTGCATTCGCAACCGGGCCCTAGTGCTGCTGGGCTTCTGGCGCGGCTTTCGCTCCGACGAACTCAGCCGGCTGCGGATCGAGCACGTAGCCGTTGAAGCCGGCCGCGGCATGACGCTGTACCTGCCGCGCACGAAAGGCGACCGCG
>NZ_JAYMRZ010000131.1:0-249 GCF_038900715.1 Paraburkholderia phymatum | reverse complement strand
CCGAGAAGCGGGCGAAGCCCATGCAGCTCGCGCAGCTCGAAAAGCTCACAGCGTGGCTCGATGAGCGGATCGCCAGGGAAGCAGACGAGCGCGACCGCAGTGCGTGCATTCGCAACCGGGCCCTAGTATCCTGAGTTAGAAGTTCGTTGAATTAATTTCCGGTTGTTTCCGGAATGACGAAATGCTCATTAAAGAGCCGCTCGGATTCGCGCAATCCCTCTTCGGTAAAGATCACGGACTTCGTCTTGT
>NZ_JAYMRZ010000130.1:0-250 GCF_038900715.1 Paraburkholderia phymatum | reverse complement strand
ATTGTGCTGTCTCCAGTTGCCTCCTAGTGTAAGCACGAGGGTTCTCCCACCGTTGCCTGGTCCTGGCCGAAACATCCTGTTGCGAGCTCAACTAACATCCCTGCCCGGCTAAGCCCGGCTGAGGGGGGCAACGTGTTGCCCGATAGCCCAGATAAAACCGGCGAGTTCTCGCGCAATGGCGGTACAGACCTGGTTCTTGAGCTTGCCGCGTGCCATCAGGTTGCGAAAGCGCTGACAGAGCCGCTTTTGC
>NZ_JAYMRZ010000129.1:0-254 GCF_038900715.1 Paraburkholderia phymatum | reverse complement strand
CCGCCAGCGTTCAATCTGAGCCAGGATCAAACTCTTCAGTTCAAACCTGTTACTGTTTTCGGTTCTTGACGAACCGGTCGCTCACTCAAAATCACTGACAGATGGTTCGACCGGGTTTCTCAACCCCATCAAACCTTCCTCAATTTCTTTCTGTGTGAGACTCGATTACTTTTGCCTTCGGCAGTTCATGCGAACCACCGCGCGCCATCATCGAGCACCCACACCTGTCGGCTGTTAGTTTTTAAAGAACATCC
>NZ_JAYMRZ010000128.1:0-255 GCF_038900715.1 Paraburkholderia phymatum | reverse complement strand
GGAAGCTCGGCCTTTTCTAGATAGAGCTGGTTCGCGAGCGTCAGCGTGAGCGACGCCGGCATCGTTCCGGCCAGCCGCTTCGGTTGCGCGGGCGGTGGCTTCCACGGTTCGGCCTGGTCCTCCTCGGTGATGAACGCGACGTCGAGCGGATGCGCACCGCCCGTGGCGCGAAAGATCACCCCCTCGATGTCGCGGCTGTCCATGGTTTGCACGGACGCGAGATACGACCACTGGTCAGCGTACGGCTGAAAGCCG
>NZ_JAYMRZ010000127.1:0-255 GCF_038900715.1 Paraburkholderia phymatum | reverse complement strand
CAGCGGGGGCCGCGGCAGAAACGGCGCGGTGGTGTAGCCGGCAGGGTTTGAAGCGATGATGCAAAAAACCTGTTGACGAACACCGGAAGGTTCTTCATAATTTCGTTTCTCTGCTGCTGATGCAGCAACGCAGTGAAGGCAAGGCGCCTCCTGCGGATGTTCTTTAAAAACTAACAGCCGACAGGTGTGGGTGCTCGATGATGGCGCGCGGTGGTTCGTATGAGCTGCCGAAGGCAAAAGTAATCGAGTCTCACA
>NZ_JAYMRZ010000126.1:0-255 GCF_038900715.1 Paraburkholderia phymatum | reverse complement strand
CGACGAGGGACTGCATGCGGGCAGCTTCGTGCCTCTGTTGCGTGCGCTTTTCCATGCGGCAGGCCTGGCCGTGCCGGACAGCTACAGCAGTCACTCACTACGGCGGGGCTTCGCAACGTGGGCCAACTCGAACGGCTGGGATCTGAAAATGCTGATGCAGTACGTTGGCTGGAAAGACGTGCGCTCTGCGATGCGCTACATCGACGCGGCCGATCCGTTCGCGCAACACCGCATCGAATCGGCACTCGCAACGCC
>NZ_JAYMRZ010000125.1:0-255 GCF_038900715.1 Paraburkholderia phymatum | reverse complement strand
GGAAGCTCGGCCTTTTCTAGATAGAGCTGGTTCGCGAGCGTCAGCGTGAGCGACGCCGGCATCGTTCCGGCCAGCCGCTTCGGTTGCGCGGGCGGTGGCTTCCACGGTTCGGCCTGGTCCTCCTCGGCGATGAACGCGACGTCGAGCGGATGCGCACCGCCCGTGGCGCGAAAGATCACCCCCTCGATGTCGCGGCTGTCCATGGTTTGCACGGACGCGAGATACGACCACTGGTCAGCGTACGGCTGAAAGCCG
>NZ_JAYMRZ010000124.1:0-255 GCF_038900715.1 Paraburkholderia phymatum | reverse complement strand
TCAAATCCGGGCGGGAATTTGCGGCCTGGCTCGGGCTGGTGCCAGGCCAGGTTGGCACCGGTGGCAAGGTACGGCTACTCGGGATCAGCAAGAGAGGGGATACGTATCTGCGCACGCTGCTGATACATGGTGCCCGGGCGGTGCTGGCACACGTGAAAGAGCCGGGGCCGTGGGTTGAGCAGATCAGCAAGCGTCGGCCGCAGAACGTTGTGACGGTCGCGCTGGCGAACAAGATCGCACGAACGATCTGGGCGT
>NZ_JAYMRZ010000123.1:0-255 GCF_038900715.1 Paraburkholderia phymatum | reverse complement strand
CCCTTGTAGCCACGGTCGACGACGGCGATTTCCGGCGTGACGTCGCTCAGGATCGCCGCCTGCTCGAGCGCTTCTGCAAGTGTGTGCCCGTCGTAGGGATTGCCGGGCATCGAGCGCATTCCAACGAGCAGACCTTCCTTGTGCGTCGTCGTGATCGACACTTTCACCCCAAACTCATACGGCGTGCGCGCCTTGCCTTTGGCCAGGCACTCCACCTCTGGCGCATGCAGTGCGTAGAGCTTGTTTTTGTCCTTG
>NZ_JAYMRZ010000122.1:0-255 GCF_038900715.1 Paraburkholderia phymatum | reverse complement strand
CCCTACGGTGAGGTTGATGCCGCCGCACTGGAGGGGCTGCAGTCGCGCTATGACACGACGCGGGTGCTCGATGCGTTGGATACGCTCGACGAACTGCGCACGGGCCTTAACGATCCGGAAGGCCTGCGGGACGATCTGTTGCGCCTGCATGGAATCGAGCATGCTCTCGTCAACGGTGCGAACTTCGCGGCAACAACCCGGGACGTGTCGATTGTCGAACAGATCGAGGACGTGCTCGACCAGATCGATCACTAT
>NZ_JAYMRZ010000121.1:0-255 GCF_038900715.1 Paraburkholderia phymatum | reverse complement strand
CCAGTCGGCGCTCCGGCATTTCGAGGTTGAATGGGGCGGCTTTCTGCCTGCGAGCGCTGACATGATCGCGCGGTACCTTGCCGATCACGCAGAAACCCTGGCGGTCAATACCCTGCGCTCCCGGCTGGCAGCCCTTGCGCAATGGCATCAGACGCAGGGTTTTCCGGATCCGACGAAAGCCCCGCATGTGCGCAAGGTCCTCAGAGGTATCATCGCGCTGCATCCCGCAACCGAGAAGCGGGCGAAGCCCATGCA
>NZ_JAYMRZ010000120.1:0-255 GCF_038900715.1 Paraburkholderia phymatum | reverse complement strand
TCCGTTCGCGCAACACCGCATCGAATCGGCACTCGCAACGCCAGGCACGGCCGTGCAGGAACTACCAGTCCTCGCATTGCCTGCGCCATAACGCTGGATTGAGGCATCACTCCACGCCGCCCTGGCGGACATGTACCGGGGGAGATTCGCTGCAAGCTCAATCGCGATCCGGACCAGCCAGATCTTCATGGCGGAGCGCTTCGAGCGGGCGCACCACATCACGGATCGATAAAAGCCCGGCGACATAGTGATCGA
>NZ_JAYMRZ010000119.1:0-255 GCF_038900715.1 Paraburkholderia phymatum | reverse complement strand
CCAGTCGGCGCTCCGGCATTTCGAGGTTGAATGGGGCGGCTTTCTGCCTGCGAGCGCTGACATGATCGCGCGGTACCTTGCCGATCACGCAGAAACCCTGGCGGTCAATACCCTGCGCTCCCGGCTGACAGCCCTTGCGCAATGGCATCAGACGCAGGGTTTTCCGGATCCGACGAAAGCCCCGCATGTGCGCAAGGTCCTCAGAGGTATCATCGCGCTGCATCCCGCAACCGAGAAGCGGGCGAAGCCCATGCA
>NZ_JAYMRZ010000118.1:0-255 GCF_038900715.1 Paraburkholderia phymatum | reverse complement strand
AGGACCTGCTGAAGGCTTTCGAGATGGTCTGTGCGCTCGGTGAGCACCAGCACATTGCGTCCCTGCGCGTATTGCTCACGGATGGCCGTGGCGATCATGTGTGTGCGCGACGCATCCTGCGCGAGACGCGCGAAGACCTCCTGGATCGGCGCGTCGGCCGTAACATCCACTGCGGCGGTGAGCCTTTGCGGGAACACCTCGAGCATCTGTGGCGCGCTGGTCGGGGATTTCGCTGCATGCCGGATCGGCCCGCAC
>NZ_JAYMRZ010000117.1:0-255 GCF_038900715.1 Paraburkholderia phymatum | reverse complement strand
TGCGTAGCAACCAGGGACAAGGGTTGCGCTCGTTGCGGGACTTAACCCAACATCTCACGACACGAGCTGACGACAGCCATGCAGCACCTGTGTTACGGCTCCCTTTCGGGCACAACCACCTCTCGGCGGTCTTCCGTACATGTCAAGGGTAGGTAAGGTTTTTCGCGTTGCATCGAATTAATCCACATCATCCACCGCTTGTGCGGGTCCCCGTCAATTCCTTTGAGTTTTAATCTTGCGACCGTACTCCCCAGG
>NZ_JAYMRZ010000116.1:0-255 GCF_038900715.1 Paraburkholderia phymatum | reverse complement strand
GGCGGATCAAAGCTCGTTTGCCAGCTCCCCGCCGCTTTTCGCAGGCTACCGCGTCCTTCATCGCCTGTGATCGCCAAGGCATCCACCACATGCACTTGTTCGCTTGACCCTATAACGGGTGTGTCTCTCGACACCACTCGCTACAGGCTGAGTTTTCGCGTTGTGCCGTATTCCAAAGCCCTCTTTCGAGGAACTTAAAAATACTTCGATACAATCACAACCCTGATCCATCTACTCACGGCCATCTCTAACCGC
>NZ_JAYMRZ010000115.1:0-255 GCF_038900715.1 Paraburkholderia phymatum | reverse complement strand
GCGGTAACCAACCCGCGCATATCAGAATGATCAACCGTCGGATAACCGCCTCGTCCTGGCCCAAGCATCCTGTTATTGACGACCGTCCAGGAAGCCGGTTTCGCATGGTCGCGAGCACGCAAGTGCCGCACTCACGACCAATGCATAGCATAGAAAACAGACGCCGCGTCAAGGGTCCGCTGTCGCCGGGCTGACGCCGCCCTTGACCCGTCAAGCCTTCGGGAAGGAGCCAACTTTGGTACTTGACACGGTCCA
>NZ_JAYMRZ010000114.1:0-255 GCF_038900715.1 Paraburkholderia phymatum | reverse complement strand
CCTGGGGAGTACGGTCGCAAGATTAAAACTCAAAGGAATTGACGGGGACCCGCACAAGCGGTGGATGATGTGGATTAATTCGATGCAACGCGAAAAACCTTACCTACCCTTGACATGTACGGAAGACTGCCGAGAGGTGGTTGTGCCCGAAAGGGAGCCGTAACACAGGTGCTGCATGGCTGTCGTCAGCTCGTGTCGTGAGATGTTGGGTTAAGTCCCGCAACGAGCGCAACCCTTGTCCCTGGTTGCTACGCA
>NZ_JAYMRZ010000113.1:0-255 GCF_038900715.1 Paraburkholderia phymatum | reverse complement strand
GCGGTTAGAGATGGCCGTGAGTAGATGGATCAGGGTTGTGATTGTATCGAAGTATTTTTAAGTTCCTCGAAAGAGGGCTTTGGAATACGGCACAACGCGAAAACTCAGCCTGTAGCGAGTGGTGTCGCGAGACACACCCGTTATAGGGTCAAGCGAACAAGTGCATGTGGTGGATGCCTTGGCGATCACAGGCGATGAAGGACGCGGTAGCCTGCGAAAAGCGGCGGGGAGCTGGCAAACGAGCTTTGATCCGCC
>NZ_JAYMRZ010000112.1:0-256 GCF_038900715.1 Paraburkholderia phymatum | reverse complement strand
GTATGCGACGCACAACATTCGCCGCTTCGGGCGCTACCGGCTGCATCTGGAACGTCCGCCCGAAAGCTGGATCAACGATGCCCTGTTTGGCCGGGCGGCCCGGCCTCACGACGAAATGAGGTAACGCTGGATGAGTGCAAGAGCCGCGGTGACCACCACGCCCTACGGTGAGGTTGATGCCGCCGCACTGGAGGGGCTGCAGTCGCGCTATGACACGACGCGGGTGCTCGATGCGGTGGATACGCTCGACGAACTG
>NZ_JAYMRZ010000111.1:0-288 GCF_038900715.1 Paraburkholderia phymatum | reverse complement strand
CGCAAGCGACCGCACTTGGAAAGGAATGCGGGCCCTCTGCGCCAGCGCGTGGCGGTGGCCGCACGGAGCTATCTTTCGGGAGGGACTGCCACGGCCGGGATCGTGGTGCTGGCGTTATTGGAGGCGGACCCGGCCACGGCGCACACGCCGGGCTATGACAGCGGTGACACGTTTTGCGCAGGCGGGGTTGCACCAGCCACGCCGGCCGGAGGAAGGGTAAAAGCGGAGAGAGCCGTAAACGCCAAAGCCCCGCCTGTTGAGGGGCGGGGCTGTGGTCTGGGTAAGGAG
>NZ_JAYMRZ010000110.1:0-328 GCF_038900715.1 Paraburkholderia phymatum | reverse complement strand
ACATCACGGTCGTCGATAACACGCTGCTCAAGCGTGCCGTCGGCGCGATGGCGCTCGGCAACGCAATGGAATGGTTCGACTTCGGCGTGTACAGCTACATCGCCGTCACGTTGGGCAAAGTGTTCTTTCCGTCGAGCAGCCCGTCCGCGCAGCTGATCGCGACCTTCGGCACGTTTGCGGCCGCGTTCCTCGTGCGCCCGGTCGGCGGCATGGTGTTCGGCCCGCTCGGCGACCGCATCGGACGCCAGCGCGTGCTCGCGATGACGATGATCATGATGGCGCTCGGCACCTTCGCGATCGGCCTGATTCCGAGCTATGGCTCGGTCGG
>NZ_JAYMRZ010000109.1:0-339 GCF_038900715.1 Paraburkholderia phymatum | reverse complement strand
CGTCCGAAGCCTTTGTCGAAACCCTGGCCGCCAACGGCGTCACCGAGATGTTCGGCATCATGGGCTCCGCCTTCATGGACGCGATGGACATCTTCGCGCCCGCGGGCATCCGCCTGATCCCCGTCGTTCACGAACAGGGCGCCGGTCACATGGCCGACGGCTATGCGCGCGTCTCGGGCCGCCATGGCGTGGTCATCGGGCAGAACGGCCCCGGCATCAGCAACGCCGTCACCGCGATTGCCGCCGCCTACTGGGCGCACAGCCCCGTGGTCATCGTCACGCCCGAGGCGGGCACCATGGGCATCGGACTCGGCGGCTTCCAGGAAGCGAAACAGCTGC
>NZ_JAYMRZ010000108.1:0-391 GCF_038900715.1 Paraburkholderia phymatum | reverse complement strand
GTCACCGCATCGTGCCGATCATCCCCGACGAGGCCCGCACCTTCGGCATGGACTCGTTCTTCCCCACGGCCAAGATCTACAACCCCAACGGGCAGAACTACCTCTCCGTGGACCGCGAGCTGATGCTCGCGTACAAGGAGTCGGCCCAGGGTGTGATCCTGCACCCCGGGATCAACGAGGCCGGCGCCACCGCGGCCTTCACCGCGGCGGGCACGTCCTATGCGACCCACGGCGAGACCATGATCCCGGTCTACATCTTCTACTCGATGTTCGGGTTCCAGCGCACGGGTGACGAGTTCTGGGCGGCTGCGGACCAGATGGCCCGCGGTTTCGTGATCGGCGCCACCGCAGGACGCACGACCCTGACCGGTGAGGGCCTGCAGCACGCGGA
>NZ_JAYMRZ010000107.1:0-393 GCF_038900715.1 Paraburkholderia phymatum | reverse complement strand
CCAACGATCCGGCCATCTGGGCCACCGGAGACATCGCCAATTACCCGGACCCGGTGTTGGGCCGCACCCGCGTCGAGCATGTGGACAATGCCATCGCGATGGGCAAGGCGGCCGGCCGCATCATGGCGGGATCAAAAGACTCCTACACCCATACCCCGATGATGTACTCACAAATCTTTGGGGTCCGCTGGGAGGCAGTCGGCACCCTCGACTCCAGCCTCGCGACCACATCAGTGGAAGCTGGGGATGGGCAGGTCGTCTACTACCTGTCCGACGGCAAGCCTGTCGGTGTGCTGCTGTGGAACCGAACCTTCCCGGACGCACCGACAAGGCCGTCACAGTGCTTGCCGATCCGCCTGAGGACCTCTCGACCGCTATCAGCTAACCACTAGG
>NZ_JAYMRZ010000106.1:0-396 GCF_038900715.1 Paraburkholderia phymatum | reverse complement strand
ATGCGCTCGGCTGGACGCATCACTCGGTCGGCTCGCAGATGATTCGCACGGGCGCGATGGTGCAACTGCTGCTGGGCAATATCGGCGTCGCGGGCGGCGGCATGAACGCGCTGCGCGGACACTCGAACATCCAGGGCCTGACAGACCTCGGCTTGATGTCGAATCTGCTGACGGGCTATATGACGCTGCCGAACGAGCCCGAGCAGGACTACGAGGGCTACATCAAGAAACGCGCGTCGCAGCCGCTGCGGCCCAATCAGCTGAGCTACTGGAAGAACTACCGCGCGTTTTACGTCAGCATGATGAAGTCGTGGTGGGGCGATGCCGCGACGGCCGACAACAACTGGGGCTATGACTATCTGCCGAAGCTCGACAAGCCGTACGATCTGCTGCAGG
>NZ_JAYMRZ010000105.1:0-403 GCF_038900715.1 Paraburkholderia phymatum | reverse complement strand
GGCTCCGCGGCGTCCACCGACACCCGAGGACGCTGCCGTTCGGCACCGGCGGCGGGGTCCTCCCCGCGGTCCAGGCGTTCCCTGATGACCCGCAGCGGAAGATACCTCTCCTGCTGCAGACTGAGTACTTGCGGTATCCGGACGCGGTGCGGTGCGGGTGCACAAGACCCTGGTCCTCCAGGAAACGCACCTTCGACGCGGTCAGATCCGGGAAGCGCGGCTGCAGCTGACGCAGCAGTGCGCCGATGCCGACGCGGGCGGTCTGCGGGAGTCCGGTCTCAGGCATGGAGGGTGTCAGGACCCGTTCTGCACGGAGTGGTAGAACGTGAAGCGGAACTTGCCGATCTGCACCTCGTCACCGTTCTCGAGCACCTTGGTGTTCACGCGGTCGCTGTTGACGTAC
>NZ_JAYMRZ010000104.1:0-405 GCF_038900715.1 Paraburkholderia phymatum | reverse complement strand
CGAGCCACGCTGCAACGAGCGGCGTCGTACCGCCGAACAGCGACACCGACACATTGAAGCCGATCGCAAGCGCGCCATAACGGATCTTCGTCGGAAAGAGCGCGGGCAGCGACGACGGCATCACGCCTGTGAACGTCGACAGCAGCGCGCCGAGAATCAGCAGCCCGCCGAACACCGGCAGCACCGCGCCCGTTCGAATCAGCAGCAGCGCCGGAATCGACAGCAGAAAGAGACCCACGCAGCCGAGCAGCATTACCGGCTTGCGGCCGATCCGGTCGGACAGGTGGCCTGCGTAGAGCGTCATCGGCATCATCAGCACCATCACGGCCAGCACGAGGAACAGGCCGTGCGATTCGTTGAAATGCAGCGTCGCCGACAGATAGCTCGGCAGATACGACAGCGCCA
>NZ_JAYMRZ010000103.1:0-409 GCF_038900715.1 Paraburkholderia phymatum | reverse complement strand
ACGTGGAACTCCTTAGCATAGCCGAAGCCGCCATGGGTCATCACCGCCTGCTCGCAGGCATGGTAGCCGGCTTCGCCAGCGAAATATTTCGCGGCATTTGCGCCAGCACCGCAGGGCAAGCCCTTGTCGTATTGCCAGGCCGCCTGCATCACCATCAGCCAGGCCGCCTCGAGCTCGACCCAGTTCACCGCAAGCGGGTGCTGGATGCCTTGATTCTTGCCGATCGGTCGATTGAACACGGTCCGCGTCTTGGCATATTCGGTCGCACGCGACAGCGCAAGCTTGCCGAGGCCGACGGCTTCGGCCGCGATCAGGATCCGCTCCGGGTTCATGCCTTCGAGGATGTACTGAAAACCCTTGCCCTCTTCGCCGATGCGGTCCTGCATCGGGATCTCGAAATCCTCGAAGA
>NZ_JAYMRZ010000102.1:0-421 GCF_038900715.1 Paraburkholderia phymatum | reverse complement strand
CTCGTGAAGCCCTGCACCCCCAAGATCAAGCCCCCCACCCCAGGATCAGGCCCTCCACCCGAGGAATGAGCTCTTCAGCCCAGGATTAAGTGCAGGTTTTGCCGCTCACGGGCCGAAAAGTGGCAAAAGCTGCACTTAAGCGTGCGGGCCGTGGTGCCTGGCGAGCGTGCAGCCTCCGGGGCGCGGCGGCGTCGTCGTGGGGTGGGCGGTCAGCCCTCGGTGAGGTGGCCGCGCAGCGTGGTGGCGGTGTACTCGGTGCGGAACAGGCCGCGGCGCTGCAGCTCGGGGACCGCGAGGTCCACGAAGTCCGTGAGCGAGTCCGGCTGCACGGGCGGCATGAGGTTGAAACCGTCCGCGCCGCCGTTCTCCAGCCACTCCTGCATCCGGTCCGCGATGGACTCCGGGGTGCCCACCATGGTGC
>NZ_JAYMRZ010000101.1:0-428 GCF_038900715.1 Paraburkholderia phymatum | reverse complement strand
GGGGTGGTCCGCGCCGGGTCTATGCGTCGTTCAAGTTCTTCCTCTACACGCTGCTCGGCTCGGTCTTGATGCTGCTCGCCATCATGGCGCTGTAATGGAACGGCGGCACCACCGACATCCCGACCCTGATGCACACCGCCGTGCCGCGGTCGTTGCAGACCTGGGCTTGGCTCGCCTTCTTCGCTTCCTTCGCGGTGAAGATGCCGATGTGGCCGGTGCACACCTGGCTTCCCGACGCCCACGTCGAGGCGCCGACCGCCGGCTCCGTGGTGCTCGCCGCGATCCTCTTGAAGATGGGCGGCTACGGCTTCCTGCGCTTCTCGCTGCCGATGTTCCCGCTGGCCTCGCACGACTTCGCGCCGCTGGTCTTCACGCTTTCCGCCATCGCCATCATCTACACCTCGCTGGTGGCCTTGATGCAGGAGGAC
>NZ_JAYMRZ010000100.1:0-428 GCF_038900715.1 Paraburkholderia phymatum | reverse complement strand
CGTCACTTTGACCGCGATGTGATCATCCTGTGTGTTCGCTGGTACCTGCGCTACAAGCTTAGCTTGCGCGATCTGGTCGAAATGATGGCGGAACGAGGCCTGTCGCTGGCCCACACGACGATCCTGCGCTGGGTGCGGCGCTTTACGACGGAGTTCGTCAAACGGTGGAACCGCTTCAGCAGGCCCACCGGCCAGTCCTGGCGCGTCGACGAGACTTACCTCAAGCTGCGCGGCAAGTGGATCTATCTTTATCGGGCGGTGGATCGGGTGGGTCAGACGGTAGACTTCATGCTAGTGCCAAGCGCGACGTGAAGGCGGCAAAAGCCTTTTTCAGGAAGGCAATCAGACTTCAGGGCCAGCCACCGAAGACCATCACGCTTGATGGCTATGCAGCCTCGCACCGCGCCGTGCGCGAGATGAAGGCCGAT
>NZ_JAYMRZ010000099.1:0-434 GCF_038900715.1 Paraburkholderia phymatum | reverse complement strand
AGACGCGGCTGACGAAGTAGATGACGTCGAACTCCCGATTGAGCGTGCGGCTGCGGAACTGCTGCATCGGCATGCTCACGTCGCCGGTGAGCCGGTCGCCAACCTTGATCGTCAGCATCTCCGGCGCTGCCATCCACTTGTCTCCTTCGGGGCCGGCCAGGCGCGCGTAGGTGTAACCGCCGGAGTTCATTGTCTCGACGACCGTACCCGTCACGGTTCCACCGCTCGGGGCCGTCTGGGCGCCGAACTGCGCCTGCGCGGGGCCGCTGGCATGCGCGGGCACGGCCTGCGCGGGCGCTGGTGCCGCGGCCGACAGCGCTGGCGACGCGGACGGCGCCGGCGCGCTGGACGAGCCTCCGCACGCGAGCGAGATGACGGGAGCAAGGACGGCAACCAGGGCGGACGGGCGCACCAACGGCATGATGGTCTACGAT
>NZ_JAYMRZ010000098.1:0-435 GCF_038900715.1 Paraburkholderia phymatum | reverse complement strand
GATCTTCAGCCGCCCGTCGGCCGTGAGCCGAAGGTTCCCGGGCTTCAAGTCGCGATGCACGATGCCTTCGGCGTGCGCCGCGGTCAGGCCGTCGACAAGTTGCATCGCCAGACGCACGACCTCTTTGTCCGGCAAGGCGTGCGTGGCGGTTACGGTGTGGCCCGCAACCAGCTCCATCACCAGAAAGTCGATGTTGTCCTGCGTATCGAAATCGAAGATCGTGGCGATGTTCGGATGATTGAGCTTCGAAAGGGCGAGGGCTTCTCGACGGAAGCGCTTGCGGGTGGCCTCGTCGGCGAGCGTCGCCTCCGGCAGCACCTTGACGGCCACATCGCGGTCGAGACGCTCGTCGTGCGCCCGATACACGACGCCCATGCCACCGGCTCCGAGCTGCGAGATGAGCCGATAGTGGCCGAGCACCTGGCCGATCATGAC
>NZ_JAYMRZ010000097.1:0-436 GCF_038900715.1 Paraburkholderia phymatum | reverse complement strand
CGCCGCTACCACTCCCTGGACATCTCGGAGAAGGCGTTCGGCGGCTCCGTGGAGATCACCATGAAGGACGGCTCCGTGGTCACGGACCAGATCGCCGTGGCGGACGCCCACCCGCTCGGTGCGCGGCCGTTCGCCCGCGAGCAGTACATCACCAAGTTCCGCACCCTGGCCGAGGGTCTCGTGGCCCCCGAGGAGATCGAGCGCTTCCTGGACACCGTCCAGCGCCTGCCCGAGCTCAAGGCCGGGGAGCTGGGGCAGCTCAACATCGCCGCCGCAGTGGAGCTGGAGAAGTCGCCGAAGGGAATCTTCTGATCATGCTGTACACCACCGTGACCCCCGCCCAGAAGCGTGAGCGCTTCCGCGAGCTGCTCGCCGCACCGGAGATCGCCCAGTTCCCGGGCGCCTTCACCCCGCTGTCCACCAAGCTCATCCAGGA
>NZ_JAYMRZ010000096.1:0-463 GCF_038900715.1 Paraburkholderia phymatum | reverse complement strand
AAGATAGACTGAACGTTACTTTCACTGGTAACGGATCAGGCTAAGGTAAAATTTGTGAGTTCTCTTAGTTGAGAAATTCGAATTTTCGGCGAATGTCGTCTTCACAGTATAACCAGATTGCTTGGGGTTATATGGTCAAGTGAAGAAGCGCATACGGTGGATGCCTTGGCAGTCAGAGGCGATGAAAGACGTGGTAGCCTGCGAAAAGCTTCGGGGAGTCGGCAAACAGACTTTGATCCGGAGATATCTGAATGGGGGAACCCAGCCATCATAAGATGGTTATCTTGTACTGAATACATAGGTGCAAGAAGCGAACCAGGGGAACTGAAACATCTAAGTACCCTGAGGAAAAGAAATCAACCGAGATTCCCTTAGTAGTGGCGAGCGAACGGGGACTAGCCCTTAAGTGGCTTTGAGATTAGCGGAACGCTCTGGAAAGTGCGGCCATAGTGGGTGATAGCCC
>NZ_JAYMRZ010000095.1:0-463 GCF_038900715.1 Paraburkholderia phymatum | reverse complement strand
CCGCCACACAGGGGTTCCGATCATGTCCACATCAAGAGGGACGAAGCAGGGAGTCAATCGACGCGACCTGCTTACCGCCGGGCTTGCTGCCGGCTCCTTGGCCCTTCCCACCGCCCCTGTAACGGCAGATACAAACGCGCAGCAAGTCCCTTGGGCGCCGGGCGAGGCGAACAAACCATCTCCGGTCGCAGGGAGTGACTATCGGTTCTTGTCAGCGGACGAGGCGGCTTGGCTGGATGCTGCCGTGTCACGACTGATACCACAAGATGAGACGGGTCCCGGCGCGCGAGAGCTCGGGGTCACACTCTTTATCGATCGCCAGCTCGCCGGAGCCTACGGCAGAGCTGAGCGCTGGTATATGGCGGGACCCTGGTCAAAGGGCACGGATAGTCAAGGCTACCAGTCGAGGATGACGCCGGCGCAGATGTACCGCGCGGCGATCAAGGCGATGGACGCCTACTGC
>NZ_JAYMRZ010000094.1:0-464 GCF_038900715.1 Paraburkholderia phymatum | reverse complement strand
CCATCATCGGGCGGCGGGACGGCGCAGTGGACCGGGCCACCGGCATCCGGTACGCCCGCGCGGGACGCTACGAGTGCCCGCGGCCGGTGGCGGCGGCGTCGACCCCGGTCCTGGCCACTGAGCCCGCACCCGCGTGCCCCCAGCCGCCCATGCCGTTCCTGGACGACATCGTGGGCAGCAACATCGGGGACCTGCCCCAGGACGAGGACTGCCTGCGGGTGTCGGTGACCGTTCCCGCCGGCACGCCGGTGGACGCGCGGCTGCCCGTGATGATCTGGATCCACGGCGGCTCCTACGCGGCCGGCGGCGGGGACGCACCCTTCTACGACCCCGGTGCGCTCGTGGCCGAGCAGAACGTGGTGATGGTGGCCGTGACGTACCGGCTGGGACTGCTGGGGTTCCTGGGCGACGGCACGGAGATCCCGGCCAACCTGGGGCTGCTGGACATGGTCGCGGCGTTGCGG
>NZ_JAYMRZ010000093.1:0-464 GCF_038900715.1 Paraburkholderia phymatum | reverse complement strand
GAGTGGGGCTCGATCACCTCGAACTCCAGGCCCTTCTCGCGGGCATAGTCCTCGGCCTGCTTGCGCGTCTCGAACCGCAGGCGGACCTGGCTTTGTGTGTCGTCGCTGCTGGTCCAGCCCATCAGCGGGTCGATCTCGCGCGAATCGTCTGCCGGAAATTCAAGCACCCAAAGCTTGGTGCGGGCGATGCCGGATTGCATCGCGTTGCGCGCAGGCTTGTAGATACGGACTCGCATGGCGGGAACCTCTGTTCTTGCTTGCGGGCGTTATCCAACAAGACCGCCAGTCGCGCAAGGCGGAACCCGTTAGAATCCCCCATAGTCCGACACCAGCAGCCGCAAGGGCGCCTCGTCCTCGTCGATGCGGGCGAAGCGGCCGACAGGGGCCTCGAAGACATTGTCGGTCATATCGTCGTTCACGGTCGAGACCTCGCCCACCAGCGCGTCGCCCGCCTCGGCCCAGAA
>NZ_JAYMRZ010000092.1:0-473 GCF_038900715.1 Paraburkholderia phymatum | reverse complement strand
ACGCCATACGCGGAGACCCCGACACTGACCAAAGCGATGAGATAGAAGATCCCGATCGACAGGACGGAGAAGTTCCGGAAGATTTCCCGCGCCGGGATCATCGAATATTCCACAGGGTTCCTCACCTTATTGATGTTCGTCGCGGCACGCTACCGTCGCTGGCCCGCCGCGACGCTCCATTCGCGACAGTTAGATATAAACGACCTTCCGCGGTTCGAATTTCGGCCACCACTTCGCGTAGCCGAAATCGTCGGCGATCGCGTTGGCCGCGTTGTAGCCGGGCGCGCCGATGGCAAAGCCGCCTGGATGAGCAGATGCGCCGCACAGGTACAGCTTGTCGATGATCGTCCGGTACTGCGACATGCCGGCGAACGGCCGGTTGAAGCCGAGTTGTTCGGGCGTGATCTTGCCGTGGCAGATGTCGCCCTGAATCATGCTCGGCAGATACGTTTCAATGTCCACCGGCGTATAGG
>NZ_JAYMRZ010000091.1:0-530 GCF_038900715.1 Paraburkholderia phymatum | reverse complement strand
GATGATCCTCAGGAAGCTGCGGCTTTTTTGCACCCTCGTTCTTCTCGCGTTGTTCGCTCCTGTCGTTCAGACAACGCCCGTCGTCTGACGCCGACGACAGACAAAACGCTTTATTCAGGGCCGACTAATCAACCGTACAGCAATGATTAGGGCACCCGGGATTTAGCTGAACCGTGACCTCCCGGGCATCATTACTATTACCGATCGTGTCATCCGTCGGATATACCTGCGCCTTTATCTGCATGGGCGCATCGATTAATCCATCATCTAAGGCATTTTTCGCCACCGTAACTGCTCGGGCGGTCGCGAGTGCCTTCGGAGTCTTTTCGGTTGCGGATGCGCCACCGACAAAGGTAACGAATTCGTGAATTGCGTACTTTGCCTTCATCGCAGAGATCCACTGATTAGTCGGCCCTGAACAATTCGCTTAGTCGGCCACTCAACTCATGCTGTTGGCACGGCGGCGACGATATGGTTTAGCAAGGCGATGAGGACGAGGGCGTAAAAAAGCTTCAGCTTCCTGAGGATCA
>NZ_JAYMRZ010000090.1:0-576 GCF_038900715.1 Paraburkholderia phymatum | reverse complement strand
GGAACAGGCCGTGCGATTCGTTGAAATGCAGCGTCGCCGACAGATAGCTCGGCAGATACGACAGCGCCATATAGTCAGTGACGTTGAAGATCAGCACGAGGCCTACGCACTGCAGAAGCGGCTTCCATTGCTGCGCGAGCAGTTCCGTGAAGCGCTGCTTCGGACGTGACTTTTCCTCGACTTCACGCGCCTCGGCTTCCTTCTTGAACGCGGGCGTCTCTTCGAGCTTCATCCGGATATACAGGCCCACGAGACCCAACGGCCCGGCGATGAAGAACGGCACGCGCCAGCCCCACGACAGCAGCGCGTCTTGCGACAGCGAGGACGTCAGTACCGCGACCGTGCCCGCGCCGAGGATATAGCCGACCAGCGTGCCGAATTCGAGGAAGCTGCCCGCGAAGCCGCGTCGGCGGTCCGTCGAGAATTCGGCGATGAAGGTGGCCGCGCCGCCATATTCGCCGCCTGTCGAGAAGCCCTGCACGAGGCGCGCGACGAGCAGCAGCACGGGCGCGAGAATGCCGACCGAGCCATAGCTCGGAATCAGGCCGATCGCGAAGGTGCCGAGCGCCATCATGA
>NZ_JAYMRZ010000089.1:0-603 GCF_038900715.1 Paraburkholderia phymatum | reverse complement strand
CATCCTATTGCCCCGCCGACGCGGCGCCGCCGGTGGTTCGTCGTCTCCGGCGGCTACGCCGCCTGCGACTCCTCACCACCGGCCAAAACAAACGTCAACGACCGGCCACGATAATTGTCGCCGCCCAGCCAGTTCCCTGCCGCGGTGCTCGAGCGACGGCACATACACGGCATTGATGCCAGACATCACTGACCCACCGTATCGGCCAATCCACGCTCGAAATATTCCGTTTCAGGACTCACAAGCCGAAGGTCAACATCCTGGTCGCCCGTCGCGTTGATGAGATGAGGCGCGAAATCGTCAGCGACAACCCGCCAACGGCGGTCGCCTTCAGACTTGCTGGAGGGAAACGTGCGAAACGTAAAAAATGACCAGTCACTGCGTCGTCAGGTCGAAAAATGGCTTGCGCCGGGTTCAGCGACACCGGTCATGTGACCGAATTCGGTCGTACGCGATTGGGGCGGCGACGTTATGTGGTCGGCCCTGAACAATTCGCTTAGTCGGCCACTCAACTCATGCTGTTGGCACGGCGGCGACGATATGGTTTAGCAAGGCGATGAGGACGAGGGCGTAAAAAAGCTTCAGCTTCCTGAGGATCATCCG
>NZ_JAYMRZ010000088.1:0-684 GCF_038900715.1 Paraburkholderia phymatum | reverse complement strand
CGGCGACAATTACCCGACGACAATTACGATGGAGGCGCGACAACTATGAATTAGCCATCGACAACTACACCCGTTGACCGGCCAAAATAGTTGTCGCTGACCGGCCGTGCTGCTTGACGCTGTCTAGCTTCAATGGCGGTTATTGCGCGCAGATGTAGATATCTGGATTGCCGGATTGGGACTTGCGATGGATTTCCGGCAATGAGCATTAGATGCTTGCACGGATGATCGATTTTGATGAGCAGCAGTTGTCACTGGTCATTGCCCGCGACGTCGCGTTGCTGGGTGAGACTGGAAGTCAGAGTGTGGTCAGCGATGCGCTGCGGGCGGGTGATGTTAGCGTTGCCGCGCCGCAGATGAAGCATTGAGGGAAGGTGGCAGTTGTTGTGGCTGTGGCTGTGGCTGTGGCTGTGGCTGTGGCTGTGGCTGTGGCTGTGGCTGTGGCTGTGGCTGTGGCTGTGGCTGTGGCTGTGGCTGTGGCTGGATGCGCAGCGCAGTGTGCGCACCTGGCGGGTAGCCTGAGCGAACGCCTCCTGGGCAGGGCGTTTCGCGCTGACGCGCAAGCGACCGCACTTGGAAAGGAATGCGGGCCCTCTGCGCCAGCGCGTGGCGGTGGCCGCACGGAGCTATCTTTCGGGAGGGACTGCCACGGCCGGGATCGTGGTGCTGGCGTTATTGGAGGCG
>NZ_JAYMRZ010000087.1:0-719 GCF_038900715.1 Paraburkholderia phymatum | reverse complement strand
GGATGATCCTCAGGAAGCTGAAGCTTTTTTACGCCCTCGTCCTCATCGCCTTGCTAAACCATATCGTCGCCGCCGTGCCAACAGCATGAGTTGAGTGGCCGACTAAGCGAATTGTTCAGGGCCGACTGAATAGTCGGCCCTGAATAAAGCGTTTTGTCTGTCGTCGGCGTCAGACGACGGGCGTTGTCTGAACGACAGGAGCGAACAACGCGAGAAGAACGAGGGTGCAAAAAAGCCGCAGCTTCCTGAGGATCATCCGCAGGTTGTGACCTGCACCACACAGCACGGCGTGCATCGCGTCGCCTAGTTTCCCCTTGAGCCAGTTCCGGTCGAGCTTCCCGTCTGTCTTCATGTGGCCGATAGCTGGTTCGATTGCACTGCGCCGTCTGATCATCGCGCGTAATCCGCGTGTGATGCCTCGTCGCAAGCCGGGGTGGTAGATCTTCACGCCGTCGACAGCAACACCCTTGTAGCCACGGTCGACGACGGCGATTTCCGGCGTGACGTCGCTCAGGATCGCCGCCTGCTCGAGCGCTTCTGCAAGTGTGTGCCCGTCGTAGGGATTGCCGGGCATCGAGCGCATTCCAACGAGCAGACCTTCCTTGTGCGTCGTCGTGATCGACACTTTCACCCCAAACTCATACGGCGTGCGCGCCTTGCCTTTGGCCAGGCACTCCACCTCTGGCGCATGCAGTGCGTAGAGCTTGTTTTTGTCCTTG
>NZ_JAYMRZ010000086.1:0-939 GCF_038900715.1 Paraburkholderia phymatum | reverse complement strand
GGGGAGTAACCAGGATGAAGGGGGGTTCTCACAGCCGACGGCATCAGATGTGCCAAAGTGGAAGTAGCGAAACAAACCACTTGAGGAAGGAGAACCCCGAATGAAGCTTACCGCAGTCGGTGTTGATGTTGCAAAGCGAGTGTTTCAGTTGCACTGGGTCGAGCCGGAAACCGGCGAGATCATCAACAAGCAGATCAAACGAGCTGGGTTCCTCGAGCATTTCGCGAATCGCTCGCCCTGCCTCATAGGAATGGAGGCTTGTGGTGGTGCGCAGCATTGGGCACGTCGGTTGATCGAGATGGGGCATCAGGTGCGGCTGATGCCGGGCAAGGCGGTGAAGGCGTTCGTTAGCGGCAACAAGAACGACGTCGCAGATGCGCGGGCGATCTGGACCGCAGTACAGCAGTCGAGTGTGAAGTCGGTCGCGGTGAAGAGCGAAGCACAGCAGGCTGTGCTGGCACTGCACCGGATGCGGCAGCAACTGATCAAGTTTCGAACGATGCAGAGCAATGGTCTGCGCGGACTACTGGTGGAGTACGGCGAGGTGATGGCAGTGGGCCGGGCAGCACTGAACAGGGCGATGACAGATGTGCTGGCGCGGTTGAGCGAGCGATTGCCTGCGGCGCTGGTGAATACGCTTCGCGAGCAGTGGAGTCGGATAGGTGAGCTGGATGGGCAGATCAAGGAAATCGAGCGCCGGCTGTCGGAGTGGATGAAGGAAGACAAGGCCTGCAGGAAGATTGCCGAGATTCCAGGCGTTGGTCTGCTGACCGCGACAGCGGCTGTGGCGACGATGGGGGATCCGAAGGTCTTCAAATCCGGGCGGGAATTTGCGGCCTGGCTCGGGCTGGTGCCAGGCCAGGTTGGCACCGGTGGCAAGGTACGGCTACTCGGGATCAGCAAGAGAGGGGATACGTATCTGCGCACGCTGCTGATACA
>NZ_JAYMRZ010000085.1:0-945 GCF_038900715.1 Paraburkholderia phymatum | reverse complement strand
TGCACCTCATCAGGAATTGCAGGATTCACGCATCAATATGCCAGGTCCCTGCAATTCCCACAACACCATTTCCGACTCAAAGCCCCACTGTAGAAGGCTCCGCTGATTGTTCAGGGTCGACTACTTACATGCGAACCTTTGCCACAGCGGAAGCGCCGCCGCAGTCAGCCGGACGCATGAAAATAGAAAAGGTCGGAAAGGGCACTGGCCGTTGAAAAGAACAGCCCCTCTGTTGGCGTGCTGAGTGCTTCGAAAACGCGGGCCAATGTATTCATATCGGGCAATCTTGACTCTGCTTGTAGTGTTGCTTACCGCGCCTGTGTTGTTCCGCTTGTACGTCCCGCTTTCTTGTTCCCATCCACAACTATGTTACGGAGCCGATATGGGAATTTGTTTCTAAAGAACTCGCCGATTTTTTGGAAAAATAGACCGTGGTTTTTGATTTTAGCCGATCCGAAAATATTTATTTCAAGCTCAGGGTAATCCCTGACGGTCTCCACATCACGCTCACAGGTGTCGTTTTCCGCCGTTTTCTGGACGCGTGAGCGAAGGCCTCGCTGCGGGCGCGACAGCACACTCTCCTTGACACATGAACTTGCCGGATGCCGCGCAGGCTTGCATGGCTATTCGCGGCTTTCGACGCTGCTATATGCCAACGCCCGTTCGCGCCATCGACATGCCACCAGGCCTCGCGCCCAATCAGCATCCGTCCGATCGGACACTACTTCCGTCCGGCGCGTTTGCAGCGCAATTCCAGGAGTGCATCAATTGAGACCTTCGCAAGAGAGCATCGCGGGAATCCGTTCGGCGGCCTTGCCCCTCACCCTCGACGACATCACGGTCGTCGATAACACGCTGCTCAAGCGTGCCGTCGGCGCGATGGCGCTCGGCAACGCAATGGAATGGTTCGACTTCGGCGTGTACAGCTACATCGCCGTCACGTTG
>NZ_JAYMRZ010000084.1:0-971 GCF_038900715.1 Paraburkholderia phymatum | reverse complement strand
CCGAGGAGGACCAGGCCGAACCGTGGAAGCCACCGCCCGCGCAACCGAAGCGGCTGGCCGGAACGATGCCGGCGTCGCTCACGCTGACGCTCGCGAACCAGCTCTATCTAGAAAAGGCCGAGCTTCCGCAGGCACTGCTCAACCGGCTCATCCGGCTGGCCGCCTTCCAGAATCCGGAGTTCTACCGGGCCCAGGCGCGCGGCTTCAGCGTATGGGACAAGCCACGTATCATCGGGCGCGCCGAGAACTGCCCGCGCCACATTGCATTGCCGCGCGGGTGCCTTGACGACGTCATGACGCTGCTGCGCGATAACGACATCGCTTGCGACATCCGCGACGAGCGCTGCACGGGCGAGTCGCTTCCAGTTCCGTTTGCCGGCACACTGCGCGATGACCAGCAGGCGGCCATCGTCGACCTGCTGCGACACGACACCGGCATCCTGCATGCGCCGACGGCGTTCGGCAAGACCGTGACAGCGGCCGCGATGATCGCGCAGCGAGGCGTCAACACGCTCGTGCTCGTGCACCGCCGGGAACTGCTTGACCAGTGGCGCGAACGCCTGCAGTCGTTTCTCGCACTCGACGCGCGCGAGATCGGCACGATCGGCGGCGGCAAGTCGAAGGCGACGGGCCGGATCGATGTCGCGATGCTGCAATCCGTGGCACCCGATGGTGCCCGCGGCGAGCTGTTGCGGCGTTACGGCCATGTCATCGTCGACGAATGTCACCACGTCTCGGCGGATTCCTTCGAGGCGGTGCTCAAGGCCGTCCATGCCCGCTACGTGCTGGGTCTGACTGCCACGCCAGTGCGGCGCGACAGCCAGCAGCCGGTGATGTTCATGCTGTGCGGGCCGATCCGGCATGCAGCGAAATCCCCGACCAGCGCGCCACAGATGCTCGAGGTGTTCCCGCAAAGGCTCACCGCCGCAGTGGATGTTACGGCCGACGCGCCGATCCAGGAGGTCTTCGCG
>NZ_JAYMRZ010000083.1:0-1023 GCF_038900715.1 Paraburkholderia phymatum | reverse complement strand
AGTTGGGCCTGAACAATCCGAAAAGCCTTGTGCGGTGAACCCATTCGGCAGAAATGGCATTGTGGGAATTGCAGGGACCTGGCATATTCATGCATAAATCCTGCAAATCCTGACGAGGTGCGGATGGGTCCCAAGACGCCTGTGACAGAGGGAGATTTCTTCCGGCAGCCGCTGCGTGAACAGATCAATCTGAAGCATCCGCTGGTTCGCCTGGCCGACCTGATCAAGTGGGATCAGCTGGGCGCATCGATGAGCGAGAGCTTCGTGTCGCGCAAGGGACGACCCGCGACTTCCCCCAGACTGATTGCTGGCCTGCTGTATCTGCAACACGCGTTCGACCTGTCTGACGAAGAGGTCGTGTGGCAATGGGTGGAGAACCCCTACTGGCAGGTTTTTACGGGCGAAACGTACCTGCAGACTGAGCCGCCGATCGACCCCTCGAGCCTGACGCGCTGGCGCAAGCGGCTCGGGGAGGCGGGAGTCGAAGAACTGCTGGCCGAGACAATCGAGGCCGCAAAGCGTGCCGGTGTAATCAAGGCTGCGAGCGTGAAACGCGTAATCGTCGATACGACAGTCATGCAGAAGGCGATCGCGCATCCCACCGATTCTCGCCTGCTCGAGCGATGTCGCGAACATCTGGTGAAGGCCGCAGCGCGTCACGGCCTGAAACTGCGGCAGAACTACAACCGCGAGGCGCCACACCTGGCACGTCAGATTGGCCGATACGCCCATGCCAAGCAGTACAAACGGATGAAGAAGGTGTTGCGTACGTTGCGCTCGCGCGTGGGTCGGGTGATGCGTGACGTGGAGCGGCAGATCGATGCGGTGTCCGACGGCAGTCGCCCGGCCCTGCAAGAACTGATTGGCCGCACGAAGCGGATCCTGTCGCAAAAGGCCAAGGACAAAAACAAGCTCTACGCACTGCATGCGCCAGAGGTGGAGTGCCTGGCCAAAGGCAAGGCGCGCACGCCGTATGAGTTTGGGGTGAAAGTGTCGATCACGACGACGCACAAGGAAGGTCTG
>NZ_JAYMRZ010000082.1:0-1068 GCF_038900715.1 Paraburkholderia phymatum | reverse complement strand
CCTTGGCCCGCTCGCCCAGACAGGCGAGCACGTCTTCGGGAAGATGGTCGAGCGTGCACAGTTCCTTCGCCCGCATGCCGACCTTGCGGTCTGTTTCAACGAAATGAACCGCGTAGATGTAAAACCGCTGCAGGAACATGTCGATCCGGGTGACGTAGCCTGCGTCGCCCTTGTTCACGAGAAGCTCGCCCATATTCTTGCCGGTGTAAGTGCCATCGTTGCGAATTACCGAGCGCGCGATCACACGCTCGCCAATGCTGAATGATGGCGCACACGCGACCTCGATGGCGTCCTCGTTTTGGAAGTCACTCATCATTTGCTCCTGCGAAAGGCCAGGGTGTGCGCTTCACGATGCTGGTGGCGGCAACAAGGGACGCCCGTGTCCGATCGCACCCACGTCAACGCGCCTGACACCGGGTTCGCCTTCGCTGGCGGCAACACCAGGTCCCGGATTGTCCTTCATGAACGCGAAACCCGACCGGTCAGGTGTGTCGACGAAGTCGATCGTCACACCGTCCAGCAGCAGACGGCTTTCTGCGGGCAGGAAAAGACGCAGACCATTGATCTCCATCGCCTCGTCGCCTGGCTGCGCCCCGGTTACGGCACTGGATCCGGCATCGTATCCAGAGCAGCCGCCAGAGTTCACAAGCAGACGAAATCCCGCACCAGATGGCAAGCCGGAAAAGCGCACAACACGGCGCATGAACTTTTCGGCAGCGGGTGTAACGGTAAGGTTGGGCAGCATGGTTTCGATTCCGTCAAAGTGAGCAGTCGTTAGACGCAGGTGGCGCGATGCGCGGGGAAACGGGCTAGGCCGGAACGATGCATCCGTCCACGGGGCACACCGCCACGCATTGCGGAGTATCGAACTGTCCGTCGCACTCCATGCATTTCTTCGGATCGATTGCGAAGACACCGCTTTTCTCACAGATGGCGACATTGGGGCACTGCGGCTCGCAGGCCGAGCAGCCGGTGCACGTCGACGCAATGATCTTCAGGGCCATGCGACACTCCTTGCAATGATGATCGGTGTACGCCCGGTGAGACAGGCATGACTATCCTGCCTGC
>NZ_JAYMRZ010000080.1:0-1085 GCF_038900715.1 Paraburkholderia phymatum | reverse complement strand
GGGTTGAGAAACCCGGTCGAACCATCTGTCAGTGATTTTGAGTGAGCGACCGGTTCGTCAAGAACCGAAAACAGTAACAGGTTTGAACTGAAGAGTTTGATCCTGGCTCAGATTGAACGCTGGCGGCATGCCTTACACATGCAAGTCGGACGGCAGCGCGGGCTTCGGCCTGGCGGCGAGTGGCGAACGGGTGAGTAAGACATCGGAACGTGTCCTGGAGTGGGGGATAGCCCGGCGAAAGCCGGATTAATACCGCATACGCTCTGTGGAGGAAAGCGGGGGACCGAAAGGCCTCGCGCTCAAGGGGCGGCCGATGGCAGATTAGCTAGTTGGTGGGGTAAAGGCCTACCAAGGCGACGATCTGTAGCTGGTCTGAGAGGACGACCAGCCACACTGGGACTGAGACACGGCCCAGACTCCTACGGGAGGCAGCAGTGGGGAATTTTGGACAATGGGGGCAACCCTGATCCAGCAATGCCGCGTGTGTGAAGAAGGCCTTCGGGTTGTAAAGCACTTTTGTCCGGAAAGAAAACTTTCGCCCTAATACGGTGGGAGGATGACGGTACCGGAAGAATAAGCACCGGCTAACTACGTGCCAGCAGCCGCGGTAATACGTAGGGTGCGAGCGTTAATCGGAATTACTGGGCGTAAAGCGTGCGCAGGCGGTGCTGTAAGACCGATGTGAAATCCCCGGGCTTAACCTGGGAACTGCATTGGTGACTGCAGCGCTGGAGTATGGCAGAGGGGGGTGGAATTCCACGTGTAGCAGTGAAATGCGTAGAGATGTGGAGGAACACCGATGGCGAAGGCAGCCCCCTGGGCCAATACTGACGCTCATGCACGAAAGCGTGGGGAGCAAACAGGATTAGATACCCTGGTAGTCCACGCCCTAAACGATGTCAACTGGTTGTCGGGCCTTCATTGGCTTGGTAACGTAGCTAACGCGTGAAGTTGACCGCCTGGGGAGTACGGTCGCAAGATTAAAACTCAAAGGAATTGACGGGGACCCGCACAAGCGGTGGATGATGTGGATTAATTCGATGCAACGCGAAAAACCTTACCTACCCTTGACATGTACGGAAGAC
>NZ_JAYMRZ010000079.1:0-1168 GCF_038900715.1 Paraburkholderia phymatum | reverse complement strand
CTAGTGTGTCGTTCCGCTGATTCGCGTACAAAGTCTTTGTAGCTTGGCGAGGATGGAATCAGCGGTAGCAGTCCACATGAATGGCTCGCAGTTTTGGTTGTAGTGGGAGACAAATTGATCGATACGTTTAATCAGTTGCTTGACCGAGCCAAACGAGCCACGACGTATGGCCTTGCCGGTGATCAGCGCAAAGAAGCGTTCGACCTGGTTAAGCCACGAACTGTAAGTCGGGATGAAATGCATGTGCCAGCGAGGACGCGCTGCCAGCCACGCTTTGACCTTGGGATGTTTATGGGCGCTGTAGTTGTCGACGATGCAGTGCACGTCGAGGTCGGCCGGCACCGCCTTGTCGATTTCGCGCAGAAACGACAGGAATTCCTGGTGCCGGTGACGTGGCTTGCAGGTAGCGAGCACCGCCCCGTTGAGCACATTCAGCGCCGCGAACAGCGTCGTTGTGCCATGCCGCTTATAGTCATGCGTGACCGCTTCGACATAGCCGAAGCCCATTGGCAGCATGGGCTGCGTGCGCTCAAGCGCCTGACATTGGCTCTTCTCGTCCACGCACAGCACCAGCGCGTTCTCGGGCGGACTCAGGTACAAGCCGACGACGTCGCGCAATTTCTCGATAAAGAATGGATCGGTCGACAGTTTGAAGCTCTCGCTGCGATGCGGCTGCAGGCCCAGCAGCTTGAAATAGCGGTGCACGCTGGTCGGCGAGATCGATGTCTCGGCAGCGATCGAACGCACGCTCCAATGCGTGGAACCGTCAGCGGGCTTGGTATGCAACGTCTTGTGGATCAACTCTGCCACTCGCTCATCGTCGATAGTGCGAGGCTTGCCGGGGCGCACCTCGTCATACAGGCCATTAATGCGCCGTTCAAGAAACCGGTTTCGCCACTTACCCACTGTGGCACGCGTCAGTTGCAGGCGCTTGGCAATCTCGCTGCTGGGTTCACCTGCAGCCGCGGCCAAAACAATGCGCGCGCGCACAACCAGCGAGGCGGAAATGGACCGCGAACGAGCCATCGACGCAAGTTGCGATTGTTCATCTTCGGTCAGCACGAGTTCCGCCTTCGGTCGCCCCATCACCATGCTGATATCTCCCGTTCCGTTGATATCAGCATCCTACGTGAACATAGGTCAGTTAACAACGGAACGGGACACTAGC
>NZ_JAYMRZ010000078.1:0-1192 GCF_038900715.1 Paraburkholderia phymatum | reverse complement strand
CTAGACATCATGTATGGACCTGCCGCGCCTCAAGGTACGCGGATTAAGCTTGAGGTGGGGTACACCGCGGCTCAGAGCCGCATTGAGGGGGCAGGCCATGAACCAGTTTAGCAAGTACGTGGGCCTGGATGTACATGAGGAAACGATTGCCGTGGCGGTCGCCGACATGGGCGGCGAGGTGCGGTATATGGGCGAGATCGCGAACACGCCCGAGGCCATCGCGAAAGTGGTGGCGCGCCTCAGGCGCGGCACCGGGCGGCTGACGTTCTGCTACGAAGCCGGCCCCTGCGGCTACACCATTTGCCGACACTTGCGGGAGCTCAAGCAAGACTGCCAGGTCGTGGCGCCATCGCTGATTCCGAAGAAGCCGGGCGAGCGCGTCAAGACCGACCGACGCGATGCCCTAGGTCTGGCCCGCCTGCATCGAGCCGGCGAATTGAGCCCCGTATGGATTCCGGACGAGGCACAGGAGGCACTGCGGGATCTGACCCGTGCGCGTGAGGACATGAAGCATCTGCAACGCCAGGCCAAGCAACGGCTGTTGTCGTTCCTGTCACGCCATGGCCATCGTTACACGGGCCGCTCCAGGTGGACGCAGGCACACTGGCGCTGGCTGGAAGGCATCAGGTTCGCCCGGCCGGAGCAACAGATCGTGCTGCAGGAATATATCGACACGGTACAGGCCTGCGGCAAACGCGTGGCCAGCCTCGACCGCGAAGTCGAGACGGCCGCGCACGCCAGCACGCTCTGGCCAGTGATCGAGGCGTTGATGGCGCTGCGCGGCATCAGTCTGCTCTCGGCTGTCACGGTGCTCGCGGAACTGGGTGACCTCACACGGTTTGCCGACGCGCCGCAACTGATGGCGTATCTGGGCCTGGTGCCCAGCGAACACTCCAGCGGCAAGCGCGAGCGCCGCGGTGGCATCACCAAGACCGGCAACAGCCACGTCCGGCGCGTACTTATCGAGGCAGCGTGGACCTATCGTCATCCCGCACGGAAAACCGCGATCCTGCAGCGGCGCGCAGAGCGCACGGCACCTGAAGTCCAGGAGATCGCCTGGTCGGCGCAAAAGCGGCTCTGTCAGCGCTTTCGCAACCTGATGGCACGCGGCAAGCTCAAGAACCAGGTCTGTACCGCCATTGCGCGAGAACTCGCCGGTTTTATCTGGGCTATCGGGCAACACGTTGCCCCC
>NZ_JAYMRZ010000077.1:0-1198 GCF_038900715.1 Paraburkholderia phymatum | reverse complement strand
GGCAATGCTGATCAAGCCGTGTAAACGCGACTGAGCGCGGTTGAGCATGCGTAAACTTTCTGAATAACCATGAAGATGGTCGTTCCGCTTCGTTTTACCGCGCCGCAGGCGTTCTGCGCGGGCTTTTCGCCCGTGTTTCGCCCATTACGGGCGCACCTGCCCCGTAAATCGGCCTCGCGACAGGTAAAGGTTCGCCAGCGCGAGTGCAACGAAGGCGCGATTGGCGTTCTTCGCCAGGCCGCGATAGCGCACCTTCGTGAAACCCCACAACCGTTTGACCACGGCGAACACATGTTCGACGCGGGCGCGGATCTTCGACTTGTTGCGGTTCTTGCGACGCGCCACTTCATCGACGCTGTCCTTGCGGCGCGTGCGCTGATTCGTGAAGTCGCGGGCTTTTGGGGCCTTGCCATGGATCAGCGCTTTCTGGCTCGCATACGCGCTGTCACCGTAGACCCGCTGCTCCTGGCCATGCAGAAGCTGTGGCAGTGGGTGTTTGTCGTGCACGTTGGCCGCCGTGACGACCGCGCTATGCGTCAGTCCGCTCTGGCTATCCACGCCGACATGCAGCTTCATGCCGAAATACCACTGCTGTCCCTTGCGAGTCTGATGCATTTCAGGGTCCCGTGCTTTCTCCCTGTTCTTCGTCGAAGAGGGTGCGCCGATCAGCGTGGCATCTACAATCGTGCCACTCTTGAGTTTTGCTCCGCGTGCCTGCAACACCCGACCCACCTCGGCGAAGATTCGCTCGCCCAGCTTGTGCTCTTCAAGCAGGTGCCGGAATTTGAGCAGCGTCGTCGCGTCTGGAACGGTTTCGCTGCCCGGGTCAATGCCCACAAAACGGCGCAGGCTGAGGCTGTCGTACAGCGTTTCTTCGCACGCAAGGTCGGCAAGGTTGAACCAGTGCTGCACAAAATGAATCCGCAACATGCGCTCGATCGCGATCGGCGGACGACCGTTGCCGCGTTTCGGGTAATACGGCTCGACCACCACGCACAGTTCGGCCCACGGCACGAGCCTGTTCATCTCATCGAGAAACGCTTCGCGTCGCGTAGGTTTGCGCTGCGCTCCGAATCCCGCGCATTGATCGACCGCCATCGCCAGTGTCAGTTGCTTCATCGTTTTTGGTTTTACCGTCGCATGTCCACGCTATAACGCATGACAGCCATGAGTGGTGGACTTGATCAGCATTGCCTTA
>NZ_JAYMRZ010000076.1:0-1248 GCF_038900715.1 Paraburkholderia phymatum | reverse complement strand
GATGAACGCGACGTCGAGCGGATGCGCACCGCCCGTGGCGCGAAAGATCACCCCCTCGATGTCGCGGCTGTCCATGGTTTGCACGGACGCGAGATACGACCACTGGTCAGCGTACGGCTGAAAGCCGTCATCGACAAACACGCTCCAACCGTGCTCGCGTGGCTGCTTCTGCAGCGGCAGGGCAATGAGGTTACCGAAGCCGCCTTTGGGCAGCACATCCTGGTTTGGAAAGAGCCGGTCGTAGGACGTCAGTTCGAGCTGACGGGTCCGGGCGCAGGTGTGGCTGATGATGGCTGAGCCCATCCGTCGCGCGTCGCGTGCAGCGACGGCCGACGAGAAGAAGATCCACGCATGCGCGCCATTGCCTGAACGCGAGATTTCGAGCGATACGGGCACGTCCATCTCGAGGCAGGATTGCCGGAACGCCTGCGCATCGTCACGCCAGCCTTCCTCGTCGAAATCGACAGCGAGCAGGTAGCAGGTGCCGTCCGGCATCAGCGGATAGAGGCCCACCGTGCGATCGCCGGCCAGGTGCGCATAGACGACCTGGTCGTCCAGCGTCAGCAGTACACGATGCCCGCAGTCGGCGCAGCGGATGCGGGGCTTGTCGCAGATCCCGGCGCGCCATTCGTTGGCGCACGCCGGCGCGTAGCCGGATTTTCCGGAATTGCGGCTTTCCCAGCGTAGCGGATAGACATCCGTGCGACCGCGAAAGAGCCGCCGGAAGAGCTGTACCTTCTGCTCCGGCGAAAGTACGGGGGTACCCATGTTTCGCACTGCTGGCGATGGTTCGTTCCGGGTCACCCGCACGGGCTTTGCCTGCGCCGGAAGCGTTGCCGGCAGCAAGGCGGTGAGCCGCGCGATTTCTGCCTGCAGGCGTGTGAGCTCGGCGAGCAGCTCCTCGCGTGTGAAATTTTCCCAGTCTGCCTGTGACAGCTTGCCTTCGTTCATTGCTTCACCGGTTGAAACCCCCGTCTCCCATCGAGCACGCCGGCTGGCGCACATGTTCGTTGTTGCATATCATCGTCTCCGATATAGATCACCTGATTTTACCCACGAGCCATGTCTGCCATCGATCGCTACATCGAAGCCGCGACGCGCGAAAACACCCGGCGCAGTTACCAGTCGGCGCTCCGGCATTTCGAGGTTGAATGGGGCGGCTTTCTGCCTGCGAGCGCTGACATGATCGCGCGGTACCTTGCCGATCACGCAGAAACCCTGGCGGTCAATACCCTGCGCTCCCGGCTG
>NZ_JAYMRZ010000075.1:0-1354 GCF_038900715.1 Paraburkholderia phymatum | reverse complement strand
TGAGGTTGACCCGGTTCGACGGACAGATTTGCAGTCAGCAATTTGATGTGATCTGGCCTCCGTTAAGCGTTGAGTCGCGGGTTGTCCACGGGCGGGCGGCGGGTCGCCCCTCACGACCATGACGCTGCCCGCCGGTGGGCAACCCGCAGGACGACGCGGCTTGCCTTTTCGCGTTCAGATTTTCGAATTCGAGCGGCGAACAATAGCCAATGCTGCTGTGCAGGCGGCGTATGTTGTACCAGCCCTCCAGAAACCAGAAGATGCGCTGCCTGGCCTGTTCATGGGTCGCAAAGTGTTCGCGCAATAGCAGCTCCGCTTCGAGCGTGCCGAAGAACGATTCGCACATCGCGTTGTCGTAGGCGTCGCCAGCCGTCCCCATCGACGGTTGCACGCCGGCTTCGCGGCAGCGTCGCCCGAATGCGATAGACGTGTACTGGCACCCCTGGTCCGAATGCAGGATGACACCGTCATGGCGTCGCTGCAGCAACGCCATATCCAGTGCGCGCAGCATCAGTTCGGTGTACAGATGGCTGGACATCGCCCAGCCCACAATGCGGCGACTGAACACGTCGAGGACCACGGCCAGGTACAGAAACCCCTCGGCCGTCGGGATGTAGGTGGCGTCCGCCACCCACAGCACGTTCGCTGCCTCGGCACAGAAGTGCCGGCGCACCAGATCCGGAGCACGCCGTGCCCCCGCGCGTTGCCGCGTGGTGTGCGGCCAGCGCCGCCGGCTCGCACCATGCAGGCCGGCCAAGCGCATCAGGCGAGCTACCCGCTTGCGTCCGACGTGCACGCCTTCACGTGCGAGCTGCGCATGGATACGTGGCGCCCCATACGTGCCGCGCGAGCTCGCATGCAGCGTGCGGATGCGCGCGAGCAGTTGCGCATCGCTATATGACCGTTTCGATGGCTCGCGCACCAGCCACGCATAGTAGCCGCTGGTTGAGACCTGTAGCAGCCGCGCCATCGTGGCAATGGGCCAGCGGGCCCGGTTCGCCTTCATGAATCCGTACCCTTCGGTGGTACGGCCCCGGTCTCGCGGGCGAACCAGGCGGCCGCGTGAGAGAGTATGTCGCGCTCCATTTCGAGCTGGCGCACCTTGCGACGCAGGCGCGTGAGTTCCTGCCGCTCGGCCGTGGTCAGTCCGTCCTGGCGGACACCCGAATCACGATCGGCCTGTGCAACCCAGTTGATGATGGTCTGCGCCGTTGGTTCGAACTCGCGCGCAAGCTCCTGCGGTGTGCGTCCGGCCTTGACCAATTCCACCATCTGCGCCCGGAATTCCGGCGGGTACGGTGTACGAGTCTTGCCCATTTCGGCACCTCCTCTTCAAAAAGAATAGGTGTCCGTT
>NZ_JAYMRZ010000074.1:0-1369 GCF_038900715.1 Paraburkholderia phymatum | reverse complement strand
ATGAGGTTGACCCGGTTCGACGGACAGTTCTGCAGTTGGGTTTAATTCACTGTTGATCCTCCATGAAGGCCGCGGGTTGTCCACGGCCCGGCAGCGGGTCGCCTGTCACGACCATGACGCTGTCGGGCGGTGGGCAACCCGCAATGCGACGAGATTTGATCTTTGGCGTGAAGGTTTTCGAATTCCAGCGGCGAGTGATAACCGAGGCTGCTATGAAGGCGTCGCACGTTGTACCACCCCTCCAGGAACGAGAACAGACGCCGCCGTGCCTGTTCATGGGTCGCGAAGTGTTCACGCGACAGCAACTCCGCTTCCAGCGTGCCGAAAAACGATTCGCACATGGCGTTGTCGTAGGCGTCGCCCGCCGTCCCCATAGAGGGATGCACGCCCGCCTCGCGGCAGCGGCGCCCGAAGGCAATCGACGTATACTGACACCCCTGATCGGAGTGATGGATCACCCCCTCGGGTCGTCGCTGCAGCAGCGCCATGTCCAGTGCGCGCAACATGAGTTCGGTGTACAGATGGTTCGACATCGCCCAGCCGACGATGCGGCGGCTGAACACGTCGAGCACCACCGCCAGATAGAGAAATCCTTCATCGGTCGGGATGTAGGTGGCATCCGCGACCCACAGCACGTTCGCGGCACCGGCACTGAAGTGTCGCTGTACCAGATCGGGCGCACGCCGGGCTCCCGCACGTGGCCGCGTGGTGTGTGGCCAGCGACGCCGGCTCGCGCCACACAGGCCAGCGATGCGCATCAGGCGCGCCACCCGCTTGCGTCCCACGTGCACGCCCTCGCGCGCGAGTTGCGCATGGATACGTGGCGCCCCGTACGTGCCGCGCGAACTCGCATGCAGCGTACGGATACGCGCCAGCAGCTGCGCATCACTGCAGGCATGCGCCGAGGGTTCGCGTACCAGCCACGCGTAGTAGCCACTCGTGGAGACCGCGAGCAGCCGCGCCATCGTGGCAATGGGCCAGCGGGCCCGGTTCGCCTTCACGAATCCGTACCGCCCTTCGGTGGCACGGCTCCCGTCTCCCTCGCGAACCAGGCTGCCGCGTGAGAGAGTATGTCGCGCTCCATCTCAAGCTGGCGGACCTTACGACGCAGCCGCGTGAGCTCCTGCCGTTCGGCCGTGGTCAGCCCGTCCTGGCGTACACCAGCATCGCGATCGGCCTGTGCAACCCAGTTGACGATGGTCTGCGCCGTTGGCTCGAACTCGCGCGCAAGGTCCTGCGGTGTGCGTCCGGCCCTGACCAGTTCCACCATCTGCGCCCGAAATTCTGTCGGGTACGGCGTACGAGTCTTGCCCATTTCGGCACCTCCTCTTGAAAAAGAATAGGTGTCCGTTCTTGCGGGTCAATCTCA
>NZ_JAYMRZ010000073.1:0-1417 GCF_038900715.1 Paraburkholderia phymatum | reverse complement strand
AAAATTCATTGAATGATGCCGACCGCGTACTAAAGTGTTCTGTGTGGCACTTGATGCAGGGAGGCAAGGATGAGCGGACGGCCCAAAGGGGAACTGGTGCTGAGCAAATCGGAGCGCAAGGAACTGCAAGCGCTGACATTGCGACGCAAGACCGCACAGGCCCTCGCATTGCGGGCGCGCATCGTGTTGGCCTGTGCCGATGGCCTGGACAACAAGAGCGTTGCGACGAAACAGCGGGTCACTCAGCAAACGGTCTCGAAGTGGCGGGCGCGGTTCGTCATGTACCGTCTGGACGGACTGCTCGATGCGCCTCGGCCCGGCGCGCCGAGGACGATTGATGACGCGCGCGTCGATGCGGTCATTGCAAAGACGCTTGAGTCCGTACCTGTCGGCGCGACTCACTGGAGCACGCGCACGATGGCTCGTGAGATGAAACTGTCGCAAACGGCGGTCACGCGGATCTGGCGTGCTTTTGGTCTGCAGCCGCATCGGCAGGAAACGTTCAAACTCTCCAGTGATCCGATGTTCGTCGACAAGGTGCGAGATATCGTCGGGCTTTACCTGGATCCGCCGGTTAAGGCCATGGTGTTGTGCGTGGACGAGAAGAGCCAGATTCAGGCACTCGATCGCACGTAACCGATGCTGCCGTTGGCACCCGGCATGCCGGAACGACGCACGCACGATTACATGCGTCACGGCACGACCACGCTGTTCGCGGCGCTGGACATCGCGACTGGCGAGGTGATCGGCGAGGTACACCGGCGCCATCGCAGCAGCGAATTCGTGCGCTTTCTACGCACCATCGAAGCCAGTGTGCCGTCGCACCTGGATGTGCATCTGGTGATGGACAACTATGGCACGCACAAAACGCCCTCGATCAAAGCCTGGTTCGCTCGTCATCCTCGCTTCCATGTTCACTTCACGCCCACCTCGGCGTCGTGGCTTAATAAGGTTGAACGATGGTTCGCCTCGCTCACTGAAAAATACCTTCGACGCGGTACCCATCGCTCGACACGTCAACTCGAAGACGCGATCCGTCAATACCTGGAGATCTATAACGCCCAATCCACAGCCGTTCTCCTGGAGCAAGTCGGCTGATGAAATTCTGGCCAGTCTCGAACGGTTCTGTATGCGGGTCACGAAGGCAGCGGGCGAAGCATCATGAACATCAACACCAACGCAATTGATGAAGTCGCCCTGGCACTTCTCTACCTGACCCTGCATGACCGATACCGTGCATGGAAGGGTTTCGACTGGAATGTACTGAACCGGCTCTACGAACGAGGTTTCATCGAAGATCCGGTCAACAAGACGAAGTCCGTGATCTTTACCGAAGATGGACTGCGCGAGTCCGAGCGGCTCTTTAACCAACATTTCGTCATTCCAGAAAGGCCGGGAAATTGATTCAACGAACTTC
>NZ_JAYMRZ010000072.1:0-1447 GCF_038900715.1 Paraburkholderia phymatum | reverse complement strand
TAGTGTCATGAGTTAAAAATTCATTGAATGATGTCGATCACGTACTAAAGTGTTCTGTGTGGCACTCGATACGAGGAGGCATCGATGAGCGGACGGCCCAAAGGGGAACTCGTGCTGAGCGAATCGGAGCGCGAAGAACTGCAAGCTCTGACAATGCGACGCAAGACCGCACAGGCCCTCGCATTGCGGGCGCGCATCGTATTGGCCTGTGCCGATGGCCTGGACAACAAGAGCGTTGCGGCGAAACAGCGGGTCACTCAGCAAACGGTCTCGAAGTGGCGGGCGCGGTTCGTCATGCATCGTCTGGACGGACTGCTCGATGCACCTCGGCCCGGCGCGCCGAGGACGATTGATGACGCGCGCGTCGATGCGGTCATCGCAAAGACGCTTGAGTCCGTACCTGTCGGAGCGACTCACTGGAGCACCCGCACGATGGCTCGCGAGATGAAAGTGTCGCAGACCGCGGTCACGCGGATCTGGCGTGCTTTTGGTTTGCAGCCGCACCGGCAGGAAACATTCAAGCTCTCCAGCGATCCGCTGTTCGTCGACAAGGTGAGAGATATCGTTGGGCTTTACCTGGATCCGCCGCTTAAGGCCATGGTGTTGTGCGTGGACGAGAAGAGCCAGATTCAGGCGCTGGACCGCACGCAACCCATGTTGCCGCTGGCACCTGGCATCCCTGAGCGACGCACGCACGATTACATGCGCCACGGCACGACCACGCTGTTCGCGGCGCTGGACATCGCGACCGGCGAGGTGATCGGCGAGGTACATCGACGCCATCGCAGCAGCGAATTCGTGCGCTTTCTGCGCACCATCGAAGCCAGCGTGCCGTCGCACCTGGATGTGCATCTGGTGATGGACAACTATGGCACGCACAAAACGCCCTCGATCAAAGCCTGGTTCGCCCGTCATCCTCGCTTCCATGTTCACTTCACGCCCACCTCGGCGTCGTGGCTTAATCAGGTTGAACGATGGTTCGCCTCGCTCACTGAAAAATACCTTCGGCGCGGCACGCATCGATCGACACGCCAACTCGAAGACTCGATCCGTCACTACCTGAACATCTATAACGCCAATCCCCGACCGTTTATCTGGAGCAAGTCAGCCGATGAAATCCTGGCGAGCCTCGAACGGTTTTGTGCGCGGGTCCGCAGCGCCACGGCAGGAGCACCATGAATACGAATATCAATACCAATGCAATCGATGAAGTCGCCCTGGCACTTCTTTACCTGACCCTGCACGACCGATACCGTGCATGGAAGGGTTTCGACTGGGATGTATTGAACCGGCTCTACGAGCGAGGCTTCATCGAAGACCCTGTCAACAAGACGAAGTCCGTGATCTTTACCGAAGAGGGATTGCGCGAATCCGAGCGGCTCTTTAATGAGCATTTCGTCATTCCGGAAACAACCGGAAATTAATTCAACGAACTTCTAACTCAGGA
>NZ_JAYMRZ010000071.1:0-1483 GCF_038900715.1 Paraburkholderia phymatum | reverse complement strand
AGTCGACCCTGAACAATCAGCGGAGCCTTCTACAGTGGGGCTTTGAGTCGGAAATGGTGTTGTGGGAATTGCAGGGACCTGGCATATTGATGCGTGAATCCTGCAATTCCTGATGAGGTGCAGATGGGTCCGAAGACGCCTGTGTCAGAACAAGATTTCTTCCGGCATCCGCTGCGCGAACAGATCAATCTGAAGCATCCGTTGGTGCGACTGGCCGAACTCATCAACTGGGAACGGCTGGGCATGTTGATGAGCGAGAGCTTCGTGTCCAGCAAAGGTCGACCCGCGAGTTCGCCGCGTCTGATTGCCGGGCTTCTGTATTTGCAGCACGCGTTCGATCTGTCGGACGAAGAGGTCGTCTGGCAATGGGTGGAGAACCCGTATTGGCAGGTGTTCACGGGTGAGACGTATTTGCAGACCGAGCCGCCGATCGACCCGTCGAGCCTGACGCGCTGGCGCAAGCGGCTGGGCGAAGCCGGCGTTGAAGAACTGCTGGCCGAGACGATCGAAGCCGCCAGACGCGCCGGTGTGATCAAGGCCTCGAGCGTGAAGCGCGTGATTGTAGACACGACGGTTATGCCGAAGGCGATTGCCCATCCCACCGATTCGCGATTGCTCGAACGGTGTCGCGAACATCTGGTGAAGGCTGCGGCCCACTACGGGCTGAAGCTGCGCCAGAACTACAACCGCGAGGCGCCGCGTCTGGGACTGCAGATTGGCCGCTACGCTCACGCGAAGCAGTACAAGCGTATGAGGAAGGCGTTGCGCACGCTGCGCTCGCGCGTTGGACGGGTGATGCGTGATGTGGAGCGACAGGTCACCCAGGTGGCAGAGTCAGGCCGCGTTGCCTTGCAAGAACTGATTGACCGCACGAAGCGGATTCTCTCGCAGAAGCCGAAGGACAAAAGCAAGCTCTACGCGCTGCATGCACCGGAAGTTGAATGTCTGGCCAAAGGCAAGGCGCGTACGCCCTATGAGTTCGGCGTGAAAGTGTCGATCACGACGACGCACAAGGAAGGACTGGTAGTTGGCATGCGCTCGATGCCGGGCAGTCCGTACGATGGTCACACGCTGGCCGAAGCATTGGAGCAGGCGGCGATCCTCAGCGACGTCACGCCAGAAGTCGCCGTCGTGGATCGCGGCTACAAGGGTGTCGCCATCGACGGCGTGAAGATCTACCACCCGGGTTTGCGGCGCGGTATCACGCGCGGACTACGCGCGATGATCAAGCGGCGAAGCGCAATCGAGCCTGCCATCGGTCACATGAAAACAGACGGAAAACTCGATCGCAACTGGCTCAAAGGCGCGCTCGGTGACGCGATGCAGGCAGTGTTGTGCGGCGCAGGCCACAATCTGCGGATGATCCTCAGGAAGCTGAAGCTTTTTTACGCCCTCGTCCTCATCGCCTTGCTAAACCATATCGTCGCCGCCGTGCCAACAGCATGAGTTGAGTGGCCGACTAAGCGAATTGTTCAGGGCCGAC
>NZ_JAYMRZ010000070.1:0-1556 GCF_038900715.1 Paraburkholderia phymatum | reverse complement strand
CGGACTGATATGACTTCACGTGTCAATGGGATCGGTTTTCAGGTTGTCGTGTAGACGTCATGTGAATTTCCTGAGAGCGACGTAGCAGTAAATCTCGACGGTGGATCACACTGATATTCGCGGGTTGGCTACCGCATTACAGAGGTCCGCCCAACGAGCCTGCCGCTATCTAGTGTCGCAAATTGGATGGTGTCCGTTGCGTAGTCCGTTCGCGGGTTACTCGCGTGCCGGGCTACGCCGCCTTCAGGAAACTCTTCCTCCAGAGGTTAGGGTGAGGTCAGGGGGCAGGTGTTGCATTACGCGACGTGCACCTCGCGCGGTACAGCGAGCGACATCGCCAGCCGACTGATGTCCCAGATGAATCCACTGAGTTCGCGGGCGACCGCGACGACTGCGATGTTCTTTTGCTTGCCGCGCGCGACGAGTTTGCGATAACGCCGGCACAGTCGCAACTGCGCGTCCCAGGCGCGATCGATGATGGGCTTGGGGATGCCTTCATGTCGCCGCTGGATGTCGGGGCTCACGCGTGCCGGGTGCCGGTAGCTCCAGGCGGCCTCGACTAACAGCTTTCTTGCATAGCTGTTGCCCGTCTTGGTGATGCTGCCCTGGCGCCGTTTGTTGCCGGAGGAATGTTCTGACGGGGTCACGCCGAGCCAGGCCATTAGCTGGCGCGGGTGCACGAAGCGTGAGAGATCGCCCAGCTCGGCGAGCATGCCTACGGCCGTAGTGAACTGCACACCGCGCATCGTCTGCAGGCCGAGCACGGCAGGATAGAAGCGCCAGTTGAGGACCGCCTCGCGCAGGGCGGTTTCGAGACGCTCGCATTGCGCCAGGCGGTCCTCAATCGTGCGCCGAAGCTCGTCGAGCGCGAGTTGCTGCCAAAAGTTGTCGAATGAAAACGCGCTTACCCAGCGACGGTGCGCGGTCCCCCAGTCGGCACGACCCACATAGCGCACGCCATGTGAGAGCAGGAAGGCCTTCAGGCGTTGTCGTGCACGCTTCATATCGTCTTTGGCGCTGACCCACGCACGTGCCAGATCACGGAACGCTTCATCCTCTACGGTGGGTACGTATACGGCCGACAGATCGCCGGCGCGCAGCAGGCGCACGAGTTTTATGGCGTCGCGCCGGTCAGTCTTGACGCGCTCGCCGGGCTTTCTGGGAATCAGTGACGGTGCGCACACCATGCAGTCGAAGCCCTTCTTTACGAGCTGACGGTAGAGCCCATAGCCGCACGGGCCCGCTTCGTAGACGACGCGTATGCGGCGCGCTTTGGACTGCAGGCGTTTGCACAGGCGATCGATGTTGTTCTGCGTCGTACCGATCCTGCCAAGCAGTTCGACTTCGCCGGTGCCGAGTGCATAGGCGACCGTGATCGAGTCCTTGTGAACGTCCAGGCCGACGTATAGCGTGCTATCGTTTTCCATGCTGGCCTCCGTGCGGGAAATCGCCGGGTGTGGCGCCGTCCACACCGTGCGGCTCTGGCAGCAATGCTAACCCGCGTTTGATACCTCACGGCAGGCCAGCCTCTACCTCACGTGAAGTCATACTGCCTA
>NZ_JAYMRZ010000069.1:0-1581 GCF_038900715.1 Paraburkholderia phymatum | reverse complement strand
GGCATCAGCAACGCCGTCACCGCGATTGCCGCCGCCTACTGGGCGCACAGCCCCGTGGTCATCGTCACGCCCGAGGCGGGCACCATGGGCATCGGACTCGGCGGCTTCCAGGAAGCGAAACAGCTGCCGATGTTCCAGGAGTTCACCAAATACCAGGGCCACGTCTCGCATCCGGCGCGTATGGCCGAGTTCACGGGACGCTGTTTCGACCGCGCGATGGCCGAGATGGGGCCCACGCAGCTCAACATCCCGCGTGACTACTTCTACGGCCAGATCAGGGCCGAGATTCCGCAGCCGCAGCGGCTCGATCGCGGCGCGGGCGGCGAGCAGCGCCTGAACGAAGCGGCCGAACTGCTCGCGCAGGCGCAGTTCCCGGTGATCATCTCCGGCGGCGGCGTGGTGATGGCGGACGCCCTCGACGAATGCCAGGCGCTCGCCGAGCGGCTCGGCGCGCCCGTCGTCAACAGCTATCTGCACAACGACTCGTTCCCGGCCAGGCACCCGCTGTGGTGCGGCCCGCTCGGCTATCAGGGCTCGAAGGCCGCGATGAAGCTGCTCGCGCAGGCCGACGTCGTGCTCGCGCTGGGCTCGCGCCTGGGGCCGTTCGGCACGCTGCCGCAGCACGGCCTCGACTACTGGCCGAAGACCGCGAAGATCATCCAGATCGATGCCGATCACAAGATGCTCGGGCTGGTGAAGAAGATTTCCGTCGGCATCTGCGGCGATGCGAAGGCGGCCGCCATTGCGCTCACCGAACGCCTCGCGGGCCGCGCGCTCGCCTGCGATGCCACGCGCGAGGCGCGCGCCAGCCAGATCGCCGGCGAGAAAGCGGCATGGGAAAAGGAACTCGACAGCTGGACGCATGAGCGCGACCCGTACAGCCTCGACATGATCGAGGAGCAGAAGAACGAGCGCACCTTCAGTGGCGGCGAGTATCTGCATCCACGGCAGGTGCTGCGCGAGCTGGAAAAGGCGATGCCCGACGATGTGATGGTGTCCACCGACATCGGCAACATCAACTCGGTGGCCAACAGCTATCTGCGCTTCAACAAGCCGCGCAGCTTCTTCGCGGCGATGAGCTGGGGCAACTGCGGCTACGCGTTCCCGACCATCATCGGCGCGAAGGTGGCGGCCCCGCACCGCCCCGCGATCTCGTATGCGGGCGATGGTGCGTGGGGCATGAGCATGATGGAGACGCTCACCTGCGTGCGCCACAACATCCCCGTGACGGCCGTGGTGTTCCACAACCGGCAGTGGGGCGCGGAGAAGAAAAACCAGGTGGACTTCTACAACCGCCGCTTCGTCGCCGGCGAGCTCGACAATCCGAGCTTCGCGGGCATCGCGAAGGCAATGGGCGCCGAGGGCATCGTCGTCGACCGGCTCGAGGACGTCGGCCCGGCGCTGAAGAAGGCGGTCGACCTGCAGATGAATCACGGCAAGACCACGATCGTCGAGATCATGTGCACGCGCGAACTGGGCGATCCGTTCCGGCGCGACGCGCTGTCCAGACCCGTGCGCCTGCTCGACAAGTACAAGGACTACGTCTGAACGAGCGGTCCCGCAGCGCGGCGTTCCCCGGCA
>NZ_JAYMRZ010000068.1:0-1618 GCF_038900715.1 Paraburkholderia phymatum | reverse complement strand
TGTCGAGGCTTTTTTGAAATGTCGGGGTTGTGGCTAATTAGAAATGTCGGGGTTGAGGTCGGTTTTGGGTCCGGGTGTGGGTTGGTTTTGGACTCCTTCCTATCTCTCGAGGGCGGTTTTTAGCACCGAGCCTGCCGGGTTCCGGTGTGTCCCCCTTACCGCTGCATTCCAGTCCTCGAGCGTCACTTCGCGCGGCTTCATCGTGCCGGGCGGCCGCGCTTTCGGGCGCACCGGTTCACCGCGGTTCGTGCGCGACGGCGAACCGGATATCCGGCGATTGTCGCGCTGCGCCTGCAGCGCCTGGGCGACCTGCAGCGCATGTCCCAGCCGCTTGTGTTCGACCACGGCGCCCTGGTCGATTTCGGCGAGCTCATCGAACGCGACACAGGCCAGCGCGACGCCACCGGCACGCAGTTCAATGCGTCCGTCCGGATACTCCCACACGTCGATGTAGCGGCCGATCAGCCGGCGGGTGGCCGGCGTATCGTCGAGCAGCCAGATCATGAGGTCATTCAGCACGGTCAGCGATTCCGACACCTTGCGCACCACCCGCCACGTCAGGATCGTGTCGAGATTCTCGTCCGCGCGTAGCGGCCGGTGCGCGTCGAACGTGCTCCGCGGTGGCTTCGCAAAGCGCGCGTTGTAGGCGGCCATGAAGGCGGGCGCCCAGGCATTCGCCGCTTCCATGGTCTGGATGCCGTGCAGCCGCAGCTCCTTCACGAGCCGGTCCTGCAGCGTCAGGTTGGCGCGCTCCACGCGCCCCTTGGCGGGGCTCGAGTTCGCGCAGAAGGTGTCGATATTCAGCTCGTACATCGCCCGGCCAAACTGCGTGATGCCGCGCGCGCCGGTGCGGCTGTACGTTGGCCGGAATACGCTGGCACGGTCGCTGTAGAACGCCACCGGCTTGCCATGGCGTTCGATGTACGCCCGCGTCGCCTCGAAGTAGCTGAACGTCGATTCCGTCGCCGTGAAGTGCAGCGTCATCAGGCGGCTGGTCGCATCGTCGACATACACCAGCAGCGTGCAGGCCGGTGCCCGCTGCTCGAACCAGTGATGGTCACTGCCGTCGATCTGCACCAGTTCGCCCAGGCACGCGCGTCGGGCCCGCGGCTGGTGAATCTTCGGCGGGCGCTGCTTGCGCGGCACCCACAGGCCGGCATCGCGCATCCAGCGTCGCACGGTCTCCTTGGCCAGCCGCACACCGTGGCACTCGTACAGCTTCTCGCACGCCAGCGTCGGACCAAAGTCGGCATAGCGCTCACGCACGAGCGCCATGGTCCGCGCACGCAGATCGATGGGCAGTTCACGATTGCTCGGCTTGCCACGCTTGCCCGACACCAGTCCGGCTGGACCATCGGCCTCATAACGCCGGCACAGCCGGCTGATCTGCCGCTCACAAAGATCCAGCCGCTCGGCTGCCTGAAAGCAGCGCAGGCGGCCTTCAATGACTGCCTCGATGACCTTGACTCGTTCCAGTTCGCGCATGCTCGCCGTGATCAGACCACGCCCATTCATGATTCACCCCCGGGTCAACGCATCGCGACAGCGTGAGCCTAAGGGGGCAAAAATCGGACATTTCTAATTAGCCTGAATCGGACATTACTAAAAAGCTTCTACA
>NZ_JAYMRZ010000067.1:0-1878 GCF_038900715.1 Paraburkholderia phymatum | reverse complement strand
CCTCAGGAAGCTGAAGCTTTTTTACGCCCTCGTCCTCATCGCCTTGCTAAACCATATCGTCGCCGCCGTGCCAACAGCATGAGTTGAGTGGCCGACTAAGCGAATTGTTCAGGGCCGACTAAGTAGTCGGGACGCGCCTACCTGAGGCGCTTTCCGTCGTTCAACTATTGCCCAATGAAAGCGGATGCAAGAACTGAAACGCGATTTCGTGTTGAAGGAGCAAATCATGAAGACAACCCTTCTCCTGTCTGCAGCGCTCCTGGGTTCGCTCTCTTTAGCGAGCGTAGCGCAGGCTCAGGACACGTCCGGGCAGCAGAACGCGCAGTCAGCATCGACCTCTACCAGTACCAGTACCTCCGGGTATGGCGGTGTTTCCGGAAGCAGCAGTGCGAGTGGTGGACCCCGCTCGGGATGGGCCAACTGTGGTCATCTGCCCCAATGTAACGCCGACAGTGGTCACTAAATCAAAGGAGTTCGGGATGAATTCACGACTGATTCTGGTGGCGGGCGGTGCATGCCTCGTCGCGATGGCAGCGACGGTTCACGCGCAGGGCGCGTCGCAACAGCCAACGCCTTCGGCACAGCCAGCGACGCAGCAGAACGCCGAAGCACCTTCACAAACTGGCCTTGACACGTCTTACGGCGGTGTTCCCTCGACCAGAAGCGCAGCGGGCACGATGAGCCCCGCGACCTGTACGCCGAGGCCTCAATGTGATGTTTTCTTCGGTAATTGAGCTAATGGAAAGCGCCGGAGGGGGTCACAGTTTATTGTCCAGTCGCTCCTCCTGCGGGTTGGCATCCCGCTCATCGGACGATGTTTGTAACGTCCTTCCGGCCGAGCCGATGCATCGACGAAAATTACCCAACTTAATCGAGGTAGCAACATGAAATCTGTATTGTTGGTAGCGGCAGGCGCGGTCGCCTTGCTGACTACACCTTTTGCCGCATATTCGCAGGACGCACAACAGGCACCGTCGTCCACGAGCGGCCAATGGTCGGCACAGCAGCAAGCGGCCCCGACGGATGCACAGGCGCGTGACTCGGCCGTCGGTGGCGCGCCGATGCCTGGAACCCAGTCGCGTGAGCGAAGCCAGTACATCGCGCCTTGTGTGGTTGGGCTGTCGTGCGATATTTACCATGGCAGCTGAAACGCCCCGCAGTGCGGAAGTCGCCTGCAAGTATGAACAAAGCGAATCGGCCTTCGCCGGATATTCAGGGCTCCGACAGCCTTGATATCGATCGCCCAGAACGGGAAGGCTATCGCATTCTTTTTCCGGAAGCGGCTATCTTCGCGCCGCTCCTGGAAGAAGAAGCGAGTGTCGGCTTCGCGTTTGCGACCAGAATAAGGTCAGCACTTATCTCGAGACCGCCGAGCCCCGCAAATCTACCGATTTATTCAAAATTCGGATTTGACGTCCTGTCCGCCACGGAACTGCGAGAAGGACCTCCAGTGTGGTCCACAGGGCGAGACCCGGCAGGGTGAATCTTGCATGACCGAAGCTTCTCCAACCGAACCTTCCGGTGAAGTACGGCTTTGTTGTGGTAGCCGCGTTTTTGTTTTTACCGTGGCTTATTCAAGTGACCGCGAGGGCCGACGGGCCTTATGCAGAGCAGGCAGACTGCGCAACAGGCCGCTCTGAGGTTGACCTCAGGCCGGCGGTGGTAGGCGGAAACACACACCAGTTGCCGTCGTCGTGACGAAAGAAAAACAATTCGCGTACTCCATCTGCTGACGACGTCTCGACGCGCACATAGTCGACCCTGAACAATCAGCGGAGCCTTCTACAGTGGGGCTTTGAGTCGGAAATGGTGTTGTGGGAATTGCAGGGACCTGGCATATTGATGCGTGAATCCTGCAATTCCTGATGAGGTGCAGAT
>NZ_JAYMRZ010000066.1:0-1914 GCF_038900715.1 Paraburkholderia phymatum | reverse complement strand
CTGATCGCAGTAGGAATCTCCATTGCTGGACACCCCCTGCACAGATCCGTACGTGCCCAATTCAGGCATACGGCTCCTACCTCGGGTGCTTGACGGCAAAGCGTTGCTCCGGCCACGGGTGAAGTATGCGAGGGCGCGGTAGCCATGATTCTGCGATTTGCGACATCCGCGTCCACGACATTCGGTCCTTCTGACTGCGCCGCCGCAGCGTGCGCATCCAGAGGCCTATGACGTGGTGACGGAAGGCGCCAAGCGCGCGGATGTTCGTGGGCACCGCATGATAAGCAAAGTACCCCCGTACCACCTGCTTGAGCCACGTCCCCTGCTCTGGAATCGGGTCATGCATGCGCCTTCGGAGTTCGCCCTTGATCTGCCTGAGCTTCGTCCGCATGCGATCTCCACGGCTCTTCCGCTGTAGCTGGAAAGCACCGCGGAGCGAGCGCCCACAGATAAAGATGAAGCCCAGGAAGGTGAACGTCTCCGGCCGTCCAAGCCCCTGACGTTTTCGCCTGACCGCTGCAAAGCGGCCAAACTCCAGCAGTCTCGTCTTGTCCGGATGCAGCGCAAGCCCGAACTTCTCCAGCCTCGCTCGCATCGCGTCCCAGAAGCGCCTTGCGTCAGCTTTATGCTCAAAGCCGACCACGATGTCATCGGCGTACCGCGTGATGATTACGTTGCCTTTGGCTTCCAGCCGTCGCCACCGTTGAGCCCAGAGATCAAAAGCGTAGTGCAGGTACACGTTCGCGAGCAGCGGCGACGCCACTGATCCTTGCGGTGTACCGGTTTCACTAACACTGAGATCCCCATCTTCCAGAACGCCAGCCTTGAGCCACTTGCGCACAAGGCGGATGATGCGTTGGTCGCCGATCCGGTGCTCCAGAAAACGGATCAGCCACTCCTGGCTTAGTCCGTCAAAAAAGTTCCGAATGTCGGCGTCCAGAATCCAGTTCACTGGAGTGCGGGTGATGGCCGTCGATAACGCATCCATCGCATCATGCTGACTGCGCCCGCGCCGGAAGCCATACGAGAAGCCTATAAAGTCTTCTTCATATATAGCGTTGAGAACTTCCACCACCGCTCGCTGGACGATCTTGTCTTCCAGCGCCGCAATCCCCAGCGGGCGCTGTTTACCGTCCGGCTTTGGTATGTACTGCCGCCGAACGGGCAACGCCCGGTACGCGCCGCTCTGTACCTGTGTGTGCAGGCGCCGGAGATTCTCTTCCAGCTCCGCCTCGAAGTACCGCCATGTCATGCCGTCTACGCCCGGAGCCGCATTGCGCCTAAGCGCATGGAACGCCTCCCGCAGCAGGTCGATGGTGACATGGTGCAGCAGCGCGGTGAACCGTTCCTTCTTCCGTTGCCTTGCAGCCTGCCGTACACGTTCCAGCCCGTGTGACACGCTTTCCCGGTGCTGTGCCCGGCACGTGTTGGACTGCCCCGTGTTCCCCTTGGTCCCCGCCCTTCGCTCCACCCGCTCCGCAGCCGGTTCCCCGGCGTTGTTCGCAGGCTTCTTCGCTACTATTGCGGAGTCTGACTTCTCCCGTCCGTTCATCATCGGCTACGGCTCCTCGCCTTCCCGATGCGGACCTGCCCATGTTGCGACATGGCCAGACGAGAGATCTCCCGGTTCCCGCACAAGGAGCGTCCGTGCATGCCAGGGTCTACGACCGCGCCGGGTCGTCGGTGCGCTTGCAATGGCGCGCCCCGCCGTGTTGCCTTCCGCCATCATGAAGACGTCGGCACCCGAGACGTTAAAGATTTCGCGGCTCAATGGCTGGCCTGCACGCTCCCCTGCCGACGCTTCGCCGACATCCTCGCGGATGCCTGCGCACGGCTTGGGGCCGATGTGGTTCGCTACACCTTCATCGTAATGGACTTTCACCATCTACTCCTTGCCGGTCTCCCGGCGCACCA
>NZ_JAYMRZ010000065.1:0-2314 GCF_038900715.1 Paraburkholderia phymatum | reverse complement strand
CCATGTTGCGAGCGTTGCCCACGTGACATCGTGGCGGCTTGCGCTTTCGTATGGGACAGTGTTGGTGAGCAGTGACATGATGACGCTCCGGCTCAGTGGATAGGCGCCGCCGTCACGCGCGCCCGAAAACGCTGAAATGATACGTCAGACGGGCCTGTTTTCGTTTGGATTGCGAACCGGCCCCATCGCTTCGAGTCCGTCCGCGTAGCTGATCGTGTCAAACGGCAGATCGAAGAGGATCGCGGCGTCGGCGACCGCGTCGAGCTTGCCAGCCGTGTCTTTCCTTTTCAGCTCGCTTTTCTCCAGATGCAGGAGCTCAAGCATCTCGTTGTAGACAGTCGATTCCACAATCGGCAGCACGTAGAACACCGCTCCGTTGTACGGCACCTGATAGCGTCTGGACAGATCGACGTTGTCGCAGAACAGGAAATACTTTCCGCGGGCCGAGAGGGCATTGCCGAGCACTTCCGCGACGTCCCTGAGGTATTCGAAGCTCAATAGCCAACCGGCGAAGAACGGCAGGTCCGGCGCACCGATGTCCGCTACGGCCATGACCTGTTCGCAGGAAAGCTCGGGCGGGCGCGCCTCGTCGGCGAGCCGCGGCCCGAAGCGTAGCGCGAGCTCGCCGCGAAAGCCGATCCGGCGAGGCGCGTTCGTATGTCCCTTGAAGACCGCGTTGAGGAGTCGGCCCTGGTGTTGCAGACGGGTCAACGGGGTTTCATCGAGTTCATGGTGGCTGATCGTGTCCGTCATTAGTATTCCTCTTTGATGGATCTTGCATGCGCGCGGACCGGGCGCTGGTTCGCACATCCTCGGCGGGATGGCCGGGAACTTTGCAACATCCGTACCAATGAATGCCAGGGTCAACGCCGGGCAGGCTATACGGGCACGCTGCCCGGTGCTGCCCATTTCGTTTGCGACAAAGGGCGCGCGATTTGTCGGGAAGGCGACGTCGCGAACGTCGCAGGCCGCCATTCGGGAGAATCTGGCGGAAACCCGGCCTGGCCAGGGTTTCGACGATCTGCGCACTCATGGCACAAAAGCTGCGTCGATGGGGCCGCGCGGACACAATCCGGCCGATGCGTGACTCGACAGAAGAAGACCATAAGGACACCGCAGGCTGAGGACATGGTCGCGGCTTTGCAGATCTGATTCGCAACCCTGGTTTCACCTTCCATGTCAATGGAGTACGACAATGTCTCAACTTCGGCAAATCGCCTTCTACGGCAAAGGCGGCATCGGCAAGTCCACCACGTCGCAAAATACGCTTGCGGCGCTGAGCGACCTCGGGCAGAAGATCCTCATCGTAGGGTGCGATCCAAAGGCTGACTCGACGCGCCTGATACTGCACGCGAAGGCGCAGGACACAATTCTCTCGCTCGCGGCGGAAGCGGGTTCAGTCGAGGACCTGGAACTCGATGATGTGATGAAGATCGGCTACAAGGACATCCGCTGCGTCGAGTCGGGTGGTCCTGAGCCGGGCGTCGGCTGCGCGGGCCGTGGCGTCATCACGTCGATCAATTTCCTCGAGGAGAACGGCGCGTATGACGGAGTCGACTACGTGTCGTACGACGTGCTCGGCGACGTGGTGTGCGGTGGTTTCGCAATGCCCATTCGCGAGAACAAGGCGCAGGAAATCTACATTGTCATGTCAGGCGAGATGATGGCGATGTACGCAGCGAACAACATCTCGAAGGGCATCCTGAAATACGCGAACAGTGGCGGCGTGCGCCTGGGCGGGCTCATCTGCAACGAGCGCAAGACCGACAAGGAACTGGAGCTTGCCGAATCGCTCGCGACGATGCTCGGCACGAGGCTGATCCACTTCGTGCCGCGCGACAACATCGTCCAGCACGCGGAACTGCGGCGAATGACCGTGATCGAGTACGCGCCGGACAGCTCACAGGCGGGCCAGTATCGCGCGCTTGCCGAGAAGGTTCATCACAACGGCGGCAATGGCGTGGTTCCGACGCCGATCACAATGGACCAGCTCGAAGACCTGCTGATGGAGAAAGGCATCATGGTACCGGTCGACGAGTCGCAGGTCGGAAAATCGGCGGCCGAACTGACCGCCTGACGAATGCCGGACGGCGGTTGCCGTACGGCGGCCGGATCCGGCGATGAGATTCTCCACTTATGGGATACGCAATGACCGCGACGGTTGAAGAACGCAAGGCCGCGAACAAGGCCCTGATCGACGAAGTGCTGCAGGCATACCCCGAAAAGATGGCCAAGCGCCGCGCCAAGCATCTGGGTTCCTTTGAACAGGGCAAGCTCGACTGTGGGGTGAAATCGAACATCAAATCGCTGCCCG
>NZ_JAYMRZ010000064.1:0-2423 GCF_038900715.1 Paraburkholderia phymatum | reverse complement strand
GCGGCATTCGGCGGCGGCTTCGCCAGCCCGGCCGTGGTAGTGGCCCCCGTGACGCAAACCGACACGAAGGTTCAGATCCCGACGATCCAGAACTTCGGTGGCCTGCAGGCTGTGCTGTAAATCGCAACCGACTCGCTCTCTCTCAGTTCGCAATCAGTCCATTCAAGGAGATTCATCATGGCATCGCTGACCATCAAAGACCTCTCGCACAACGCAGAACTCTCCGCCAAGGCGCTCTCAGAAGTGCGTGGCGGCAGCAACTACAACGTCGGCAACGTCAACGCGGCATTCGGCGGTGGCTTCGCCAGTCCGGCCGTGGTAGTGGCGCCCGTGACGCAAACCGACACTAAGGTTCAGATCCCGACGATCCAGAACTTCGGCGGCCTGCAGGCTGTGCTGTAAGTAGCAAACGATTCACTCACCCCTTTCAACTCGTAACTGTTTCATCCAAGGAGATTCATCATGACTTCGCTGACCATCAAAGATATTTCGCATAACGAAGAACTGTCCGCCAAAGAACTTTCGGAAGTACGCGGCGGAAGCAACGTCAACGCCTTCAACACGAACGCGGCATTCGGCGGCGGCTTTGCCAGCCCGGCCATCGTCGTAGCACCTGTCACGCAGACGGAAACGAAGGTCGACATTCCGACGATCCAGAACTTCGGCGGCCTGCAGTTCGTCAAGGGCGCTTAAGCTCACTGCCTTGTCGGGGGAGCACGATTCGTTTGCGCCCAAAGGCGCAGAGGAGGCGGAGCTCCCCCCGCCGGATCAGTCAAAGGGCATCAGACCGCCGGTCCCGTGGGAACCGCGATTTGTACCCGAATGTATCTGGCCATGGATCAGATACATAACATCACAATAAGCCGGGTTCTCGACACATTGCAGATACCTTGGCGCGCTTTAATGCTTCCGTGACGGCGCTTCCTGTCGCCGCTCTATTCGACTACCTTCGAAGCACAAGCGCGTTCAACAACAAGGAGAGGCAAATGTCAGAGAGAATCGATTCACGTCGTCGCAGCTTCCTGGGCACAACGGCCCTTGCTTTTGCGGCTGCTCAGTTCGGCATGCTGGGTTCCGCGCATGCGCAGACCAATGTATCGAAGTCTGCGACTTTGCCTCCGGTGAAGCCGGGCAGCCATACGTCTTTCGCGTCGCTCAAGCAGATCGACGCCGGCCTGCTGAACGTCGGCTACGCAGAGGCGGGACCGGCGAGCGGACCTCCCGTCATTCTTCTGCATGGCTGGCCTTACGACATTCATAGCTTCGTCGATGTTGCGCCGCTGCTGGCATCGCGCGGTTATCGCGTGATCGTCCCATATTTGCGCGGCTACGGCTCGACACGTTTCCTTTCGCGCGACACGATGCGCAACGGACAACCCGCGGCTTTGGCAAGCGACATCACCGCATTGATGGACGCGCTCAACATCCAGCAAGCGGTACTCGCAGGCTTCGACTGGGGCGCGCGCACGGCCGATATCGTCGCGGCGCTATGGCCGGAGCGCTGCAAGGCGCTGGTGTCGGTGAGCGGCTATCTGATCAGCAGTCAGAAGGCCGGCACGATGCCGTTGCCGCCCGATGCAGAACTCCAGTGGTGGTATCAGTTCTATTTCGCAACGGATCGCGGACGCGCGGGCTATGAAAAGTACACACACGAGTTCGCAAAGCTGATCTGGCGGCTGGCCTCGCCGAAATGGAATTTCGACGACGCCACGTACAACCGCAGCGCGGCCGCCTTCGACAATCCGGACCATGTGGAGATCACCGTCCACAACTATCGCTGGCGGCAAGGACTCGCGGCGGGCGAGGCCCGCTACGACGAACTCGAGCAGCGGCTTGCCGCGGCGCCGACGATCGGCGTGCCGACAATCACGCTGGAGGGCGACGCCAACGGCGCGCCGCATCCGCCGTCGAGCGCCTACGCAGGGAAGTTCACGGGCAAGTACGAACACCGGACGATCACGGGCGGCATCGGCCATAACTTGCCGCAGGAAGCGCCACAGGCGTTTGCGCAGGCGGTAGTCGACGTCGACCGCTTCTGAACGCGAAACCGGTGCGGGGCCGCGCAACAGGCGGCCCACATTACGCGCGTTCCTTGACGACCGCGAGATAGGCCTTCTTGACGTTGACGCGTTTGCTGGCCTGACGGAGAACAGCAAGCGCTTCGGCGTGAGTGCCGACGGATGGGCCCGAGCCAAGCAGCGGCTTGCCCGCCGTCTCACGCAACGCGATCACCGACACGATGCCAATCAGCGACGCACCCATCAGGTAATAAGCGGGCATCATCTGGTTCCCAGTTCGATCGACGAGCCACGCTGCAACGAGCGGCGTCGTACCGCCGAACAGCGACACCGACACATTGAAGCCGATCGCAAGCGCGCCATAACGGATCTTCGTCGGAAAGAGCGCGGGCAGCGACGACGGCA
>NZ_JAYMRZ010000063.1:0-2542 GCF_038900715.1 Paraburkholderia phymatum | reverse complement strand
TAGACAGCGTCAAGCAGCACGGCCGGTCAGCGACAACTATTTTGGCCGGTCAACGGGTGTAGTTGTCGATGGCTAATTCATAGTTGTCGCGCCTCCATCGTAATTGTCGTCGGGTAATTGTCGCCGGCGCGCGCCCTGTTTGTCGCTGGCCTTTCGACGGCGATAGCTTTCTACATTCAGTTCGAAGATCGTCGAGTGATGCACGAGCCGGTCGATGGCGGCGACCGTCATGCCGGGGTCAGGGAACACGTCATTCCAGCCCGAGAACGGTTGATTGGCCGTTATCAGAAGACTTTTACGCTCGTACCTCTCGGCAATCAGTTCGAACAGCACGCTGGTCTCGGCTTGGTCCTTGCGGGCGTATGACAGGTCGTCAAGGACGATGAGATCGAAGCGGTCGAGCTTGGCCAGCGCAGAAGGCAACTGCAGGCTCTGGCGTGCCGCCTGCAGCTTCTGGACGAGTTCGCTGGTGCGCGTGAACAGCACGCGGTATCCGGCGTCGATCAGGGCGTGCCCGATTGCCGAACCTAGATGGCTTTTCCCGACCCCAGGTGGCCCGAACAGAAGGACCGTGGCGCCTTTCTCCAGCCATGACTCCCCGGTGGCTAGTGCCGTGACATGCGCTTTTGAGACCATCGGCACGGCGCTGAAGTCGAACGTGGCGAGCGTCTTGGTCGGATCCATATGCGACTCGGTACGGTGCCGCTCGATGCGCCGTTTGGCGCGCTCGGCCAGCTCGTGCTCAAGCAGCGCGCCGAGCAGGCGTGCGGCAGGCCAGCCTTCCTTGTCCGAGCGCTCGGCGAACTCGGGCCACAACCTGCCGATCGTTGGCAAGCGCAGCTCGTTGAGCATCAGGGCCAGGCGGCCACCATCATGTGCGGGCGCGTTCATGCTGCCATCTCCTCGAGCAGTTCGTCATAGACGGCAACGGGCGGCATCTGAACATCTACTTCAGGACACGAGGCCTCACGGGGTGCGTACTGCTCACGCAGCGCTTTGAGATCGGGCAGCTTGCCGGCTTCCAGCAACACGTCGAGCTGTACGGCCAGTACGGCCTCCACCCCGTGCAGGCCGGCGAGTTCAAGCAGGCCAACCATCGTCTTGCATGCTTCGCGTTGCGACAGGCGGGCATCAAGTTGTTCCCATGTCCGGCGGTAGGCCTCGCGCGGGAACAGTGCGTCACGAAACGCGAGCCCCTTGAATGCCTGCGGCTTGCGTTTCAGGGAGCCAATGAAGTGGCGGTAATCAAGCGCGTGACGGTTGTCGTGCGCACGGGAGCCCCGTGCGGTGCTGTGCACCAGCACGCCGGACAGGTAACAGTCGAGCCGGTCGCCGTAGACGCGCACCTTCAGCCGGTGACCAATCAGGCGCGACGGCGCACTGTAAAGGATGCCGCGCACCGTGAACGTGCTGCAGCGGGACACAGGCGCTTCTTCCTCGACGAAGTCGGTGGTACGGTACTCCGGCAGATCCTGAAGCTGTTGGCGCTCAATACGGAACGCGCCCGCGTTGCGCCGGTTTCGACGCATCACCTGCTCGCGGATGAATTCATCATAGGCGGCACGATCAGCGAAGTCGCGATGGCCGCGAAGCATCAAGGCCTGATCGACCGCATCCTTCAGATACCGGTGCGAGGATTCGACACTCCCGTTCTCATGACCCAAACCGCGATTGTTGCGCGTGCCCCGCATGTCGTAATGATCGAGCAGCGCCTTGTAACGGGTCGTGAAGTCCTCCTTCTCGCTCAGGTTTTTGAAGGCGGCCGACAGGCTGTCGGTGCGATGCTCGCGCGGGCAACCTCCCGCCTGCCACAGGGCGTTCTGCAATCCGGTGGCGAGGGCTTCAAAACTCTCGCCGCCCTCGACCACGCAGGCGTACTCCCAGCGTGAGAACGCCAGCACGAAGTGATACAGCCGGTGCTCGAACGGTGCGCCGCCGATCGTCACGCACAGCTTGCTCATATCGGTGAAGTCCGACAGCCCGCGCACACCGGGCTGATGCTCCTGGGGGAAGAAGATCTCCTGACTGGGACCTTCAAGCGCCCGCCATTGATGAATGCGTCGCTCCAGCGTGCGGCGCATGCTGTCGGGATAGCGCTCCGGGTGATCCTCCTGCAGCTTGCGCAGGATCGTGATGCCCATCAGATGGGGCGCGTTACGCAGGAGCGGCACGATCTCGCTGTCCCAAACATCGGCGAACGGATCGGGACGGGTGCGCCAGGAGCGCCGCGGCTTCTGGGATGGCAGAGTCGCGTCATGCTCGATGCGGCGTGCGCTACGCACGCTTATTCCAGCCTTGGCGGCCGCGACTTCCTGCGGATGGTGTTTGCGCTTGTTCATGTAGAGGCGAACCTGTTGGTCGGTAATGCGGGTTCCAGACATGAGCTGACCGCTTCTTCTTTAGGAATCGATCAGCCATCCTATTGCCCCGCCGACGCGGCGCCGCCGGTGGTTCGTCGTCTCCGGCGGCTACGCCGCCTGCGACTCCTCACCACCGGCCAAAACAAACGTCAACGACCGGCCACGATAATTGTCGCCGCCCA
>NZ_JAYMRZ010000062.1:0-2936 GCF_038900715.1 Paraburkholderia phymatum | reverse complement strand
GACGGTCAGCGCGAACTGCACAAGCGCTCAACGAGCATTTGGGTTGGGCGGAGATCTGTCATCCATTTCATCCGCTTAAGGGCCAACGCTTTCCGGTGCTGAAGAGGCGACGCGTCTCGGGTATCGAAACGCTGATCGTGGGTCACGCAAAGCGCGGTAGTTTCAGCATTCCCCGCGAATGGACCGATTGGGGCTCGCCGGTTGCCGATCCGCAGGCCCCGAGATGCTACTTCGATCCCGGCATGCTGCTGGATCTGGTCGCCCTGATTGAGCAGCTCACCGAATCAGATTCTACGAACTCGCCGATCAAGGGAGCTTGATCAATGAACATTCCTGACCTACCATCAGACCAGTTAATTACGTGGTCTGATAATGGAAGATATTCCGTCGTCCACCCTCCGCAAACGACGCGCCGAATTACTGCGGCAAATGCCGGCTCTGGACACGCTGCTGAGGGGCTCCCTCATCGAACGCTACAAGCGCTGCGGCAAGCCCGGCTGCAAGTGCGCGGATGGCCCAGGCCATGGCCCCAAGTACTACCTCTCCGTGAGCTTCCCCGGTCGTCGTCCGCAAATGGATTACGTGCCGCAGGCCGATCACGCCGACGTCGTCGAGCGCCTGGCGAGTTATCACCGGGTGCGCGAGATCATCGAAGAGATCTGCGAGATCAACCGCGAACTGTTACGTCGCCGCGAGGCACTCTAAGGAGACCCGGTGAGCCAGCCTCCACCGCTCACCATCTCCATCGATCCGCATCTTGCCGGCGTGCTCATCGCCAACATGCTCGATGCCTGGCTTGCGGCCGGGTTCGACACGGCGCCGATCGAGGAGACCGCCGATGAACCCCAAGATCACGCAACAGCATCACAGCAAACCGGCGTACATCTATATCCGCCAGTCGACGCTGGCTCAGGTACGCCACCATCACGAGAGTACCGAGCGCCAGTATGCGTTGAAGGACAAGGCGCTGGCACTGGGCTGGCCAGAGACCGCGATCCGCACGTTGGACCGGGACCTCGGTCAGTCGGGCGCACAGATGGCGGGACGCGAGGACTTCAAGACGCTCGTGGCGGATGTCTCGATGGGACAGGTGGGCGCGGTGTTTGCCCTGGAGGTGTCACGCCTGGCACGCTCGAATCTGGACTGGCACCGGCTGCTGGAGTTGTGTGCGCTCACTCATACATTGGTTATCGACGCCGACGGTTGTTACGACCCTGGCGACTTCAACGACGGGCTGTTGCTGGGCCTCAAGGGAACGATGGCACAGGCGGAGCTACATTTCTTGCGCGGGCGCCTCCAGGGAGGCAAGCTCAACAAGGCGCAGAAGGGAGAATTGCGGTTTCCTCTTCCTGTCGGCCTGTGCTACGACGATCAAGGGCGCATCGTCCTTGATCCCGACGACGAGGTGCGCGGCGCCGTTCAGCTGGCGTTTCGTCTGTTTCGTGAAACCGGTAGCGCGTACGGCGTCGTCAAGCGCTTTGCCGAAGATGGTCTGCGGTTTCCCAAGCGCGCGTACGGCGGAGCCTGGGCAGGCCAGATCATCTGGGGGCAACTCAGTCACGAACGCGTGCGGGGGCTGATCAAGAACCCATCTTACGCGGGCGTCTATGTCTTTGGACGCTACCAGTATCGCAAGCACATTACGCCCCAAGGGGATGTGCGCACGCACATGAAGGCGGTACCAAAGGCACAATGGCGCGTTCATTTGCCGGAACATCACGAGGGATACATTACCCCGGATGAATTCGAGCAGAATCAGGTGCGCCTGGCACGCAATCGCACCAACGGCGAAGGAAACTTGCTGAACGGTGCAGCTCGTGAAGGACTCGCGCTGCTTCAGGGCCTGCTGGTGTGCGGCTGCTGCGGCCGGGCAATCACGGTACGCTACCAGGGGAACGGCGGCATTTATCCGGTCTATGTGTGCAACTGGCGGCGCCGTGAAGGTCTGGCAACCCGGGACTGCATGAGCGTGCGCAGCAACCTGCTCGACACCGCGATCAGCGACGCGGTGATCAATGCGCTACGCCCGGCCGAACTCGAACTCGCCCTGACGGCGCTGAAGGAACTTGAGCAACGTGATCAGGCCATCATGCGTCAGTGGCACATGCGCATCGAGCGAGCCGAATACGAGGCCGCGCTTGCCGAACGACGCTATCAGGAATGCGATCCTGCCAACCGTCTGGTTGCGGGCACCCTCGAGCGGCGCTGGAACGACGCGTTGCTTCGCGTCGAGTCGATCAGGACGGAAGCCGCTCAATTCCAGAGCCAGAAAGCACGCGTTGTCACGGCGGAGCAGAGGGCCCAGATCCTTGCGCTGGCCTGTGATCTGCCGCGCCTGTGGGGCGCACCAACGACCGCTGCGAAGGAACGCAAGCGGATGCTGCGACTGCTCATCCGCGACATCACCGTAGAGAAATTGTCCGGGCAGCGGCAGTTCGTTCTGCATGTGCGTTGGCAAGGCGGCGTCTGCACCGACCTCACCGTCAATCTGCCCAGGCCACGTCCCGAAGCGATACGCTATCCGGCGGAGACCATCGAGCAGGTCCGCCAGGCAGCGCGAAGTATGTCCGATCCGCAAATCGTCGCACGCTTCAATCAGGCGGGGCTCCGCAGTCCTTACGGCAAGCCCTTTACGCTCGCGATGATCAAATGGATCCGCTTCAGGTACGGGATTGCGCCGGCCTGCCTGACGCGTCCTGACGAATTCACCGTGCAGCAACTCGCCAGTCGATTGCAGGTGAGCACGTACGTCGTCTATTACTGGATCGACCGCCGTGTCGTCGAAGCACGCAAGATCGACGGCCGGGGAGCGTGGTGGATCACCCTGGACGCCACGAAAGAGCATCAGCTTCAGAACTGGATCCGCAATTCAGGGCATCTTCAACCGTAGCAGTCCAACATTCAACTGTGAGAGGTGCATTATGAGATCGCCGTCG
>NZ_JAYMRZ010000061.1:0-3105 GCF_038900715.1 Paraburkholderia phymatum | reverse complement strand
TTCGGGCGCGCGTGACGGCGGCGCCTATCCACTGAGCCGGAGCGTCATCATGTCACTGCTCACCAACACTGTCCCATACGAAAGCGCAAGCCGCCACGATGTCACGTGGGCAACGCTCGCAACATGGCTGTCGAGCCACGACTTCCCGGACATTCACTCGCGCAGCATTGAGGGCATGACGCCGCTGATGGTGGCAGCGCTGCACGGCGAAGACAGCATAGTCGCAGCGTTGCTGGATGAAGGTGCACACGTCGGCGCGCTCGACGACGAAGGTAATCAGGCACTCTGGTACGCGTGTCTGGGCGGCGCACGCGCATCGATCCTACGGTTGGTCGGGGCCGACCTCGATATTGATCACATGAACGGGAACGACATCACGTGCCTGATGGAGGCCGCCGCCAGCGGCCGGTTCGAGGTCATGTTGCTGCTGATATCGCTCGGCGCCAGCGACAGCCTCGTTGCGCCCGACGGGCGAAATGCATTCGACATGGCAACCGATTTCGGACTGCAGCTCCTGCGTACGGTAGGCCGGCTCAGGGACGCCCGGCGCGGATCGACCTCCGCCACCGATCGGTACGTCGCGGAACTGAGGCAACCACGGTTTCCGGGTAGCGTCCTGCCAGATAACGCTTCGCGCTGAAAAGAACTCATGCCGCTCTACGACTACCTATGCCGCAACTGCGCGTTGCATTTCGAAGCGCTGGTGCGCGCTGGCACGACGCCTCTTTGCCCGCGCTGTCGCAGTACCGCGCTGGATAAACAGGTCAGTGCGCCGTGCGCTCCCGCCCGCAGCAAAGCGATCATCGCGGCGGCACGCCGTCAGGCCGCACGCGAAGGCCATTTCAGCAACTACACGGCTACAGAACGCAGCAACCTCCTGCGCCGCTGTTGAAGCGGCAGCAGCAATGGTACGGCGGCTTGTCCAGCCGGGAACTGCTGCTGCCGCCTGGAGAGATAGATAGCGGCTCCAGCGTCGAAGTTGATCGCCGTGCCCTTGAGCGCCCTGACGATGTACCTCACGGGTGCGCACGGAGCTGCGTATGTAGCTGCAATGCTGGCGCACTGTCACCGATCCGCTACGCGTTAGAAGCCACGCTCAGCTCGGATCGCGTCGGAGGCCCGCACGTTGCGAAACTGCTGGCGAAAGGATGGCTGTAGGCCGCAGTTTCCATCCCTCAAGGCTGCATGTCGTCGATCATTCTGGCACGCGCTGTGCGTGAATCGCTTGCCTAGGTGCACCACGTGAGCATCCAGCGCACTCCCTCGGCGTCCTCGGCCGGAGCCGTTCCCCAAGTCGCACCAGCTTTGCCAGACCGAGCGCCGCCGTCAATTCGCTCATCCCCGGCAACGGTGCGCTAGCACCAACCAGCACCGACTTACGGTCCGCGGTCCAGCGCCAGCTCATGTAACGCAACTCGTACGCCAGGCTTTGGTGCTGTTCCATGGCAACCTCCATGCAACCCGCTCCAGTAATTACTGACAGGGCACCAAATAGTGCGTAGTGCGCTAAGCGGGTATAAAGATGAAAACTGATGCCTGACATCTCGACGGAGCCTCGCAGGAGTACTGAGAAAAATAGTGGTGCAAGCGGTGGTTGATGGGATGACGCAGACCACGCCGGCTCACATATTCGGGGAAAGTCCGCGGGCAGTAAGCAACTGGATGATGCAGTCAGTCGCGAGAAGTCGGCCTGAGATCGCTCAGGCCGAGCAAGCGTAGCCGTCGGCCGGGACGTGGCCGGTTGGATTACCGGGAGGAAGTGAGAATCCGCAAGCTGATCATAGAACGGATGCCCAGCTGGCGTTGGCATTCAACCTGTGGACCCGCGAGTCGGTAGCGCAACTCACCGAGCGCCAGTATGGCATCAAGGTGTCTGCGTGGACGGTCGGTCGATACCTGAAGCATTGGCCCATCGCTCCAGCATGACGACTGCAATACGGCATGAACGAGTTCGTTCTCTCGTTCTCCACGGGTTGGCTCGCTAAGCGCGATTTCAATAGTATCCATCGTACGCGCCATCTTCGGCTAAGATAAGCATATCGGCCTCACTGGCTTCCGCAGTCACGGAGACGCAAACCCCTGTTGACGTCGCGAAATAGACGCGGCGACCGCGAAATTCCACCGCCGGCTCTTCATTGAGCAGTTCGACCGCGCTGATACGAATGACACGCACGTCGGGATAGCGCTTGCGCCAGCTTGCTGCGGCTTCCGACAACGTCGGCTCGTAGAGAACCAATTCGGTTATCGTATGTATCTGAGCTACCGTAAGCGCCATGTTAGTCGTGCCCGCCCGCCAGGCGCCGTGCTTCCACAGTGACCGGAAGCACGGTGTCGGGCGCCATCTCAGGCAACTCGAACTTCCAGCCGTTCGCAAGCGTGACGAGCCCACCCCACATTCGCGCCCGCGCGATTGAAACAATTGGCTCCTCCAAATCCGTCCTCGGAATGTAGGCGCAGAGTATGCCTTTGCTATCCTTTCGGATCGTGATCTTCACAGTAAAAGCTCCTGGTTTGGTTAGGAAATTTGCGCCGTGCGAACGCACATCGTTTTGAATACGGCGCGAGCAAAAGTGGCGACGCTGGCAGCATGCGAGAAATGCCGTCGCGGCGATACATAAACCGTCACGCGTCCAAGTCGTCTCCTTGCACGATTGTCGCACTGGTGCAGAAACAGTTTTGCCCTCCCGGCAGCCGACCATAAGCCGTCAAAGAGGCAGATCGGCTCACCGGTCTCAACAACCTGCCCGACGTCGACGATCTCGCCGAGGGAGCCGGCCCTCAGGACACACTTCTCTTCGCCCCGGTCGCGATATCCGCCATCGGTGTAGCTGTCGTGCAGTACAACCACGCTCATGCCTCACGAATAGGGCTAGCTCGGACTCGATTGCCCGATGCATCGCCCCGGTATTCCGCGCGCCAAAGGCTTCGCCCATCCTCCGCGGTCACCGCCGGCAGTATCTGGTCGATCGAGCGAAGAGCCTTGGCCCGCTCGCCCAGACAGGCGAGCACGTCTTCGGGAAGATGGTCGAGCGTGCACAGTTCCTTCGCCCGCATGCCGACCTTGCGGTCTGTTTCAACGAAATGAACCGCGTAGATGTAAAACCG
>NZ_JAYMRZ010000060.1:0-3174 GCF_038900715.1 Paraburkholderia phymatum | reverse complement strand
CAGGATCACGGCCGATGCGATGAGGTCATTGTAGCGTAGCCGTTTTTGCTGCTCTTCCGGCTCGTTCTCCGCGATCACGTCGCCGCCGAACGACAGCCATTTCGCGAAACCGTTGTACGACTCTATCTTGTTGGTGTTTGCAGTCACGTCCTGGCGCAGTTCCCGGCTGCCGATCCATTCAAGCAGAAAGACCGTCCGCACGACGTTGCCGAGTTCGCGTGCAGCGAGATACAGGCGGTTCTTGCGGCTCTCGGAGCCAAGGCGGCGCAGCAGCAACGGTGAAGAGATCGTGCCCGCCTGGATCGACACCGCCACCTGCATGAGCTCCTGCCAGTGCCGTTCGATCAGCACCCAGTCGATGGTCGCCGTGAAAAGCTTGTCGATATGCCTGTACTTCGCGTCGCTGTCCGGGCGGTACAACACGAGGTCTTTCCAGTTGCGGATTCTGGGCATCAGCTTGATGCCGAGCAGATGGGTGAACGCAAACACGGCGGCTGATTGTCCCTGCGTATCCGCATGCACGGTGTCGGCCTTGAGCAGCCCTTCGATTACATAGATCGCTTCCCAGACGCCCGGCGGGATGAAATGCCGGAATACCGCGATATAGTTGTCGGCGACGTGGCGGTAGGCGACCGCACCCACTTTCCGGTAGCGGAAGTGATAGCCGGCCAACAGGTTGTTGTCGTAGAAGTCGTACTGTGTGCCGTCGGCCGCTACAGTCTTGCCGTCGCCCCAGTGCTTTGGCAGATCGAGCCGCAGGTATAGCTCGATCAGCTCGCGCTGCGCGGCCTCGAGCCTGTCCAGATTCATATGCCGACGGTTCACGAATGACAGCATGTGCGCCGTCACGTCGGTATCGAGATGGCGTGCCGCCTGGGTCGGGCCCAGGTTGCAGCCCATCGCGAAGATCGTCAGCAAATACCGCTCGGCCGCCTTGCGTATCTGCGGATCGATCCCGGATAACGGTCCGAAGTGCCGGGTAAAATGCGTCCAGTGCTCGATGTTCGCGAGAATGTCGAGCACATTACGGGTCGGCAGACGCGCATTGATCCGCTCCTGCAGGGCGATCGCACTGGCCGGAATTTCTTTTGCAATGGTCTTGCGCAGGATCGGCTCGCCTTTCTGGTCGATCGTGACATGTTCGCGCTTGCGTGGATATTCGTCGTCAAGCTTGCGCGCCGTGACGGTCAACCACTGACGCAGTTGGGCAACGAATTCGCTGCCCGTTTCCGGCAGGCCGACTTTCGCGCAGTAGTCGGGCAACTGTTGCTCACACTGTCGCCACGGCAGCAGATGGTCGCGATAGTCGGCGTAGGCATCGGATCCGGACACGCACAGGTCGCCGACGCGCAGTTCTTCCGCCATGTACGAGAACACGCACAGCTCAAGATAGCGCCGGTTGGTCGGCGCGCCTTCACCGTGGGAGCGCCGCACAAGCTTGCGCCAGCGTGCCGCTGCGAAACTCAGGTCCACATCGGCATCGATCCATTCGCGGTGTAACGTTTCGTTCTCCAGCACAACAACGAGCGCATCGAGCAGCGTCCGCACCTGGCTCGTGGAATCCCATTCGAGCGTGCGGGCGAGACGCATGAGGACCGAACGGTGCGCCCGGAAATGCTTCCAGAGCAGCGGCAGGTGATTGCGGCCGCTGAATGCGCGGATCTCGGCACAGCTCTCACGCAGCGGTTCGAGGTCGCCTTTCGGTGCAAGCCACTTTCGTATGGACTGCGCGATCGTCCTCTCGTCGGACTCGTCAGCAAGGATGTCGACGACGCCATCGAGCAGGACCACGAGATCCTCGACCTTGTCACGCTGCCTGCGCTGAACGATCTCCAGTTCGTCGCTCGCGCGCTTGTGGATCGCACCCATACGTCGCACGAACATGTCGGCGAGATCGTCGCGGGCACGCACGCGCATGCGATTAAGCAGCGCCACGATCAATGTGTAGCGTTTCTCGGGAAGGGTGTCTTTCCGGAGGGCGGACGCGTCGAGTGCCATCGCCTGCATGGCCAGTGAGCGCAGCTTTGACGCCGGGACGCCGGCGAGCGCGATGGTGAAGTCCCCGATCTCGTCGAGCCAGGTGATCTGGTCAATCAGCAGGTCCAGGTGCTGCCGCGATGGTCGCCTCGCGTGGCGCTTGATGCGGTTATAGGCGGTCTGCCGGCTTGACAGGTCGCGGGCCAGCAGACGGTCCAGATTGTTCTTCTGTTCATTGGTCAGGCGTCGTGCGACCCGCCGGAAAAGCCGCGCCTGGGTCTTTGCATGGATCTGCTCGGTAATCCGGTCCAGCGTCGAGAAAGCCGGTAGTTCGATATCCTGCGCGATCAGTTCGTCGATCGTTGCATTGATGATGTCGACCGGCTGGTCCATGGACAGCGCAGCCGTGTGTGCGGCTCGCGTCGCAATCGTGCCTGCGTCGGTGCCGTAGTACGGCTTGACACCGAGGTGCTCGCGCACTGCGGCGTAATGCCGGAACAGCGTCGGCGATGCCTGCGTGTCATAACTGAAGCGTACTGCGGGACCGATGTTTGCCGCCGCGCGCACGTGTTCGACGACGGCCACCGGGATGCTGTCGAGCGACGGGAAATGATGCATCTGCTGGAAGACTTTCAGGAGCACCAGCAGACCCAGCCGGGGGCGCTCGCCCCGGGACGACCGCCGCGCCCATTCCAGTTCATCGGGCAGGGGTGTGTAGCAGGCTTGCAGGTCCCGCGTGGCAAGAACCGTGGGAAAGCGCGGATACGCAGTACGTTCGATGGTAGCCATGCGAGTCGTTTTGATCGCAGCGGGCCGCTCAGATTAGCCGAAGAAAATCAGGTCGTTACCAGGTCAGTTCGAAATGATTCCGCGCGTCTATATAACCCCAAAGCTTATGATAGGAATTTACGCTTACCTTGCCGCTACCCCCACACCAGTTCATCTGGATTTAGGTCCGGTGCATAACCGGGCAGGAAATGCAAAGTCAACTTGCCCTGCGTACTAGCGACATAGTGCTTAACGACGGCTTTCTTATGCGCTGGCAATCCGTCGACGATCAAATGAACCGCTTTTTTCCGATTGAACATCAACTTCTTGAGCAGTTCCACGAACAACTCGCCGCTAAGCGCCCCGTCATACGTTGCAAACCAGAAAGCCCCCTTCGAATTGACAGCGGACGCGGCGCTCATACTTTGC
>NZ_JAYMRZ010000059.1:0-3204 GCF_038900715.1 Paraburkholderia phymatum | reverse complement strand
AGGAGCCTGACGATTACCTACTTTCACACGGGCAATCCGCACTATCATCGGCGTGGAGTCGTTTCACGGTCCTGTTCGGGATGGGAAGGGGTGGGACCGACTCGCTATGGTCATCAGGCATGACGGGTTGCCGCGTCGCATCGTGGTGCGCCGCAGCCAATCGGGAAGAAGCGTAAAGGGTATGGGGTGTGTTGTCCGGCACAACATCGATCTCTCAACCATCGTGCATTGCGTGCCCTGCTGCGCAGGGTGGGATGCCCGTAAGTGCTGAAGCACTAACGGTCATCGCAAAACACACCGGTTATAGGATCAAGCCTTACGGGCAATTAGTATCAGTTAGCTTAACGCATTACTGCGCTTCCACACCTGACCTATCAACGTCCTGGTCTTGAACGACCCTTCAAGGGGCTCGAAGCCCCGGGGATATCTCATCTCAAGGCGAGTTTCCCGCTTAGATGCTTTCAGCGGTTATCTCTTCCGAACATAGCTACCCGGCGATGCCACTGGCGTGACAACCGGTACACCAGAGGTTCGTCCACTCCGGTCCTCTCGTACTAGGAGCAGCCCCCTTCAAATATCCAGCGCCCACGGCAGATAGGGACCAAACTGTCTCACGACGTTTTAAACCCAGCTCACGTACCTCTTTAAATGGCGAACAGCCATACCCTTGGGACCGGCTACAGCCCCAGGATGAGATGAGCCGACATCGAGGTGCCAAACACCGCCGTCGATATGAACTCTTGGGCGGTATCAGCCTGTTATCCCCAGAGTACCTTTTATCCGTTGAGCGATGGCCCTTCCATACAGAACCACCGGATCACTATGACCTGCTTTCGCACCTGCTCGACTTGTCAGTCTCGCAGTCAAGCACGCTTATGCCATTGCACTATCAGCACGATTTCCGACCGTACCTAGCGTACCTTCGTACTCCTCCGTTACACTTTGGGAGGAGACCGCCCCAGTCAAACTGCCCACCATGCACTGTCCCCGATCCGGATCACGGACCAAGGTTAGAACCTCAAACAAACCAGGGTGGTATTTCAAGGACGGCTCCACGCAAACTGGCGTTCACGCTTCACAGCCTCCCACCTATCCTACACAAGCCGGTTCAAAGTCCAATGCAAAGCTGCAGTAAAGGTTCATGGGGTCTTTCCGTCTAGCCGCGGGGAGATTGCATCATCACAAACACTTCAACTTCGCTGAGTCTCGGGAGGAGACAGTGTGGCCATCGTTACGCCATTCGTGCAGGTCGGAACTTACCCGACAAGGAATTTCGCTACCTTAGGACCGTTATAGTTACGGCCGCCGTTTACCGGGACTTCAATCAAGAGCTTGCACCCCATCATTTAATCTTCCGGCACCGGGCAGGCGTCACACCCTATACGTCCACTTTCGTGTTTGCAGAGTGCTGTGTTTTTATTAAACAGTCGCAGCCACCAGTTTATTGCAACCCTTTCACCCTCTGCGCGCAGGCGCATCAAGCTACCAGGGCGTACCTTATCCCGAAGTTACGGTACCAGTTTGCCGAGTTCCTTCTCCCGAGTTCTCTCAAGCGCCTTAGAATACTCATCTCGCCCACCTGTGTCGGTTTGCGGTACGGTCAACGTGAAACTGAAGCTTAGAGGCTTTTCCTGGAACCCCTTCCAGTTGCTTCGCTTCCGAAGAAGCTCGCGCCACACCCTTGAATTGCGTGCCCGGATTTGCCAGAGCACCTTCTCCAATGCAGCGACCGGGACTTCCAACACCCGGACAACCTTCCGCGATCCGTCCCCCCATCGCATTTCACGCCGGTGCAGGAATATTGACCTGCTTCCCATCAGCTACGCATTTCTGCCTCGCCTTAGGGGCCGACTCACCCTACGCCGATGAACGTTGCGTAGGAAACCTTGGGCTTACGGCGAGGGGGCCTTTCACCCCCTTTATCGCTACTCATGTCAGCATTCGCACTTCCGATACCTCCAGCACACCTTCCGGTGCACCTTCGCAGGCTTACGGAACGCTCTCCTACCATGCGTGCAAGCACGCATCCGCAGCTTCGGTATATGGCTTAGCCCCGTTACATCTTCCGCGCAGGACGACTCGATCAGTGAGCTATTACGCTTTCTTTAAAGGGTGGCTGCTTCTAAGCCAACCTCCTGACTGTTTTAGCCTTCCCACTTCGTTTCCCACTTAGCCATATTTGGGGACCTTAGCTGGCGGTCTGGGTTGTTTCCCTCTTGACACCGGACGTTAGCACCCGATGTCTGTCTCCCGTGATTGCACTCTTCGGTATTCGGAGTTTGCTATGGCGAGGTAATCCGCAATGGACCCCTCAACCATGACAGTGCTCTACCCCCGAAGGTGATACACGAGGCACTACCTAAATAGTTTTCGGAGAGAACCAGCTATTTCCAGGTTTGTTTAGCCTTTCACCCCTATCCACAGCTCATCCCCTGACTTTTCAACGTCAGTGGGTTCGGACCTCCAGTACGTGTTACCGCACCTTCATCCTGGCCATGGATAGATCACCTGGTTTCGGGTCTACACCCAGCGACTGGATCGCCCTGTTCGGACTCGCTTTCGCTACGCCTGCCCTAATCGGTTAAGCTCGCCACTGAATGTAAGTCGCTGACCCATTATACAAAAGGTACGCCGTCACCCCTTGCGAGGCTCCGACTGTTTGTATGCATGCGGTTTCAGGATCTGTTTCACTCCCCTCCCGGGGTTCTTTTCGCCTTTCCCTCACGGTACTGGTTCACTATCGGTCGATCACGAGTATTTAGCCTTGGAGGATGGTCCCCCCATCTTCAGACAGGATTTCACGTGTCCCGCCCTACTTGTCGCATACCCAGTTCTTTCTCGCTGTTTTCGCCTACGGGGCTATCACCCGCTATGGCCGCACTTTCCAGAGCGCTCGGCTAACAGCAAGAATAAAGAATGCAGGCTGGTCCCATTTCGCTCGCCACTACTCTGGGAATCTCGGTTGATTTCTTTTCCTGCGGTTACTTAGATGTTTCAGTTCACCGCGTTCGCTTCACATGACCTATGTATTCAGTCATGGATACTCCATACGGAGTGGGTTTCCCCATTCGGACATCGGCGGATCAAAGCTCGTTTGCCAGCTCCCCGCCGCTTTTCGCAGGCTACCGCGTCCTTCATCGCCTGTGATCGCCAAGGCATCCACCACATGCACTTGTTCGCTTGACCCTATAACGGGTGTGTCTC
>NZ_JAYMRZ010000058.1:0-4019 GCF_038900715.1 Paraburkholderia phymatum | reverse complement strand
ACAGGACCGTGAAACGACTCCACGCCGATGATAGTGCGGATTGCCCGTGTGAAAGTAGGTAATCGTCAGGCTCCTTACCCAGACCACAGCCCCGCCCCTCAACAGGCGGGGCTTTGGCGTTTACGGCTCTCTCCGCTTTTACCCTTCCTCCGGCCGGCGTGGCTGGTGCAACCCCGCCTGCGCAAAACGTGTCACCGTTGCTCCAGTTCACGTTTGCGATCCGCCGCACGACTCGCGCGTTCGTTCAATGACGAACGCTTTTACACTCGTAGAAACGCAGAGCCACGCGCCGGTAGGGTCCTACACCCGCACACCATTTCGGCGAGCGTGGCATGTGTCAACATTCACGCACCCTCACAAGAGGCTGCGGAATTCACAGTCTTACTGGCTGACCGGCGCAATACCGCATCCGCCAGGCCGCCCTTAACTGGCGCCGCCCCGCCGACAGCTATCGAACCTGACAAGGACATCGTGATCTGGCTCGCCAATACGGTACTTGTGCTGCACGCGCTGATCGTGGTGTTCATCGTCGGCGGGTTGATCGCGATCTGGGTCGGCGCCGCCATGAAGCGCAATTGGGTGCGCAACCGGACTTTCCGGATCGTGCACCTTGCGGCGATCGGTATTGTCGCGATGCTGGCGGTTCTTGACGTGCCATGCCCGCTCACCATCGTCGAGGACTGGCTGCGCACAGGCGCGGCCGGCCCGCAGGGCTTCGTGCAGCGCTGGGTGAGCGCCCTGCTGTATTACGATTTGCCTGCCTGGGTGTTCGTAGCCGCCTATGTGCTGTTTCTGCTGATCGTCGCAGAGACCTGGCGCCGCATTCCGCCGCGTTCCTGAACGACGCCTGCCAAGGGCCCGATCGACAGTACACTCGCGCATCACGATGAGCCAACGATCTACGAATAGCCACGCAGATAGTGCTCTGCCGCTATGTCGTAGTGCAGCGCGAATGGCCTACACTCGAATCCAGAACTGAACGAACGCGCTGTCCATCAACTGCGGTGCCGTCGCCGCGCGCGATGCCACAGCGCCAGAAGACGTCCCATCGACATGGAGCGGGGCCGTGACTATCCGCAAGCTAAGGGTTCGATTACTCGCGCTCTGCGTGGCGGGCACGTTGCTGGGCAGCAGCGCGGCATCGGCGGATGACGTGAAAGTCATGATCTCGGGCGGCTTCGCGTCGGCTTATCGCGAACTGAGTCCGCAGTTCCAGGAGGCGACGGGCCGCACGTTGACCACCGTCTGGGGGCCAGTGACAGGCAAGGCCGCGAATGCGATTCCCGTGCGTCTTGCGCGCGGCGAATGGGCCGACGTGCTGATCGTGGTCAGCTATGCGATCGACGATCAGATCGACGCCGGCAAGGTCGTGCTAGGCAGCAAGGTGGACTTCGCTCGCTCGGCAATCGGCGTGGTGGTTCGCGAAGGCGAGCCGAAACCGGATATCAGTTCCATCGACGCATTGAGGCGCACGCTGCTCGGCGCGCAATCGATCGTCTATCCCGACAACGCGACGGGTGTCTATATCGGCCGCGAACTGTTCGAGCGCCTCGGCATTGCGGGACGACTGGCGATCAAGAGTCGCATGATACCGGCCGAGCAGGTCGCCGATGCCGTCGCGAACGGGCGTGCCGAGATCGGATTCCAGCAGGTCGTCGAACTGTTGCCTGTGAAGGGCGTGACGTTTGCCGGCAGCTTGCCTGCGGAATTGCAGAGGTACACCGTGTACTCCGGAGGCATCGGCGCCAATGCGAAGAATCCCGCCGGCGCGGCAGCGCTGATCCGCTTTCTGTCGTCGCCGGATGCAGCGCCCGCGATCATCGGGAGCGGACTTGAACCGCTCCCGTCAGCGCCGGCGAATTGAGCGAAAGCCGCCAGTCGTGCGAATCGGCACGTCTTGCCACAACCGACGCGATCCTGTCGCCCACGTGTTCGGCGCAAACAGACAGCTTCCAGCGAATCTGTTGGCCGGATACCGGACTCAGATCATCGGGCGGGAGAGCCGAAGGCCCTCCGACGAGTTGCTCCCAGCGTAAATACTCTTCAAATTCAATCGGTTAGGATCAATCCGCGGAGGGCGGTAGCAGGACTGGCACAACCCCTGCGCATGTAGGAGCGAGCGCAACGAAACGTGCTCTTCCCACTGAAACACGCCCAACCAAGGAGATTCACCATGACTTCGCTGACCATTAAAGATCTTTCGCATAACGAAGAACTTTCCGTCGACGCCCTCACGGCAGTGCGCGGCGGCAGCAACTACAACGCCTTCAATACGAACGCGGCATTCGGCGGCGGCTTTGCCAGCCCGGCCATCGTCGTGGCACCCGTCACGCAGACGGACACGAAGGTCGACATTCCGACGATCCAGAACTTCGGCGGCCTGCAGTTCGTCAAAGGCGCGTAAGTGCCGACACGGGAGAGCCGCGATTCTCCGCTGCTCACGGCGCAACGAATCGTGCTCTCCCAATTCGAAACACCCGTCAATCCAAGGAGTTCTACCATGACCTCGCTGACGATCAGGGACCTCTCGCATCACGAAGAACTGTCCGCCGGAGCGCGCGGCGCGGTGCGTGGTGGCAGCAACTTCAATTTCGGCAATGTGAACGCCGCATTCGGCGGTGGGTTTGCCAGCCCGGCCATTGTGGTCGCGCCCGTTATCCAGACGGATACGAAGGTGGTGATTCCCACGCTCCAGAATTTCGGCGGTCTGCAGTGGCTGAAGGGGCTTTGAGTCCCGGCATGCAGTAACCGTCTTGCCTTGCGCAGCCACTTTGGCTTCGCCAGATCAGATTCGATAGCTCGCGACAGAACGACGAAACGGGGTAAGCACTAAAAGAGGAGACGAAGTCACGATCAAGCGTTTGTCCGAGAGACACCGTCAGGTCTTGTCCCTGACGGCTTCAGCCCGCCAGACCGTTCTCCGTCTGGCGGGCTTCTTTGTTTGCGCCAGAAAATCCTACGAATACAGTGCGCCATAGCTCCCCCGCGCGGCACGCAGTCAGCGACGCGCGCCATTGCGTAATCTCTGTCGTTCCCTATCTGTTCGGCTCACATCGCAGCTGATACACGCACCACCGGGCCATGGAATCACGTCATGCCCGTCGACGCGTGGCATTCTCGCCTATCCGCCGCCCACGCGATTAAAGATCGCGCAGCCCATTCGATTTCCATGCTTTGCACTGAAGCCCCGCCCTTAGGTTCGACGCATGGTCATCACGTTCTCGACACCGTAATGCCGTCGTTCATAGCTTCGGAATTGAGCCTGTTCGATCAAAACAGACAGCTATTCGCCAATCTGTTGGCGACGCACAGGCCGTCGTTCGTTGCGAAACGCTTTGGAAAGCAACGTCAACGACGGCCGCTTCCACAAAGTACCTTTATTTTCAGTGGTTTACAGATGGTCGACGCATCCTGGGCCATGCTTGGCACACCCTGTGCGTATATAGCCGCGAGCGCAAACAAATCGTGCTCTACCTAAACCGAAACATAGACCATCAGGAGATTCATCATGGCTTCGCTGACCATCAAAGATCTTTCGCATAACGAAGAACTTTCCGTCAAGGCACTCTCTGCAGTGCGCGGCGGCAGCAACTACAACGTCGGCAACATCAACGCGGCATTCGGCGGTGGCTTCGCCAGCCCGGCCGTGGTAGTGGCCCCCGTGACGCAAACCGACACGAAGGTTCAGATCCCGACGATCCAGAACTTCGGTGGCCTGCAGGCTGTGCTGTAAATCGCAAACGACTCGCTCTCTCTCAGTTCGCAACCAGTCCATTCAAGGAGATTCATCATGGCAACGCTGACCATCAAAGACCTCTCGCACAACGCAGAACTCTCCGTCAAGGCGCTCTCCGAAGTGCGCGGCGGCAGCAACTACAACGCCTTCAACACGAACGCGGCATTCGGCGGCGGCTTCGCCAGCCCGGCCGTGGTAGTGGCCCCCGTGACGCAAACCGACACGAAGGTTCAGATCCCGACGATCCAGAACTTCGGTGGCCTGCAGGCTGTGCTGTAAATCG
>NZ_JAYMRZ010000057.1:0-5120 GCF_038900715.1 Paraburkholderia phymatum | reverse complement strand
GATCATGTGCACGCGCGAACTGGGCGATCCGTTCCGGCGCGACGCGCTGTCCAGACCCGTGCGCCTGCTCGACAAGTACAAGGACTACGTCTGAACGAGCGGTCCCGCAGCGCGGCGTTCCCCGGCAACTTCACCGTGCCGGGGAACGTCGCTTGTACCATCACAACCCATCGCAGCCATGAAGCCCATCTACCGCATCATCGAGAGCGCGCGTCAGTCGCCGATGCGTATCGTGCTGTGCGAGTCCGAGGACGCGCGCATGCTGCGCGCCGCGCAACGCGCGACGCAGGAAGGCATCGCCCGTATCGTGCTGGTCGGCGACGCGGGGCCAACCCGGCAAGCCGCCGAGAAAGAAGGCATCGATCTTACCGGCATCGAGCTTGTCACGCCCGCGACTTCACCCCTTTCCCGGCAATTCGCCGAAGAACTGTTCGCGCTGCGCAGCAAGAAAGGCATGACACGCGACGAGGCGCAGCGCGAAGTGCTCAATCCGCTTTGCTTCGCGAACCTGATGGTGCGCCTCGGGCACGCCGACGGATCGGTTGCGGGCGCAGTCAACACCACGGCCGACGTCGTGCGCAACGCGATTCAGATCATCGGCATTCGCCCGTCGTTCAAGCTCGTGTCGAGTTTCTTCCTGATGATGCTGTGCGAGCCCTTCCATACGATGAAGGGCGGACTGATCTTTTCGGACTGCGCGCTCGTCGTCGAACCCGACGCCGTGCAGCTCTCCGAAATCGCGATGGCCGCCGCGGACAGCACCCGCGCGCTGCTGATGGAAGAGCCCAGAGTGGCGATGCTCTCGTTCTCCACCAGCGGCAGCGCGCACCATGCCGCCGTCGACAAGGTCGTCGAGGCGACGCGTCTCGTCAAGAAAGCACGCCCGCATCTGGCCATTGACGGCGACGTGCAACTCGACGCCGCGATTGTCGCCGAGATCGCGATGCGCAAGGTTCACCATTCGCAGGTCGAGGGCCACGCGAACACGCTGATCTTTCCGAGCCTCGAAGCGGGCAATATCGGCTACAAGCTCGCAGAGCGCATTGGCGGTGCGAAGGCGATCGGCCCCTTGCTGCAAGGCCTGCAAAAACCCGCCAACGATCTTTCGCGCGGATGCAGCGAAGATGATATCTACTACGTGATTGCAGTAACCTGCGTACAGGCACATGCAGCACTTGGAGTCCTGCCCGCAGATGAACACGCATCATCATGATTTGAAAGCAGGTGTCAGGGGGGCCATGCCCCCATCATGACCCTCGACAAGCTGATTCCTCTTCTGGCGCTGATGGGCGCCGCAAGCTATTTCCAGACGGTGACGGGTTTCGGGCTCGGCATGATCGTAATCGGCATCGCGAGCGGAACGAACCTCGCGCCCGTTGCAAGCGTGGCTGCGCTCGTCAGCGTCGTGACGCTCGCGAACTGTTCGATCGCCCTGCCCGGCAAGCTGCATCACGTCGATTGGCGCGCAGTGGGCGCTGCCACGCTTGGCATCGTGCCTTCCGTGATTGCGGGCGTCGCGCTACTCGATTACCTGAGCGCCGCTGCATCGGCAGTGCTGCATCTGCTGCTGGGCATCGTCGTCCTGTATGGCGGCATCGGCTCTGCGTTGCGGCCCGTGCCACTCGAACAGCGTTCGGGTAATCGCGGCTTCTTCGTGAGCGGTGTGTTCGGCGGGCTGCTGAGCGGCATGTTCGGCATATCGGGGCCGCCGCTCATCTACCAGTTCTATCGACAGCCCCTGTCCGTCACGCAGATCCGCTGCTCGCTAATCGTTCTGTTCGGCGAGACTGCCGCGATCCGCACGGCATTCAGTGCATCGACAGGCCAGTTGAACTCCGCCATCTGGATACCGGCAGCGATCGCGCTGCCCGTCGTCAGCCTGGCGACACTGGCGGCGCGTCATCGACCGCCGCCGCTGTCAGGCGTGATGACGCGGCGCGTCGCGTTCGGGGTGCTGGTGATCATCGGCGGACAACTCGTGTTGACCTCCGTCTGGCGGCTTGTCGCGTAGCGCTTATCCGAGGCTATCTGCCGAGCCGGCCGCCCGCACCGATAAAGCCCACGATCCCGGCAAGCAAGGTCATGTCAGGCGGCGCCGAAAGGTCCACGGCCAGCGAATGCCGATAGTACGGACTGAGATCGAGCCCGATACCGAGCCCCAGCACTTCGACATCGCCCGCCGCCCGCTGCTCGCCGATCACCTGCTTCAGATGATTGTCGAGGTAGTAAGCGTCGTTGGCCTGGTGGGTCGCAGCGTCCATCGGACTGCCATCCGAGACGACGATCAGGATGCGCCGGTTCACGGCATGCGCGCGCAACCTGTTGCACGCCCACTCGATGGCTTCGCCGTCCACGCCCTCACGAAAGAGATCGCCCTTGAGCAGCGCGGCGATATCAGCGCGCGCGCGTCGCCAGCTCGTTTCGGCATCCTTGAACACGAGATGGCTCACTTCGTTGAGCCGCCCCGGATGACGCGGCCGCCCCTGCGCCAGCCAGTCAAGCCGCGCGCGGCCGCCGTTCCATGCGCCTGTCGTGAAGCCCAGCACCTCGCTGGCGATGCCCGCCGAGTCGAGCGCCCGCGTCAGCACATCGATCAGCATCGCGACGGGTTCGATCTGCGCTCGCATCGAGCCCGAGCAGTCGATCAGAAAGCTCACCATCGATTCGGCAATCAACGTGTGATGTTCGAGGCGAAACAGGCGCCGCTCGGCGGGCGAACTGACGAGTTGCGCGAGCCGCCTTCCGTCGATGCGTCCATGTTCTTCGCCAAACGACCAGCCGTCGCGCTGCGGCACGGCGAGCGCGGCCTTCAACGCGCGCGCGAGACGCGGCACATTGAGGGCCTGCGCGCCGATGCGTTGGTCGAGGCGTTCGCGATACTCCGCAAGCAACATCTTGCGCACGAGCGTTCCCGCGTAGGACTCGCGATCGTAGCGGGTCGTGAAGACGCGATAGCCCTGCTCCGACGTTCGCAGCACGCGGCTCTCGCCCGTGTGCGCGAGCGTGATGCCTTCCTCGTCACCGTCTTCGAAGTCGAGAAAGAGCGAGAACGCATTGCGCGCCGCCTCGTCGTCCTGCTGATCTTTGGCTTCGTCGGGCAGACGCGCGGCGCGTTCGGCGTCGATCATCTCGCTGATCAGCCGCGCCAGTTCGAGCGCGTGTTCCGCGAACGCGCGTTGGTCGCCACGCGTGCGCCGCATGCCGGCAAGCGGCGTGCCGATCACGGGCGCAATGGAAGCCCGCGTCGCTTCGATAAGACCTTCCGTTTCCTCCAGTACCGGCCAACCCGACAGACGCGACCAGCACATCTGTGCAACGGTATAGAGCAGCAGTCCGAGATGTCCGTCGACGATCCCCGAGCGATGCATGTCACGCGACCACGCTTCGAAGCGGCTCCGCAAATTCTGCGCAAGTCCCGGCATGCCTTCGGGCAACAACGATTCGCAGCGCAGTTGTTCGAGCAGCTCGAATAGCAGCCGTTGAACGGAACCCTCCGGTAGCAGCCGACGATGCAGTTCGGCATCGGAATGCCGTACGCGCAATGCCGCGCCATCCGCGGCGCCGCGCGACGACGCGAACGTATCCGCCATGGCCGCGGTGCGCAGATGCGGCGCATGAATGGGCAGCGGCTTCATGTTCCGGCATAGTCGACCGTTGCTGTAATGCAAGGCGGCATCGCCCGTGAGCGCGCGCACGGTCGAGGCACGCAGCGCGTCGCCGCGCGCGACGCGCCGGGCCGCTTCGCGATCGGACGACTTCATGGCATTGCCAGGTTGAGCACGTTGCCGCTTTCGAACGAAGCCAGTTCCTTGCCGAACGCACGCTGGAAGTATTCCGCGACGACCGGCCGCTCGGCTTCGTCGCACTTGTTCAGGAACGTCAGGCAGAAAGCGAGGCCCGGATCGCGAAAGATCCTGATGTTCTCCGCCCAGTTGATCACGGTGCGCGGCGACATCAGCGTCGACAGATCGCCTGCCGCAAAGCCTTTGCGAGTCAGTTCGGCCACGCTGACCATCGATTCGACGAGCGCGCGGCCTGCTGCGTCGTCGAGCTCGGGCGCACGCGCGAGCACGATCGCCTGCTCGTCGTCGCGCGACAGATAGTTCAGCGTCGCGACGACGTTCCAGCGGTCGATCTGCGCGTGATTCAGCGTCTGCGTACCGTGATAGAGCCCGTTGAGATTGCCGAGTCCGACGGTGTTGGTCGTCGCGAACAGCCGGAAACACGGATGCGGATGAATCACGCGGTTCTGGTCGAGCAGCGTGAACTTGCCGTCGGTTTCGAGGATGCGCTGGATGACGAACATCACGTCGGGGCGACCCGCATCGTATTCGTCGAAGATCAGCGCGACGGGGCGCTGCAACGCCCAAGGCACGATCCCTTCCTGAAACTCGGTCACCTGATGATCGTCGCGCACGACGATCGCATCTTTGCCGACGAGATCGAGCCGGCTGATGTGGCCGTCCAGATTGACGCGAATGCACGGCCAGTTCAGGCGCGCGGCCACCTGTTCGATGTGAGACGACTTGCCTGTGCCGTGCAGCCCTTGAACCATCACACGCCGGTTGCACATGAAGCCGGCGAGAATCGCCTGCGTCACCTCAGTGTTGAAGCGATAGACCTCGTCGATTTCCGGAACGTGATCATCTTGCTCCCTGAAGGCGGGCACTTTCAGATCGACATCGATGCCGAACACGCTGCGCGCGTCCACCATGCGATCGGGCTTGCTAGTCACGATATCGGTCACTTCCATCCTCCTGTTCGAACGCGATCACGAACGCATGCCCCCATCATAACGTCATTATTTTTTAGATACAAATCGTTCCGTTAATTGTTTTTATAGATTGACTACGGCCTCCTTTCGTCCTAGATTCGTCTCAGACATCTTATTTGGAACGTTATGTTCCGTTTAATTAACTGGAGACACCATGAGCGAGCAAGATCCGGCCACTTCCGCCCCGCGTGCCACCGCCGCCAGCCTGGGTCCGCAGGACATGACCCCGTCCGAAGCCTTTGTCGAAACCCTGGCCGCCAACGGCGTCACCGAGATGTTCGGCATCATGGGCTCCGCCTTCATGGACGCGATGGACATCTTCGCGCCCGCGGGCATCCGCCTGATC
>NZ_JAYMRZ010000056.1:0-6000 GCF_038900715.1 Paraburkholderia phymatum | reverse complement strand
CGGATGATCCTCAGGAAGCTGAAGCTTTTTTACGCCCTCGTCCTCATCGCCTTGCTAAACCATATCGTCGCCGCCGTGCCAACAGCATGAGTTGAGTGGCCGACTAAGCGAATTGTTCAGGGCCGACTACCTAGTCAGCGGCCCTATGAGACGTCCATGACCCGTTGCCACTCGTGATCACGTTCGCTCGGGAACACACGCTGCGCCACGCTGGGTCGAGAATCGTGCTGGCCGTTTCTCCCTGTTCCCGGCGAGATCGCGCCGCCAGCGACTCCTGGCGAGTGTTTGCGTTCGGCGTCACCGCGAACCGGAAGGGGCGCACGCGTAGCTGTGGGGAACTTCAGTGTCAGGCCAGACGCGATCCGGACGACCATGATTGGCATCGACCGGCCCGAATGTCGGGACGGAGTCCTACGAATGCAGTTTCAAGAATCCCGGCGCAAACACCTTAGGTCTCGACATGTCAGTGACTGCGCGCGAGGGTACGAAGGAGCGAATCTCCGTCCTGCGTAATGCGAGGCCGTACAGCCTCGCCGGCGAGCTGTTCCATGGCGACGAGCTGGCGTTCGAGCAACGTATCGAGCTCTTCCCGCTCAGCAATCTGGTCGGCCGAGTCCCTGACCAGCATCAATGTCGCAAATTCATGGACGCTGAGCATGCTTGCCTCCTGGAAGCTCGAGTAGGTGCTGTATGGATTGCGTCGGCTAAGGCGCTCGCTTTTGACGGCGCGTTGCCGCTGCAAATGGCGCGGGGAGTTCATGGTAGGGGGAGCGCCGGGGGCGGCAATCCGGGTCGCCCCGAATATTGGAATCCGGTTGATTATAGATAAGTTCATCGCGCAGCCATTCGCCCGGCGCAAGCACTCGCCTGTTTTTCAAATCGTTTCTCGTCCGTGGAACGGCGGTGGACGAGGTGTGTTTTCGGAAAACGTTCCGCCCGACGGGAGTCCTGCCCATACCGAACCACCTACGACAATTGACGAGACCCACACACGGCGTTTTCTTCATGCCCCTCAACCCTTTCGGACAAAACTACACGAGTTTATGCCGTTCGTTTAGCGTTCTGCTAACGGTCGGGTAAGCTCCAAATGAAAATGCAAATATTGCGGGCATGTAAGTAATTCGCGAGTAATGTTTTTATCCGGCGCGCAGCGGGGTCCTTTTATTTGCGTGCGACTTTTATAAAAGATCGTCAAGAATTCCAAGAATAGCGACTCTCGACAGAGCAGACGAAATAGCAACAATGCTGGACCGACTTTCTGCTGGTCATGCTTCCAGGTCAATCGCGGTTTGATCTTGTGCCGTTAGCCTTTCGAGGTTGGAGCGAATATGCTGACCCTCAAGAACTTCGGACACTTCCTTTGGCTCGTTCGCAAGACGTGGATAACGCGCGGGCCGCGCCTGTACTATTCGCAATTCGGGGAAGACGCGGTGTTGCGCGAGATAATCAGTCCGCTGTGCAATACGGGTGTTTATGTAGACGTGGGTGCATACCATCCTGTGAAGTTTTCGAACACGCACGCCCTTTACAAGCGCGGTTGGCGCGGTGTCAACATAGACATGGATCCTGTGAAGATTGAAGCGTTTTCTCTTGCACGCGCTGACGATATAAACGTATGCGCGGCCATCTCCAGCGAGAAAACGCTCAGGAAAATCTATAATTTTTCCAGGTATGGATTGACTTCGACCATAGACCCAAAAGTGGCTGCGGCCGATGTCCAGAAGCCTATTGCTGTCCGGACGGTTGAGACCACCACATTGAATGACGTTCTGGACCATAGTCCCTACGCTGGTCATGAAATCGATTTGCTTTCCATCGACGCGGAAGGTCACGATTACGAAGTCTTGCGATCGATCGATATCAGCAGGTACAAACCAAAGATCATTATCGTGGAATCTGCATTGACTTCGATAAGGGATGTGATAGATTCCGCCATGTTTCGCTATCTCGAGGAGCGTGATTACCGACTGGTCAGTTGGACACATTTGTCGCTGATCTTCAGGGTGGATAGATCCCAGATCTTTCGCTACCAGCTATGACTCTGCAATTACTGTCGCTACCATTGGCTCGATGGCTGGGTTGAATGATCGCCTGGCTTGTACTATGGAGTCACCAAAGACGACCAGCGTTTGACTGCGGCCTTCAACAAGGGCACGCCGACTCTGAGCAGTTTCCGCACTCCCTCATCGGAGCCCACCCTGTTCTCGACATTGTGGACCATCGTTTCCATCACCGATTCGGGATACAAATCCGAGAAGAGCGACAGCACATCATATCTTTTGAAAACCCTATGCAAGAACGAACCGGGTGGCGGCCCGATTCTCTTGAAGAGGCCCATACTGACGATGCGATTGTTCCACAAATGAAGTGTGTAGGCGTTTGAACACAGATGCGCGCACTCGTCTGCAAACCTCGGCAGGAATACCTTGTAGTAGTCGTCGAAGTGAACTGGGTAGAAGTATTGCGGCGAGTAGCTGTTGCCCAGGCCGTACACGGCGGTCAACAATCGCGGGCCAGTCTCGCCCCAATTGATGTTCTTCTCCTTCATGGCTTCGACCCGACCGATCAGCGTCGACAAACGCGGGTCCTGTGAGTCGAGTCGCAAGATGGCCGTGCAGACGCTATCAGGCGTTTCTTTTCCTGCAAGGTTCGCGGTTTCGTGAAGATTGAGCCTCCTCAGAAGCAACATATCAGTATCGACCCAGATCTCGTCCGTCCTGGTGAACATGACATACCGGAAATAATCTGCGAAATGCGCCAGCGACGGCGTTCCATTGAATCGGAAATACTGGGTGGACTCCCTGGGGACTACGGCACCGGCGTCCTTGATATGGATGTTTGCCGGTACATTCGTGGGCGTTCTGTAGCAATACAGTGACACTTCATCGCCGTAAGCTGCAAAAGATTTCAGGCACGCGTGCTCATACGGAGAGAGTTCCGGACCGTGCCAAAACGACGCGAAGCTCACCTCACTCATTCCTTCTGGCCTCCTTTAATCCGATGAATCCGCCAAAGGCGTGTCCGTAAGACACGCAAGAAAGCTGCCACGGATATTCATGACTCGGATGGGAGACCGCATACCAATGCCTAAATTCTGCAAATCTTGGCGAGGTGCGGATGGGTTCGAAGACGCCAGTGACATGCGATGCCAACCCGAACTGACCTGCTCTAGCATAACCACAATGCCACAATGCCAGCCAAGCTTGAAGAATTCGACGAGTGGTTGGATATTCGCAAGGTCGGAGGAGCCTTTCTGCGCGGAGCAGAACGCACCCGTACGGCTTCCAGCCCGTCGCTCGGAAGAAAGACTCCGCGCGTTGCCCGGGAACTGGATGCGCGAACCTGTTGCGAGTCGCGGAATCGAACCGTAAGCGCTCCGGTGTAGTGTGATGGTCGGAAGTTCATATGGGAGGCCGTATGGAACGGGAGCTGAAGCTGCGGATTCCCCTCGAAGATGTCGGCAGGTTGCATCACGCGCCGTTGCTTGCCCGATCGAAAAGTGCAGGCGCCGCTCCCCACCTGCTGAAGAGCACGTATTTCGATACTGCCGGGCTTTCATTTCACTGGTGCGGAGCTTCGCTGCGCGTGCGTACTGTCGGCAGCAAGAAAATCCAGACTTTGAAGCTTGAAGGTTCGGTCAAGGCGGGGCTGTTTGACAGGGACGAGTTCGAGATGCCCGTCGATGGCAGTCTTCCCGATCTAAAGCTATTACAGGACCGGATCGATGAAGATAGCGACTGCGGCAGGCTGATTCGCGACGAGACGACTGCCAGCCAGTTAAAGCCCGTCTTTGTCACGCGGATCAGGCGTTCAGTCTTTCCGCTGCGCCTGCCGTCTTGCGACGAAATCGAAGTTGCGCTCGACGAAGGGACCGTCGAGGCAGAGCCGGGTTCGGTTCCGATCGCGGCGGTGGAACTGGCGCTGAAGCAGGGACAGCCGGAAAGCCTCTACAACGTTGCCCTCGAGTTGCTCGACACCGTGCCGCTGCGCATCGACCATTTCAGCAAGGCCGATGTCGGCTACGCACTTCTGGTCGACGTGCGCCACGACGCCGTCAAGGCGCGACCGGTGCAGTTGGACAGGCGCGATTCTGTCGAAGACGCATTCTGCAATATTGCGCGCAACTGTCTGGACCAGGTCCACGCGAACGAACGTGGCGTAGTGTCCGGCCATGCTCCCGAGAGCGTCCATCAGATGCGGGTGGGGCTACGTCGTTTGCGTTCGGCGCTCGACCTGTTCGCGAAGGTCGTGCCCGCTTTTCCGGGCCTCGACGACGAATTGCGCTGGCTTGCCTCGGAACTCGGCGCCGCGCGTGACTGGGAAGTGCTGGCGGGATCAACGCTCGAACATGCGGGCACGAACACCAATCCGGACGAAATTCTGCCTGTGAAGCAGGCGTGCGAGCAGATTGCCGTCAATAACCGGCAGCGCGCGGTAGCCGCAGTCGAGTCGGTCCGCTGTACGCGGCTCATGCTCCAACTCACGCTATGGTTGGGCCGCAGGGGCTGGGGAGACGGGATGTCCGAAGAGCAGCGTGAAGCGATCGACAGGCCAGCCGGGCAGTTTGCCGCAGAACTCCTGCGTCGACAGCACAGGAAACTCATCACGCGAGGGAAAGGCCTGGCCGATCTCGATGAAAACCGTCGTCATCGCGCCCGCATCGCGGCGAAGAAGCTTCGATATGCAAGCGAGTTCTTTGCTTCGCTGTGTCCGGGGCGGGTCGTGCGCCACTACGTCGGTGTACTGGCTGCGCTCCAGGATGATCTGGGCTGGCGTAACGATGCCGCGGTCGCCGATGGGCTCCTGAAGGCGTTGCCGCGAACATCGCCTGAGACGGCTTCGGGCGCAGCCTTTGCGCGAGGCTTTCTCGCCTCACGCGTTGCTGCCGATCATCAGACGTTGAGGAAACTGTGGAAGCGTTTCAGACGCCTTTCACCACCGCACTAACCCGGTCACATCGTCGTTACGCGTCGTCCGACGTGGGCCCGCCCGTGCGGAATGCGAAATGCGGCGCAACTGGCAAGACGCTTTTCAGATCACGCCGTGGTCTCAGGCTGAGCCGGCGGCGCGGGGCGTCGTCCGGGACAATGGGCTCCTGAAAGACGGAGCTTTCAGTTTGCCGATTTCCTGGCGGGGAAGGTTGCGCCTCTATCGCCGCGCGCGGATCCAGAATGCGTGACGCGTGATGCAGACAGACCCACTCCACGCGGCTAGGCGTCTGGGGATCGGCCTCACATATCCAGTTTGCTCCGCACCGTCGACACTGGTAGTTCTGGACCAGCACGGGCTTGCGGCCGAGCGGACGCAGCCTTTTCGGCTTGTGCAATGCACGCAGCCCGTCGTGCGGCGCGGTTCCATCACTCCAGTGCATTTGGTCGCAGGCTTCGCAGCACATGTCGGTCGGACTGACCCTCAAGGGACGGTGGACGCAAGTCGGCCCGATCGGCAGGTGCAGGCTGCACAACGGTCATTTGCTCTCTAGCCGGCATACAACCCTGAACGGGGCCGCCTCGTGCTCGGGGCAGGCGCCGATTAAACCTCTCAAGGATGCAGTCCGCAACTCGCTCCATCGCTCGATCCCTCGGACCACTCGACGCTGAAGGGCCGCCGTCAAATCTGGATCGACAGTGTGCACTGGCGGACGCTCCTGTTGACAATTCAACCACCAGGCTAGCGCCAGATCCTGTACGTCTGCAAGGTTTCGGCAATCATTCTTTCATTAAGCACCGCTAAAGTCGCAGCAGTCGTACCCACGTTGTGTCATACAGAGAGCCAGAGAACTCAACCGATTTCTTAACAATATTCGGAGTCTGTACATGCAAACATTTTTCCTGCGGCCCGCGATTGCCCTCACCCTGATTGCCGCTGGCGTAGCTGCACAAGCGGCCCATGCGAGCCAGTTCCAGCCCGGCAATCTGGTCGTCAGCCGCGGCGTGTACGACAATAAGTCGAGCAACGTTCAACCGGGCACGGTGCTGCCGCCGAATTGCGCGAGCACGC
>NZ_JAYMRZ010000055.1:0-9684 GCF_038900715.1 Paraburkholderia phymatum | reverse complement strand
AAAAGCCCGCGCAGAACGCCTGCGGCGCGGTAAAACGAAGCGGAACGACCATCTTCATGGTTATTCAGAAAGTTTACGCATGCTCAACCGCGCTCAGTCGCGTTTACACGGCTTGATCAGCATTGCCTTAACGGTTTCTCTCGATATGTCCACAGAACAATGTCCAACGATTATTCCGAGCAGATCAACGTCCAGCAGCCTTCTTCCAATATCTCTTCGCAGCCGGCTGCCGTCGCCACGCCGACAGTCCTGTCGTTGCAGATTGAGCGCTTCATCGATGCCCATCGCCACGACGGCTATCGCCTGGCGTGCCTCGACCCGCTCGAGTTCGTCCCGCGCGTCGCCATGCCGGAGCTTTCGCCGCAATATTACGGGCTTGATCCGTCACAGATGCGTCCGGCCGATCAGGCGGGCCTTCCGTTTGCGCTCACCGTGGCCGAACTGGAGCAGCAACTCAAACGAGTCTACTGCGGGGCACTGGGGCTTGATTGCAGCGGCATGCGCAGCGAGTCGCGCCGACGCTGGCTCTTCAACCGCATGGAGTCGGAGCTGGTCTGCCCTCAGCCGACGCCGCAAGAACGCGATGCGCTACTGCGCCGACTGCTGGCAGCAGAAATGTGGGAGAGCCTTGTCGCATCCCGGCACGAACACGCGAAGCGTTTCTCTCTGGAAGGCTGCGAAAGTCTCGTGCCGCTGCTAGACGCGTTGATCGACAGCTCGGCCATCGACGGCGTGCAGCAGATCTTTCTGGGCATGCCTCATCGCGGACGTCTCAACGCGCTGGTCAACGTGATGGAGTTCCCCGCCGCGAAGATGCTGGCCTGTCTCGACCACGAATCCGATGTGGCTGCGGTGCAGACCGATCTGCCTTATCACCTGGGCGGCACCGCGTGCAGGAAGACCGCCCATGGCGACGTTGCATTGTATCTGGCGCATAACCCGTCGCATCTGCAGAGCGTGTTTCCCGTCGTCAGCGGCATGGCGCGTGCGTGGCAGGACGCGCACCCCGATGCGGCCTGCGTGCCGATCATCGTTCACGGCGACGCCGCATTCGCCGGCCAGGGCATCGTGATGGAGACACTGAACCTCACGCGCAAGAGCGGCTATACGCTGGGCGGCACCATTCACGTGATCGTCAACAACCAGATCGGCTTCACGACGCCCAATCCGATGGACGTGCGCGACAACACGTATTGCACCGATATCGCGCGCATGATCGACGCGCCCGTCATTCATGTCAACGCCGACCATCCGGACGATGTCCTTCGCGCGGCGCGCATCGCGTTCGACTACCGGATGAAACACGAAGCCGACGTTGTCATCGATCTCATCGGCTATCGTCGCCTCGGTCATTCGGAGCATGACGTGCCCGCCATCACGCAGCCGCGCGCGCAGACAGGCATCGCGGCCCATCCCACAGTGACGGAGCGCTATCACGCTGCGATCGGAGCCTCCGCGCAACTCGCGGATATGCGTGCCGACGCGCTGCATGCGTTGCAGACGCAAGCGATTGAAATGAATTTTCGCCCGCCAGCGGCGCTCGAAATGCCTGCAATGACACCGTTCGAGCCGGTTTCACTCGAACGGGTCCGCTCGCTGACGTCGGCGGCGACGCGCGTGCCGGACGGCTTCCGTCTGCATGAACTGGTCAGCAGGCGCATTGCAAAGTGGAAAGAGACAACTGCCAGTGCAAGCCATGTCGCAGACTGGTGCTTTGCCGAAAACATCGCCTACGCGTCGTTGCTGGAAGAGGGGATTGGTATTCGTCTTTCGGGCATGGACGTGGGCCGCGGCACGTTCATGCACCGGCATGCCGTCTGGCACGCACAGGAAGCGCACCCGGCTGCCGGCAACCTGCATGTTCCGCTCGAACATATCGCCGCGGATCAGGGTATGTTCGACATCGTCAATTCGCCTCTCACGGAAGAAGCCGCGCTCGGCTTCGAATATGGCTACAGCGTGCAGGCGAACAGGCGGCTGACAATCTGGGAGGCGCAGTTCGGCGATTTCGTGAACGGCGCGCAAGTCATCATCGACCAGTACATTGCGCCCGGTGAATACAAGTGGGGCTATCAGTCCGCGTTGACTGTCCTGTTGCCGCACGGGCACGAAGGCGTGGGCCCGGAGCATTCGAACGGTTATCTCGGACGCTTCCTGCAACTGTGTTCCGACGACAATCTGCGCGTCGCGATTCCTTCCACGTCGTCGCAATGGTTCCACCTGTTGCGCGAGCAGGCGATGGCGGCTCGTCCCAAACCGCTCGTCGTCATGACGCCGAAGACGCAGCTTTATGGCGACGTAGCTTCGCATTCGCCGTTGGAGATGTTCTTCGACGGATCGTTTCAGCCCGTTCTGCCGGATTCGGGCATCGTAGACCGGCGTGCCGTGACCCGCGTCGTACTCTGTAGCGGCAAGCTGTTTTACGAACTACAGCGCTCGCGCCACCAGTCGGGCGATGCATCGATAGCACTGGTCCGGGTCGAACAGCTGTATCCGTTTCCGCATGACGCGCTGGCGGCTGTGCTTCGCAGGTTCGAGAACCTCACGGAAGTGGTATGGGCACAGGAAGAGGACAGGAACCAGGGCGCGTGGCGGTTTGTGCGCGAGGAGCTTGAGCGCGTGCTGCCGACGGGGTGTCGCCTGCGCGACGTGTGCCGGACATCGACCGCCTCAGGTGCCCATGCTTCGATCAGAGCGCATCGACATCAGCAGGGCCGTCTGGTGGCAGCGGCCCTGTCCCGCGCGGCGTGCTGAAAGCAGCCGCGAAGCGGCGGGCTCAAGGTCAGGTCGCGTCATGCGGGGTGGCGATGGACGGAAATTCGCCACCATCTTTATGGCGTTCCCGAGGCGACTACTTGCGTGTTATACGCATCCCCAAAGCCTTGATCTACATCGTGCTTGAGAGGCAATTCGCAGGCCGGCTCACCTTTCGCTACCGTGTAAAAGTACAGCGCCGTTAAGATAGGAAAAGTTAGTGTGTCACGAACGCAGGCGAGAGCCTGCGGTGCTGTACTGAAGATGGGAGTAGGCCTCCCGAAGTCGGCTTTCAGGAGCAGGCTTCAAACCGCCCGGTGCTGCTGCGTCCAAAAGGCGCGGTGGTGAGCGACCGTGGAATAGTCACTCGGAGAGGGTGGCAGGTACGTGTTGAGCAGATGAGCGAAAGCAAACCGTCCGACGACGCATCGTTACTTATAAAGCGCTGTCAAAACTGGAGTCGTAACTTTACTCCAGGATCAGTCGGGACGACACCTGATTACGGACTCGATGACAGCCGGAGTAAAGGCGGCATGAGCTCAATACAGGCTTTGGTATGGAACGTGAGAACCTTGCTTCGAATGCAAAGGGAAATGACAAATGGCAGACACCATGAGGAAGAATACCGATGTCGGAGTGAGGGGCGGAGCTGCCCGTAGTAGTGTCGAAGCCTTTGTAATGAAGGTGGAGCGAAGGGGCGGCATTATCCGGTTGACGAAGGTCACCAATCTGCACTGTGAGCTTCCCTCGGTTTTTCGCCTTCCAGAGGCCCCGAGTTATGCAGCCGTATCCTTCGTCCGCTGAGCCGCAAGCCAGTCTTGCATGAACTGAGTTGGCGAAATGAAGCCGAGAGATGAATGACGACGACTGCGGTTATAAAACACTTCAATGTATTCGAACAAGTCCGCCATGGCTTCGCGATGCGTGCGATACCTCGTGCCGTGTACCCGTTCGTTCTTCAGGCTGTTGAAGAAGCTTTCCGTCGGCGCGTTGTCCCAGCAACTGCCTTTGCGGCTCATCGAGCAGCGCATGCCATACGAACTCAGCTTGCGCTGGAATTCATGGCTTGCGTATTGACTGCCTCTGTCCGAGTGATGCAGCGCGCCGGGCGCGGGGCGGCGGCGGAACCATGCCATCGTCAGTGCGTCGGTCACGAGGTCCGCCGTCATGCGCGGCTTGACGGACCAGCCCACAACCTCCCGGTTGAACAGGTCCAGCGTGACCGCCAGATACAGCCAGCCTTCGTCGGTCCAGATGTACGTGATGTCCGAGGTGAACACCTGATTGGGCTCGGCCGGCGTGAAGTTGCGATTCAACACGTTCGGCGCGACCGGCAGCTTGTGCCTGGAATCAGTCGTGACGCGATAGCGCCGCTTATGGCGGGCTCGGATACCGTTGGCGCTCATCAGCCGCTCCACCCGTGCTTTGCTGGCCGGAAAGCCGCGAGCGCGAACCTCTTCGGTCATGCGCGGCGAGCCGTAGGCGCCTTTGACCTCGGCATGAATCGTTCGAATCAACGTCAGCAACTGCGCATCGGTCAGCCGCTGCCGTTCGGGCGTGCCGCCGCGCTTCCAGGCGCGATAGCCGTTCACGCTTACACCAAGGACCTCGCACAGTGCCGACAGCGGATAGTGCCGGCACTGCATGTCAATCCCGGCGAACTTCACAGGAGGTCTCTATGAACGCGTCCCGTTTTGCAACAGCTTTCGTGTGTTCAGATTGACAGGATGGGTCGCAGCTCTCTATCCGGCCTTTATGCAGCCGGTGCTGCCGCTGCGGGCCCCTATGAAATTCGCTGACTCGCACCTCATTCCTTCGGCGAGCTCGAAAGCTCCTCCTCCTGTTCAGGTTTTGCGAGTCCCGGTCCTACCTGGCTGGTCATCACACTCGATTGCTGCGCAACCTTTCGACGTTCACCCTTTGCTAAACGTTACTCTTCTCCGTGGCATTCACCGGTCAGGCCGGTTTCATGCTCACGTAATCTTTTTGGTACGCCCTGCCGTGGGCAAGCACGGCCCAGATCGTGCGCGCCATCTTGTTGGCTAGTGCGACGACCACCACATTTCGCGGTCGCCGTTTCTCTATTTGCTCGACCCACCGGCTTGGCTCTTTCGCGTGCGTTAATACACTGCGAGCGCCGTGAATCAGGAGAGTCCGCAAATAGGTATCACCCCTCTTGCTGATGCCGTGCAGATTTACCTTACCGCCTGAGCCGGTCTGCCTGGGTACGAGACCTGCCCATGCAGCGAACTCCCTACCCGAGTTGAATGCGTTCGCGTCGCCTATCATCGCGACCGCTGCGGTTGCCGTCAGTAAGCCCACACCAGGAATTTCGCTAATCGCCTTGACCGCGGAGTCTTCCTTCTTCCACTCGCGCATGCGCCGCTCAATCTGAGCAATATGTTCGTCCAGCTTCGTCAGCCCGTTCCATTGATCACGCAGAGTGTCTATCAGGACCGCCGGCAGCCGATCCGCAAGCCGACCGAGTACTTCCGGTATCGTCTTGTCGAGCGCCGCTCGCCCCTTGTTCATCACTTCGCCGTACTCCGTCATCAATCCGCGCAGCGCATTCACCTGCATCGTGCGGAACTTCACCAGCTGCTCCCGCATACGGTGCAATCCGAGCATAGCCTGTTGCATCTCGGTCTTCACCGCTACAGCCTTGCTTGGCTGCTGTACTGCCAGCCAGATTGCCTTGGCATCCGCCGCATCGCTCTTGTTGCGAATGTTGAACGCCTTGACAAACTCCGCCGGCATTAGCCGGACCTTATGGCCCATCCTGGTCAGTTGCCTCGCCCAATGGTGCGCGCCGCCACAGGCCTCCATCCCTATCAAACACGGAGCACGGTTCGCAAAGTGCTCCAGAAATTTTGCCCGCTTAACCGGCTTGTTCACGACCTCTCCGGTTTGCTGATCGACGTAATGCACCTGGAAAACCTGCTTGGCGATGTCTACGCCCACAGCCATACTGTTCATTGTGGATCCTCCGGTTGCCGGGAAATGCTTGCATTTTCCACCTGGGCACACATCGATGCCGTTGGCCCGTGAGGATCCACCTTCCTTTGCTTACGTTCACGGGTGGGACGCGTTCATTTCATTCCTTCGCGAAGAACGCCGCCGCTTTTTTTGCGATTTCCAGTTCCATCTGCAAGCGCTTGTTCTCCGCTCGCAGACGCGAGAACTCCATCTGTTCCGCCGTGACGACTTTTGCGCCGGGGCCGTTCAGCTTGCCGGCTTCCGACGCTTTGAGCCAGTTGCGCAGCGTCTGCATCGACATACCTAGTTCGCGGGCCACGGCGCTCACGCTTTGCCCGTCCTTGACTCGCTGCACGGCGGCTTCCTTGAACTCCGCCGTGTACACCTGGTGCGGTACCTTGAACATTTCTTCTTTCCTTCCTTTGCGTCGAGTTTATACGCGACCTGTTGGAAGGCGAAATTTCAGGGAAAGCTCACTGCGGGAATGAGTGACATGACATCAACGAAACTGTACAGCATTGCGAAACGGGTAGTGTGGGAAGCGTACCAGTTGGTGAGGGCCAATCGCGGCGCTGCTGGCGTAGACGATGAAACTATCGCCATGTTCGAGCGGCACCTTTCGGGAAATCTGTACAAGCTGTGGAACAGGATGTCGTCGGGGTCGTACTTCCCGCCACCAGTGAAGCAGGTTGAGATTCCGAAAGCCAAGGGCGGCACGAGAAAGCTGGGGATTCCCACGGTATCTGATCGCGTGGCGCAAGGTGTGGTCAAACTGATGATCGAGCCGACACTCGATCCGATATTCCATGAAGATTCATATGGGTATCGGCCGGGCAAGTCGGCGAAACAGGCGATTGCCGTGACGCGTACGCGTTGCTGGAAATACGACTGGGTTGTCGAGTTTGACATCAAGGCGGCATTCGACCAGATCGATCATGCGCTGCTGATGAAAGCGGTGCGACGCCACATCAAGGAGGACTGGATCCTGCTGTACATCGAGCGGTGGCTGATTGCACGGTTCGAAACTGCGGAGGGGGCGAGTCTGCCCCGGATGCGGGGTACACCCCAGGGCGGTGTGGTCAGTCCGATCTTGATGAATCTGTTTATGCATTATGCGTTCGATAGCTGGATGCAGCGGACATGGCCGCAGTCTCCCTTTGCGCGCTATGCCGACGACGCGGTAGTTCATTGCCGCAGTCTGGCGCAGGCACAAGCCGTGATGCAAGCGATTGAAGAACGGCTGGCTGAGTGTGGTCTGACGATGCATCCGGAGAAGTCGAAGATTGTGTATTGCAAGGACAGTAATCGCACTGGCACTTATCCGAACGTGCAGTTTACGTTTCTCGGTTTTACGTTTAGACCGAGACGGGCATTGAGCAAGCATCAGCGGCGATTTACCAGCTTTCTGCCAGCGGCGAGCAGTGATGCCTTAAAGAGGATGAGACAGACCGTGCGAAGTTGGCGACTGCACCGACGCACACCGGCGACGCTGGTTGACCTCGCGCAGCAATGCAACTCGGCGATACAAGGGTGGTGGAACTACTATGGGGCGTTCTACAGGACGGCGATGCACAGACTCTTCGGCTATCTCGACTTACGGCTTATGCGGTGGGCTCGACGAAAGTACCGGAGGTTGCGGCAGAGCAGGCGACGTAGTGCGGAATGGCTACGCAGGATGAAGTTCGTCCACCCCGGGTTGTTTGTTCACTGGCGTGTCGCTGGGGCATCGGTTGGATGATGGGAGCCGAATGAGCCGAGAGGTTCACGTTCGGTTCTGCGAGAGACTCGGGGTGCAACTCCCCGGGTCTACTCACCTCTTAATGGCAGTGTTGCGCATCGCTTTTTGGTGAAAGCCGGACGTCAATGATCGGTGCATTGACGTAGCCATCATCGAGAGATCGGCGTGTGCATGCACTATCATCCCGCGCTTCGGACAGATGCTGCATTACGAAGAATAGTGCGTTTCCTTCGCATGCCGCCAGATGCAGCCGGCCAAGAGAGTCGGCGCGGCGAAGTGACGGTTGAGTCAGCCATCGATCCAGACGTTGCATGACGGAGGAGCGAATAGCGTAAAAAAAGCGTCAGGCACGAAGCCCCGACACCACTACCGTGCTGGAGATCAATCTGCGCGGGAACCAGAGCATCGGCTATCACAGCGTCGTTGCATCGTTGCGCGTTGACCCAGAGACGGGCCGCGCTGGTTGCCGATGGCGGGTCGAACTCACGTGCAGCCGGAGCATTAGAGCGCGTAGAGGTCAGCCACGGCGAGGCCGTTGCAGTCCAATAGCTTCGTGAAGCCGCGGCAGCGGCGAATTGTCGGATCGTCGAGTGTTGCGTCCGCTGTGCTCGGGTTGAGCATCGCGAACAGCGCGGTCGACTTCATCGGCGCCACCGATTCGGCCTGGCGCTTCACGAGATAGCGGTACTGCCCGCAAATGCTGGTGGATCACGCCCATGCAATTCCTCCTACCGAATCGAGAAAAAGTCTCGATTGAGGCTGAATTAAATCGGCCCGCTCGGCATGTCGGATGCTGCCCTTATCGGGGTCACCATCTGGTGACCGTGGGAGCAGACGATGAGACGATGTGCGCAATTCGTCGCTTCGCGCTGTCTTCTGAAGCGAGGAAAGCCATGTCCACCAAGTCCTGTGCGTCATATCGCGGCTGCGAAATTGAAGTCCTCGTCACGCCAGCACAGTGGCATGCGTTTGGTGGCATATGTCGACGCTACCGCGTGTCGTGGATCGTCTCTTCGCCTGGTAATCCAGGTCAAGTGGTTGCAAGTTTTCCAGAACAGTTCGACTTTCTTGCTGAGCAAGAGGCGTTCAAGTACGGGGAGGGTCGAGCGCACACATTCATTGATTCCATCCTGTCTACCCCATTGCAGAGGCGGATCGCGGGCGACAGTTCCGAGCACGCAGATGAAGCGCCCACGGCCTGACGGTCTTTTTGTTGCTCTCATTGCCACAATAATAGGAATGTTGTGCGTACTCGGCTTGTGGGATCTCGCGATATCGCTCAGTGAGTATTAGCCAACCTTTTCTGCGGATGCCGCGATAGCGGTGCGGTCGAGGCGCTCGATCGATGCAGGCATCATCTGTCATCGTATCGTCGCGCTTCATGTCGAGCGTAACCGTGACCGTCTCCCCATCATGAGTCGCGCGTGGATACCAAGCCATCCGGCCACGCCAAATGCAGCGAGCGGCACGGACCAGATCCAGCGCGGCCACGCGCCGTGCTCTCCCTCGGCGGGCGTGCGCGGACGTGCACCGTTCTGCAACTGCTGCATGATGGCGACATGCTGGCCGTACAGATAACCGGCATGCCATTGGTCCTCGTCGAACATCTCTTTGCTGGCGATGTATGGGCACTCGCGTGCCCGACCAGCAAAGCCTGTCTCGTAGCCCTCGCTGAAGCTACGATCATAGAGCTTCGCTTCGGTCACCTTTCTCTCCCTGGACTGCGCAAGCTGCGGCCATGCGACGAGTTCGTTGCGAAAATGCGGTCCACCGCGTGTAGTCGCGATTGCCGGCGCCGATGACATGCCGGCGAGGTACCCGGTGATCCGGTGCGAGATGCAACGCGTCCGTCCTCGTCCGCGATGGTGCCCTCGACGTAGTCTCGCAAGAGGCGCGCTTTGATCCCGCCGATGTTGATCCCCAGCACGTCACACGGGATGAGCTTGACGCGGTTTAACGTTTCAACGTCGCGGTAGTGGTCGAGGGCATCCCGCCGCACACGCGCTGCCGCATATGCCACTTGCCGCTATCCGCTGGAGCGACATAGCGGCCGCAACCTGAACGCAAGATCAGCCCTTTCGACGACAAACTGAGGTTGACCCGCAAAAACGGACACCTATTCTTTTTGAAGAGGAGGTGCCGAAATGGGCAAGACTCGTACACCGTACCCGCCGGAATTCCGGGCGCAGATGGTGGAATTGGTCAAGGCCGGACGC
>NZ_JAYMRZ010000054.1:0-13027 GCF_038900715.1 Paraburkholderia phymatum | reverse complement strand
CATCTGCACCTCATCAGGAATTGCAGGATTCACGCATCAATATGCCAGGTCCCTGCAATTCCCACAACACCATTTCCGACTCAAAGCCCCACTGTAGAAGGCTCCGCTGATTGTTCAGGGTCGACTAGGTATCGCAGCGCAACAGGACAGACATGGTCCGGCGATGGCGAGATGCCCCAATGGCTTAAACAGGCCATCAGTGCAGGACAATCTCTCGACCATTTTGCGATTGACGGAACGGCGTCGCCGGCGGCGTCTGCGATGCATCGAAAAATAGACTGGCGCGAAGACCCGTTTTCCGGTACACGACTGCAACGGTTCACTCTTCATATGGGCATGCCCGCTGATGCATGAATGCAGTGCGGGCGTGGCGCGCTTTCATTCGCAGCCCGGGCATGTCGACGCAATCGTCAACGCACACCGTACGGAGTCCGTATCGTAAATAGGGAAACTTTTCCGCGCAAACTAACAGCAGAAACTACACGAACGGGTCCAAGGCGGGAACTGACGCGTCCGCTTCGCGGCCGAAACGGGGCCGAAGAGCGGACGGCCAGGTCTCGGTACAGACAGAGCATGTTCGCTCGGAGCGGGAAGCCACGCCATCTGCTGCCGCTTCACAAAGCGCTTGCTGACCACCCGGTTGACCGCCGGCTCGACGAAGCCCATCGATCAGCGTGTCGACAGATGGCCGTTCGTCGCGGTCCGGCCATCCCTTGATCATTTGTTCGAGATTCTGTATCCACATGGCGAAGTGAAACCAGTCGAGTACCCGCTCGCCACAATCGCCAAAGTCGAGTTGCGCGCGGTGCACGGTGTCGTCGCCGTCGGGCAGGAAAGTTACCGGCCGGTCCGCGCCGACGCCTTGCCTTCGAACTCTCAAGGCGGCGGCCGACTGCGGCGACGCGTCTGCGGATTGTGGTGGCCGCGAGCGCGGTAACACCTCCTGCAGTACCCGGACGGTTAGCCCATACAAATTTAGACCGCAGATACTGCAGCTCCGGACTCGTCCACTCACGCAGGCAACTGGCCAATGGAAGTTGGCATTGACGATCTGGCCCGCGCGCATCAGCAACCGGCGTCGGACCACGCATTGGAAGGGCAAGCCTTGGCGGCGGGATCGAGGAGCGTGAACGGGTTGACCTCGGCCGGTTAGATGCGGCACACGCACGCGCGACGATGATAGGGCCGAGCGAAGATTTGGGCTCCCCAGAACGCTGCGAGGGCAACGTGCATTCCGACGAATGGCTCGCGCACGTGGTGAAGAAGGACGGCGAATCCGCTCTTCGTCAGCGACGCGGCGATCAACATCGCGCCGGGTTCATACCGCCCGATGCGCTCGCGCGACATGAGAGGGACACGTCATGTCGCCGATCCCGAAGTGAATAGGTCGCGGCATTATAATTTTCTTTCCCTACAACGACCTTCGACGCGATCGTGAGCGCAGACCACTCACGCGTACGGCGGGAACGGCAGTGGATACGGGGAGACCCATGATGCGGATCGTACGAACGGGAAAGAGGCGCCGTGCCTTTCTGTGCCAGTCCGGCGCAATGGCGTCCTCGGTCCTGCTGGGGGCATGGGATGCGGGGCGGGTGCTCGCCGACGAGCTATCACCCACGCTCGCGTGCGCGGACGATACGGAACAGACGCAGCAGCAAACGGAGGGGCCGTTCTTTTTGCCGAGTTCGCCTCAGCGTAGGTCGCTGCTCGAACCGGGGATTCACGGTACGAGGATTGTCCTGGGCGGCCGCGTGTTGTCCACGCGATGCGTCCCGGTGGCGAACGCGCTGCTTGACTTCTGGCACGCCGATGGTGACGGCGCATACGACATGGAAGGCTTCCGGATGCGCGGTCATCAGTTCACGGACGGTGGCGGACGCTACCGCCTCGAGACCATCGTCCCGGGCCTTTATCCGGGGCGCACGCGCCACTTCCATGTGAAGGTGCAGGCGCCGCGCCGGCCGATCCTGACCACACAACTCTATTTTCCCGACGAACCGCGCAATGGGCGCGATCTCCTGTTCGACAGAAGGTTGCTGATGACGGTCGACGACCGCGGCGACCGCAAGGTGGCGCGGTTCGACTTCGTAGTGAAGCTGGTGTAGCGCCAATTCTGCAAACGCAGGCAGGGCGCAGGCTGTGGTCCACTTCCCGTGAACTCCTGATCTGAATCATAAGGCGAAACACGAGAACGAACCCGCGACGGTTGTGGCGCCATTCGGATACGTCGATCTTTAAAGACATTGACGGATTGTTCGACGCCCGCCACCTTGATCGCTAGGTTATCGTCCCTTGTGTGCGTTGATACCTGCGTTACAAACGCAGTTTTCGAGACCTCGCTGAAATGATGGGCGAGCGCGGTCTGTCGGTGGACTGGCCCACACGACGATCATGCGCTGGGTCAAGCGCTTCACGCGAAAGGCTGCGATTCAGCGGACGCCGCGACCGGCCGGACGGGCGTCTCGGCGACACGTTTGGAACTAAAGATGGGAAATGGCCTGGCAGCGGTTCCTGTCGGGCCGAAAGCCTTTCCAGCACGCCAGTGCGCGCTCGGCCGTATCCTGAACAAGGTCGTCCGCCGCCCATGCTGGCTCGCGCAGTGCGCGCACAGCGCCGTAACTGCGGGAGCCACGAAATCACTTCCGCTTCGAAGTTCACCCGGCGTTAGCCGTCAGCGGTGTGCATCAATAGCCGCTGCTGCCACTCGTGCCGCTGCTGCTGGAGCCCGACGAGCTCGTGTCGCCGGTGGACTGACACGCAGTCATCGACAACGAGGCAACGCCTAGCGCCATGATCACGAACACCGTCAATACCGGTCTTGATACTTTCATGTAAAACTCTCCTGGACGGGTCGACGCGACTGATCGCGCGGCCATGTCCCATCTGAGCATTCCCTGAGCCCGTCTTACGCTTTGCAGTTTGCACGTCTGCACCGCGTTCTTACGCGGTGTGTTGTAAATAAGGGATCACGGCATCGTTTCACGTCAGCACAAAAATAGAACAACTGCGCGCACCGAATGCCGTACGGTTTCTCGTGTCGTCCGAATTCCCTTCGCGCGGCGCTGACAGGATGCCCCTAAAAAATGTAGTGTGCCCGTGTTCGCGCTCTTTTGACGACGCAAACCACCTAAAAAGGTGGAATCCGCATTTCAATGCCTGGCGGAAGGGGTCGCGCAGGATCTTGAATTGGTGCCGCTTTTGCAGAGCGTCCCGAGCAACCGCTGCTGGCCGCGCGCGTGTGAAATTAACGGCGTCGGCGGCCGTGGGCCCATTTACTGAATGTGCCACTTTGCTGCGGAATAGGGCAGATTGCCGGCGGTGATTAGCGCGTCTCCATCCTTGTCGGTGGATCTGGGTGTCAGGAATAGCAGCGTGCAGATGTTCTTGCCCGCTGCATCCTGTACCTGGACGCCGGGGTCGTCGGCGTAGTTCAATGTCCAGTTGCCCGAACCTGGAAAGCCCTGAAGGGTACCAACTGTTTGAGTCCAGCTGCCTGCCGCGAATATGTCGGTTGTTGTCAACACGACATACAGTTTCGGGTCCATAGGGGTACCCCGAACGTCGATGAACCTATCAAGCCTGATGTCCGCCACACTGGACCTCTGACACTTTTTGAAAGCGCGTACAAGACAAAGTTATAGTCTGCGGGCTGGTGTATGTCGACGATGCAACAAGCCGCCTGATGGCGCCGCATTTCACGCAGGCGGAATTGACCTTCAGCTACTTCGAGGCGGCGCGGATGTTCATCGAGCGCCATGGCAAGCCGGCGCGTTTTACATCGACAAGGCGAGCGTATGTCTCGGCAACGCCGGCGCAAGACTGGCAACAGCGTGACGCACGTCGGCCGGACGCACCGATCTTCGTTCATCCCGCTCACGGGTGGCCCGATGCAGCGAATTGAGGCAGGAATGGCAGGGAGTTCGCGGTTTTGACGGCGCGCGCCGATTCAGCGACACTCTCCGGCGGCTGCGGTCGACCACGTGATTGACCGTCGCGCCTCCTGAACGGGCCCGCGATTCAGGAGCCTGGTCGCCGGCCGCACCGACAATTTTTTTGATACATTGCCGACCGGGCCCGCAGCCATTGGAGGACAGGCCAACACGGAGCCAGACGGGCTGCCCGGCTGGACCATGGATATCGCCGACGCATGGCCCCGTATCTGTCAAAAAACATCAAGAAGGCAAAACGCGTGATTCCGGTCCGCTCCCTGTCTGGCCGCCTCCTGGCACGCCTTGGCTCACCCCGTGCGGTGATTGGCGGCGCTCTGGTGATCGCGTTCGCCATGCTGACCGTGTGTGCGGTGCTCCTGTATGACGGGCGGCAGGACGCCCTCGAGCACGCGCGCGACGCGTCACGCAATACGCTGTTAGTCATCGAGCGGGACATCCTGCGTAACGTTGAACTCTATGACCTGTCACTTCAGGCCGTTGTCGATGGCGTCGGACAGCCAGAGGTAATGGCGCTGCCGGCGCGGTTACGCGATGCGCTACTGTTCGACCGGGCCGCCACCGCGAAGGATCTCGGCTCCATGCTGGTCCTGGACGTCGCCGGAAACGTGCTGATCGATTCCCGTTCCGAGGTGCCGTCCCGCGTGAATCTGGCCGACCGGCGCTATTTCACGGTGCATCGGGACAACCCGGCCGCGGGTCTCTATGTCAGTGCGCCGCTGGTGTCGCGAATCCGCAAGGGCGACCCGATCATCGTGCTGAGCCGGCGCATCAACAATCCCGACGGTTCCTTTCGGGGCGTGGCGGTCGGCACCCTGAAGCTCGAATACTTCCGCAGGCTGCAGTCGGGGCTGAAGCTCGGGCCCCACGGCACGATGGCGCTGATCCATACGGACGGGCACCTGATCATGCGTGCACCCTACAACCTGCAGGTCATCGGGCGAGACCTGACGGGCACCGGACCGTTCTCGAAAATGATGGCCCAGCCCGAGGGCTCGTTTGAGGACCGGGCCTCCATTGATGGCATCCGCCGCGTCTATGAATTCCGCCACCTGCCGGGCCTGCCTCTGATTGTCGAGGTCGCACCAGCCGAACCGGACATCTACGCCGCCTGGCGGGAGCGGGCAATCCGGCTCGGCTCGCTCATGGCAGCGTTTGCCCTGAGCTTTGTCGGCGTATCCGTGCTGCTCGCCTCGTCACTGTCGCGCAGGGCGAAAGCCGAACTGATGCTGACGATGCTCTCGCGCACCGACAGCCTGACCGGCCTGAACAACCGCCGCGCGCTCGACGAGTTGCTGGATCATGAATGGCGCCGGGCCAGGCGCCTGGGCGGGTCGCTGTCGATCCTCTTTGTCGATATCGATCACTTCAAGCTCTACAACGACACCTATGGTCACCAGGCGGGGGACGACGCGCTCGCCACGGTGGCCCGTTGCATCTCCGAAAACATCCGGCGCCCGGGTGACAGCGCGGCCCGCTATGGCGGTGAGGAATTCGTGATTGTGCTGCCACATACGGACGCAGCGGGCGCGCTGGCGGTCGCCGAAGCGATCCGCAAGGCCGTGGCGCGGCTGGGTATTGAACACACGCCAGCCGCCCTGGGGCATGTCACGGTGAGCATTGGCGCCGCGACCTGGCGGGGGCAGGTCGCCGATACCGTGGCGTCAGTCATCCGGGCCGCCGACGACGCGCTGTACAGCGCGAAGGCCGGCGGGCGGAACAAGACCTTCGGCACAATTCTCGCCTGACGTCAGGGCCGCACCATGGTCCGACACCTGAGCGCCATGTGAACAATTGACGCCCGGGCCGCACCTGATGGCGATCTCTTCCTATCACATGACACCTTGGTGAAAGTTGTGCACAGAAAAAGTGGAAGAGCCTGTGGATAATCTGTCCGGGAACCCTGCAAACGTTTGATTGCACGCGGGATTGCTCCGATGCATCACGATATGACAACGGACACCGTCCATAGGCTGCACATGCGATTCAATGTACGGGAAGGCTACCGTCGGTGCAGTTTGGCAAAATTTGCCAAGAGTGATAGAGTGGTTTGCATGAGCACGATGAACATTTCCCTGCCGGATTCGCTGAAGGACTACGTCGATGAACAGGTCGGCGAGGGCGGCTACGGCACGAGCAGCGAGTACGTCCGCGAACTGATCCGAAAGGACCAGGATCGCAAGCGTCTGCGCGCGATGATCTTGCAGGGCGCGACGTCCGGCCTCGCAACGCCTGTCGACGCCAGCTACTTCGAATCGTTGCGCGCTCGCGTGCGTACTTCTCGCAAATGACGGCCAAGCCCGTCATCCTGACACGGCTGGCCAGGCAGGACGTAGAGGACGAGGTGACGCACTACCTCGTGGACGAAGGCTCGGAGCAGGCAGCGCTCGGATTCATCGCGGAGATCGAGCAGGCATACGAGCGTCTTTCCAGGCACCCCAACATCGGGTCTCCGCGTTACGCGTACGAGCTGGACATCCCGGGCCTGCGGTCGTGGCCGCTTGATCGCTATCCTCGCCTGATCTTCTATATTGAGCGCAAGGCTCATGTCGAAGTCTGGCGCGTGCTCAACGGCAAGCGTGATATTCCGGCGTGGCTGGACAGCGATGACGGTGAGATTCATTGACACCCTGTGCACGGCACCAGGCCCGCGAGCAGCCTTCACTGGCATCGCGGGCTTGTTCATTTGAACCACAGCGAAGCTAAAGAAATTCGACGTCGCGGACCACCTGACCGACGATGAGACCATCCGGCATTACCTCGATCAGACCTTCGAAGCGGGCGATCGGCGGGCGCGCCAGCTGGCGCTCAGCAACGTTGCTCGAGCTTTAGGCGTGAAGGAATTCACGCGCGGCGCCGGAATGACGCGCGAGGCCCTCAAGCGGGCGCGGTCACCTATTACCACCGTCGCCTTTTGGCGGGAACCTCGGATCGGCATTGTACATATGGCGCAGTCGGCGAGTGCGTACAGTCGGCTAGCAGCGGTCGTACCTATGCCAAAGGGGAGGCCTTATCGATCGGCGGCAACCGGCATTCGAGAGTTGGCCAAATAAAACTACCAACCAGATAATTCGGACTACCTATTGAATATTCGCGCTCGCCGCAATCCGTCGCGTTCACGTTGAAGCCGGTGCGATCGCCCCCGTGCCGATTTGAAGGCGGCGAGCACATGGATCGTAAGAGGAAGGGATTCTAAGGTCGACACCATGGTAGCCGTGGAGGGTCTGGGCATCTGCCAGAAACACAGTATGGCCGCGTCTGTGGCCGGTTGTTCGCATTCAACTGGAACGGGCGAGTTTCGACGATGATCGCGCATTCATGTACGTGAATCGGCATCATCTTTCGCGCCGTCTTTGCTACCGATCCTTTTCGCTGAACTCGACACCAAAATCAGTTATGCGCTGTCCGACGCGTCGTTAATGGACGCCACTCAGTGGCAGGACGAGACCGCCGTCTCAACAGGCTACGCGCCGTCCTGGCGGGAAACCACTGCCTGCATCTTCCGCACACCTACGATCTGCCGCTCGCTGCAAGCGTCAACACCCACCGACTCACTTTTCCAGGTTAGATAAACGCCTCCAGGCGCTCCGTCGACGATACGCCATACTGGCCGGTGGCAGGCGAAAGCCGATAAGACGATCACGGACCGTGTGCCATCGAGGCCGCACCACGCGGGGTCTCTGCTCGCGAAAATTATGGTGTGCTGTGTAGGAGACTGCACCAAGGCAGGCAGTCTGAAAATGTCGCCCGCGGCCCGGATTGCTTGCGATAACGGACTACACCACCTACGATGGCCGTGCACGTTTTGCCCGGCCTCGAATGGAGGTGCGTCATGGATACGTTCCAGTTGGACGGTCGCTGTACATGCGGTGCGGTACGGTACCGCCTGTGCAGCAGCCCCATGTTCGTCCACTGCTGCCACTGCCGCTGGTGTCAGCGCGAATCGGGGTCGTCGTTCGCGCTGAATGCGATGATCGAAGCCGACCGCGTGAAGCTTCTCGCTGGCACGCCCGAGATCGTGGTCACACCGTCGCAGAGCGGAAAGGGGCAGAAAATCGCCCGTTGCCCGATCTGTCATGTGGCGGTCTGGAGCCACTATGCAGGCCCGGGTGATGCAGTGTGTTTCGTGCGGGTCGGCACGTTAGATGACCCGGACCGCCTCCCTCCCGACATCCATATTTTTGTGTCCTCGAAGCAGCCGTGGGTGGCGCTCCCCGCCGGTACACCAGCTGTCGCCGGGTACTACTCCGCGAAGGACTACTGGCCCGAGGCGAGCCTGGCGAGGCGAAGGGAGTTGCAAGCCAGGCTGCAAAGATAGAGAGCGGATCCGGATGCGTCTAGTCGACGGAAACGCACAGCGAGGCTGTCCATTTCTCGAGGTTGAAAGGACGCCTGGTCCGGTTGAAGCCTCAGTACAGTAGGAAAAGCCGGCGCAAGCGGCCCGCGAAAAGTCCGATGTTTCCGAGGAACCTACCGGACGCGCGAGACGGCAGTGCCACACGACTGCCATGAGGTAATCCGAGCAGCAGCCAAGAACGGTCGCATCCGGGAGTCTGCGCGTTTTCGACCGGTAAATTTGGCTAGTACAAGTTGCAGTCACGGGGTATCCCGCACCAGGGCTGTGCAATCCGCGCTGGCATGTCGTGGCGGATAGGGCGTACGTCATGGCGCACCAATGGCACGAACGATGCAACACCTGGGTCACGCAACCATCGGTAGTGCACACGGACTGGTCATAGCTGCGGCGAAACGCACAGTTCATCGGAGCGTTAACCGAGTGTCGGGAGACCGTTATGGAGCTTCATCTACATTCCCATCATTTCACGCACCGCATGCCTGACTGGCGGGCGGCCGTCTGGGGAGGCCTGATCGCTGGCGCGGTATTTCTGGTGTCGGGTGCGTTTCTGATGGTGGTAGTGACAGGGCAGGATCCGAGGGTTCCGCCGCACATGATCGCAGCAATCATGCTGGGCCGCGGTGCATGGCAATCTCAGGCGGCGTTTCCTGTCGGCATCGTCATCGCGGCATTGGCCGTGCATTTTGGTCTTGCCATCCTGTTTGCCGTGATCCTGGGTCTGATCATTGCGTCATTCAGCCTTGACTCAAGCCTGACGATGGCGTCGCTCGTGGGCGTGGTTTTTGGAATTGTCATCAATCTGGTGAATTTCTATGGCATGACGCGGTTCTTTGCCTGGTTCGCGGACGCCCGACCATCATGAGTCGACAACTTCCTTCGTTTGGTGCAATACGCTCGTTGCTATCGTTGGTAGTGGGTGCGGGTCAACGGTTCAGCACGCACCGGTGCACCATGATGGCCGCTAGCATCCCTTTTCGCTGGCACCGACGTTGCTGATCGTGCTCGCGATCGCCGGGTGGTTTTTCGGCGCCGACGCGGCGCGCGGACAGCTGTTCGGGGAGGTTAACGGGCTGGTGGGCAATGACGCGGCGGCGGCCGTCCAGACCATCGTCGAGCACGCCCGCCATCCGAGCATGGCGGGCCCTGCCGCAGTGGTTTCGGCTGCACTGCTGGTAGTGGGCGCGTCGGCGACCTTTGCCTCGCTGAACACAGCGCTAAACGTGGTGTTTCCAGTCCCGACCCGGCACGGTGCCGCAAGCAACATTGCCTTGCTGCTCAAGATGCGACTGATTTCGTTCGGTCTCGTCATGGGGGTCGCTTTCCTGCTTGTCGTCTCGCTCGTACTGGATACGGTCATCAGTTTTGTCGGCGCAAAGCTGTTCGCCAATTCGCCGCTGATTGCCGTCGGCGAGATCGCACAGTTCGTATTCGGCATGATCGCGTTGAGCGCGGCCTTCGCTACTTTGATCAAGATGTTGCCTGACGCCCATGTGCGTTGGCGAACCGTATGGCAAGGCGCGATCGTGTCCGCGTTGCTGTTTTCCGGTGGGCGCAAGCTGTTCGCCCTCTATCTCACCCACGCAGGGACCGCCAACGCATTCGGCGCTGCGGGCTCGCTCGCGGCTCTGATGATGTGGCTTTACTTCTCCGCAGTGGTGTTGTTGCTGGGCGCCGAGATCGCTGCCGCGGTCAGTCACGCGAACAGCCAGTCGACCGTCGTCCCAGACCATGTTGCGCATGAGAATCGCACGCTTTCCAGCGAATCACCGCGCGCCCGGCTACGTAATGGGGGATCTGCCATCTCCGACCTGGCGAACGGAGAGCGGTACGTCAGGAATCTGGTGACATGGGGGTTGATGTTGTGTCTGAAACATCGTTCGAAGGCGGCCGTGCTGACTCTGAGAAAAATGCTGCCGCATCGCGTGTATCGGAGGGCAGACGGATTGGTCTTGTTGCTCAACAGCTATCACGAACCGATCGGTGCGGATGACGCGTTCGGACCGGTCGATTTCGACGCGTCAGCGTTCGCTACCCTGAGTGTCTCCAGCGTGATACGGCCGGCCTATGGAGCGTTGGATGGCACTCCCGACTGCTTCTTTAGCGCCGCGAATGAGCCCTGGCTATCCCGACGTGATGCGGAGGAATACGTGTCGCGAATTGAGGAATGTCTCGGAATTCGATTACCCGCGGATGCTGCGTTCTCGCGATCGGCGGCCTTGGCTCGATTCGAGCGCGAGCGCGCCGCGCTCTTCCGACTCGCTCACAAGGAAGCCTCCGTTCCGCAACGTTCAGAGCCATCGCGTCGGACGGCGCGGTTATGGCGGCCGTGACAGTTGTTGGCGTCAAAACTGTCACCGCTGAATGATCAACACTGTGAGAGTGAGTTCGCGTGCGTCGAGTGAACCACGGTGAACGATTGGGACTCCATCGTCATTCCGGGCCTTCCGGCTACTCGCCAGCGCGCGGTGCAGGGATTGCCGACTGTGACTTTCTCCGCAGTTTTGCCTGAGCGTTGCCCTATAAACAGGAAAGGAAGACCAATACAAAAACCTGGGATTCCGATAACCCAAAATGAGGATAAGCAGTATCCGCCTATGCGCTATTCATTAGGTCTTCGGAAAGCGACCAGAAGACTATGTTGCCCGCACACCCGACTCCGACGCCGTGGGATGAATTCCTGAAAGACACGTTCTACATGATGGGCAGAAGTCCCGGACCACATGGCATCCGATGACAACCCTGACGAAGAAAACGGTTTCGATGTCTGCGCGACTGAATGCCCGGCGAGTTCAAGCTTCCGTACACAACTCAGAGTACTGCGTTATATCGATCGCTAGCCGGAATACGAACCTTTCCCCGTCACTTGGCGTCCATGGCTCGAACGCACGACGGTCGGACTTCCTTACCAGATAGCGATTCTGGTTGCTACAACATGCTTCCAGCTGAGTGCGACCATCGTCGTGGATGAATACAGCCTTCAAACTGGCTTGCGAGACCGACCGGGAATAAAATAGCCCGTCTCGTCGACACGACGGAAATCGCCGAGCGGCGAGCGTCGCAAGAAGGAATCAAGATTCGGTCGATATGAAGCGACGTTTCTGCGCGGTGAGTGAGGCCAAAAGAGTTGCGGACGTCGCATATGCCTCCTTGCCGCTTTCTGAACGCAGGCTGAAGGCTAACAACAATGTAACCCAGACCAATGTCCAGCACTGCCGTTCTTCTTGTGGTCGCCCTGGTGTCATGCGTCGCGAGCGCCGCCGTGCTTGGCAGCCTCGCGCGTCATCGCATTGCGGGTCTTGAGCGATGGCTCGCTGCGCACTGCATTTTATTTGTCGCATTCGCTGTGCTTGTTTCAGGGCGCGGTCATTACCCGCCACCGATCGTACTCACTGCCTGTACCTGCGTTCTTGCGGCCGCAGTGCTGATCCTGCAAGGCTGTCGTCGCTTTGCCGGTCATCCGGCTATCCGGAGGTATGAGTACCTTGGCCTGGCTGTGTCAGTCGGCGCGGTGTTTTATTGGGCTGTGTTTGCGCCCAATGAGAACGCGCGAGCAGCTGTGATGTCGGGCGTACTCGGCTATGCACGAATGGCCGTAGGCTGGACCATCTGGAATTCCCGCACGGTGCGTCGGCGTCAGTACGGGCACTGGCTGGTCATTCTGGCCGCGGCTGCAGGCACCGTGGTACATGCGTCGAGAGTCGTTCATTGCATTTTCTTCGCCAGTCCGACGGCAAGCGTTCTACAGCCGTCGTCATGGAATATCTGCTTCATCTCAGCCGGCATCCTTTCGCTGCTATTACTTTCCATCGGCCTCGTCATGCTGGTGAACGACAGTCTCGTGGACCATGCGCAACGCCTCGCAACAGTCGACGAGCTGACCGGTCTGCTGGCACGACGCGAACTCCTGTTGCGCGGAGGCGAACTTTTGAAAACGGCCCTTTCTTCGCGTTCGCGGCTCTCGATTGCCATCATTGATCTCGATGACTTCAAGGTCATCAACGATCGGTACGGGCATCCGGCCGGTGACCGCGTCCTCCAGAACTTTGCGATTGATGTGTCCCGTCAGCTTCGTCGTACAGACCTTTTCGGGCGACTCGGTGGGGAAGAATTTGCAATTTTCTTCCCGCAGACTGGACGGGAACAGGTCGCCGGACTGATTGAATCCGTTCTGTCGTCGGCCGGCGTTAGCTCAACACACGAAGATGAGCCTTGCTGGAGCTTCAGTGCCGGTATCGACGAATGCCGTTCTGGCGATACGCTCGGCGACCTGATAAGTCGCACCGACGCAGCGCTGTATCGCGCGAAGCGGAACGGGAAAGGGCGCGTTGAACTGGCAAGTTCCGATTCCCTAACTGCGGCGTGATACTTCGCGACAGGCCAAGCGCTTCCTGGAAGCGCTAGCCCGCCTTGCGCCGAGGGTAAAGTTTCACCTGTCTCCGTCGATATATCGACGGAGACTTCGCCTAAGTGAATTGGGTCAAGGCATGTCATTCGCCTGTCCTGGCGTCCATCTTCCCGCTTACCTGGTCCTATACAATCCAGCGGGTCCGTGGAGACTGAGGCAATAAAGTGCCTGCGGGCCAGGTCGCTTACACCTTGAGGTTGACCCGGTTCGACGGACAGATTTGCAGTCAGCAATTTGATGTGATCTGGCCTCCGTTAAGCGTTGAGTCGCGGGTTGTCCACGGGCGGGCGGCGGGTCGCCCCTCACGACCATGACGCT
>NZ_JAYMRZ010000053.1:0-13777 GCF_038900715.1 Paraburkholderia phymatum | reverse complement strand
CGGTTTTACATCTACGCGGTTCATTTCGTTGAAACAGACCGCAAGGTCGGCATGCGGGCGAAGGAACTGTGCACGCTCGACCATCTTCCCGAAGACGTGCTCGCCTGTCTGGGCGAGCGGGCCAAGGGCTCGTCGCTCGCATTTCACTCCCTGCCGGCGTATCGGTGGCGAATATACGTCGCTGCTCTGGACGACCTCCACAACTATGGCGGATATCCCGACCGGAGCGAAGGTGAGTGTCTCGTGACGGCCGGATCGCTCGGAGAAATCGTCGGGTTCGACGGGGATTGCCGGTTGCACTGACGAAGAAATCGCGCTTGCATCAACATGGCTGTTATCCGATGAAGGCTAGCTAGGTCCATGACTGTCGATGAGTTGCTGCGTGGCACGGCACACGTGCCCGAGAGCTTCGACGTCCGCTCTCCTTGTTACTCGAAGACCATGGGGCATGCAGCATAAGTTTGCCACACAGACTGAGGAGCTTCAGACGTGAAAGTGACGATCCGGAGGGATAGACGAGGAGCATTGACCGCTTACGTCCCGAAGAAAGATGTTGAGGAGCCGATCGTTTCTGTTGCGCGCGCACATATATGGGGTGGGATCATTACGCTGGCCAATGGCTGGCAGCTGGAGCTGCCCGAAATGGCACCTGATACCGTGCTCCCCGTCACTGTAGAAGCCCGGCGCGTGACGGGGAAGACGGACTGATATGACGCTCGCTTCTGCTTAGTCAATGTCACAACTACTTTGATATTGCCTTGCGGTATTCAGGCGGACGTCAGAGTAAGTGGTAATGGAACAGAAATCGGTCGACGGATCCTCGCTCGCTTAATGAGCAAATGCGATGTGGCAAAGCGTTGACCGAACTTCTTGCAATAGAGCGAAACGCGCAGCAGGTGCCCGTTGAGCGAGAAGTACTGTCAACGTTTGTAAGTAAAGCAAGCTCGCGCTTGAGGTCTCGCAATCCGCGGGATGCGCCGCTTTCTTAGTTGACGGCTGTTCCCGGCCCGGTGAAACAGATACTCGGCGACTGCTTCACCGCGGACACGCTACCAGCTCCCGACATCTTCCGAAGTCGTCAATGGTCACACTCTCTACCATCAATTCGACCACGAGCGAAAAATGAGGGAGTGAGCATGCAACACGTTAGAGAAAAATTCATCTGTCAAGTAGTCCTATAGAAATATGCATTTCAATGCAAAAACCGAGTCCAGTTGTGCATGAGTTTTGCGCCGGGAAAATTCACTCAATGTGTGCGTCATCATGTGGATAAAGAAATCGGATTAAGGTTGGTTTCATATTTGGAATCGTATGTAATTTTTGTGTAACGGTAACTACTCCATCAATGATTGATAATGAGTGTGGCTATTAAAAATCGTTAGAACTGCATCAGAAATATTCATGTTAACAACATGTCTCGCTGTGGCAAGATGAGCAACAACGGATATGGGGCGGGTCAAGATGGTAGGTGATGGCGGCGCTTGCGGGTTCTGTGCGCGTTTCGTCGGCGCGCCGTTTGCGGCAACTGATGATAAGTAGTTTGGTTTGGTTCGGATGAGTTCATCGCATGTCGTTGGCTCAAATTGCATTTCGCCCCGCATGGCGGAACACTGATCTTCGCGCGAATGACATGACTTTTGAAGGACCCGCAATGAACAGAGTCGACGATGACCGTAACTCAGCGTAGAAGCGAACGCACCGAATATGTATCTGGCTGGGGTAAGGCGTGGAAGGTGGCGTATCGATAAATCAAACGGTCTCGTGAAGGCTGAGACACGGCCAATACGGTAACAAATGCGGTGGAATATGTGTCACGTGGCATGCACTTAAGAATGCCTGAATATACCGTTCACGCCTTCACATAATCATCTTCGATCGCGGAGTGTTATACATGACTGTAAAGCATCATTTCTTGCTGACGCCGGGGCCATTGACGTTGAGCGATGAGGTCAGGGCGCAGATGCAATATGACGTCGGCTCGCGTGACGGGTGTTTCAAGACGATAACGGATCAGGTAAGAAATATAATAGTTGATTTAGTTGACGGTAAAGACGCCTACTCGGTGATCCCGATGCAAGGCGGTGGATCCTACGGCATCGAAGCCGCGTTGGCTTCCTTTGTTGCGCCTTCCGATCGGCCTCTCGTCTGCATCAATGGAATTTACGGTGAGCGGATTCTAAAAATGCTGCAACTCCGTGGTGTACATGTTGTCAGCATGACTGCTCCCTGTGATGAGCCACTTTCAACATCCCAAATTGCTGAATATCTGAGAAGGAATCCCACGATAACGCATTTGTGCTTCGTGCATTGCGAAACCACCACAGGCGTCATTAATCCGATCGGACCGATAGTAGAACTAGCAAAGAAGCGCGGCGTAAGAACGATCATAGATGCAATGAGTTCCTTCGGTGCGGTGGAGATTAACGCCAAGCAGGTGCAATTTGACGTCCTTGTCACTTCTAGCAATAAATGCATTGAAGGTCCACCGGGTGTGTCGTTTGTAATCGCTTCATTGGAGTTGCTTAATAGCAACGTTAAACATATGAATTCTTTCGTGCTGGATGTTCGAGACCAATGGAATAGTTTTGAGAAATCCGGTGAATGGCGCTCCACTCCTCCAACACATGTCATCCAGGCTTGCGCCAAAGCACTTGAGCGACTGACCATCGAGGGCGTCTTTCGCCGCGGTGAGCGTTACCGCTCTGTACGTGACGCGATCATCGGCGCAACCGCGCCGTACGCCTCTCCTCTTTTAAACGCGAGTATACGGTCGCCGGTATGCCTTGCCCTTACCGCACCTAATGTCATTCGTACCCAAAAAGACCTCGACGCGCTGTACGCCCATCTGGTGGACTACAACCTCTACATCTATACAAAGTTGCATTCTCAGACCCGCAGTTTCAGGATTGGTTGTATGGGATGCATCGATCCGATGTGGATTCGCCTGTTGGAAATCGCGTTTCAGGATTTCTTCGATGCCAATCGAGACATTAGAAAACACTTGCCGGCGTCAAAAAAACGAGTTTTGGAAAAGGTCTTGTGATATGTCGAGAAGCAATGCCAGTGAACAGATGTCCAGAGAAACAGCACTTCTTTATGCTAGCTATCGCCATGATCCGGTGACAAAGGCTGTTTCGGTGCCGATTTACCAATCAACAGCCTATGAGCTTGAAGGTGATCTGGAAAAGATTGCCGGAATTTACAACGCCAAGGAAGATGGGTTTACGTATAGCAGGATCATCAACCCCACGACGCGTATTCTCGAAAAGCGATTTGCCGCAGTGGAGAGTGCAAGCGACTCTCTTGCGGTAGCTTCTGGACAGGCCGCAACATTTCTTGCCATCGCCAACCTGTGCAGCGGAAAGCCAGGCGATAACGTAGTTGCATCGAAGTATTTGTATGGAAATTCGTGGAATCTCCTCTTCAATACATTTAAACGGTTGGGTATCGAGGCGCGATGCGCAGATCCAAAGAATATATCGTCTTTCGAATTGCTGACCGATGACAGAACCATTGCAATATTCGGAGAGGCGTTTTCGAACCCGTGTCTTGTCCCTTTGCCTATCCCGGCGCTCGCGGAGATTGGAAAACGGCATGGGGTTCCTATCATCGTTGACAATACCACAACTCCTTTGCTCTGCCGTCCCGCCTCTTTGGGCGCGAGCATCTCCACATATTCCGCGACGAAGTATCTATGCGGCCACGGGACGACGCTTGGCGGATTGATCGTTGATAACGGGCGCTTCGCGTTCGATGATACAGTCCGATTCCCGTTGTTTAACGAACCGGACGAAGCGCATGGCGGCATCCTCTGGAAAGAGGCTGTTCTTAAACTTGGCGATCTTGGCGCAAGTCCCTATTTGCTGAAGGCGCGGATGACGTGGCTCCGTGACACCGGTGCCGCGATTAGTCCGTTCTCCAGTTTTCAGTTGATTCAAGGGCTCGAGACACTTCATCTTCGCATGCAACGGCATTGTGAGAATGCGTTGGCCGTTGCCGGGTTCTTGATAAAGCATCCGAAGGTCAAGCGTGTGTCATATCCATCGCTAACCTGTGGATACGAACGCGAGCTTGTTGACGAGTTGATTGACGCGCGTGTCGGTTATGGCGCAATCATCATGTTCGAACTGGCCGATGAAGCAGCCGGACGCAGATTCATCACCAACATCGAGCTCATGTACCACGTATCAAACGTGGGTGATGCGCGAACATTGGTCACACATCCAGTCTCGACAACTCACACGACTGTTCCAAAAGAGCAGCGTGAGGCCGCCGGTATTTTCGATGGGTCCATCCGCCTGTGTGTCGGCATCGAGAACGTAGACGATATCGTCGCGGATATTCAACAAGGACTGGACGCCGTCTGACATCGATCTTTCACGGAGGGAGATTTAATCATGGAAATTTGTGAAGCGTGGCAACTGCGAGGCAAACGATTCAGGACCTCTCGCTTCTCGCGCGACATTACCCGTGAGTTGTCTGAATTGAAGCCTGATAACATCACTGGCGCACTTTATATTCTGAAGGACTATCTGGTCATTCTGGCGTGTGCTTACGCGACTGTACGAATTACGTGGTGGCTGTACCCTATCGCAGTGCTAATAATCGGCGCGCAACAACGTGGGCTGACGACGATCGCCCATGACGCAGCACATCGGACACTCGCAAAAAACACCCGCTGGAACTATTTTCTCGGAATTGTTTTTGCAGCATATCCTCTTCTTCAGCGTCATTGGGCATATCGCTACTCTCATGTTCATCTGCATCATCCTCATCTCGGCGACCCGGAGAAAGATCCTGACCTGAAGTTCTTCATATCGTCGGGCGTATATGACGTCCGCCATCCACGCAAATACGCGTTTTCCGTTATCTGGAAGGCGATGCTGGGCGGTGCGACGTTACGCTACCTAAAATATCTATGGAACAACCGGTTTCTCATTTCACGCGAAGGTCAGAAGGACATCGATAGGCTGGGATCTGCCATCGATACTTACGGATTCGCACTGTTCTGGCTGGTCGTTATTCTCGGCTTCATTCAGGCGAAATCAGTTGATATGCTCGTGTTGTTCTGGCTGGTTCCTTATCTGACGACCTTTCAGGCATTGGGCTGGTTCATCGAACTTGCGGAACATTCTCCAATGTGCGAGACCGAAACCGACGATGTCTATCTGACACGCAATCGCAAAGGCAACCTGATCGAGCGGCTGCTGTTCGGCGCCAACCTTGATGAATATCATCTGGAACATCACCTCTCGCCGGGCATCCCCTTCTGGCACCTGAAGCGGGCACAAAAGATCAGGCTACGCGATCCGCAATATGCCGAGATTGCCGATTCATGGGGAGGACTCTTCGCTCGCGGCCCCAATGGGCAGCCAAGTGTCATCAGTCAACTGCTTGAGCGGAACCGGCGGCTGTACGAGGCTCAGCTTGAGCGCCTGCCGGGCGAGGAGCGAGCGTAACGATGGATAAGCATCGTCCTATGGGTTGCGCCGTTGTTGGGGTTACCGCAAATCGCCACCTTTGCGACGGAGTCCATCGCGACTGGTTACGGCGGCGCTATATCGAGGCGCTGACGGAGTACGCTTCGGTCGAGTGCGTCATTTTACCGACGATAGACGGAGATCGTCCATCGGAGGCGACTATTCGCACATTTCGTGAAGCGATGCGCCGTCTCGACGGGCTTGTGCTGACGGGCGACGAATCCGATCTCGATCCCGATATCTTGTGCATGAACGAGCGCGTATGGGCGCGCACCGAAGACGATGTTGTCCCCGGCGAGATCGATCGTCCGCGAGACCGGTTGTCGTGGGTCGCATTGACGGTAGCCGGAGAGCTTCAGATGCCCGTATTGGGGATCTGCCGTGGCTTGCAGGAGATGAACGTTTATAGAAACGGCACGCTGCACGAAGATTTGTCGTCGTCACACAAGGGAATCACGCATTCAGAAAACGCAAACCTGCCTCGCGACGAGCAGTATCTACCTGTTCACTCCGTGAAAATCGCTCCCGGTGGATTGCTGTCGTCGGTTGTCAAGAACGGGGAGCTACAAGTTAATTCGCTGCATAAGCAAGGCATTGCCACGCTGGGAAAAGGTATTCAAGTGGAAGCAGTCGCAGATGATGATATTGTAGAGGCGCTTTCATATAGAAATTCACCAACATTTCAACTCGGGCTTCAGTGGCATCCTGAATGGCACGCTACTAGGGATAACGCGAGCCAAAATATTTTCGAAGCATTCGGGCGCGCCTGCGACGCCTACATGGCGCAGCGATGCAAAAAATAGCGATCGAGGTCAGATCCTCAGGCCGCTGTTCCTTCCATTCGGCAATATTTAAACAGAATTGGCGGTGTCAATGGATTTTCATTTGTTCGCTTTGTTTCTCCTCGCGTTTACTGCTGCAGTAGTTTTGCCGGGACCGAACGTCGCGTTTGCGGTCGCGCAAACTCTTAAACACGGATTAAAAATTGCAATTCCAGGAGCCGTCGGATTCGGAATCGGTGCGGCAATTCATGCGGCAGTCGTGTTATCGGGCGTGGGCTTTTTTATCCGCGATAACCAATGGGTGTTGAAATATTTACGGTGGATGGGTGCGATATATCTTGTATATCTAGCCATTATTACTTTCTGTGGAAATTCGACTTCAAGCGATGAAGAAACGACGAATTGGAACTCGAAACAGATGTTTGCCGATTCACTCGTAGTCTCTTTGGCCAACCCTAAAGGGTGGATAGCCACACTGCTTACATATCCGAGCTTTATCAACCCGTATGGCTCGTACTCCACTCAAGCAGTTTCGATGGGTGTTGCCGCGACCATCATCTCGGTTGCGGTCTATAGTACTTATATGTTTATTGCGCATCGAGCGAGCATCGCCTTCAAGAACAAATCCTTGTTGGAAAAAATAACAGGTGCACTGTACGCATGCATCGCACTTGGTTTGCTCCTTTAATCTCGCTCAGGATTCCGCATGCCTCTGTCTGAGTGCTATTTACAATTCCGCGCGCCGTCTAGATTGAAAGGGAGACTGTAGATCCATGCCTATTAAAGTGCCGAAAGGATTGCCCGCTGGGACTGTGCTGCAGACAGAAGGCATCACAGTGATGGAGGGCGACAGTATATTGCGCCCGCGCGACCGGCCTTTGCACGTTGGTTTACTAAATCTCATGCCCAACAAAATCGAGACGGAGATTCAGATTGCACGCCTGCTCGGCGCAACACCTATACTGGTCGACCTTACGCTTATAAAAATCACCAGTCACTCGCCAAAAAATACACCGGTGAGCCATCTGACGACCTTCTATAGAGATTGGATCGACGTAATGGAACAGGTCTTTGATGGTTTCATCATTACAGGCGCGCCGGTTGAGTCGATTCCGTTCGAGCAAGTCGCATACTGGAAGGAACTTATCGAAATTCTAAACTGGACACAAACCAACGCTCGCAGTTGCTTTAACATTTGCTGGGCAGCGCAAGCGGCGTTGCATCATTTTCACGGTTTGCCGAAGTACGCTCTGACGGAGAAGGCTTTCGGCATTTTCAGACACCATAGCTTAGAGTCCACGTCACCTTATCTGCAGGGTTTTTCCGATGATTTGTGTATTCCGGTTTCTCGGTGGACAGAAATGAGAAGCACGGACATTCCTTCGAGCAGTGGTATATCCGTACTCATCGAATCGCCAGAGACGGGTCTGTGCCTTCTTGATGACCCGAAGCATCATTCACTACACATCTTCAATCATATCGAGTACGACTCACAGACTCTAGCGGATGAGTATTTTCGTGATCGATCAATCGGTCGGCACACAAATTTACCAAAGAATTATTTTCCAGACGATTGTGAAACCCTGCGACCCAAAAATTGCTGGCGCAGTCATGCGCATCTCTTATTCGGAAATTGGATTAGCCAGATATACAAGGCTGGTTTTAATACGCTTCGCTGAGATTTTTTGATGATCGATTTTCTATTTCGATGAAATTGATTTGCGCGGAAAAATTACTAAGGATGTGAAGCATGGGTCTTAAATTTGACGCATTGAAACAGGCGGTCGCTTCTGGTGTTATTGATACTGTGCTCGTCTGCATGGTTGACATGCAAGGTCGTCTTATTGGGAAGCGATTTCACGGCGACTTTTTTGTTAAAAGCGGCTACCTGGAAACGCACGCCTGCAATTACTTGTTGGCCAACGATATGGAGATGGAACCGGTCGCCGGCTACGCCAGCGCCAGTTGGGCAGCGGGGTATGGCGATTTCGTGCTAAAGCCTGATCTTTCGACGTTACGGCGGCTTCCATGGCTGGAAGGAACTGCATTGGTAATTTGCGATGTTCTAGATCAGAGCGGCCAGCCGGTTGCGCATTCGCCGAGGCAGATCCTGCAGAAACAGCTTAACCGCCTGACGGAGAGGGGAATGAGTGCCTGTTTCGCATCGGAGCTTGAGTTCTACCTGTTCAATGAGACCTACGAGGAAACGTCGGTAAAGAAATACCGCGACCTGACGACATGTGGAACATACAGTCATGATTACCATATCTTGTCGACGACGCGCCAAGAATCTGTCATGCGCCCGATAAGGAATGGATTGCATGAAGCAGGAATTGCAATCGAATGCTCAAAAGGAGAATGGGGCGCTGGTCAAGGAGAGATTAACGTACATTATGCCGACCCTTTGATGATGGCAGATCAACATACACTCATCAAGCACGGCAGCAAAGAGATTGCTTCGCAGCAGAAGAAAGCGATTACGTATATGGCGAAGTGGAACTACGGGCTTGCGGGATCGTCGTGCCATATTCATTCGTCCCTGTGGACACTGGAGGGAACGCCGCTTTTTTTTGAGAAGAGTTCGCCTTATGGCATGTCGGATCTTATGCGTTATTATCTCGCGGGGCTTTTGAGGTATTCAAGAGACATTACGCTGTTTCTAGCACCGTACGTTAACTCGTATAAGCGATTTCAAAAAGGGAGCTTCGCCCCGACGAGAACAGTGTGGAGTCCTGATAACAGAACTGCTGGTTTTCGCGTTTGCGGAGAAGGCTCTAATGCCGTCCGGGTCGAATGTCGAATTGGAGGCGCGGATCTCAATCCATATCTCGCCTTCGCTGGACTAATCGCGGCTGGCCTCGCGGGCATCGATCATAAACTTGAACTACCGGGTCCACTGATCGGCGACGCGTATCTCGATGGCGAGTTGCCTGAAATTCCCAAAACATTGCGAGAAGCAATCACTGCAGCGTCAAACTCGACATGGCTACGCGAGGTTTTTGGCGACACTGTCATCAATCATTACGTGCATGCGGCTCAGTGGGAGCAACTCGAATATGATCGCCGTATAACGGATTGGGAGTTGACCAGAGGATTCGAGAGAAGCTAACCGCGTCGAGGGGCCCTGAACTGCGCAGCGGTGGAATCGCACGCTTCCTTCATAGCTTCGATTGGACACGGGGGTGGGTAGGTCGGCTTGCTGAATCGGGAAAGCCTTGCGCGGTGGGCACATTCAGCTGAAATGGCATTGTAGGAATTGCAGCGACCTGGCATATTAACGCCTAAATCCTGCGAACCCTGATGAGGTGCGGATGGGTCCCAAGACGCCTGTGACGGAGGGAGATTTTTACCGGCAGCCGCTGCGTAAGCAGATCAATTTGAAGCATCTGCTGGTTCGCCTAGCCGAGTTGGTCAACTGGGATCGACTGGGCGTGGCGATGAGCGAAAGCTTCGTGTCGCGTAAGGGGCGGCGGCCCGCGACTTCCCCCCGGTTGATCGCGGGCCTGCTGTATCTGCAGCACGCGTTCGACCTGTCTGACGAAGGGATCGTCCGGCTATGGGTGGAGAACCCGAGGTGTAGGTGGTGAGAGTCCACTACTATGAAGGCATCCGAGCCACATCGCCCCCGAGCCGTGCGTGGGCGTCCGCGAGGAGGTCGGCGAAGCGTCGGCAGGGGAATGTGTAGGCCAGCCATGGAGCCACGAAATCGTTTTATCCCGGATGCCGACGCGCTCCACAGTAGGTGGAAAGCAATACGAGCGGGCGCGACATCGCGAGTGCCTGCCGATCCGGCGTGGTCGTAGAACCTGGCATGCACGCGAGCGCCTTGCAAAGGAACAGGGAGAACTCACGTCTGACCTGGCGCTGTAGCGGTATTGGTCAGGTACGCGTCGGGGAAGATGAGGAGCCGAAGCCGAGGATGTACGGACGTGAGAGTCAGACTCCGCCGTAGTAGCGAAGAAGCCTACGAACAAGGTCGGGAAACCGGCTGCGGAGTGGGTAGAGCCAAGGGCGGTGACCGAGGGAAAGCTACGGATTTTTTGCGTCTTCCGTCCTTCTCGCGTTGTTCGTTCCTGTCGATCAGACACGCCCGTCGTCTAACGACGACAACGGACAAAACGTTTTATTCAGCGCCGACTCGAATAGGGTATCCATTCAAATGGGCGTTTGTGCGTTTTCAGATTCGTCGGAAAGTCAAGATTTGACACATACCCGTGCGACCGAACGATCGAGCGCCGCGCGATGAAGGACATCAAGCGACGCTTGTTGAGCTACTTGCCCCACTGCCGATGCAACCTGTGCATGGCAATCTGCAATGCTGCGCAGAGGTGCCACGCTCTGCAGATTCTCCATGATAGAGACTTGTAGCTTATCTAGAATTGGTCGGATGACACTTGGTAAGCTCTGGCGCGGCGTTGCGGGAGCATTGCCTTGACGTCTCCAGTTGTTGAGCAGCGCGTACTGGACTTCTTTGTTGGCTTCAATCTGGTCCGAGAAAATGTTTATCGCATCCTCCGGAGTTAGCCCGTGCTCAGACGCCATCGTCGCCGCATTTGTAATAACTTGCGCTTCCCGCTGACGGTCGTAGACGGGTTGATCAGTGTCCCACTTGCTAAGAGCGACCTGGTCAGCGGTGTTAAGGCGGTCCGCCATGCTACGCACAAGCGGCACGAACGCATCCTGCTGCGCTCCAATGCCGGGGGAGCAGCCTGCCACGAGGCATATAGCTAGTGCAAGTGTCACGGCATGCCGAGTCACAACGGGCCCAATATTCTTCTTCATTTCCAATTCTGCTACTCCTATTGGTTGACTTCCGCCAACGACATTGAGACTGGAGACGACGGCCCCAGCATCGGTTCGCCAGTGAGCAAACGACATGAGGTCACAGTCCCAGATTGGTAGCACATGCCCTGAGCCGAAACGTCGAGCGTAGCACGTCCCATACGCGTCCCAGCGCCAGCTCTCGCCGCCAGCCGACACTGTGCACAACAGGGGCGGCATGGGGCTGCAAAGTCCTCAAGTCGCTCCTCGGTGCCCGATACCGGTCGAGCGACCTGGGAAATCTCCGTCAATGCGCCCGTCACCTAACACTGGGCGTACCGGCCGAATTGGGAAGGAAGAACGTGAGAGCGCCGAGATGGTTCGTCTCCTACGACGCCTTTCCAGAAGGAAAGGCGTCACCCCGGCTTCGGACGATGGTGAATTTGCAACCCGAAGCGGTTGGGGCAGTGCATTCATAGTAGATAACGTCAAACGGGCCTTCTTTCCGATGCCACACGGTATTACCCTCCAACGCGACAACCGGTTCCGTAAGCGAATTAGGTTTATATCGTAAGTCTACCGTACCTTTGTCAAGTTCATAGGAGCACTTGGCTAATGATCCTCGCGGTACGTCATCATCTTGCGCTGGATAAAACGTGGCGGCGTTAAATTGCCTGATATTACCTCCGCCACCTGCTGGCGCAATACCCAGCCATTCATCTTCGTTATCACCGGTTCGCGCCGAGTACAGGCCCGCTGTCATCTTGATCCGGGCCGGAGAAGGGCAGCTTTCGACCGTTGCCGCCAACGTATGAACTGATACGCCAAGCGCAAGTATAAAAATCAAAAAAATTTTCTTCTGTATCATTAGGTTAGTTCGCAATATTGATTAACAAGGCCGAAATTACCCATCGATAAACATCACCGATGTGCCTTGCGATAGCTTTGCATATGGGCTTATCTATCATAGAAAATACGCATTTCATATTAATTCTCAAGCTAAGCTCTCACGCCCGTCCAATCCTCCGATGCGAGCAAACGTTGGAGCGTCTGCGTTGGCCGCAGGTAGCTGCGATGACGATCTTGTGGGGGCGGACTGGAGCGAGACACCTGCTTGAAGAAAGGCGCGGCTGCAGCGTTGTCGCGCCGCTTTTGCAGCAACACGTCCAGTTCGGTGTTCGTCCATGGCAAGCACGTACGGCTCGCCACGCAGGTCGTCCATCGGGAGATTCGCAGTCACACGCGACTCCGTGGAGGCGAGTGAGCACGGATACCGCCTACCACTGCACCGATGCATGCGCCAACAACGCACAACGTTCCAATGAACTGGGATCTGCCTATCGGCTGTGCAAGTACGAGGCAGCCGATCGCCGCCGCGATCGCAGGCTCGGTGCACATCACGACACCGAATGCGGATGCGTTCATCCGACGCAGTGCGATTAGTTTAAGTACGTAGGGGACGATCGGCACCAAGACTGCAATGTACGCGGCATTGACGAGTTGCCCCATAGGCAAATGGCCACCGCTCAACAGAATACCGAATGGTCCGGTAACGACAGCAGCGGCGATCAGGGACGCAGAAAGCCCTTCCAGCTCGTCAAACAGCATGCCGACGCGCTTCTTTAACACGATGTGTACGACCCAGCCGAGTGCCGATCCAATCGGGAAGACCAAGTCAATGGGGCTCACCACCCACATGCCGTCCTGCCGAGCTAGCAATAGCACGCCAGCGACTGCGAACACCGGCCACATCAACCTTCTGAGTCTGCGCTCGCCGAATGTCGCGACCGCGACCGGCCCAAGGAAGCTGACTGCCACTGCAAACACAAGCGGCACACGCCGCACTGCCTCGAAGAAGCATAGCGTCATACACGCGGCCGCACTGCCAAGCGCGGCCGCGGCTCCCCAGTGCTGGCGAGAATACGTGTGCAGCGGCGGTCGCGCGATGACCGCGAGCACTACCGCTGCGAAGCACAGTCGCAACCAAGTTATGCTAATGGTACTGTGTCTTATCGTCGTGGACAGCGATAGTGCGGCGCCGAGTTGAATGCTGCACATCGACGCGACGGCGAACATCGGCGCGATCGCGTGCGAGAACAACACGGACGCTCTCGACAACGCGTATTTGGCTTGGTTTGCGTTCAATTCCCCGCTCATCCATATTTCTCGCGTGAGTGAAGAGAGGATACTAACCGCAGGTGTATGCGTGGTATAAGCTGGAAATCTTTATGCGTGCATGAGGGAAATTGATGATTGCGGATATCAACAGCGCGCTACTGTGTACGTTCGTGACGGTGGTTGAAGCCGGCAGCGTGAGCAATGCTGCAATGGCACTTCATCGCACCTGCCCGTCAGCATGGTCCTTCTTCATCTTCAAGCGAAGTTGACCAACGCCTGCTCGAACGTTAGCCGCGCGGCATGAAGCCGACTTCCACGGGCAGGTACTACTGCCGTATGCGCACCTGCTTGCGCGCCGCTTCGTCCATGTTGGCCACGAACCAATCCCGAATGATGTTGGTGATCGTATACGCTTGAGCAAACGGCCAATTGCAACGGAATCGGACTGTTTCAATAGATGCAAGCGTGTTATCGAGTTCAGTTAGTATGCCGTCGCCCGACCATTACAGCGGGCAGCGATTTGATGTTCGATTTCACCCCACAGTCGAGCTTGCCCTGTTCAAAGGAACCCAGATGCTTGGCGCGGCGCTTGGCCATCTTTTCGGGGTATGCCTGCAGCACTTCGTCGATCAGGGC
>NZ_JAYMRZ010000052.1:0-14511 GCF_038900715.1 Paraburkholderia phymatum | reverse complement strand
CTGTCAACAAGACGAAGTCCGTGATCTTTACCGAAGAGGGATTGCGCGAATCCGAGCGGCTCTTTAATGAGCATTTCGTCATTCCGGAAACAACCGGAAATTAATTCAACGAACTTCTAACTCAGGATACTAGCTAACGGCAGCAAACCGTGGCAAAACCTGAAGTCGGGCGGCGACATGAATTCCCGCGTGAAGATCCCGTGCCGGTTATTACCTCAGTGACGGAGCTTGGCTCCCCTCGGCCTTGACGAGCGCAGCGAGTTTCGCCCGCTCGCGTGCCACATCAGCCCTCTCCCCCGCTGGCCAGTCGAGGACAACGCCATCGTCGAGCGACCGGCGCACCAGCGAAGAATAATCGGATTTGCTGACCTTCCCCGAGTTCATCGCTTCTGCAATACCGTGCCTGAGATCCGGAGGAAAACTCGCATAGGATGCCGACAGCGACGCGTACTGTCGCGCATCGATTTCGGCGGAGACATGAAGCGACGCCCAGGTCGCGACAGCGACAATCGCCATCAAGGGCACAGCTGTGTAGCTGAGAACAAACTTGACGGGCGTCATGATCGGTTGTTGTTGCAAAGACACTCGGAACGCATGCTTGCCTGACCCAACACGCATTCTGGCGCATGGGTACTGTCGATGAAAGTGGTCGGTGAAATGGTCCGCAAGCGATCCTGCATCTTGCGCGTAACTGGAAACTGGACAGCAGATCACGATACGGGAAGTTCAGCGACTGGCGCCGCGCCAGTTTGCCGCACACGAAGCAAACAGCCCGCCAAGCTTGCATCGGGCTGACTATACTGAAAGCAGACGTTCCCGGTTCAGGCGGCAGGCTTTGAATGGAACGTCATGGCGTGTGAGCCTGGCCGCGGGGAGAAAGCCATGTTCAAGCATCTGCTTGTGCCGACCGACGGATCGACACTTTCGGAAGAGGCCATCCGGATGGGCGTATCGCTCGCCAGGGAGAGTGGGGCCAAGATCACCGCTGTCCACGTCATCCCGGAATTTCACGCTTTCGCGTACGGCCCGGAAATGCTCACGGATACCGAGGCGCACTTCCTTAAGGTCGCCCGGCAACACGCAGACGACTATCTTGGCACAGCGACGAAAGTCGCCACCGAGGCCGGAGTCGAATGCGAAGGGGTAGCGACCACGCGGACTCACCCCTACGAGGCCATCATCAGCGTTGCCGCGCAGCGCAAGTGTGATCTCATCGTGATGGCATCCCACGGTCGTGGCGGTGTGCGCGCTTTGCTGTTAGGCAGTGAAACGCAAAAGGTCCTCACTCACAGCAATATTCCCGTGCTGGTCGTCCGGCCGTCCGCCTCCGCCGGAAAGAGTCGCGGAGAAGAATCAGAAGAATCCGGCACGTCATCCACCGCTTCACACGACCTGCCGCTGTCGTTCATCATCGCGCGCGTTGCCAGCCGTGCGAATCCCCGCTCCGTGACGGACATCCAGTAACGCCGACATCGTTGAACTCGGCGTCGCCCAGGGGCGATGCGCAGGCGTGCCGTGCGCTCGCCTGCGCATCGCGCACGGCTTTGTCAGGTTGGCGTGGAGGCGACCGCAGAATGAAGCGATGAAGAATACGAAATCGCGCTTTGTCACTGCCACCGCTTTCCTGCTGCCGTCGTCAGCCGCGCGGTTCGCTGTCTTCCGGTCCAGCCTGAGCCTGCGCGACATCGAGGAGTTGTTTGTTCGGGCGTGGCGTTGTGGTCACGTACGAAACGATCCGTTGCTGGTGCGACAAGTTCGGTGCTGGACTCGCGCAGTGCGCGAAGGCGACGATCGCCCAACATTACGCGGTGATTTCATTCGACTGCCGGATTGCCATGAAGTCTGCGAGTTTCTTCGCTTCATGAGACGCGCCCCCGAGACGATCGTGGCGCTCGGTCGTGAGACGCAGTGCGGCCATCTGCGGCTGTTCGCGATCGCACTCACATGTCGCTTATGACTGAAGGGCCCGATGTCGGCGCCCGAAACTACTAGCGTCCCCGTGTTTTGGCCTTGTCCAGAGTGGTCTGGCGTTTCCGGACGGCGGGGCGGCGTGGGATCACCCAAGCTTGAGTACGCGCTCATGCGTCGTCGCGCGCGAATGCTTAGACCGTGTTATGAACTTTGAAGTACTGGTACTGCATGCACGAGCATAAGCATGGCGAAGACCACGAAATGAAGCCCGGCAAGGGTTTCAGGTAATCGCTCATAGTCTCGCGCGAGGCGGCGAAAGCGGTTGAGCCAGCCAAAGCTGCGCTCGACCGCCCATCGCCGGGGCAGCAACACGAAACCTTTCTTTGCTTCCTGCAGTTTGATGACCTGCAGATCAATGCCTTCATTGCTGGCGGCCTGCGCAGCGTCTTCACCTGTGTATCCCTGATCCGCGAAGGCCACCTTGACCGTTTCTCCCGTGATTTCCTGCACCTGTCGCGCGAGCTCTGCCACCTGCGCACGCTCCTGCTCGTTAGCGGGCGTTACGTGCACTGCGAGCAAATGTCCCAGCGTGTCGACTGCAATATGGACCTTGCTGCCACGCTTGCGCTTGTAGCCGTCATAGCCCGCGCGCGGACCGCTCTCGCAGGTGGACTGCATTGTCCGGCCATCCAGAATCACGGCGCTGGGCTGGCCCTGCCGTCCTTGCGCCACACGGATGATCGAGCGCAAGTCGCAGACCATGTTCTCAAAGCAGCCCGCCTGCAGCCAGCGCTGGGTCTGCTGGTACACCAGCTCCCACGCAGGAAAGTTGTTGGGCATCATTCTCCATGGCGCACCAGCACGCACGATCCAGCGCAACGCGTTAAACATTTCTCGCAGTTCGTGCTTGCGCTGCGGTGCTGCTTCATCCATCAACGTCAGATACGGCGCCGCGAAGCTCCACTCTTCGTCGGACACGTCTGTCGGGTAGGGTTTGCGTTTTTCTCTTGTCATCCCTCCAGGGTACCAGGTTCTACAAAAAATTCCTAACACGGTCTAGTAGGCCCCGCCGGTATCGATGGTCAGGTAGAGCATGTCATGCTCGAGAATGCTGATGAAATGCTCGTCTTCCTGAATCAGTTCCTCAAGGACGTCACGGTTGGATAGCACGCCGACGATTCGTCCGGCATCGATGACCGGCAGATGTCGGATGCGCTTGGTATGCATCAACGCCAGGCACTGTTCACAGGTGTGCTCGGGCGTGACGTAGAACACCTGGGTAGTCGTGATTTCGCCAACCTTCGTCTCGGCGGCACTGCGGCCGGCCAGTTCCACCTGGCGTGCGTAGTCGCGCTGGGACAAAATGCCGACAAGAGTACTGCCGTGCAACACCAGCACGGTGGAGACGTCCTTGTCGGCCATCTGGCGCAGCGCCGTCAACACCGCGTCATCGGGGCCGACCGAAATCACCTCCCGAGGGTTCTCAGACAAAATTTGCCGAGCTGTCTTTCTCTCCTTTTTCATGATCGTCTCCAGTAAAGGACCGGCGATTTCAGCCACTGTGTTCCACGTCCATTATTCGCCGGCCCATTTTTCAATCATGGTCGAATTGAAGTGTAGTCGGCTTTATCTGCATCAAACCAAAACGACCGGGACGATGTCTGGCTCGAACGACACTATGTTCGAGATTCGACCAACTTCAGGATAGAACCAAGCCGCCAGGCGTGCGTCACCGATCTTGTCATTGCCGCAGATCCTTTGTAGGGACTGAAGGTCTGGTTCTTCGCAAGCGTGAGGGCGGATTCATTGATGTCTTGATCGCCGAACGGGGTATCGAGGTCGCTCACTCGAGCGAGCACCGCTGGGTGATCAAGCTCGTACCGTTGTTCGAAAAAGCGTTCGCTTTCCCTTTGCGAATCGCCATCAATGCTTCGGTATGTCGATAGGTCGCTCAGGGTTGAGTGTGCTGACCTCGCAACGTGGGCAAACGGCGATTCGAACCCGTTGCGTGCCCGACGTCGGCAATGCTGACCGGAACCGTCGCCTGCTGGCGGTCACGCCAGCGTCAGCTATGGCCGACCTTAAGACGCTCGGTGCGGACGTTCATGACCCATGCCGGGGCGGACGCGCTCGGTGGCGAGCCGCGACGCCCGTTGACGGCTGTCTGCGACGACGGACGATTTATGGGGCGGGTTGAAACTACAAACCTCGGAAGTTATCTGGGTAACAGCCCCGGTGAACGAAGCCGGTTTTGACCTCAGAGGTCCGACCGGAGCGGAAGTAAACTGGCTGATTTCCCAGAAACCAATCGAGTCCCGCTGCGTCTCCTCCCTCGATCGGGTCGACGAAGGTGCCTCGCGCCCTCTCAACGACCCTTCCACGAGGCAAACATTGTCGACTTCACGACGCACCGTCGAGCGAGCCGCTCGCGCAGGTTGCCTGGCTACGCGGCTACGCTACACTCTATTAGACGATCCGCCGTAAGCTGTCGAGGCGGGCGGGGGTTCGCGGGCCTGACGAACCGTCGACACGGTCCTTGCCGGCCCTCGGGGCGGCGAACGGCAAGTGATCTTCCGAATCAGCCGCTGCCTTATACGCAGCCGATAGCATCCCAGGCAACGCCTGTCGCATCCTGTTTCGACCTTTCCATCCGCAACAATATGCAGTGAATGGAGGCTTCGAGATGAACAGAAAGAATGCCGCGGCCATCTGGATTCTGATCGCGATGCTGGTAGGCATCGCGATCGGCTACATGATCTACACGAGCTTTCCGGACAGGAAGTCCGCGACGGAGATCGCGGGCTACATCTCGCTGGTGTCGGACGTGTTCCTGCGTCTGATCAAGATGGTGATTGGCCCGCTCGTCTTTTCTACGCTCGTTGTCGGCATTGCGCACATGGGCGACGCGGCCTCGGTTGGACGTGTGTTCGCGAAAGCGCTAGGCTGGTTCATTACCGCGTCGCTGATCTCGCTGCTTCTCGGCCTGCTGATGTCCAATCTGCTCAGGCCCGGCGCGAATCTCGGGCTGCCACTGCCCGACATCGGCGCTTCGGCGAACCTGGCGACTGCCAAGTTCACGCTCAAGGACTTCGTCGGTCACATGGTCCCCAGGTCCTTCGCGGAGGCGATGACCAACAACGAGATTCTGCAGATCGTCGTGTTCTCGATGTTCTTCGGCGTCGCGCTTGCCGCGCTCGGTGAGAAAGGCAAGGTCCTCGTGGCCGCGATCGACCAGCTCTCGCACGTCATGCTCAAGATCACCGGCTACGTGATGAAGCTCGCCCCGCTAGCGGTGCTCGCCGCGATGGCCTCAACCGTGGCTGTCAATGGACTGACGATCCTGTTGAAGTTCGCGGTCTTCATGGGGGACTTCTACCTCAGCCTTTTTCTGTTGTGGGCGGTGCTGACGGCGGCCGGCTTCCTTTTCCTCGGGCCGCGCGTGTTCAAGCTGCTGGCGCTGATCAAGGAAGCATTCATGCTTTCGTTTGCGACTGCGAGTTCCGAGGCCGCGTATCCGAAGATCCTCGACGCACTCGACCGTTTCGGCGTGAAGCGCAAAATCTCCAGCTTCGTGATGCCGATGGGATACTCGTTCAACCTCGACGGCTCAATGATGTACTGCACCTTCGCGACGCTGTTCATCGCCCAGGCGTACAACATGCATCTCTCACTCGGCACACAGCTGACGATGCTGCTGATCCTGATGCTGACGTCCAAAGGGATGGCGGGCGTGCCACGCGCATCGCTGGTGGTGATTGCCGCCACGCTCAACCAGTTCGGCATCCCCGAAGCGGGATTGCTGCTGATCCTGGGTGTGGATACGTTCCTCGACATGGGCCGATCGGCCACGAATGCAGTAGGCAACTCGATCGCAAGCGCGGTGGTCGCCAAGTGGGAAGGGGAACTGATGTCAGAAGCCGAGGCCGAGGCCAACGCGGCGCGCATCGACGCCGAGCTGGACGCGACGATCGCCCATCCGGCGGAAAGCTGACAGGGACCGAGCCATGAAGACGCAGCGATTCTGGTCGATACTGGCCATCGTGGGGCTGCTGATGGCTGGCGCCACAGTGGGGGCGCAGGAGGACACGCAGTTGTCACGCCCGGTTCCCGACAGCTTCGCGCCGGCGGCACTGACGGGCACGCTGTCCAAGGTGCGGGAGACGGGCACCATCGCGCTCGGCTACCGCGAGTCTTCGGTGCCATTTTCCTGGCTGAGCGGGCGCAAGGAGCCAATCGGCTATTCGATCGAGCTGTGCAAGGGGCTGGTGTCAGCGATCGGAGACGCGGTCAACCGGACTCTGACCATCCAGTGGGTGCCCGTCACACCCGAAAACCGCATTGACGCGGTAGTCAGCGGCCGGGTCGATCTGGAGTGCGGTTCTACGACCAGCAACATGGAACGCCAGAAACGTGTGGCCTTCTCGCCGATCATTTTCGTGGCCGGCACCAAGGTGATGGTAAAGAAAGGTTCGCCGATCAGCTCGTTCCGCGATCTCGCGGGCAGGAAGGTCGCGGTAACGGCGGGCACCACGAACGAGAAGGCGCTGCGCGATCTGGACCGGAAGTTCAAGCTCGGGATTCAGTTGCAGGTGGTGCCCGACCATGCGCAGGGGTTCGCGCAGGTGGCCGACGGACAGGCCGACGCGTTCGCCACCGACGACGTGCTGCTGTATGGCTTGATCGCGGAGCATGCCCGCGAGCGGGGCGAGTATCGCGTTGTCGGCGACTATCTGTCTTATGACCCGTATGGGATCATGTTCCGCAAGGACGACCCGCAGCTCGCGCAAGTGGTGAAGGATACCTTCCAGGAACTCGCGGCGGACGGAGAGATCGATCGTCAATACCAGCGGTGGTTCTTGCGCCGCCTGCCGTCGGGCACCAGCCTCAACCTGCCGATGAGTGCACAGCTTGCGATCATCATTCAGACGATGGCCGGTGGCGAGGCGCAGTGAGCGCCACGCGGTAGAGCCGATTCCGTTAGCTCATTTTTGGTTGACTTACCATCCTTGGTCACCAGAGCAAAACGCGGGAGAAAATAAGCCGAAATATGATCAATCAGACCGGAAGGTGTACGGCCAATAATGATGCTGCATATACTCCTGCAAGCCGCCTCGAAGTAGCGCACATTTTCTCCGCCGCATCGGGGATAGTTTCTTTATCGACACGATCAAACGAGTCAACCGCGTACGCCGTCTGCTGTCATACCGTTCGACGCAGCATCGCGAGCGCTACGTTGAACGTGCGAAGCGGCACCTGCATCTGCTCGAACTACCCGAACACCAGCGCAATGAAGAAGCGTCGGAGGCGATGCGCGAGCATTTGCTGAATACGCTCGACGCCCTCTCGCGCATCAGCGAGATTCTTGAACCCCAAGGCCGCAGCCTGAATACGAGGTCGCAACGAGAGCATCCATGACTATCGATCAATCCGTTATCACCGCGTTCACGCCGAGCGGCAAGCTACGCGCGTCGATCAATCTCGGCAATCCGATTCTTGCGAACAGCAACCCCAAAACGGGCGAACCGTTCGGCGTGTCCGTTGATCTCGCACGTGCGTTTGCCAGGAAGCTTGGCGTCGAACTGGAGCTGGTTGTCTTCGATGCGGCGGGCAAATCGGTTCAAGCCGTAAGCGAAGAGCGTGCGGATTTCGGCTTCTTCGCCGTCGATCCGTTGCGCGGGGAAACGATCGCGTTCACGGCACCGTATGTGTTGATCGAAGGTTTCTATCTCGTACGCGATGACTCGCCCGTGAGAACGAATGCAGATGTGGATCAGCCGCATAACCGTGTCGCCGTCGGCAAAGGAAGTGCTTATGACCTGTTCCTGACACGCGAACTGAAGGCTGCGCAGATTGTTCGCGCGCCCACTTCGCCGGCTGTCGTGCAGACGTTCCTCGAACAGAATCTCGAAGTCGCAGCAGGCGTGAAGCAGCAGCTCGAAGCGGATGCAAAGAAGACGGCCGGCCTGCGGCTGCTCGATGAACGGTTTATGGTGATCCAGCAGGCGATGGGCACGCCGAAAAGCCGTGGCCAGCCGGCCGCAGCGACGCTTCATGCATTCGTCGAAGAGATGAAGGCTTCAGGGTTCGTTGCCGATGCATTGGTAAGGCATGGGATTGCAGGGGCGTCGGTCGCCCCCGAGGCGTAAGCGCTGTTCAGTTCGCACTGTTCAACGATCAAGGCACGGACGGGTCCCACTCTGGAAGCGGCCATCAGTCGCAAACGGACGATTGGCCGCGCTTGTCCGATCTGGCACCACGCACGGAGTGACGAACACGATTGGGTCGCTCCGTGCTGATCGGGTTCCCGGCCCATACCTCGGCTTCATGCGCCAGCTGTTCCAGAAACGCCTGCTGCATTGGCGTGCCAAGCCACTCCGTTCTGACCGTGTAGCCGACCGTCCGCGTCGCTTCCGGCGTTTCCAGTTCCAGCGCAACCATTTCACTCCCCGGATAAGCCTCGCGAATCTGCGATCGCGACAACAGTGTGATGCAGTCGCTTTCCACCAGCATCGCCATCATCATCGCAAGCGAACTTGTTTCGACCACCAGCGGCGGCTTGCCTGGCAGGCGCGCGAGAATCGAGTCGATGACCGCGCGCCGCGGCACGTTGCGCTGCGGCACGACCCAGTCGAACTCCGCGAGGTCGTGCGCGGCAATCGTCTTTTTGCCAGCCAGCCGATGCCCCTTTCTGACGGCTACCACGTAGGGGTCGGCGAATAACTCGGTTTCCTGCTCCGAACCCGTGAGGCGCGGCTCGCGCAGCGCGCCGACGATCACATCGATGTTGCCGAAGCGCAGTTCCCTGAGCAGTCGGGAATGCGAGCCTTCGTCCACCGTCACCTTCGCATTCGGAAATTGCCGGCGCAATCGCTCGATCGCGCGCGCAACGAGACGCGGCGCGAGCATCGGCAGCACGCCGAGCGAAATTCGCCCCGTCATCTGCCCGCGCGCATGTGCGAGATCTCCGCGAGCTTGCGCGATCTCGTACATCGCGAGGCTCAGGCAGCGCGCGAATTCGACGCCCGCCGCATTCGCCGACACGCTATGCACGCGCCGCCGATATAGCGTCGCGCCGACTGTCTGCTCGATCTGGCGTGCGGCGCGATGCACGGCGGGCTGCGAAATGCCGAGCTGCTGCGCTGCCTCCGCCGCTGAACCGCACTGCGCAATCGCGATATGGCAGCGCACTTGCGAGTCCGTCAGATGGCGGCAGATGTTACCGATGTTCGTCGCGGGCGCATCCTCGCCGCCGGGCAAACTGCCGACCGCACGCTCGATCTGCTCCAGCATGCGCCGCACGCGCCGATGCAGGATCGCACCTTCGGCCGTCACTTCGCTGCCGCCATAGCCGCGCTCGAACAGCGCGCCGCCGAAGCTCGCTTCGAGCTTGCTGATGGCGAGGCTGACAGCCGGCTGCGTGCGGCCCGCGCGCGCAGCCGCAAGGCCGATGCCGCCCGCTTCGCAGACGGCATCGAACAGAAACAGCCGCCGCAAACGCGCCAGATCGTCGTCTCCCGCCGTGCCTTCATTGCCCGTCATACGTCGTCAAAAGCCTCTGTGAAAACCCCTAGCTTAACCAAAATTTATGCCAAAGGGTGCAGTTCATATTGAAGGTTTCGGTTCGTCCACGCTTACAGTTACGTCCATTCGATCAAGAGGTTTCCAGTCAGGAGTCAGTTCATGTCTGTCGTCATCGACACACACACTCATGCAATTTCCCCGGATAAACAGCGATATCCGCTCGCACCCGTGGGCGGCCACCAATCCGAATGGTCGGCGAAGCGTCCCGTCAGTTTTGAAGGTCTGCTTGCTGCAATGGATGAAGCCGGCATCGGCCGTGCTGTCGTCGTGCAGGCATCGACGGTTTATGGCAACGACAGTAGTTATGTGGTGGAGGCGGTGCGTAACCATCCCGACCGCTTCGCGGGCGTGTTCTCGATCGACGTGCTCGCCCGTGACGCCGTCTCGCAGATGCAGCGCTGGCTCGACGCGGGCTTGAGCGGCCTGCGGCTCTTCACGACAGGCAGCACGATGCCTGGCCAGGCCGGCTGGCTCGACGATGAGCGCTCGTTTCCCGTTTGGGAATACGCGCAGAAGCACGACGTGTCGATCTGCCTGCAGATGACCGCACAAGGCATCCCCGCGCTGTTGAACATGCTGTCGCGCTTCCCGGATGTACGCGTGCTGCTCGATCACCTCGCGCGTCCCGAACTGGCGGGCGGCCCGCCGTACGAAGCCGCGGCGCCGCTGTTCAGTCTCGCGGCTCATCGCGGCGTGTATCTGAAGCTCACCAACCGGACGATCGCTGAAGCGTCTCGCGGCGAATCGACGCCCGCGGCGTTCTTCCCGCGCGTGCTCGATGCGTTCGGCGCAACGCGCATTGCCTGGGGTTCGAATTTCCCCGCAGCCGAAGGTTCGCTGCCGCAACTGCTCGCAGATGCACGCGAGAGCCTGTCGATGCTGCCCGCCGATGCGTGCGAGGCGATCTTCGGCGGCACGGCGCGCACGCTCTACCCGGCGCTCGCCGCCTGACGGGCGCAACAGACGATGTCGAGGAAACGAAGACGTGAGCATCGCAACCCAACCTCTGCGCCTGAAAACCGCGCTGAAGACCTATCCGCATACGCGTGCGCTGAAATCGGGCGAACTCACCGATCCCGCCGTCGAACTGGTATTCGAAGACATCGAGCCGATTCACCGCGCGTTTGCGCCGATGGCGCGCAAACAGGTGTTCGACGTCAGCGAACTGGCGATCGTCACGTATTTGCAGGCCAAGGCGTACGGCAAGCCGGTCGTACTGCTGCCCGCTGTCGTCGCGGCGCGCTTTCAGCAGAAGTGCATTATTTATAATGCGCAGCACGGCCCGTTGGATGTCGGCAGTCTCGAAGGCAAGCGGATCGGCGTACGCGCCTATTCGCAGACGACGGGCATGTGGGTGCGCGCGATTCTTGCGGAAACCTACGGCGTCCCCATCGACAGGATCGATTGGGTCACGTTTGAAGGCGCGCATCTGGAGGAGTACCGCGAGCCGTCATTCGTGCGGCGTGCGCAGCCGGGTGAAGCACTGCTGACGATGCTGCGCACCGGCGAACTCGACGCCGCGATCCTCGGCAACGATCTGCCTGACGAACCCGGGCTCGTACCGCTGATTGGCGATGCGGCAGCCGCCGACCGCTCGTGGTACGGCATTCACCCGTATGTACCGATCAACCATGTCGTCGTGGTGACGAAAGCGCTGGTCGATGAGCATCCGCAGGCCGCGCGCGCCGTCTACGATCTGTTGCGCCGGGGCAAGCGGTCGGTGGCGCATGAACGGGAATCCGGCAAACCCGATCCGCTGCTGTTCGGCATCGATGCGCTGCGCGGCCCGCTCGAAGAAACACTCGCGTTCTGCGACAGCCAGCAACTGTTACCGCGCAAATTGAGCGTCGATGAAATTTTCGCGGACTGCCTCGACGTGCTCGGCGACGCCGCACGCTGAGCCACAACCGCCGCTTCTACCATTCCGAGCGAATCCGAATTCGCCGCTGTTCCAGAAGGAGACATCATGAGCTTGCCCGGCAAGGCCGCATCGAAACCCCGGGGACGTCAGCCGTTCTATCGCGATCTGTCTTTCCAGGTGCTCGCCGGCATGGCGCTCGGCGTCGCCGTCGGCTACTGGCTACCGAACCTCGGCATCAATCTGCAGCCCGTCGGCGATGCGTTTATCCGCGTCATCCAGATGCTGATCGGGCCCATCATCTTCTGCACCGTGTGCAGCGGCATCGCAGGCGTGAACGACTTCAAGAAAGTCGGCCGCGTCGCGATCAAGGCGCTGTTCTACTTCGAAGTGGTGACGTCGCTGGCACTCGTGATCGGACTGGTCGTCATCAACGTCCTGAAGCCCGGCGTCGGCATGAATGTGGACATGCACAGCGTGCATTCGTCCGCAGTCGACGCCTATGTCGCGAAGGCCCATCACGTCGTCACGACGAGCGAGTTTCTGCTGAACGTGATTCCTCACACGGCGATCAGCGCATTCGCGGGCGGTGATGTGTTGCAGGTACTGTTCTTCTCCGTGCTGTTCGCGTTCGGTCTTGCGGCCATCGGCGAGCGCGCGCGTCCGGCAATGAATCTGATCGATTCGGTATCCGGCGCCCTCTTCTGGATCATCGGGCTGACGATGAAGATCGCGCCGCTTGCCGCATTCGGCGCGATTGCCTTCACTGTGAGCAAGTTCGGCTTCGGCACGCTGATTTCGCTGGGCAAGCTGATTCTCGAGTTCTATCTGACCTGCGCGCTCTTCATCGTGCTGATTCTCTGGCCCATCTCGAAGGCGAACGGCTTCAGCCTGTTGCGGCTGATGCGCTATATCGGCGCGGAACTGCTGCTCGTGATAGGCACGAGTTCATCGGAGACCGTGTTTCCGCAACTGATCGACAAGCTGGAACGACTCGGCTGCGAGAAGTCGGTCGTGGGCCTCGTGCTGCCGACTGCGTACACCTTCAATCACGACGGTACGTGTCTGTACTTCGCCGCAGCCGCCGTGTTTCTCGCGCAGGCCACCAACACGCCGATGACCTGGCACGATCAGCTGGTGCTGCTGGCCGTTCTGCTGTTGACATCGAAGGGCGCTGCGGGTGTCTCCGGCGCCGCGATCGCCGTGCTCGCCGCGACGCTCGCTGCATCGAACACGATCCCCGTCGAATCGATCGCGTTGATTCTCGGCATCCACAAGGCGCTCTCCAGCGCGTTCGTGTTTACGAACATCGTCGGCAATACCGTCGCGACGATCGTGGTCGCGAACTGGGAAAAAGCGCTCAATCGCATGGCATTGTGCGACGAGCTGAAAGCAGGCTTCAAACCGGTCGATACATCGATCGGCGCGCTGAAGGAGTCGCACAGCGGTTCCGCAGGCAGTTGAAAGCGCGGACGACGTCCCGTCGCGGGTGTCGTCGTCCAGCGGAATGATTTTCCCCTACTCAACAATATGCATTAGTTAGACATGCGAATGTTTATCGAGTAACGGGGCATAAAACGATGAACGGCGGTCGAGGTCGATGACCGCCAGCCGTCCGGCCATAAAACATCAAAGACAGGAGACAGGCTTGAAAGGCAAGTGGATGAACCGCATCGGGCTGGGACTCGGCGTATCGACGACGATCGGCGTACTGGTCGCGACGCCCGCGCACGCGCAATCGAGCGTGCAACTGTACGGCACCGTCGACGGCGGCGTGCGCCATCAGACCAATGCAGCCGCCGGAGGCGGTTCAGTGACGACGATGAATTCGAACGGCTACTACAGTTCGAACAAGCTCGACTTCCGCGCGAGGGAAGATCTCGGCGGTGGCTGGAATGCACACTTCCTGCTCGAGAGCGGCTTCAATCTCGGCAACGGCCAGTTCGACAATACGACAGGTATCGAATTCAATCGGCAGTCGTTCGTGGGTATCGGTCACAAGCAATACGGCTCACTCGACCTCGGCCGTCAGTACACGATCGCGCACGACATCATCGGCTTCTACGATCCGTATGGCTTTCACTTCACGCCGATCATTCCGTTGACGGTGGCGTCGGACGGCACGCGCAACAACAACGACGTGAAGTACAAGAACGACTTCGGGCCGGTTCTGGTCGAAGTGGACAACTCGTTCGGCGGGGTTGCGGGTGACTTCAGCAGCGGGGCGTCGCGTGCGGTCGGTTTGAACTATTCGAGCGGCCCCATCGGTATCGGCGGTGTCTACGGACATCGCAATCTGCTCGTCGGAAAGAGCTACGTCGGCGACAGCTACTACATGGTCGGCGCGAGTTACCAGCTCGGCCCGGTTCGCGTGTCGGGCGGTTTCATGTCGGAAGACCAGCAGAACCAGGGTACGCCGCATATGGTCACGAACAACGGCTTCGGCGGCATTGCATGGACCGTCACGCCGTATCTCGTGTTTCGCGGCGCGTACTACCAGACCAACGTGTCCACCGACAAATCGGGCCGACGAGGACTATCCGTGTTGTCGCTCGCCTACCTGCTGTCCAAACGCACCACGCTCTACGCCGAAGGCGACTACACGTCGTACCGCCACGCGGTGGTGAGCACGCTGAACCCGGCAGGCGCGTCGAGTCAGACCGCCGTGACGGTCGGCATCAACCATCTGTTCTAGTGCGGCCACGCATGCGCGCCGCAACGCATTTCACGCAGGAGCACGCAATTGATCATTGACATACACGGTCATTACACGACCGCACCCAAGGCGCTGGAAACGTGGCGCAACCGTCAGATCGCAGCTCTGGGCCATCCCTCCGAGATGCCCAGGCCGTCGGAACTACACATCAGCGACGACGAACTGCGCGAATCGATCGAGACGAATCAGCTGCGCCTGATGCGCGAGCGCGGCCTCGATCTGACCGTGTTCAGCCCGCGCGCGAGCTTCATGGCGCATCACATCGGCGACTTCGATGTGTCGAGCACCTGGGCCGCGATCTGCAATGAGCTGTGCTATCGCGTGAGCCAGCTTTTTCCCGAGCATTTCATTCCCGCCGCGATGCTGCCGCAGAGTCCCGGTGTGGACATTGCCACCTGCGTCCCCGAACTCGTGAAGTGCGTCGAGCAATATGGCAACGTCGCGA
>NZ_JAYMRZ010000051.1:0-16017 GCF_038900715.1 Paraburkholderia phymatum | reverse complement strand
TCAAATCCGGGCGGGAATTTGCGGCCTGGCTCGGGCTGGTGCCAGGCCAGGTTGGCACCGGTGGCAAGGTACGGCTACTCGGGATCAGCAAGAGAGGGGATACGTATCTGCGCACGCTGCTGATACACGGTGCCCGGGCGGTGCTGGCACACGTGAAAGAGCCGGGGCCGTGGGTTGAGCAGATCAGCAAGCGTCGGCCGCAGAACGTTGTGACGGTCGCGCTGGCGAACAAGATCGCACGAACGATCTGGGCGTTACTTGCGCACGATCGAACGTATGAGGGAAGTTATGTGAGCGTCAAGCCGATGTAATCGGTGAGGCGATTCCGATAAACCAGTTTTGCAAAGGATGGGCACGTCAAAAGGTTGCGCAAGGTAATTGAGTGTGATGGCAAACAGGTCAGACCGTGACTCCCGAAACCTGAATGTTTTTCCGGGCTAAAAAGCCCGTTAAGGAAATGAGGCGTGGGTCAGCGGATTCCATCGAGGCCAGCGGGTTCGACCTGCAACAAGGCCGGATATAAAACCGCAGCCTTCCTGTCCACCAGCACACACAATCTCTTGGCAAACGGGAGGCGTCCATATAAAAAACATGGCGGATTCTAACTCACTGGTCATCACGCTGCATGCCGACGACGACGTCGCCATCGCGCGCGGCGCGATCGCGGCGGGCACCGTGCTGCACGAACTGAACGGCCTCGTCGTCACCGACGACATTCCCGCTGCACACAAGGTTGCCGTGCGCGCGATCACGAAGGGCGACCCTGTGCGCCGCTACGGTCAGATCATCGGCTTCGCCACGCAGCCGATCGAGCCAGGCGCGCATGTCCATACGCAAAACGTGTCGATGGGCGACTTCGCGCGCGACTACGCCTACGGCACCAACGTCAAGGCCGTGCCGACCGCGCCGCAAGCGCTGACGTTCCAGGGCATTCGCCGCGCCGATGGCCGCGTGGCGACGCGCAATTACATCGGCGTCGTCAGCACCGTCAATTGCTCGGCGACGGTGACGAAGCTCGTCACGCAGCATTTCTCCGCGCCCGGCGCGCTCGACGCGTGGCCGAACGTCGACGGCATCGTGCCCCTCACGCACAGCTTCGGCTGCTGCATCGACCACAACGGCGAAGGCATCCAGCAACTGCGCCGCACGATCGGCGGCTATGTGCGGCATCCGAATTTCGCCGGCGTGGTCGTGATCGGCCTCGGTTGCGAAGCGAACCAGATGGGCGCGATGTTCGTCGCCGAGGGCGTCGAGACGGGCGAAACCGTCGTGCCCCTCGTCATTCAGGAACAGGGCGGCACGCAGAAGACCGTCGACGCCGCGATCGCGGCCGTCGAGAAGCTGCTGCCCATCGCGAATCGCGCAGTACGCGAGCCGCTTCCTGTGTCGCATCTGAATATCGCGCTGCAATGCGGCGGCTCGGATGGCTACTCGGGCATCACCGCGAACCCGGCGCTCGGCGCCGCCGTCGATCTGCTCGTGCAGCACGGCGGCACGGCGATTCTCAGCGAGACGCCCGAAATCTACGGCGCGGAACACCTGCTCACGCGACGCGCGATTACGCCGGAGGTCGGCGAGAAGATCGTCGAGCGCATCCACTGGTGGGAGAGCTACGCAGAGCGCGAAAAAGGCAGCATCGACAACAATCCGACGCCGGGCAACAAGGCGGGCGGCCTGACGACGATCCTCGAGAAATCGCTCGGCGCCGTTGCGAAGAGCGGCTCGACGCCGCTGATGGACGTCTATCGCTACGCGGAGCCCGTGACGGCCAAAGGCCTCGTGTTCATGGACGCGCCCGGCTATGACCCGATGGGCGCGACGGGGCAGATCGCGAGCGGCGCGAATCTCGTGCTGTTCACGACGGGACGCGGTTCGTGCTTCGGCGCGAAGCCCGCGCCGTCCATCAAGCTCGCGACGAACACGAAGATGTACGCGCGCATGATCGACGACATGGACATCAACTGCGGCGACATCATGGACGGCGACTCGACCGTCGAGCAGAAAGGCCGCGAGATCTTCGACATGATCGTCGCGGTGGCGTCGGGTGCGAAGAGCAAGAGCGAGGCGCTCGGCGTGGGCAACGAGGAATTCGTGCCCTGGATGATCGGCGCGCAGATGTAAGGCGTGCGTTCTGGCGCGGCTGGGAGGCCGCGCCTGCTCGACAGGGAAGGCCCGTTTCCCGCCGTGGACCGCGCGATGCTCTCCCCGCCGCGCCATTTTACTTGACATCTAAACTATCAAAACCTAAAGTAAAGACGAGCACTCGAGTTGGGGAACCAGCATGCGTATCGTCTGTATTGGCGGCGGGCCGGCCGGGCTGTATTTCGGGCTGTTGATGAAGCGGCGCCATCCGGCGCACGAAGTGATCGTGGTCGAGCGCAACCGCCCGTACGACACGTTCGGCTGGGGTGTGGTGTTTTCCGACCAGACCCTCGGCAACCTGCGCGCCGCCGACGCGAAAAGCGCCGACATGATCCTCGATGCGTTCAATCACTGGGATGACATCGAGATCAACTTTCGCGGCGCGAAGGTGCGCTCGTCGGGGCACGGCTTTTGCGGGATCGGCCGCAAGCGTCTGCTGAACATCCTGCAAGAGCGTTGCGAAGAACTCGGCGTGAAGCTGGTCTTCGAAACGCAGGTCGTCGACGACGACGATTACGACGCCGACCTCATCATCGCCAGCGACGGCCTGAACAGCGCGATGCGCCAGAAGTACGCATCGACGTTTCAGCCCGACATCGACATGCGCAACTGCCGCTTCGTGTGGCTCGGCACGAAAAAGCTCTTCGACGCCTTCACGTTCGCGTTCGAAAAGACCGAATGGGGTTGGTTCCAGGCCCACGCGTACCGCTTCGACGATCAGACCTCGACGTTCATCGTCGAAACGCCCGAGCGCGTGTGGCGCGCCGCCGGTCTCGACGAAATGAGCAAGGAAGACAGCATCGCGTTCTGCGAGCGGCTGTTCGCGAAGTATCTCGACGGCCATCCGCTGATGTCGAACGCGAGCCATCTACGCGGGTCGTCGCAATGGATCCGCTTTCCGCGCGTCGTCAATCGCGAGTGGGTGCATTGGAAAACACGCGACGACAACACGCGCGTGCCCGTCGTGCTGATGGGCGACGCCGCACATACCGCGCACTTCTCGATCGGCTCCGGCACCAAGCTCGCGCTCGAAGATGCAATCGAACTCGCGAACAGCATCGACGCGCATCCGCACGATCTCGCCGCAGCGCTCGCGCACTACACGCAAGTGCGCAGCGTCGGCGTGCTGCGCATCCAGAACGCGGCGCGCAATTCGACGGAATGGTTCGAGCACGTCGACCGCTATGCGTCGTTCGAGCCGGAACAGTTCGCGTATTCGCTGCTCACGCGCTCGCAGCGCATCTCGCACGAGAACCTGCGCGAACGCGATGCCGCTTATCTCTCGTCATTCGAAGACTGGCTCGCCGCGCGCGCGGGCATCGAACGCGATCAGCAAAAGCATTCCATTCCGCCGATGTTCACGCCGTTCAAGCTGCGCGGCGTGACGCTGAAGAACCGCGTGGTCGTCTCGCCGATGGCGCAGTATTCAGCCGTCGACGGCGTGGCGGGCGACTATCACCTGATGCATCTCGGCGCGCGCGCAATGGGCGGCGCAGCGCTCGTGATGACGGAAATGACGTGCGTGTCGCCGGACGCGCGCATCACGCCAGGATGTCCCGGCATGTACGCGCCCGAGCATCTCGCCGCGTGGCGTCGCATCGTGCAGTTCGTCCACGCGCAAACCGATGCGAAGATCGGCATGCAGCTCGGCCATGCGGGTGCGAAGGCTTCGACGCGCGTGAGCTGGGACGGCATCGATCTGCCCTTGCCCGACGGCAACTGGCCGCTGGTGTCGGCGTCGCGGCAGCAGTATCTGCGCGGCGTGAGCCAATGGTCGCGCGAAGCGACGCATGACGAGCTGCGCGACATCGAAGCGCAATTCGTCCGCGCGACGCGCATGGCCGCTGACGCGGGCTTCGACTGGCTCGAACTGCACTGCGCGCACGGTTACTTTCTGTCGAGCTTTCTCTCGCCGCTCACCAACCATCGCACCGACGAATACGGCGGGTCGCTCGCGAACCGTCTGCGTTATCCGCTGCAGGTGTTCGCCGCGATGCGCGAAGTGTGGCCGCAGGACAAGCCGATGTCGGTGCGCATCTCCGCGCACGACTGGGTCGACGGCGGCACGACGCCCGACGATGCCGTCGAGATCGCGCGCGCCTTCAAGGCTGCGGGCGCCGACATGATCGACGTGTCGTCAGGCCAGGTCAGCAAGGAAGAAAAGCCCGTGTTCGGCCGCATGTTTCAGACGCCGTTCGCCGATCGCATCCGCAACGAGGCGGGCATCGCGACCATCGCAGTCGGCGCGATCTCCGAAGCGGATCACGTGAACAGCATCATCGCCGCCGGCCGCGCGGATCTGTGCGCGATCGCGCGACCGCATCTCGCGAATCCATCGTGGACCTTGAATGAAGCCGCGAAGATCGGCTACTTCGACGTGAACTGGCCGAAGCAATACACGGCGGCCAAATCGCAGCTCGAACGCAATTACGAACGCGAGCGCGCGCAGGCCGCAGAAAATGCGCGCCTGTCGCCACTCGAACGCGCGCAACGCGCGGAAGGAACGGTTTGATGAACACTACGCTGGCAGGCAAGCATGCCGTCGTGACGGGTGGCGGCAGCGGCATCGGTGCTGCAACGGCCGATGCGCTCGTTCGCGCGGGCGCGCGCGTCACGTTGATGGGCCGCGATGCGCAACGTCTCGCCGCGCAACGCGAAACGTTGAGCCGACATGGCGAGGTCGCCGGATACATCAGCGTCGACGTGTGCGATGAAAGTGCTGTAAACAAGGCATTTTCCGAAGCCGCGTCGAATGCCGGCCCGATCGACGTGCTCGTCAACAACGCGGGCCAGGCCCAGGCCGCACCCTTCGCGAACACGGACATGGCGCTCTGGCAACGCATGCTCGACGTCAATCTGACGGGCGTGTTTCTCTGCACGCGCGCCGTGTTGCCGTCGATGCTTGAACGCGGCTATGGACGCATCGTCAATGTCGCGAGCACGGCGGGACAGATCGGCTACGCGTATGTCGCCGCTTATTGCGCGGCGAAACACGGCGTGATCGGACTCACGCGTTCGCTCGCGCTCGAAGTCGCGGCGAAGGGCGTCACCGTCAACGCCGTGTGCCCCGGCTATACGGAAACGGAGTTGCTGCGCGCATCGCTCGATCAGATCACGGCAAAGACATCGCGCAGTGAACAGGAAGCGCGCGACATCCTCGTGCGCCACAACCCGCAGCGCCGCTTCGTCGAACCCGTCGAAGTCGCGAACGCGGTGCTGTGGCTGTGCATGCCGGGTTCCGAATCCATCACAGGTCAATCGATTTCCGTTTCAGGCGGAGAAGTCACATGAGTCAAGCTGCAAAGAAAAAGGCCGGCGACGCAGCCGAAGCGAAACCCACGCGCAAAGGCGTCGCGAAGCCCGCGGAAAACGTCGTGGACATGGAAATGAGCACGGGCGCCGATAGTCACATGGGCTTGCGTCTGTGGCTGCGCATGCTGACGACGACGAACCTCGTGCAAGCAGAGTTGCGCAAGCGTCTGCGCAACGAGTTCGATACGACGCTTCCGCGCTTCGATCTGATGGCGCAGCTCGAGCGTCATCCGGAAGGGCTGAAGATGACGGAACTGTCGCGCCGTCTGATGGTGACGGGCGGCAACATCACCGGCATTACCGATCAGCTGGAAAAAGAAGGGCTCGTCGCGCGCGACACCGATCCGAACGACCGTCGCTCGACCAGCGTGCGCCTCACGCCGGACGGCCGCGCGCTGTTCGACAAAATGGCCGTCGCGCATGAGCAATGGGTTGTCGAAATGTTCGGCGGCCTCGATCTGGACGAGAAATCGCGCACGCATCAAAAGCTCGGCAAGCTCAAGCAGCATCTGCTCAACACGATCAAGAGCCAGGAGACGTAAATGACCCGATCCGCTGCCGACGCCCTGCTGGCCGGCAACCGCACGACGCTCGCCACGTATGTCGCGAAGCACTTCGGCTGGTCCGTCAACGCGGGCGTCGCAACCGTCACGCTCAACCGTCCCGAGCGCAAGAACCCGCTGACGTTCGACTCGTACGCGGAGTTGCGCGATCTCTTTCGACAGCTCGCCTACGCGACCGACGTAAAGGCCGTCGTGATTCACGGCGCGGGCGAGAACTTCTGTTCGGGCGGCGACGTGCACGACATCATCGGCCCGCTGATCGATCTGCCGATGCCCGAGCTGCTGCTCTTCACGCGCATGACGGGCGATCTCGTCAAAGCGATGCGGCATTGCCCGCAGCCCATCATCGCGGCTGTCGATGGCGTCTGCGCGGGCGCGGGCGCGATCCTCGCGATGGCGTCCGACATGCGGCTCTCCACTGCGCGAAGCAAGCTCGCGTTCCTATTTTCGCGCGTGGGTCTCGCGGGCTGCGACATGGGCGCCTGTTCGATCCTGCCGCGCATCATCGGCCAGGGACGCGCCGCCGAACTGCTGTACACGGGCCGCTCCGCAAGCGGTGAGGAAGGCTACGCATGGGGCTTCTACAACCGCCTGTGCGCGCCGGAAGCGCTGCTCGACGAAGCGTCGAAGCTCGCCGCCGATCTCGTCGCGGGCCCGACGTTCGCGCACGGCATCACGAAGAAGATGCTGCATCAGGAATGGAGCATGAGCATCGACGAGGCGATCGAATCCGAAGCGCAGGCGCAGGCCATCTGCATGACGACGCGCGATTTCGAGCGCGCGTATCGCGCGTTCGCGGCGAAGTCGCGCCCTGTGTTCGAAGGAGACTGACCTTGAATCTCAACGATCCGCACAGCGCATTGGCCTGGCCGTTCTTCGAAGCGTGTCATCGTGAGCTGGCCGAGGGCATCGAAGCATGGGCCGCGCAGCATCTCGCGCACGTGCAGCATGACGACACCGATGCGTCGTGCCGTCATCTCGTGCGCGCATTGGGCGACGCGGGCTGGCTGAAGTACGGTGTGGGCGGCACGCAATACGGCGGGCACGGCGACACGATCGACACGCGCGCCATGTGTCTGCTGCGCGAAACGCTCGCGAAGCACGACGGTCTCGCCGACTTCGCGCTCGCGATGCAAGGCCTCGGCTCCGGCGCGATCACGCTCGCGGGCACGCACGAACAGAAGACGCGCTATCTGCCGCGCGTCGCAAAGGGCGAAGCGATTGCCGCATTCGCGTTGTCGGAGCCCGAAGCGGGCTCGGACGTCGCCGCGATGTCGTTGCAGGCGCGCGCAGAAGGCGATGTCTACGTTCTCGACGGCGACAAGACGTGGATCTCGAACGGCGGCATCGCGGACTTCTATGTGGTGTTCGCGAGAACGGGCGAAGCACCCGGCGCGCGCGGCATCAGCGCGTTTATCGTCGACGCGGACACAGCGGGTCTGGAGATCGCCGAACGCATCGACGTGATCGCGCCTCATCCGCTCGCGCGTCTTCATTTTGCCGGCGCGCGTGTGCCGCGCAGCCAGATGCTCGGCGCGCCCGGCGAAGGCTTCAAGATCGCGATGCGCACGCTCGACATTTTTCGCACGTCAGTGGCGGCTGCATCGTTGGGCTTTGCGCGTCGCGCGATGCAGGAAGGGCTCGCGCGCGCCGCGTCGCGCAAGATGTTCGGCCAGACGCTCGGCGACTTCCAACTCACGCAGACGAAGCTCGCTCAGATGGCGTTGACGATCGACAGCAGCGCGCTGCTCGTCTATCGCGCCGCGTGGCTGCGCGATCAGGGCGAAAGCGTCACGCGCGAAGCCGCGATGGCGAAGTGGCACGCGAGCGAAGGCGCGCAACAGGTGATCGACGCGGCCGTGCAGCTGTGGGGCGGCATGGGCGTGCGAAGCGGCGCGACCGTCGAGCGGCTGTATCGCGAGATTCGCGCGCTGCGCATCTATGAAGGCGCGACGGAAGTGCAGCAACTGATCGTCGGCCGCGATCTGCTGAAAGCGCATGCGGCAAGCCATGAACAGGAGCGCACGTCATGAATGCCTCGTTCGACATGCCCGTGCGCATCCGCTTCGCGCATTGCGACCCCGCAGGCATCGTCTACTTTCCGCAGTATCTGGTGATGACGAACATGCTCGTCGAAGAGTGGTTCAACGAACGTCTCGCCATCGACTACGCGCACATGATTCAGACGCGCCGCGTCGGCCTGCCGATCGTCAAGCTCGATTGCGAGTTCTCGCGGCCGAGCCGCATGGGCGAAACGATCGCGCTGTCGCTCGACGTGACGCGTATCGGGCGCCGCTCGATCGGCCTCGCCATCGTTGCGCGCTGCGCGGGTGAAGTGCGCTTTCGCGCGGCACAGGTGCTCGTCACGACGTCGCTGGAAAGCGGCCAGTCGATCGACATTCCCGATGACATCGCGACGGCGCTCGCATTGTTCGCGCCGCATGCCGTTCAATCCGAGGAGCAACGCTCATGAAAAAGAAACCGCTACTGCCTGCGGGCTGGGTGAAGCCGCGCGGCTATGCGAATGGTGTCGCGGCGAGCGGCACGCAGGTGTATATCGCCGGACAGATCGGCTGGGACGCGGAAGCGCGCATGACGAGCGATCTCTTCGCCGAGCAGGCCGCACAGGCGCTGCGCAATGTGCTCGCCGTGTTGCGCGAAGCGGGCGGCCGTCCCGAGCATCTCGTGCGGATGACGTGGTACGTCACCGACAAGCGCGAGTATCTCGCGTCGCTGAGGGAGATCGGCCAGACGTTCCGCGAACTGATCGGCGATTACGACATTGCGATGAGCGCTGTGCAGGTCGTTGCGCTGATCGAGGATGAAGCCAAGGTCGAGATCGAGGCGACGGCCGTGATTACCGAGTAGGCCCGCTTCGCATTTGCGCGGATCAACCCTTTCCGCACGATTAGCACGACTAGCACCGATTAGCACGTATGGCAGAGGAGTTTCATGATGGAACCGTCAGCTCACGTCGATACCTTCGCGCGCGACCACATGCCGCCCGAGGATCAATGGCCGCTCTTTTTGCTCGACAATCCGGACGTCGCGTATCCGGCGCGCTTCAACTGCGCGACTGAACTGCTCGATCGTGCTGTCGAAGGCGGGCATCGCGACCGGCCTGCCATCTGGTCGGATGTCGACGGCAAACCGCAGGCGACCACTTATGGCGAACTGCTCGCGATGGTCAATCGCAACGCACACGTGCTCGTCGATGAAATGCGCTTGCAGCCGGGCAATCGCGTGCTGCTGCGCGGCCCGAATACGTTGCAGATGGCCGCCGCGTTTCTCGCGGCGTTGAAAGCGGGTCTCGTCGTCGTGCCGACGATGCCGTTGCTGCGCGCGAAGGAACTCAAGCAGATCATCGACAAGGCGCAGATCAGCGCGGCGCTGTGCGACACGCGGCTGACGGAAGAACTTTCGCGCTGCACGACGCAAGGCGACGAGTTCTATTGCGAGGGCCTCAAACAGACGCTGGTCTTTCATGACGATGCGCCGGGTTCGCTCGAAGCGCTGGCCGCGTCGAAGGCCGCTGAATTCAACGCGTGCGACACGGCCGCCGACGATGTCTGCCTGATCGCCTTCACGAGCGGCACGACGGGCGCGCCCAAGGGCTGCATGCACTTTCATCGCGACGTGCTCGCGATGTGCGACCTGTTCCCGCGCCACGTGCTCAAGCCCAGCGCCGACGATGTCTTCTGCGGCACGCCGCCGCTCGCGTTCACGTTCGGTCTCGGCGGCCTGTTGTGCTTTCCGTTGCGCGCGGGCGCATCGACGGTGCTGATCGAAAAGCAGACGCCCGAAACGCTGTTGCAAAACGTCGAGCGCTTTCGCGCAACCGTGATGTTCACCGCGCCGACGTTCTATCGGCAGATGGCGCCGTTGATTCCGCGCTTCGACGTTTCGTCGCTGAAGAAGACCGTTTCCGCAGGCGAAGCGTTGCCCGATTCGACGCGCGCGCTATGGCGCGAAGCGAGCGGCATCGAGATGATCGACGGCATCGGCGGCACCGAGCTGATCCATATCTTCATCGCTGCCGCCGGCGGCGACGTGCGGCCGCACGCGATCGGCAAGGCCGTGCCGGGCTACATCGTGCAAGCCGTCGACGACGACATGCGCCCCGTGCCCGCAGGCACGATCGGCAAGCTCGCGGTGCGCGGGCCGACGGGCTGCCGCTATCTCGCCGACGACCGCCAGCGCAAGTTCGTGCGCGACGGCTGGAACCTGCCCGGCGACTCCGTGTATATCGACGAGGACGGCTACGTGTTCTATCAGGCGCGCGCCGACGACATGATCGTGTCCGCCGGTTACAACATCTCCGGCCCCGAAGTGGAAAGCGTGCTGATGCAGCACAAGGCCGTCGCCGAATGCGGCGTGATCGGCGTGCCCGACGAAACGCGTGGACAGATCGTGAAGGCGTTCGTCGTGCTCAATGCGGGCTTTAGCGGCGACGAAAAACTGATCGCGGAGTTGCAGGAATTCGTGAAGAATACCGTTGCGCCGTACAAGTACCCGCGCGTCGTCGCCTTCATCGACGCGCTGCCTCGCACGGAAACCGGCAAGATCAAACGGTTCGCATTGCGTGCGATGTAGCGTGCCCACACCTCGCCGTTGAGACGAATGGGCGAAGGGGCGAACAAGGACGCGCGCAGTCCCCGTCGTCCAATCATGGAGGAGCATCCTGTGGCCGGTTCCTTTATCGAAGTCGCCGCTCGCGATGGCGGCCGTTTCAACGCATACGTTGCGCGTCCGGCACAGGGGTCCGGTCCGGGCCTCGTGCTACTGCAAGAGATCTTCGGCATCAACGACTATCTGAAGACGACGGCCGACCGCTACGCGGAAGAAGGCTACGTCGTGCTCGTGCCCGATCTGTTCTGGCGCATCGAACCGAACGTCGTGCTCGGCCACGAAGGCGAGGACATGAAACGCGCGCTCGACTTCCACGCGAAGTTCGATGTCGATCGCGCGATCGACGACATCGCCGCCACCATCGACGCGTTGCGCGCGCTGCCCGAGCACGCGGGCAAAGTGGGCGCGATCGGCTATTGCCTCGGCGGCAAGCTCGCGATGCTCGCCGCTGCACGCACGGACGTCGATTGCGCGGCGAGCTACTACGGCGTCGGGCTCGAAGCGTATCTGGGAGAAGCGAAGCACATTCGCTGCCCGATGGTCTTTCATTTCCCCGAAAACGATTCGTACTGTCCGCCGCCCGTGCGCGAGCAGATCATGGCCGCGCTTCGCACGCATCCGAACATCGAGCAGTATGTCTATCCGGGCTGCGATCATGCGTTCGCGTCGTCCGCGCGCCCGCAATACGACAAGCCCGCCGCGATGATGGCGTACTCGCGCACGCTCGCGCTGCTGCGCAAGGTGCTCGGCCCCGTCTACGATCTGAACACATTGTGGGAACAGCACTGCTATTTCGAGTTCGCAACGCGCGATGTCGAAGCCGTCATGCCGACGATGGTCGCGCAGCCCTACGTCAACCACGTGCCGACGATGACGGGCGGCGTCGGTTACGACAACCTGAAGCGCTTCTACACGAATCACTTCGTCAATTCGAATCCGCCCGACACGAAGCTGATTCCGATTTCGCGGACCATCGGTTCCGATCGCATCGTCGACGAATTCATCTTTGCGTGCACGCATAGCTGCGAGATCGACTGGCTGCTGCCGGGTGTCGCGCCGACGGGCAAATACTTCGAGGTGCCGATGCTCGCCGTCGTCTGCTTTCGCGGCGACAAGCTGTATAACGAGCACATCTATTGGGACCAGGCTTGCGTGCTCGTGCAGGTCGGGCTGCTCGATCCGAAGGGCTTGCCCGTCGCGGGCATCGAAAGCGCGCGCAAGCTGCTCGACGAAACGCTGCCGTCCAATCAGCTGATGGGCGGCAAGTGGTCGACGTGATTCGCGCTCCAGCGTTGAGATTTGTGATGAATAGAGGCCGCGCTCCTGCGTGGCCTCGTATGACATTTCCTCCGCGCGGCGGCGAACAAAAATTGTTGAACCGAGCCGTGTCGATTTCGGCCCGCTTCGATCGTCGTGTGTAGAAGCGCGGTGCGCAAACCCGTTCTCCAGTTGTAGTTTGGGGCGGCCCCTGACTAGACTGGAAGCGCATCGACAGCCACGGAGGAACGCGCACATGACGCATAACATCGAAGGTCAAAAACGCTGGCTGGCACTCGTCGTGCTGTGCATGGGCGTGCTGATGATCGTGCTCGATACGACCATCGTGAACGTCGCCTTGCCGTCGATCGCAGCCGATCTGGGCTTTTCCGAAACATCGCTCGTGTGGGTCGTCAACGCGTACATGCTGACGTTCGGCGGCTTTCTGCTGCTGGGCGGCCGGCTCGGCGACCTGTACGGCCATCGCAGGTTGTTTCTTGCTGGCATTACGCTGTTCACGCTGGCGTCGCTTGCATGCGGGCTCGCGAACTCGCAAGTCATGCTGGTTTGCGCGCGCGCGATTCAGGGGTTGGGCGGCGCGGTGGTGTCGGCCGTATCGCTGTCGCTGATCATGAATCTCTTCACCGAAGAAGGCGAGCGCGCGAAAGCGATGGGCGTCTACGGCTTCGTATGTGCGGGCGGCGGCAGCATCGGCGTGCTGCTGGGCGGTCTGCTGACCAATCTGCTGAGCTGGCACTGGATCTTTCTCGTCAATCTGCCGATCGGCATCGCCGTGTACGCGGCGTGCATCGCGCTGCTGCCCGCCGGACGCGGACACGCACACGGCGGGCGGCTCGACGTCGCGGGCGCGGCGACCGTCACCGCATCGCTGATGCTCGCCGTCTACGCGATCGTCAACGGCAACGAAGCGGGCTGGCTGTCGGCGCAAACGGTCGGGCTGCTCGTCGTCGCGCTCGCGCTGCTCGGCGCGTTTCTCGCGATCGAAGCACGCGTCGTGCATCCGCTGATGCCGCTCGAACTCCTCACGTTGCGCAATGTCGCGACCGCCAACGTCGTCGGCGTGTTGTGGGCCGCCGCGATGTTCGCGTGGTTCTTCATTTCCGCGCTCTACTTGCAGCGCGTGCTCGGCTATGCGCCGTTCCAGGTCGGTCTCGCATTCCTGCCCGCGAACCTGATCATGGGCTTCTTCTCGCTCGGCCTGTCGGCGCGCATGGTGATGCGCTTCGGCATCCGGCGTCCGCTCGCCGTCGGTCTGCTGCTGGCCGCGCTGGGCCTGCTGCTGTTCGCACGCGCGCCCGTCGACGGACACTTCGTCATGGATGTGCTGCCCGGCATGGTGCTGCTCGGCATCGGCGCGGGCGTCGCGTTCAATCCGCTGCTGCTCGCGGCGATGAGCGATGTCGATCCCGCCGATTCGGGCCTCGCGTCGGGCATCGTCAATACGTCGTTCATGATGGGCGGCGCGTTGGGACTCGCGGTGCTCGCGAGTCTCGCGGCCGCGCAATCGGCGAGCGGCGGCGCGCAGCACGCCGATACGCCCGCCGCGCTCACGAGCGGCTATCACGTCGCGTTTCTCGTCGGCGCGATCTTTGCGGCGACGGCCGCGACGCTCGGCGGCGCGTTGTTGCGGCAGGGCGCGCAGTCCGCCGTTCGACAGGAACGCGGCGCGTTGAAGGAATCGATGGAGTAGCGACGAAGCGCAAGTGCAATCAAATGAACGCTGCCTTCAATCGATATGCTGGGTTCATGCCGAAACGAGAGTCCTTATGAACCCAGCCGCGAACCCTGCCGGAAGAGCGCTCTGGTTTATCGAAAGCCACTTCGCGGGCGAGCTGTCGCTCGATGACATCGCCAGTTGCGGCTGTGTCTCGCGCTTTCATCTGTCGCGCGCATTCGAAGCGGCAACGGGTTATTCGGTGATGCGCTACGTGCGCGCGCGGCGTCTGACGGAAGCAGCGCGGCGTCTAGCGCGCGGCGCGCCGGATATTCTCGCCGTCGCAGTCGATGCGGGTTACGGCTCTCACGAGGCATTCACGCGCGCGTTTCGCGAGCAGTTTGGGCTCACGCCCGAAGCGTTGCGCGCGCAAGGTCATCTCGACAACATCGCACTCGTGGAGCCGATCAAAATGGAAGAGTCCCTGTTAGCCCAGCTCGAACCGCCGCGTTTCGTCGACGGCACGCCACTGCTCGTCGCGGGATTGAGCGAGCGCTACAACTGCGAGAGCAGTTCCGGCATTCCCGCGCAATGGCAGCGCTTCAACGCGATCAACGGGAAGGTGCCGGGACAGATCGGACAGGTCGCGTACGGCGTCAGCTACAACCCCGACGACTCGGGCAATTTCGATTACATGTGCGGCGTCGAAGTGGCCGATTTCTCGGGCTTGCCCGATGAGCTGGGGCGCGTGCGCATCGGTGCGCAGCGCTACGCCGTGTTCACGCATCGCGAGCACATCTCGACGATACGCCGCACGTGCAACACGATCTGGAACAAGTGGCTGCCCGAGTCCGGCCACGCGCCCGCCGATGCGCCCAACTTCGAGCGCTACAGCGAGCAGTTCAATCCCGTGACGGGAATGGGCGGCGTCGAGATCTGGGTGCCGCTCAAGACGTGAATCAGCTTTTGCCGCTGTCGACGCTGCCGGCACCGCCGACAGGGGCGGCTTCGACTTCGAACGTGTCGCCTGTTTCGAAGAACGTGCCGCCCGCGACGTAGTGGCAGGTGCGCATGTCGTGATCGTCGCCGAAGTGCCAGCGGTTGTTCGAGTAGACGCGGCTGTCCGCATAGCACGCGACCACCTCGGCGAGGATCAGGTCGTGGCGCTGGCTGTCGTCGGGAATCACCTTGCATTCGAACCACGCGACGCAGCCTTCGAGCATCGGCACGTCGATCTTCTGCGCGGCGAACGTGTCGAGTTGCAGCGCCGCGAGCTTGTCGATCTCGACGCCCGCATTCGATCCGACCGCGAGCGTATGGCGCGCGAAGCCGCGCGTCGGCAGTTGCAGGCCGAACACGCCGCTCGCTTCGACGAGTTGCCGCGTCAGCGTCTTTGCGTCGATCACGACGACGACTTTCGGCGGAACGAAATCGAGCGGCATCGCCCACGACGCCGCCATCACGTTCGAGCGGCCCCCGTGCGCGCTGGTGATGAGCGTGACGGGGCCGTGATTCAGAAGGCGCGTGGCGCGCGCCAGGTCGACGGGTTGGCGGAAATCTTGCATGGATGGCCTTCGCGATATCGATCGCGGCATTCTAGCGAAGCGGGGAAAAACGCGAGGGCTGCGTGACAGAGAGGCAGAGAGGCGTTGAAAAGCGTTGACGCTGAAACGAGCGGCGGCGCCGACGCGCCGTCCGCAGGTCCGCGTGGATGCGAGAGGTCAGTGCGTGATGGGTGGCGGCTTGCCGTGCGAGATGTCGTGCGGCTTGTGCGCCTCGCCGTTGGCGCCCGGGAAGAATGCGTTCCACGCTGCGCGCACGCCTTCTGCTGCCGTGGCTTCCGCGTCGATGGTTTCCGGTTCGTCCACGCGCGCGGGATCTTCGCTCAGCCCGCGCCAGTGTGTGAACACGAGGAGCGGTTTTTCGGTCCATCCGCCTTCCGCGAATTTGGCGAATGCCGTCCCTCCGCTCACAAGCTGGACTTCGTACCACCCGTCCCTTACGGGCGCATAGTCGTCCAGCGGGAACCATGCGGTCGCTTCGATTTCCATAGTGCCGTCTCCTGTTGTGGAAGTGACTCATAGGAAGGCATTGTTCATGCCCCACGGGCGGCGCGCCCGTGCGCGGCGTCGGTACAGATCTGGTTCAGGAAATGCAGGGCGAACGAGCCCGAAAACGACGCGCATTCCGCCACGACGCCATCGCCAGATTTACATACTCCCTCGCTGGCGTCCAGCCCGCTCACATATTCGTATTCTTCGAACGTGACGCTGGGTATGTTCGGTTGCGGCTGTGGCTGTGGCTGTGGCTGCGGCTGTGGCTGTGGCTGTGGCTGTGGCTGTGGCTGTGGCTGTGGCTGTGGCTGTGGCTGTGGCTGTGGCTGTGGCTGTGGCTGTGGCTGTGGCTGTGGCTGTGGCTGTGGCTGTGGCTGTGGCTGTG
>NZ_JAYMRZ010000050.1:0-19867 GCF_038900715.1 Paraburkholderia phymatum | reverse complement strand
CGTGGTGGATCACCCTGGACGCCACGAAAGAGCATCAGCTTCAGAACTGGATCCGCAATTCAGGGCATCTTCAACCGTAGCAGTCCAACATTCAACTGTGAGAGGTGCATTATGAGATCGCCGTCGAAGAGTCTTTCGACCGTGTATTCCGCTTCTCGCGGCGGGTTTTTAGTAACTATCACGTCCGGGTCGATGAGTCCGTCGAACTCCTTGTAATGGTCGGTGACCACTACATGAAGCCTCACATGTGGAAACTGTTCCCGGAATGCCGCAAGGCGGGGCGCGAGCCACAACGCGGAAAATGCATGAGACACGCAGATGATCAGTACGCTTCTTCCATGCCGGCGCAGCACCTCGACCGACTCGGCGATGTTCATGATGGAAAGGTATGACGTGTTATATAAAATCCTACCGGCTTCCGTGAGCGCGATGTGCCGACCTGAACGTTCGAAAAGAACGATGTCCAGCGAATCCTCCAGCTCTTTGATCTGACGGCTTATCGCCGCCTGAGTGACACAGAGAACTTCGGCCGCCTGTGTGAAACTCTCGTAGCGTGCGGCCGTCACGAAGCACCTCAGCGCTCTAAGCGACGGCATCTGGGCAAGCAATCGGTCGGCGAAAGGCCGCATTTTCGGCATGGTCTGAATCTTTCTGTGGCCCAATCCAGCAGGACAGTGCTGTCCGCACATTCTGAAGCGTCCAACGCGACGCAGAGCCGATAGCCGTCCCTCACGGACCGAGCTGGTCTTCGGCACCGCTCTTATACGCTGGCTCCCAATTCTTTCGCAGCCGCCAACGCGATGAGAAGGTCCAGGTGCGCTCCACCCGCGTTTTTAAACACGGTTGCCTTTCCGCTCCGTTTTGGCGCAGTCTGAACCATTTCGAAAAGATCACCCTTGATATCGCTTCGGGCCAGCGAGCCGTTGGCAATGGCTTGCATGATGTCTCCAGCCTCGACTGCTGTGTCTCTGAAGTCGACAAAAACGTCGGATTGTTCAATCACGTCGTCGTCAGCCTCGCGCATGTCAGGCCGGTATCCACCGACGAGATCGACGTGTGCGCCGGGCCTTAAGAATCGACCCTTGATGATCGGACTGACGGAGCCCGTGGCCGCCGAGATGATATCTGCTTGTGATACTGCATCGTTAACATCCGTGACCACGTCAATCGTCCGGCCTGATTGCATCAATGACCGTGCAACGCTATCGAGCTTCTGCGGCGTGCGGTTCCATAGCATGATCCGCTTGATGGATGGCCTGACATGGATATGCGCCTGCGCCAACGCTAGTGCAATAGGGCCCGCTCCAATTACGAGCAGGGTCTTGCTGTCGTTGGCGGACAGTAATGCTGATGCCAGCGCCGAGTCCGCTGCGGTTTTCCAGCGCGTGACTTCCGGGCCGTCGAGGATGCATGAGATGGACTTCGTGTCTTCGTCGACCACAACGAAGATGGCGTCCTCGGTCGGCAGCGGTGTTTCTCTATGTGCATTTGGAGGAAAGATAGAACAGACCTTGACACCTGCTCCGTAGCCGGGAAGCACGACGCCTCGCGAAAACACGCTGAACGGACCGCTTTGAAGGAGCAGATCTGCAGTGCGAGGCCGCGCCCCACGGTGACCGTCACGAAGTGCCTCAATAGCGCGTTCCCACGTCATGACTGAACGAATATCTCGCACGGACAACATCACAGCGCTCATCTGGTCACTTCCTCTTTCTTTCCGAAAGTCAGGTTCCTGAACTAATGGTGGAGAAGCCACTTCTGTGCAGGGTTGGAGAGAGTGAGTACTCGATTGCGAAGACAATCGAGCGCTTCGCTGCGTGCGCGGTCCGGATCAAGCTGATTGACCGATGACGGCAACAGGATCACCGAGAACGTCCATTTTTGGCGAGACGCCGAGACCCGGCTGAGCCGAGACTGACATGTAGCCGTCGTTCAGTTCCGGCCCCCCTGAAGCGACAGTGAGGCTGTGATACTCATGGAAAGCCGACGACTGGAAGTGAAAACCGGACGGTGTCGAGTGCGCGAGATGGCAAAGCGCGGCAGTCGCAATTTCACCGCCCCACGAGTCTTCAATGGTGAGCGAAATTCCCATCGTCACAGCAAGATCACGGAATTGCCTGGCCTTCGTCAGACCGCCTACACGACTCACCTTGAGATTGACCACGTCCATCGCTCGGTCCTGACAGCCACGCATCAGCATGCGAATGTCTTCCATGCATTCGTCGAGGATCATTGGATGATCGGTATGCTGCCTGACCGTGAGGCATTCCTCATAGCTGGGGCACGGCTGTTCGATGTAGATATCGACGTCCCGAATCGCTTTGACAACGCGCAGCGCTTCGTGCTGCCGCCAACCGGTGTTCGCATCTGCCGCCAGGACATTGCCGGGGCGCAGTTCAGCAGACACCTTGCGGATTCGCTCGATATCCGAATCCGCGCCCGCACCGACCTTCATCTGGAACTGTTTGAATCCCTGGTTCTGATACTCCCGGATTTTTTTCGCCATCGCATCGGGGTCTTGCCGACTCACGACCTTGAAGAGCTTGACCGTGTCTTGCAGACGCCCGCCGAGCAGGTTGTAGACCGGCTGGCTGGTCGCCTTGCCCAGGATGTCCCAGCAAGCCATATCCAACGCTGACTTCACATACGGATGACCCTTGAGAAGCTCGTCCATGCGGACATTGATCCGACCAATCTGGCACGGGTCTTCGCCAATCAGGCCTTCGGCAATCTTGATGAGGCCCGCGCGAGCGCCTTCAGCATAGGCAGGCAGATAGGACGGTCCGAGCGGGCAAATCTCGCCGACACCGGTGAGTCCAGCGTCCGTTTCGACGACGATCACCGTCGAGTCGAACGAGGCAAAGGAGACTGTCGACCAGCTATAAGAACCCTCTTTCAACGGTAGGTCTACCTGGTAGAGCGAGATTTTCGTGATCTTCAAGATGGCACCTCCGTGCCGTTTGCGTGTTGATGCGGAAAACTATAATTGCCCGTGCTTGAAAAAAATTGTATGTTTCGGACAATCGGCGGCACGGCAATGGAGACAACGAATGCGGGGCGATTACTCTTTTCTGCGACCGAGCAAGCCCGCGCCAGAGGTCGAGACGCCGCTCAGAATTGGCATAGCACCGACTCCGGACTTCACCCTGATGCCCCTTTCGTGCTTCGTCGAGTTTCTGCGATTGTCGGCAGACGAGTCGGATTTCAGCAGGCAAATCTACTGCTCGTGGGACCTTCTGTCTCACGAGTTTTCTCCCGTCCGATCGAGTTGCGGTTTCCCGATGTTGCCGACCAAACTCTTCGGCGATCCATCTGAATATGACTACGTTGTGGTGCACGGCGGCCTGCTGCATAGTGCAGAGCCGATCCCCGACGAGCTTTACCGATTTATACAATCCTGCGTTGAAGCACGCGTCCCCGTCATCGGGCTGTGCACCGGCCAATTCATTCTTGCCGAACTGGGCTATTTGGCCGGAAAACGATGTGCTGTTCACTTCTCGCTCGCGCAAGCGATGCAGAGTAACTTTCCGGACGTCATCGCTGTGACGGATGCCCCTGTCGTAGTGGACGGCGGATTCATTACATGCCCGGGCGGTCTTGCGGCGATCAACCTTGCAATGCACCTGGTTACGACCAACTGCGGCAATACGCGATCGCACAAGGCACTTCACTATTTGATGGCCGATCGAGGATTCGAAGAAATACAGGCTATGAAGGACAACTCGGAGATCGGCCTGCATTGCTCGGACCGGCGGGTCGTGAACGCAGTCGGCTTGATGAGGCAACGAACATTTGAGCCAGGTTCAATTGCCGGGATTGCACGAACGATCGGAACGACCGAGCGCGAACTTACCCGACTCTTCAGGAAGCATCTGCGCGTCGCGCCTCTTCAGTATTGGAGGGGCATGCGCCTGAATGCCGCCAAATGGATGGTGGTCAACAGCGACCGGTCGATTACGCAGATCGCATACGAGTGCGGCTTTACAGACAGCTCACATCTCATACATTGGTTCAAGCGCGAATTCAACGTCACCCCCTCGAAGCTGAGAAGGCTTCAGTCAGACTTTGGAGTGCATTGAGCCGATTCCGTGATTCAGTAAGGCGAGCGACGCTTGCACATCCGGAGCGGACGTTGCGGGGTCGAGAGCGTGAGCTCGTTGCTGATGGACACGGTTGGAGTCCAACCGGGCGACGTCGCAAACGTCCACAATCCGCCAGACCGCTGACGTAGAACGCAGCCAGCTTCAATGACCGCAAAGGCCGAAATGCATCCGTCGCCTGACCGGTTTCGGAGCGAACCAGCATGGAATATAACGAGCAGGAAGAGACAATATTGAACCGCAAATAAAGATTGCGCCGAAACTTTAGACGGCAAATCTCCAGGTGGAGGACATCGCCGCCGGTTCGGTTTTTTTGCGAGCCATTCGGCAGGACTGCTGTGTTGATTGATTTGTCGGCAACCTCACCGGGATGATGTTGCGTCATCGACCAGCCGCTACGACTGTCCGGTATCGATCACGTATGCAGTCAGCGAGAATACCAGGTACTTCACGACGAAAAAGCACACGACAGATAGCAATCTAATTCCGCTGAATGTCGATGCTTCTAAGCTCTTTAACGTTACACCTAATTCGGAAGGTCCTGACCTTTACGACTATGTCTGTTCTTCGGCCAAGCCGGCGGCGGAAGTGAGTATCAACCACGAAGGGAAATAGAGGCTCAATTTGAAGTGAACCTGAAGATCTTCGCTGTTGAGGTTCACCTGGCTTCGAGGCCCCGGGTCACACACAAAGGATTTGCCTCGCGCCGGTGACGTGATTATTTTGCTTCTTGATCGTCTGCTCAGATATTTGAATCAAATAGAGCTATAACCGATGCTCCCTTATCCGTGACGACTGCAACCGGTTCACGCCAATGAGAGCAAGCGGAACAGGACCTTAAACCATGGTGTGAGCCGGCTACTGAGCCCGGCAAGAAAATATGTCCCCAAGGAAGACCAGGGAAGCGAGAAAAGCAAACCCGAGTCTTCATCACAAGAAGAGAGTCACCGTAAAGATGATCGTCGCGACTAGTACGACTACCTTGCGGAAACTTGCCACCATTCACTTGTCGACCGATTCCCGGTAGTCAGCCCTAGCTCGGGTCATCGCGACTCTCGGCCCACGCGTGTGTCCGGGCCACTTATCGACTGAAGGTGCTTTGCGTGCTTGACGCGCACGTATCGCTTCCGTCTTGCTTCGTGTGCGCTACTTGCGTCGCTTCGCCGCCAATCCGTCGAAGTCGATCGACGTCAGTTCGCCGATCCGTTCGATCGTGACGTCGGGATCGGGATACTTCGCGATCTCCGCTTCGTCGAGCGCATAGTGGCCCTGCCTCGGAAAGATCGTGGTCAGCCGGTCGCCCCATTGCTCCTTCATGGCCGTGAGGATGCGCAGCTTGTCGTCGACCATCACATAGTGCCGTGCGGGAAAGTGCGCGATTACGTCATCGAGCATCTGTTCCTTGTGGATGTAGATCAGCACCCGCCCTTCGACTTCGTCCCACAGCCCCGCGCGCGACACCTTGCGCGGCTGGAACACGACGTCGCCGTCCGAGAGAATCGCCGTCCGGCCGAACTGGCTCGCGTAGCGAAGCGCATCGAGCGCGCCCGGAAAAATGCGGTTGGCAAACGGATAGTCGATCAGATAGCACGACATCAGCAATAACTGCGTGTCGTCCTGACGCTCGTGTCGATAGCGCTGCAATGCGCCGAGATAGTCCGCGTATCCGAGCTCGCCGCGCAGGTCTTCGAAGATCTGCCAGTAGCGCAAGCTGTTGGCCTCGCCGAACTGGCGCGTCATGTGCATCCGCAGATCCTGCAGGACGTGATCGTTGTCGAGCAGTGTGTTGTCGACATCGAACAGAAAGACAACGTCGTTGCTTGATGGTGTGTTCATGCACGTTACCTCGCATCGGTCGTCGGTATCGTATCGATTGAGCAGGTCGGCGGAGCTTCTTGTGACTTGGGGGCCCTTGCGCTCTTGTGCTCTTGCGCGCGAAAGCTTGATGCGAGCACAGCGCGCGAGTGCCGCCTGCCTGCCGCGCATCGTGTTGCGCCGGGAGTTTCGAAGAAGCGACGAAGTTCGCTGTCCCGGCCAACGCGCGATCAGCGGAAAGACTAGCACTGTCGTCGAAGATGTGTCGATGAGGGTGACGGGAGCGGTTGTCTCGCTTTTTCCCTTCCCTTCATGTGCCGACAGGCACGGGCGAATTGGCTCTTGTGCGGCGTGTGTGCAAGGTGTATTGGCCGGGTGGCGTGTAGGCAGTTTTGAGCTGCGTAGCAGCCAGCGGTGAGGGGGCGCGGCGGACAGTTAGTTGCGCTTGTGCGAGTACTAGAAGGTGGTCTGCAAACGAATCGAAGCGGCATGACTTGACCTGGTACCACATCGTAACGTATCGTTTTGCGACGTTATATGTTTATGGCAGATCGGCTCCCCATGCATTCCCGCTTCGACCGCTTCAGAACGACTCCGCTCGGACAGCAGCTCGAAAGACTGCTCGTCGGGCCGGATCGCTACATCGAGTTCGCCGCCCTCTCGCGCGCGGGCGTCGCGGCTATCGCCGCGGTCACGGACGAGATCGGGGAGAAATTCCCCGAGGTCGAGCAGGACACGACGGCGCGTCAGTTCTGCGGCGCGATGATCGCGGAAGTCATGCGACAACACGGGCACGAAGTAACGCAGGCACGCGGACGTGTCGGCGGTTTGCTGTTCAGCTATGGCGCGGTATTCAGCCCGCAGCCGATCCTGCTGCCATTCGAAGGCGTTATCGATGCGCTCTCTCAGATGCCCGCCGCGCTCTCCGGTTTCGCCTTGCGCATACCCAATGCTCAGTGGTCACAGCGGCCGAAGGGTACGGGTTTTGCGCCCGTCGAGCACGCCTGTCACCTGCGCGACCTCGACGCGATCTTTGCAGACCGGATCGCAGCAGTGCGGAACCGGCATCTGCCCGTAATCGATTCGGTTGACGGAACGGCACTTGCGGAACAACGCGACTATCTGCATCAGGACATGACGACAGCCGTCAACGCGTTCGCGCAATCGCGCAAGCAACTGTGCGCGACGCTGAAGAAGCTGAAGCCCGGGCAACTCAGGCGTTGCGGCCTGCGCGACGGCACGAGGCGCATGACGCTAGAAGAACTCGTGCGCGAACTTCTCGATCACGACCGCACGCACGTTCTGGAAATGGATGAACTGGAGGCAGAACTGAAGCAGAAGCAGAATCGACGCAAAGGCCAGAAACGAGCATGAGCATTCGTCCTTCTGTTGTTTTCGTTCATGGCTTTTTCGGTCCGCTGAGCGCGGCGGAGTTCGCTGAGGATCACACCGTTAAGCATCCGTCACGTCGCGTGCTCGCACCGGACCTGCTGGGTTATGGCGAACACCAGCATGTCCCCTTCGACGCGATTACCCTTCGCACGCAAGCAGAGCACATCAGCCGTTCAATAGAGCAACAGTTTGGCGACGAAGCGGTCGATGTGGTTGGACACTCCGTCGGCGGCGCAATCGCGATGCTGCTTGCCCACGCGCATCCGGAGCGTGTGAGAAGGATCGTCAATATCGAAGGCAATTTCACGCTGGATGATGCGTTCTGGTCGGCGTCGGTCGGCCACATGAGCGACGCCGATGCAAACGCTCTGCTCGAACGCTTACGCAGCGATCCGCTCGGATGGCTGCGCGGCGCCGGAGTCGATGTGACACCTGACATGCGCGATGCGGCCGCGCACAGCCTCGCGCGTCAACCGGCGTCGACGCTAAGGGCGATGGGGCAATCCGTCGTCGCGACAACGGGCGAGAAGCGTTATCTTTCGACCGTGCGCGAGGTCTTCGGGACGCATCCCGTTCACCTGATCGCCGGCGAGCATTCGCGCAGCGGCTGGCATACACCGGACTGGGCGTCGATCGAATGCGCGAGCTTCCAGACCATCGAAGGAGCCGGGCACATGATGATGCTGGAGCGGCCACATGCCTTTGCAGCCGCGCTGCGACACTGTCTCGACTGATACGCGCCAATTCCGTCGATGGCGCGAACCATGTGTGCATGCGGCGCACCGCGCTCGCGCGCATGACGCGCACGCAGCTTCATTGCCCTCCCACTGCGCATCCAGCGTACTATCGTCCTATCAAAGGACCACCGACGCGTCCGCCCATCCCCTCGATGACATCCATCCACCCCGCCCGCTTCCCCGACGATCTCGACGCCGTGCGCGTCATCTTCCGCGAGTACGCGGACAGCCTCGGCGTCGATCTGTCGTTTCAGGCATTCGACGCGGAACTGGCCTCGCTGCCCGGCAAATATGCGCCACCGGCCGGCGCGATTCTGCTCGCGTGGCGCGATGGCCGCGTGATCGGCTGCGTCGCGCTGCGGCCGTTCGAGTACGACATCTGCGAAATGAAGCGCCTCTATGTGCGGGAGGAAGGCCGCGGCCAGCAGGTCGGCAGGCGTCTTGCGCAAGCCGTCGTGCACGCGGCCAGAGAAGCGGGCTACAGGAAGATGCGGCTCGATACGCTGCCGACCATGCAGGCGGCCCAGCAGCTTTACGCGTCGCTTGGGTTCAGGCCTATCTCGGCGTATGTGTTCAATCCCGTCGAAGGCACGCGTTTTCTCGAGCTGGATTTGTGAAGCGATCCATTGCGCTTCGATGATGCGTCAGCGGCGCGCGAAGCAGCGGCGGCGCGCGCCATACACATCGCGCACGCCGCACCACCATCGCTCAGCCCACGATCAGACTCCGCCTCCAACGGTCCTGATGCTCTTCCACTGCCCCTGCTCGACCTGGAACAGCGTATAGGGCGGCTTGATCAGATCGCCGTAGGGATCGAACGTGATCTTGCCCGTCACGCCCGTCAGCGAAACCTTGGAGAGGCTCTCGACGATCTTCTGCCTGTCGAGTGAATTCGCGTCGTGGATCGCCTTCAGCATCGCGAGCGCGGCGTCATACGCAAACGGCGCGTACAGCTCGACGTCCTGGTTGAAGCGCGCCTTGTAGCGCTTGCCGAAGTCCTGTGCGGCGGGCAGCTTGTCGAGCGCGGGACCGGGTTCGAGATCCTGCGTGCGTTCGCCGGAAGCGCCGGCGATCTGCAGAAACGCGTTGCTCTTCAGCGCGCCCGCGCCGAACAGTTGCGCCGTCATGCCGAGCGAGCGCATCTGCTTGACCAGCATCGCGCCCTGTTCGTCCAGTCCGCCGAAGAAAATCAGATCGACGTTCTTGCTCTTCAGCGAAGTCAGGATCGCGCGAAAATCGACGGCCTTGTCGTTCGTGAATTCGCGATCGACGATATTGCCGTTCGCTTCCTTCGCGCCTTTTTCGAACGCATCGGCAAGGCCCTGACCGAACGCCGTGCGGTCGTCGATGATGCCGATCCGCTTCGCCTTCATCTGCTCGACGACGAAGTGCCCCGCCACCACGCCGCCCACGCCGTCATGTCCCATCGTGCGGAACACGTTCTTGAAGCCCTGCTTCGTGAGTTGCGGATTGGTCGAGCCCGGCGTGATCATCGCGACGTTGGCGTTGTGATACACGGCAGATGCGGGAATGCTGCATCCCGAGTTGTAGTGGCCGATCACGCCGACCACGCCATCGTCGACGAGCTTTTGCGCGACCTGGATCGCGACGCGCGGATCGGCCTGGTCGTCCTGCACGTCGAGCACGAACTTGACGGGCTTGCCGGCGACGGTCGGATGCTTCGCGTTCTCTTCGTCGATGGCAAGTTGCGCGCCGTATTGCAGGTCCTTGCCGACGCGCGCGACAGGCCCCGTCAGCGGGCCGACAAAGCCGATCTTGACCACTTCCGGATCGGCGGCCGATGCAACTGAAGCGGCGAACGAAGCATGCGCTGCAAGAGCGCACACCGCCAGCCTGATGATCCATGTACGTCGATTCATGATGCGCTCCTGTCGATAGAAGATGCCGCGCGTTTTGCCTGTCGACTGACCCGATGCGCGACGCGTCGAAGTCGTCCTTGTGTGTCCGGTGTGTGTCCGTTCAGAACCGGGTCGCCGCGTAGCGGGTCAGGTCGAGCGGCGGCGCGCGCCGAGCGACGAGATCCGCGACGATGCGCCCGCTCACGCCCGCCAGCGTCAGCCCGAGATGCTGATGACCGAATGCGTAGATCACGCGCTCGCTTGCGCTTGAGCCGCCGAGCACGGGCACGCCGTCGGGCAGCGTGGGCCGGAAGCCGAGCCACGTGCTGTCCGGCTGCTGCAATGCGGGCAACGCGCGCTTCGATGAAAAAGTCAGCAGATCGAGCAGCGAACGGTTGCGCACATCGCTGAAGCCGCCCAGCTCGACCGTGCCGGCGACGCGAATGCCCTCGTCCATCGGCGTCATGTAGAAGCCGCGCTCGGCCCAGCCGACCGGCCGCGAAATCAGTTGCGACGCGCCGCGATAGCGCACGTGATAGCCGCGCTCGGTATCGAGCGGCACGCGGTCGCCGCATTGCGCCGCGAACTTCGCCGAGCGCGCTCCCGTCGCGACGACGACGTGATCGAAGCGGCGCGGCGTGCCGTCGTCGGTCGTCAGCGTGACGCCGTCCGATACGGGCGCGAGCGCGCTCACGCTCTTGCGTTCCAGTTCGAGGCCGCGCGCCGCGAGCACGTCGTAGAGCGACAACAGAAAGCCCTGCGGATCGGAGAAATGCCAGCTGTCGCGAAAGAGCACGCCGCGCTCGAAGATCGGCGCGAGCGAAGGCTCCAGCTCGCGCACCTCTTCACCCGACAACACGTCGAACGACACGCCTAGCCGCTCGCGCAAATTCAGCGAAGCACGCGACGCATCGAACGACGCGCCGCTCGAATACAGATACAGGCACTCGCGCGGCCGCACGAACCTCGCGAGATCGCGCTCTTCGAGCAGCGGCGCGTAGCCGGCCTGCGCCTGTGCAAGCAGCGCGGCGAGCGCGCTTGCGCTTGCTTCGTAGCGGCGCTGCGTCGAGCTGATCATGAAGCGCACGAGCCACGGCAGCACGTGCGGCAGATAACTCCAGCGCAAGCGGAACGGACTCTCGCTCGACAGCAGGAAGCGCGGCAGATCGCGGAACACCGACGGGTTGTTCACGGGTATGCAGCCATACGGCGCGAACGTGCCCGCGTTGCCGTAAGACGCGCCCTGCGCGACGCCGGACGGATCGAACAGCGTCACGCGGTGCCCGTCGCGCATCAGCCAGCCGGCGCTCGCAAGCCCGATGAAACCCGCGCCGACAATGCCCACTTCAGCCATCAACGCTCTCCTTGCATCGCGCGTGCGTCGGCTGCGAGATAACCCGTGCGCGTGCCTTCATCCACATTGCGCCGTTTCGTGCCGAGCAGCCACGCCGCCGATGCAACCGCGAGACTCGCGATGCTCGCCATCAATTGCGGACGCAGTGAGGCATCCGTGCCCATCGCGATCAGCACGCCGACGATCGCCGCCACGACCGCATACGAGAGCCACGGAAAGAGCCACACAGGCAGTTCGGGCTTCTCGCCCTTTTGCTCCAGACGCCGGCGGATGCGAATCTGCGCGAGCGCCGTCGCGAGATAGACGAACAGCATCACGGCACCCGATGCGTTCACGAGAAACAGGAACACGCCCTGCGGCGACACGATGGCCGCGACGATCGCCACATAGCCGACCACGCTGCTCAGCAGCACCGCGAGACGCGGCACGCGCGACGGCGTGAGGCGCAACAGCGCGCGCGGAGCGTCGCCTCGGCCTGCGAGACGGAACAGAATCCGCGACGACACGTACAGCCCCGAGTTCAGCGCCGACAACACGGCGACCAGCACGATTGCGTTCATGATGTCCGCCGAGCCCGGCACGCGCATCGTTTCGAGTGCGGCGACGAAGGGAGAATGGCCCGTGACGATGCTGGTCCACGGCACGATGCACGCGATCAGGAACATCGAGCCGACATAGAACGTGATGACGCGCAGGATCACCGAGCGCGTCATCGCGGCGACGCTCTTCGCGGCGTTATCGGACTCGGCGGCGGCAATGGTCGCGATTTCCGCGCCGCCGACGGCGAAGATCACCGTCGGCACGGCCGCGAACACCGACATCGCGCCGAACGGCAGAAAGCCCTGCGCCGCCGTCAGATTGCGCACTGCACTGTGCGTATGGCCGAGACCGAAGACCCACGCGGCGCCGATCGCGATAAAGACGATGATGGCCGCGACCTTGATCGACGCGAACCAGAATTCGAACTCGCCATACGACTTCACCGACATCAGGTTGACGAACGTCATCACCGACAGCAGCACGAGCCCGATCATCCACACGGGCGCGGGAATCCAGCGTTGCAGGATCGCCGCGCCCGCGACCGCTTCCACCGCGACGACGATCACCCAGAAGTACCAGTAGAGCCAGCCGCTCGTGAAGCCCGCCCAGTCGCCGAGCCCGATGCGCGCGTATTCGGTGAACGAGCCCACGCCCGGCACGGCCAGCGCCATTTCGCCGAGCATGCGCATCACGAACAGCACGACGATGCCTGCCACGAGATACGACAGACATGCTGCCGGTCCGACCGTGCTGAGCGTCGCGCTGCTGCCCACGAAAAGCCCCGCGCCGATGATGCCGCCCAGCGAAATCATCGTGACGTGCCGCTGACGCAAGGCGACGCCGAGACGCGGCGCCGCGTCGTCCTGTGTGCCGCGCGATGCGCGCCCGCTTGTCCTGCTCTCTGCCATGCGTAATCTCCTTGCAGCCCGATCCAGCGATTCAAAAACCACACAAAACCTGCACAACCTGATTCAAAGAATCACACAACATTTTTTTGTGTGCAATTAAAAGCCTCATTGTGTGGTCCAGGACTTTCCCTGGCCAAGATGGGCGCGTTCCTTGCCACCGTTGAAAATCAAGGCAAAGATGCATATCTGGTATAAAATCCGGCGAACTGGCACAAACAGGCAGACAAAACCTGTTTTGTATGGAGACAGGGCAAGACAATGGCTTCCAGCAAACCCAAGACAGCGAACGGCAACGGTGCGGCGGACGAAGTCGACCAGACAAACGGCGACCAGGTCCAGACAAAACGCGCGACTTACATCGAGGTGTCGGCGTCGATCGAAGATGAGATTCGCGGCGGCGTCTATCCGCCGGGCAGCCGCCTGCCGCCGCAACGTCAGCTGGCGACGGAACTCGGCATCAATGTGTCGACGGTTTCGCGCGCGTACAAGGAATTGCAGCTGCGCGGGCTCGTGATCGGCAGCAAGCGGCGCGGCTCGCTCGTGACGGGCGGTGCGATGCCGCGCGTCGAAACAGCTGCGGCGCCCAACGCCACGCCGGGCGGCGCAATCGACCTGACCGTCAACCGGCCCGCGACGGGTGAATTCCTGGCGTGCCTCGCCGCCACGCTCGCCGAGTTGCCGCGCGATTCGCGCTACGCGTCGCTACAGGAATATCAGCCGCCGCAGGGGCCCGCATGGGCGCGCGCCGCCGGCGTGAAGTGGACGGCCGCGCCCGGTTTCACGCCGTCGCCGGAACACCTGGTCGTGACGAGCGGCGCGCAGCACGGCCTGTATGCCGTGCTCAACAGCCTGATCGGCACGGACGGCGTGATCATCGCCGACCGTCTCACGTACTACGGCCTCAAAGCACTGGCGCCCGTGTTCCAGTTCGAGATCGTCAGCGTGCCGAGCGACCGCGACGGGCTCATCACCGAAGAAGTGGAGCGCATCTGCGGCCGTGTGCCCGTCAAGGCGATCTTCACGGTGCCGAATCTGCAGAACCCGACCGTGACGACGATGAGCCTCGAACGGCGCGTGGCGCTCGTCGATATCGCGCGCCGGCATGGCGTCGCGATCATCGAGGACGATGTCTACGGTCCGCTCGTTTCGCAGCGCCTGCCGACGCTCGCGAGCCTGTGCCCGGAACTCACGTTCCATATCGCCGCGACTTCGAAGATTCTTGCGCCGGGACTGCGGCTCGGTTATCTGCTGAGCCCGCCCGAGCGTTCCGCGCTCGCCGCCGAAGCCGTGCGCACGACCGCGTGGATGCCCGCGCCGATGTCGATGCTGATCGCGACGATATGGATCGAAGACGGCACCGCGCGCCGCATCATGGACGCACAGCTCGCCGAGATTCGCGTGAGGCACGATCTGGCGCGCCAGATTCTGCCGCAGGAATGGCTCGACTCCGATCCCGCGTGCATGTTCGTGTGGCTCAGGCTGCCGCCGCCGTGGCGCGCGGACGACTTCGCCGCCAACGCGAAAGCGCGCGGCGTGGTCGTGATGCCTTCGTCGGCGTTTGCAGTGGACCGCGCCGAAGTCGAGCACGGCGTGCGGATCAACCTCGCATGCGCGTCGTCGCGCGAGCAGCTGGTGAGCGCGCTGCAAACGCTCGCGCAAGCGCTGCGCGATCGTCCTCGCGCGTTGTTCGGCACGATCTGACTTTGCGCCGCAAGCTGCGCGGCTAGCGCTTCGCGGAAACGAGCACGCGCCGCTCGGAACACAGAAGCCGGTCGGCCAGTTCCATCAGATTCGCGGCGAACATCGAGGGACTCCATTTGTCGACGGACTGTCTGGCCCGCTTCGACATCGCGTCCCGTAGCGCATCGTTCAGCGCCAGCATCTGCATTTTCTCCGCGAGCGCATCGGCGTTGCCCGGCTCGACCACGAATCCGTTCATGCTGTCTTTCACCAGTTCGCCCGCCGCGCCGCATGTCTGCGTGACGATCGCCGTCTTCGATGCGGCGAACGCCTCGTTGACGCACAGTCCCCACTGATCGAACTCGCTGCCGAGCACCATGAAGTCGCACAACGCGTACACGGCGGGCATCTGCGCATTCGGAACGGGATCGAGAAAGCGCACGTTCCCGTCGAGCTGCATGCTCGACACACGTCCTTCGATCGCGCGCATGTCGGGCCCGTGTCCGATCAGCACCAGCGAGATGCCTTTATCGGCGAGTCCCGTCCGCGCATATGCATCGACGACCACATCGACGTTCTTGCGCGGCACGAAGCGGCTCACGCACAGCACGTAGCGCCTGGGCAGCGCGTAACGGCGGCGCGTTTCGGATTCGGAAGCGCGCGCATTGTCCGCGAGCCGCGCGAAGCGCTCGACGTCGATCACGTCGAAACCCACGCGCGAGCGTTCGAGCGGAATGCCGAGCGTCTGCGCATAAGCGCGATGCCGTTCGCCCGCGACGAGCGCGCCGTCGAAGCGGCACACGAGCGCCCGCTTGAGGCGTTCCTTGAAGGGATGCCTCACGCCGTCATCGAGCTTCGAATCGGACATGTAGATGATGCGGAACGTGCCCGCTGTCCGTCGGATCAGATAGAGCCACAGCGAGTAAGGCGTGTGATAGCCGAGCGTGACGACGACATCGGGCCGCAACGTTCGCGCGATGCCGGCGAGCTTGTACGCGACGCTGGGCCAGTGTCCGCCGGCATCGGTGGTGTCGGGTTGGAGGGTGACGGCGCGCGCCGGCTCCTTGCCGAAGAAGGCGTCGCGGGTCAGTTGAGGGAAAGCGTAGACGCCCGAGCGTCCAAAGATCTCGACGAGGAAAATCTCGTCGCCTCGCCGCTCGACGAGTTTCTTCAGCGCTTCGTATCGCGGCACGTGGTAGTCACCCAGATGTCCGATTACAAACATCATACGCATGCACACCCTCCAGACCGATGTTGACGATGAACGCCAGACGATTGCTCGAACGGATGCTTTCGACTGACCTTAACTCAACAGGCGGCGCATGCATGTGTCCATCTGGTGCCGCGTCCGAAAACAGCGATGAAATGGCAAAAGGAACATAGATATGACGAGCCGCACCTTACGGCACCTTACGGGCCGGATACGGTCGTCAGACCACTGCCGGACGGACAGGAGCCGACCGACACGCTATGTGGCAAATACAGGTGGCAAATACAAGTAACGGAATTCGCCGCGTGCTACACGCCGCCGTTCTCGACGACGCGTCCTTCGGCACGCCAGCGCAACATCCCGCCCGCGAGATTGGCGACGTCTTCGAATCCGGCCTGACGCAGAATCACCGTCGCCTGGGCAGAACGTCCACCGGCGCGACAGACGGTCACGATCGGGCGCTCGTTGCCGATTTCCTTCGCGCGTGCTGCCAGTTCGCCGAGCGAAATCAGCTTCGCTTCGGGAATGCGGCCGAGCGGTCCGTCGTATTCATCGCGCTCGCGCACGTCGACGATCTGCACCGACTGCAGATGTTCTTCGAGCCATTGCGGATGGATTTCCCAGATGCCGGCAAACGTGTATGTCAAAGGCGCCCAATCGGGCTCGGGCTTTTTCGACGGATCGCTTGCCGCGACACCGCACTTCATGTTCGCAGGCACGGCGACATCGATTTGCCGTGGATGCGCAAGCCCGAGGTTCGTCATATAGCCCGCGAAATCGTCCTCGCACAACTCGCCGCCCAAACGCGGATTGAAGCGCTTCTCTTCGGCGACGCTCGTCACCGTGAGGCCGCGATAGTCGTGCGCCGGATAGAGCAGACATGTTTCGGGCAACGAGAAAATCTGCCCGTGTACCGCGCGAAAGAGCGCATGCGGACTGCCCTGCTGGAAGTCGGTGCGCCCGGTGCCGCGAATCAGCAGACAGTCGCCGGTGAAGGCCATCGACTGATCGTCGAGCACGAGGCTGATGCAGCCATTCGTGTGGCCGGGCGTGGCGCGCACTTCGAGATGACGCGCGCCGAATGCGATCGTGTCGCCGTGCTTCAGATAGCGGTCCGCGCCCTGCGCATCGCTTGCCGCCGATATCGCGATCTCGCTGCCGGTGCGTTGCTTCAGCATCCATGCGCCCGTCACGTGATCGGCGTGAACGTGCGTGTCGATCGTATAAAGCAGACGCAGTCCGAGTTCGTCGAGCAGCGCCGCATCGCGCCGCGCCTGTTCGAAGACGGGATCGACGACCACGGCCTCGCGCGTGCCGCCGTCGGCGAGCAGATAGGTGTAGGTCGACGATTGCTGGTCGAACAGCTGTCTGAAGATCAGCACGCTTATGTTCTCTCGACTTGTATCAGGAAGCGGTGGGGTATCGGCTTCATCGGCTTGCCCCGTGTATGCGGCCATTCATGCGGCCATCGCCGTCATCGTCCTTGTCAAACGGGTATCGCGCCGACACGCGCGCGTGTTTCGAACGCGCGCGCATCGGCGTATCGATCAAGCGCTCACTTCGGCTGCTGCACGTAGCGCAGATAAGGCTTCAACGTCTTGAATCCCTGCGGATACTTCTCTTTCGCGGCATCGTCGGAAACGGAAGTCGGAATGATCACATCGTCGCCGGGCTTCCAGTTCACAGGCGTTGCGACGGTATGTTTCGCCGAGAGCTGCAGCGAATCAAGCAGGCGCAGCACTTCGTCGAAATTGCGGCCCGAGCTCATTGGATACACGAACGTCGCCTTGACCTTCTTGTCCGGTCCGATCAGGAACACCGCGCGTACCGTTGCGTTGTCGACGGCCGTGCGCGGACCGCCGCTCGCATTCGGGTGGATCATGTCGTACAGCTTCGCGACGTGCAGATCCGCATCGCCGATCATCGGATAGTTGACCGCATGGCCCTGCGTCTCTTCGATGTCCTTGACCCACTTCGTGTGATCGCTGACGGGATCGACGCTGAGTCCGATGATCTTCGTGTTGCGCTTTTCGAATTCAGGCTTGAGCCCCGCCATATAGCCCAGCTCCGTCGTGCAGACAGGCGTGAAGTCCTTAGGATGCGAGAACAGGATCGCCCAGCTGTCGCCGATCCATTCATGAAAACGGATCGTGCCTTCGGTGGTTTCCGCGGTGAAATCGGGAGCTTCTTCTCCTAGTCGAATCGCCATCTTCATCCTCCATAAGAAAGGTGCGAGCAGTTGCGTCAATGAACCGCCGCCGTCGTCCCGAGCGGCGGCGTTAAACACGGGATTGAAACGTTCAGCGCATAGCTTATATAGCGTAGAACAATTTACAGCTTTCGCGAACCGGATGTGAACGAGCGCTTTCTTGCTGCACAGACAATGGGGCCGCAGTAAAGAAAAGCACGCGGCGATCCGACGCATTACATCGCGCCGCCCGCGCCGGATCAAGGCGACGATGTCGCCGTGACGGGACGTGCCTGGCCTGCCGTCGCCATCAACGAGACGGCGGCGGGATCGGGCAGGCCGTTCGCGTCGATGGCGCCCGCTTTCGCGAGCGTGTCGAGATCGCTGTCGACGCCCGCTTGCCCGACGACAAAAGGTGTCGTCAGAAACGCGGGCACCGTCAACGTGACGGCATAGTGCTGCTGCAGATCCGTCACGACCGCCGATTGCGCGGCGAGCACATCGTCCTGGTTCGACAGCACCTTCTGGAACTGCGCGTTGCCCGGGAAGCCCGCGATCAGATTGGCCTCGCTCGTACCCAGTTGCGCAGCAAGATAGACGAGCATCAGCTCGGTCTCGGGCGTCGTATTGAAGGTGCCGCTGGCGAATGCCGGCGCATGCAGCGTCGTGCTGCCGGAGGTCACGGTCACGATGCACGGAGGCGTCGCATTGAACGTGACGTTGTAGTGTCCGCCGCCGTCCGATAGCGTCGAGCCCGAACCCTGCGCGCAGCTGGCGCTCACGTTCGCGCTGGCCAGCGCCCTGCCCGTCGCGGCCGTACCGGACAACGTGACGCTTTGCGTGTTCGAAGCCGTACAGCTATCGAACCCGATGCAAAAGCTGCCGCCGCCGCACGCGCCGAGCGTCGCGAGAGAAGCCGCGCAAAGTGCAGCCAGCGTCGTGCGAACGAAACGCGCATCGCGAAGGGTCATGGGCCGTCTGCCGTCGATGGAAGCGATCACGAGCGTCCCGCGCAAACAAATGAATGAAACACGCGGGCACTGCTCGTGATTTTAGGCCTGATCCGCGAGGCCGTTCGCGACCATCGACGTCGCCGGCACTACTGAATCCGCTCCGTCAGCCGACCGACGAACGTCCAGCCGCGCTCCCGGCTCCACAAGTAGGTGAAGCCGGTTGGCCCGTCGATGAACACCGTCATCGGCTTGCCGGGCGGTTGATCGAAGCCGGGGTCTTCGGTGGAGTGCGATACGTCGACGGGTCCGATGCGCCCGGCGTCCTGTCCCGCAGCAGTCGTATCCGGGTTTGCGCTCCATCCGTCATTCGCGGCGTACGTAAGCTGCACGGCGCTGCCTGTCGGCGCCTGGACCAGCAACGTCAGTTGTCCGTTGCCCGCCGATGCGGCCTTGAGACAAGGCGCGGCAACGTTGGACGCGACAGGTTCCGTCGCGATGTTCGACACGGCCCCTTCGCTTGCGGCCGCCAAAGCCATTGAACTCGTCGCGCCAAGCGTCGCGGCCAGAAATCCACGGAATATGAACGCGGCAGCATATGTATCGGAACGTTTCATGCTGGCCTCCCGCTGAGTGATCCGAAAAAAAAGCAGCGCGGACAGGCATCGAGAGCGGCCGCGCGTTCGACTGCGAACGTCGACGCGGAGCGGCGAATACACGATACGTGTGGCTCAGTGCTGTATCCGGCGCCATCGACTGCTAGACGATCCGCGCGCGAGCGATTGCAACGGGAATAAAGTGCAATGGGGTATACCCGTTCACACGAATAGGCTCGCCGATAATCGGGCATCGAGCGTGAAGCTTTTCATCGCCCCTTGGCTGCCCACGACAACTCGATTACTCTTTGCAATGCGATCGCACGGGCAGTCCCGCACGCAGATCCGTTCAGCGCGCGCGGCCTGTTGCCCGAGACAGGCAAGCGAAAATCTTTCGCAGCCATTCTACTGTCCTGAGTTAGAAGTTCGTTGAATTAATTTCCGGTTGTTTCCGGAATGACGAAATGCTCATTAAAGAGCCGCTCGGATTCGCGCAATCCCTCTTCGGTAAAGATCACGGACTTCGTCTTGTTGACAG
>NZ_JAYMRZ010000049.1:0-20468 GCF_038900715.1 Paraburkholderia phymatum | reverse complement strand
TTCGGTTCTTGACGAACCGGTCGCTCACTCAAAATCACTGACAGATGGTTCGACCGGGTTTCTCAACCCCGTCAAACCTTCCTCAATTTCTTTCTGTGTGAGACTCGATTACTTTTGCCTTCGGCAGTTCATACGAACCACCGCGCGCCATCATCGAGCACCCACACCTGTCGGCTGTTAGTTTTTAAAGAACACCGCTAAAAGCTGCTGCTTTTTCGCGTCCCCGTCGTTTGGAGAGGCCGAATTATGCGGATCGCCATTCACCGCGTCAAGCACTTCTGCAAATAATTTTTTTGGACCAGAATAAGCGGTCGTGCGCATATAGCAATTGCCTCTGTCAAGAGGCACTCACGAATTCCTTTGTACTCTCCATGCGTTCGACTTCATTGCGCAACTGGCAAGTCGGTTCACTGGGCCATATGCATCCGACTATTGGGGCACGCTTATCACGCGGTTGTTTAACGCCCCTCCGTTGACTAGTCTTTTTGCACACACTCGATGAACTGCGGGGCACAAGCCGCGCGATCCGAAGCCGGGATCTCGGGTGTCTGTCACTGTCGATACGACGAGATATCGAGGGCCATCGTGAGCACATATGACTCCGCCGCCGAGAACAACGTCTACAGCGAAACGCAGCGCAGGATCGAAAAAGATCTGCAACGACGCGCAGAGGAAAATCAGGCGCGCGTCGACGGAATAAGGCAGCAGCGCAGCCATCTGTCGGGAGGCCTCATTCCGTTGATCATCGTGGCCGACGGCGACTCATGGTTCGACTATCCGCTTCCGTTGATCGGTCATACAGACGTTGCGGACAGCCTGAAAAGCCAGGCAACACTGACGCCCGCGATGATGAAACTCGCCCACTACGGCGATGCAACGACCACCCTGATGGGCGTGACGAAACGTCAGCGATTGATCGACTACATCAGTGAGCCGGCACACGGCCCAATCGACGTCCTCATGTTCTCAGGCGGAGGCAACGATCTGGTCGGCGATCAGTTCCGTTTCTGGCTGGAGAATGCAGCGGACGTGAATAACGACCCGACCCAAGGCGTCAATAGCGAACTCTTGCGCGACATATTGGGCGTCGTTAATGGCGCCTACCTCGAGTTGATCCGAATACGAAACCTGTATGCGAGCAACGCAACCATCCTCCTTCACGCGTACGATTTCGCGATTCCGACGGGCATTGGAGCGTGTCCGTTTGCCGGCCCCTGGCTTCGACCTTCGCTCGTGGAGCAAGGTTGGCCCGATGTCGAGCAAGGCCGGCACATTGTGAAGACCATCCTCGAAGCCTTTAAAAGCAGGTTGAAAGATCTGTGCGCGATCAACCAAAACGTCGTGCTCGTCGAAACGCAAGGTACGCTGTCATCCAGTGACTGGGCAAATGAACTTCATCCCACTCCGGATGGATTCGGCAAGCTTGCCGCGCGGTTCCGTTCGACATTGCAGAGCATCCCCAGATTCAGGAACAGAATCTGATTTCCGATTGCCCGGCTTCACGCACGCATGCGCGTCGGCCACGCGCGATGCCGCATCATTTTTTATCATGTATTGCATGCGGATTAATCGATTGCGCGGAATCGGCCAGTGGGCAATAGTGAGCGTCTGCCGTCGACGTGCGCGTTCGCGCGTCAGCATCTGGCCTGACCCTGCCGCCTCTGGAGCGTTCAAGTGGAATCGCGGAACCAAGCCGACATCCTCGCCACATTGACAAAGGAACTGGGAACCGACATCGTGACGCCGGGCATCGACGTCGCGCCGCGCTACTTCACAGGCTTCGGCGAAGCACCCGGCAGCCGCCCTCTGGCGCTCGCGCGTCCACGCTCGGCCGAAGAGGTGTCGCGCGTCTTGCGGCTCTGTCATCGCCTCGGTATGGCAGTGGTGCCGCAAGGGGGCATGACGGGTCTCGCAGGCGGCGCAGTCCCGCTAGGCGGCGAGATCGTGCTGTCGATGGAGCGTTGCAGCGGAATCGAAGAAATCGACGTTGCGGCCAGCACCGTCACCGTGAAGGCCGGAACCGTGCTGCAGACGGTACAGGAAGCGGTGCGCGCCGCCGGCTTCGAGTTGGGGTACGACCTCGGCGCGCGCGGCTCGTGCCAGATCGGCGGCAATCTCGCGACCAACGCCGGCGGCAATCGCGCGATCCGCTTCGGCGTCGTGCGCGATCAGGTTCTCGGACTCGAAGCAGTACTCGCCGACGGAACGATCGTCGGCTCGCTCAACAAGATGCTGAAGAACAATACCGGCTACGACTGGAAGCACCTGTTGATCGGCAGCGAAGGCACGCTCGGTGTGATCACCCGCGCGGTGCTCAAGCTCTATCCCGAGCTTCCGTCGGCTTCGACGTGCCTGTGCGTCGTGCCGGATTATCAGTCGGTGGTCGCGCTCTGGCAGCAGGTCCGCGCGCAATTGCCCGATGCCAGCAGCTTCGAAGTGATGTGGGCGGACTTCTATCGCTATGTGTCGGCGAATACGCCCGGTGTGCAGGCGCCTTTGCCGGCACAACAAGCCTTCTACGTGCTGATCGAATGCGCGACGGCCGCCCACGACGCGAAAGCAAGCGCCGCGCGGCTCGAAAGCTGCCTCGGCGCCTGGCTCGAAGCGAATCTCGTCAGCGATGCCGTCCTCGCCACTTCGTTGCAGCAGGCGCAATCGCTATGGCTGATCCGCGAAGGGCTCGCGATCGATGAGCTACCCAATCTGATCAATTACGATGTGAGCCTGCCGATAGGGCTTATCGGCGAGTTTGCCGAGCGCTGCGAGAAGGCGCTGATCTCGCGCTGGCCGCAGGTTGTCAGCCTTTTCTTTGGTCATCTCGGCGACAGCAACGTGCACATCGGCGTGTCCATCGAAGAACTGCCCGTCGACGACGTGCATGCGGTCGATGTCGTCGTGTATGAGGTCGTGCGCGCGATGGGAGGCTCGGTCTCTGCCGAACACGGAATCGGCACGCACAAGAAGCCGTTTCTCGGCTATTCGCGCTCGCCCGCTGAACTCGCACTGATGCGCACGCTCAAGAACGCGCTCGATCCCAAGGGCATACTCAATCCGGGAAAAGTACTGTAAGCGCCTTCGCTGATGAACGCGACACGCGGGTCCGTTTCAATCAACTGTCTGTTTTACGTATCGATCTTTCCGCAGACGCATTGCGGTGAATGCGTGCTTCACCCAAACCGCGATACACGCGCTCGGTACTGAAACGCAGACGATGCATCGTTTCGAACAGGGCCGCGAGGTCCAGCGGCTTGCGAAAGTAGCCGTCGTAGCGGACGAACGCGGGCGGCGTCAGCTCGCCCGACACGAGAATGAAAATGGCGTCGGCGATCGTCGCGTCGTCGCGCATGCGCTCGCACAACACGCCGCCCGACATGCGGGGCATGCGCAGATCGGCAATGACGTAATCGACGGCCGACGCACGCAGCAATTCGAGCGCCTCGACACCGTCGGCGGCCATCAATACCTCATAGCCCGCGTGCAGAAATGCGCTCGCCCATGCATCGAGCGTAGACGGCTCGTCGTCGACGAGAAGGGCGCGTTCCATCGCAGCGGGCTCCGCGAACACGGAAAGATTCAATCATATGAATAAAGCCCGGTCTGTTCAAGGAACGTTCGGGTCACAGAGCGCGATTAATGGCGCTCTGTGACCTTGTCCGTCAACCGCCGTGATACATCGGATCGAGGGTATCCGACGGATCGCGATGGCCCGACTGCGACCGGGTGAATTCGTCGCCGCCCATGTCGCCCCGGTTCTGGTCGTCCATGCCGCCCTGCTCGTGTTTCATCGTCGTCGTGCGAACGGTTTGAGCATGATGAGAGACGGACTGAGAGACGGACGCATGGGCCGCGGAGTAATCGGCGGAGGAGGATGCTGAGCCATAACCGCCCGCGAAGGACGGAACAGACGACATCGAAGCGCACGCGACCAGCAGCGCGGCGAGGGATTTCGCTTTCATGACGACTCCAATAAGCGTGTCGAACATCCGTATGCACCTGGTTCAGGTCCATTGCGCGCGCCATGTTCAACGTTGATGGAACGATCGGCCAGGCCGCGCACCAGCAAAGAGGCTCGAACGAACAACTCGCTTTTCGGAATCCGATCGATATTGCCGACGCCGTAGCGGCAGCACGAAACCGGTCGTCGTTGCGCCCGCATCCACAATTGCACGGCTTATGCCAATGCCGGGATGCGTATCGTCTAAACGATCCTGAGCGCCTGAAAATTAAAGGACTCCGCCCGCAATCAGGGCGTTTCCATTGCTTTGGTGACGACCGCGTAGTGTCTGACGATAGCCAACGTTTGGCGACCGGCCGTAAGCGTGCATCCAACAGAAGAAAGCGTGCGCGCTACGTCGAAAAGTCGATGCGGGTCTATCGCTGCGTTGCTGTCCGACCGCGACTAATCATTGTCGGACCCGACGTCGCAAGCGCCGCACACTGACACTTACCATTGAGGGGAAACCGCGCCGCGTAGATCAGATCAATGCTCACATTCTCACGGGATGGCCGGCATGATCAGTCAGACAAAAAGCCTTGCCCTAACGGGGCTGCTGATCGGCGGCGCCGTCGTGGCGGCGTGGCTGATCGACCCCGACAGGCATCATCCGTCTGACGTGAAAACGGCGGCTGCCGCGAGCGCGCGCGACATCACTTACCTGCCGCTTCACGACACAACCGCTGACACAGACACAATCTCGCTCGAACGCCCGCTCGATCCGCGCTTTGCGTCCACGTTGCAAGCGGCGCGCGACAGCCTGGGCCGTCACGACCGAGCGTCCGCGAAAGTGCTGGTCGACGCGATTCTGATGCTGGACAAGAACAACGCGCAGGCACTGGCACTGCAGCGCGAACTGCAGTCGCACGATGCCGCGCCCGCTGACAACAATAAAGCCGTCGCGGTGGTTGCCGATACGCAGCCCGGCGCGCAGGCCAGCGCAAAGGCCGCAAAGAAAACGGCGGCCCCGCACCGGCATCGCCCCAGGACGCCGCGAGCGAATCCCGAAACGACGCCCGATGACATGATCCCGAGTCGCGGCATGCCACCCATTCTCGGCGACACGGTCGACACACCCGCGACGGCAGCCGCCGAGCAGGTCAGTACGGGAGCAGAGCGAACAAGCGAGCACATGAAGCCTGCGCACACCGGCTCGCAGGGATCGGATGGCGCGACGGGCGAAGCCGCGCACAGCGGCGACGATCAGTGAACGTGCTGGGGTGCTGACGAACTGCTGCGAGCGTCCGCCTCGCTTTTTGTTTTCCTCTCGGTCCTCGCAGCGGAATTCCCGCGCGGGCTTCTCTTCTCAGGACATGCGGCGAGCGTATTGCGCTCGCCGCGTCGCGCTCATTGACCGCCGAAGAAAATCGACTTCGGATGTCCGTCCGTCGTGTTGGGCGCGCCCATCTGCATCGAGCCATTCGGCGCTACGCCGCCGACGGCCGTGTGCTCCATCGGCTGCTGCTCGCCTGTCGATGCCTTCGCTTCGGCTGCCTGGATATCGGCAGGGTAAGTCGCTTCGTCGCCGCCCGGACGATAGCCCGCTTGTTCGACGCGTTGGAGATCTTCACGCACCTGAGCGCGCGTGACCGGCCCTTGATCGGCCTGAGCAAAAGAGAGTGCCGGCGCAGCCAGTGCGCACGAAACGATAACAACCTGAATCAGTGCTTTCATGATGGTTCACCTGCGTGTAAATCGTTGACCAGCGCCGCCTTCTTCACGAAGGCGGCCCCAATGCCCTTCGCCGCAGATTCGCGTGGTTCGTCTCTTGTCGGTTTCGGTTCGCAAAGGGTTAACGTCATTGTGTGCAATGAGTGCTGACCTAAGCCTGTCTCTCACATGACAAATGCGTCATCTACTCGATGGGCATGCATCACGGCCCATCAATCGCCCCGCAAGATGTCGGATTTGTAATGTGCCAGTCACTAATGGGTAAGTGCGCCGCCGCCACACTGCGACCCCATGACATGCCCGCGCGTGAACCGCGCATGCGCATGCCGACAGTTCATCGTCCAAGGAAACGTCATGTGGATCGTCAAGCTGGCCCTGCGGCGGCCCTACACTTTTGTCGTGCTGGCAGTGCTGCTCTTCATCGTCGGGCCGCTCGCGATCCTGCGCACGCCGACGGATATCTTTCCGAACATCGACATTCCCGTCGTCAGCATCGTCTGGTCGTACAACGGCTTTTCCGCCGAAGACATGGCACATCGGATCACGTCGAACTACGAGCGCGCGCTCACGAGCGACGTCGACGATATCGAGCACATCGAGTCGCAATCGCTGAATGGCGTGTCCGTCGTTAAGGTGTTCTTTCATCCGGGCGCCGACATCAATCGCGCGATCGCCGAAGCCGCGTCGAACTCCGCGTCGATCCTGCGCATCCTGCCGCCGGGCACGCTGCCGCCGAACATCATCACGTATAACGCGTCGACGGTGCCCGTGCTGCAACTGGGTCTTTCGAGCCCGACGCTGCCCGAACAGACGCTCTACGATCTCGGCAACAGCTTCATCCGCACGCAGCTCGCGACCGTTCAGGGCGCCGCCGTGCCGCTGCCCTACGGCGGCAAGATCCGGCAGATCATGGTGCAGCTCGATCCGAAGGCGCTGCAAGCGAAAGGCCTCGCACCCAGCGACGTCGTCAATGCCGTCAACGCACAGAACCTGATCCTGCCGGGCGGCACCGCGAAGATCGGCTCGCGCGAATACAACGTCGAAATGAACGGCAGCACCGACACGGTCGCCGCGCTCAACGATCTGCCCATCAAGACCGTGAACGGCAGCGTGGTCTATGTGCGCGACGTCGCGCACGTGATCGACGGCTACGCGCCGCAAACGAATATCGTGCGCAGCGACGGCAAGCGCTCGGCGCTCTTGCAGGTCGAAAAGACGGGCAGCGCATCGACGCTCACGATCATCCAGCAGGTCAAGTCGATGTTGCCGAAGATCGCGGCCGGCCTGCCGAACGCGCTGCACATCACACCGCTTTCCGATCAGTCCGTGTTCGTGAAGTCCGCGATCTCGAGCGTCGTGCGCGAAGCGCTGATCGCCGCATGCCTGACGGCCGCGATGATCCTGCTCTTTCTCGGCAGCTGGCGCGCGACGCTGATCATCGCCGTGTCGATTCCGCTTGCGGTGCTCACGTCGCTGATCGCGCTGTCGGCGCTCGGTCAAACGATCAACATCATGACGCTCGGCGGACTGGCGCTCGCGGTCGGCATTCTCGTCGACGACGCGACCGTGGCAATCGAAAACATCACGCATCACCTCGAAAAAGGCGAGCCGCTGCACGACGCGATACTGAACGGCTCCGGCGAAATTGCCGTGCCGACATTCGTGTCGACGCTCGCGATCTGCATCGTGTTCGTGCCGATGTTTCTGCTCTCGGGCGTCGCGCGCTATCTGTTCGTGCCGATGGCGGAAGCCGTCGTGTTCGCGATGTGCGCGTCGTACTTTTTCTCGCGCACGCTCATTCCGACACTCGCGATGTACCTGATGCGCGCACCGTCGAAGAACGGCAATGCCGTGCGCGGCCGCCTCGCGATCTTCGCGCGCTTTCAGGCCCGCTTCGAACACCGCTTCGAAGCGTTGCGCAACGGCTATCGTCGCGTCTTGCAACGCGCGATTGCGAGCCGTCGCCGCTTCATTCCCGTCTATCTCGCGCTGTGCGTGGGATCGCTCGCGCTGATTCCGTTCGCGGGCCGCGACTTCTTTCCAGCCGTCGATACGGGCGAAATCCGTCTGCATCTGCGCGCGCCGACGGGCACGCGCATCGAACAGACGGCGCGCATCACCGATGAAGTCGAAGCAAAGATACGCACCGTGATTCCGCAGTCGGAACAGGCGGCCGTGCTCGACAACATCGGCGTGCCCGTGAGCGGCATCAACCTGACCTACGACTCATCGGACCCGATCGGCCCCGAAGACGCCGACATCATGGTGACGCTCAAGCCCGATCACAAGCCGACCGCTCAATACGTCGCGCAATTGCGCAACGTGCTGGCCGCATCGTTTCCGGGCGTCACGTTCGCGTTCCTGCCCGCCGATATCGTCAGCCAGATCCTGAACTTCGGTCTGCCCGCGCCCATCGACGTGCAGATCGTCGGCAACAAGCTCGCGCAGAATCGCGTCGTCGTGGACAAGCTGCTCGCGCAGATGCGCAGCGTGCGTGGCCTCGTCGATGCGCGCATCCAGCAGCCTGGCGACGAGCCGACCATCGACGTCGACGTCGATCGCACGAAGGCGATGCAAGCGGGGCTCACGCAAAAGGACGTCGCGCAGAATCTGCTGATCGCGCTGTCGGGCAGTTCGCAAACGACGCCGAATTTCTGGCTCGATCCGAAGAACGGCGTCAGCTATCCGTTGATGGCGGAAGTCCCGCAGTACGACATTCATTCGCTGCAAACGCTCGCCAACATTCCGCTGACGACGAACCGTGTCAGCGTGAATCCGCAGAATCAGCTGGGCACGCTCGGCACGATGTCGCGCACCTCGCAACAGGCTGTCGTATCGCACTACAACGTGCAGCCCGTGCTCGACATTTTCGCGTCGACGCAAGGGCGCGATCTGGGCGGCGTCGCCGCGGACGTGACGAAACTCGTCGATGCGGCGCGCGCGCAGTTGCCGCCCGGTTCGTCGATCGTGATTCGCGGACAGGTGCAGTCGATGAACGAGTCGTTTGCCGGCCTCGGCGCGGGTCTCGTGTTCGCGATCGCGCTCGTCTATCTGCTGATGGTGGTGAATTTCCAGTCGTGGCTCGATCCGCTCATCATCGTCAGCGGCTTGCCGGGGTCGCTCGCGGGCATCGCGTGGATGCTTTTCGCCACGCATACGACGCTCAGCGTTCCTGCGCTGACGGGCACGATCTTGTGCATCGGCATCGCGACGGCCAACAGCATTCTCGTGATCAACACCGCGCGCGAGTCGCTCGCCGCCGGCATGGAGCCGCTCGCCGCCGCGCTCGACGCGGGCTTCAACCGCTTTCGCCCCGTGCTGATGACTGCGCTCGCGATGCTGATCGGCATGCTGCCGATGGCGCTCGGCCTCGGCGACGGCGGCGAACAGAATGCGCCGCTCGGCCGCGCGGTAATCGGCGGCCTCGCGATCGGCACGCTGTCGACGCTGATGTTCGTGCCCGTCGTCTTCGGGACGGTGCATGCGTGGCTCGCGAAGCGCCGCGCGCACGCCGACGCGAAGCGCGCCGACGTGACCACACACGCTCAATAAGGACACTTCATGACCACGCCCAATCTGCCGACGGAGCGCGAACCGTCCACCGGCACGGACCTCGCGCTCGCCGATTCTGCCGGCACCCAGCAACCTGCCATCGCCGGCAAGCGCATGCGCTTCGTATTGCCCATCGCGCTCGCGGCCATTGCCGCCGCGCTGCTCGCGATCGGCATCGTGCCGCGCCTGCATGCGAGCACGTCGCTCACGGATCAGGTGAACGCGCAGCGCTATCTGACCGTCGATGCGGTAACGCCGAAGCGCGCGCCCGCATCGCAGGAACTGCTGTTGCCGGGCTCCGTGATGCCCTACGCCGATGCGTCGATCTACGCGCGCACGAGCGGCTATATCCAGCACTGGTACGCGGATATCGGCGCGAAGGTGAAGGCGGGGCAAACGCTCGCGGACATCCAGACGCCGGAGCTCGACGCGCAGCTTCAACAGGCGCGCGCCGACGAGGCGAACGCGAGAGCGAACTACCGCTTTGCGAGCAGCACCGCGCAGCGCTGGCAGACGATGCTGCAAACGCAATCTGTCTCGCAGCAGGACGCGGACGCGAAGACGAGCGACAGCGCAGCGAAACGCGCTGCGTGGCAGGCGGCGCAGGCGAATGTCGCGCGGCTTTCGGAGCTCGTTTCGTACGAGAAAGTGACGGCGCCTTTCGACGGCGTGATCACCGCGCGCAACGTGAACATCGGCGCGCTGGTGACAGCGGGCGGATCGCCGGGACTTGCGGCCAACACGGGCGAGCTCTTTCACATCGAGCAGACGGACCGCTTGCGCGTCTATATCGACGTGCCACAAAACGACGCGAGCAGCGTGTCGGCGGGAGCGAAGGTCTATCTGACGACGCAGCAATATCCCGGCCGCCGCTTCGACGCGGTCGTCGCGCGCAGCGCCGATTCGATCGACCCGGTGAGCCGCACGTTGCGCGTCGAAGTGGACGTCGACAACCGCGATGGCGCGTTGCTTCCGGGCGCGTATGCGCAGGTTCATCTCGCGCTGCAAACGGCGCATCCGGCGCTCGAACTGCCCGTGAGCGCCCTGCTCTTCCGGCCCGATGGCGTGACCGTCGCGGTGATCGGCAACGACGACAAGGTGCAGCTGAAGACCGTGACGATCGGCCGCGATTTCGGCACCTCCGTCGAAGTCGCGACGGGTCTCGCAGCGAACGACCGCGTGATCGACAATCCCGGCGATTCGATCAGCAGCGGCGAAACCGTGCATGTCTCGACGGCGCCGACCACGCCGACGGCGGCTGCAACGTCCGCGCAGCACGGTTGAGCGCGAGGCGAGGCTGATCATGTTCAATGTCCGCGCATCGTTTTTCCGCAAGGCGCTTTTCATCGGCATCGCATGCGCGTTGAGCGCGTGCTCGACCTTGCCGCATTATTCGCAGCCGCAAACGGCCGTGCCCGATCACTATGCAAGCACGCCGCAGGCAGCGTCCGGCTGGACCGTTGCCACGCCCGCCGACGCGCAGTCGCGCGGCCCATGGTGGACGCTCTACGGCGACGACGAGCTGAATCGCCTCGAAGCACAGGTCGACGTGTCGAATCAGACCGTGCGCAAGGCCGTCGCGCAGCTGCAAGCGGCACGCGCAATGGTCGACTATCAGCGCGCCGGCTACGCGCCTGTCGTCACGGCGGGCGCGGCGCAAACGCGGTCGCGCACGTCGCAGAACGTCGCGGGCAAGTCGCTCGCTGGCAAGACGGTGCCCGACTACTCGGTCGGCATCGCGGCAAGCTGGGAGCCCGATCTGTTCGGCCGCGTGAAGGACGCGACCGTCAATGCGCGCGACAACGCGCAGGCGAGCGAAGCGGATCTGCAATCGGTGCGGCTGTCGGTCGCCACCGATCTCGCGATCGACTATTTCGACCTGCGCTCGCTCGACCGCCAGAAGAAACTGCTCGACGATACCGTGACGGCCTACGCCGCCGCGCTGCAGATCGTGCAGCAGCAATTGAAGGACGGCGCAATCGATGCGTCCGCCGTCGCCCAGGCGCAAACGCAGCTCGAAAGCACGCGCACGCAGGACAGCGATATCGACGTGCAGCGAGCGCAGCTTCAGCACGCGATTGCGACGCTGATCGGCCAGCCGGCTTCGTCGTTCGCGTTGCCGCCGAAAGTGGAGAACGTCGCGTTGCCGCAGATTCCGACGGGCGTGCCGTCGCAACTGCTCGAGCGCCGACCCGATATCGCCGCCGTCGAGCGGCGCGTCGCCGCGGCGAATGCGCAGATCGGGGAGGCGCGTGCGGCGTTTTATCCGGATTTGACGCTGTCGGCGGCGGCCGGGCTCGAAAGTACGTACTTCGCGCCGTGGTTGACCGCGCCGAGTCTGTTCTGGTCGCTCGGCGCACAGATCGCCGGGACGCTCTTCGACGGCGGCCGCCGCACGGCCGTTCTGAAGAACGCGACCGCGCAATATGACGGCGCCGTCGCCGATTACCGGCAAACGGTCCTGGTCGCGTTCCAGCAGGTCGAGGACAACCTGGCCGCGCTCGATACGCTCGCGAACGAAGCGGACAGCCAGCAACGCGCGACATCGGCGGCGGCGCTTTCGCTGAGGCTGACGACGAACCGCTATCAGGCGGGCGCCGTCAGCTATCTCGACGTCGTCAGCGCGCAGACCATCGCGCTCACCAACGAGCGCACGGCGGATCAGATCGACGCGCGGCGAGTCGACGCAAGCGTGCAGTTGCTAAAGGCGCTCGGCGGCGGATGGGATCGTGCGACGTTGGCGGATGCGCAAGTGTCGGAGTGACGAAGCGCCGCGCTTTGCAACTGCGGTCACATCCAGGTCGTTGTAAATAGATGCGGATTCGCAACAGGAACGGGGCCGTCAAGACGCGCGAACCATTGCTGTCCCGGTGCTCGCGGAAACGTTTCTGGCTGCGCCGCCGCTGATCGTCGCGGCATGCTCGTCGTTTGCGTACCGAGGGTGCTTAGGATGCCCTGAACACGGGGCCGCGTGGAGTCACAGAATGATCGAACGCGCAGCACTTCGTGCGGCGGGAAAGCGAACTGCCGTCTTCTTCGTCGGTGCGCATTCGACCGCCCTTCCCTCCCGTTTCGTTACGCGCCCTCTTCCAGCGCGATGTCGTCGTGCTTGACGGGCGCCGTGAGTGAATCGTATGCGGACTGCGCCGCAAGAAAATCGACGAGCGCGCGCACGTTCGGCGCGAGATTTCGGCGGCTACCGTATGCAATCGATAGCCCCGTCGAAGGCAAATTCGTATCGGGCAACACTTGCATGAGCGTACGGCCGTCGATGTCCTCCGCAACGATCGACGCCGGCAGCAACGCAATGCCCATGCCCTCGAGCGCCATGCGTCGCAGCATGTCATTGTTGTTCGCGCGGATGTGCGTCGCGTGCGGCGCGTTTGCATCAAGCCATCGGCGCGCGGGATCGTGCTCGGCCGCCGATGCGCCGTCTTCGTGCGAAAGCATCACGAGGCGCTCGAGGTCCATCAGCTGTCTGATGCGGCCGACGCTTGAAAGATAGCGTGGCGACGCGACCAGCATCGTCTGCGAACGCGCGACCAAGCGCACCACGACTGACCCGGGATGCGGATAGTAGTCGCTCGTCAGGGCTGCGTCGAAGCGTCCTTCCACCAGACTGATGGGACCGTCCGCATACAACACCTGCGGCACAACGAGCGGATAACGCGCCGTGTAGGCGCCCAACAGTTTCGCGAGATACCCCGCGCCGACCGTGCCCTGCACCGCAAGGCGCAGCGTGCCCGACGGCACGCCTGTCGCGGCCAGCAGTCCGCCTTCGACGTCGTCGATATCCGCGACGATCGCGCGCACGCGGTCCAGAAACAGCCGGCCGGCTTCCGTGAGCGTGACGCTGCGCGTCGTCCGTTGCAGCAGGCGTGCATCGAGACGCTCTTCGAGCGAAGCCACGCTGCGCGTCGCGACGGCGCTCGATACGTTCATCTGGTCCGCGGCGCCCGTAAAGCTGCCAAGCTCCGCGACCTTTACAAACATCCTGAGTGACTGCAGATAGTCCATCGTTGCCGCTTCTGTGAAGTCGGTTGCCCTGAGGAAAACGAGAGTCAGAGATTCGATGCTGGACTGTACAAAGGTAACGCGCGCGGATAAAGCGCCTGTGATTGAATTGACTGTTCAGGCCACTCCTACAATTTCATGAACCGAAATGTAGGCTGGACGCTGAGTTCCTCGCATGCGATAACACTTGATTAGCAAGACAACTGTTCGTCAACGACAGCGCTTCGTCATCTGAGGGCCTTGCGTATTTTGCGCATGCCCGTCACCGTGGTTTCGACGATGTCCGCTCCGATCCGCGAGCGCAGGCGCCTCGCGAGATGCGCGCTTGCGTCGGCGATGGATTTTTCTAACGCCTTGCCCGAGCGCGTCGGATGGACGCCCCACTCGCGCCCATCGGATGTGCCCTGCCGGCGCTCGACCAGTTTCTTTTCGGAAAGGCTGTCGACGAGCCGCGTCGCCGTGGGACGTGCGATGCCCAGTTTGTCGGCAATTTCGCTACCCAGACATCCCGGCGACGCCAGCACGACGCGCAAGACGAAACCCTGCGCTGGCGTCAGTCCAAATTCCGCATAGACGGGTGCCCATTCCCGCTCGACGAGACGGGCCAGCGCGGATGCATTGAAATAGAGGCATTGATCGAACATGGCGACCATTCGATCACGAATTGATTAGCAAGACAACTATATAGAGGAGTCGCGGAGCCTCGTCGGATGATTTGTCGAATGATCGGCGGCTTTCCGTTCTCGCGACGGGGCGCGCCGGTGAAGCCGATTACGTCACGGACGGCGCATGTCCATGAGAGCAGGCATAACGCTTGCGGCTTTCGCGTGACCTCCACTTGTCGTAAATTGGGGGCGTTGTGTGTAGCAAACAATGAGTCGCATCCCCGAACTCGCAACCGTGACGTTCGCCGACATGACAAAGCTACCCGTCTACGCCAGCCTCGCTTATATGATCTGCGGCGCGCCCGCCGCGTACGCGCAAACGCCGTCGCCGCTCGGCGAGTGGCAATATTCCGCAGGCATTCCGCTCGAAAAGATGTATCAGCCAAGCCGCCCCGACTGGGAAGTCAGGCTCGGCATCGGTTCGACTTTCCAACCGCGATACGACGGATCGGACCGCTATCACACGCTGGTCGGCCCGAGCCTCGACATCCGGTATAAGGACCTTGCCTTCCTGTCGACTGGAGAAGGCGTGGGCGTCAACGTGCTGCAAGGGAACAACTGGCGCGTCAGCATTGCTGCAGTCTACGACCTGGGCCGGCGCGCGCACGACGATCCGACACGGCTCGACGGACTCGGCAACATCAATCCTGCGCCGGAGGTCAAGCTGGCCGGGGAGTATGTGATCTCCAAGGAATTCCCTCTCGTGTTTCGCGGCACCGTGACGCGCAGTTTTGGTGGCTCGAACGGGTGGGTCGCCGATCTGGGCGCGTACATGCCGCTGCCGGGCAGTTCGGAAAATTTCTTTTGGTTTGCGGGGCCATCCGTCACGTTCGCCGATTCGAAGTACATGAATAGCTGGTTCGGCGTGAACGCCGCGCAGGCGGCTGCCTCTCAATACGCACGGTACGACGCAAGCGCGGGATTGAAGTCGGCGGGATTCGGCGTGACGCTGATCTGGTTCGTCGACAAACATTGGTTCGTCACCGCTGACGGCGCGCTCAAGCGGCTGCTCGGCAGCGCGGCAGGCAGCCCGATTACGCAGTCGAAAACCAACGGCGTGTGCGACGTGTCGATTAATTACCAATTCTGATACGAATGACGTTATTCGCGCCCAGTTGGGGCGGGCTGTGACCCGATTTCCTGGCGATCCTTACTATTGACGTAATTCGCGTGATTCAGCGCGCCTGACAGCTTGCGTGCGGTGGCTGTTTGGCACAGTTATGGTCCGTTTTACCGAGATCTGGCGAGAGTCAATGGATACACGCTCTGGGACTGTTGCGCTGCGCTCGCTACGCCCGCGATCTATTTACGGTAAATACAGTGCACGCCAGCCGATGTCCCCAGTTAGGGTGGGGAATTTCCACAAAGCGAATACGCAAAAGTCACGACACTTCGATCGTCCCCATCTGGGGTGACGACTGGAGCGAACTTGCTCAAGATGCGCCGCTATACTGCAGTAGCGAGCAGTGCAACTGCTTGATTCTTGTACCTTTGTCGGAAGGCGTGGTCGAATGTCCCCGATTGGGGTGTTAGATATCGTCCTACGACGCTATAAGTCGATTGTCCCCAAGCGGGGTGACAAGAGTCAGCAGATAAAGGAAATGGTCACCAGTTATTTACGATAAATACATACATGCTGAAAATGCACCGAGTGAAAGAAAGCGGAAATTGGTTTCTTGCTCAGAGAGTTAGCGTGGATCTCTCGCGATATTTCGAGCTTCTCGAAATTGGCGCTAATGTCCCTAGTCACGATTGAGATGGGCAATTTCTCATTGAAACAGCAACAGATTCTGGCGAGTTGTCCCCGTCTAGGGTGTCTTGAGGTTTGTATACCGTTTGGTAAACAACGTTTACACCGTTTACAGCAATCAATTCCTTACCAGATAAGGGTTTGAGGGACCTTATGTCTCCGTTTGGGGTGGCTAGCGTCCCCCATCGGGGTGTCGTTTCCGGTTAAACGTCCCCGTTCGGGGCGTCTCGCGCCCCCAATCGTGGTGGAATTGTCCCCGTCTGTGGTGGATTCGTCGAAAACCGGATTGACTTGGCCAAAAAGGGCGGACGAAACGGGGCAATTCGACGGATGCGCGTTTCAGATGTCCCAGACGATGATTGCAAGCTGGGGTCATTTAGCGCACAATCGCGGCATGCCCAAATCTTTGCCGAGCGAGGTTCGGAGCGAGAGCGTCAAAAAGCACGTCGCCGCGATTCATACGAGCGGCGAACTTTCGCTGCTGGAGCGAAAGCTTTCCAACGTGCTGCTGCTGCACTCGTACGACAACCTTCTGACCACGAGAACGCACCGCCTCCCGGTGCGGACGCTCATGCTCGTGCTCGGCTGGACGGAAAGCGAGAACACCGAGAAGCTACGCGAGGCATTGCGGCAGCTCGCCACCACGGCCGTCGAATTCAACGTCATGGATGACGGACGGGAGCGCTGGAGCGTGATGCCCATTCTGTCCTTTGCCGAAATCCGGGCAGGTGTGTGCTCGTATCGCTACGACGAGGCGCTCGCCGAAAAACTCTACGATCCGTCAATCTACGCTACCGTCAATCTCGGCGTGCAGCGCAAGTTTTCGAAATCGCACGCGCTGACACTCTACGAGAATTGTCTTCGTTTTCAGAAGGTTGGCTCGACCGGCTGGATCGAACTACCGGTGCTGCGGAAGCTGCTTGGCGCGACCCAGGAGTACTACGACGACTTCCGTCGGCTGAACAGCAAGGTCATTCAGAAGGCCGTGAAGGAAATCAACGACGTTTCGGACATCAACGTCGACGTCGAATATCAGCGGCTCGGCCGCTCGGTGACGGGGGTGAAATTTCTCATTCACCAAGGCGCTCAGCAGTCGCTTCTGACGCCGGAGACCGAAGACGAGTTCGCACACGTACGCGATACGGAGATTTATCGGAAACTTCGCGCGCATGGAATTGGCGACAAGCTCGCCCTCAGCTTTGTCATCGAAGACGAAGAGCGCGCGCGCCTCGTCGTTCAACTCGCTGAAGACAAAGACCGCAAAGGGCAGATCAAGCGGTCGACGGCTGGCTTTATTCGCACGCTGATCGAAAACAAGGCAGACGTCTCCGAGCCAGAGTACGAAAAGGAAAAACGCGAAAAGGCGCAGAAGCAGGCTGCTGCGGCTCGCTCCAGGACACTGGATGCGCGCATCCAGGAATTGCGAATCGATTTCGATCGGCTCCAGTGCGCCGCAGCCGTGAAGGCATTGACGCAGGATGAGAAGCGTACGTTCGCACGACAGTTCATCGAGGGCGATGGCGCCAAATACGCGCGAGAGTTCCGGCCTGACAGTCCGGGACTCTTTTCGGGTTCCGTCGGCCGCGTGAATTTTGCGTCCTGGTTGAGAAATCGCGTGCGGCCGGAATTCGACGTCGCCAAGTTTGACTTGTGGCTTTCTCAAAATCACCAGGACATTGCGTCGCAACGGAATTCCTGAAAATCGCGTTTTTCCGTTGAATTAATGGCTTTCTGTGGAGCCATCTGATATAAGCTGACTGCATCGTCTCCTGCGGATCAGCTAATGAACATCACCATTCAAGACATCGTCGATCAGGCCGCTCGCGCGACTGACATCGTCTCGCAGGTTCGGGGCCGCATGCTGGCGCCGAACGCCCGCAAAATCCCGCCTGTTTTCAACGCTTCGCAACTGGCCGTGCTGTGCGAAGTCGACAAGAGTCAAATTACCTATCGCGCGTCGAAGGGCGATCTTCCGCCCGGTACGGTGAATGCCACGGGTTCACGGCGCGAATTCTCATTGCCGGAAGCGCGTGAATGGGTGCGCGCCTATCGCAACAATGCGCTGCGTCCGGACAGCGCGCCGGCGATGACGGTCGCGATCGGCAACTTCAAAGGCGGTGTGAGCAAGACGACCACGGCGATGACCCTCGCACAGGGCCTGAGCTTGCGCGGACACCGCGTTCTGGTGATCGACACCGACCCGCAGGGGTCGCTGACCACGTTGTTCGGAATTCTGCCGGACACAGAGGTCGAAGAAGACTCGACGATCACCGCCCTTGCGACGGGCGATCAACGGAGCATCGAGTATGCGATCCGCGAGACATACTGGGACGGGATCGATCTCGTCCCGGCTTCGTCGTCGCTGTTCAACGTGGAATTTATCTTGCCGAGTCGCCAGATGAAGGAGCCGGACTTCGAGTTCTGGAACGTGCTCAATACGAGTCTTGAGCAGGCGCGCAGCAACTACGACGTGATCATCATCGATACGCCGCCCGCGCTGAGCTACGGCACTGTCAACGCGTTTATGGCCGCGGACGGCCTGATCGTCCCGACGCCGCCGAATGCACTCGACTTCGCCAGCTCGGCGCAGTTCTGGACGCTGTTCAGCGATCTCGCCTCGAATCTGACTGCGGAGACGAACACCGACAAGTCATTCGAGTTCATTCATGTGCTGCTTTCACGAGTCGACCCTGCGGATGCCGCGGCGGGCGTCGTGCGCGAGTGGATTTCCGCGACGTATGCGGAAAAAGTACTGCCCGTCGAGATTCCGAAGACGGCTGTGACGGCGGCGAGTTCGGCGGAGTTCGGAACCGTGTACGACATCTCGCGATACGACGGCAATGCGAAGACGTATCGCCGCGCGCGAGAGGCGTATGACCGCGTGACCGAAATCGTCGAGCAATCCATTGTGGCCTTTTGGGCAAAGTCCAAATAAGGGAGGGTTAGATGTCGATCAAGGACCGGCTGGCAAAAAAGACTGGTGATCTGATGGTGCCCGCGCCGGCGTCTCCTGAAGGCGGACGCGGCGCTTCTCCTCGCACGGCGCCCGGTCAGATGCTCGCGTTCCGTAGCGCGATGCGCGAAAGTTCCGATCGCGTCTCGCAATTGGAGGCGCAGCTGAAAGACTACGACGGAACCGTGCCGATTCGCGCGCTTGATCCCACGACGATTCACGCGTCGAAATGGGCGAATCGGCAGGATTTCGGCGACGAGAGCTTCGCCGAATTGAAATCGCTCATTTCGGAAGCTGGCGGCAACACTCAACCGATCAAGGTTCGACCGGACGCCGAGGGCGATGGGTACGAGATCGTGTTCGGTCATCGGCGCCATCGCGCGTGTCTGGAATTGGGGCTGCCGGTGAATGCGATCGTCGATCGTGAAATCACTGAGCAGAACCAGTTCGTCCAGATGGATCAGGAAAATCGGGCTCGCAAGAACCTGAGTCCGTGGGAACAGGGCGTCTGGTACAAGCGCGCGTTGGACGACAAATTGTGGCCGTCGCAGAACGCAATGGCGAAGGCGTGCGGGCTGTCGCAAGGAAATATTTCGAGTGCGCTGCTGGTGGCTGAACTGCCTGATGAAGTCGTTGCCGCATTTCCTTCGCCGCACGATATTCAGTTTCAGGGTGCCCGGAAATTGGCTGGTGCCGTCAAAAAGGCGCGGGACGAGATCGTGCAGCGCGCGATCGAGCTTGCGGAAGATTCGACGAGAACAGCGCCGGAAGTGTTGGCTGCACTGTTGGGTGCGAGTCGTCCTGCGGCACCCGCTCGTAAAGAAGAGGACGTCGGCATCGAGCGAAAGGGTGATTTGCTCGTGATCCGGCTCCGTGCGAGTGGCGTTCCGCAGGATCGGGTTGAGGAGCTTCGGCAGCTGATTACCGGGTTTCTTGAGGACGTGCAGTCGTCGGGGACTTAATGATGTGAAGGCGCCTGTCGTTGCTCACGGTAGGCGCTTTTTTTTGGGCATAGAGTTTTAAGGGCGGTGGCGGTCAGTCCGATGCTGCTTCAATTCCGAGTGGTCCCGTAGTTTCCTTGCATGGGTCGATACCGACCAGCCTCTTGCAGTACACCCCATTTCTTTCCCGCGTACGTGGGACTTGCTGCAATCACGGCTTCTTGCCTGCCCGTCATTCCTATTTCTCGACCTCTTTTCGGGGCACGCGTGGCGTGTCGATTTAATGTTGCTGGAGAGGCGCGTGTCTCTGATTGGTGTTTGGGTCCGCTCATGCTCAACGTGAGGCCAGCGGATGATCATCGTGGTTATTTACGGTAAATAGGATGGCGCCGGGCTCCGCATCGCAATGTGGCCACAACTGGATCGGCGCGCAATCTCGGACGGGAATGTTCTCTCGAGAAATCGGCGCGTGGTTATTTACGGTAAATAGGTGAAAGTGCGGCGAGCGACGAGCCGACAGTCATGCGGTTCGGCGGGCTATTTACGGTAAATAGTCGGTCACGCTCGTGACCGTCTACTGCCGCTGAGACGCTTGGAGTGAATTCAAGCGCTTATGCTCCAACGACGCTTCCGGCCACGATGAGGTCGAGCTCGAATCATGTAGAGCGTGCCGCCGTATGTGCTACGGGAGCGGAAACTGATCTGCAGGCAAACGCGAGCGGCGCTTGGCTACAACGTCTCGAACTAACTTGTAGGTCGGTCTGCGCCTATCACCGACAGAGGAACACGCTACTCTTGGCGCCGAGACCCGAGACCCGAGACCCGAGACCCGAGACCCGAGACCCGAGACCCGAGACCCGAGACCCGAGACCCGAGACCCGAGACCCGAGACCCGAGACCCGAGACCCGAGACCCGAGACCCGAGACC
>NZ_JAYMRZ010000048.1:0-24923 GCF_038900715.1 Paraburkholderia phymatum | reverse complement strand
CCGCGCCCAGGTGGGCGGCACGGCCGTCACGGTACTGCTGCAACCGGGCGACAACTGGATGCTGCATGTTGCGGCAGAACAGATCCAGCCGGGCGATGTTGTTGTCGCGGCCTGCACGACGGACAACACGGACGGCTTCTTCGGCGACCTGCTCGCGACGAGCTTCAAGGCTCGCGGTGCGCGCGCGCTGATCATCGACGGCGGCGTGCGCGATGTCCGCGTTCTCGCCGATATGCAGTTCCCGGTCTGGAGCAAGGCGATTTCTTCGAAGGGGACGGTGAAGGCGACGCTGGGCTCGGTCAACATCCCGGTTGTGTGCGCAGGCGCGATCGTCAATCCTGGGGATGTCATCGTGGCGGATGACGATGGCGTCGTCGCAGTGCCGGCAGCTTCGGCGCTGCAAGTGCTGGAAAAGGCATTGTCGCGCGAGGCCAGCGAAGCGGACAAGCGTGCCAAGCTCGCTTCGGGGGTCCTTGGACTCGATATGTATCAGATGCGCGAGCCGTTGCGCACGCTCGGATTGCGCTATGTGGACTGATTGGCTATCGAGTGAAACTGCATGATGTGACAGCGACCACGGCGGTCTCTGCCCAATTGCTCATGCACGCACCATGCATAGCGCGGACGATTGGCCCGAATGGCGCAAGAACCTGACTTGCCTGGGCCTTGCGCACGCTATCACGACAGAGCTGAACGCGGTGTCGTGGATCTTCATCACCCGATGCACCGCAAACGACGCGCTGGTTCGTGACCGAGATGCTGTGTGAAGAACTGGATCCTTGGGCACGGCATGGACTCGTCACGAACCATGTTTTACTGAGAGTCATCGCCCTGATAGAACTTCCGCCCCGAGCCGGAACTGACTGAAGTCGTGGCGACACCGCCGTAGCCGTCACGCGCCTTGAGCGCATCGAGACGTCGCTGCGCTGCCTGGATATTCTCGGGATAAGCAGTGGAATCTGACGTCGACGGGTTATAGCCCGCATTCTCTATTTCGATGACCTGCTGCCGGACCTGTTCGCGGGTGAGCGGCGCCGTTGATTGCGCAGACGCGGCAAGCGGCAACAACAAGGCTGCGGAAAGCGCCGCAGCATTCGCAATGAGTTTCATGGGGGCCTCCAATAGGGCTTTAGCGTAAACCCTATCTTACCCCCAGAAACGGGTACGAAGTGCCACACGCGACGCAACTGCGAAGCGCAACTCGTTACAGTCGATGACAGACGCGTTTGCGCGTCTCACGTTCAATTCATGCTCGCTGTTTCGTCCTGCTCCTTGCAGGAAAGAATGCTGAAAAACCGGATCGTTTGCCTAAGGTGCAATTTCTTCCAGGCTTCGCTCGCGGGTCTCCGTCATCTTCATTGCGCAGAGCGCGCCAAACACGGCCACCATCGCGAACATCACGAACACGGAAGCGATGCCGCGCTTGTGCAGCAGCAACCCGGCGAGCGATGGCCCGACGGCGGATGCCAGCCGCAGCCACGACGTCGCGAGCCCGGTGCTGGTCGCGCGCATTCGGGTCGGATAGACCTCGGGCGTATACAGATAGAGCACGGCCGCGATTGAGCCGACGAGTCCATAGCTGAGCGTGCCAAGTACCATTGCACTCCATACGTCATGCGCGCCGAAGAGACCAAGGCATGCGAAAAGGACTGCTGCGAGACAGAAAGCCGCCACTGTCCAGTTCCGGCGCCCCACGCGATCGATCACATACGCGCAGACGAGCAGCAACGCGACCTGCGCGACATTCGTCATCGATGCAGCGCGCAGCGCCGTCTGCAACGGCAGGTGATAGAGCGACCGGTACAGCGTGGGCAACCAGTTGTTCAGGCTGTTCGCAATGAAAAACGCGCTCGCCCACAGCGCCCACACGACGAGCGTGCGGCCGCGATAGAACGGCGACAGCAGTTCGCGCCAGCCGGCGCGCGCATTCACGGTGGCGTTCTCCGGCTGCTTTCTCTGACTCGGTGCGATGCGGCGATCGGTGCTCGCTTCCATATCCGTGACGACCGTTTCCGCTTCCGCTAGACGCCCTTTCGAAATCAGCCAGCGCGGCGATTCCGGCAAGCGCGACACGAGCAACGCGACCGCGAGGCCGGGCACCGCGCCGATCCAGAACATGACCTTCCACCCAATGACAGGGACGAGCCACGCGCCAACCTGCCCCGTCGCCATCAGTCCAACGGGGAAGATCAGCTCGTACAACAGAAAGTACTTGCCGCGCCCGTGCGCGTTCGATAGTTCGCTGATGTATGTCGCAGCGACGGGCATCTCTCCGCCGACGCCAATGCCCTGCACGAAGCGGCACGCGAGCAGCATCGCGAAACTGCCGCTCATCGCGCAGCCCATGCTCATCACGGACATGATCGCAATCGCGATGGTCGCACTGCGAATCCGCCCACGCCGCTCCGCATACCAGCCGAAGATCAGCGCACCGACGAATTGCCCGATGTAGCTCGCACCGATCAGCACGCCGATTTCGAGCGGTTCGATATGCCACAGGCCGATCAGCACGGGCAGCACGAAAGCGATCGACAACGCGTCGAATGCGTCGAAGAACGTCGCGCTACCGATGATGATGCGAGCCTTCGTATGCCATCGCGAGAACGGCACGCTCTCGATGCGCCGGATCAGTGCCGCCTTCGCCGCGTCTGCCGTGGCATGAGCGGCCGCATTCTGCGCGGCTTCCTGCCTCACCGCGCCATGCAGCGCATTGCTTTCTTGCATTGTCGTCTCCTCTCCCCGTCGTTCTGGTCAGTGCATCGCGTACACGGCGACCAGCGCGATGACGACCACGAGGCACAACGCCCAGGTCAGGGTCTTGCTGCTCGCGCCCTGGGATCTTTGCGCAGACGTGTGCTGCGTCGCGTCGGGAGCCGCATGCGTGGTCGGGCCGTCCGATACGGCATCGGATGCCATCGCGCCGTTATCGCGCGCTCCCTGCACCTGCGGGCCGACGACGGCCGCCGTGAAGCGGCCAAAGAAGTCTTCGGCCATCTTTCGCGCGACACCGTCGATCAGGCGCGCGCCGACCTGTGCGAGACGACCGCCGACCTGTGCGTGCGACCGGTACACGAGACGCGTGCCGCCGCCACCGTCCGCCAGCAGATCGACATGCGCCCCGCCCTTGCCGAACCCGGCCGCGCCACCCGACCCTTCGAATGTCATCGAATACGATTGCGGCGGCTGCAGGTCGGTCAGCATCATCTTGCCCTTGAAGCGCGCCTTGATCGGGCCGACTGTCGCGGCCATCACCATCTGAAACTGGTTGTCGTCGACGCGTTCCAACGATTCGCATCCCGGCACCGACGCCTTGAGAATCTCCGGATCGTTCAACGCAGCCCATACGCGCTCGCGCGGCAGCGGCAGAATCTGTTCGCCTGTCAGTTCCATGTGCAACTCTCCTTGTCGGCCGCCATCAAAGCGCGCAATCCAGCGCGCTACAAAAGACAACGGCTTGCATGATGTGTATCCGGTGCGTGGCCGCGCCGCTTTATGCCGCTATATGTCGCTTCGTTCAGCGTCAGCCGAGAATGTGTTCCCATTTCGCGCGCGTCTTTTCCTGCAACTCCTTGCTGGCCTCCGCGACTTGCGGAAACTCGTGCAGAAAATCGAACGGACGGCATGCGTCGATGACCGCCTTCGAGTTGAACGGCGCCTTGTACGGGTTTGCAATCGACATCGGATCGTTCTTCGAACCCATCCCGCGCTTGACGATGTCGATATCGATGTCGGGATCGGTGCGTGTTGCAACGGCCCACATCACTTCCTGAAGATTGGCAGGATCGATATCGTCGTCGACCACGATCGAATAGCGCGACATATAAGCGCCGACGCCGCACTGGCTGAGAATGTGTCCCGCCTGGCGCGCGTGGCCTGCGTAGCGCTGACGGATCGCCACAACGTTGAACATGCGTGCGCCGCCGATTTCATGTGCCCACACGCCGGCGACGTCCGGCACGCCCGCCGCTTGCAGCGCATCGACGAGCAGCGCCGAGCGCATCACCGCCTTCGAATACGAATAGTCGTTCGGCGGCTTGGCGGGCGGGCTGCCCATGATGATCGGGTTGTTACGGTAGTAAATGCGCTCGATCGTCACGACGGGCGCGGTCTCAGCCTTGCCCGGGTAATAGCCGTGAAACTCGCCGAACGGTCCTTCGATCCTGACGTCGCCGGGATGCGCATGGCCCTCGATCACGATCTCCGATGCGGACGGAAACGGCAGATCCGTCAACTGCCCCTTCACCACGGAAACAGGCTGCTTCAATATCGCGCCGATGTAGTTGTACTCGCACATGCCGAACGGCACTTCGATGCCTGAAATCAGATAGCCGAGGGGATCGCAGCCGATCACGATCGCAACCGGGAACGGCTTGCCCGCTTTCATGTGCTTGTCGTACTGGATCGCGCCGTGCTTACCCGGAATCATGTCCAGGCCGACGTGGTTCCTGTCGTGAATCATCACGCGATAGGTGCCGACGTTGATCCAGTCGGAGTCGAGGTCCTTCGTCACGACCATGCAGCCCGTGCCGATGTAGCGTCCTCCGTCTTTCTCGTGCCACAGCGGCGCGGGAAACGAGAACAGATCGACCTCGGCGCCGGACTGGATGTTGTCGAACACCGGACCGCCTGAAGCCGTCACGGGTGCGTACTCGGGCGCGTGCGCCTGCCATTGCTTCGGCTTGCCGCGCAGCGTCTCCACGAGCGCGCGATGACTCGCCTGATGTCCGACGCGCAGGATCGAGGAAAGCCGCACCGGACTTGCGGTGCTGCACGTCAGCACGCGATGTCCCTTCGGGTAGCCAGGAATATCGTCGAAAAGCAGCGCGGCGGGCCGCTCCTTCTTCACGTTCAGTTCGCTGATCGCGCCCAGTTCCAGGTTCCATTCGGCGCCCGATACGTCGGTCAGTTCGCCGAGCGCGCGCGCCTCATCTAACCATGCACGCAGATCCAGCGAATGTGTGTTCGAACTCTGTGTCACGTCGTATGTCTCCTGTCGAGCAGAGTCTTGCTCTGATTCCAAGCAAGGTGGTTGTTCTCGTACTGCAACAATGAAGCAACGCCTTACGCCGTGCAAACGACCATCGTTCATGTCACGGATGAGAAGGATTCATGCGACGCGGCAAGTCAGTCGAGTTCGCCGCCACGCGCGTTCGACGGTTCGCGTCGTCCATATCCGCCCGCGTATTTGAACGTGCCTTGCGCCGTGGCGATCAGCGTTTTCGAATCGATCCATGCTTCGCCGCGCGCGAAGAATATCGATCGGCCCTTCCGTTCGACAAAGCCTTTACCGATCAGCGTCGTGCCCACGCCCTTGTCGAGGAAGTTCAGCGTCAACGACAGCGTGACGCCGTGAATGGGACGTTGCGGGTCGGCGCTATACAGTCCCGAGTATCCGCATGCTGCATCGAGTAACGTGGCGACCACACCGCCCTGCAGCACGCGCTGACGATTCAGCAATTCCGGCTGCAGGTCGAGGCAAAACTCCGCATAGCCTTCGCGCCAATCGGTACGCGTCATGCCGAGGCTGGCAAGAAACGGATTTTCCAGCACATCGATGTCCATCGTTCTTCTCCCCTTCCGCGATCAGCGGCGCCTACCGCGCATCGCTTCTTGTTGTCCTTGCGCTGCCGGGGTGCGTTTCCCACACGCGCGCAGAGCTGACCATTGCCGTGCCGTTGAACACTCGATGTTCCGGGTTTGTAACAATTGATTCATGCACGCCGATGGAGGACGCTTCGTTCGGCTGGACCAAGAGTGCCCGAGCGCTTTCGGCACGCGCAAACTAACTTTTCTCATGTCCGGCATGAAAAAGTTTCATTTCCGCGAGGGTCATAACGGGTCGATCATCCGTGCATCCGCCGGCTTTCGACCTGGGCCGCCACGTGGCCTTGCATCACCGCGCAGAGCGTCGGAGCGCGTGGATGAAACCCGCTACAATCCGTTACCAGGTGACTTGCGTTGCGCTGACATCTAGATGAGACCCTACATACCCTCTCTGCAGAGCTTGCTCGCGTTCGAGGCGGCATCGCGACATCTCAGCTTCACCCGTGCAGCACAGGAACTCGAGCTGACGCAAACGGCGATCAGTCATCAGATCAAGACGCTCGAGGAACGCCTCGAGGTGAAGCTGTTCGTGCGACGCCGCAATGTCCTGACGTTGACCCCTGCGGCACGCGAGTATCTGGATTCCGTGCACGAGGCAATCAATCTGTTGTCCCTCGCGACCGCACATGCGCGCAAGAAAAAGCCGAGCACGGTCCTCACGGTCACCTGTCTGCCCACGTACGCGGTCAAATGCCTGATTCCCGCGCTGCCCGAATTCCAGCGCGCGTACCCGGACATCACAGTGCACGTGGCCACCAGCTCCACGTTCAACGAGTTCGACCGCAACAGCTACGACGTCGCGATCCGTTACGGTTCCGGACGCTGGGCATCGGCGCGTTCGGACCGTCTGCACGGCGAGGAGTTCTTTCCCGTGTGCTCGCCCGCCATCCTCGCAGAAGCGGGCAAGTTCGGCTCGGTCGCGGAAGGTCTCGCACGCATGCGGCAGATTCGCACCTACTTCTATTCGATGTATCAGGACGACTGGCCGGCGTGGCTCGAAGCCGCGGTGCGCGAGCCCGTCGAGTTCGCGGGCGAGTCAGTGTTTCACCTGCAACTGACATCGCTGGCTGCGGCTGTCGACGGCGTCGGCATTGCGATCGGCCGCACGCCGCTCGTCAACAGCGATCTGGCAAGCGGCAAGCTCGTCGCGCCGTTCGATGTGCGTGTGCCTTCCAGTTCCGCGTATTTCGTCTCGTCACCCAACGACAAGGCACGCACGAAGAAGGTCGAACTGTTCCGCGAATGGGCGCTCGCGCGCCTCGGCGAAAACGGTGCCGCTGATGGCACAGCGGCGGCACGTCGCGTCACGGCGCCCTCGGTGCCGGAGCCTTGCTGAGTTCATGTCGAGCGCCCGACATCCCGTAGCCGAGCCGACCTGGCGCTCCGTTGCGGCTCTGATCGAACAGCATCGGCGGAAAACCCCCGGCAAGCCCGCGATCGTGGATGTCGACCGTCGCGTCAGCATGACCTTCGAACAGCTTGCGCATTCCGTCGACGCAATCGCCCGGCAATTCGCGCGGCGCGGCATCACCAAAGGCGCGCGTATCGTGCTCGCCGATTGCGAAGCCCCCGACAAGCTGCTGCTGTGGCTCGGCGCATGGCGTCTTGGTGCGATCGTGTGTCCGCTCGACGTGCTCTTCGTCGGCAACGAGACGGCGCGCAAGCTGCTCGACACGATCCAGCCGAAGCTCGTCGTGATTCCCGAAGACGCGCCCGATACGGCCGCAGCGGACGTGAATGCATCTGTCGTGCGCTTTGCTTCATGGGCGTTCGGGGATCGCATGAACGCGAACCCCGGCAGCGACGCGATTACCCTCGCCGCAGAACCTCACGAAGTACAACCCGACGACGCACAGCCGCTGCCCGACGGCGCGACGATATCCGAGGCCAGCGATATCGCGTCGATGTGCTGCACATCAGGCACGACGGGCGTTCCGAAAATTGTCGTGTACGACCACGCGTGCTACTGGCTCAACGGACTCGACAGCATCGATCTGCTCGGCCTGAATCGCGACGACCGCATGCTCGAGTACCGTTCGTTCGACTGGTATTCGGCGCAGATACTGAGCTTCATTCCGTTCCTGCAACTCGGCTCGACGCTGTGCATCGCGCGGCGCTTCTCGCGCAGCCGCTTCGGCGACTGGATTCGCGATCATCGGATCACGGTGTGTGCTGGCGTGCCGACGGTGCTCAACATGCTGCTCGAAGCGCCACTCGACGTGCCCGCCGGCACATTCGCATCGTTGCGCGCCATGACATGCAGCACGGCGCCGCTCTCGCCCGTTCAATGGCGACGATTCGAACAGCTGTACGGCATCCGCATCGTGAATCTGTATGGATCGTCGGAAGCGGGATGGATGTGCGGCAACCGATTGAATCGTCGCAAGGTAGGCACGGTCGGCTATCCGGCGGCGCACATCACGTTCGACATCATCGACCCTGAAGGCGTGTCGTGCGGCCCCGATGTCGAAGGCCAGGTCGTAGTCGACGGCGCAAAGCTCGCGCTGGGCGTGCTGCAACGGGACGGTTCGCTGCTGCCGATACGCGGCACGCCGCTGTTCACGCGCGATATCGCCGCGCGCGATGCACAAGGCTTCGTGCGGATGGCGGCACGCATGGACGACCTCATTATTCGCGGCGGCGTCAAGATCGTCCCGCAGGAAATCGAAGAGGTGATGCGCTCGCATCCGCAGATTCAGGACGTCGCGGCACTGGGCGTGCCGGACCCGTTGTACGGACAGGAAACCGTGTGCTTCGTGGTCCCGCAGCCGGGCACCGCGCCGGACGCCGCCGCGTTGCTCGCGCATTGCCGTGAGCACCTCGCGCGCGAAAAGGTGCCCAAGGATATCTTCGCGATCCAGGCGCTGCCGCGCAACGCACGCGGCAAGATCTTGCGCGATGCGCTGCGTCAGCAGTGGTGGCAGATCGTCAATTCGCGGCGCAACATGTCCGAGCCGGGGTGCGAGTAGACGCGTTCCGCCAGTCGCAATTCACCCGGCCAGCGCCACAGGGCACACCGCGTCCGGTTCCTGCTCGCGCTTTCCCTGCGCCACCTCCAGCGCGTGCGGCAGTCTCACGCCGTTCTTCGCGGCCGTCATTTCCGCGGCAATCGACACCGCGATTTCAGGCGGCGTCCTGCTGCCGATATAGATGCCCGCGGGTCCATGCAGCCGCGCGAGCTGCGTGTCGCTCAGATCGAACAGCCTGAGCCGTTCGCGCCGCGCGTCGCTGTTGCGGCGCGAGCCGATGGCCGCCACATAGAACGCGTCGGTCTGCAGCGCATCGATCAGCGCGAGATCGTCGAGCTTCGGGTCGTGGGTCAACGCAACGACGGCGCTGTGCCCGTCGAGGCGCATGTCCAGCACCGTATCGTCGGGCATCGTCCGCACGATGCGCACGTCCGGCATCGGCCATGCATCGGCGTATTCCTCGCGCGGATCGCAAACGGTCACCTGATAACCGAGACCGCTCGCGATGACGGCCAGGAAGCGCGACAGATCGCCCGCACCGATGATCAGCAGCCGATAGCGCGGACCATGCACGCTCACCAGCGTCTTGCCGTCGAAGCGCAACTGCTCGTCGGGCGATGCGCGCCGCAGCCGCGTGCGGCCGGTTGCCAGATCCAGTTCGCGCGCAATCAGATTGCCGTCCGCGATCTGATCGAGCAGTTCGATCATTGCCATCAGCGAAGCATCGCCAGCCAGCGGTTCGATCACGAGTTGCATCGTGCCGCCGCATGGCAGACCGAAACGCCGCGCTTCCTCGGCGCTGACGCCGTAGGTCGCGACTTCGGGCCGCTCGCCCGCAAGAAGTTGCGCGCGGGCTCGCGCCATCAGATCGTCTTCGATACAGCCGCCGGAGACCGAGCCGCTCACCACGCCGTCGTCGCGCATGGCGAGCAGCGCGCCGACGGGGCGCGGGCTCGAACCCCATGTGCGCGTCACCGTCACCAGCACGACACGGCGTCCCGCCTTGAGCCAGTCGACCGCGTGATGCAGCACGGTCACGTCGATGCTGTCCATCGTCTTCTCCTGAAGCCGGCGAGCTCAGGCGGCGTGGTACGCCACCATCTGCAACTCGACGAGAAAGCCATGATGCAGTTCCGGAACGGGCACGACCGCGCGCGCGGGCTTGTGCGCGCCGAAGTGCTCCGCGTACAGACGGTTGAATTCCGGCCAGTTCTTCACGTCGACGATATACGCGGTGCACTGCACGACATCCGTCAGTTCGCAGCCTGCTTCCGCGAGCACGTTGGTACAGTGTGCGAGCGTCGCGCGCACCTGGCGTTCGAAGTTGTCGGTGCCGTCTGTGGCGACGCCGGGCCCGGGAAGCATGCCCGAGACGAACGTGAATCCGCCCGCCTGCACCGCCTGCGAATAGTGACCACCGGGGGACGGCGCCTTCCCGGTAAAGATGAAGTTCATGGTTAGACCTGTTCGGGTAAGGGTTTGCCGCGCGTTTCCGGCAGCCACGGCACGAGCACGAGACCGGCGAGATAGATGAAGCCGACCGTGACGGCCGCATGACCATATCCGCCGAAGCGGGCGATCAGCGTGCCGGCGACGAGCGGCCCCGTCCACGCGAGAAAACGCGGAACGTTGAAGCACAGTGCGATGGCAGTGCCGCGCACGCGCGTGGGATAGAGTTCGGGCAGCCACGTCGGCATCCACGTGTACTGGCCGAGACTGAAGAAGCCCGACACGCACGCGACCGCGAGCAGCAACGCGACATCGTGAGTCCACATGAAAAGCACGGGCGTGATGATGAAAGCCGCCGCGAAGAACAGCGCGGTGACGCGCTTGCGGCCGTAGGCATCGGCGAGAAAGCCGAGGCCGATATAACCGGCGATCGCGCCGACGTTGTAGGCCATCCCCGCGAAGCTCGCCCATTGCGCTGCATGCAGGCCGGCGCGCGCCGCGACGGCGCCGATATACGGCGGCACCCACGTCGAGATGCCCCACCAGCCCAGCGTCGTGCTGAGCGACATCAGTACCGCGATCCACGTGCGACGGCGTAGCTTCGGATCGGCGAGCAGTTCGGTCAGCGTGAAGCGCGCGAGCGCCTGTTCGCCGTCGTCGAGCACCGCGCCCGCCTTCTTGCGTTCGAGCGTCGCCTTGCGCCGCGCGTTCACGCGCTGCCATTGCTCCGATTCGGGGATGCCCGCGCGCATCCACAACGTCGCGAGCCCAGGCAGCACGCCGATCAGATACATATAGCGCCACGCGTGCTCGCCCATTCCGCTTACGAAGAGCCAGATAAGCGACGCGACGAAGAAGCCTGTGCCGAGCCCGCATTGCATGAGTCCCGCGCCTTTGCCGCGATGACGGTCGGGCCAGATTTCGGCTGTCATTGCCGTGCCCGTCGCCCATTCCGAACCCATCGCCAGACCGACGACGAAGCGCAGCGCCGCGAACGACGCCCAGTCCCACGACAACGCGCTCAGTCCTGTCGTGAGCGAGTACGCCAGTATGGCGAGCATCATCATCCGCTTGCGGCCGACATAGTCGGTCAATATGCCGCCGACCAGGCCGCCGAGGCCCCAGCCCAGCAGCGTCAGCGCGATCACGAGCCCTGCGTAGAACGGAATCTGCGCATGTGCGGACGGCTCCAGCAACTGCCCGAGCGCGACGCCCACGGTGAGAACGAGCGCATAGGTCTCATAGCCGTCGAAGAACCAGCCGAGATTGGATGCGGCAAGCGCGCTCCACTGCGTGCGGCTGATCGAGCGATACCACACGACGTCCGCATCGGCGTCGCGTGACTGCACGCGCATGCCGGACCTCTCCTCCAGAGGTTGCTGCATCGACTGTCTCCTTGTTGTCGCGCGTTCTTCTTCCGACGCGCGTGCCGCCTGGAATTTACGCGGGCACAGCGCCCTCCGACCTGCGCATCCTCGCAGCGAGCTTCACAGCCTCGATGATCTCGGGGTACGCCGCGCAGCGGCAGAGGTTCCCCGAAAGGAAATGCCTGATTTCGGCTTCCGTCGGATCGGGATTGCGGTCGAGCAACTGGCGGCTCATCAGGATGAAGCCCGATGTGCAGAAGCCGCACTGGAACGCGCCGCATTCAATGAAGGCCCGCTGCACGACGTCGAGTTCGCCGCTCGCGTCGAGGTGTTCGACCGTGCTGACTTCGCCGCCGTCGGCCATCGCCGCGAGGTACAGGCAGCCCGACACGCTCTCGCCGTTGACGATCACCGTGCAGCAGCCGCACAGGCCCTGTCCGCAGCTTTCGCGAGCGCCGTAAAGCGCGAACTGCTGGCGCAGCACTTCGAGAATCGTATGATGCGGCTCGATCTCGGCGCTCACGTGTTCGCCGTTCAGGGTGAAATGAATCGTGATGGAAGTGGCGCTCATGGATCTATTCCTCGGATAACGGTTCATTGCGCGCGGCGCAAAGTGCACGGTAGACGCTCTCGGGCGTCAACGGCAGCGACTTGAGTCGCACGCCGACAGCATCTTCGATTGCATCGGCAATCGCCGACGCGACGCCGAACGTCGCGCTTTCGCCGACGCCCTTTGCGCCGAACGGTCCGTTGTTCTGCACGGAATCCACCGTTTCGCGGCCGATCGTGGGCGGAATGTCGTGGATACCCGGAATCTTGTACTCGGCAAACGACGCATTGCGCAATTGCCCGACTTCGTCGAACTCCATTCGCTCGAACAGCGTGATGCCGAGCTGCATGATCGCTGCGCCGGAAATCTGCGTATCGACGACCTTCGGGTTGATCGGCGTGCCGCAATCCACGACGTTCTCGAAGCGCAGCAGCCTGAAGTGTCCCGTCTCCGTATCCACTTCGACTTCGACGCCGCAGCCGCCCACCATCCAGTTCGGCGTGATGTTTTCCGACTGCCCGGTCTCATGCTCGGGCGACTTGTAACTGGGAATGAAACTGCCGATGCCGACGATATTGCCCGCCTGCATGCCGTACTTGCGGCGCAGCAGTTCGCTCGCGCGGATCGCGGGCACAGGCGGCACGCCCAGCTCGTTCGCGAGCTCCAGTAGCTTGCGGTTCGCGTCCTCGGCAGCGAGACGCACGGCGTGGCCCATATGAAACGTGGAGCGCGAGCCGAGCGTCGCCATGTCATAAGGCGTCACGTCGGTGTCGGGGCGCATCACCTTGATGCGCTCGGCGGGAATGCCGAGCACGTCACCCGCCATCAGGGCGATCGCTGTCTCCGATGCCTGGCCCATGTCGACCGTGCTCGAATACACCGTGCAACTGCCGTCTCCCGCAATGCTCACCATCGCGACGGAAGTGGTAGGCGCGACCAGCGCCTTGAAGCCGATGCCGATACCGCGTCCACGCCGCAGCGTGCCCGTACCGCGCTCGAATGGCGCTGTCCAGTTCATTCGCTGCGCGACGCGTTCGAGCACGAGGTCGAGCGCGGCGTCGTGCATCGGCGTGCCTGTCGCGTGCGGACGGCCTTCGCGCAAAATATTGCGCCTGCGGAATTCGAGCGGATCGATGCTCAGCGCGCGGGAGATCATGTCCGCATGACTCTCGTACGCCCACACCATTTGCGGAATGCCGAAGCCGCGAAATGCGCCAGCTGGCGGGAGATTCGTGTAGACCTGATACGAATCGATCCACACGTTCTCGATATCGTACGGACCTGAAGCGGTGAAGCCGGATTTCTGCGTGACGCGCGGCCCGATATCCGCATAGGCGCCGCCGTTCCACCACACTTCGCACTTGCGCGCGGTGATGCGGCCTTCTTCGTTCACGGCCGTCTTCATGCGGAACGTGGTGGCGTGCTTGGTGATCGTGAAGAACTGCTCTTCCATCGTCAGCGACACTTTTACCGCGCGCCGCGACAGCAACGCGAGCGCGACGACGAGCGCTTCGAGCTTGATGTAAAGCTTCGCGCCGAATCCGCCGCCGAGCAATGCCGACTTCACGCGCACGCGGTTTTCGTCCCAGCCGAGCAGGCGCGCAATCTCGATGCGCACGAACGACGGACTTTGCGACGCCGTGTGCACCGTCAACGTTCCCGAGCCGAGGTCGGGCTCCGCTAGCGACACCATCGGTTCGAGCGGCGTGTGCATGACCTGCTGCGTCGTGAAGGTGTCCTCGAACACGTGTGCCGCGTTGGCGAAGACGGCATCCACGTCGCCGCGCCGCAACTGGAAGTCGAGCGCGACATTGGTGCCCTTGCGTCCCGCCAGATGCTTGAGGTCCGGAAACGTACCCGCCGGGCGCAGAAATTCGTGCACGAGGATATCCGATTGCGCGGCCTCGACTTCGTTGAACACGGCGGGCAGTTCTTCATACTCTGCCATGATCAGATGCGTCGCTTCTTCGGCGACATGCGGATCGGCGGCGAGCACGACGGCCACCGGCTCGCCGATATAACGCACTTTCTCCAGTGCGAGAATCGGCTGGTCGTGAAAGGCCGGCCCGAAATACGGCTCGGGAATCACCTTCCTGACATCCTCACCCGTATAGACGGCGAACACCCCTTCCAGCTCGCGTGCGGCGCTCGTGTCGATGCTGATGATCCTGCCGTGCGCCACCGTGCTGCGAAAGATCTTGCCGTACAGCATGCGCGGCAGCACGAGATTGTGGATGTACTCCGCGCGGCCCGTCACCTTCGAGCGCGCTTCCAGCCGGTTCAATGCGCGGCCCACCTGTTTTTGTGCTGGCTGTTCTTCCAGCGTCGTTTCGATTTTCATCAGGCATCACCCTCGAATGGGGCAGCGCGTCCATCAGCGGCAGCGATCGCCGTGCGTACCGCGCGGCCCAGATAGACCTTCAGCAGTTGCTTCTTGTAGCTCGCCGAGCCATGAGGGTCGCCGACGATATCGAGCTGCGCAGCACCGGCTTCGCCCGCGTCGCGCAGGAGTGCTGCATCGTCGGGCGAGGCGCCGCGCAGCAGCGCTTCAGCTTGCGTGAGCCGAGTCGGACGATCCGTCGCCGCGCCGACGATCACGCTCGCGCTGCCGATCTGCCGACCTTTCATATCCAGCACGACAGCGACACCCAACGCGGGCCAGTCGTGCGCCGCGCGCGTCGTGACCTTCATATAGGCGGCAGGACGTCCTGCCTGCGGCGGCACGATCACTTCGGAGATCAGTTCGTCGCGGGCCAGCACCGTTTCGTAATAGCCTGTGCAAAGTTCTTCGACGAGCACTGTCCGCTCGCCCTTCGGGCCGGTGATCGTCACGCTTGCGCCGAGCGACGTGAGCACGGGCGGCATGTCCATGTGCGGATCGGCATGGCCGAGGTTGCCGCCGATCGTCGCAACGTTGCGCACCCGCACGTTCGACAGCGTACGCAACGTGCGCGACAGCAGCGGCCAGCCTTCCTTCACGAGCGGCGAATGTTCGAGTGTCGCAAGACGCGTAAGCCCGCCGATATGCAGCTCTCCGCTTGCGCCGACGCGAATCTGCGCATACTGCGGCTCGACATCGCGCAGGCTGACGAGGCGTGTCGGCCGCAGCACGCCCGCCTTCATCATCAACATCACCGCCGTGCCGCCGCCCATCGGGCGAATATCCGGGTCTTCCGGATCGAGCAGCGCAATCGCCTCTTTGAGCGACCGTGGTCTGGCGAGCTCAAACGGAATCATCTGATGCACTCCTTGTTTCTGAATGGGCCTAACGCGCGCAACCCGCGCGATCGAGCAGCGCATGCAGCTCGCGGGCCACGATATCCGGGGTCTCCAGCGGCGTGAGGTGCCGCGCTTTCGGAATCTCCACGAACGTCGAAGCGGTAATGCCTTCGTGCAGTGCGCGCGCCATCGCGGGCGTCGCCGCGTAGTCTTCTTCGCCGACGATCACGCACGTCGGCACCTTCACTTGTCGCATCAGCGCGCGTCCGTCGAACGCGCCAAGCATGCGGCCCGTCGCGGCAAATGGCGCGACTTCGTTGCGCAGGAACGTATCGACGCAACGCTGCACGATGTCGGGACGTTCGGCGCGGAACGCATCGCTGAACCAGCGCGTCGTCTGGAATTCGACGAGTGGCGCGAGGCCGCCCGCTTCAGCCTTTTCAGCGCGCGCGTTCCACTCTTGCGGCGCGGTCTCGCCGTACCACGCGGTCGTATCGATCAGACCTGCGGCGATCGCATCAGGAAAGGTTGCGGCGAACTCCAGTGCAGCACAGCCGCCCATCGACGCGCCCGCGATCAGCACATTGCGAAAGTCCGTCGCGCGCACCACGTCGTACACGTCCTGCGCGAACAGCGACACCGTGTAGGGGCCGGCCGGCTTGTCCGATGCACCGTGGCCGCGCGCATCGATTGCAAGAACGGAAGCGCGCGGCATCAGCCGCTCGACGACGGGAGTCCAGAAGTGACGATCCATCGCGAGCGAATGCAAGAGGACGACGCGTACCGTGTTCTCTTTTCCGCCATAGAGGTTGTAGCCGATGCGCGTGCCGTCTCGCACGGTGACGTGGGACGAAACGACATCGGGACTGCCCGGTTGATTCATTGCGTACTCCGCTGGCTATCGGGTTCTATCGGGTTCTATCGAATGAGGTGCTATCGAATGCTGTCGGCAATGGCTTCGAGCCAGGCTCTCCGAGCCCGCAGACGGATATTGCTGGCTAGCCGGTAGTGCGGCAAACGACGATCTTTCATGCAACGCATGAAAACTATTCATTGGCTGCGAACGGGCGTTCTAGGTCATGCGCAACGTTCCGCGCGCATCCGGTGTGTGCGATGGCGGATGAATTTCTCTCATATGCGGCATGAACAATTAGCGTTTGCCCGTCGCCTGGCTCGCCTTCAATCTTGCTGCCAGAGCGTGCCGCTCCGTGTCCACGCGCCGCGCCTGCCTGCGCCGCCGCTTCCCGCTCGCACGCGCTGCCGCGACACGCGAGGCCTCTCGCCGAACCCGCGGTCCGTTTCCAGCCTCTCAACCAGAAAGGTCGAATGCCGTGAACTTCACCAGGAAAATGCTCAACTCGCAGTGGGTCCGTCCGCTGCTGCTGATCGTAGCGATGCTCGTCGCGTGGGACCTCGTGATCCGAATCTTCAAGATTCCGCCTTACCTCGTACCGACACCCGAAGCGATCATGCGTCAGATCGCCGTGCAATGGTCGATGCTCCTGCAAGAGTCGCTGCCGACGCTCTACGCGACGCTCGGTGGGTTTGCGCTGTCGGTGCTGATCGGCGTGCCGATCGCGATGCTGGTTGCCGCGTCGCCGCTGATCGAGAGCTATCTGTATCCACTTGTCGTGTTCTCGCAGAGCATTCCGAAAGTCGCAATCGCGCCGCTCTTCGTGGTCTGGTTCGGCTTCGGACTCTTTCCGCGCGTGCTGGTCGCGTTCCTGCTCGGCTTCTTTCCCGTCGTCGTATCGACGGTGATGGGCTTCAAGTCAGTAGAAAAAGACCTGATCGATCTCGCGAAGTCGATGGGCAGTTCACCGCTGAAGACGTTCTTCAAGATCAGCCTGCCGCACGCGTTGCCGTCGATCTTCTCCAGCATGAAAGTGTCGATCAAGCTGGCCGTGGTGGGCGCCGTGGTCGGCGAGTTCGTCGGTGCGAACTCGGGACTTGGCTTCGTTTTGCAGCGTGCCAACGGCAACTTCGACCAGCCGCTGATCTTCTCCGCGCTCGTGGTGCTGTCGGTAATCGGCGCGCTGCTTTTCGTCGTGATCGACATGCTGGAACGCATCGCGATTCCGTGGCATGCGTCGCACCGCGCACGCGCACTCGGGCGCGCGTGACATGCGCGATGCGCGGCGTGCATCGACTACCCAATTAAAACCACCCAGGAGACGACATGAAGTCCAGAAGGTTATCGCGCATGGCAGCCACGTTGAGTATCGCTGCGATCTGTTGTTGCGGCAGTACCGCGAGCCATGCAAAAGACTCGCTGACGATGATGCTCAACTACACGGTCAATGGCGCCGTGGCACCGTTCTATCTCGGCAAGATGAAAGGCTATTACGACGCAGAGGGAATCGATCTGAAGCTGATGGAAGGACACGGTTCGGGGCCGACCGTGCAGGCTGTCGCGACGCATAACGTCGACATCGGCTACGCCGATTTCAGCACGATGGTGAAGATCGCCGCGATGGGCGCACCCGTCAAGGCGATCGGCGTGCTGATGCAGGAGAACCCGACCTCCGTGGTCGGTCTTGCAGAGAAGAACATCAAGACGCCGCAGGACATCAAGGGCAAAACCGTAGCCGTCGCGCCGGGCGATGCATCGTCGCAGCTATGGACGATGTTCATGAACAAGGTCGGTCTCAAGGATTCGGACTTCAAGACCATCACCGGCAATCCGCAGACAACCATCAACGCCGTCATCACCGGCCAGGCCGATCTGCTCGTCGGCTTCGCGACCATTCCGCTGATCTCCGTCGAGCAGGCGACGAAGAAACCCGCGCGCGCGATTCTGTTCGCCGACTACAAGGTCAACGTCGCGACACTCAGCATCATCGCGCGCGACGACATGATCAAGGACAACGCCGACCTGCTCAAACGCTTCATGCGCGCGACCGCAAAGGCCGTGAACGAGAGCGAGAAAGACCCGGCCGCCGCCGTCGACGCGTTGCTGAAGACGCTGCCTGCAGCCGGCTCGCGCGACACGATGATCCGCACGCTCAAGGCGACGATTCCGTTCTATCGCACGCCTGAAACCGAGCAGGCGCCCATTTTCCACGTCAGCACGAAGAACATCGACGATTCCGTTGCCGCGATCGTGCAATACAGCAAGCTCGATCCGTCGGCGAATGTGCCCGCAAAGTACTACACGAGTGCATTCGTGCCCTGAGCAGCGCTTGAAACACCGCGCCCTTCTCTATCCGTTCATCTGAATCCGGCACCGCTATGACCACCGTACTGAAGCTTGATGAAAAGCATTACCGATCGCCCGCTCACGCGCCGTCGAAACCGCTGATCGAGTTGCGCGGCGTAACGAAGAGCTACCGTAGCGCGCAGGGCATGATGCAGGCACTCAGGCCGCTCGATTTCGACATCCGCGAGCAGGAGTTCGTGTCGATCGTGGGACCATCGGGATGCGGCAAGAGCACTTTACTGAAGATGGTCGCGGGGCTCGAAGGGATTTCGTCCGGAACGATGACGCTGTCGGGACAGCCGATTCGCGGGCCGCAGAAGAACGTCGGCATCGTGTTTCAGAGCGCCGTGCTGCTCGCGTGGCGCAATGTGATCGACAACATCCTTCTGCAAGCCGAAATGCGCCATATGCCGAAACGCGAAGCACGCGAGAAGGCGATGAACCTGATCGGCATGGCGGGGCTGATGGGGTTCGAGGAGAAGTACCCGTGGCAACTTTCGGGCGGCATGCAGCAGCGGGTTTCGATCTGCCGCGCGCTGCTGCATGACCCCTCGGTGCTGTTGATGGACGAGCCATTCGGCGCGCTCGATGCGATGACGCGAGAAAACATGAACATGGAATTGCAGCGTATCTGGCTCGAATCAAAGAAGACCGTGCTGCTGATCACGCATAGCATTCCCGAAGCGGTATTTCTGTCGGATCGGGTGCTGGTGATGTCGGAGCGGCCCGGCTCGATCGCGGCCATCTACGATATCGATCTACCTCGTCCGAGGCCGCTGGAGGTGATGGCGACGCCGGCCTTCCTTCACTACACAAAGACGATTCGTGCACACTTCAATGCTCAAGGGTCGCTGGACGATCATTGATATCCCGTCGTCTGCAACGTTTCTGTTTTTCAGGTCGGCTGGCATCCGTGACGAATCCTCGCTTGCGCGGATACCAGCATCAGGACTCAAACATCCACACAAACAGACAGGCGCGTCGAGAGCGGCGGGAAACCGCTCCGACGCGCCTGCGCACGACTAGAACCAGTGGTTGATGCCGAACGATACGCCTGTCTGCTTCTCGTGCTGCGACGGGTTGAGCGTCGCGTTCGTCACGTACACGCCCGTGAAATGCGTATAGTCGATATCCGCATACAGCTCAGTCCGTTTCGACAGCAGATAACTGATCCCGAGTATCGCGACATCCTTGCGGCCATCGACGCCATTCGTCTTGTTCTTGTTGTCGTAATACGCCGCCGTCACGTTGAAGAAGGGCGTCATCTGATACCGCACGCCGCCCCACAGATACTGATTGCGTGTCATGCTGTGCACGTTGGCCGGCACGTCCTGCAGATTGAGGGAATACCCCGCCATCACGTCGACGGGGCCCACTGTCACCGTGCCGCCTGCCGTGTACTGGTCGTTGCCGAAGTACTGGCTCGACGTCGCCGATAGCGGGTTGGATTTGTGCGTGTAGCCTGCGCCCAGCTTGATCAGCTTCGTGCGATAGTTCAGGCCGCCCGCCAGCGTCGAGCCGTGCGCGGCGCTCCCAGGCACACCCCCGAGCGCGTACTCGCCGCGAATCACCCACGGGCCGAAGATACCGCGATAGTTGATGTCATTGTCGTCGCGTCCCGTGTTGCCGCCCGAAACGGCTGTCGATTCGGTGATGCTCAGGTAATGGAAGTCGAACGGCTCGAAGTCCTTGATCAGAAAGTGCTGCAGCGTGAACTGACGCCCCATGTCGATCTGGCCGAATGGACCGCCGAACCCCACTGTCGATGTCCGCTGGAAAAGCTGGTTGTTCGTATTGTTGTTCGCGCCCGTCGACAGCACATAGCCCGCTTCGAGATTGAAGCGAACGTAGTAGCCGCCGCCGATGTCCTCCTTCCCCTCGAAGCCCCAGCGGTTCGAGTTGTAGACGCCGTTCGAAGCCATCGTCAACGCCGCACCGCCCGCTTTGGTTCCGTTCACGAGATTGCGCAAGCCGCCGTCGAGGGAACCGTACAACGTGACGCTGCTCTGGGCATGAACGGCGCCGCCCGAAATACCAAGCAAGGTCAACGCCGTCAGCGAACGCTTGAGCCTGCTCACGCGCGCTATGGAAACTGCTCCTCCTTTTTCGTGCATATCTCCTCCATCAATGTCGTTCTATTCATGTGGCAGGACGTGCGGGATATGACGCTTCCCGCGTCGTCCACCGTGGATGTGCGAGAGCGTCCCGCTTGAACCGCGGTCCAGCGTTCTGCCGTTTACTGACGGCAAACCGTGAACCATCGCGCGAGACGCTCCGTTGCTGCTGTGGTGTGGCCGTTTTCGACGGCTGCTTACATGTCCTTCTTCTCCGCGAAGTACCAGTCCGAGTCCTTGTTGATCCATTCGGGCCCGACACGCTGACGCGTCTGCTCTTCACCCGTCTTGAAGTACTCGCTCTTCACCGCGCGTTGCGCCATCGCTTCGTTGCGTTCGTCCCAGTCACCCATCGAGACGCCGTACCACGGCCATTCGGGACGCAGCGCCGGCAAGCCAAGCTCTTCCCAGATGGCCTTGGCGTTCTCCATGTAGGGCCTCGTCGGCAACGACAGCGGCGGCAGTTTTTCCTTGCGCGTCGCATTCATCAGGATCACGCCGTCCACTGCGTCGTCGCCGCGCTGCGCACCCGACGTTCGCGGACCATGCCCCGTGTCGCGGCCATGCAGGATCTGCACGTCCTTGATTGCATTCATCCGGTAGCTCATCGACCAGAAGATGGCGTCGCTGTTCTCGGGGTTGATGTCGTTGCTGACGGCGACGACGAGCTTGCCGACGGCCGGCTGCATCGATGCGGCGCCCATCAGTGCGCGCCAGATCTCCGTTTCGGTCGCCTTCTCGCTGAATACGACGATCACGAGCTTGCGCAGATTCGTGAGCGGTTCGTGCATCACGACCTTCTCAACGCTCGCGATACGCAGCGAGTTCCTCAGGTGATCGAGGAACAGCGGCTCGAATGCCACCTTCTTGACCAGCGAGCTTTCGCTCGGCGTGACCTGGCTGATGATCGACACAAGATGTGCATTCTTGCGGCGCGTGATCGCCGTGACGTTCATATACGGGTTGAATTCCTGAAGGTTCACGTGCCCGTGCGACTCACCGAACGGACCCTCCGGTTCTAGCGTATCCGTCGGCACGAAGCCTTCGATGACGATCTCAGCGTCGGCGGGCACGAGCAGATCGTTCGTCTTGCACTTCACGACGCGCAGCGGCTCGCCCAGAATCGCGCCCGCAACGCCGAGCTCGTCCACATCGATAGGCAGTTTCTGCACCGAACAGAACGACACGGCAGGATGCCCGCCGATCACGAGCGCGGCGGGCATCGGTTTGCCCATCGCCTTGTACTTGAGCCAATGCTGATAGATGCCCTGCCCCATTTCGATAGAAGGGTTGCAGCCGACCCGACGCTTGCCCTTGATCTGCCCGCGATATGTGCCCATGTTCTGAATACCGTTTTCCGGGTCGACCGAGATGTACTGTGAACAGGTCGTGTACGGCGCATTGTCGAAACCCGGCGTGGAAATGGGAATCGGCAAGTGTTCGAGCCCTTGTCCATCGACATCGAGATCGTCGCCGATGAAGCACACCTCCTGGCACGGCGCTTCGTCGACGACAACGGGCGCGATCGGATTGCCCTTCGCCTGCTGCCACTTTTTGCCGATCGCGTCGACGGGCACGCCCATGCCGATCGAGTACACCTCCCGGTTGATCGACAGCGCGCCCACGACGACGGGCAGCTCGTACCGGCGTCCCTTGCTGTCGACGACGTTATGGAATACGAACGCCTTGCGATCCGATTCGGGAATGCCGCCGCGCAACTGCCAACGCACGAGCGGATGAAGCTCGGTGTCCTTGTTGATCTCGCGATGTACATGGACGACGAGGCCTTTTTCTTCCAAGGCCTGCAAATGTGTCTGGAAGGAAGGGAAATTTTTCATGGTTGTCCGGTGAATGATCAAAGGAATGCATCGCAAACCGGCCAGCCTCATGGATTCGCCTGTCGGATTGCATGGGTGTGAGTCGAGCAACGTCGCTTCGACATGACGTGTCCGGGCAGCACGGCGGCAGACAGATACTGCTGTTCGGCAGACGTTGCTCGTCGAGTCTCGCGGCCTGACATGCGGGACTGTGAGCGCAGACTGAGCCAGAACGCCCTCCCTCGCAAACGGTGATTTCTCATGTGCGTCATGAACGGATTTCATCCGCGGCACGGCGTGGCGTCGCGCGCCACATCCGGGTGCAGACAATGAAAAGACTTCATGCCACGCATGAACAGATTTCGTTTGAAGCGTCCCGCCTGCGTCATGCAACCTTCACGTAGCCGTATGCCATCTGAGGTGCGAAGGATTCTTCATGCGGACGCGTGACATCCGATTCATCGCGACGCGAAACAATGCATCGCGGGCACTTCGGTTCAACGAGAGACGATGGACATGGAACGACGCAAACGTATCGTGGTGGGAATCAGCGGCGCCTCAGGCGTCATCTATGGCGTGCGGCTGCTCGAGATGCTGCGAGAGCTGAACGTCGAATCGCATCTCGTCATGAGCCGCTCAGCGCAGATGACACTCGCGTACGAAACGGATTTGCGCACGGCCGACGTACAGGCGCTCGCTCACGAGCACTATCCGAATGCCGATATCGGCGCCGCCATTTCGAGCGGTTCGTTTCGTGTGGACGGCATGATCGTCGCGCCTTGCTCGATGAAGACGCTTGCGGAGATCGCGACGGGCAACACAGGCTCTTTGTTGTCGCGCGCCGCGGACGTCATGCTGAAGGAGCGTAAGCGGGTCGTTCTGATGGCGCGCGAAACACCGCTGCATCTTGGACATTTGCGCAACATGACGTCCGTAACGGAAGCAGGCGCGATTATCTATCCGCCCGTGCCCGCGTTTTACGCACGGCCGGACAGTCTCGAATCCATGATCGATCACACGCTCGGGCGCGTGCTCGATCTGTTCGACATCGACACGGGCACCGTCAAGCGCTGGACGGGCGAATTCAGCCATCGGCTCGTCAGCGTAGCGAACGGATGACGGGTTGGCGTACGGACTCGGGCTGCGCCGCGATCCGACATTTGGGTCACGCAGGCGTCATCCCATAAGCAAGCTTGTCGGAGTCAATCTCGGCGACCTCAGAAACGAAAGCAGCGCGGCTGTGGCTCTTCCGTCGCTTTCCTACCATCAGAGCCACAATCCAGCGTTGTGTTGGACCGAACCACCCCCCAGATATCGGTCTCAATCGCCGCAGCCACGACTGCTTTCCGGTTCGTGCCTCACTGCACCGCTCCCATCATGCCGGTGCCATTCCGTGAGCACGCTTGGCGAATTCAGCCTCTCGCGATGTCAGAAATGAGAGCAATGCGCGTGCGGCTACCAAGCGTGTGCACGTCGCACAGATGGCAGCTGAGAATACTGTAATGACCTGGATCTCATCGGGCAGTGGTCCGATCACATCGATTCCAGGCTGGTTCCAAAGTTCGCTCAGTTGCTGGAAGCCCAGCTCGACTTCCCCGCGCGCTACCAGCGCGCCCACTGGAACTCCTGTCGGCGCCTGCACGATACGCTCCTGGATATCCCTGGTGATTCCCCACCGCTCGAAAAGCTGGATGAGATGTGCGCCACTGGGTCCAGTTGAATACCCTATGCTTCGTGCGGAGAGAATCGCGTCGCGTAGCTCTGCTTCACTGCCAATCGATGGACGCGGCTTACCCGCTGCCACAGCCACTGCGACGCCTGACCGCGCGAGCTCGACACGGCTGCCCGAAACGATTCTCCCGGCAGTATCGAGGCGATCAATAGCATCAGCGGCTAGCACAACGATGTCGAACGCCTCACCGCTTTCGACACGCCGCGCCGCCGTGACACCACCAACCGATTCGATTTCAACGTGCTGTCCCGTCGTTCCCGCGTACTCCTGCGCTAGCTGAGCGAGCACGTCGCGCATAGCCATTGAGGAGATTCCCCGAATCGGTTCTCGCGTAGATTTGTCAACGAGCATCCTCAATGTCCTCTTCAATCGATGTAACGTAGTCCAGCCTGCCGCAGCGGCTCGCGCATCTTGTACATATCAAGCCCCAACACTCCCGACGCAAGCGTGTCACGTTTCTGTGCTTCGTTCGCTTCGCGCGCCCCGGCCTTTTCGAGCGTCTCCATAGCCATCGCAGACGGCACGACCGCGACGCCATCCATATCGGCAACAATCACATCGCCCGCCATCACGAGTGCACCTGCGCACACAACCGGGATGTTGACTGAACCCAGCGTTGCCTTGACCGTCCCCTTCGAAGAAATCGCCTTACTCCAGACAGGGAACTGCATATCAGCGAGAACGCGGACATCGCGCACGCCGCCGTCGATGATCAGCGCGCGCGCACCGCGCGCCTTGAAGCTCGTCGCGAGCAGGTCGCCGAAATAACCGTCCGTGTTGTCCGTCGTGCAGGCCGCGACAACGACATCGCCCGGCTGGATCTGCTCTGCCGCGACATGCAGCATCCAGTTGTCGCCTGGCTGCAACAGCACCGTGACGGCCGTGCCGCCCACCTGGGCGCGT
>NZ_JAYMRZ010000047.1:0-26513 GCF_038900715.1 Paraburkholderia phymatum | reverse complement strand
TGCGTCCGGCCCTGACCAGTTCCACCATCTGCGCCCGAAATTCTGTCGGGTACGGCGTACGAGTCTTGCCCATTTCGGCACCTCCTCTTGAAAAAGAATAGGTGTCCGTTCTTGCGGGTCAATCTCACAAGCGTGGCGCAAGCCCCGCTTGACATCCTTGCAGCCACCTACTGTTCGACGCCGACGTCGGTCAAGCGAAAGCCGACACGCTGGTGGTTTCTCGCGCCGCGGCAGGACCAATACTGCCCGAGACGGTGCTGACAGACGCCTTCTTGGCGACCGACTTCTTCGCCGCCTTCTTTGCAACTGCCTTTTTGGCTGCAGCCTTCTCCGCCTGCACCTTCTTAGCGACTGCCTCGGCCTCCTTCACTGCGCCTTTCTTGGCGACTGCCTTTTTCCTCGCCGCTTTCTTCGCAGCCGTTTTCTTGACCGAGGGCGGTGCCTTCTTGGCTGTTGCAGTCTTCGGCGCCACCGCGCCCTCGCTCGCGCCTGCGATCAAAAAGGCCGTGCGGTCCTTGGCACCAGCGAGCCATGCCGGCGCGGGGCCGCGGCCGCTCCAGGTTGCGCCGGTCTTGGGGTCACGGTATTTTGCCGGCTGAGGTCCGCGGACGTAGGCGCCAGCTTTTGCAGCCGTCTTCTTTGCGGCAGGCGCCGAGACTGCGGAGCTGCCGTCAATCAAGAACTTGCTTCGGTCCTTGGCGTTGGCAATCCACTGCGGCGGACGCGCATGACCGCTCCATGTGGCGCCAGTCTTAGGGTCTCGGTATTTTGGTGGCAGTTTTCCCTTCGCAATTGCCTTTCCAGGGACTTTGGCTGCAGCTTTTGATTTGTTTGCAGACCCGATATTGACTGCCAGGCTGCTGCTGCCGTCAATCAAGAATTTGGTTCTGTCCTTCGCATTTGCAATCCAAGCCGGCGCGCGGCCATGCCCGGTCCACGTTGCGCCCGTTTTCGGGTCCTGATATTTCGCCGCGCCCGTTGCCGGCTTGCCTGCAACCTTAACGCCCGGCTTCCGGCCACGCTTTTTGCCACCAAGGTGCGCTTCGATATCCGCAGTCGTCAGACCGTAACGCTCCATGATGTCGCGAATCTTCGCGATGACAGTTGACGATTCGTCCCTTGCAATCAATTCGGCCTGCGCCTGCAGCTTTGCGATTTTTGCCTGTAGGTTTTCGAGCGTAGACATTATTCCCCCTTTTTTGATGGTAGCCGCACTATGCCACAGCAACTCGTTGTTCGCGACGCCGACGAACAATATTATTGAGAACTGCGCCCGCTTTGTCAGTACGCAGTGCGTAGCGAAAATGATTTCTTGTAGGTACAAAGCTTGCGTGCTTACATTTGTCCATCTCAACACAGTCCAGAACGTAGCTCAGGGCAAATACTATGGATGAACGGAAACGGGAACGCATGGTTGCTTATCTGCGCCGCCGAATGAAGGAGTTCGACATTGAGCCCGACGACCTCGCATCAGCAATCGCAGAAGACCAGCTGCGGCAAAAAGAAGCTCGTCATAGAAGCGCCACAGGCGAGACATGGGACGGCAAGGGAGAGATTCCGCATTGGCTGAAAAAGGTTATGAGCGCGGGCCAGTCCCTCGAACACTTTGCCGTAAATGGGGAGACAAACCACGCGAAAAGCCCCCTTCCTAGAACCGATTGGCAAAATGACCCATTCGAGGGTAGCCCGTTGGCTACCGTCAGGCCCGCCCCCCACCACGGACGTCAGGCTGAAAGTTCGGCGCCAACGGTCTGGCTACGCTGGTCTTTAATGACATAAGGAGCTGATACATGGAAGTGAGCACCGAAACGCTTGTGGACATGCTCCAAGAAGTCGAAGCCCAGGACCCTATTGACTACGCGGACCTGCCATTCGGAGAGCAGGAGCTAAGGCGCCTCGTCATGAATTCACTCGTCGAGCGCCATCATCTGATTGAGGCGAGCCTGTCGGTCTCTGATGTCCAGGCAATGTATCTGCTCAGCACGGCCAAACTCGTTCTCGAAAATGCGGTGCTTCACGCGCGACTGCTTCTCCTTCAGGGACAGCAGGTCGACGTACAGTCACTCCTGGCTCCCTTCACCCTACGAGGTAAACGGTAGCCGCGTGGCGTTGCCTCCCGTGCGATGGGATGACGGCCGCTGTTGTCACGGATTGTCTGATAACGTGAGCGAACTTCAACCGCAGACAGTTGCAGGCACCCGAAATAGATTTTCGGCCGACCGCGCCGCCCGATGAAGCCGTCGCAGCGACGAGTCCTTCACGCGCTGCGCCCGAGGCAGGCCTAGCACGTCTTACGGTGCCGCACTGACCTGCAGCGCACCGCCTGCCCCGCCTCCTTCGCGGGGAGGCCTCGTTTTCGCCACTGACCGGCAAAACTTTCCTGGGAAGTCCCAAGGCGCCGGCTATGGCGTGGAATAGCGCGTCTTTCACCCGCTTATCCTGCCATTGACCCGGCCGTCCTGGCCGTACAGTTTCTCCGGCGAGTTCGTCCTTTCACGGGGCCGCCCTCTCGGAGTCAGCCATGAGCACGAAAGTCGATACGGGGTTCAGGTTCGTGACGCAACAGCGTCACCCCATCACCGCGCTGATGGAGGCGGTCAAAGACGGCATCGAAGAGCTGCAGCGCAGGCGCTATGTCGCAGCGTACGCGAGCATTCTCGTTTCGATGCTCGACCGGACCCAGCTGGCGCGCGAGGCCGGTCACTCACGGGGCATGGTGATGGCGAAGCCGGGCTCGTTGGTGCGGGAAGCCATTCTCAGGCGGCAGGTACGCGCCCGCGCTGCCGGCGAACGCGACCCAGCGGTAGACATCGGTGTGGTCCTCAGGTGCTGGCATTCGCAGCTGCTTGAGCGCGTCATCGGCTACGTAGCCGGTGCGTTTGGTCAGGAAATCCTGGGGTTGCTTAAAGACGCGGGTATAGCGACCGGATATGCGTTCTGGACCAGTGGCGCTCGGGATGACGAGGTTTCGCCTCAGGAGTGGTCGCAACGTCGGGCGGCGTGGCACCAGGCGCTCAATGGACAGTCGGGGGAGCGCATCGAGTTCTGCTATGACGCCGAATCGATGGACCTGTTGTGTCCGTGGTCCGAACTTGAGCCCTATGTGCCGTCGCTTGAATCCCGTGCCCGGCAGCTGGCGGAGCCTGCTCTGTTCTCGCGCTGGTATGAATCGTTGCCACCGAAGGGCGAACACGGCGAGCATATCTGGAAGCGCCACGTGCAGTTCAGGGACCTCCTGCGCGACGACCCGGCGATGCGGGCCGCGCTCGCCGCGGATATCGAGCGGCTCAAGCCAAAACTGCTGACCGGCGGTGAACTCGATGCGGCGCGCCGTCGCGAGCAGCCGGTGCTGCTGCCGGCCGGCTTCGCGTGAGGCGTCAGTCACCGCATGCTCAGTGCGCAACGCTCCTAAATTGCGTGTAGTAAGAGGCCGGACGAGTCGCCATACTATCTTGCCTCAGCATACGACGACAGGCAGAAAAGCTGGATAGCCGATTGTCGTCAGATCGAATCGCGATTCGACCGAGAACACCAGTCACACCGCGCGAATGACCGCGTCAGAATGAACGTCTTGGCTAGGGAGACGTTTCGGTGCTCGGACTGGATCACGCTCCACGTGCTGGCCGCGCAGGATCACGCAGTGTCCTGCCGATGAGAGAACGGGAGTGAATCATGGCGAAGAGGACCTTCTTACAAAGCGTCGGCGATGCGCTGGCCGGTGTTGCCGCAACCTGGCGAACCCAGCGCAGCTTTCGCATCCAGGCAGTGCTCGCGGCCGCACTACCTGTGGTATTGGCCTGGTTACGGCCGCCGCTTGTATTTTCTGCGCTATGCCTGATGATGGCCGTGCTGGTTCTCGCGGCGGAGCTCTTCAACACGGCCCTCGAAAGGCTCGCCGACCACTTGCATCCCGAGCATCATCCTGCAATCGGCGCGGCCAAAGACTGTGCTGCAGGAGCTGTGCTACTCGTCTGCGCAGGCGCCGCTCTCGTCGGAATACTGACGCTGGTTGTCGCATTTGCGGAACGGTAGCGCTTCTCCGCAGTCCTCAGGCACAACGACGGCTTTGTACGGAGCGGGAACAGTAGTTGTCGTGCGCTGCACTACGATTTGCGCGACAGCACCTCCGACTCAGGCTGCTAGCCGATGCTCGTAGTACGGCCGGTCCCTGTCATCAAGAATCGCATACCGCGCCGTGAGGTCCTTCGGGTCCGGATTCAGCCACGCATCAACATGTTCAGGCTTTATGGGTATGATGCAGCGGTCGTGGCCGGCGGCAACCACTTCCGGTGGCGGTTCATCGGTTATCGCCGCAAAGGACAGCAAGTCCGGTTCGCCCGGCGCGGACCATTTTGACCACAGGCACGCCACGAGCATTTGCCGCCCATCGAGAATTCCAGGTAAATTTCTTCGCTGCCGTGGACCTGTGCAAGGAAGCCATCCGCCATTTCAGGGAAACTGGCGGTGGACGCATCGTGAATGTGGCGAGCCGTGCCAAAAGGGACCCTCGACAGAACTCAGGTCCGCTTGCACATGGTGGCCATTCCCATTGATACAGGCAAGCAGAGACTCAGCCGCGCATTTGTCTCGGCCAAACTGGATAATCGGACGCGCGCCCTCAGTAGCAAGACGCTCGACACGTCAGGCCACCTTTGCATTACGCTCTTTTAGCGAGTGTAAAAGCGAACGCCTTCCTCGCCATATGCATGGGCCCCAAACAGTGAGCGCTTCCGACCACCAAACGAATGCCACGCCATCGGCACAGAGATTCCGACAGTCGTTTCCAGGAACGGTGGCTATGAGTCGTCGCCTTCCAGTTTCCGAAGCACTCCTGTGATGACCTTATGTGTATTCTCCAGTTCCTTTACCTGAAGGTCTTGCGCAAGGTTGTTGACCCATGGCACCTGCAGGTGCATCGCATCCTCGAATGCCTGCAACCCTTTGTCCGTCAATACGACAAGGGCCGCCCGTCGGTGGTGCGGATTGGGTTCAAAAGAAACGAGGCCCTCCGCTGCCAGTTCGTTCAAGATGCGCTGAACGTTCTGGCGGTGCGCTCCGATATCGCGTGCGAGCCACGCGACCGGCTGTGACCGCTCAGTTGCGGCGATGGTACCAAGAATCTGCCAGCGGGCACTCGTCAAGCCAACCTCGGCGACCAGACGGTCTCCCGCTGAGAGCAGTCGATTGTTGAGCCGAAACAGGTCGAGAATCATGGCGGACAAGGCCGTTCCGGCGGGTGTTCGCTTGGTTTTGCGCATCTATCACCATATCCAGAAATGTGGTTCAATGATTCCACGTTGACATCATGATGTCAATGTGGAATCATTGAACCGATATAGATTATCATCGGAAGGAGTTCTCCATGCACATCCGCCCCCTCGACCCTGCCTTTCCGATAGAACGTCAGATTGCAATCGATACCTCGCCCGTCGTCCTGGTGAACGTCTTCACGCTGGAAAAGGCTGATGAGCAGGCGTTCCTCAAAGTCTGGCAAGACGACGCAGAATTCATGAAGCGTCAGCCGGGTTTCATTTCCACCCAACTCCACCGCGCGATCGGCGAAAGTCCAACGTATCTCAATTACGCCGTCTGGGAATCTACCGCTCATTTCAGGGCTGCGTTCACACATCCCGCGTTCAGAGCGAAGGTCTCAACCTATCCGTCTTCGGCTGCTGCCAGTCCGCATCTGTTCCAGAAAGTTGCGGTGCCGGGAATCTGCGTCGCATAGGAATTGCATTGCCTATCGGAAGTGGATACTTCCGACGGGCACAGCGACAGCCTTAGCACGGCTGGCGACGAGACCCGCAGAGCAGTCAACAGTCAGACCCGCCGGGAGGAGACGACCTGAGCCGACCGCCTTCATCGCAACCACAAAAAGCCCTCGCTTCGTGCGATATCAGCCGACGAAAAGATGCCGGCAAGCTCACAGCTGCTCGCAACGCATTCGAAGCTACTGTCTTCGAACGTGAAGATGAAATGCCGCAGCGCAATCGCCGGCGAAATGTTCGGCCACCACTCGAGAACCAGGCTCGGTGCCAGGACCTCATACGCGCCGTAGGGACGCAAGCCTTTTGCATACAGGACGTGCTGAACCAACTCCTCATCGTTGGGTGGACCGAGGCTTTGGAAGACGGCGCCGTCGAATCGGACCACACAGAAAGGCTCTTCTTTCTGAACGAAACGACCGTACCGACTCAACTCGTAGGGCGCAATGCGATAGATGAGGATGACACGGCCCTCGTCAGCAATGACAAACGGGTCCGTCGACGCAGATGCCGGCATCGGCACCGTACCGAGGAGCACTGGAGTGTCACCTGCCCCTCCTATTAGCGTAGCCGTCGTCCCCGAATGCATAGCACTTACACAGCAAGACCACTTACTTAGTAATTCTAGCGAAGTGGCATAACAGCGGGTAGGTGTGCTGCCGTCGCCAGCTGCCTCGACCGTCGATGCGGGCCAGTTTCATCATACAAAGGATGGGCGCCCACTACCCTGATGCACAACTCCGGTTTCGAACGCACTCGTGAAGACAGCTTGATGTGGTACTTCACTGGTAGGCATCGGATAACACCGTTGCTTCCAGTTAACGCTGGTGCGCGGACTTCGAGAACATTTCAAGTGTGCTTCTGTCGTTAATAAGGCGGCCGATTGTAGTATTTGTGCATCCGCTGGCCCCACGCTGCATCCGCCATGGACGGCCAATTGTCGCCATCGAATGCTGGTGCGTCCTTGACTTGTTGGGCACTCATGTCGAGACGGAAACACTCATTGGCGATATCAAGAGTTAATGCGCTCCACGGAATAGCCCGGAGTGTGAGTCCCGTGCCCAGGAATTCTCCTTCGGCCAGCACCACATAGACGATTCGACCGTCGCGCATGTCCGCCATGATTTCCAAGACTCTTCCGACGTCGTTGCCGTCGACCGAAATCACTCTCACGCCTGCGAACGTCGACGTCGGCATAACCGCAGGCATCTGTCGGTCCATGTCACCGACGATTTTGCCGCGGCTTTCATCAATACGAGACCCATTCCCATGATTGAGAGGTCTCATACGTTCCCCTTGAAACGGCGATTTACCCTAGCACCATAGCAATGGTCGCGCCCGCTGGAGTGCAAGCAGCGTCTTCAGACCAAAACGAGAACCGATGTACCTATAACCATCGAGAGACGTTGACGCATCACTCGTAGGGCCGTGGACGCCTGTTGGGGCGCGCCGGCACGGGAATGAACTGACCGTCGGTTATGGGAATGCCGGTTGCTCGCATGTATTGATCGCATTGGGGGAGCGCTCTGATGAGCCGCGTGCTTTTAGTCGACGACGACGCAAATCTGCGGGAAGCTTTATTCGCGCTCCTGACAGCTGATGGACACGACGTCACGGTCGCAAACGACGGCCTCGAGGCATTGGGCGCAGCCATAAGGGACCCTCCGCAGGTCATCGTTTCCGATATTCACATGCCGGCTCTGGAAGGAACTGACCTGGTTCGCATGTTGAAAGCTATCCCGCGACTTTCCCGTGTCCCGATTATCCTGATGTCGGGCGTCGATACCGAGGCCAGCGTTCCCGTGGAGCGCATACTCAAGAAGCCATTCGACCCAACCGTGCTACTCGAATCTGTGTCTCAGGCCGCGACGCAGGTCGGCGACGCGCCCACAGTAGCCCGGTATCGCGAACCAGAGCACCATTCCGCATTGTTTTCCGGACCGGAGGTATCCGCCAGAGCTGAAGCCTGCGCGGTGCGCGTCCGTCGTGGACTGGAGCTTGTTCGCGAACAGGCAGCACGCCTTGACCTCGTCCGGAACTGGGGAATCGACGTCAGCCTCGCAGAACAGTCGTATGAGGCACTTGTCGCGAGCGTTGCCGCGCTGGTCAGCCTCGAAATGTTGGTTACAGCCGCACCCATATCGCTTCCTGCCACGTCGCACGTTGCCGGCGGACACCGCAATTCACAAGTCAGTTAGTGATGACGAAAGCGCGGTCCTGACCATTCCTCCTGGCAGTCCGCGCAACCGCTGGCTTGCGGCCGCACGCCGCGCCCGTTTTGCTGCAGGCGATGAAGATTCTGCACGGGAAGACGCACGACGTTTCAAATGTCGGCAGTCGCAACCGCTTGCGATGGACGAGGAGACGCTGTGCCGAGCAGGCGAGACCTCTCGCCGAGTGACGTGCGGGCTATTCGCCCCGCATTGCTCATATTGCACTGCCGCATCTATTTCCAATATTCCGGTCAGAATTGCCGAACTAGAATGTGATGTGAATTGGCTCTCCGACAGAGGGCGGCATGCCCAGACTGACACATACTGATGCGACAAACGACGCGCGGTGCGCGCGGGTGCTCGCCACCGGGAAGCTGGATGCGCGAGCGCGCCGCGCACCTGACTATGCGGCTGAAAATGAGGCGTTGCATACGTTGGCCAGAGCGCTCAGTGCGTCGGATGCCGTCATGCTCCAGACGCTGGTCGACATGGCTCTCGCACTTTGCGATGCGGGCAGCGCGGGTATCAGCTTGCGAGACCGCGATGCTACGCAACCTTCCCCGTTTCGTTGGGTCGCCGTATCCGGCCGGTGCGCAGCCTATGTGGGCCATATCATTCCATCCGATGACAGCCCTGCGGGTGTGGCACTCGAACTCGAGGCGCCGCAACTTTTCGCGTTCCCGAAGCGCCAGTTCGCCTGCATGGCCGATATCGAGCCGGAGATTACTGAAGAACTCGTCGTGCCGGTTCCCGGCGTACCCGAGCCGTGGGGCGCACTATGGGTGATGTCGCATGACGAAGCACATCACTTTGATAACGAACATCGCCGAGTCCTGACGAGCCTTGCGAATTTTACGTGCGCCGCACTGAGCATCAGGCAGGCGAACGCCGCTGCCGAAGCACGCGCCGTGGAAGCCGAGGCGGCACGGCGCTCGCTCGCCGCAGCGGAAGCCAACAAGGACAATTTCATCGCGATGCTGGGTCATGAATTGCGCGGTCCGCTCGCCCCGGTCGACAGCGCACTGGCGGCCGCGCAAAAGCTGGCGGCTAACAGTCCCGCCGTGCTATCCGCTCTCGCCGTTGCCAACCGGCAGGTGGGACAGCTGAAGCGCATTGTGGGCGACCTGCTGGACGCCTCGCGCATCAGGACCGGCAAGCTAGGTGTTCACCGCGCCTACGGCCTGCTCGGTGACATCATCAAGGATGCGATAGGCACAGTCCGGGAGGAAGCCGAGAAGCGCCAGCAGCGGTTATGCGCGGAACAGCCGCCGTATCCGCTGACGGTGTTTGCTGACGCCGGCCGGCTGACGCAGGTCTTCTCGAACCTCTTATGGAATGCCGTCAAATACACGCCATCCGGCGGTGAAATCACGCTCCGCGTCGAAGCCGCCGACCCCGGCACGATTCCCGAGCACGACTCAGCGCCGCGTGAAGTCGTCACCACCATTCGCGACAGCGGCATGGGTATCGCGCCAGACCTGCTGCCACACGTCTTCGACCTGTTCACGCAGGCGCCTGATGTCCGCATGCGCGCAGAAGGCGGCCTTGGCGTGGGACTGTCCGTCGTCAGGTACCTGGTGAATACGCACCAGGGCGAGATTGCTATCCACAGCGAAGGCGAAGGCAAGGGCACGGAAGTCATCGTGCGGCTACCGATTGTCTGTCGAACTCAGGTTGCGCACGCTGCATCCACCTCTCACGGGATACCACCTGCCCGCATCCTGCTTGTCGACGACATCCCCGATGCGACGGAAGCGCTGGCGACATTGCTGACGCTGGACGGTCACGAGGTGAAGCGCGCACGGAGTGGAGCGGAAGCCCTGTCTCTGGTTGAGTCCTTCACGCCGGACGTCGCACTGATTGACATCAACATGCCCGACATGGACGGTCACGAGCTTGCGCGTCTGCTGAGGCAGCGAACACAGTGCGCCTCGACCCGCCTCGTCGCGCTCACCGGATATGCTGCGACGACACCCGAACGCGGCGCGGACGAATTCGACTGCTATCTCGTGAAGCCGCCGTCGCTTGAGGACCTGGGTGAAGTGCTGCGCGGGTGACGTCGGCCTGGTCCGGTCGATACAGCCGGGCCCACAATCCATCGCTATGCGTCCTCGCATTTGACCGAGCCGGCAAAGCTCGCGGGCCAGGGTTGCCACGTAGCGGGCAACGAGAGCAGAGCCGTGACATTCATGTCTTCGTCAAGCTCGGGCCAGAAGAGTTGCTGATGGTCGAGTGAAATTGCGAAGTTGGCCCTGTCCCTGTCGCTGGCAACCTGCAGAAGTGGAAACCAGTCGAGTGGAAACCCGACAGCGCGGCCATCGGCAAAGTGCAGAAACACATTCGAACTCTCAAAGTGCACATCAATCGCTTCGGCATGCATGGCTGCCTCCCGACACAGAAGGGAAAATCACAGGCGACATTGGGCAGAACGGCGATTGCCGCCTTTCCGGGCGTCTCGTGAAGCCGCTCCCGCGCGGACCGACGTTGCCGACGACTTGCTTCCCGCCCAGTGCGCCTTGACGCAACAACGCGTGGCGCGCGATGCTCGCCGGCTACCACAGGGAGGGCCCGGCAATAGACCTGTGCACGACGGGGGAGACGGCGGCTACCCACATCACCGCGCGAACGTCAACAGACGTTGGTCGGCCTTAACCACTTAACTAATCACGGCACTGTGCCCTTGATGCGTTCATCTACCCCATCTGCACTTCTCATTCCGTCTCGTGCAGCGCTGAGCAGGGCAAACCAGGCCGACGCAAGCACGAATCTTTTGCCATTAGCGCAAAAAGTACAGGCCCACGCTGTGGACGCGTTTCTCGGCAGCGCCCACCATACGCGAACGCACGCCCGGGAACCGAAGTTGCAGGAAGCATTCATCGCGGTTCGGAAGGACTTGCATGACTCGCATACTACTGGTGGACGACGATGCCAACTTGCGGGAAGCGCTCAGAGCTGTGCTCGACGCTTCAGGCCACGAAGTAGTCGTTGCGCCGAACGGACGCGAAGCCTTGCGCCTCGCGCGTGACAGCCATCCGCAGGTCATCGTTTCTGACGTGACAATGCCGCTGATGGACGGCATCGAAATGACCCGTCGAATCAGGACGATACCCGCATCTGAGCCGGTTCCAGTGGTGCTCATGTCTGCGCGTGCGGCCGTTCCGGCAGTCCCTGTCGCGGCCATGCTGCGAAAGCCGTTTGCCCCGTCTGAACTGCTCGCGGTGCTCGATGGGCTCGCCGCACCTTCCGTTGCAAGCGCACAGTATGCGTCGAACAGTCCTCCGTCGACGGAGAGCGCCGAAGGACAATGGGGCGGACTGCCGTTCGCAATTCCCGGCGAACACGAGCACACGCGGACCGCATCGGCGCGCGAACGCCGCATCCAGCGAGGCGTCGAACTGGTCCGGGCTCAGGAGAGGCGCTTGCAAAGGCTTCACAGCAGCAGCGTTAATCCGGAACTCGCGGAGAACTGTATGACTGCCTGTGCGTCAGCGTCGCAACGCTCGTCGAACTGGACCGCGCATCTCATTCACGAACGTCACCGCGCATCTAGCGCACTCGGTGCGTGGTGCGGTCGCAGGGAGCTTTCGGTATTCGCGAGGCACGTGTACCCAGTTGGCAGCGCGGTCGACATCACTGGACAGAGGTCCCTTTTCGGAGAAACGCAGGCCGTCGCGTGAACGGCTACAGCTTCGACTTTATGCTGTCGATAGCCGCTGCAATTGTCGCGCGATATTCAATCATCGCCTGGAGCGTATTCTGCATTTCGGCGAGCAGCTTTTCGGCCAGCCCCGTATTGTGCCCGTCTCTCTCAAGCGCCTGCAGCAATTCGAACTGGCGGCGGATTCGAGAGCGCGCAGCCGAAATGGCATCGTCGGCCTGCCGGAGGTCGCGCATTTCGTCGTCCAGATTCATTTGCGCCCTCCTGACGCCGAATGTCAGTAGTTTATGCGACAGCCAACGTTCCGGTTTCCGGGGACTGGGTCGACGCGACGGGAGACTCCCAAGTCGTGCTTGCCGCATCGGCACGGCGTGCTGTGGCCGTGCGGCCGCATTGACGGCATCAAGGATGCAGAAACATGTCACCGATGGACACCTGTGGGTTTCTTGAATCACTCGGCGACGAAGCACGCGCCCTCGCGTTGAAGCACTTCCGGACCAGGTTTGACGTCGCAACGAAGTCCGACGAGACTCCAGTCACAGTAGCGGACCGCGAGATTGAACGACGACTGCGCGAACTCATCCTGTCGCGGTATCCATCGCACAACCTCGTAGGAGAAGAGGAAGGCGGAGAGATTGGAGACGGCATCACCTGGGTGATTGACCCCATCGACGGCACGAAGAGCTTCGTAGCCGGTCTCCCGCTGTTCGGGACGCTCGTAGCGGTGCTGGAAAACCGACTTCCTGCTTACGGCATGATTGAAGCCCCGGCACTGCATGAGCGCTGGATAGGGTACGGCAATCACACCGCCCTCAACGGTGTGCCTTGCAAAGTCAGTCCGTGTACACAAGTGCGCGACGCGCGGCTTTGCACGACGGACCCACAGATTTTCGTTGGCGAGGCGTCAGAAGCCTTTTCAATTCTGTCGCGCTCGGTCCGAATTTCACGGTTCGGAACCGACTGCTACGGTTATGCCCTGTTAGCCTCCGGCCACGTTGACCTCGTTGCGGAAACCGACCTGGAAATTTACGATGTAGCCGCGCTAATACCTGTCGTTCGCGGTGCGGGCGGCGTTGTGACGACATGGTCTGGTCATCTGGTTAACGAAAGTTTCGATGGCACGGTCATCGCGGCCGCGACATCAGAACTACACGCCGAAGCGCTTCGAGTCCTTGGACAAGCGTAGCCGAAACCTCGCTGCATGAGCCAACAGCCACGACGACATCTGCGCCCGGTATCCGACGAATCCTGCTGTGACTGTTTAAGTTTCACCCTCACGTGCCGTTAGACATGCACACGGCAGTAACTGCGTCATAGTCATCACCGACAACGGTGTCCCGAAGGCGGTACTGCAAGACGTGCGCTCGTGCGAGTATCTTCGTCGTGCAGTAAGGCTTCTCGAGAAACTTGTCTCTGAACACGCTGATGCCTCGGCGCTGAATCGCGCCGAAATCGATTCGGTCCTCGGACAATTGCGCACAGTCAATTGATAAGCGTCTGCGCGGCTTGTTTCTGTTTGTCCATTGACACCACGTTTATCAAGCGATGTTCGTCGTGAAATCGGCAAAACCCTCGCGTCGAGCGGAGTGACCTTGGGGAACGCATGTCAGGTTGATAGGCGACGGTGTGCTATCACCGATAAGCGTACAAAGCGCGACATGCTGTTGGGGCGCCTGGCTCGCAGGCTTTTCTGCGGCCACCTTCCTGACCGCAAGCCCGCTTCAGTCCTCCTGTGAAAACGGTGAGCCGCCAGTGTTCTCCTCAAACCATTGAAACGCTTCTTCGGCGCTGATGAAACTGACGCGCTCGCGCATCGCCTTGAGCGTTTTGACTTGCTCCTTGATGTCGGGACGCGGACTGCCGTACGCATTGAGTACTGCTTTTCCCGCAAATACCCGCTCCATTCTTACACTTTCCAGTTCAAGCGTGACCTTGAAGAATCCTCGCGAAGTAGTGTTGTTTGCCAGGCTGTCGTCTGCGACGATGACCTGGACAGATGTATCCGAGTCGGCAGGTTCACCCCAAAGCGTCGCAGTATCGGTCAGCTCTGTGCCGATAAGTTCGCCAGCACGGGCATAGCCGTCCTGCACGCTGGTGACGGTTTTGTAAATCGGGTCGATGAGGAACGATACGTCCACAGCGTCTATCCGCGAGGTCAGGGGCTATGCGGTCCATAATACACACTGACAGCGTATGCGGAAGTTCGCCGACCGGCTGGCTGTCGGCTCAGTCCTCGAGCGCCACCAGCTAGTCCAATAGGACCTGAACGTCGATGACGTTCACGCCACGTATCTGCTGACCACGGCCAGGCGCCTGCTTGAAAGCACCTTCCCGCGCGCTTACATCAAAGGCGCGAGTATCATCGACCGTGAACGCGAAGGACGGAGATGCCGATGGACGACCGGTTCGACAGACGCGAGCTGCTGCTTCACCTCGGGGACATGCTAGAAGCATCGAGCTGTTTGGCCAAGACAAGCCGACCGGATGCACCGGTGGCGCGGCTTGCAAGGTCGCAGGAATCGCTGCAGGAGTTCGAGTTCCTCCGGGCGCTGGACCCGAGAATGACGGTGGCCGAGTTCGGTGCACGCGTCGCCAGCGCATTCTTCCTGTGGCCAAAGGAACTGCTCGAGGCGGAGCTCAACCGCAACGCGCTTGCGTCGACCGTTCAGCATGACCTTTTTGGCGGCAACCCTGACGGCTGGAAGGCATATGTCGCCCATATGCAGAAGAAGGTAAGCTGGTTCGGGACCGGGCTTCCCGCGATGAAAAGCGGTGCTTCGAGCGAACTGGCGCACGCTGCCGCGAGCGACGCAAGCCCGTTGGAAGCGTCGGTCGAGTCGGAACCGCCCACTGAGTGGGATGGGCCCGACGAGAAGAAGGGCTGGCCTTGGCCACAACCCGGCTCGACGTCCTGATTCGCTGCAGAGCCATATGGGGGACGTACGACCGATGTCGGGCCTACTGCGCGTAATCATCCAGCGGCCTGGACAGCGAGGTTCCGCTGCGTTTCCGCGTTTTCGCAAGGCTCAAGGGGAAGCCTGTAGTAGTATTGGACTGGACCTGACGGCGCACGGCCATGCAGCCAGGCACATGTCCCGAACATTTCGCCTGTGCTGCTTCACCCTGCCACCGAACGCTGTGAGCCACGACGCGACTACGGCGCGATGCCCTTTTCCTCAATACCTGGTCCGAAGACTGGCAACAGTTGTGACCCGAATCATTAGTCGATACATGCGGCCTGATAGATCCCCAGTTTCCAGATTCATCGTGCAACCTTCATCCGTGCATGGGCAGGGTGTCTTTGCGAATCAGAATATCGGTCGAGCAGAGCTGATTTCGGAGTACAAGGGCACACGCGTCTCCTGGGGCTCTGGTGTAAATTTCAATGGCGAGCGAGAAACGGCGTATTCGCCGCCACCTCATCGAGCGGAAAGGACTGTCTTCCAAATAGCGGGCGCACTGGTATCTTCGAGGCGCAGGTTCGTGAGATCGAATTGAGCTTTGCGAATGCAATGCATCAACTCGATGCCCGAGATCGTGACGGCCGCGTTTCTGAAGCATTTGAAGCCGAGCATCGCGTTGATCCTGGACTTGATGTTGCGATGATCTTGCTCGATCAGATTGTTCAAGTATTTGGACGATCGCAACGTCGTGTCTTCGGGCAAGATCTCATCGGCCCTCATTTCGCGCACCGCGCGGTGGGACGCCGCGTAGCCGTCCAGCGTGATCGTTGCGGGAGCGCGGCCCTGACTTCTGATCGCCTTCGCGAAGAACGCCTTTGCCCCAGCCACATCCCGCCTGGCGCTGAGTCGAAAATCGACCGTTTTTCCCGCCCGGTCAACTGCGCGGTAAAGATAGAACCATTTGCCACGGATCTTCACATAGGTCTCGTCGACTCGCCACGACTGACCGGCTTTCAAGGCCCGGCGATTCCAGCGTGTGACGAACTCCGGCGTGAAGCGCTGGACCCAGCGCATGATCGTCGTGTGCGCCATCGACAGACCGCGCTCGGCCATCATTTCAGCGAGGTCTCGAAAGCTGAGCTTGTAACGCAGGTACCAGCGGACACAAAGGACAATAACTTCGCGATCGAAGTGGCGCCCGTTAAACAATCCGTCAATGTCTTTCAGCTTACGCATTGGCTCGTGCTCGTCAAAAAACCGAGCGTAACAGACCAGCACATCCGAATTGCACCACAACCAAGTTGATCAGGAGCCTGGCGTGCGCCACAACAACGACCACGCTTTGCTTTTCAGCAGAATTCATTTTCTCCCTCCGATGTTCTTGATCACCTGATGCGGCAACCCAGTGCCGACTTCCGACCTATAGTGACAAGTGGGTATCCCATACAGCGCGACACGCGCACGGCAATGGTGGCCTCCACTTCCACTCCAGATGTCATCCGCATCTTTCCGACTTTCGTATGGCAGCGCCGCCTCGAGCCCGCGTGTTACGAGCCCTTGGATCGGGATCTGATGGCATACGTGGACGTCCTGATCCGGAGCGGCGATGGCGCCCGTAGCGGCGCTGCGTGGCAATCCGAACACCAGCAGCATGGAAAGCCCGAGCTCGCTGCGCTGATTGCGCTGATCGAACAGGCAGCCCGCGACGTACTCATCTTTCTCAAAGTAGCCGATGCCCCATTTCGCATCACCGGATGCTGGATCAATGTGCTCGCGCCAGGCGGGTCACACGCGATGCACAGTCATCCGAACAACTTCCTGAGCGGCGTCTACTACCTGCGCTCGCAAACGGGCGCGGACACGATCAATTTTCATGATCCCCGCCCGCAGACGGCGATTATTCGTCCGCCCGTCACTGAGCTAACAGCATACAACACGGATCAGGTGGTCTTGCCGGTCAGCGAAGGCACGTTGTTAATATTCCCGGCCTGGCTACCGCATTCGGTCTCGGCAAATACGAGCGCGCAGGCTCGCGTGAGCATCAGCTTCAACATCATGTTCGCCGACTATGACGAGATCATGAGCCCCCCGCTCTGGGGGTTGCCATGACCCGGGTCGCGCGCAACTCGCCCGGCCGTTGCGCCGTCCCGGGTACATCCTGTCGCCAGGCCGTCTGCGGACGTGAAATCCCTTCCGCCCGTCATGGGCGGGCGTCGCATAAGGCCGTCGACCCGTCGCGTATTACCGGCGGGCAAACGACGAGCGAGACCCACGATCTCAGACTTTAACGGCAGGGGACCTTACTATAATGAAGAGGCACAGGAACGCGCACCGCCGACTAGTGGCCCTCAGCTTCAGCGTGAGGGCCGTACCTGATCGTGGAGCAATTTTGCACGGAGGTATTCCATGGCAACCTACGTCATCCTCAGCCGCCTCGCTCCTGACGCGTTCAAGGATCCCAAGGAACTCAAACAGATCGCCGACTCCGTGGCCGAGAAGATCAAAGCTGAATGCCCCGCCGTCATCTGGAAAGACAGCTATCTGACACTCGGGCGATTCGACGTCGTGGACATTGTCGAGTCGAACGATCTCAAACAGCTTGAGCTCGCGGCGTTGATCATCCGGGGTTATGGTCATGCCGCAACTGAGACCATGCAAGCGACCGTGTGGAAGGATTTCATCGGGGCGCTGTAGCCTCGCTGTTCATCTCTCTCCGTAGTGTGCCCGGACTTGCGCGCTCACCGGGTACTTCATGACAAGGCGCTCTGACGCCCCACGGTGTTTCGGTCGAACTGGCTCGCCTTTGAAACGCAGTGCAAGAAGCGCCCCTAGCACGTGACATGCAGAATCGCGTTGGTTCGGCTTGTCTGCTCCTTGAGTCTGGCGATAGCCTCCTCCGTCGGCACGATAACCAGTTCGACTTTCCGGCGCTCGGCCTCCTGCTTTACCTCCTCCATAACCGGCAGAGCCCCGGTGCCGGTGCCGATCACGAGGCACTGGCAATTCCACGGGATGGCCTCAGCCGTAGATACCGGGGTATGGCCGAACGCTTCGCGAAACGCCTTGGATGGTTTCTTCTTGCGCTTGCGAACCTGCCCGCGATCGATCACCACGTCATGCTCGTAAGTGACGCCATCTATGCGGATGGAACCGAAGGAAAACGCGTCGAAGTGCATACCCGCCTCCACTTGTCCAATCGCCGCCGCCGTCACCAGAATGGCCGCGGTACGGTACAAATAACCGGCTATTGAGAAAAACCAGCGCCCGTCGTTCATTGCGCGCGCACGCAGGAACGGCAAAGGGTCGTGTCGTCGACGGAACTTCCATTGCAGAATAGCTGTTCGTGGAACTGCTCGAAGCGGCGAGTATATGTGCCCCGCCCAGTGGGCCCGGGCTCTGGTTCGACTCGATCACAAACTACGTCACCTGACCGAACGACTCACCCGCATGGAAACGCTCCAGAGGGTTATGCCCATTCGCCTCAAAACGCATCAAAAATGGAATCGATATCACGGTAACAGAGTCGCAAGCTACAGGCATTGGACCTCTTGCCATCAGCATGTCGCCTGGGTGCCGCTATGCGCAGTGCGATACCGCAATCGTGAATGCGACTCTCAACATACCGTTCAACGACTGCGTCGCACATCGTGATGGCGGGCACGCTTCTTCGCAAGGTGCCGTGATAGACCAATTCAATTGGTTTCCCGACCGTCCTTGTCCTGCAATGGAATCTTCGTCGTTTGCAGCTCCTGCATCTGTCGACGTTCGTAGAGCACCTTTCGCAGCCCAGCGCGGAGGACGTTGTACTGGCCAATCGCCGCTGACACCAAAATACCTGCGGTGCCGGTGTCGAAAATGCAGCCGCCCCGGGAGCTTCTATACGACGCGCTTCATCACCTGGTCACCGTTGCCGAACATGCTGGGCGTTGGGCATACATCTTCAGGAGGCGAACATGACTGATTTTCAGGGACAACTTGCTACAGCCCAGCAAGCGAATCTTGACTTCTTCTTCGGCCTGGCCGGCAGCATGCTGGAGGGCGAGGAAAAGCTCATGAGACTTAATATGGATACGGCGAAAACAACGCTTGCCGATTGGTATAACCGCGTGCACGACGGGCTGGAGAAAAAGGAGAGCCAGGAAGTTACTGGTCTGCAAGACGCTCTGGCGCTGCACTCGGCGGAGAAGGTGCTGACGTACGAACGTCAGGTTGCCGAGATTGCGTCCTCCACGCAAACGCAGCTGGCAGAGGTCGTCAATGCCAGGTACCAGGAGGCCAGCCGCCAGGTTCAGTCGTTGGTCGAGAATCTCGCGCAAAACGCCCCGGTCGGCTCGGAAGCCGCAATCGCATTTCTGAAACAAGCTATCACCCTGGCCGACACCACTCAGGAAAGCGTGCAAAAGGCAACGAAGCAGGCAGTCGAAGTCGTGCAAAGTAACCTGGAAGCCGCAACGGAAGCCGCATCGGAGGCGACCGAAGCGGCTGGGGAGGAAGTCGAGAAAGCGGCAAAAGCAGCGAAGTCGACGAAGCAATAATTTGAAGGAACGCAGCACCCGCGTGGTCGTACAGCGCGGCGAGCTAACGCGTTTGGCCGCGCGGCGATGTGACCGCCGCGTGGACAAGTCCAACTGTCGTTATGCACTGGTCGTTCTTTGTGGCGCACGCCGTATTCGCCACTTCGGCTTCTGCTATTCGGTACGGTTGCTGAGGCCGCAAAACGTCGTGAACGCGCCGGCAGCGCCGAAGATGTGTTCTGCCTCATCCTCATGAGCATGGTCGACTTCGAGTCCATAGCCGTGTCACGATGGTCAGCGTGCCGTCGAAGTTTCGATACGCACCTTGGCCTTGTCGCCTTCGTGAACCCGTCTGACCATATCGGCCCTTCGCCTTGAAAGCCATCGGCCTTTCTACGGTGGCAGGGGTCAACTGCGCGGAGTCGAAATACTCCCCAAATCGTTGCACTTAACGCCAGGTGCAGCGGAGCCGCGTCCCACGCCGCCGTCGCTCACCGTCCATGCGGCTTTACTGATACGGCCTCCCTACATGTCGAACGACTGCAGAATCGCGCCAGCTTTGACCGCTACGTTACGGCGTTGCCTCCGATTTGCTACGAATCCGGAAAAACTTTTCCACAGGAAGCACCGCGACAACTCCGTCACCGACTGCGCCGACATGAGCGATGTCCATGATTGTCGTGACCAGCGCATCCACGTCTTCCGCACGCGCAAAGATTTCGATTTTCGTGTGCTCGGTCGTCCAGTCATTCGCGAACAGGTTCGGATGTGTGCCAAACCCTCGCACATGAGTTGCGGTGATGCCACGCACGTGAATGGCTGCGAGCTTTCGCTCCAGCACTTCAATCACATCAGGCCTAACGATGGCGACAACGCATTTCAGTTCCATATCTGTCTCCCCTCAAATGCAACGCGGCGCGCGAAAGAATTGGGCAGCAGATGGAGCGGTGCCAGGTTCAAATGCGGCTTGGGCTGCCGGGCGCTTACGACGTGGTCAACTGCAGGCAGTCTGCTTTTTGGCGCACTGCCTGTGACTTATATTCTCGCGCTTCTCAGCCGCAGAGCGCTTCCAATGACCGATACGTCAGCGCCATTGCCGCACTCGCGATAATCTGACTCCACAGGATGCGGAGCCACGGATAAGGCACGCCAGCGGCAACCGGTACACCGATGGCGCTGCAGGCGAACCCGAAAAACAGGTTGTGCCGGATGTTCTTCGTTGTTGCCACGCAGAGCCAGCGGGCCCGCCTGATACCACGGAGGTCACCCTTCACGAACACGACGCGCGCGCTATTCGCGGCGTTCGCGTTGTCTCGGGCAGTAGTACGATATTCGTTCGTCTTCACGCCACGCGCGATGCTTCGCTAGGCGCCGGCGTGACCTTCAGTATAAGGAGGAGCCATGCGCGTATTGATAGTCGGCGCAACGGGACTGCTCGGCAAGGAAGTTGTGCGACTGCTTTCCCCCGAACATCAGGTCATTAGTGCCAGCCGCAACGGACCTGACCTGTCCGTGGACCTCACAGATAAGGCATCTATCGTCTCGATGTACCAGCAGCTCGGAACTGTCGATGCCGTGATTTGCGTTGCCGGTGCGGCGAAATTCGCACCGCTCGAATCGCTGACGGATGACGACTTTGCGTTCAGCCTGGCCAACAAGCTGATGGGACAGGTCAATCTCGTCCGATGCTCGGTTGGTCACGTTACCCAAGGAGGGTCCTTGACGCTTACCAGCGGCATTCTCTCCTTGCATCCTGTCACAGGGAGTGCCGTCGTAGGCATCGTGAATGCAGGCGTCGAAGCGTTCGTGCGGTCAGCAGCGCTCGAACTGAAGGGCAAGGCACGGGTCAATGTCGTCAGCCCAGGCTGGGTTTCAGAAACGCTTGCCGCAATGGGACAAGCCTATTCGGCAGGTATTCCCGCTGCGGTGGTGGCCCGGGCGTACAAGCGAAGTCTGGTCGAGGACGTCACGGGACAGGTCATTCCAGTCAAGAAGTCGTGAAAGCAGCGCCGCAGTCGCTAATGCAGTGCTGTCGCAGCAAAAGCGTTCGACTTCAGTCCTGGTGTTTTGACTCATGGCAGCGCCACGTTTCGTATCTAACCGCATGCAAGGCCAAGTATTGAGGAGACGACCATGAACCTCGTCGGCAAGACACTGTTCATGTCAGGAGGCAGTCGCGGTATTGGACTTGCGATTGCACTCCGGGCAGCACGTGACGGCGCGAACATTGTGATTGCAGCGAAGACGGCCAACCCGGACCAGCGGCTCGAGGGCACGGTACATACGGCGGCGGCGGCCGTGGAAGCAGCTGGAGGAAAGGCGCTTGCGCTGGTGGTCGACATTCGCGATGAGGAACGCGTAAAGGGCGCGGTTGCCCGGGCCGTTGAAGTGTTCGGCGGCATCGACATACTCGTGAACAATGCCAGCGCCATCCGGCTGACGGGAACACTGGATACGCCCGTCAAGCGGTACGACTTGATGCATGGGGTGAACGGCAGAGGCACGTTTGTCTGTGCCCAGGCCTGCCTGCCTCACCTGCTCAATTCGGCGAATCCACACATTCTTACGCTGTCGCCACCGCTGGTCAGCGATGCAAAGTGGTTCAAGGATTTCCCGCCATACACCATCGCCAAGTACACGATGAGCCTGTTCACACTGGCGCTAGCTGGCGAGTTCAGGGACCGTGGCGTCGCCGTAAATTCGCTGTGGCCAAGAACCGCAATTGCGACGGCCGCCGTGCGAAACGAGATTGGCGGCGCCGATATGATTACCGCGTGTCGCAAGCCGGAGATAGTCGCCGACGCCGCCCATTACATACTGACCCGTCCATCCAGGGAGTGCTCGGGAAACTTCTTTCTCGATGACGAAGTGCTCCTGGCAGCTGGTGTGCGGGACTTTTCACAATACGACGTCCAGGCTGGCGCGGCATTGCAGGCAGATTTCTTCGTTGAGGCGTTGCCGGGCATGCTATCGGCAGACAATATGATAAAGCCTGCGAAGCCCTCGTGAAATTCGCTCGGCACACGGCAACCGCCAGACGACGTGGAGTATCGCTTGAGCACCAATAACGCGTAGGAGGCAGCGGTTCACTTCTCCAGAAGACGGTCCTGTCCTCGACGGTCGTGGGTCGCACCCCACGAAATGGTCGACAAAGGCGATGAGTGTCGCTTGGAGAGGTCCTGCCCAACCGGCGCTGCAGCCTCATCTACAGTAAAGCGGACGACCGCTGTTTTGTCGTCGTGCAGGACATCGGTAACTGGGCTGTCGTAACTGTTCTGCCACTCTGGATGTGGAAAAACGGCGATTTGTCGGAAAGCTCGCCTCAGGTAGACGAAGCTAGAAGGTTGGCGCTCGAACCTCGCTCACGCCAGCCAAAACGACAAAATCTCAGGCATCGGTCGCGACAGCTAACGAGCCTCTTCAGGCGTAGACGATAAGTCCGCAGGGCTCTCGGCGGACCGTTCTTTCTGCGACATCAGGTGCGCTGAAGTTCAGTGGACAACCTGGTGGGTATGCCACCACGCCATTAAGCTTGCCACGAATGCACCCCAGCACGCACCAAGGACCAGCATTATGAACGGAATGGCGGCGCACATCGTGTCGAACGAGAGTGCGCGCAGTACATGCGGCAATGCGTATTGGTCAATGGTCGTAAGGAACAACGCGACGAGTCCAATAGACACAGCCGTGCGCCCGTGCATGAAGGCACGGGCAGGCCGCGAACGGTAGCAGACGAGGAATGCGAAAACGTAGGCGACGGCGGCAGGAGCAACCAGCAAGAGCGAAAAGAGCGCGTCGTGGTGGACTGCAAAACCCATCAACGCCCCGTGCACATTGTCCAACGCTGCTTCCAACATTCTGATTTGCCTTCGTGCTACGTTCTCGCCCGAGCCCGTTTCACTCGGGCGCCGTCATCGACCTGACCCGCCTGACAATCGAAAACACAAGTCTGACATCGACAACTCGCGGCCATCACATGACGCTCCGCGATGTCAAAAACTGCTCGCTTATCGAAATTTCGACAATTTGGGCATGTACCACCTCTGAAACCAGGTCCGATTTTCACAACTGCTTTAGGAAGGGGCGTTTCGAACGATATCGATGGATGTCACGCCCACGCAAAAAACATCGGGTCCGGCTCGAGGGTTACGCGAAACAAGGATGACGCACGCGGGCCGTCCAGGCCTCGATACTCGACCTGCCCGAGGGGGCCGACGATGATGACTTCCTGCGCACCGCCGTTGAGGTACGCGTCAGCCTTGCGCTCAACGTGGTCGACGTCATTGTCATCGGCGAGCACCTCGATGCACAGTTCGGGAACGAAAGGTAACGGAGCGCCCGAATCGATTTCGGGCCACTTCTCCTCGGGCATCCACACGACGTCGACAATGCGGATGCCAAACGAGCGCGTGGTTACTGGTTGACGCATCGCCACGCGAGGCCCCAACTGCGAGGCAAGCTGGCAGAACATGTCGGTGACGAGAAGTTGATGCCATGGACACACCAGTCGATGGTCAATGACTTGTCCGAGCGGGTCGACTTCGTACTCGACCCGTCCGTCGCTGGCCGCGTGAGCAGCCAGGTTTTGCCATACTGCCAGCAGCCTGTCCTGCCCCCGGAGATTTTGAGTTCTCATGGTGCTCTCAGCGAAAGAGTCAATGCCAAGTGTATACCCTCGCGGAAGCGTGGGTCCAGGTCGGCCGCCTGAATAATGCGGGACACTCCGATGCGACTCGCCTTACAAGAAGACCCCGGGCGAATGACGACGCGCCCCTCGATTGACAGGTTTCTAGCCGATTGTACGTGCGTGCCCTGGCGTGACGAGGAAAGTGACATTTTTCCGGTAATGAACAGGGGCGAACGTGTCCAGCAAGCCGCAGCAATTTTGTGAGGTTGTAGCTCGCGCACCGCCGCGACTCCAACTGCCAACCCCCCCTGCTCCACAACCGCCCGCCATAGACAACTGTAACGTTGGTTCGTCGCGTGAAGTGGCATCAGATACACATCGACACACCCATTGACTTCGACGCGTTCAACTCTAGAATGAGGCTTCGCCGCACCGCAACAAAAACGCACGAATCCTGACCGTATGACATACGAAAATTTGCTCCAAGGCAATCAGGCGCTTGTCATCGTCATGATGTTGGCCCTTCTTGCCGCGTCCATTGTCAGCCGGCGAAGCTGTGTTCGGGGCCGTTCCCGGACGGTCACGAAAGCAGCGCAAGTCGAGGCGGCCCGCACCGCTGCATTGCTGGCACGCTTGCGGTTCGTGCGCGGTCCCGGTCGCTCGCACAGAGGCGTTAAATTTTGGCATGAACTCCTCGCGGACCTGGAGCATGCGAATCGTGAGGACGCCCTTTCCTGGGAGGTGGTCCTGGCGGTGACGGAAGCGGTGCAAGCGGAGACTTGTCGCACGGCAAAACTTCGTCCAGTGATTATTCTCAGGCCCGACTCGGGCTTGATAGCGCGTGCAAGCATGCGATTTTCTCCGCGCTCGACACCCCGGCGGCAAAAATTATCACGGTGGCGTGGTCGACGAGCGCGCGAGGTGCGAATGGCCATCCCTTCGTCAGCTACTCCGTCAAAAAATTGGCGCAAGGAGGAGCCGCCAACACGTCGGCCGTTCCTCCGCTTAGTTCAGAATAGCGGGCAACGAATCCTGAGCGATTGGCAGCGCGTACGTCGGCTCTATGTGAAGCCGACTGACAAAGGGCAACAGCAGTCGCTGCTCGATTGACCCGGGTAGCACGACAAACATTGGATGCATACTATGATGGCCGTTTCGATAGAGGTGCTGTTTGACGACACAACCCTTGCTGTCGAACTGAGCGACGGTCGCGCGTTACGCGCTCCATTGGCATGGTTCCGGCGCCTGGTTGCAGCATTGCCCGCTCGACGTCAGCGAGTGCGCATCTCAAGCTCGCGCAAAGCTCCGCATTGGGACGAGCTTGACGAGGACGCTGGAGTCTGCCATCCGTCGGTAACGTGGTCGACGCACGGCTTCTGATGCGCTACGCAACCTATTCGCAGCGCGCCCGCGCGCTTTTCATTGATTCGATATGGTGGACGTTCATCCTCCTGTTCATCCCCCTCGGACCTTCGACCGAAGACATCCTGATGGCACCGGAGGCTTTTGCCTCGTCCGCCATTCTCTGGCTTATGGTTGGCCAGTGCATCCCGATATTGGTCACTGGCGTAATGTGGGCCGTTTGGGGAACGTCACCGGGAAAGCGCGCGGTGCGCCTTCGAATCGTGGATGCGGATACCGGGCAGCCGATGACCGTGACGCAAGCTATGTTGCGCACTCTCGGCTATTTGCTCACTTTTTCAACATTCGGCGCTGGGTTTTTGTGGGTGCTGTCCAATCCGAGGAAGCAAGCTCTACATGACCGCGTGGCCAACACGGTGGTGATTGATATTGCAGCGATGGTCAGCAATTTACCGACAAAGAAATGAGAGAGGGTTCCGCAGCTCAGGTGCGTTCGACACTGCTTGAGGTAGCGGCGCGTTGCGTCGGTGACGCGAGAATTCGAACAACCTCCACGGCTGGCCGGCGCAAGACTCGTGGGCAACGAAGCATGACTACAATGTCGCCGATAACGCCGTCTCCTGTGGACACGCATTGTCGGTTTGCGATACCGCGGTCCACCGCACGGAGTGGCCTCTTCACGCTGCGTGTCTGCGTGCCGTGCCCGACGTCGGTTCTCGACCCTTGCCGGAATGCTAACGTTCAGTCACTGATAAGCCCGGTGATGTCGACGCTCGACGCGGGCACGTGCAGTCGACGGGCCACGGCTTGCCTTGCGCGCTCAGTCAGGCTGTCGCCCGGTTCGGGCTCAGTCACGCGCGCGATGAACTCCACCTGGCCGGAACTGCGCTGCGAGTTCTTACTCACCGTATAGCTGGCCCTCACCCAGATTCTCTCAATCGCCATCGTGCCTTCTCCCACCCAGGCTTGCGCGCCAGGTCGGCGCGGTGCCCGTGACAGTGACAGGACGGCGGACGGGGAGCACGCTCAGTTTAGCGCCGTGCTGCGGGCATCAGGCGCACATGAAACGCCCATCTGGGAGATGGGCTCGGCAGACCTGATACTTCAGACAAAGCCGTGCGGCAAACAGCACCGGCGGCTCACGCCAGCGGGGCATCGAGTGCGCGGCCCGTCAACAGTCTGGGCTTGAATCGCTCGTTTTCCGCGGCGAGCGATGCCTGCATCGAGGCGTCGTCGCGCAGAAGCGCACGGAACTGCTCGTGATGCTGCCAGATGTGCTCGCTACCGGTGCCCTTTTGCGGCAGACCCTCGTACCCTCACAGGAACAACACCGGCTCGGCCAGTTAGACAGCGTCAAGCAGCACGGCCGGTCAGCGACAACTATTTTGGCCGGTCAACGGGTGTAGTTGTCGATGGCTAATTCATAGTTGTCGCGCCTCCATCGTAATTGTCGTCGGGTAATTGTCGCCGG
>NZ_JAYMRZ010000046.1:0-28278 GCF_038900715.1 Paraburkholderia phymatum | reverse complement strand
GGGGCACTGCGGCTCGCAGGCCGAGCAGCCGGTGCACGTCGACGCAATGATCTTCAGGGCCATGCGACACTCCTTGCAATGATGATCGGTGTACGCCCGGTGAGACAGGCATGACTATCCTGCCTGCTGCCTAGGCGGCGGCAGGCGCGCTTCGACGGTGCAGCCAAGCGCGTTATCTGTACGACGCCGCTACAGGCAGTCGAGGGCAGCATGCTGTCGCTCACGCTATCCATCCATAGATGGCTCGTAGCAACCGACGGCGGTTGCGCAGTAGGCAGGAGCGAGATCCGTGCCACTCGCGCGCGGTGGCCTATGGCGCAAGTGCAGCGAACTCTTAGTTCATCTTGTCTCGCTACGCCGACATTCAAACCCGACAACTGGAGCCAGGCCTGTCGCTGTTACGACAAAACGAGATGACTGCCCGGCACAGAGAACTTGGCTTCAGGTTCATCGAGCGTGACGCATCCCGCGCGCTGCGCCGCGCGATGAAACAACCCGGCACGCCCGGCGTGCAGACGGCAGTCCGCGACGCTAGGCGGTGGAATCACTCGGCGGTAACGGTGAAGTTCTTGGACGCGAAACTCAGGCCGCCCGGCGATGACGTGATCTCGAAGCCATACTGGAGTTCGCCGATCATAACGTCGTCGAAATAGTTAAGTGACTTCAGGTACTTCATGATCGCGAGTACATCGATCGTCGTGTCGTTGGTCTTAGTTGTGCGCACGAACGAATAAACCGGGTTGCTACCGTTGCTGCCCACGTAGACGTTCCAAGTCCCACCGGCTAGCGAGACGTTGCTGTGCAGCGGTATCGCGCAGCCAGCGGACGTCCAGTTATAGGAGATCGGCTTGACATTACCGCAACCCTCCGAGGTTCCGGTGTAGTTCAGCCAGACCATAATCTCGTGCGCATTGTTGCTAGCCCATATATCGAGGGTCGATTCCCATGCACCGCCGGAAGGCGTAGTAGCCGATACCGCCGCGGTCAGCGTGTTCAGCGAACTGATGGTCTTGTTGATCAAGTAACCGATGTGCGGATAGGATTTGATGCCGCCGGTGTTGGGCTGATCTGAAGTTACGCCCCAGTCGAGGTTCGTGTTGGCCCAGATGCTCTGCGCACCCGCTTCCACATTGCGGCAGGGAGACCAGACGTCGTTGTTGAGGGTGTAGCTGCCGTAGATCCACGAGGCGAATAGATTGGTCGAGAAGCAGGACGAGGTTTCGGGGGAAGATGCAGACCAAGTCGCGGCCTGCGCGCTGCTGACGCCAAGCATCAGTGTGGCGGTGGCGGCGTAGCTTGCTAGGATCGAGATTCGGGGCATGGTATTGCTGCCTCCTGTCAAGTGGATGGATCTGTCGGAATCAGTGGGGGCGAGCGGCTTAAGCAGCAATCCAATCCAAATAGAAACACTGCGTGGGAGAAAGTTTTCGTGACGCTGTTGTCCACATCTCCCCCGCGACCATGTGAGCCACTGAATGCAATCGAGCAGGACGCAAGCACAGCAGACATTCCTGAATTCAAACATCGCCGCTGACGCCGCGCGATCGAGCAGCGCATCCTGTTCGCACGAACTTGACTTCCTGCGCAGCCGTATCGATTTCTGTTGCAGGTCCATTGGAATAAGGCGGCGGCACGGCAGCATTTTGAAAAATAAATCGCCCAGAATGGCGAGCTCGGAACGAATGGTATGCCCGGCCTTGCCGACTGTGTGATACTGATCCTTCCTTTGGCTCTTGGTTCTGGTATAGATCTCACTGACGCACCAACCCCGGCCGAAAGTGCGTTGGTGATAAAACGCTTCTCCCGCAACGGCAGCAACTTACTGTAAGCGCCCAACGATGCACGGTTAACCGATCCACTGAGACGCCTCGCCCCCATCAATTCTTCGAAGTTTCGCTGGCACCCAGCGCACGCACGCCAGGATCACATCAAGCGGGGCGGGACACGCCCGCCCAGTGCATCTTCGTCGAGTTTTCAGCTATACATCCTTCTGTGTTCGACAATCTGATTCTCAGCGTAAACCTTTGCAGCGCTCAATCCCAGCCTCAACTCTGCCGTACACCGGTGCCAGCACTAGCCTTGCACCAGCGGCTACGATCAAACGGAAACATAACGTAGTCAATCACGGTGAGCGGTTCAGACTGGTCTCGAAGACCAACTTCCGGCCACTCATCCCTTTTCGGCCAGTACGCTGTACGAAAAATCGTGTCCCAGATAGTCGTGAAGAACCCGTAGTTTCGGCGTCGGTGATGCAGTTCCAACGAGTGGTGAATACGGTGGAATTTATTGTCGCCGATGACGTATCGAAGCGGACCAAGATTGATGCGGGTGCTAGAGTGCGAAAGATGCGCCTGAAAGGCAATCAGTGTCATCGCAACAGCGGGCACCACGCCAGATTCAAAGTGAATCAGCGTGAGTGGTAGTGCCACAAACACTGCATAAATAAGCGGTTCGGAAACGTGATGATTGCAATTCCACGCTGTCAGCTCGCGAATCGAGTGATGAGTAGCGTGCATGCGCCACATGAATGGAATCGCATGCTGAGCTCGATGCATCCAGTAGTAAAAAAAGTCGCCGGCGATCGCCACCATGACTCCAGAAAGGACGGCCAAGCCCACGTTAATGATTGCGTTGTCTGAGTGAATCAATGTCGCGAAATTGACCGTTAGGAGCGGCTCGACGCCTAACCATTCCAAACCGACGGCGTAGCCGTGCCAGACTACGGCACCGAGCCCAATGCGAATGATCCAATTCCGCACGCCGCGAACGTAAGACGCAAAACTGTATCGATAAGCCGGAAAGATCAACTCAAGCACGACGCAGAATGAAGCGAAGATCGCAACGAGCCTAAACGATTTCACAAAAAACTCGGCCATCTGATTAACATCGAGAATATGCATCTGTTTCGCTCCGAGAAAATCGACCGAACGTGCCGCCTCGGTCGGCGCAATTCTTGCGTCGACACAGCCGACTTTCTTCACCGAGGATCACCGGCACAACGGTTATTGATCTTCAGCGCGGCCTGGTAAGTCCGGTTCGGCGTCGAGATCCGCACCCGGTAAGGCCATACAAATTTTATCTTCACGCCGCATTCATACAGTCACCGTGAATTACCGTGCCGTCAGAACGGTGCGTGACCTACTATGCGGCATTTCCAAAAATTCCGAAAATCGATTGTTTGGATAGGAACCATTTGATCTTTAAATGGTTAACGCTACTCCATGACGGAGTATGCTACTGACTTTCAATGGGTTTGACCAACCGTGGATGGCGTAAACACACACGTCTAGACATCCTAATTATTGATTACAGTGTGATAGCGACGCAGCCATTCCACAGGCGACATATAGCGATGCGCCATCTACGCGCCCGACGCCTTTCCGCGTGCATCTGTCGTCTAATCCAGCGAAAAATGTCGCCGATTCAAGGGAAAGCAAGCGCGAAAGGCATACCTGCGCGCACCCGTCGCAAAACCCGCAACTTCGCGCTCGCGCCTACATGTTGGCCGATGGATGTTCTCCTCGCGGCGTCCATACGTGCGACTGCTCCGAGGAAGATTTTCATCACGTGGGCTCGTTCTGGAAGGGCTGCTTTCGTCTTCCGGATAGCTCCGCAGTCTGAATCGGCGCCAATCCTGCGCGGCACCGGGGTTTGCTCGCAACATCAGTCGGTGTGAGTGCCTAGCGATTTTGAGGCACCGATTGCCAGCTAGCGTGTCGTAATGCAAAGCGTCAAAGAAGCTCCAATAGCCTGGTACGAGTATCAATATTATTTGTTTGATATGGGTCCGGTGCTTTTGATATGGTCACATTCACCGTGACTTCAATGAATGGAATTTTTTGGCGGCATGCTGTATAGCCTTCGACTACGGAATAGATCAGTATCCGATCTTTGCGAACGAAGGCCGCTGCAGCATTCACATCAACCATCGTTCCCTAGGCGGATGCATTGTCACAACGGAGACAATCCATGAAGAACCGTGTCGAATTTTCACAAAGTTCATCGCCGACTGTTGACCTGCTGTATGACTACGCTCCCTTCCTCCAACTTTCAGAGTCTGAAGGAGGAATTGGCTACTTTCCGCCCGGTATCCCCACTCCCCGAGTTGCCATCGTTGGAGCCGGTATCAGCGGCCTTGTGGCTGCCACAGAACTATTGCGAGCAGGTGTAAGCGACATTACATTATTTGAGGCTCGCGATCGCATTGGAGGAAGAATTTGGTCCCAAACATTTGATCCAAAGCATCCACATCTTATTGCTGAAATGGGCGCAATGCGATTTCCTCCTAGTGCGACCGGCCTTTTTCACTATCTAAACAAACATAACATCTGCACGACAGCGTCTTTCCCTGACCCAGGAGTGGTCGATACCGCACTGCATTATCGCGGCGCTCGTCATGTTTGGCCTGCGGGAGACCCTCCACCGCCATTATTCAGGCGCGTTCATGCAGGCTGGACAGCCTTATTACGTCACGGGTGTGTGCTAAACGGCGTCTCTCTCGTAGCGCCAACAAAAATTACGGCCATGTTGAGGTCACATCAACTCGAAGAAGCACGTACAGCATGGCAGGCCTGGCTCGACGCATTTCGGGACAGTTCGTTTTATTCCGCCATTGTGACGATTTTCACTGGGCCGAATCCACCCGGCAGCGTCCCATGGAAGAGACCTGACGACTTCGAGCTGTTCGGCTCTTTAGGGATAGGTTCCGGCGGCTTTCTGCCTGTCTATCAAGCGGGATTCACTGAGATCCTGCGTCTCGTCATTAACGGCTATCTCGATGATCAGCGCCTGATCTCGAGCGGAACTGCCACATTGGTTGAACGGCTGGCCGAACAGGAGATCGGAGGAAGCACTGTTAGCGAACGGGTTCGCTTTAGCAACGTGGGGCGTATCTACAAAGAGGATGGGAAGATAAAACTCTTAACGGATAGAGATGGGATAGTGGCCGTCGACCGCGTAATCGTTACCAGCAACAACAGAGCAATGCAAATCGCTCACTGTCTGACAGACGACGAAACGTTTCTAAGCCGCGACGTATCCCGAGCCGTGAGGGAAACACATCTCACAGGGTCGTCAAAACTGTTTATGCTGACCCGCGAGAAATTCTGGATGACAAACGGGCTGCCAGTCGCCATCCAGTCGGATGGTTTCGCCCGGGGCGTATATTGTCTCGATTACGAACCTGATAACTCAGATGGGCCGGGCGTGGTTTTACTCAGTTACACGTGGGAAGACGACGCCCACAAGCTGCTCAGCGTCGCCGACAAAAAGCAGCGGTGTGATCGCTTTGTTGAGGAACTTGCAACATTCCATCCAGAACTTGCGCGCCACTTGGTTCCGGCCGGCGATGATTATGATACTAGTGTCCTTCACCACGACTGGCTGACCGACCCGCACTCCTCCGGAGCGTTTAAGCTCAACTATCCCGGCGAGGATGTCTATTCACAACGACTCTTCTTTCAGTACAAGACCGCAAATGATCCCTCAAGGGATACCGGCCTCTATCTGGCTGGATGTGGCTGTTCTTTCACCGGAGGATGGATTGAGGGAGCTGTGCAGACGGCTGTGAACAGTGCATGCGCCGTGATACGCAGCACAGGAGGGAAGCTTCTGCCGGGTAACCCGCTTGACGAAGTACGCATCGCTTACCGTTACTGATACCGCACGTTCCCAGGCATTTGAGGCCCTATGCATTTTGAAAACACACTGCAATCACTCTGCGATCGCATACGGACTGGTGCACTGTCAGCAACTGAAATACGGGAGCGCATACTTGGCGCGGATGTACGTGCGGCAACGCTCAACTGCTTCATTCGTACATGCGACGCAGAGACGTACTTTGCTAGAGCAAACGACGCTTTAAAAGGTGCACCACTATTTGGCATTCCTTTTTCATTAAAGGATAATATTTGTGTTAAAGGTCTCCCTGTCACTGCGGGAACACCGGGAATGGAAGATTGTATTGCCAAGCACGATGCTTCTATCGTCAGGAAGCTGAAATCGCTCGGCGCTGTCGTCGCCGGCAAGAACAATATGCATGAACTTAGCTTTGGCATCACATCGGTCAACCCTCAATGGGGGACTGTGGTGAATCCAGCAGCTCCCGAGCATCTGGCCGGAGGCAGCAGTGGCGGTTGCGCTGCGGCTGTGGCAGCCGGCATCGTTCCCATCGCAATCGGGACGGACACCGGTGGCTCGGTAAGGATACCGGCCGCCTTCTGTGGCATTACCGGCTTTAGGCCCACAAGCGGTCGGTGGTCTTCAGCCGGCATCATCCCCGTTTCTCGAACCAAGGATTCCCCGGGCCTGCTGACGAAGACAGCAAAAGATGCGCAGTTTCTATATGAGTTGCTGTCCCCGGAAGATCGGCTTCCGACAAAAATGAAAAGTACCCGACGCCGAATCGGCCTTCCGGCGTCGATGTGGACGGAACTGGACGATGATGTCCGAAAGTACTGCGGGCACGCCGTCAGACGACTGACTCGTGCAGGTTTCCAGTGCATCGATCTGGATGATTCGGCTGTTGCCGGGCTAAACAAGGTCGGAACGTTTACCGTTCCGATTTATGAATTTTTCACGGACTTCCCGCGGGCATTGCTTTCGCTGGGGTGGGCAAACAGGATAAATACCGTGTTCGATAACATTCGTGACACTGATGTCCGCGATATCATTCACACCAATCTGGCCGGAAAGCTTATCTCCTCCCGAGACTATTCATCAGCTATCCAGAGTATAGCCGCCTTACGCATGGAAATGAATACGTTGTTTAACAACTGGGACATTGATTTTCTCGCTTACCCAACCGTTCCGCGTTCCGTACCGCGTCTGATCGATGCCGGGCGGCCTGGACTATTTGCGGACGTGATTCGCAACACTGATTTGGCGAGCAACGCCGCGATGCCTTCCATCACCCTTCCTGTCGCGCCCAATAAGTCACTGCCGGTCGGATTGAGTCTGGACGCTGCGCGAGGTCAAGATCGCCGCCTTCTGGCCGCGGCAACATGTATTGAAGAAATTCTGATTTCGTAAAAGTGGGCTACCGTATAGCATCGCTCAGAGCAACAGCGCCAGCAGTCGCTGGTCTCACACGCACTGCCGGGAGAGGCAAACGTAAATGCAAATTTCCCTGAAGCGGATAAATGCGCTCTTTGACCCTAGCAGTTTTGTTGATCACCACCAGGATGAGAGGGGTCATTTCATCTGCGGTGAAGGATTGGTAAATTCAGTAAGGACGTTTCTGGTCATGAATCGCGGGCAAGACTGTGAGTTCCAAGGAAGTGGCCAGTGGCGCACTGCCCGCCAAATCATAAGCACGGTAAGTCAGGCTCAGAATAACGGTGCCCCGCTGATCTACATTCAGGATCAGTCTGGAGGGACAGGCAGTTTCGACACGGCAAAGGTGCTTTCGCGAGACATGTCCAGACTGCTTTTGTCTCCCTCGGGAATGGGTCGGGTAAGCGCATCTATCGCGGAATTCTCAGAAACTAATCTGCTGATTTCCGCCATACTCGGTCCTACTTCAGGCCCACTTGCTTTACCGCTGATGCTCGCAGATTTGGTACTGATGACTAAGAATGGCGCTTTATGTATGGGTCGGCCGGATATGGTGAAGGCCATGCTGGCGCAGGAGTCCGACCTCTATTCACTAGGCGGAACAAACGTTCACAGCAAGGACTCAGGCTCGGTTCAACTGGTATTCGATGACGAAGGAAGCTTGTTCCGATGCTTAAAAAAATTGGTTAATGATATTTTTAAAGGCAACTCACGCAGTGTTTTTGAATATCAAGATCCCGATCCGATCGATTTTGAAAAATTGATTCCATCGAATCACCGAACACCATATGACATGCATGATTTGCTATATTCTTTTATCGATAAAGGCAGCCTGACCGAAATAAGCGCACTATACGCACAGGAGGTATTGACCGGCTATGCAACCATCAGAAGGAATCTGATCGCGGTTATCGCCAACAACCCTCGACACAACGGAGGCATAATTCATCGGAAATCTGCGTCTAAAATGGTCAAAATGATAAACATTGCCGCAAAAACAAAAACTCCGATTATATTTGTTGCAGATGTCCCCGGATTCATGATAGGCAAAGAAGCGGAACGTAGCGGCATATTCTCGGCGGCGGCAGAATTGTTTCGATCGCATATTCAATGTAAGGTGCCGAAGTTACTCCTCGTTGCGCGAAAAGCTTACACAGGCGGTGTTTACGCCATGTGTGGACCCGGGTTCGACCCGGTAGCAGTGCTGGCATATCCGCATGCGCACATTGGCGTTTTCAGTCCGGATACGATGAACAAGGTTTTATCTAGCCTTGATGAGGACGCCAGGACCACGGTGCAAACACTATCCAAAGAAATTGAAGATCCAAGGTTATTAAAAATTAGCGGACTGATCACTGACGTTATTAAGATAGAACAAACAAGGGACCAAATAACTAAATATTTATTTCCCAGCAGATGACCGGTCTCGTATTTTCCCGGTCGTTTGCTTTCAAAAGCGTCAAGATTTAAAATTACGCGCTCAAATTACAAGGCACTGGGCGCGATGCACTTCGAATATTTTTCATCAAAACGGCCAAGATTGGCGGACTTGCCGATACCTGATTCTCAGAATATTAGAAGCGTTTGAGCCATTCACGATCGTTACACCAATCATGTCCTCGGCTTCGTGGCAGCATTCCTTCGCTGTTTTTGGTGCAATCATTGCATCACACAGCGCACCGGAAGATGCTTTGGACCACCGACGAAGTTGGACGCGATGAATTCAATTTCCCCCGCCGGCTCGACAAGCCGCAACCTCGGGATCAGTTCCTCAAACAGGATGCGCATCTCCATGTTTGCGAGATGCTGACCAAGGCACACGTGAGCGCCAACGCCGAATGCGAGATGCCGGTTCGGTTTGCGGTCGATATTGAAATTGAACGGCTCAGGAAAGACTTCCTCGTCACAATTTGCTGAACCGTAGCAGAGCATCAGCCAATCGCCCTTTCGGATTGTTCGTCCTCGGACGTCGGTGTCGGCAGTTGCCGTACGCATGAAATGTCGCACTGGCGATGCGTAACGAAGGGTTTCGTCGATAAACTGCGGAATCAGCGAATGGTCCGCCTGAAGTCGCGGCAGCAGCTCAGGGAAGCGACTCAACGCCCACATCGCGACTGAGGTGGACGATGAAACCGTATCGTGCCCCGCCGCGGCGATGATCACGTAATAGCCAAGAAGGGTTGCTTCATCGATAGGCTGGCCGTTGACCACCGCGTTGGCTAGTACGCTCGCGATATCGTTACGCGCGTTCGCCCGACGGTCTTCGGTGAGGCGCTTGAAGTAGTCCTTGAAGTCGGCCACAACGGACAGCAGGGCCTTGCCCATTGCGCTGCTTGAGCCGCCTTGGCGCTGCATCTCGCGCTTGTATTCCGCATCCTCGCTTCCGAACATCTCATGAGTCAGCGTCAAAAGCCGCAGCGAATCCTCCTGCGGAACTCCGAGAATATCCATGATCACGTTCAGCGGGTAGTGGGATGCAACGTCGTTCGCAAAATCGATCACTTGCCCACTTTGCTGCAGCAGTTTCGCGGTCATCGCACGTGCCAGCGATCGAATGCGGCCGTCAAGCTTGATGATGCTGTTCGGCATGAACCATGACTGTGTCAGCGCACGTAGATTCTTGTGCTCGTCCCCATCGACATGCACAAGCGAGCGGACAATGTTCGGACTACCAGTTTCGGAAATAACATGCTCGATCGACGCTTTCGGCCGGCAGACGACAGAATACTCGCCGTTGCAAAACGAGACGGTATCTCGTGAAATCATGGAGACGTCGGCGTGTTTCGTGACCACCCAGAACGGATCATGCCCGTCCGCCATTGCACGCCCGACAGGGTTGTTAGCGCGCGCCCAAGCATACGTTTCATGGAGACGATCAGGGTTGGTATAGTAATGCGGATCAACCAGATGGTTTGCCATGTCTTTTGGCAGGTCGAAATTTGACATGTTTATGACGGTAGGACGGTTTAAAATGCGTCGTGAAATCGACGTGGCCTATAACCACACGCAAAAAGCACTGAAGTTGTTGGGACAGAATTGCGTTCGCCCGATCGTCCCGCGAAACTTTCCGAGACCGGGACCAATACGCCGTAATGCACGCACTTCACGGCCACCACTTGCTGCGACGTTCGCGCAGTCGATGATCACGCGTGCCCCGAATGATGACCTGGATGCGCGTAGAGTATCGTGAGCTTGTCAAGTAGCTGGCTCGGCGCGCCGCGGACGGTGCAATTGCGTCGACATCTGCGCCGATTTCGCGGGCTTCGTGCTCTTTCATTCGATTATGTTATCGATAGTATTCCTCTTGACTTTTGCAGTGAATACACAAATTCTCACTTTGCGCGTTCACCGTTTTGGGTAAAGATCATAAGTGAAAATCTTACGCTTTCTTGCGATCATGAAGGCAACGACCGTAAGCTGATTAAGGTATTCGCCCCTGCTCTCAGGCCGAGGGAACCGAGCGTAGCGAATGCGGCCGACAATATGTCGGTGAGTTGCTTTGCGCGAAGGAACTGGCCATACAGCGATGCGGTCGACCTATCGATCATGACATAAGTGTACCGTTGCACCTTTCATCGGAAAAGAGCTTGCAAATAGGCGGCATGATTGAAATCAATGGCGTCGCGCGGCACCGAGCTTGACTGTGACAGTGAAATCAATTTTTGCCAGCATCGGCTCGGGGTCGATACACCAGAGCAAAGAGAAAGTCTTTACGGTTGTGGCGGAAGACACTGGAACGCATCGACCCGGGCTGTGTCGCGATAAGGCGGTCGAGACGAGCATAAGCGCGTCGTGTGTGACGTTTGCGATGTTTCGCGCATGTAAGGGCCAACAGTGAAAGCGCGCTCATAGTAACAGATAGCTTCCGGAAGACCGCCGGAGTCTGCAAATAGATGGAGAGACACGGGTTGCGTGGGCAACTTTTCGGCCACGTTCCAGGGCAGCAGGTCGTCGATGCGATTGCTTTGTGGTCGGCGATGTGAGCCAGAACGTTCTGAGCGTAAAACCTGTCAGCCGTTGGCGCATAACGCGTCAGGCCGCCTCCGCACAATTGACTGACCCGACACTCGCCCTACAGTTGGGGATTGGCTAGAAAAAACGTTTCAAAAAAGTTTGAACTTAATCTTCTCGCCGCACTGGCTGATCTAATGGCTCAGCGCACCGTAACGATGGCTGAACGCGCAGTAAGTCACCAGTGCTTTTTCGCTCTAGCTCGCAGGCACTTATCCGACAGATGCACAGGGACTCTCTGTCGGTGTTGCAACAAAGCGCACAAACGCCTTCCACGAGAAGAGCCACACTTATACGATTGCACCCACCGGCGTCGTTACATTGGCAAGAGCGGTTGGGCAACATGGCCAGCTGGCAAAGAACAGCTCGCTTTATCGCGGCCGCCGGTCCCGACGATCGTCATCAGTTGCGCCCATGCGCCGGGTACCACCGAGCTCACGGTCAACAATGACGATCTGCTGCGTCATGCCAGGAAGCCACCATCGAACAGAAGCTCGCCCACTGCGCAGGGGAACGTGTACTGGAGCCCTTGTTCCGGTTAGCTCTACCGTCCGTCGGGGAACGCCGGCCTGAACTCGGAGACCACTTCAGGCCAAGTAGGTTCTATCCGCCATCATTGCACCTGGACGAACGGCGTACCCGTCGCAAAGAATACTTCTGCACCCCGGCGGGCCGCCGACAGACGGTTTGCTGCGCACTAGTGCGAACGGCAGATGCGCCACTACGAAAGCTAACACTGCGTTAGGTCCGACGCCCTTCTGACAGAAAGAGCGTGCGCGCCATTCACCTCCGCTTATTCGACGATCAACCCATGCCGGATGGCATACCGTATCACCCCCGCATTGTTGGAAAGTCCGAGCTTCTGCATTAAGCGCGTCTTGTATGTACTGATTGTTTTCGCGCTGAGCGAGCACGCGTCGGCGATTTCGTTGATGCTCCGGCCCGCCGCGAGCATCTGCAGCACCTGAAACTCGCGGTCCGACAGCACCTCATGCGGTGGCACGTCGCCGCGCCGTGTTTCGAAGACCATGGCATCGACGAGTTTCGGGTCGATGAAGCGGCCGCCTTCCGCGAGCTTGCGGATCGCCGCGAGCAGCACGTCCGGGTCGCTGTCCTTGGTCAGATAGCCTGTTGCGCCCGCGAGCAATGCGCGCGAGGCCACCTGTGGTTCATCGTGAATGCTCAGCACGAGTACGGGCAGCGACGGTTGCTCCACCCGCACTCTGCGGATCAGATCGACGCCACTGATGCCGGGCATTGTCATGTCGAGCAGCAGCAGATCCACGACGCAACTGCGCAGCCTGTCGATCACTTCTGTCCCTTGCATCGCTTCCGCCACGACGATGATATCGCTCGTGGTTGCGATGATCTGCCTGAGTCCGCCACGAACAATCGCGTGATCGTCCGCAATGAGTATCCTGATCATGTTCGAGGTCCGCCATCGAGCGGAATGTGAATGGAAACCATGGTCCGCGCGCCCGGCCTGCTGCCGATCGGAAACGATCCGCCGATTAGCAGCGCGCGACAGTCGCGAGATGCCGCGCGACAAGCCGCGAATGAAAGCAGCGCCTGGAGACCGTGAGAAACAACGCATCGACCAGAATGACGAGCGCGGTGCGGCGAAGTAGCAATGGAGATTCGACACCGTTACCTCATGCCAATCCACTGGATATCAGCCTTCACTCGGCGCATAAGATAGTCTTGTTACACCATCAGGATCCAGCGTGATCGCGCAACTAATGGCGAGCACCGTCGCGAGAAACCGGAGTTTCGGGGCGTCGCCGCATGTAGCCAAACCATTCCACCGCGTCCAACCTGAAGAGCACCATATTTCCCGCGAGTGTCGCCGTTTGGCTATCCTATTCTGCACTCGATCTCAAAGACGAATTCACCGCGCCCGCGGGGGTTCCGAAAAAGCCTGATGAAACACTGTGCCGCCCCAAAGTGCGCCTTGCCCAAATTCTTCCCTGCGGTTATTGCCTGCTTCTTCAGTTCTTACGCCTGCCCGCTAACCGTGTGCTTTTCCGGTGAAACGCCCACAGCCATCGGATTCGCTACGGACGCCGGGCATTCGATGAGAACGTCGATCTTGTCCGCCATTTCGGAAAGCGAGCAAAATCCGTATTCGCCGAGTTGGTCCGTGTCGTAGCGGCGTAATTTACGCATTGTTTCGCCCAAACATCTAAGCGCGGCAGGCGTGCTGTCTCTTCTCTCTCGCCGAGAGAGAAGCAATTGTCACCCTTCGCGTGGCGTGGGATTTTCGACGTCGGAGTTTCGCACAACCGGTTTAACGACGCTGCCAGAGCGCACTGGAATATCGCGGCAGAACATCCTGATTAACGCGTCAGGAAATGCTGATTAACGCGTCAGGAAATCCTGAGCGCCATTTGCTCGTAGAGCCTGCTGGCGATGCGGAAGACGAAATGCGCTTTATCGCGACCATCGCTTCCCGGCGATCGCCATCAGTTGCGCTGTGCGCCCGTACTACCGCCTTCAGTTGAGCATGCGCGCATCGAAAAGTTATTGCGCGAACGGAACGTTGTCGTCCGCTACGCAATCATTCGACGTTGGTGCAACACGTTCGGCGCAGGCTTCGCACGGTGCGGTCAGATCAGCTCGCCGCGCATCCCGCACCACACGACATCTGATGACGTGTGTGGACGTTTTCGCGGCGCATGCGTTCGCATCGCGGCGCCGAGCGCCTCGAAGGCAAGCGCGTTCGGCTGAAGTCGTGGTCGGTTGTCGCGCCGTCGCGGGAGGCGGGTCTCGAGATCGGCGGGCAGAAGTGCGCGCTGCACGGCTGGATGCGCTGAAACGCACACGCATCGCCGCTTTCCGATTCGCGCAACACCGATTTTCCGGGCAGTCGACCTAACCTGAGCGCCGGTGCTCCACGGCGAACTTGATCAGCTCGGCCTGACCATCAATTTCGAGTTTGCGCTTCAGATTCTGCCGATGCGTTTCAACGGTTCTCACTGACAGACCGCTGCGGTGTGCGATCTGCTTGCTCGACAGACCTTCGGCCAGTTGATCAAGAATGTCACGCTCTCGCGGTGTCAAACGCTCCCTAGGATCACGAAGGGTCGACGCCTGGATAAGCCGCGCGCCAAGTTCTTCGCTGAAGAACGTCTTCCCATCAAGAACCGCACCGATCGCGCGAATGATTTCCGCTCCCGGTGAATCCTTCAAAATATAGCCGCGCGCACCGGCGCGAACGGCGTTGGTCACATACTCAACGTTGTCGTGCATCGACAGCATGAGCACGCGTATGTCAGGAAAGCGCTCATGAAACAGCGCGGCGAGCGTTATTCCATTGATCCCCTTCATGCCGACATCCATCAGCACGAGGTCGGGCTCCTGCGCTGCAGCGAGCGTCATCGCTTGTTCCGCATTCCCCGCTTCGCCGACGACAGCAAAGCCTGGCACAGCTTCAAGACGCGCGCGCAAGCCGTCGCGCACAAGCGGATGATCATCGACAAGGATGAGGCGCGCCGCGCCCGTTGGATAGCTCATGAATGGTTTGCCTGCAGTTCTTCCGGAAGCGGGCCGCGCATGAAAAGCGGCACGGTCGCCGTGACTATTGTATGGCCCGCGCGTGAGTCTAGTTGCAGGCTGCCGTTGAGAGCCTCCAGCCGCTCACGGATGTTGCGTAGACCGACGCCGCTAAAAAGACCGGACTGTACGCGTTCGACATTGAAGCCCCGTCCGTCGTCGCTGATAGAGAGAGTGATCTCGCTCCCCGATACTTCGAGCGCCAACGCCGCCCGACTCGCATGTGCGTGCCGGAGAATATTGATCAATGCTTCCTGCGCGATACGAAAGAGCGTCGTTTTCACAGTATCGGGCAAGTGCGCGGCGTGATCGTGGCAATTCTGCGTGAACCCAATCGCCAGTTGACTCTGCGCGCTCAACTCGCGCGTCAGCTGTTCGAGCGCCGCCGCGAGGCCCAGATCGTCAAGCATGGAAGGACGCAGTGCATGCGAGATGCGGCGCACCTCGCGTAGCGCATCGGCGAGACGCGTGATCCCCATGGACAGCGCTGCTTCTGCCGGCGGGACGCGCGTTGCGCTCAGTTCGAAACGCGCAAGCGCCGATTCGAGTAGCAGCTTGACGGACACGAGCATCTGGCTGATGCCGTCGTGAAGTTCCCGTGACAGCCGCGCCCGTTCGTTTTCCTGCGACTCGACCACCTGCTGTGTGAGACGCTTGAGCTTGGCATCGGCGCTGCGATGCTCGCTTACGTTCAACACAAGCGCGCACACGGCAATCACACAAATCCCGGCCAGCGCAATGATGCCGATCCACATCATCGTGTGGTCAATATCGGCCGATGCGCGCCGATCGATGCTTGCGAGAGTCGTATCAACATCATCCAGATAGATGCCTGTGCCGAGCATCCAGCCCCAGCGCTGTAGTGGCACGACATAGCCGAGTTTCGCTGAGAGCTTGCCTGTCGATGGACGATGCCACACATAACGTACATAGCCGCCTCCCTGCGCCGCCATGGCGAGCAGTTGTTGGATTGTCAGCGCCCCTGCGGGATCGCGCAGCGTCCACAGGTCACGGCCGACGAGATTCGGCTCGCGCGGGTGCATCAACGAACGGCCATGCATGTCGTAGACGAAAAAGTAGCCGTCGGGGCCAAAGTCCATTTTCTGCAACATCGCGAGTGCGCGGTCGCGCAGCATGGCATCGTCGCGCGCATTCTTGCCGGCCTCGTCGTACAGAGGCCTGATGGCGCTAGTCGCGAGATCGACATAATTGCGCAATTCAATTTTCTTGCTGCCCATATAGGCCAACTGGGTCGTGTCGTGCTGCGCCTTCGCAAGCGTCGTCGCCTGATGGCGCACGCCGAAGGCAATGCCAGCTATCGCGACGAGAAACGGTACGACGGCGAGCAGAAATATCTTCGCTTTCAGTTTCATGTTGGTAATCCGGTCGGGCGGGCTACGTAGAACTACGTAGCACACTTACGTAGTTGTGCGCTTGTGACGCACTCGATGAAGACGAATACTACACGCCCAAAGCATGGCTCATCCCAGACCATGCGCCGCGCGCACCGACCAGCGGCGCTGACGGTCGTTTCATAAAAATATATTGGAGACTCCTATGAACCGGGCATCCAGTTTTCTGGTGTGGACGGCAGTCGCACTGTTGGGCGCATTCGCGTTCGGCACCATCGCGCTCACGCACGGCGAAAAGGTCAGCGCGCTCTGGGTCGTGATCGCCGCCGTCTGTGTCTACCTAATCGCGTACCGCTTCTACAGCCACTTCATCGCAAATCAGGTCGTGCAACTCGACGGTCAGCGTATGACGCCTGCCGTGCGGCATAACGACGGCCTCGACTACGTGCCGACTAACAAGTACGTGCTGTTCGGCCATCACTTCGCGGCCATCGCGGGCGCGGGTCCGCTCGTCGGCCCTGTGCTCGCCGCGCAGATGGGCTATATGCCCGGCATGCTCTGGATTCTCGCGGGAGCCGTGTTCGCAGGTGCGGTGCAGGACTTCATCGTGCTCTTTATCTCGACGCGCCGCGACGGACGTTCGCTCGGCGATCTCGTGAAGATGGAGCTTGGCACTGTCCCCGGCATAATTGCGCTGTTCGGTGCTTTCCTGATCATGGTGATAATTCTCGCCGTGCTGGCGCTGATCGTCGTCAAGGCACTGACGAATTCACCGTGGGGCACGTTCACGGTCGCCGCGACGATTCCCATTGCCCTTTTCATGGGCATCTACACGCGCATTCTCCGCCCGGGCTGTATCGGTGAAGTGTCGGTGATCGGCTTCGTGCTGCTGATGGCATCGATCGTATTCGGCCAGCAGGTGCACGATTCCGCAGCACTGGCCGCCTGGTTCACGTTCAGTGGCACACAGCTCACCTGGATCCTTATCGACTACGGTTTCATCGCATCGGTGCTGCCCGTGTGGCTGTTGCTCGCGCCGCGCGACTATCTGTCGACGTTCCTGAAGATCGGCACGATCCTCGGCCTTGCAATCGGCATTCTGATCGTCGCACCGGAACTGAAAATGCCGGCGATGACGAAGTTCATCGACGGCACGGGGCCCGTCTGGTCGGGCAATCTCTTCCCTTTCCTGTTCATCACCATCGCTTGCGGCGCAGTGTCGGGCTTCCATGCACTAATTTCATCGGGCACGACGCCGAAACTGCTCGATAATGAAGCCAACGCGCGCTTCATCGGCTATGGTGCGATGTTGATGGAATCCTTTGTCGCCATCATGGCCCTAGTCGCAGCGGCAGTAATCGAGCCGGGCGTGTACTTTGCGATGAACTCACCAGCTGCGGTGCTCGGCAACATGCCTGAAGCCGTAGCGCAGACCGTGTCTCAATGGGGTTTCGTTCTTACCCCGGAAATGCTGACGCAAACTGCAAAAGCCGTCGGTGAAACGACCATCGTGGCGCGCGCGGGCGGCGCACCGACGCTCGCTGTGGGTATGGCTCAGATTTTGCATCAGGTGATCGGTGGTCAGGCGATGATGGCGTTCTGGTATCACTTCGCGATCCTGTTCGAGGCACTTTTCATCCTGACGGCCGTCGATGCGGGCACGCGCGCCGGCCGCTTCATGCTGCAGGACCTGCTCGGCACATTCCACCCTGCACTCAAGCGCATAGATTCGCTCCCCGCCAATCTGATCGCGACTGCGCTGTGCGTCGCGGCGTGGGGCTACTTCCTCTATCAAGGCATCGTCGACCCGTTGGGCGGCATCAATACGCTCTGGCCGCTCTTCGGCATCTCGAACCAGATGCTTGCGGGAATTGCACTCGTGCTCGGCACGGTGGTGCTCTTCAAGAGGAAGCGCGAACGCTTCGCATGGGTCACGCTGGTACCGACCGTGTGGCTGCTGATCTGTACGATGACGGCAGGCTGGCAGAAGATCTTCGATGCCAACCCGAAGGTCGGCTTCCTCGCGCACGCAGCGAAACTTGGCGCAGCTGACCGTGCAGGCAAGATCGTCGCGCCCGCGAAGTCTGTTACGCAGATGCATCGCGTCATGTTCAACGACTATATCGACGCGGCGCTCGCCGGACTGTTTATCTTCGTGGTTGTCACTGTTGTCGTGTATGGGGCGCTTGCTGTCGTGCGTGCTCGTCGCGAAGATTGTGCTACTGATCGGGAGATGCAATTCGAGATGCTGCCCACCGACCAGCGTACAGTTGGCACTAACTGAGCGGAGACCGTGATGTTTTCAGGACTGAGGCACGACGTGCGTAACGCCGGGCGCTATCTCGGCCAAACCATACGGTTGATGGTCGGACTGCCCGACTACGAGACGTACGTTTCGCATATGAGGCGGATACATCCCGACCGGGATGTGATGAGCTACGAAGAGTTCTTTCGGGAACGGCAGGCAGCGCGCTACAGAGGAAGGACGGGGAAGTGTTGTTGAACTTACAGGTGCCGGCTCGTCCGCAAGCAGCTCTCGTCCCGCCCCATCCTGGAGCGACGAACGCCCGCGAGTTTTGACAGAGCTGTAGCAGCTTAACGATGGTCATCGAACGGGTTGCTTTCATACAACTTCTCAACACGTACTTGCTACCCTGATGAATGACCTTTCCGCGGGCGATCACCACCATACCCTTTTAACGCAGTAGCACCGGGCGGTTTGAAGCCTGCTGCTACAAATCGACTCCGGGGAGGCGCACGCAATACGGCGCCACACGGATTCACTTGTGTTCGTGACACACATTCGGGTACCACGTGGTGCCTGGTTGCGGACGCGAACCTTGACCGGTGAGCAAGGCCCACGCCGAACGTGTCGCACTAACGTCGAATGATTTCGAAGCGGACGACAACGCCCCGTTTGAACAACAACTTCTCGATGTCGCGCAGGCTCAACTGAACCCGGTAGAACATGCGCACGGCGCGACTGTTGACGCTTGCCGTCGATGAAGCGCAATTCTTTCGCCTTCCGCATCGCCAGATTTAGCCGACTCACTCGGCAACGTGACAATACCTCCCGAACGAGTATCCGATTCGCGGACCAAGCTATTGAACGGGCTGGCGACACAACCCAGCCAATGCCGTACGTTCGCACCGGTACATGTTCGGTCACCTTGTGACTGCTGCTCTCTTTAGAGCGCGCCCAGTCCCAGTCTCGTCCGACCACGTTTCTTCTTACATTTTATAGATGCCATACTTGCGGGGTGCAGCGCATAATTGTAGATTCGAACGGCTGAGAGTATGCGGTAAATGAACGTTCCACGTTTTTCCGAAAAACGAAACAACCGCCAAGTCCTCTGGGAGGACGCGGACCGTGTCCTCTGTCGGGTTTGTCAATCTCGCGGCAGCGAAAGCGTTCTGGTTGTACAGACCACGGCGGCGAATCCCTCAGCCGACACCATCCTTCGTCTCACGCATGAATTCGAGCTGAAGGAGAAACTCAATAGCACATGGGCGGTACGGCCGATGGATCTGATTCGCGCAGAAGGCCGGACTGTATTGGTGCTCGAAGACCCGGGCGGTGAGCCGCTCGAACGGATGATCGGCGCGCCGATGGAAATGGGAACTGTTTTACACGTTGCCATCGGCATTGCTGAAGCGCTGGGCAAACTTCACCAGCGCGGTTTCGTCCACAAGGACCTCAAGCCCGCTCATATTTTGGCAAACTGTGCGGATGGTTTCTTGCGGCTCACCGGCTTCGGCATCGCCTCAGAACTGCCCCGCGAGCGTCAATCCTCAGTGCCACCTGAGACGATTGCGGGCACGCTGGCATATATGGCGCCGGAACAGACAGGGCGAATGAATCGCTCGATTGATTCCCGAAGCGACCTCTATTCATTTGGCGTTGTGCTCTACCAGATGCTCACCGGTGTATTGCCGTTCAACGCCGACAATCCGTTGGAATTGGTGCACTGCCACGTTGCTCGCAAGCCGATGGCGCCGAGCGCGCGGGTGGGGAGAATTCTGCCCGTCGTCTCGGAAGTAGTTATGAAGCTGCTCGCTAAAACGCCCGAGGAGCGCTATCAGACTGCGGCTGGTGTGGAACGTGACCTCCGACGTTGTCTCACCGAATGGGAGCGACAGCGGCACATCGAAGTCTTCGCGCTCGGCGAGCACGATACGCCTGATCGGCTGTCGATTCCCAATAAACTTTATGGTCGGCAACGTGAGATCGACGCTATGGTCGCCGCGTTTGACCGCGTCATGGCTAGGGGCACACCGCAATTGGTGCTGGTTTCCGGTTATTCGGGCATCGGTAAGTCCGCGATCGCGAATGAGCTAAAGAAGGTGCTCGTGCCGCCACGAGCACTCTACACATCGGGTAAGTTCGACCAATACAAGCGCGACATACCGTACTCGACACTGCTGCCCGCTTTTCGTGATCTGGTGCGCCGGCTTCTCACCCTGCGAGAGACGGAACTGGCGATTTGGCGCGAGGCGTTCACGGAGGCACTGACGCCAAACGCGCGACTCGTAACTGACCTACTCCCCGAACTTAAGCTCGTCATCGGCGACCAGCCGCCCGTCCCCGAACTGGATTTGCATCAGGCACAACGCCGTTTCCAGCTAGCCTTTCGGCGGTTCGTGAGTGTCTTTGCCCGGCAGGAACATCCGCTGGTGCTGTTTTTCGATGACCTCCAATGGCTCGATACCGCGACGCTGGACCTGTTGCAGGATTTTCTAACCTGCCCGGATCTGAAGTATCTGATGATGATTGGCGCGTATCGAAGCAACGAGGTAGACACCAATCATCCGCTGATGAATAAGCTTCGGACATTCAGGAGCATGACCGCGGCGGTTGACGAGATCGCGCTCCTACCGCTCACCCGCGAGGACGTGGAGCGATTGATTGCAGAAGCGCTCCACACAACGCCGGAACGGGTCTCGCCACTTGTGCAGCTCATACATGATAAGACTGGCGGTAATCCGTTTTTCGTCATTCAATTTCTACACGCACTCGCCGACGAGCATTTACTTACTTTCGACCACAACCTGGCCTGTTGGCAGTGGCGTCTGCCACAAATTCGCGCAAAGGGCTACACGGACAACGTGGCAGACCTGATGGTCGTAAAGCTGGCCCGCCTCCCTGCCGAAACACGGCGGACATTGCGACTGCTCGCCTGTCTCGGCAATACCGCAACGCTCGGGATTCTGTCGAAAGTATTGGGGAAAACCGAGCAAAGTGTGCGCACGTCGCTGATACCAGCGGTACACAAGGAGCTTGTCGATGATCTGGGAGACGCCTACAGGTTTGCGCACGACCGGGTGCAGGAAGCTGCCTATTCGCTGATCCCAGAAGGCTTGCTTCCAAAGGTCCATCTGCGTATCGGGCGCCTGCTCGCGACACAAAACTCTCCCGAGAAGCGCGAGCAGGCGATATTCGATATCGTCAGTCAACTCAACCGCGGGACAGCGCTGATGGATGATCAGGAGGAACGCGACCAACTTGCTGCATTCAACCTGATAGCCGGCCAGCGCGCCAAGACGTCGACGGCCTACGAATCAGCGCTCACTTATCTCATCATGGGTGCGCAACTCCTAGCCGACGACTGCTGGGAGCGCAAGCACGAACTCATCTTCACACTCGAGTTAACTCGAGCCGAATGCGAATTCCTGACCGGGCGACTGTCGAACGCAGAGCAACGCTTGAAGGTGCTGTCACTTCGCGCAACACGTATCATCGAACAGGCGCTCGTCATGTGCCTGCAAATGGACGTTTACCTGACTCTTGATCAGAGCGATCGTGCAGTCGCTGTCTGCCTCGAACATCTCCGTCGCGTCGGGATCCATTGGTCAGCCCATCCTAGTGAAGAGGAAGTACAACGAGAGTACGAGCGCATCTGGATCCGGCTTGAGGGTCGAGTGATAGAGGACCTCATCGACTTGCCGCTAATGAAGGACCCCGATTCTCTTTCGACGGCTGAAGTGCTGAGCAAGCTCTTGCGCCCAGCATGGTTCACGGACGCGAATCTGGCTTCGCTGACGATATGCAAAGCGGTCAGTCTCAGCCTGGAGCATGGCAACTGCGACGCGTCCTCTTTCGCGTATGTTATGTTTGCACGGATAGCGGGGCCGCGGTTTAACGACTATCAAAAGGGGTTCAAGTTTGGCGATCTCGGCTACAAGCTCGTCGAACAACGGGGCCTCAAGCGCTTTCAGGCGGTCACGTATCTTTGCTATGCGCTTTACGTCGCGCGCTGGACGAAACACGTGCGGATGAGCCGTGAGGTGCTGGATAATGCATTCAAGGCGGCGAATCGAAACGGAGACCTGCCGTCTGCCGCCTACACGTGCTGCCATGTCATTTCCAACCTGCTCTTTGTCGGCGAGCCATTAGGCGCGGTGGAGCATGAAGCCGAACAGGGCCTAGTCTTTTCCGAAAAGACGGGCTTTGGCATGGTTGTCGATAACTTGAACACGCAGCTCGCGCTAATTCGAATGCTTCGCGGCTCAACAATCCGGTTTGGGCGCCTCGATGAGCGTAACGTGAACGAACCTCGCTTCGAGCATCATTTGTCGGGCAATCCCGCGCTGGCGACGGCTGCGTGCTGGTACTGGGTCAGGAAATTGCAGGCACGATATATTGCCGGCGACTACGCGGAAGCTGTTGACGCTGCGGGAACGGCGCAACAATTGCTCTGGACGTCCTCCTCACATTTGGAGGAATGTGAGTATCACTTCTACGGCGCGCTCGCCCGAGCGGCATATTGCGAGCACGTTCCGGCCGGAGAGCGGCAGATTTGCCAAGACGCCATAGCGACGCATCATCGGCAACTGAAAATCTGGTCGAAGAACTGCCCCGCAAATTTCACAGATCGCGTGGCGTTGGTCGGTGCCGAGATTGCCCGGTTGGAAAATCGCGATGTTGACGCGATGCGGCTCTTTGAAGAAGCCATCGCGTCAGCACGCGCTAACGGCTTTGTCCATAACGAAGCTGTAGCGAACGAACTCGCGTCCCGATTCTACGCGACACGCGGTTTTGAGAAGATCGCACGCGTATATGCCAAAGAGGCCCGACAGGCCTACCAACGGTGGGGGGCCGAGGGCAAGGTGCGACAACTCGACGACCTTCATCCGCATCTCATGGACAAAGAGCGAGCGCCAACGCCAACTACCACTATCGGGGCGCCCATCGAACAATTGGACCTCGCTACCGTGATCAAAGTATCGCAGGCAATCTCGCGCGAGATTGTCCTGGACAATCTGATCGATACGGTCATGCGCACGGCGATCGAACAGGCGGGCGCGCAGCGGGGGATGCTCATCCTACCAGACGTTGACAAACAATGGATAGCGGCTGAAGCTACAACGGACGGCAACATGGCTCGCGTGCAATTGAGTACTGTACCCATTAATGCGACGTTGATGCCCGAATCAGTGCTTTACCATGTCTTACGCACCGGGGAGAGCGTCATCCTCGACGATGCCGCAGAGGACCCTGCATTTAGCACGGATCGCTATATCCGTGAGCATCGGCTGCGTTCTATCGTCTGCTTGCCTCTGACGAACCAGGCCAAGCTTACGGGCGTGCTCTATCTCGAAAACAATCTGATCACCCGCGCATTCGCTCCTGCTCGAATTGCAGTGCTTCGCCTTCTGGCCTCACAGGCAGCAACATCGCTTGAGAACACTCGCTTGTACGAGGACCTCACTGAGCGCGAAGCTAGAATCCGTCGTCTCGTCGACGCAAACATCATCGGCATCATCGTGTGGAACGCTAATGGCGACATTCTCGAGGCCAATGACGCATTTCTAAGAATGGTGGGATACGAGCGCGAGGACCTCGTCTCAGGTCGCATACGCTGGAGAGACCTGACGCCGCAGGAATGGCAAGAGACCACGCAAGATGCCCTGGCGCAGATTTTGCGCACGGGGCGCGTGCAGCCATCCGAAAAGGAATACATTAGAAAGGACGGCAGCCGTGTACCTGTTATGGTTGGCAGAGTTGCTTTCGAATCCAGTCGGAAAGAAGGCGTCGCCTTCGTGGTCGACCTGTCAGAGCGAAAAGAAGTGGAGCACCGCTTGCGGGAATCGTACGAGATGCTACGCGAACTCACCTCGCGTCGCGAGACGGCTCGCGAAGAAGAGCGCAAACGCATCGCACGTGAAATGCACGACGAACTCGGGCAACATCTCACAGCACTTCGCCTAAGACTCTCGGCTTTGCAGATGAAACTTTACACTGACTGTCCGAAGCTTGTCGAGCAGACGCAGGCACTGGTTTCTCTCGTGGACCAAACAATGCAAGTTGTACGGGGCGTCATCACGTCGCTACGCCCTGCTGCGCTGGACACAGGCATCGTGGCCGCACTCGAGTGGCTCGCTGCCGAGTTCAATCGCAATCGACGTATGAAGTGTCGCCTGCGCGTGCACGATGAGAACATCACAATGGACGAGGATCGGTCTATCGTGCTGTTTCGCTTGGTTCAGGAGGCACTGACCAACGTCTCTCGTCATGCGAGAGCCACGATAGTGGTCATCACGCTCGAGCGAACGGCTAATGCTTACCTTCTCGAAGTACGCGACGACGGCCAAGGTTTCGACGTTCAGGCTGCGCGAAAGAAATCCTTTGGTCTGGTGGGAATGGAAGAGCGCGTTCTGATGCTCGGCGGCCAAATCGAAATTGTCAGTTCACCGGGTGCCGGAACTGTAATAAAAGCGAGTCTGCCTGATAGTTAGGCCGCAATGGCAAAATGCAGGATGCTCATCAAACGCACGCCGCACGCCATGCGTAAGATCGGCCGCAACGTCACAAATAGTTCGTCCAGATGCCATGCGGTACCGAAGCGCGGGGCGCGGCCCGGTGTGCGAAACCCGCGCTAAATGTTCACACCTGCGTCGAATGATTTCGTGCAGACGATAACAGCCCGTTTGGACAGCAACTCCTCAATGTCGAGCGGCAACTCAAAGCCGGTAACACCAGCGCACGGCGCAATAGACAATTTCAATTTGGCCGCCGAGCGGCGGGGCGCGCACTGACCATCACCCAGCGAGAGTTTCCAGTTCTTCTCGCCGACGTTAAAGGCCATATACAGGGACGGCCACCCGCCGTCGAATTCTGCCCGCGGAGAACCGTGTCAGGCGCATCCATTTGCGTCCCCCTTCGGTGAAAACCAGTGTGCGAGCCCGGTCTTACTCCTGCCGGGCGCACCGCCGCTGCCCTCCCATATGGTATCTACGTGAGGACCACACGGACGTCAGCGGACAATATCAAAGCTGTAATCTGTCTTCGAAATATCAATGGTATTCGCGTCCATTGTTTCGAAGAACTCGTCCAGCAGCGCCAATAGAATTCGCAAGCCGCCGGAATATCCCCAAGTCGGGTAGCGATGATAGTGATGGCGGTCGAATATGGGGAACACGAGCCGTACGAGGGGCGTCCCAGTGTCGCGCTCCAGATACTTTCCGTATGTGTTGCCAATCAGGAAGTCCACTGGCTCCGTGAATAGCAGCGAGCGCATGTGCCAAAGATCGCGTTTTGGGTAGACCTTGCATCCTGCACCGTATGGCGATGCATCCAATAGGGCCCTGACCTTCTCTGCCCAGCTATCGTTGCCATTCGTTGCGAGCACGTGCACCGGCTCCGCTCCGAGCTCAAGCAGGAATTGCGTGTACCCGAGCATCTGGTCCGGATCGCCATAAAGGGCGTAACGTTTGCCATGCAGATTCGCCTGACTGTCCGCCATTGCATCGACGAGTTGGCCGCGCTCCTTTTCGAGCTCTGCGGGAATTGGTCTGCCGGTCACACGAGAAATCTCCATGAGGAAGTGGTCGGTCCCGCCAACGCCGACGGGCGCATTCAGCGAGATCACTTCCTGGCCATGATCGGCGATGAACTTGCTCGTCTTCTCACAGCAAAACTCCTGAAAGACAAACGTTGCCTTCGCGTTCAACGCGTGCTCGACCTCCTCTTTCGTTGTTCCACCCTGGTACATTCGGAACTCGCCATCGGTTGGCGTATTCCATGTCTCGGACGGATCACAAATGATGTTGACCTTTATACCGAACAGATCAAAGATCCGTCGAACCTCTTTCATATTGCCGACCACGAATCCATCGAATCCACCGATAAAGTTAACGGTGTCGTCCGGCACGCGCGTGAGCGGTGTGGTAGTGCCAGCCTTGCCGTCCCAAAAATACTTCAGAATGCCCAATAGCGCATTGTCGTAGCCGGTCACATGGCTGCCCACAAACGCGGGCGTATGGGCAAATGGCACGTCATAGTCCTGCGGTACGCTGCCCTTCTGCTTACTGTTCTTAATGAACGCATCGAGGTCATCGCCGATCACCTCTGCCATACATGTTGTCGAGACGGCGATCATCTCGGGCTTGTACAGGTTGTATGCATTCGCGAGGCCATCAATCATGTTGTTCAGCCCGCCGAACACCGCGGCGTCCTCCGTCATGGACGAACTGACGCACGACGTCGGCTCCTTGAAATGTCGCGAGAAATGCGAGCGGTAATAAGCCACGCAGCCCTGTGAGCCGTGCACGAACGGCAAAGTCTTGTAAAAACCGTTGGCCACGAAGACAGCGCCAAGCGGCTGGCACGCCTTTGCTGGATTCACTGTCAGCGAATCTCGGGCAAAATTCTTCTGCTTGTAATCCTCAGTCTTTGTCCATTCGGCGACCTGCGTCACCGCCTCATCGGGATGATTGAACTCGAAGTTTTCCCTCTTGTTTCGGAGAAGCGCCTGATACTCTGGCTCGCGAAAAAGCAGTTCGTGATCGAGAATTTTGTCGGTGGATTGGGGCATGACACGCTCCTGAATCGAAAATCTGAACAGCCGTCTGTCGGCACCGTTGTGCTATTAGCGCCCGGTTGCGCTCAGGCAGCCTTTTTCCACGGGGCCTTCGAGAGACCCCATACTGGACTCGAGATCGCCATGTCCATGTCGCGCGCAAAGATCGCGAAGCCGTCGTAGCCGTGATAGGGGCCGGAGTAATCCCAGCTGTGCATCTGCCGGAAGGGGACGCCCATCTTCTGAAAGACGTACTTTTCCTTGATGCCCGAACCGACGAGATCCGGCCGCGTGTGCTCAACAAATTTCTCGAATTCATAGCCGGTCACGTCGTCGTAGATCAGTGTGCCGTCGTTAACGTGGTGCGTCGTGCGCTGGTAGTCGTCGTTGTGAGCGAACTCGTAGCCGGTGCCGACGACTTCCATGCCAAGGTCTTCGTACGCCCCGATAACGTGACGCGGGCGCAGGCCGCCCACAAACAGCATCACCTTTTTGCCTTGCAGGCGCGGCTTATACCTGGCTATGACAGCATCCATCAACGCGCGGTATTTAGCGATCACTTTTTCAGCATTCGCCTTGATCGTGTCATCAAATCGGCTCGCTATCTCACGCAGACTCTTCTCGATCATTGTCGGACCGAAAAAGTTGTACTCGACCCACGGAGTGCCATACTTCTCTTCCATGTGCCGGCTGATGTAGTTCATTGACCGGTAGCAGTGCAGCAGGTTAAGCTTGGATCTCGGCGTACTTTCGAGTTCGGCAAGCGTGCCATCGCCCGACCACTGCGCGATGACGCGCAAACCCATCTCCTCAAGCAGGATCCGGCTTGACCACGCATCGCCGCCGATGTTGTAGTCACCGATGATCGCGACGTCGTAAGGTGTCGACTCGAGTGAGGGCCGCCTGTTCGGATCGGCCTGGTCGAACACGCAATCGCGGATCGCATCGTTTGCAAGGTGATGGCCGAGTGACTGCGACACACCGCGAAAACCCTCGCAGCGTACCGGCACGATCGTGTGCCGTCCGTACTGCGTGCTCTTCTTCTTTGAGACTGCCTCGATGTCGTCACCGATCAGACCGATCGGACACTCAGTCTGGATGGAGATACCTCTGTTGAGCGGAAAGAGCTCCTGGATCTCGTCGATGATCTTGTCGAGCTTCTTGTCGCCGCCGAACACGATATCCTTCTCTTGGAAATCGGAAGTGAACTGCATCGTGACGAACGTATCGATGCCCGTCGTGCCGACGTAGTAGTTGCGGCGCGAGCCCCACGAGTACTGGCCGCAGCCGACGGGGCCGTGACTGATGTGAATCATGTCTTTGATCGGCCCCCAGACAACACCCTTAGAGCCGGCGTACGCGCAGCCGCGAATCGTCATCACGCCGGGCAGCGATTTGATGTTCGATTTCACCCCACAGTCGAGCTTGCCCTGTTCAAAGGAACCCAGATGCTTGGCGCGGCGCTTGGCCATCTTTTCGGGGTATGCCTGCAGCACTTCGTCGATCAGGGC
>NZ_JAYMRZ010000045.1:0-30299 GCF_038900715.1 Paraburkholderia phymatum | reverse complement strand
CGTGACACGCATCACCGAAGGCTTCAGCCACTTCGTTGCCTCCATAGCTGCTCCGGTTGCTTCCGGCTGGAGCGGTTGCCGGGCGGGGCTTGCACCCGCTGGAAAGCGCCACCTTTTCACGGCGCACACCCGTTCCCGCCATTCAGACGAATGCCGTGCCTACGGCCGCTTTCGAAAGTTCAACGGCCATCCAGCGCGCACTTGGCCCGGCTAGTGTTCGGCCATTTCAGTTCGACGTTGACATGCTCGTTGAAACCAGGGCGCGTCGCGACGTTTGCAAAAGAGCGCGAAAGTGGCCGCCTTTTTCGGGGCCTGTTGTAATAGATGAGGTTGTGGCGGACCCCATAACGCGACGGGGACGATCATACGTTGGGCTTAAGTCCGTTCACGCATGATCGCCCCGTTTTTTATGAAGTACCGACCGTTTCAACGGGCTGACGATCTGGTTGCGTAATACGTCGGTGCGGCCATTCGGCGACGAAGAGCGCCACCGCGATGAAAGCCGCGCCGACGAGCCCGAGGATATGGCGGTCGAACCAGGTGACGGTCGCGCCACCGATGACTCCCGACATCGATACGCCGATATAGATGGCGGCCGAGTTCAGCCCCAGCAACACCGGCGCCGCGGTGGGCGTGATGCTGATCAGGCGGTGTTGCTGAGGCACGAGCAACCCCCAGCCGCACACGCCCCAAACGACGAGCGCGGGCACGGCGGTCGCGAGCGAGGCCGAGGTCCACGGCAAAAGCGCGAAGTCAAGGGCGACGACGGCAATGGCCTCGTTGATAATGCGGCGGCTACCGAAGCGGTCGGTCAAACGACCGGCGGCCAGATTGCCGACGGTCGCGGCCATGCCCCAAAGCAGCAGCAACCCGGCGAGCACGCGCGCGTCACCGCCGGTGGCGCGGTCGAAGCTCAAGCCGATGTAGGTATAGACGAGGAAGATGCCGGCATACGCCAGCCAGGTTGTCGCCAAAGTCAGCAGCACGCGTAAATCGCCGAGCGGCGCCAGCCGGCGCGCCAAGCTAACGGGTGGCAGCGTCGGGACGTCTTGCAGGAGCCGAGCCACACCGATCGCGGCCAGCGCGGCGACGGCGGCGACGAACCACATCGTCGAGCGCCAGCCCAGCCATCCACCAATGAAGGTGCCCAGCGGCGCGCCTAACGCCGTCGCGCTGGACAGGCCGGCGACGACGATGGCGAACTCTTCACGCGCCTGACCTGCCCCAACGAGTAGAGCCAACCGGAACCTGGTAAAGTTCGTTTTCGGAGAAGTAGTGACACGGCCTTGTCCAGCGGACTTCCTTACTGAAACCTACGCCAAAACCTACGCCGCTAAAATCGACCGCAATGGACTCCACTGGACTTTGTCCACTGTTAGACTTGGCGCGCTCTCAGCATCCACGCAGCAGGGGTTCGCGGCCGAAATGCCCTGCCCTTGTCTCGACGAGTTGATGATTGCTGCGAGTGCCACAGCGATGACAATCTCCAGCGCAGCCTGTCGCATGTGCTGTCCCACAGATACGTTCTTCTGAAGCGAATCCGATGATGATGAACCGTCGCACACCTGGGATGACTAAGTCGCCGCCTATTGAGCGGGGCTGGAGGCATTGCACTCGACGTCCGCAGACGCGTTGCCGGAGTCCGTTTTCTTCAACGAAAGAACGAGTCGGCTTCCCCGGTTCGCGGTGATGATCTGTCCGTAGCTCACCGTGGGGATGAACTGAATATCCGGCGCGACGGCCACCGGCGGATTTCTTGCGCCGTCGACGGTCAGGTCGAGCTCTACGGTAATCGAGTCGATAGCAACGCCCCGGTCCTGTTTCCGTGCCGCTTCAGTCTTCCTGAAATTGCACAGGCCCTGAAGAACCTGCTCAAGAGCAGTTGGAATATCGACGGGCTTGCCTGGTGGAATCGGCGGCGTGTTGCAGCCGGCGGTCAGAAATGGCAAGACACACAGAGGAAGAGAGAGCCATGCACGCATCAGGACTCCGGGGCTGGATTGACAATTGATTGGCGACAAAACGTCGATCTACGTGAACTACCGATCGCAACCGTGCTCATCGCTTGCCTCGCACTGCAGTCCGCTTGCAACGCCCGAGCGTACCCTTTCATGGCGAACTCCCATGAGGGCGGCGTTGGTGTTCCTGTGAGAGAGTCTTCAGCTTATACAACCTGAAGAGAATGTTGTATTGGACCTTGGTCCAATGACTGATTGTGCTCAAGCGGTAGTGCGCGGCGGCCTGGTTGAACTCATGCGCCGGCTGGTCGGCTGCCTTGTCGACTCTGTCGTTTCCTCCTGTCGAAACCGCCGAGCCCAGCAACGCCAGTCCAGCGCAAGTCGTGAGAAACAGACCGACAAATAACGCCAACGCAGCCAGCCATCTATCCGTCTGCGCAGATTGCCCCGTGACCTCTGCATACCGCCAGAGTAACGGCCCCGCGGCCGCGAGTAATAACCCGAAGACGACACCCGACGCGGCCCCCATCATATGCCGACAGCCTGCGCCGGCCACATTGAGCGCGACGGGTTGCCGATCCACGCCATCCTTTTCGAGGGACGCCCTGGCCGGCGTCCTGGTCGTGGTATCCAATGCGCCGTCTGGAGGTTGGTATCCGTTAGCTCGCAGCCTTCTGGAGATCAGGCGGTCGCTCGTCGCCTGAACATCCAACCACTGTGCGCCTCGCCCCGGCGCCGAGGCTCCATTGCAATACTCCCGTGATGCTTCCGTCGATCGAGGTGTGCGAGGGCGATGGCTTAAATCGTTCGTGCACCGTCACGGCCATACGCTGACTGGGCAATTTGCGGGCCGCCAAAGAACATCGAAAGCGCCGACGGCCCGATAACGGCGTTGGTACTAACGCTATCGTTTCAGTTCGATTGCGTGCGGATAGAATGTGTTCGTCCTGCACGCATTTCTGCTTTCCCTATGGGAGAAAGAAGTTACGCGCGGGGCCAGTCCTGCCTCTCTGGTTGCGGCTCGCAGCACGAAGGTATCAAACCAAAATGCTGAAACTCGGTGGTGCGTTGCTGCTGGCAATCGCGGCCGTGTGCGCGTGGGCCGACACACCCTCGCTGTATTCCCGCAGTGCGATCGTGTACGACATCGCGCGCGGCGAAGTCCTGCTGGAAAAGAATGCTGATGATGTTAGACCGATCGCGTCGCTGACGAAGCTGATGACAGCGATGGTCGTGATTGACCAGGCGCAGGTGTTGACCGAGACCGTGACTGTTGAAGACGCCGACATCGACCGCCTCAAGCACTCGGGTTCGCACCTTTCCATCGGCACTTCGCTCGAACGCGAGGACATGCTTCGTATGGCGCTCGTGACATCCGACAATCGCGCTGCCTCCGCTCTGTCGCGCGCGTACCCTGGCGGTCAGTTGGCGTTCGTCGGCGCGATGAACAGCAAGGCGCGCGCGCTACGCATGACCGACACGCACTTCGGCGATCCAAGCGGCCTTTCGCCGGACAATGTCTCTACCGCTCGTGATGTCATCATGATGGCGTTAGCGGCCACGCGCTATCCGATGATCAGTTCGTTCACCACGCTGGCAAGATATGAACAGGCTGTTCGCGGCCGGATCAGGTTCTATCACAACACCGATCCCGTGGTGCTTTGGCCGGACTGGGACGTCCGCCTGGCCAAAACCGGCTACACGCGCGAGGCCGGACGCTGCATAGTCGTGGACGCCTTAGTGTCGGGCAACCCAGTGATCATTGCACTGCTCGGCGCCAGTTCATCCGGTGCACGCGCCGCGGATCTTATAACAATCCGCGCCTGGATGAATGGAGCGCCAGCGCCTATCAACATGCCTCGGCTGTACCGCGCCGCAGCGCATTCGCATCACAACCATTACGCCACCGCCAGCCATTTGCATCGCGTGAAAGTGGTTTCTCCAGCCTGGCGGACCATTTCCGCGGCTCCTTCACGCCGCCACGCGTGGCATCGCATCAATGTCAGTCGCGCGGCGGCGCAGTTGTACCCGACTGGCAAGTCCCGAACGGTGGCAGCAGATTGACGTCGAATATTCTCGTCCATGTGTCGTTCATTGACGATATCCCCTGCATGTTGTCGATCCGGTCTTTCCTGACGCCAAGAAAAATACTCCAATAAGACTGGCATTCCTGTCATGTGATCGCCACAGCGCCGCTGCCCGCGCGTATCGTCAACACAGCGCCTGGTTCGAGCAGGAAGCGTTGTCCACGTGCTGCAACAGCGACGCCCTGTGTGTTGTCGCGCGTGGCGCGCAGCGCAACGGCCTGCGTGCTGCCTTCGAGTTGCAACTGCTGATGACGGAACATCAGCGACAGGCGCGTTCGTGGCAATTCGCGCGGCCATGCGGGATCGAACTGCAACACGCCGTCTTCGAAGTCGACGCCGCCATAGTGACGCACGACGACATCGAGCGCCCCTGCCAGCGCGCCCAGATGCAATCCCTCGTGAGCGCTGCCCTCGCGCGGCGTGACATCGGTTGTCAGCGCGTTGGAGAAGTACTGCCATGAGCGCTCGGGCTGGCCGCGCGCGAGCGCGCCGGCGCACCCCACCTGCGACAGACTCGATTCGTGCGTCATGCGAGCGAGGTAATACTCGAGCGTGCGGCGCGCAGCGGCCGCGTCGAACGCATAGCCCGCCTGCGCGAGCAACGCGCGCAAGTTCGTCTCGCCCAGTAGATGGAACAGCATCACGACATCGGGCTGCTTCGCGACCTGCCATGCATTCACCGTATCGCCGGAGCGTTCGAGCGACCAGTCCACGCGCGCGCCGTCATCGGTGAGTCCTTTCGGATCGGCAGTTCGCCGCAGGCGCGCGAAGCCTTCGAACTGTTCGATCACGCCATCGTCGACGAAAGGCACGGCCAGATTGCGCGCAACGTCGAGCCATCGACGAGGCTCGTCGTCGCGCAACGCAATCTTGCGCGCCAGCGCGGCGCGGTCGCGCTCGACGAGCGATGCGAGCGCCTTGTGCGCGCATCGCAGCGTCCACATCGCCATCACGTTCGTGTACGCGTTGTTGCGCAAGCCGGGCCAGGGCGTTTGCGGCGATAGATCGTGGTACTCGTCCGGCCCGATCACGCCGTCGATCGCATAGCGGCCGCTCTGTTCGTCGAAGGCCGCTGCGCTCGCCCAGAAGCGCGCGATTTCGATGATCATTTCCGCGCCGCGATCGCGAAAGAACCCGTCATCCGCCGATGCGCCCCAGTGGCGCCAGATATTCCACGCGATCGACGAACCGACATGCCGTTCGAGACGCGTGTGGTCGTGCATCCAGTGGCCATCGAGCGGATTGAACTGCAGGCGCGGTGTTTCTTCATCGCCCGTTGCCGCGCTTCGCCACGGATACATCGCGCCTTCGAGATCCGCCGCGCGCGCCGCCGATCGAGCCACATCGAGACGCCGGTAGCGATAGAGCAGCGGCCCGCGCGCATGATCCGGCTCATCGCGCGTGACGACGGGCAGCACGAACAGGTCGTCCCAGAACACATGACCGTGGTAGCCCTCATGCCAGCCGCGCGCGGGAATGCCGGCGTCCTCGAGCGCCGAATGCGCGGATACCGTTTGCAGCACGTGGAATGCGCGCAGATTCAGTTGACGCACGAGCCGCTCACCGTCGCCATCGGCGCGCACGCCGTCCGACGTCGGCTGCCATGAGCGAAGATGCGCGTCATACAGACTGTCCGCGTTGCCCGCGCGCCGCACGCTCGCAAGCGCCGCATCGGTAGGATCGGGCGCGAGCGCATCGCGCGACGTATGCACCGACACGATCTTATCGACGCATATCGTCTCGCCCGCGTGAAGATACACAGTACGACGCGTGAAGCAGGCCGCGCCCGCTTTCCATTCGACGCACGGCCCGATCTCCTCACTCGCGCACTGCACATCCACACGCGATCCAATCGCGATGCTCACCTGCGCGCCCGATAATCTCGCGCTCGTCAGCAGCACGCCATCGGGCTGCATCGCGTGCATCACATCGACGATATGGCGGCCATCGAACGCGCGCTGTCTTTCGACGATTGCGTTGCGCACGTCGCCGTCCGTGCCATCGGCGATATCGAGCAGTCCCGACCAGTCGCACGCCGTGACCCGCCAGCGGATCACGAACACGGACGGATGCGCCGCGCTGACAAAACGCGATTCGACGATCTGCGTCGTGCTGTCCGCGAAGCGCAGCAGCGGCGTACGCGTTGCTTGCGCCGTCTCCATGTCGAGCGCATGCGTGTAGCGAACGAGTTGCGCCGTGTGCGTACCGAGCCACGGCTCGCCGCTGCGCCGTACCGCAAGCACCGTCGCATCCGGCAAGCGCGGCAGAAACGCCGCGCGCAAAGTCTCGCCGTTCGCGCATGCTGTCACCGTGTTGTAGAGCCCCCGCGCGATAGATGCCGGGATAGTGCGCGTGCGCTTCATCTGGCGCGTGGTTAGGCGCGTGGTCTGTCGGGTACGCGGACGCACGCGCAAGGCGTTGTTCGGGCGCGCTTGCACGCACGAACAGCACGCCATTGCCGAGACCGAGCAGCGACTCGCGGCGCCGTTCGTCGCGCGGATCATATGCATCGAAACGCAACGGATGCGTGTCAGGATTCGTGAGCGGTCGGTGAGCAATCAGCGAACCTGGCGCATTGCCCGATGCCGCTGACTAACAAATATCCCCGTGCCTCACGCGTCGTCTACGCACAGTCGATGTCCGGACGTTGGGTGATGCCAGCCCACGTACTGCGGAACGCGCCGGACTCCCGTCTATCGGTAACACGCTCGCGCCGCATCAGCGACACACTTTTGATATGCCTCATGGCAATCCTGAGTGCACCTTCTCTGCTGTTCGGCCACGCTATTGGCATCGTTCGTCCGACCGGAAGAAGTGCATTCGCATTGCGCCAATGTGGAATTACAAATGCTGACCTGAACGGATACGCAGCGTTGGTCAACGTCAGCACGCGCGTTGGAATACGGCACCGCCATGACAAGAACCAACAAGCTGACCACGAGGATGCTCACGTTCACCTCCCGCCACAAGTTCGATCGCACGCCACACGCTTCTGAGCCGGATACAACCCATACGTCGCTTCATCAACTCCCGAAGCCGCGGGTACGGGCATCTCACGGACTGCACCCACGACGGGCCCGTTGGCCGTGCCCGTCGGTTAAAACGCCGCGATTTTACAACGCGTTACCGACGGACCCATTTAGGCCATGCGGGAAATTCCATGCGAAAACGCCTGGCTACGCATCTCGGCCAACCCCAACACGCCGTCGGTCTGCGTGCGATCAGCGATCGCATCAGCGAGACGGCGAGCAGTGTCAGTGACCTGTAACGCGTTCCCAACCGTGCCGCACGGCAGCCTTGAATCTTTCCCAGCCACTTTCCGGATAACGCGACTCCCAATGCTCGCGAGCGCTGGGCTCCACCTGTTGCCAGTCCTGCATACGAAATCGCTCGTCCTGCCCAAGCGTGGCGCCATGCGTGTAGGCGCGCCGATATTCGTCGTATGAGCCCCCCATGTTCGCATAGCGAGCGTCATAGTCCTTGCGAAATTCATCGTCGTAGGGGTCATCGTCCAGCGGGGTGCCCATGACAGGATCGCCCACGAGGCCTGTCCCCGACGTCTGCCGCGCCTTTGCGCCAGCCGTGCCCGCGCTGGTATCTGGTGAAGCCGCTGCGCGGGTTTTAAGATCCGCGTCGACGCCCGCCGATGTTCGTGCAAATCCGACATCGGGTACACCCGATAACTGCTGTCTTTGCTCCATAGGCGGCTCGAATCTTCCCTCCTCGGTGCGCGTTGTTACCTGCTGCATCCCGCCGACCATGTTCGGTCCGGCCGACGGCGATGCAGTGCGCGGCGTTTCCGTCCCGGCGGCGGCAGAAGCATCGCTGGCAGATTCCGGCGGCAATGCCGAACCCGGCGACGTGTCGCGCGAGGTGACGGGTTTTTCCATTTCGTCCAACGAAGGCGCCGTGCCCGCGATCCGTCCGCTGCTTGCCATCGTGTCGTCCTGTCGCCCCATTGCCGACTCGTATTGGCGGGAGGAATCGGAGGCCGCCGGGCTACCGGGATCTGGCGCGGGTTCCGACATGCCTGTTTCCGCGGAACCACTCCGCCATGCATTCGCGCGCTCCCCGATGTCGGCTGCGCCCGCGCGGCGCATCGCCTCACGCGCCAGATCGACTTGCATTTCGGCGACATCGGCGCTGACAACCGTTCCGCCACGGCGGATGAATTCCCTGTAATCCTCCGTTTCCGGCGGATACTCGCCCCGCCTGAAGAGCCGTGCGAACAGTTGCTCGAGTTGGTCAAAGACCGGCTTGTGATGGCGCACATCGCCACCGCCGGGCGCATAGACGCGCGGCCCTTTTTCGACTGGGACATCGGCCGACATAGAGTAAATGGCGATATCAGCCTGCTCAACGCCCGCATCGCCCAGCGCCCGCTGCGCAGAACACGCGTCTGCGTAGCTGTCGTACACGCCTAAAATAATCTTTCTCATGACTGTCTCCCTCCTCAATCGCCGTCCAGCAACTTCGCCGCCATACGGACGACACGCGCAACACATATGCCCGCTCAGGCCGGGACACAATTGCGAGACGCGCGCTACGGCCGCCTGCCAAGACCCGCCGCTGAGAGACGATCGAAGGCGCTGATTACTTGCAGTTGCATCGCCGCGAGCATCCGGTATCGACCATGTCGGCGGTAAAGCCCAACCGTCTTTGAAGAGATGCACTCGGCGGTCAGTAGACCACTGGCTCTGTTCACGACGCAGCTGCTCCCGCATCTTGTGGCGCCGCCGGTGCCTGCCATGGCGCAACATTGATCGCACGTGTCGAGTAATCGGTATAGCTCAAGCCGAACAGCAACTCCAGTGTCAGCAATGCGGCGATGGCGGCGATGCGCATCATCGCGGACGCCCGGCAGGTGCATGAAGTAGAGCGCCACGAGCAACGCTTTTGCCGTCGCAATACCGAAGTTGATCACGCTATTCCATGGGCCGAGCTTCAGGTACGAACTGCTGAACGTCAGCAGCAGCAATGCCAAAAGTGCAGCCTACACCTTAAGTTGGCCCACATACCGATGCGCATCATGCGAGCTCACCCGCTACTCCTTCCGACGAGGCATAGCAAGGGATAAAGAAAAATCCACACGACGTCGACGGAGTGCCAGTAAAGGCCGGCCACCTCGATGCGGTCAGCTGCAGCAAATCGGCGCTCGCCGCGTGAAAGGCCAAGCGCAAAGACAACAACCATGATATAGCCGATGATCAGATGCAGTGCATGAAGCCCGGTCATGCCGAAATAGAGGAAATAGAACAATTGAGCAGCGTCGGCATGGCGCGAATCGGGAAAAGCAAAGCCTAAATCTGGCACGAGGTGCTCATGCCACTCTTTCCAATACTCGGCGCCCTTGATGACGAGGAAGACGGCGCCAAGCGCGGCCGTGAAAAGCAGCATGCATGCGGCGAGCCGCACTGCATCCATTTTCCTTGCTTGAACGGCAATCGCCATCAGCATGGCTACTCGTCAACAGAACGGCCGTGTTGATCGTGCCGAGCACAATATCGGTGTGGCGGCTCGCAGCGGCAAAGCCTTCGGCAAAATGCATGCGTCCGTAGTGGTAACCAAAAAAGAGCGGGCCGAACAACATCAACTCCGTCGCAAGAAAAGTCCACATGCCCAGTGTCGAGGCTGCTTCCTGTTGCGCGGCGGTATCGAACTGTTCGGCGTGAAGCGTCATTGCGGCGCCTCGTTTCCGGTTTCCGGATCGTACTCGTACGCATCTCGCTGCACGATGGGCGTGTGTTCAAAGTTATGCTTGGGCGGCGGTGAGGACGTTTGTCATTCGAGGCCGGTGGCACGCCACGGGTTGGATCCGGCACGCTCGCCGTAGAACAGCGACCATATCAGATAGCCGATTGGCAACAGGTAGCCGACTGCGAGTATCGAAGCACCGGCCGACGACAGGACGTTCAGCACCTGAAACTCCGGCGGATAGGCGTGATAGCGGCGAGGCATGCCTTCGAAGCCGAGCAGGTACTGCGGGAAGAAGGTCAGATTGAAGCCGACAAAATAATCAGAGCGGCCACGCGGCCCAACATTTCCGGGTACATGCGTCCCGTCATCTTCGGCCAACAGAAGTGGATGCCGCCCAGGTACGCCATCACCGTGCCGCCGACCATGATGTAGTGAAAGTGCGCGACGACGTAATAGGTGTCCGTCAGGTGCACGTCCAGCGCCAGCGAGGCCAGTGTCAACCCTGCAAGACCGCCGATGGTGAAAAGGCCCACGAAGCCGAACGCACAAAGCATGGGCGCGGAAAATGTAATGCGGCCCTTGTAGAGTGTCGCCGTCCAGTTGAAGACCTTGATGGCCGACGGAATCGCAACGAGAAAAGACAGCAGCGAGAACACCATGCTCGCGTACATCGACTGACCCGACACGAACATGTGGTGACCCCAAACCAGAAAACCGAGCGATGCAATACCAAGGATTGCATACGCCATGAAGCGGTAGCCGAAAATGCGCTTGCGCGCAAAGCACGGAATGATCTGACTCGCCACGCCCATCGCCGGCAGCACCGTGATGTAGACGGCAGGATGCGAGTAGAACCAGAAAAGGTGCTGGAAAAGCAGCGGATCGCCGCCCAGGGCCGGATCGAAGATACCGATATGCAGCAGGCGTTCGGCCCCGACCAACGCGAGCGTCATTTGCCAGCACCGGCGTGGCCAGCACGAGGATGATCGAGGTGGCGTAGTTGGCCCATACGAAGAGCGGCAAGCGGAAAAAGGTCATGCCCGGCGCGCGCATCGTGTGCACGGTGACAATAAAGTTCAACCCGGTCAGGATGGAGGAAAAACCGACAACGAACACGCCAGTCACCGCGACTATCACGTTGCCGTTTGAGAACATCGTCGAAAACGGCGTGTAAAAGGTCCACCCCGTATCCACGCCGCCCGCATAAAGCGCACCCAGCGTAAAGACCCCGCCCACCACGTATATGTACCAGCTGATGACGCCGTGCGCAGTAAACAACCGGTTATAAGTGTCGGCCGAGACCAGCGCGCCTTGCGGCGTGCTCAGATTCAACCGCATCATGGCCGCGGCCGCGCCGCCGACGAAAAAAAATGCCGTAATCGACACCATGTAAAGCCAGCCAATGCGCTTGTGATCGTGGGTGGTGAGCCACGACTTCAACGACCAGTCTTCCAGATAACCCGACAGTTCGGCTTCACTGACCTGCGCGTTTGGAGGGTCGATTTCGATCCCCGCTTTGGCGCGGTCCGCATTCTCTGATCCGGTGAGGGCCGGCAAGGATTCTGGCGCCCTCGCCGTTCCTCTCGCGCTGTTCGCCCTTAGCCCATCACGCGTAACGGCGGCAGCATCGGCTGCCCTTCCTGCGCCGATGTCTCCGGCCAGCGCAGCCGCTCGACCGTAATCTGTCGCCGCGGCGCCTCGCTCACGAACGCATCGAGCGTCTCGCGAATATCGCGGTCGATGAAATCCGCGCGCTCGGCGTCGATCAGCACGGTCGCACGATCCGGAATCTGCGCGAGACAGTGCGTAAGCATCGGCTTCGACAGGAACGTCGCGTCCTTGCGCAGACACAGCAGAAAGTGGTCCTCGTGACGCGTCAGCGTGAAAGTGCGCGACAGGTTCGCGCGCATCGCGAGCAGCGCACTCGTTGCGATGCCGATGCCAACGCCGATCAGCAGGTCAGCCGCGAGTACGCCCGCGATCGTCGCCGCGAACGGCACGAAACGGTCGATACCTTCGCGCGCCATTGCCGCGAACAGCGCCGGCTTCGCGAGCTTGTAACCGGTGTGAATCAGGATCGCCGCGAGACACGCGAGCGGGATCAGGTTCAACACGGCGGTCAGCGCGAACACGCTCGCGAGCAGCAATACACCGTGAATCACGGCCGACATGCGCGTCTGCGCGCCCGCATGCACGTTCGCCGAACTGCGCACGATCACGGCCGTGAGCGGCAAACCGCCCAGCACGGCCGCGACCATATTGCCCACGCCCTGCGCCTTCAGCTCGCGATCCGGCGACGCGCGGCGGCGCCTCGGGTCGATCTGTTCGACGGCTTCGAGACTCAGCAGGGTTTCCAGACTCGCAACGACGGCCAGCGTCAGCGCGACGCGCCACACGTCGGCATCGACGAGTTGCGTCAGGTCGGGCATCGAGATCACGCCCGCCAGTGCGTCGAGGGAATCCAGCGACATCAGCGACACACGATGCTCAGCGGGCAACGCAAGCGCGGGCGCAAGCACATTGAGCGCAAGCGTCACGCCGATGCCGAGCGCGACGACGGCCAGCGGCCCCGGCAGCATGCGCGTGATCGCAAGACGTTTCGCGCGCGGCGTCTCCCATGCAAACAGAATCGCGACCGACACGACAGTCAGCGCGATCGACACGAGCGATACGTCGCCGAACGGCGTCGCCAGCGTGGCAGCGTGCGCGACGTTCGCATCCGCGCCCGTGATGAGCCCCGCGCCGAGCGGAATCTGCTTGACGATCAGCATGATGCCGATCGACGCGAGCATGCCTTTGATGACGGCGACGGGCACGAAGCTCGCGAGCCGCCCCGCGCGCAGCAGGCCAAAGCCGATCTGCAACGCGCCCGCAATCAGCACGGCGGCGAGAAACGCGGAGAAACTGCCGAGCAACGCAATCGCCGAGACGACGATCACGACGAGGCCCGCCGCCGGACCGCTCACGCTCAAATGCGAGCCGCTCAGGAGCGCGACGACCAGTCCGCCGATGATGCCCGATACGACGCCCGAAAACGGATTGGCGCCGGACGCCGTGGCGATGCCCAGACAGAGCGGCAAGGCAACCAGAAAGACGACGATGCCGGAAAAAACGTCGCTACGCAAAGTCGACAGACGGGAGACAGAAGGTGTGTGCATGGTATTCGCGAGGTCGAGTTGAGCCACGCCGCCCGGCGATGGCGCCGGCGGCTCGTTGATCGGATTGTGAAAAGAGGTTTGTTTCGAGGCCGGTTACGCGGCGTCGCGCATGTCGGCCATCTGCCGCGCTTCTTCCATGTCGGTGAGTTGCATGAGCAACCCTTCGCGCAGCCCGAAGATCCAGCCATGCACGTGCGGCGGACGGGGCGCGCGGCGCACGATCGGCGATTCGCGCAACAGCCGCACCTGCTCGATCACGTTCAGTTCCGCAAAGCGGTCAACGCGTTCGTCGAAATCGGCGATCGCGTGCAGTTCCTCGCGGTGCCGTTCAGCCAGTTCGCGCAATCCGGCGGTGCGGCGGTTCACGACGGGTAGCGCATCGGACGGAGGCGACAGCGCCGCGCGCGCGCCGCCGCAATGGTGATGTCCGCAGATGATGATGTGTTCGACATTCAGCGCGTGCACCGCGTATTCGATCACGCTCGACGCATTGCCGTCGTCGGACGTATAGAGGTTCGCGATGTTGCGATGGACGAACAGTTCGCCAGGCTGCGCATTCGTGATGCGCTCGGCGGGCACGCGGCTATCGGAACAGCCGATCCACAAAATACGCGGCTGTTGTCCGCGCGCCATTTCCGTGAAGAACTCGGGCTCGCGCGTCGACACCTCCAGCGACCACGCGAGATTGGACAGCAACAGGCGTTTCGGGTGATTCATCAATCGGCTCCTGGCGGGGTCTGTTGAACAGGGTCGGCTGTCCATCGGGGACAAACACGACGCCGTTTACGAGAACCTTACAGCCAGAAGGTTCCGAAAAAATCGACAAAAAACAATTTAATGCCAGCCGCATCTGATGCCCGGAAAGCGTGCATTCATGCGGCCGCACTTATGTGTCATTTGCGTGATCCGCTGCACCTTGGTGGAGCGGCCCTCCTGCCCCGCTTACAGTAAGCACGACCTCCCTCGAATACCACAGTTCGGAAATATCGATGCGCTTGCATACTATGTCCGAATACGCCACCAGACGGCCGCTCAAACCGCGTTAAATCCTGAGGCGAATAGCCAAGGTGCTGTATCTTAAGTTCATTGCCTGGGCGCAGGCGGACGGGGTGTTTTTACTCCGAAGCGAACAGTGGCCGCACGCTCGCGCGTGCAGCAGCTGCAGCACGCGCACACTGCCCTCCACGATCTGCGACTGGTCAGGCGTCAGCCAGAATACCCGCGTGACGTCGCGTACGGTGAAGAAGAGCCGTTCCTTCGGACTTCGTCGCGCCGGAGCACCTCGGAAAAGTTAATCCAGTCGTTGTAGGCCGGGACGCGGTCGTATTGCCCGATCTCTTACATCAGCGACGCTTCGGGGATGCTTACCACGACGTCGCTAGACTCATACATCCAGAACTGCGCCCCCACTCGCCCTGCGTACTGGCACCCACCATCGCCGCCATGCCGAGGATCATAGGCCCGAAAATGCGGCCTTTGCCGAGCAAACCGCACAGCCCGGATTCGCGCCCGAATGGGGACCAATGCACGGGCATGCGTCCATAAAGGATTGCGGCCATCAGCCGGAAACATGATCACGGTCGAATGGTTCCTTTCGATGGCGCGTGAACAACCCTCAAAATCCAGATCGAATATGTCAAAAACAAAGCGAGCCGGTTTGATCCTTTCTTCCATCATGCACATGATTGCCAAGGGCCAAATGGAAGACCGTGGCGTCAGATACACTCAGGCCGAGCAGTTTTACTCGCTGTCAGCATAAGCAATCCTACTTATACTGCCGTTTGTTCACCATCAACCAGCAATAGTCAGTCGAAGGTCGCAGGCGCGTGCAATCGGTGCTCCGAAAGCGCGTGCCCGGTGCCTCCCGCACCAGTGCACCCGCCGTCGAAGACAATCGCGTCATCGACCGGATTCATGCCGCCCGTTACCTGCAGCGCTAGCGCGGTCGCCCGATTACCGCGGCGACTGCAGCCGCTGCCGCCCTCGTCGCGTCAACCGCCGAATTTTTCGACGCCTGAATCTGTGCCGCCGCCAATCCACACGCGGACCAAATCCCTGCCGGTGAGCCCTCGGCGGTGTTCTGGTTTAGCCACGTACCACAAGACCTGCAGCGATACTCGACATAACGCACTATCGGCTTTTGAGGCATACCAAAAACACCCGTCCCGACGCGCAAGAGGTCTCTGTGCGGAAAGTGCCTTGAAGGCATCCCGACCAACGCTTGGCAAGCAAGGCACGCTTCCATGGTTGCCTCCTTTTCGGCACTGTCTATAAATAAGCATACGCCATGCCGATAGAAGCGAAGGCTCGCTACCACCTGCGCCCGACGACGCGAGAAGAACTACGCCAGCGCGGTGGATTTCATCCCCCATGCTTCGACGTCCCGTCGTCTCGCTCACTGGACATCCGTCATGCGTCGCAGTGATGCAAGCCACACGCGTGGTTCATCACCCGCTTTTCTTATCGCTGAGCGCGTTGACCAGCGACTCGTTTTCTGCGGCGACCAATCTGCCCATGCTTTTTTGACCGGCGGCACTAGCGAGCGCGCCACCCAACAGCATGGACGCCCCCGATATTAGCGCGCTATAGAACGGGTTCTTATGGCTCGATGGTCTGCATCTGCGCCCCCTCGAAGTTCAGAGTTGACGTCGTGGTATCGCGCTGTCGTGCGAAGCCGTTGACCTCTCGTCCGCACCGGCGCTTACGACCGTTCGCGTGGAGCTCCCATGACCGCGAGCTTCATACGCGATAAACGGAAGGACGTACGGCGGAATCGCCCGTGACTCTGGCGGTGGCAGAAAGAGGCTCTGTTTCGCGATGCCATCCGTGCTAGGATGGTTTTGCTTGCCGCGCCGAGGAGACCGCATGAGAATCCGTAACCTCACCGAGTTTTCCTGGGACGAACAGGAAGACGTCAAAGCCGTTCTTGCGAGCCGGGGACTTGATCCGCGGGAATTCGAGATCACTGACAATGACGACGATCCGGCGGACGGCAGGAGAGGCACGCCCCGGAAGATCTCCGTCACGCGGCTCACCAACGGCACGACGGCGATCTACGACACCGATCATTTCGCCACCTGGCTTACAGATTTCGCCGACGCACTGGAAGCAGGCAAGTTCGAAGACTGAGGTCGCAGCGTTCGGGTTTTAGTCAAGCGCAGGCGTTCGCGCTCCTCTTTCCTCGTGCCCGGTGACGTGAAGCAAGCAACACACGAGACTGTCAAGCGCTCAATACCGTTGCCGGGTTTTCGCGGCGAATGATTCGAAAGATTTTTCACCCGTGCTCGCGCGGAGCGGGTTCGCATGCCTCGCCAGACGTATTGGAAGACTGCACCAGCGTTTCCTGCAGCGCGCGAAGCTCGACGTGAAGTCTTCCTATTTCGCCGGTCAGATGCTTGATGTCCCGATGCATTTCCCGTCGCAGCGCTTTTTCCTCTCTTCCGATGAATGCCGCCGCAATGCTTGCAAAGACCAGCGATAACATGCCGTAACCCAGCAGCACGACGAATACGGCAAATACGCGCGAAGCTGGCGTAGTCGGGGCGATGTCCCCATATCCAACCGTTGCGCTGCTTTCGAAGGCGAGCCACAGTCCGTCTGCATAGGAATGCACTCTGGGTTCGAGCCATAAAAAACCGGCACCTGCCATTGCCAGCACGGCAGCGCCCGCGACCAGCAGCCAGACAAGCCGGTTTGGTGTGAAAAAGCCTGCCAGGGACAACACGATCCTCACGGCGACGAGGCTCACGAATAACAACCGGAGCACCCATTCGGCTGTCTGCCATGGCGGCGCGCCCCATCCCGCACTGAATGCGGCGCCCACCGTGATCAGAACGTCGAGTCGATTATGCGCAAGCAGCGTCTTCGGCTTTTTGCTGAGGTACAGCACCCAGAGGATCGAAACAGCGAATCCGGTGAACATGCACAGATACAGCATTCGCGCGACGGCGAAGCCAACATGCGTGGTCGCGGTCAGTTCGCCGTAGAAGGCAGGAATGGCTAGCAGGCTCCATCCACCCAAGAATCAGCGGATATGGCGCCAAGCGCGAATCGCTCGCGGACTATCGTGCGAATCCACGCCACCAATTCTGAATATGCCGAGGCTGTTATCCATCGTGTGATGAGAGATTGATCGAGGCACGCTCCGATGCGCGCAGTCCTTATGTCCGAACGGTTCGGGGAGGGCTCGTGCGGGTGTGCCCTGCATGTCAGGCTATCTTACGTTTCGCAGGAACCCTTGATCCAGATCAGAATCGACAGTTCTGCTGTCTGCCGGTTTATCAGGCGATAAAGAACCGCGCGCCCATGGCAAGACATGGCGAAGTCGACCTGCCTGTATCCGTGACCGAACGTCATTCAGAAGCGACGACATGATTGTGGTCACACCCTTCAATTGAAGTCACCTTCATCTTCCCGGCGCAGAATCTCGCCCAGCAACCACAGCCGCGCAGCGTGGTTTTCAGCACGATTCCGGGCAACAAGCAAGGAAACCTTGCTTGTTTAAGAGGTGCTACGTCAGGTCCAGCGTTTCAATCTGTTCGGCCGGTGTCGCGAAACCGCCCTGCCCATCGCGTTTATCCTCGAACGCGGTGGCCGCACAGTGAAAGTATTTCTGCATGGTGACTGAAGTTGGCGCCGTACTTCCTGTCTTTTCATTTCCGTACCACGCTGAAACGTACACTACTGAGCCATCGAACATCGAACTACCGCAGCGACCCACTCCGGTTGGTCAGTCCTCCGAATCAGCTGTTCAACGTTTGACGTGAATCGCTTCGAGGGCTTGTTCCTGACTCACCATCCGATTAAAAAAAACAGAATGCCCGCCCGTGTCCGCATTTCTGAATCCGTTGAATGCATGTCTGGCGGCGTCTAAAGGCGCATCCAGTATGTATCGGGAATTTGCCGATCCTCGTCCGACATGAATGGATTGTCTAGCCGTATCACCTTCCGGTCACCCAGATTCCCGAGCTTCAACCCATTCTGAATGTATGGATGCGTGTTGAACAACTGCAGATACGAGCCGTCGCGCCAGGCGGCCGTGAAGCCGCGCTCGATCGTCGCCGCCAGTTCCCGATGATTCGGCGACACATAGAACAGAAAATCGGAACGATACGCGAGCAGCAGACTTTTCTCGACGGCGAGATCGGGCTCCGTCGCCCTGCGCGATTCCAGTTCGGGATACGCCTCGATCACACCGCGCGGGAAGTAGTCGACGCGTCGGCCCTCCAGCATCCTGAAGATCGTCTCGTACGTCGAAGGTGTCTGCACGCGAAGGCCGGCGTTGCGCATGATCCTGGCATCGATCCAGCCGAGCCCCTGCACGCCCGTCATCAAGCGAAGGTCCTCCAGTGTTTCGATCCGGTCGAAATCGGCCTGGCGGTCCTGTCTGATCAAAAACACGCGATAGCCGATCAGACCACGATGAATCGGGATATGTACGACGTTCAGGCCGCGCTCGGCCTGTGCCTCCATGCTCGTCCAGTGCAGGTTGATCGTCGTACCGCTGGCGAGTTCGGCAAGCGCGCGGCCGCGCTCCATCACGACTTCGAGCTGACGCGTCGTATACGACGCGTTGGCCGCTTTCATCGCGACATCGAGCGTAGCGAGCGCGAACGCCGCATGCACGTCGCGACCCGGCCTGATCTGTGGATAGACAATGTCGAAATGCTGTTCCGGTGCGGCCCGCGCGGTAAACACCGCACCTGCGGCAGCGCTCGCCGCCGTGATAATAAAGCGCCTGCGATGCATAACCACTGATGACTCGAACTGGTCGTACGGTGGCTCGCGTTTTGCCGGCGAGCCTCACGAAATCCTGTCACGGGCGATACCGCAAAAAAATGCGGACAAACCCCCGACAGAACCCTCACCGATACCCGATTCGTTCTTTGCATTTCGCCGGGCGAGCTTCCGTCTACTCGACGATCAATCCGTGCCGGATCGCGTATCGGATCACCTCGGCATTGTTGGAAAGGCCGAGTTTCTGCATCAGTCGCATCTTGTGTGTACTGATCGTTTTCGCGCTGAGCGCGCACGCGTCGGCGATTTCGTTGATGCTCCTGCCCGCCGCGAGCATCTGCAGCACCTGAAATTCGCGATCCGACAGCACTTCGTGCGGCGGCACGTCGCCGCGATGTGTTTCGAAGACCATTGCATCGACGAGTTTCGGATCGATGAAGCGGCCGCCGTCCGCGAGCTTGCGGATCGCCGCGAGCAGCACGTCCGGGTCGCTGTCCTTGGTCAGATAGCCCGTTGCGCCCGCGCGCAATGCGCGCGACGCCACCTGCGCCTCGTCGTGAATGCTCAGCACGAGTACGGGCAGCGAAGGCTGCTCTGCCCGTACTCTGCGGATCAGATCGACGCCGCTGATGCCGGGCATCGTCATGTCGAGCAGCAGCAGATCGACGACGCAACTGCGCAGCTTGTCGACTACTTCTGCCCCTTGAGCCGCTTCCGCCGCGACGACGATATCGCTCGTGGTTGCGATGATCTGCCTGAGTCCGCCACGGACGATCGCATGATCGTCTGCAATGAGTATCCTGATCATGTTCGAGATTCGCCATTGAGCGGAATGTGAATCGAAACCGTGGTGCCCGCGCCCGGCGCGCTGCCGATCGAAAGCGATCCGCCGATCAGCCGCGCGCGCTCGTTCATGCCGAGCAGGCCATATGAGTAGTCGCGCTTCACCACTTGCTGGTCGAAACCGCGACCGTCATCACGCACGTGCAGTTCGAGCTTCTCGGGCGTCAAGATCAGCGTCACGTCCACGCGCGTTGCGTCGGCATGACGCGTGACGTTCGTCAGGGACGCCTGCACGATGCGGAACACAGCCGTCGCGTGCGCATCCGACAGCGCGGGCTCGCCACCGACAATGCGCAACTCGCAAGGAATCGGATTGCGGCGGTTGAACTCGTCGACCAGCCATTCGAGCGCCGACACGATGCCGAAATTGAGTGCAGCCGGCCGCAAATGACTCGCGACGTTGCGCACCATCCAGATCGTGCCTTCGACCAGTTCGCGCATGTCATCGGCTTTTTTCGTTGCCTCCGGATCGTGCGTGAGGCGCATCTTGAGCAGTGACACGTCCATTTTGAGCGCAGTCAGCAACTGGCCAAGCTCGTCGTGAATCTCCATCGCGATGCGCTTTCTCTCCTCTTCGCGGATCGCCTCCATGTACGCGGACAGCTCGCGCTGCTGCTCGCGCGATTCGACGAGCTCCTGTTCCATCTGCTTGCGCCCCGTAATGTCGTTCAGGCCGACATAGATCGCGGGCGAATCGTCGTAGGTCGCGACACGCGCCGTCGCCATCGCCCAGAACTGCGTGCCGTCGGGACGCCGGAACTGCACCTCCGCATTTCGCAGGCAGCCCTCCGTCCTCAACTGCTGGATCAGATGCTCGCGCTCGCCTGGATCGGCGTAGAAATCCGCGATATTGGCCGACATACCTTCACCCATGCCGAAGAGTCCGCGCAGCGGCTCGTTCGTATACAGGATGCGCCCCGCCGGCATCGATGTAATGCACAACGGCACCGGACTGGTTTCGACGATCGCGCGAAAGCGCGCCTCGCTTGCCTGCAGGCGCGCGTCCGCGCGCCGCCGCTCATCGATTTGCGCCTGCAGGTTCGCGTTGGCACGCGCCAGTTCTTCGGTGCGCAACGCGACGCGCCGTTCGAGGTCGTCGCGCGCCTGCGATAGCGCAGCCTCCGTTTCCTTGCGCACGGCCACTTCGGCGAGCAGTTGCCGGTTCTGGGCGAGCAGCTGCTTGTGCATTGCGCGCAGCTCAAGATGCACGCCGACGCGCGCCAGCGTCTCGTCGACGCGCAACGGCTTGGTCACGTAATCGACCCCGCCCGCCGAAAAACCCTCGACGCGATCCTCATTGCCCATCAGCGAGGTCATGAAGATAACGGCGATATCGCGCGTGCGTTCGTCGCGCTTCAGACGGCGACACGTCTCGAAGCCGTCGATGCCCGGCATCTTCACGTCGAGCAGGATCACGTCGGGCTGCGCGAATGCCGCGCGCTCCAGCGCTTCGATACCGTCAAGCGCGACCAGCACGCGGATGCCGCGCGCTTCAAGACTGTCGACGACCACGCCGAGATTCGCGGGCGTATCGTCGACTATCAGGACCGTGTCCGTATGTACGACCGAATCGGCGAAACGGCTCATGATGCGGTGTTCCCTTCCAGATACCGCTCGACGAGTTGCAGGATCGCCTTCGACTGATACGCGCGCGCCAGTCGATGCAGCCGCGCGGCGAACGCCGCGTGCGCCGGATCGCTTGCCGCAATGCGTTCCGACCACTGAACGATGCCGCGCATGTTGCCGTCGCGCGCGAGCTGATGCAGTTCGTTCATTGCATCGATGGACATTGAGGCGGGAAACGCCAGAGGGGTATCGGGCGCAACGTCGGCCCACGCGGCACCTTGAATCCAGGTAATAGCGAGCAAATCCGCCATGCGTGCGAGCAGCACATCGAAATCCACCGGCTTCGCGATGAACGTATTCGCACCCGCATCGAGACTCTTCGCGCCGTCCACGCCGAACGGCGTCGCCGATACCGCTATGATCGGCACGCGCGCGAATTCGTGCATCGCGCGCAGACGCTGCGTCACTTCGAGACCATCGATGCCCGGCATCACGATGTCCGTGAGGATCAGATCGGGATGCTGCGCCTGCGCGGTCGAGATGCCGTCGCGGCCGTTGTCGGCCTCGACGGTATCGAAGCCGAGCCGCTCCAGCAGTTCGACGACGACTGTGCGATTCACCTGCACGTCGTCGATCACGAGCACCTTCAGACGCGGGCCTTCGTAGCCCGTGACGACAGACGCAGGACTCTGCGCGCGCGACGCCGGCAGTTCGACGAGCGACGGCGGCAGTTCGAACCAGAACACGCTGCCTTGGCCTACTTCGCTTTCGACGTGCACCTCGCCGCCCATCGCGCGAACAAACTGCCGGCTGATCGCAAGGCCGAGGCCCGTGCCGCCCGCACGCCGTTCTGCGCCGCTCGCCTGCTCGAATGGCATGAAGATTTTCTCGTGATATTCCGCGCGAATCCCGATGCCCGTGTCGTGCACTTCGAAGCGGACTGCACCGCTTGCGCTTCGTCCGATATGCAGACGCACGCTGCCTTCATCGGTGAATTTCACGGCGTTCGACAACAAATTGAGCAACACCTGGCGCAACCGGCGTTCGTCGGCGCGCACACCGGATGGGGCATCGGCGGCGACCGCGCATTCGAACGCAAGCCGTCTCTGCTCGACCTTCACGCCGATAATTTCGCGTATCGAATCGACGAGACCTGAGAGCGGCACATCGCAGATCTCGATGCGCAGCTTGCCCGCTTCGACTTTCGCGAAATCGAGCGTCTCGTCGATCAACGTCAGCAGATGTTCGCCGCTTTGCTGGATCACGGCGACACCATCGCGCTGACGCACGCTCAACGTGCTGTCGCGCCCGAGGATCTGCGCATAGCCAAGAATGCCGTTGAGCGGCGTGCGTAGTTCGTGGCTGAGATTCGCGAGGAATTCGCCTTTCGCGCGATTGGCCGCTTCCGCCGAGCGCCGTGCTTCGCGCTCGATGGCCGCCTCGCGCTCGTCGAGATACGCGCGATGCAGGCGCATACCCATCGCGTTGAACGCGGACACCACGCGGTCGAGTTCATCCGCCTCGCGCGGCGGCGTACGCCGCAGGACGAATGGCCGCGGCGGCTCGTGGAAATCGTAATCGCTGACCGTGCGCGCGATCGCCGCGAGATGCCGCGTGACCAGCCGCCACAGGATATAGAACGTGAAGAGCGCGACCAGAAATGTATTCGCACCCTGGCTCACGAGGATCACGAGCGCGGTGCGCGCAAGCTCGTGATAGAGATTGGCGAGCGTCGCCTCCACATACAGGGTGCCGATGCGTTGCACCTTGTCCTGCACGCGGTACAGGATCGGAAACTCCCGCGTGACCGTCATCTCCGTCATGCGCTCGCCCACGGCCACGACCATCGGTGTGTCCGCCGACGGCGACTCGCGCACTTCGGCGGCGCGAATATCCGCGAGGCGAAGCATCCCTTCCAGTTCCAGCTTCAGTTGAGGCTGATCGAGCCGCCATAGCGCTTCGCCGAGACTGTCGCGATAGCTGCGGTCGATATCGACGAGACGGTTCTGAATCTGCGCGATGCCGCGCTCGTAGTCGCGATAGAGCTGCACCGCCGTCAGGATCAGCGTGATCGCGCAGCTAAAGACGAGCACCGTCGCGAGCAGCCGCAGCACCACGCTGCGCCGGACGTAACGGAGCCCGCTCCACCATGCGTCGAACCTGTCGAGAGCCATATCTTCCCGCGAGTGCCCCGTTGTGTGTGTCCTATTCTGCACTCGATGCCAAAGCCCGGTCTACCGCGCCTCGCCCCGGTTTCAAACATCCGATGAAACAACACGCGCGCCCGCCCGCAGTCACTGTGCCCTGCCCGCATGTCTTCATGCGTTTTTGCCTGCGGTGTCCTTTTGTTATTCCGGCACCTCCCCCACCGCCATCAGCCGGACCGTGCGCGCCGGACGTTCTATCAGTTCGTCGATCAGTTCGGCCATTTCGCACAGCGTCTGAAACCCGTACGCGTCGAGCTGGTCCGCATGATGGCGCCGCAAATAGCGCATCGTTTCACCCACCCGCCGCAAAGCACCAGGCGCGCTGTCGGTCAACGGCCAGCAATGCAACAGATACGCGAGCGGCGTCACGCTGCGCGTCTCGCACCAGGTGTCGAACAGCCGCAGACAGAGCGAATCGACCTGCTCGACAACGTTCTCCCGCTCGGACAGATAGGCCATCATGATGCTTCGGATCACATCGCGTTTCGATGCCTCATCATCTGCGATCAGAACTTGTGTCGCAGTCAGCGCACGCGCAAAGACGGTCGTGTGACATCCTGATTCGCGCGTCAGGAAATCCTTAACTCCCAGTCACGCAGCAAGCCCGGCGCCGGTGAAAACCCCTATATGCCGTTGCTTCACGCTGCGCCGGTTCAGGAAATCCTGACGATTCAAATCAGCGCTTCCTGAGACGACATTCCGCCGCCGCCGATTGGGCACGCGCACCGCTCCCCCGTAGCATCGGTTCATCGTGCATCGCGGGGAAAGTCATGGCGGGTAACAGATCGCTGCGTTCTCAGGTCGAAAAACTGGTCGGCTCGACACGAAGCCGGGCAGCGCGCGTGCGCCTGCTGGAACGCTCGCGCTCGGGTGGAACGTGTCGCGTGTGCATTCAGATCGAGCGGCCGACCGGTTCGTTCTCCCTCTTCTTCTTTCGCCATGCCGACGGCACATGGCATGTGTTTCCGCCAGACCGACGCCGACCGGAGATGGGGATAGGCCGCGAGGCAGCCTGATCGTTCTGCGAGCCAAGGAGACGCACATGCACGACGACGCTTCAAATGGACTGCCGCAATATGTGATCGACCTGCGTGCATGGCTCAGCGACTGGTATGACCATGCGTTCAATGTGGGCTACATCCATCCGCCCTTCACACTCGACGAAGCGATTGCGGACCGCCTCGAGGGGTACTTTAAGGCGGGCCTGACGCCAGCCGAAGGCGCGATGGCGTTCTTCGGCTTCGTGCATTGAGAGGCGAGCGATGAGGTTTGAAGAGTTCGATGCCCGCTTGTCGCGCCTGCTGGTCACGATGCCTGCCGGGACGACCGCCGATCTGACGGACGGCATGATCGCCTGGTGGAATGGCGCGCGGACAGTCTGTGCGTGGATTGGCGCAGGCGACGATGGCAGGCACAGCGGATTGCACGCACGTGAACTCGACCTCGCCGACGACTGGGGACAATTCCATGACTGGCTCGTCGCATGGATTGACGAGCCGCGCTTCAGCGCGCGTGCGGGTGTGGATGGTTATGGACGCTGACGGACGCGAAGACACCAGCGCTCGTCGCAGTTGCTCACTGAGGAGATCGGCAAGAAAGCGCGGGGTACGGCGTCGGTCGATCGCGGCAATCGTCGCCGCGGTCGGCGAGCCCGGCCATCCGTGCTGAAGATGCTTGCTCGAGAAAATTTGCGGAGCCAATCAATGAAACTTATCGTCGGGCGTTATCGCGGATTCGCTATTGAGGCGCACATGGAGCCGCGGACGGTCCGGTCGTCTGATGGTGTGGCGCTGAGATACCGCGTCGCGTGGTCGTTGCACACACGGACGTTAAAAGAAAAGGTCATCGGGGACTTTGCCGATCCCGTCATATACGATTCGGAGAGCGTCGCTCTCACCTGCGTCGACCGCAACGCTCGCACCCTTATCGATGCCATGCTGGCGGATGGTTTCGAGCGCGGCTCGGTCAGTCTGCTTCCGTCCACTCTAAATGCAAGCCTGCATGGTTTGGACGGTCATTCCTGAGGACCGTTCGAAGCGGGCGCTCGAGCATCACGCAGTGAGTCGCCGCTCCCCAGGATGGCATGCGCGCCGGCTTGCCAGCTACCGGGTCCGTGCTTGCCCGGTTACGCTCGAATTGTGCGCTTGACGGTGGAAACAATGTGCTTGCCCTCGATCTCGAACACGGATGGAGGGTTCGTTTCTGTGGCCGGGAGTTCGTCGGTTGCCATTGTCTATGTGAGGGAATATCGGACCACCGGAACGCGGGGTGTCGCACGATGGCTTCGCTTCTTAGCGGGCAACCCGCCTACGCGCTTTCGGCTCACGCCTGTGAGCCGCCCAGGCCGTCTCATCGAGCAACCGGGCGAAAAACCGGTTCAGCATCGACTCAGGCAGGGGCGATAGCCCCGAGCAACGAATTGAAAGCGAGGCCACTGACTGCAAAGTATAGGAGCAAGGAAAGTTCGAGATCAGCCCGACGCAATGACTCCGTCTTGTCGAACGGAGCCTTCAGGTAGGCAGCCAGAGGTGAGGCGTTCCTCTGGCGTCGGCTTCAGGCAGTTCGATCTATCGAATGGGGCGTTCCACGACAGGCCCTGACAGCGCTTTCAGGAACGCGACTACGTCCTGCATTTCCGCCTCCGTCAAGCGGATGGGTCCACGTCCGATGGACCCCGAGTCACTCTGAGCCAGTTCGGAATGCCCGACTACCGCTGCGGGCGAACGCACGTAGTGCTGCACTACGGCTTCAAGGTTCTCGTACTGACCCGCGTGCATGTACGGAGTCCGCAGCGCCACATTACGCAAGCTCGGGGTCTTGAAGGCGCCTTCCATGCCGGGGTCGTCGGTCGCCATGAAGCTCAGCTCCTGGCAGCCTTGTGGCGGCGCATCGCTGTAGCGACTCAGGCAGTTGAATTCGTCCGACCGAACCCTGGTTGTGGCAGGCGCGCGGCCGAGGTCCGGGTGCGCCGGGTCTCTGGGCGGAACACCCGTGTTGTGGAAGGCCTGGTCGGTCAGGAGCGGGCCGTTGTGGCAGGTCGCGCATTGAGCCTTGCCGATGAAGAGGTGCAGTCCCTTGACCTCCTGGGTCGATAGCGTTTGCTGGCCCGTGTCGTCATCGGTGAGAACCGCCTCAACATACCTGTCGAACCGGGATTCGCCGTAGGTCACCGTCCTCTCGTAGGCCGCAATGGCCTTCCCCAGGTTGGCGAAGACCCGGTTGACGGCATCGCGCTGTTCGCTAGTCATCCGCGACCAGGCCTGTTTCTCGTCGGTGCTGCCAAGCGGGCTAGCGTTGGCAGGCAGGCCCTGCAGGTTCGGGAGAGTGCCAAACAGCAACTCGTACTCGTGTTGGTAATGCGTTCGCACGACTTGAGCGAACTGGACGCGGTTGCCTCCGTGCTCGGCAGCATCCTCCATCGGGCCCAACGCCTGCGACCACTGACTGTCCTTGCGGCCGTCCCAGAAGAAGAACGGGCTGTAAGCCGACGCGGCAACGGGCATGGTGCGACGCCTTCCAAGCCCAAGACCTTTTCCGACCGGCAGCCCGTCCTGAAACTGGCGGTCGGGCGCATGGCAGCTGGCGCACGAGACCGCCCCGTTGCGAGACAGGCGAGCATCCGCGAACAGCCGCTTGCCGAGCGCGGCAGCATCAGGTTTGTCTGCAACCGTGTTCGACGGGTCGGGCGGAGGCGCAGGGAGCCTGCTCAGGCGCATCGAGGCCAGGACGGCCCGTTCCTCCTTCGACCAGCTGTCAAGGCGGTCCGTGGCGCCGTCGGCGCGCCCATAGCCGAGAAGCAAGACAAGCGGCGTATTGGCCAAAGCCACCGCGACCAACGCACCCGTCAGTCTTCTGTGCACGGTTGACCGCGCTGACGGACGCGGACCCGATTGGCGCTGCTGGCTCACGAAGCGGATTCCTTTCCCTGCGCCGCCACGCGCCGAATCCCGGAGTCATCGACGATGACGTTGAATTCGGCTTCGTCGGTGACGCCCCCAGCCTCAATCGCCAGATGCATGTCCCACCAGCCTGACATGCTGAACTTCATGCCTTCGAGGGCATAGACGCCAGGCGCTACCTCGCGCGTAATTCGGGGCTTGGTCGGGAATCCGTGGCCGTGCTCGGGCATACCCCCGTCAAAGCCAATCGTGGCTTGAGATACAGGTTTTCCATCGGGCGTCTTCACGCGCACCTGCCAGGCGTGCATCTGGTTGATAGCCGGCCCCGACGCCGGCGGGTCCATGCGGACGACGAACTTGCCGTGGGAGCTGGGGTGCTGCAGCGAAAGGTCGAGGTTCACCGGCGGAGTACCGCAGCCGGCGGTGAGAAATGAAACGGCGACCGCGGCGAGTGCAGCCGGCGCGGAAAATCTGAACATGACTGGGGTCCTTTACAATGTGCTGTCGGAAGTCCAGTATTTTTGGGGACCCGTCCGGAATGAACTTGAACGAAACGGCTGAGTTGAGGAGGCAGTTGTGACAGAACTGCGGAGTGGTTCCATGCAGCCGACCATGACGCGCGGTTCGGGTCGCGTCTACTTCTGGCAAGGCGGCAGCCTCTGGATAGGAGAAGGCCAGGGTAGAACGCAATGGCATGAGCACCATGCTCATCAGCTCACCGTCGCCCTGAGCGGCCGCTTCCGCTTTCGCACGGAGGCCGAGGGGGCCTGGACTGCCTACGAAGGCGCCATCGTCCCCAGTAAATGCGCGCACCAGTTCGAAATTGATGGCGCGGCCACTCTGGCCCACGTCTTTGTGGAACCCGAAACCCGCGCTGGGCGCGCACTCACCGCACGATTTACCTCTAATGCCGTTGCCGAACTTCCAGCCGCCGGTGCACGAGCCGCTGCCAGGTTGCTGTTCGAAGCTTTACAGTCGAGCCAGTTGGCCGAGGACATGGTTGCGGCCGCAACATTAGCTGTCGCAGAACTGTGTGAAACTGCCACCGGACCGGCCGAGGAACTGGACCCGCGCCTTACCCGGGCCCTGGAATATATCCGCTCAAATATTCGGGATTCACTCTCGCTGAGCCAGGTGGCCTCCGCAGTCGCTCTGTCGGAAAGTCGCTTTCGACACCTGTTCGTCGCCGGGACCGGCAGCTCGTTCAGAGCGTACCTCCTCTGGTTGCGCATCAATCTCGCCATCGAGGCGGCCATGTCGGGCGCGTCCTGGACCGACGCCGCGCATGTGGCAGGATTTGCAGACTCGGCTCACTTAACTCGCACCCACAAGCGCATGTTCGGCTTCGAGCCGACAGCAGTGCGCCTTCAACCGACAGCGTGAGAGCGCCCCCTGCGGTGGCCGCCCACAGCGGCGTCACAGGCAGGCCAGGCTACCAGCCTCCAGGTCGGCAGGACAAAAGCGACCCTAAACGATGCGTTGGTTAAACGAATGCGCATCGCGCGTGCAAGCCATCGAATTTCACAAGGCAAAATGGAACCGCATGTCCCAAAATTCCTCGATGCGTGACGCGACGCCAGCGCTGCGCATGAGGAAACCGCTTTTTATGTTGTAAAACTCGACGCGCAAGCCATTGATTCATTGATGTCTTTACCTTGAACTCTGGTGACTCTTTTGACAGCGTCCGCTTCGCTTTCTTCGGTACCCTCTTCTGTAAGAGGCGGATGTTCGACGACTCGCAATGCAACCCAAAGCAGGTCGATGCGAACGGACCCAGTGCTTTTCATAACGCTGGAGACATCACATGCAGCACGTCTATGTGGAACCTGTACCGAAGGGCCGATGGGGCCCTGTTGATGGCTATACCGTCGAATTCCAAGACGGCACCAAACTTAGTCAGGAAACTTACCGTTCGGAAATGCTCGCGGTCAGCGAGAGCAAACTGCGGGGCTACGTACCACTACTTGCTACTGTTCGCGTAACAGACAAGGCAGTTGCCGAGCACTGGCAAGCGGCCAAGACCCTGCTTGAACAAGCTCAAGCTGACCGGTAGTGCTTCAACGCTGTCGAGTATCGAACTGTCTACTACAGCCCGGAGAGCGGCGAGAGCCAGGCTGTCTTCTATGAGTTCATCAGCCAGGATGGCTCTTGGCTCCTGAATAACGCGTACTTCTAATTCTGCTGTCGGCGACGGTGTACCACGCCGTCGCGTCGAATGTGGCCCGGCATAGTGGCGCACTTCTTCGCGTCGAATGCGAAGGAGTGTCCTATAAACTGCTTATCATTGACATGGCACCGACGGCAATATGGCGTGGTTTGACTACCGCGTGCCGGCAAGATTGTGGAAGAATTTCAACGCGGCTATCCTCGCGAAGATTTAACAACTCGGGCAGAAACTACCAGCGCACGTCTATGGAGACGACTGTGAAATCTATGGTTTCGCCGGAGACGCCGTCTCCTAACCAAATCGAAGCGTTGAAGAGGAACAACTGATGAGCTCATCCGATTCATCGAGGACATGGAGCACGGCGACTTCGGAAGACCCGAATGGCGGACGCACCATCATTTTTCGCTATGTTCGAGGTTCAGTGGATAACGCGACGAAACTGGGTCAACCAACACTTTGCAGATTAGTTTGGCGATACGAGTCAGGCACTGGCATGCCCGATATCGAGCAGCGTGAAAGAATGGACGAGTTGGAAGACGCACTCGCGCTCGCGATAGAAGCTGATGGCTTCGCAAGTCTGGTGTTGGTCTCTACGGGCGATTGTCGGAGAGAATGGACATACTATGCTGGCTCACAGGAAGACTTTGTGAGCCGGCTGAATCGTGGACTTTCGGGTCACCAAAGGTACCCCATCGAGATATTTGTCAGCCAAGAGCCAGACTGGGAAACATTCGATGACTTCAGGAAGAGGGTTGTCGCATAGGTTTTCGCTCCGCCTCCTCACACGGCTTGTCGGACGCGATGCAGTAAGAGACCCAGGTCTGCTGGAGGCACGAGAGGAACACATTAACTCAATGAGGTTGACCCGGTTCGACGGACAGTTCTGCAGTTGGGTTTAATTCACTGTTGATCCTCCATGAAGGCCGCGGGTTGTCCACGGCCCGGCAGCGGGTCGCCTGTCACGACCATGACGCTGTCGGG
>NZ_JAYMRZ010000044.1:0-33365 GCF_038900715.1 Paraburkholderia phymatum | reverse complement strand
CAGCAGCAGTAACAGCAGCAGTAACAGCAGCAGTAACAGCAGCAGTAACAGCAGCAGTAACAGCAGCAGTAACAGCAGCAGTAACAGCAGCAGTAACAGCAGCAGTAACAGCAGCAGTAACAGCAGCGGTAACAGCAGCGGTAACAGCAGCGGTAACAGCAGCAGTGCGAAGAACGTGAGGCCGTCCCGCTGCGCGATGCGCTGGCGGGCGAGCCGCGGGTCAAGCCGGGCGCAACGTATCGCCTACGTCGTGCCCGCACCGGGTGACGGCGCGCGCATCGTCGCGTGTCGTACTTTCAACCATAGAGGAGACTTGTAGATGATCAAACCGAAACTGATCGGCGCGGCGCTCGGACTGAGCCTGGCGTTGGGATTTTCCACGGGTGCATGGGCCGACGTTCCGTATGTCGCGCTGGTGTCGAAGGGGTTTCAGCACCAGTACTGGCAAGCCGTGAAGAAAGGTGCGGAAAAGGCGGGGCAGGACTTGCACGTGAAGGTGTCGTTCGAGGGCCCTGAGACGGAGGCGATGGTCGACAAGCAGATCGACATTCTCTCGGCGACGCTCGCACGCAAGCCGTCCGCAATCGGTCTCGCGGCGCTCGACAGCCAGGCCGCGACGCCGCTGCTGAAAAAGGCGCAGGCCGCGAAGATTCCCGTGATCGGATTCGATTCGGGTGTCGACAGCGACATTCCGCTTTCGACGGCCGCAACCGACAACAAGGCGGCAGCGGCCGTCGCAGCGGACAAGATGGCCGCGCTGATCGGCAACGAGGGTGAAGTCGCCGTCGTGGCGCACGACCAGACGAGCCGCACGGGCATCGACCGTCGCGATGGCTTCGTCGAGCGCATCAAGGCGAAGTATCCGAAGATCAAGGTCGTCACGGTTCAGTACGGCGGCGGAGACCAGTTGAAATCGACGGACATCACGAAGTCGATCATCACCGCGCATCCGCATCTTAAGGGCATCTTCGGCACGAACGAAGGTTCGGCGATCGGCGTCGTCAACGGTGCCCGCGAAATGAAGATGACCGGCAAGATCGTGCTGGTCGGCTTCGATTCGGGCGAGAAGCAACTCGACGCGATCCGCAGCGGCGACGAAGCGGGGGCCGTCACGCAGAATCCGATCGGCATCGGCTACGACACGGTCCAGGCGGCCGTCGAGGCGCTTCAGGGCAAGAAGCTGCCCAAGCGCATCGACACGGGCTTCTACTGGTACGACAAGGGCAACATCGACGATCCGAAGATCGCGGCTGTTCTCTACAAGTGATGTGCGGTTAGCTCGCGGCGGCCGGTGGCGATGCATGTCGGCCGTCGCGAGCGCTGCAACTCGCCACGCCTGCGAGATGCATTGCGCGTGAATGCAGATTCCCGCGCGCGCCTAGTGCGTAGGCGCCGCGCGCGCCCGTCCGCGATGCACGCCGTCGGTACTCGGCGGCACGCGGCGCTCAACGTGGCGCTGACCGTTCCCGTGACTGTTGCGCCGCGTTCGCGCACCACCGACGGCCGCAACGGGATCGGCGGGCGTGTCCGCCGCCGTGCTCGATGCGACCGGCTCGTCGTGGGCAGGCGGTTGCGGCACGGGCGGCAACTCGCTGCTTCGCTCCAGTTCGGCCGTGACTTCCGCGCGCGCATGCGGCAAATACTGCGGATAGTGATTCTGGATGAAACAGAGCAGTCGTTCGCGCACGCGGCAGCGCAAGTCCCAGTTGAGTCCCGAATCCATCGAGCTGACCAGCACGCGCAACTGCAATGCGCGCTCGGACGCATCCGTCGCCTGCAGCACCTGAACGCTGCCGTCCCATTCGGGTGCTTCTTTTAGCAGCCGTCCCAGTTCTTCGCGCAGCGGCGCGAGCGGCATGCGGTAATCGACGTAGAGAAACACCGTGCCGATGATCTGCGAGCTGCTGCGCGTCCAGTTGGTGAACGGATGCTCGATGAACCACTGGAGCGGCACGACCAGCCGCCGCATGTCCCACAGACGCACCGACACGTACGTGCCCGTGATTTCCTCGATGCGCCCCCACTCGTTCTCGATCACGACGACGTCGTCGAGCCGGATCGGCTGCGAGAGCGCGATCTGTAGTCCCGCGATCAGATTGCCGAGCACCGGACGCGCCGCGATCCCGGCGACCAGTCCCGCGACCCCCGCCGACGCAAGCAGGCTCGCGCCGATCTGTCGCACGGCGGGGAACATCATCAGCGCGCCGCCGACGCCGACGATCACGATCACCACCATCACCGAGCGCGCGAGCACGCGCGCCTGCGTGTGGATACGACGTGCCTGGAGATTGTCGGCGGTATCGAGCGGATGCGCGTGGATGATCGCCTCGCCGATCGACGCGGCGAGGCGCATGGCCAGCCATGTAACGGTTGCGATCAGCACGAAAGCCGCGACGTCGCGCAACGGGACGATGTAGCGCAGCGTGTCGGGCGCTTCCCAGAACACGAACAAGAGCCCCAGCACCATCAGCAGCACGCGCGTCGGCACGTCGATATGCGCCAGCACGATGGTCGCGAGCGGGTAGGGGCGCGCAATGCGCGTGACGATGCGCGCGCCGATACGTTGAACGGCGAGCGCAATGGCCATCGCGATGACCGACACGACGGCGCCGCCGGGCCAGGAATGCATCGGCGCATCCACGATGCGCTCGATGTCGTCGAAGGAAATCATCAATGCAATGTCCTCGTCTTCTCTTCGTAGCGGAAGAACGGGAGACAGTTCCCGACAGCGATGTCGATTGCCGCGCATCGCGGTAGCGTGCGATGCGGGCTGCATGAAACGGCTGCAACGCTGCCGGCAAACCGCGAACACTCGTCGCTCTTCAGCGTCATGTCGGTTCGCACAAACTGTGCCGCATCTTGCGACGCGGGCGTTACCGCACACTGCATGCGGCGGCAACGATCAGGCCATTTGCGGAACAGGAGGCGTAGCGCGATCCGAAGCTCAACGCGCGGGGACGTGCGATTCGCGCGGCGGCTCGCGCATCTCGTCCATCAGCCGGATCACTTCGCCGCGCACCCAGCGGTTCGCCTGATCCTGCTCGCCGCTGCGATGCCAGTACAGGTGCCATTCGAGCTTCGCAAGCGGAAACGGCAGTTCGAGAATGCGCGCGTCGTAGCGCTGCACGAGCTGCACGGGCGCGGTGAGCGCGAGATCGGTGCGCAGCGCGATCAGCGGCGCGACCATGTAGTGCTGCACACGCATCTGCAACTGCCGGCGCTTGCCGAGCTTGTGAAGCTCGGCGTCGACGAGCCCGCTGCCCTGGCGGCGGCTCGATACCTGGATGTGGCCGAGCGCGAGATAGTCGTCCATCGTCAGCGTGTCGCCCGCGAATGGATGATCGTGGCGCAGCATGCATGCGTAGCGGTCGCTGCCGAGCGGCGACTGATGCAGTTGCGGATCGTCGATGAGCGGCACGTCGATTGCGAAATCGATCTTGCCTGCCGCGAGCGCGGCGGCCACTTCGCTGCGCGGCGTGAAATAGCTTTCGATACGCATGCCCGGCGCCTGTTGCTGCAACACTTCGCCGAGCGCGGGCAGCAGGATCGCTTCCATCAGGTCGGGCATGCTGAGGCGAAACGTGCGCTCCGACGCGGCGGGCACGAACACATCGCCTTCCGTCGCGCTCGTCTCCAGCAATTGCAGCGCTTCGCGCACCCGGCCGATGATGTTTTCCGAAAGCGGCGTAGGCACCATGCCCGACGGCGTGCTGACGAAGAGGGGATCGTCGAACGCCTTGCGCATGCGCGCGAGCGCGTTGCTGACGGCGGGCTGCGTGATGAACAGCATCTCTGCCGCGCGCGTCAGGTTGCGCTTGTCGTAGATCGCTTCGAATACGACGAACAGGTTCAGATCGAGCTTCGGTGGACGCATCGCACAGTCTCCTTTCGCCCGACATCATAAGCGACGGGTGGCCGGCGATGCGTCCGCTCGCAGCGCTGCAAAGGTCAGTCGCGCGGCGGCACGTTCAGATACGCGGCGGACGCGCCCAACGTCTCCTTGCTCGCCTTGATCTCCATGCGCGCAATGGCTTGCAGATGCACTTCGTCGGGACCGTCCGCGTAACGCAGCGCGCGGCCCCAGGTCCAGTGATCGGCGAGCGGCGTATCGGGGCTCACGCCCATCGCGCCGAACACCTGCATCGCGCGGTCGCAGACGGTCGTATGCAGTTGCGGAATCAGCGCCTTGATCATCGAGATTTCCTTGCGCGCCGCCTTCGCGCCCACTTCGTCGATGAGCCACGCGGTCTTCAGCACGAGCAGCCGCGCCTGATCGATTTCGATGCGCGACTTCGCGATCCATTCGCCGACTGTGCCGTGCTGATGCAGGTACTTGCCGAACGTCTTGCGTTCCTGCGCGCGCTCGATCATCAGTTCGAGCGCGAGTTCCGCCGCGCCGATCGAGCGCATGCAGTGATGTATGCGCCCCGGCCCGAGCCGCGCCTGCGCGAGCGCGAAGCCGCCGCCTTCTTCGCCAAGCAGGTTCGATGCGGGGACGCGCACGTTCGTGAACGTAACCTCGCAATGTCCTTCCGGCGAAATGTGGTTCAGCACGGGAATGTTGCGCACGATCTTGACGCCCGGCGTATCGGCGGGCACGAGAATCATGCTTTGCTGCCGATGGCTTTCCGCATCCGGATCGGTCTTGCCCATCACGATGAAGATCTTGCAGTTCGGATGCGCGGCATTCGTGATGAACCACTTGCGTCCGTTGATCACATAATCGTCGCCGTCGCGGCGGATCGACGTCGTGATGTTCGTCGCGTCCGACGAAGGCACGTCCGGCTCCGTCATCGCGAACGCGGAGCGGATCGTGCCTTCGAGCAGCGGAACGAGCCACTGCTCGCGTTGCGCGGGCGTCGCGAACATGTGCAGCAGTTCCATGTTGCCGGTGTCGGGCGCATTGCAGTTGAAGACCTCGGACGCCCACGAAATGCGCCCCATGATCTCCGCGAGCGGCGCGTATTCGAGGTTCGTCAGGCGCGTGCCGGGCTCGTCGTCCTTCAGATGCGGCAGGAACAGATTCCACAGGCCTTCGGCCTTTGCTCCCGCCTTCAGCTCTTCGATGAACGAGACAGGGTAGCGGCCCGCGTGCACTTCATCGAGCCATTGACGCTGACGCGGCACGATGTGCTCGTCCATGAATGCGCGCACGCGGCGGCGCAAGTCTTCAACCTTGGGGCTGTAGCCGAAATTCATGATGTGTGTCCTTTGAGTGTCCCTTGCATCTTCTTTGCGTGGGCTAGATCGTCAGGCCGCCGTCGACGACGATGCATTCGCCGTTCGTATAGCTCGCCGCGTCGGACACGAGATACAGCACCGTGCCCGCCATTTCGTGCGGCTCGCCGTGACGGCGCAACGGGATGTTGCTGATCCAGTGGTCGTAGATGTCCTTGTTCTCGAACAGCGCACCCGCGAACTTCGTTTTCGTGAGACCGGGCAGCAGCGCGTTCACGCGGATGCCGAGCGGCCCGCATTCCTTCGCGAACGCTCTCGTCATGTTGACGACGGCCGCCTTCGTGATCGAGTAGATGCCTTGCATGTCGCCGGGCTGCAACGCGTTGACGGACGCCGTGTTAACGATCGCGCCGCGTCCTTGCTCTTTCATCAGCTTGCCCGCTTCAACCGACATGAAGAAGTACCCGCGCACGTTCACTTCGACGGTCTTGTTGTACGCGGCGAGGTCCGTGTCGAGGATATGCCCGAAGTACGGATTGGCCGCCGCGTTGTTCACGAGGATGTCGAGCCGCCCGTGTTTTTCGCGGATATGCGCGAACGTCGCGGCGATGTCCTCCATGCGGCCGACGTGACACGCGAGCGCTTCGGCGCGGCCGCCCGCATCGCGTATGCTCGCCGCCACCTGCTCGCACTCGTCGATCTTGCGGCTCGATACGATCACATGCGCGCCCTGTTCGGCGAGCAGCTTCGCGATCGCTTCGCCGATGCCGCGGCTTGCGCCCGTTACGAGCGCGATGCGGCCCGTGAGGTCGAAAAGGTTCGTGCTCATAGGTGTCTCCTTCGTGTCTTTATCGGTGAACGGGATGAATGCGATGAACGGCTAGGCGATCAGCCCGGCGCCGAGTTGCGCGAGCGGCTCGACCATCGCGCCGACGTCATGCGCCTGCGCGCTCGACGCATTGCCTTGCAGCGCGCGCGCCTTCACGCCCTGCGCAATCGAAGCGAGCCGGAAGAAGCTGAACGCGAGAAAGAACGGCCAGTTGTCGATCGCGGGCAGGCCGCGCAGCGCGCAGTATCGCGCGACGATCTCTTCCTCTTCGGGCACGCCGAGCGCCGCGCGGTCCTGGCCGCGCAGCCCCGGAATATGGCCGTCCGACGGCAGGCGCAGGCACATGCAGAAGTACGCGAGATCGGCGAGCGGATGGCCGAGCGTCGACAGTTCCCAGTCGAGAATCGCGCGCACGCGTGGCGCGTCGTTCGCGAAGATCAGGTTGTCGATGCGAAAGTCGCCGTGAACGAGGGACGGGCGCATGTCGGGTGTATCGGCGGGACAGTGCGCGGGCAGCCAGTCGATCAGCGCTTCCATCGCCGCGATGCGTTCCGTTTCGGCGGCGCGGTATTGCTTCGTCCATACGCCGATCTGACGCTCGAAGTAGTTGCCGGCGCGTCCGTAGTCGCCGAGCCCCACCGCTTGCGGATCGACGTCGTGCAGCGCCGCGAGCGTCTGCACGATAGCCGCGTAATAGCCGCGCCGAGCGTCGCGGTCGACTTCGGGCAGCGCGGGGTTCCAGAAGACGCGGCCTTCCTCGTAGCTCATCAGATAGAACATGCTGCCGATCACGTCGCGGTCCTCGCACAGATGCAACGCGCGCGCGACGGGCACGGGCGTGTCGGCGAGCGCGCGCAGCACGCGATATTCGCGGTCGACTGCATGCGCCGACTTGAGCAGTTGTCCGGGCGGCTGCCGGCGCAGCACAAAGCGCTCGCCTTGCGCTTCGACGAGCCAGGTCGGATTGGACTGGCCGCCTGCAAATTTCGTCGCGCTCATGGGGCCGCGAAAGCCCGCGATGTGCTGCGCCAGATAGTGCGTAAGCCGCTCGATCTCGAGCGTGGTGTCGTGTCGATCGCGAGTCATGTCGTTCGATGCGTTGCTCGTAGGCTAACCGTAGGTCTGAAAAGCGCGGCGCTGCGGATCGTCGAGATGGCCGATGCCATTGAAGCTCGACAGCTGCAGCGCGTCGCGATTGAAGAAGAAGTGGCTGACGCTGCTATTGCGGATCTGCATGTTGAGCGCGATGGCCGTCTCGGCGGGCGCGTGCAAGGTCTGCTGCGTCAGCGCGGCGATCACGCCGCCCGAGCTGACCACCAGCACGCGCTGTCCGCCGCCGTGCTGGATCGCGGCGCGCGCATCGGCGACGCGTCGCTGGAAGGCGCTCCACGTTTCGGGCGCGCAGTCATCGAGCGCGCCTTCTGCCCACAGATGCAGCACCTGGCGCAGCGCCTTGAAGTAATCGCGCGCGCTTCGGGTCGCGCGTTCGGCGAGATCGGCGTGCTCGTCGCCGAGCGCGCGAAAGAGCGCGTGGAAATCGTATTCGTCGAGACCCGGGTGGACCTCGCATTCGACAGGCGGCGCACCCAGGCCGCGCCAGATCGCGTCGACGGTTTGCGCGTGGCGCCGCAGCGTGCCCGACATCACGCGATCGAACGCGATGTCGCGCTGCGCGAAGTATTCGCCGAGCCAGATGCCTTGCTGTTCGCCAGTCGCCGAGAGCCGGTCGTAGTCGTCCGCGCCCAGCGACGCCTGGCCGTGCCGTACCAGATAGAGTTCCGCCATCGCTTGCTTCGCCTTGCAGAAGGTGAGGCCAGCATAGCGGCGTGTCGCGCATTCCTGAAGTTTATTTGATGAATCTGATGCTATTCATCGTGATGATGCGTGTGCGCAACTAACTGTCAGTCGCTATACGCTCCCGCCTTCGCCGCGGCGCGCGTTCGGCGACGCGTCTCGCGCTCCTTCCGCGAGACGCGCCAAATGCCATCAACATCCGGCGCGTAGACCGTTCAGCGGTTGCCGTCAAGCAGGTCGTTCAGCAGCGTATCGAACTCGGCTTGCGCATCTTCGAGTTCCTGTAGCGCGGCGTCGAACGTCTGAAGCGCCATCTGTGACGGCCGGCCGCTGCCGGCCGGAGGGAATTGCGATTGCAGCGCGGCGAACGCGGTTTGCACCTGCTTCGTCGCGTTCAGGACGCGCTCCATCGCGCGGGTTTCTTCGGCTCGCGCCGCTTCGTGATCCATGCTCATGCTCCGTGATTCGTTTGTGCCGCGATGGCGAGGCGCCCACTATGCCACGAGTTCGCGACGCGTCGCCGGGCCGTTCGCGATGATCGCGTCTTGGCGATGCGTCGTCAGAGTAGCGGCAAGCCGCCGTTGGCCTTCACTTCGCGCAACGACAGCGACGATTCCACCGACGTCACGCCCGGCAGGCTGCGCAACTCGTCGCGCATGAACGTGCCGTAATCGTCGAGGTCGCGCGCGACCACCTGGAGGATATAGTCCGCGCTGCCGGATACGTTGTGACACGACAGGATGCGCGGGATCGCGAGAATCTCGCGCTCGAAGCGCGTCGCCGTCGCGCGATCGTGCACGGCGAAGCGCACGTACACGAAGGCGACGACGCCGAGCCCCAGCGCCGGACGCGACAGCACCGCGCGATAGCGCTCGATCGTGCCATCGCTTTCGAGCCGCTTGAGCCGTCGTGCGCACGGCGTTTCGCTGAGCCCGACCGTTTCGGCGAGCTTCGCATTCGACATCCGGCCATCCGATTGCAAGGCCGCGAGGATCGCGAGGTCTGTTTTGTCGAGGTCGTTCATGTTGGGTGAAATGCCGTTGAAGATTTTAGAAGTTTAGGGTGTTCCGCTAATTATTGGCGTGATCAGACCGAAAATCGCCAGCATTCGCTAGCGGGGTGAAGGCATCATGAACGCATTCAAACGTGAGGTCGTCATGGTTTCCGCTCATCTTCTGGTCATGTATGTGGCCGCGCTCGTCGTGGTCTTTGCGCTGCCCGGTCCGGACATGGCGCTCGTGCTTCAGACGAGCATCGGCCGCGGCGCGCGCAACGGTTTCGCGGCCGCCGCCGGACTCGGCATTTCGCGCGCGACGCACGTGACGCTGTCCGCATGCGGCGTCGCCGCGCTGCTGCGCAACGCGCCGTGGCTGTACGAAGTCGTGCGCTATGGCGGCGCGATCTATCTGGCGTGGGTGGCCGTGCAGATTTTCCGCTCGCCCGTGTTCGCGATGCCGACGGATGGCGCCCAGACTGGCGGAAGCTGTCCGCTGCGATCGGCGTTCGCCAAGGGGCTGCTGACGAACCTGCTGAATCCGAAGGCGCTTCTGTTCTGCTCGGTGCTGCTGCCGCAATTCGTGCGTCCGGAGGCGGGGCACGTCGCGTGGCAGGTGCTCGAACTGGGTGTCGTGCTGGTGGCGATCGGCGCGTGTTTCGATGCCGCCTATGCTGTCGGCGCCGCGCGCATCTCCGGCTGGGTGCGCTCGCATCCGCTTGCGCAGACGCTGCAGCGCTGGACGTTTTCTGCGGCGCTGATCGGCTTCGCCGTGCGGCTGTCGCTCGACTGAGCGGCAGCCGCCGCGCGCGGTTCCTGCCTACTTGCGAATCATCGCCGCACGCTCCGACTTCTGGTCGATGACCTTGCGGCGATGCTTGTCCTTCATCTTCTTCCACCCTTTGCATTCTTCGCGGGTGCGCAGGCAGCCCAGGCAATAACCGGTGTTGCTGTCGAACTTGCAGACGTCGATACAGGGCGATTTGACACTCATGCTGGCTTGCTCGTGACAGGTGGAGGGCGGGGAGCGACGACTGTCGCACGGCGCTCCGGGCAAGGGCAAAGTGATTGTGTTAATAAGAGCGATAGACGGCGGGGCAGAAGCGCTCGCCGCTGCTCCTGCGCACGCCGCGTGCGCATCGACCGATCACTCCCACATCTGCCGATGAAGACCCTGTTGCTCTATGTCGTGACCGCGATCGCCGAGATCGTCGGCTGCTATCTGCCCTGGCGCTGGCTCAAGGCGGGCGGCCCCGCGTGGCTGCTCGTGCCGGGCGCGTTGAGCCTCGCGCTGTTCGCGTGGCTGCTGACGTTTCATGGCACGGCAGCCGGCCGCGTGTACGCTGCATACGGCGGCGTGTACGTGGCCGTCGCGATACTCTGGCTCTGGGGCGTGGATCACGTGCGCCCGAGCGCGTGGGATCTCGCGGGCGCGGCGCTCACGCTGGCGGGCATGGGGGTCATCGCGTTCCAGCCGCGGGTTTGATCTTCCGTCTGAGGGCAGTCTGGTGGCTCGGCTGGGGGCTCATTTTGCGGCTCATTCGACGGCTCACTTAACCGCTCATTCGACGGCTCATTTGATGGCCTGCCTGATCGCCCACTCAATGCCGCCGTTCGCCGCTTGTTGACCAGGATGAGCGCGAACGGGCGAGCCAGTTCACGCCAGTCCGCGCTTCCGACAGTGGTACTGATCCGCGTTAGCTGTTCGGCTTGCCGAGGTAGTCGAGCTTGCCGAGTTCCACACCGTTGTGACGCAGGATGTCGTATGCCGTCGTGATGTGGAAGTAGAAATTTGGCATTGCGAAGCCGAGCAGATAAGACAAGCCGGTGAACTCGACCGGGCCGCTGCGCATTTTCAGCGTCACTTCGCGCGTTTCCGAACCGTCGATCTGTGCGGCGTTGAACTCCTTCAGATAATCGATCGTTTTCTGAATGCGGGCGTGCATTTCGTCGAACGCGAACTCCACGTCTTCGAACTTCGGCGCTTCGACGCCTGCAAGACGTGCCGCGCAACCCTTCGCGGTGTCCGTCGCGATGTGTACCTGACGGGCCAGCGGGAGCATGTCCGGGAACAGCCGCGCGCCCGTGAGCACGGACGGATCGATCTGTTTTTCCGCCGCGTGCGCCTGGCCCTTGCCGAGAATCGCCTGCAGGTTCGTGAGGCCGCGAATCAGCACGGGAATGGATGCCTGATACATCGAGATGGTCATGGGTGGTCCTCGAATTCGGGGTTCTCGCGCACCCTCCGGCACGCGGTCGCATAGCGTAACGCAACGGCGCATTTGCTGCTGGAGCAGCGTACAGCGATTCCGATGCATGACAAAAGCTAGCCGTTCGGCCAGGTGTCGAGCGTGCAGGAACTGTGTTCGAATCGATTGGTCGGACGGTTGGTTTTCTGTCTCATGACGACGGCGTGTTCGCGGCGCGACGGGTTGCAGCGCGCCCGTCCGCATCGGCCCGTCATGCGCCCGTCGTGTGTCTAACCCGTGGCCCCGCCATGCACTGGGAGAATCGAAACCATGACGAAGCATCCATTGCCCGGCAGCGAACGCCAGGTCGCAGCCGGTTCGAAGGTCGTCGCGCAGTGCGACCCGTCTGAAACGATTCAGGTCGTCGTCGTGCTGCGCCGCAAGGACGAGCAGCAATTCACGCAGTTGATGAAGAAGATCGAGGCGGGCGCGCCGGACGCCAAGCCGTTGTCGCGCGACGAGCTCGAGCAGCGGTTTGGCGCAGCCGCTGAAGACGTCGCGAAGCTCAAGACCTTCGCGTCGCAGCATGGGCTGGCCGTCGTGCGCGAGGACGCATCGGCGCGCACGGTCACATTGAGCGGCACGATCGCGCAGTTCCAGGCGGCGTTCGACGTCAAGCTGCAACACTACGAGCATCATTCGATGGGCCGGTTTCGCGGCCGCACGGGCGCGATCAGCGTGCCCGACGATCTGCATGGCGTCGTGACGGCCGTGCTCGGTCTCGACAACCGTCCGCAGGCGAGGCCGCATTTCCGCATCCGTCCGCCGTTCGCGCCGGCGAAGGCGCGCGAGGCGGCGTCGTTTACGCCGCTGCAGCTCGCGTCGATGTATCAGTTCCCGCAGGGCGACGGCAGCGGGCAGTGCATCGGCATCATCGAACTGGGCGGCGGCTATCGCACCGCCGATCTGACCAGCTATTTTTCGAGCCTTGGCGTGGGCTCGCCGAAGGTCGTCGCCGTCGGCGTCGATCAGGGCGGCAACCATCCGACGGGCGATCCGAACGGACCGGACGGCGAAGTCACCCTCGACGTCGAGATCGCCGGCGCAATCGCGCCTGCCGCCACGATCGCCGTGTACTTCACGACCAACAGCGACGCCGGCTTTATCGACGCCGTGAGCCGCGCCGTTCACGATACGAAGAACAAGCCATCCGTGATTTCGATCAGCTGGGGCGCGCCCGAAAGCGTATGGACGGCGCAATCGATGGCGGCCTTCAACGACGTGCTTCAGTCGGCGGCGGCGGTCGGCGTGACGGTGTGCGCGGCATCGGGCGACAGCGGCTCGACCGACGGCGTGGGCGATGGCAGCGATCACGTCGATTTCCCCGCGTCGAGCCCCTATGTGCTCGCGTGCGGCGGCACGAGCGTGCAAGGCTCCGGGCAAAAGGTCACGCATGAAGTCGTCTGGAACGATGGCGCGGACGGCGGCTCGACGGGCGGCGGCGTGAGCGGCACGTTCCCGGTCCCCCCCTGGCAGGAAGGTCTGTCCACGAAGGGCGCGCAGGGCGGAAAGACCGCGCTGGCGGGCCGCGGCGTGCCGGATGTCGCGGGCGATGCGTCGCCGCTCACCGGCTACGACGTGCTCGTCGACGGCAACAACACCGTGGTCGGCGGCACGAGCGCCGTCGCGCCGCTGTGGGCGGCGCTGATCGCGCGCATCAACGGCGCGAAGGGCGCACCCGTCGGCTTCGTCAATCCGAAGCTGTACAAGGCGGCGGGCGCCTGCAACGACATCACGCAGGGCAACAACGGCAGCTATGCGGCAACCACGGGGTGGGATGCCTGCACGGGATTGGGTAGTCCCAATGGTGTGAAGGTGGCAGCGGCTTTATAGTCTGAACAGCGGGCGCTCGCAGGTCGGGCGCCATGCTTCGGGCGGCGATGAACGCATCGCAACACAAGACCAGGCAACATGTGTACGCATTCGATGGAGCGATCATGACGAATACCGAATCAGCTTCCGGCAGTTTGCAGTCGCCTCACAATTCTCAGGCCGCGCATGGGTCGACGGCTGCGAGCGTGCCGCACGCCACCGGCGACCAGCCGTTCTTCGATCCCGTCGCCTACGGCAACGGGCCCGACGACTCTGTCACCGACACCAGCGAGGGCGCCGCGATCACGAAGCACACGATCACGATCGGCGGCAAGAAGTTCAACTACACGGCAACGGCGGGCCATCTGGTGACGGTCGATCCGTCCAGTTCGCAGCCGAGCGCGAAGATGTTCTACGTCGCGTTCACGCAGGACGGCCAGAAGGAGGAGACGCGGCCCCTCACGTTCTTCTACAACGGCGGGCCGGGGTCGTCGTCGGTGTTCGTGCTGCTCGGGTCGTTCGCGCCGCGCCGCATCAAGACGTCGATGCCGGGCTTCACGCCGCCCGCGCCGTATCAGATGGAAGACAACCCGGACAGCCTGCTCGACAAGAGCGACCTGGTGTTCATCAACCCCGTCGGCACGGGCTACTCGGCTGCCGTCGCGCCGCGCAAGAACCGCGACTTCTGGGGCGTCGACCAGGACGCGGACTCGATCAAGCAGTTCATCAAGCGCTTCCTGACAAAAAACAACCGCTGGAATTCGCCGAAGTTCCTGTTCGGCGAGTCATACGGCACGGCGCGCAGCTGCGTGCTCGCGTACAAGCTGCACGAGGACGGCGTCGATCTGAACGGCGTCACGCTGCAATCGTCGATTCTCGACTACACGCAGGCGGGCAACCCGGTCGGCGCGCTGCCGACGGCCGCTGCGAACGCGTGGTATCACAAGAAGCTCGGCGTCGCGCCACGGCCGACGGACCTCGGCCAGTTCGTCGAAGAAGTCGCGCAGTTCGCGCGCACCGACTATCTGAACGCGCTGCGCAAGTTCCCGACAACCGACAACGCAGTGGTCGAAAAGCTGAGCGAGTACACGGGCATCGACAAGACGACGCTGCTCGCGTGGAGCCTCGACATCGCCGGCTACGACAGCCGCGGCAATTCGCTGTTCCTGACCACGCTGCTCAAGTCGCAAGGGCTTGCGCTCGGCGCGTATGACGGCCGCGTGACGGCAATCGAAACGGGCATCGCGGGCAAGATCGACCCGAACTCGGGCGGCAACGATCCGACCATGACGGCCGTCACGGGCGTCTACACGACGATGTGGAACGTCTATCTGAACGAGCAGCTGAAGTTCACGTCGAACTCGGCGTTCACGGACCTGAATGACCAGGCGTTCAAGTACTGGGACTTCGGCCATATCGATCCGACGGGCGAGCAGAAAGGCATCGACAGCAAGGGCAACATCATCCTGTACACGGCGGGCGATCTCGCGGCCGTCATGGCGCTCAACGTGGATCTGAAGGTGCTGTCGGCGAACGGCTTCTACGATTTCGTCACGCCGTTCTATCAGACGGTGATCGACTTGCAGCAGATGCCGCTGCTCAGCCAGCAGGTGCGGGACAACCTGTCGGCGCGCTTCTATCCGTCGGGGCATATGGTGTATCTCGACGGCGGCTCGCGCACCGCGCTCAAGGCCGATCTCGCGACGATGTACGAATCGACGGTGAGTAACACGGAGGCGCTCGGGCGCGTGCGCGCATTGCAGGCGCGAACGGCGGCGAGGACGTCGGGCACGCACTAGTGGCCTCGCTGCGTCGGCGCGTGTCCGCGCTGGCGCCGGCGCCGTGTCCAGAGCGCAAAGGCAAGGGCATCGCGGCAGGTTTCGCGATGCCCTCGATGCCGTTGATGCCCGCGGCATCGAAAAGCCGAAGCGATTCAAGGCGGTCGTATTTACGTCATCCGGCCCGGATGTGTTTTAATTGTCTGCCGAATTAACTCTTCCGCGTCATGACGACGCGCGCTGATTAATGAATGCAGCGAAGGCGAACGCGCTCGACGAGGCGCACACGAGTCGGATCGAATCATCCGCGCGTCGCGATGTGCGTGCGGGCGTCGCGCGAACGATGCGCAAGCGCGGCCTCATGCTCGCCGCGATAGTGGCGGGATTGCATCTGCATGTGCCCGTCGCGTTCGCACAGGACGCGGCGATGCTCGACGAGCGCGTCACGCAGGAGACGATTGACGAAACGATCTGCAAGCCGGGTTACGCAGATACCGTGTCGCCGCCATTCGACGACCTGATGGCGCACAAGGACCGGCTGCTCTCCGAGCGTGGCATCGATCCCGACCACGGCACGCGCTATGCGCTGGACCGTCGCGTGCCCGTCGTGCTCGGCGGCTCGCCGGATGCGCCGGACAATCTCGATCTTCTGCCGTGGGGCGGGCATCGCGGAGAGCGCCGCAAGGCGCTATTGACGGCAAAACTCAAGCGCTGCGTCTGCGAAGGGCGCATGTCGTTGAGCGACGCGCAGGCCGCGATCGCGGGCAACTGGTCCGCTCACTATGCGGGCTTCGGCAGCGCGCCTTGCAGCGACGATCGAGGCGTCGCGCTCAGCGGCGACGATGGCTCCTGAGGCTCGCTGCATCGGCTGCTGGATGCGAGCCGGCTTTCACGGCGGGCGGGACACCGGCGAACCGTCACTTTCTGGAGAATCGACATGAAGCAACTCTTTCGCGCAACCGTCGCGGCCGTCGTGGCCACGCTCGGCTGCCTTGCCGTCAGCCACGCCGCGTTTGCCGCGTCGCCGCAGCAGTGCGGCAAGGACGACGCTTTGCAGATTCGCGGCGATACGCCCGGCGCGATCAGCTACGACGTGTACAGCCAGTTGCGGCCCCTGACGGCGCGGCGTCTCGCGCTCTTTCAGGAAGCGGGCACGGTGAAGCGACTGCCTGATGGTCTCGACGTATGCGAGATCGCCGATGACGGCGTCGCCGATCCGACAGCCGTGCTCGTGCATGTGCCGCGAGGCAAGATGGCGTGGTGGGTTAGCGCGGCGAATGTCGAAGACGCGGATTGATTTCGCACGCGCGAGCGCGTGAGCGTCGTTTGCTGCGCGGCGCGATTGTGGCTACGCTGGGAGTCTGCGGGTCGAGGTCGACAGACTTTTGCGCGGGACCATAGTAAGTGCTCTGCATGGGGCTGCAGTAAGTGCTGAAGCACCAACTCCACCCGACAGCTAGAAGCTCCAACACTGGCCGACAGCAAATCCATGAGTCGCTGGGGCTGCGTGACCATCATCAACGGAGGGCGTCGCGCGTATGAAGATCATCGTGTGGAACATTCCCGAGTCCTGCTCCGAGCAGGAAGTGCGCGATTTTCTCGGCCGCGAGCTCGGCCATTATGCAAAAGAGATCGAAGTGTTCGAGCAGGGTACGCCGAACGCCTATGCGAACGTGGACGTCGACGCCGACGAACCGTATGTCGCCGATATCATCGCGCAGCAGTTCAACGGCAAGCGCCTGGGCGGCGTTCCGCTGCAGGTCAGCGCCGTGCCGTTCGGTAGCAACGAGACGCCGCCGACGCCCCCGCGTCGCGAATAGCGCCCGCACGCTGCTCCGTGAAACGCATTCTCAGCCGAACGGCGTATAAGGCAGCGCACGCTTGTGCCGCGTGCTTTCGTAGAAGCGCATGACAGTTTCGAATACCGCTTCGCTGACGGGCTTGCCTTCGAGGAAATCGTCGATGTCGTCGTAGCGGATGCCGTATGCGTCCTCGTCCGGACGTTGGGGGCGCAACATCTCGAGGTCGGCGGTCGGCACCTTGTGCGCGAGCGCATCGCTGGCACCGAGCGCGGCGGCGAGCGCGCGCACGCGCCGCTTGTTCAGGCCCGCGAGCGGCAGCACGTCGGCGCCGCCGTCGCCGAACTTCGTGAAGAAACCCATCACCGATTCCGCCGCGTGATCCGTGCCGATCACGATGCCGTGCCGCGCGCTCGCTGCCGCGTACTGCGCGATCATCCGCTCGCGCGCCTTGATATTGCCGTGCACGAAGTCCCGTTGCGAATCGTCGTCAAAGCGCAGGCCGCTCGCTAACAAAGAGCCCAGCATCGCGTCGGCGGCGGGGCGGATGTCGACGGTCAGCGTTTCGTCGGCGCGGATGAACGCGAGCGATTGCTGCGCATCCGTCTCGTCGTGCTGGACGCCGTGAGGCAAGCGCATCGCGACGAAGCGCGCTTCGTACTGCGTGCTGCGCAACCGCTCCACCGCGAGTTGCGCGAGGCCGCCCGCCGTCAACGAATCGACACCGCCGCTGACGCCGAGCACATAGGTCGACAGCCCGCTCGCGCGAAGGTAGTCGGCGAGAAACGCGACGCGCTGCTCGATCTCGTGCGCGGCGTCGAAAGTGGCGGCAACGTGCAGTTCCGCTGCGATCTGCCGCTGACGCGCGGCGCGTTCGTGCTGGTCCATCGAAGCCCCCTCAAAAGCGCGCTGACATGAGCGTCGATGATTGCATGAATGCGCCGAATTGGGTGCGCCGTCATGCGTTGTCTGGTTTAATGTCGAATAACCATAATCAAATCTCGACGATTAAGGCTTTAAATCGATGATGCATGGCCGTCAATCATCGGAAAGCACTGCGTTATACGTTTGTCATTTTTCAGCGAGCGGGGTCCGGGCGCGTCGGCGCCGGCTCCAGAAACGCCCGGCGGCACGCCACAAGCGGCTGCGCGGGTTGGGCAACAGGCAGTGATGTTCGACCACAATGAACAGCAAAAAAGAGAACATGGCAGTTCGTCCGCCTGCACGAGAGAGGGCGGAATCACAAGACGATGAAGAGTGCGGTATCGACGGGGCGAGGCGAAGCGCGAAGATCGCGGGATCGCGGCGGCGTGCGCGCCTCGTTGCGGCGCGGCTCGCGTTGAGCTTTTTCTCAGCGTCGGCGCTGGCCGTGCCGGCGTTCGTCGCAAGTCTCCATGCCGCTCATGCCGCCGATGCGCTGCAAGATCCGGCGAATCCCGCCGTCGATGCTTCGTCGGCAGTCGCGGCGCGCGATGCCGCAGGTGGCGCGGACCCGCGCCGCGCGCTGTTGATGCGCGACGTGTTCGCGCGCAACGTGACGCGCCGTCTGAAGGTGCCCGTTGCCGAGCAGCGCGCGTATGGCGATCGCGTGCAACACGCGCTCGAGCAGGACGAGCTTGGAAATCTGTCGGGCGAGTATGTGGTGCTCGTCGATCGCAATGAAAACGTGCAGGCGCTGTTCATCTACTTTCGCGCGATACCCGCCGACACATGGCAGATGATCGGCGCGTCGCCCGTCGCGACGGGACGGCCGGGTCAGTACGATCACTTCATCACGCCGCTCGGCGTGTTCGAGCACACGCCGGACAACATGGATTTTCGCGCGGAAGGCACGATGAACGACAACGGCATCCGTGGCTACGGCGCGCACGACATGCGCATCTTCGACCTCGGCTGGGCACAGGCCGAGCGCGGCTGGGGCAAGGGAGGCATCTCGCAGATGCGCTTTCAGATGCACGCGACCGATCCCGACAAGCTCGAGCCGATTCTCGGCATCCGGCACTCGAAAGGCTGCGTGCGGATGCCGGCCTCGCTGAACGTGTTTCTCGACCACTACGGCATTCTCGACCGCGAATACGAGGCGCTCGTCGACGAAGGCAGGTCGCTGTGGGTGCTGCATTCTGATCGCGTCGCGACGCCGTGGGCGGGACGCTACATCGTCGTCGTCGATTCGCAGCGCAAGGCGCGGCCCGCCTGGTCGCCGCCGCCGAGCAGGAAAGTCCGCGCACAGGTGCCGCCCGGCGCCGATACGGCGGATTGACGCCGGAGAACCCGTCGGCGGTGTTTCGCGGTTGGCTTTGCGTGGGCAGGACCGCTTAGTCACGACTGCACGCAATCGCAACTGCGCAGTGACAACCGTGCAGTCACAACCGTGCAGTCACAACCGCAGTTACAACCGCAGTTACAACCGCACTGTCACAACCGCGCAGTCACGATCCTGCAATCAGGACCGCGCGATCTCGACCGCATAGTCACGACTGCGCATTCACAGCAATCACACGACCACGCAATCGCAACCGCGCAGTCACGATCCTGCAATTACGACCACGCAATCAGGACTGCGCAGTCACAACCGCGCAGTCACAACCGCGCAACCGCAGCCGCGCAACCGCGCAACCACAACCGCGCAACCACAACCGCGCAACCACAACCGCGCAACCACAACCGCGCAACCACAACCGCGCAACCACAACCACGCAACCACAACCGCGACCGCGCAACCACAACCGCGAAACCACAACCGCGAAACCACAACCACGCAACCACAACCACGCAACCACAACCACGCAACCACAGCAGCCCATTCAAGACCGCGCGAGCAACACGCCGATCAGCGCGACGACAAAGCCCGCCACTTGCACAACAGTCAGCGTTTCGCCGAACCCGACGTAGCCTTCGACGGCCGCGAGCGGCGGCGCGAGAAAGAGCAACGCCGTCGCTCGCGACGCGTCGCCGCGCCGTACCATCCAGACGAGCAGCGTGACGCTCACGCCTGACAGCATCACGATGCCCCACGCCAGCGATACCCACAGCGCCGGCGACGGAATCCATTTGTGCTCGCCGAGCGCCAGCGCGAACACGAGCACGACGATGGCCGCGCCGAAGTTCTGCACGGCGCTCGCGCTGCGGATATCGGCTTTCGATAGCGACGTCTTCTGGATCAGCGTGCCCGCCGTGATCGCGCAAACGGCGAGTATCGACACGGCGACGACCAGCCATGGAGGCGCATCGCCCTGCGCGACGCTCAGATCCGTGGTCGCGAGCCTCGGCTCCAGCACGAGCGCGACGCCTGCGAGGCCGAGCAGCATCCCGGTCCAGCCGCGCACGGACAGACGCTCGCCGAACAGCGGCGCGGCGACGGCGGCCGTCAGAAGCGGCTGCAACGCGCCGAGCAGCGCCATGATGCCCGCGCTCATGCCTTGCGCGACGGCCCAGTAGCCCGCGCCCAGATAGACGCCTTGCAGCAGCGCGCCCGCGATCAGATGCTTGCCGAGCGCGCGGCCCGTCGGCCATTCGACGCGCGCCAGCAGCGCGGCTGCCATGAACAGCAGCGCGGTGCCGCCGAAGCGCGCGAGCAGAAAGAGATTCGGATCGGCGTAAGGCTTGATCGCGCGGGCGACCACGAAACCCGTCGACCACAAGACGACGAACACGACTGCGTTGAGAAAGGCCAGCATCGGAAAGCATGGGAAGCGGACGAAGCACGCAGTATCGATGCAAGAGGGGCGAGCCGTCTTGTTCGAGGCTGCATTGGCGCAGTCGGCGCGAGCCGTGCGACCTACGCGAATCGAGCAACCCAGCGAACCGAGTGAACCGAACAAACCGGGCAAACCGGGCAAACCGAACGAACACTCGCCCGCGTTCGACCTATCCACCGATCAGCGTCTATCGATAGATACCCACCGCTCAATACGTAAGCAGCACCGCCACCGCGCCGAGCACCCCGCCGCAAATCGTGCACGCCCACAGCAGCACACGCGTTCTGCGATATTCGGTCAGCACGTCGCTGACAAGCTGCGCCTGTTGCCTCACGTTCGCCGCTTCGTGCTGATGCTGCAAAAAGCGCACGGCAAGCTGCGGAATGCGCGGCACCAGATGCGCGAGATGCGGCATCTCCTGCGCGATGTGCCTGACCCAGCCGCGATGATCGAACTCACGGCGCGCGAGCGTCGCCAGCACCGAGCGCGCGATCTTCCACGAATCGACGCCCGGATGCAGCGCGTTCGCGAGCATCTCGGCTTGCTCGAACGTGCGCTGCGCGGCGACGAGGCGCGGCGGCACGTCGCCGCCGAACGGACGCACGGCGAACAGCAGATGATGGAACAGCGCGCCCGCCGAGCGCTCGTGCGATTGCGGCGCGAAGTGCGCTTCGGCGCGCGTGCGCAGTTCGGCTTCGAGCTTTTCGGGGCGCGTCTCGCTCGATACGTGTCCGGCTTCGTGATGCAGATGCGCGAGCCGTCCGTAGTCCTGGTCGAAGAGAGCCGTCGCGCCCTGCACGAAGAACTCGCGCTCGTGCGTCGACAGGCTCGACATCACCGCGAAGTCCGCGAGCACGATACGGCCCAGCGTATCCGGCTCGATGCTCACGCGCACGCGGCGCGCGTCGAGTGTCGCGTGGAAGAAGCCGTGCTCGAACGCCTGTTCGGTGACGACTTCGATGATGTGCTCGGCAAGCGGCACCAGCTTCACGCCGCGCGCCGACAGACCCGCGAGATCCAGCGCCGGCAGCGACTCGACATGCTGCATCGCGAGCGTGCGATCGGTGCAAAGCTCCCAGACGACGGCGGGAATCGCGAGGCGCTTGTCGTCGGCGAAGTGATGCGCGGTCTGGCTCAGGTTCGCGGCTTCGGCGCGCAGATCGAAGCGCCGCAGGATGTCCTGCGTGAATGCATCCGCCATGTCGCGCAGCCGCAGACGCCGCGCGTTCTTCGACAGCTTCTCCATCCAGCGCGCGACCCAGCGCAGCAACGCGGCTTCGTCGGCGATTTCCTGAATCTGCGCGGCGCGCACGAGCTTGATCGCAATGTCGCGATGTCCGTTGATCGGCGCGGCGAGGCGCCCGACATGCGTCTGCTCGGCAAAGCCGTTGCGCGCGGGTGTCAGGTCGATCGACGCGAAGAGCGTCGATACGGGACGGCCGAGCGCCGCGGCAATCGCCTGTTCGACTTCGTCCGGCGGCAACGGCGTTTCGAGGTGGGCGACCGCGTCGATCGCGTCGTGCAGCGTGCCCGTCGCGAGTTCGGGGCGGCGCGCGAGCGCCTCGGCGAAAGCGCTCGCAAGCGGGCCGAGATTGGGCAGCGCGCGATGCACGCCGGCGCGCGCGCCCGGCGACGCGTGCACACGCGATGCGAGCGTGACGAACCAGTGCAGCTTGTGATGCTCGGGCGCGGCGAGCCAGACGAGACGCGCGCCGTAGCGCAGCGTGTGGAACAACAGTCGTAGTCGGCGAAACAGGGGAGGCATCGGCGGATCGTTCGGCAGGACGCATCGGCGATGCGTGAAAAGACCGCTCAGATTAGCAGGGATGCGCCGCCGGGAACACCCGCGCGGCGATTGCCCGCGCGCAGCAATCGCGCGAGCGCGGCAAGTGCGCAGCCGCACGGCGATATGGTGAGCATCGGCGGACAGCGAACATCGGCAGACGGCCGCCAGCGTTGGCATGAGACGAGCAGCATGAGACGAGCAGCATGAGACGAGCAGCATGAGACAAGCAGCATGAGACGAGCATGTCGGCATACGATCAGCCGACAGACGGTGCGCCGCCTGCAAGCCTTTCGTTACATTCCGTCCGCGCCGGGTTCCCATGCGTAATACAATACCGGCGACAATCCGGCGGGCCGATCCCATCCCTGAACCACTGCTCGCCGCCTCGCGGCGGCCACCCAACCGATGCTGGCAGAACAACGTCACCAATACATTCTGGCTCAGGTCACCAAGACGGGCGCATTGTCGGTCGCCGAGCTGGTTCGCGAACTGAACGTGTCGCGCGAGACGATCCGCCGCGATCTGAACGCGCTCGCCGAGCGCGGCCTGATCGTCACGACGCATGGCGGCGCGCTGTCGAGCGACCGGCGCGAGCCCGATCTCGACACGCGCGAGGCCGCGAACGCGAGCGCGAAGCGCGCGATCGGCGAGCGCGCGGCGCAACTGGTGCCCGACGGCGCGTCGGTCATCATCGATTCGGGCAGCACGACACATGCCGTCGCGCGCGCGCTGACCGACCGTCACCGGCTGGCCGTCTACACCAACGACTGGCGCATCGCGCTTTTGCTCGGACGCCGCAACGACAATCGCGTGACGCTGCTCGGCGGCGAGCTGTCGGACAACGAAGACGCCGCGTTCGGCCTCGATACGATTCATCAGCTGTCGCACTATCACGCGGACTTCGCGCTGATCGGCGCAGGCGGCATCACGCCGGACGCGCAGCTGTCCGACTACTCGCGCATGGCGGCTGAGGTGCGCGGCCAGATGATCGCGGCCGGCAACACGGTCATCGTGGTCGCCGACAACTCGAAGTTCGGCCGCGTGACGCCCGTGCGCATCGACGGGCTGGAGAAGGCGCGCTACGTCGTGACGGAACTCGCGCCGGATCGCGCGCTCGCGAAGGCGATCACTGCACGCGGTCCGGAACTCCTGATCGCGTGAGTGACGCGCGTCGCTTCATTTCACGCTGAGATCGAGCCGCGCCAGCGTCCGGCCGATGGCGGCGACGGCGTTGTGCATCTCGTTCGTGTCGATCGAGCCGATGCAGCCGACGCGGAACGTCTCCACTTCCGTGAGCTTGCCCGGATACAGGATGTAGCCCGCTTCCCTCACGGCTGCATAAAACTCCGCAAATTGCCACTTCGGATCGCGCGGCGCATGGAACGTGACGATCACGGGCGCCTGCACGTCGGCCGAGAGGAACGTGTCGAAGCCGAGCGCCTTCATGTCGTCGACGAGCGCCGCGCAGTTGCGCGCATAGCGCGCGCCGCGTGCCGGCTGGCCGCCTTCCGCGATGAACTGGTCGAGCGCGGTGCGCAGCGCGGCGACCACGTGCGTCGGTGGCGTAAAGCGCCATTGCGTGGTCTTTTGCATGTACGCGTACTGATCGTACAGGTCGAGCGCGAGCGACGGCGAGCGGCCCTCGCATGCTTCCAGCACGCTGCGCCGCACGATCACGAAGCCCATCCCCGGTACGCCTTCCAGACACTTGCCGCTCGCCGACACCAGCGCGTCGATGCCGCCTTTGCGCAGATCGATGGGCAGCGCGCCGAACGAACTCATCGCATCGACGATCAGGCTCTTGCCGTGGTGCCTGCACACGGCCGCGATCTCGTCGAGCGGATTGAGCAGGCCGGCGCTCGTCTCCAGATGCACCTGCGCGACGTGCGTGATGCGCGGATCGCGGTTGAACGCGTCTTCGATGGCGCGGGCGCTGGCCGGCTCGTCCTCGCGCAGCGGCAGCTCCACACACGCGATGCCCAGGCGTTGCAGCACCTTGATGATGCGCGCGCAATACGCGCCGTTGTTCGGCACCAGCACGCGGCCGTCGCGCGGCACCAGCGTGCCCAGCGCGGCCTCGACGGAGAACGTGCCGCTGCCCTGGAGCGGCACGCAGACGTACTCATTGGCTCCGTGTACGATCTCAACGAGATCGTTGCAGACGCTCTGCGTGATGCCGTTGAACGCAGCGTCCCACGAACCCCAGTCGCGCAGCATCGCTTCGCGCGTGGCAGGCGAGGTCGTCAGCGGTCCCGGCGTGAGCAGGACAGGGTCGTTTCCAAGAATCACACAGCCTCCTTCAAAATCAGTGAAATGCGGGCGAATCGCGCTTTGTCCGGCGCGTGTTGCTTTGCATATTATTGGCCGATTGTGTCATTTTGTGGAAATCTGCACACTCTTCACGTCGGTGTCATAAAAAGAGACCATCCTTGCCGTGCCCGTTCAGACAAGGCAGTTCGAAGCGAGCAATCGTCAAAGGAATGCCTTGGCGCAAACGCCGCAAAAAAAGTTGTCAGCAATCTGCAATTTGCACGGCTTCGGCCGCGAGGTCAGGCGGATGCCCCTTTCGGGGCGCCGCGCGGACACCACCACTATCGGGTTATCACAGGTTTTTTGCCTTTCGGAGAGAACGACATGAAAAAGACGGATCACCTTCGCTCGACGGGCCGCATTGCGCGCAAGCTGCTGCCCGCACTCGTCGCGGCAGCGGCGTTCGGCGGCGCGATGTCCGCGCACGCGGCGGGCGCGGTCGTGCTGTACACGGCTGACGGCCTCGAAAACCTCTACAAGGACGTGCTGCTCGCGTTCGAGAAGCAGGAAGGCGTGAAGGTCAACATCGTGACGGCAGGCAGCGGCGAAGTCGTGAACCGCGCGACCGTCGAAAAGGACGCGCCGAAGGCGGACGTGCTCGTCACGCTGCCGCCGTTCATCCAGCAGGCGGCGCAAGGGGGCCTGTTGCAGAACTACGAGAGCGTGAACTACAAGAACGTGCCCGCGATCGCGAAGGCGTCCGACGGCGCGTGGGCCACGTTCGTGAACAACTACTTCTCGTTCGCGATCAATCCGGAAGTGGTGAAGAACCAGCCGAAGACGTTCGCCGATCTGCTGCACCCCGACTACAGCGGCAAGGTCGCGTACTCGAACCCGGCGACGGCGGGCGACGGCATGGCCGTGATCATCCTGACGACGTCGCTGATGGGCGAAGACAAGGCGTTCGACTATCTGAAGAAGCTGGAGCAAAGCGCCAAGTTCCACACGAAGGGCACGGGCTATCTGGACGTGCTGCTCTCGCGTAACGAAATCGCCGTCGCCAACGGCGATCTGCAGATGGATCTCGACGACGCGGCGAACGGCGGCCTGTCGCTCAAGCCGATCTTCCTCGCAGCCGAGGCAGGCGGCCAGCCGACCACGTTCCAGCTGCCGTACGCAATCGGCCTGATCAAGAACGGTCCGAACCAGGCGCAAGGCAAGAAGCTGATCGACTATCTGATGTCGACGGAAGTGCAGGCGAAGGTGCCCGATATCTTCGGCATTCCGGGCCGCACCGACGTGCCGCTAGCGGGCAAGAACGGCACGGCCGTCAAGCAGGCGATCGCGGGCGTGAAGCTGATCCCCGTCGACTGGAATCACGTGATGTCGAAGAAGGCCGACTGGACGGCTCGCTGGAAGAACGACGTGATCGGCAACTCGGGCAAGCAGATCGAAGTCGTCAAGCCGAAATAATTACGGCGTCTGATGGAAGGACGCGCGGCGTGACGATGGTCGCGCCGCGCGCAAGGCATTTGATGCACCGATGCGCGTGACGCATCCGGTGCTGCAATTCAAGCTCGCCAACGTAGGAGGATGGACCTGGTGAACACTGCAACAACCCTTGCTGGTTCAGGCGCGCTGGACGCCACTCTGCGAGCGGAAGGCGTCGCTCGCACAGGCGAGCCCGGCGGCGTGCAGGTCGAGCATCTGACGGTGCGCTTCGGTTCGCGCACGGTGCTCGACGATCTGTCGCTGACGATCGAGCGCGGCGAACTGTTGACGGTGCTCGGCCGCAGCGGCTGCGGCAAGACGACGTTGCTGCGCTTCATCGCCGGTTTCATCGAGGCCGACGGCCTCGCGGGCACGCTGACGGTCGCGGGCCGCGACATCACGCACGTGCCGCCGCACAAGCGCAATCTGGGCCTGCTGTTCCAGAGCTACGCGCTGTTTCCGCATCTGTCCGTATTCGAGAACGTCGCGTTCGGCCTGCGCGCGCGCCGCATTTCGACGAAGGAAATCGCGCGGCGTGTCGCCGATGCGCTGAAGCTCGTGCAGCTCGGCGATGCCGGCCACGTGATGCCCGCGCAACTGTCGGGCGGCATGCAGCAGCGCGTGGCGCTCGCGCGCGCGCTCGTGATCGAGCCTGACGTGCTGCTGCTCGACGAGCCGCTTTCCGCGCTCGACGCCAATCTGCGCGCGTCGGTGCGTTCCGAACTGAAGGCGCTGCATGAGCGCCTGCCGAATCTGACGATCGTCTGCGTGACGCACGATCAGGACGACGCGCTCGTGCTGTCCGATCGCACGCTGCTGATGCGCGAAGGCCATATCGCGCAGCTCGGCACGCCGCAGGAACTGTACGACAAGCCGAGCGACGCATTCGTCGCCCGCTATCTCGGCGCGGCCAACCTGCTGCCGCCGAATGTCGCGTTTGCGCTCGGCGATGCGCGCCATGCGGAACGCGAGCGTGTCGCTTGCCTGCGTCCCGAGGCGATGCGCATCGTGCCGCTCGGCGAAGGGCAGTTGCACGGCACGATTGCATCCGTCGAATGGTATGGCTCGGTGCTGTCCGCGCAGGTCGCGCTCGATGCGATGCCGGGCGAACCCGTGCACGTGTCGATGCAGCGCGGCAGCGGTGTGATGCCCGAGAAGGGCGCGCGGATTTCCTTGCGTTACGAGGCAGACGATGTCGTCCTTATCAAGCCCTGACGCGCTCGCCAACCGCGACGCGCTGCGCGCGGCGACGGCCGCGTCGCATGCGGCGGCGAAGCGCCGGCGCGAACGCATGTCGCAATGGCATTTGCTGTTTCTCGCCGTATTCGTGCTCGGCCCGCTCGTGATCTATCCGCTCGTGCGTCTCGTGATGCTGAGCCTGACGGGCGCGCATGGGCTGAGCTTTCACGCGTATTCGGCGTTCTTCCGGAATCCGGAGACGAGCGGCGTGATCGGCACGACGCTGTGGATCCTGTTCGCGAGCGCGGGCCTCGCGTCGGTGCTCGGTGTCGCGCTCGCGTCGCTGCTGTTCTTCAAGCCGTTTCCGGGCGCGCGGCTCGTCACGCGGTTTCTGGAACTGTTCGTGGCGTTCCCGTCGTTTCTCGTCGCGTTCACGCTGATCTTTCTGTACGGCTCGCAAGGCTCCGTCAGCATCGGGCTGCAGCGGCTCTTTCATCTCGAAGCGCCGCCGCTCGATTTCCTGTTCGGCATCGGCGGCGTGATTCTCGCGGAAGTGGTGTTCTACGCGCCGTTCGTCGTGCGTCCGACGCTCGCGTCGTTCGCGATGCTCGACATGCGTCTGATCGAAGCGGCGCGTAGCCTCGGCGCGAATGGCTGGATGGTCGCGTTTCGCGTGATCGTGCCGCTCGCGTGGCCGGGCATCGCGGCGGGCACGATCCTGTGCTTCCTGCTGACGCTGAACGAGTTCGGCATTCTGCTCGTGCTCGGCAGCGCGCATCTGATCACGCTGCCCGTGGCGATCTACAGCTCGGCTACCGTCGATCTCGATCTGCCGACGGCGGCTGCGGGCGCGGTCGTGATGCTGGCGATGTCGCTGTCGTTGTATGCGCTGTACCGCCAGGTCAACAAGCGCAAGGTGGGAGGACCGAAGTAATGTCCGACGTCGATCAAACCGTGCTGCCTGCCGTGCATCATCGCGCGCGGCCCGTTCAGCACAGGCTCGTCACGCGCGTCGCCGGCGGTCTCTTCATGGCGTTCGCCGCATTGCTGTGCTTCTGGCTCTTCGTGCTGCCCGTGATCGTCGTCGCGCTGTCGAGCGTCGCCGCGCACTGGTCGGGCACGATCCTGCCGGACGGCTTCAGCATGCGCTGGTTCGAGCGCCTCGGCGGCAGCGATTTCGATGCGCTCGTGACCAGCTTGCAGATCGGCTTCGGCGTCGCGATTCTCGGGACCGTGCTCGGTCTGTGGCTCGCGCTCGCGCTCGAAGGGCGCGACCGGCGCGGCCTCGGCGCGCTCGTCGATACGATCGCGATGGTGCCCAACGGCGTGCCGAGCGTCGTGCTCGGTCTCGCCGTGCTGATCGCGTATCACAAGAAGCCACTCGATCTGTCGAGCTCGGCCGCGATCGTCGTGTTCGTGCAGCTGGCGCTGGTGCTGCCGTTCTGTTATCGCTGCGCGGCGGCGGCATTGCGGCCGGAGCTGACGATCCTGCGCGAAGCGGCCGCGAGCCTCGGTGCGCCGCCGTCGATGGTGCTGCGCCGTGTCGTGCTGCCGCAACTGGTGCCCGCGATCCGCGCGTCGCTTGCGCTCGGCTTCGCGCTGTCGCTCGGCGAGCTGGGCGCGACGCTGACTGTTTATCCGCCGGGCTTCGCGACGGTGCCGATCGTCGTCGTCGGCCAGGTCGAGCGCGGCTATTACCTGCCGGCGTCCGCGCTGTCTCTGATTCTGCTGCTCGCGTCGCTGGCTGCGCTATTGCTGATTGCTGCGCGCGTGCCGCGCCGTCGCGTGGACTGACAACAACGTTTCCTGGTTTTTCGTGAGGTGTGCCTGTGTCGGCGTGCCTCGCATCGTGATGTGGCAAAAATTGTCGAAATGACCGAAAATATGGAAATTGTGTCGGATGATCGGATCGAGGTGGTCAGGCGGCATTCGCTGACGGCGCTGGTACGCGACGAGATCGAGCGCAACATCGTCGACGGCAGGCTGGCGCCCGGCGACAAGCTCAACGAAGCCGACTGGGCCGCGCGTCTGCAGGTGTCGCGCGGGCCCGTGCGCGAGGCGTTTCGCGCGCTGGAGCAGGCCGGCCTCGTGCGCAACGAGAAGAATCGCGGCGTGTTCGTGCGCACGGTGTCGCTGGCGGAGGCCGACGAGATTTACGCGGTGCGCGCGGTGCTCGAACAGGCGGCGTGCCGGATGCTCGCGCAGCGTATCGACGCCGCGCAACTGGCTGCGCTGCGCGCGCATGTCGATGCGATGCATGCCGCGCTCGAAGCCGGCGAGCACGATGTGTATGCGCGAGAAAACGTCGCGTTTCACGATGCGATCGTCGCGATGGCGGGCAACGGCAAGCTGTATGAGACGTATCGCAGGCTGGTCGGCGAATTGAGTCTGTTCAGGCGCGCGGCGCTCGGCGTGCGCGGCGACGCGATGGAGCGTTCGCTTGCCGAGCATCGCGCGATTCTGTCGGCGCTCGCCGCGCGCGATGCGGACGAAGCGGCGCGGCGGATGCTCGCGCACGTCGACGGCGGCAGGCAGCGTGCGCATGAGGCGGCCGCGCCGCATCGATCCGGCGAACAGGGTGATCGCGATGATCGCAACGAACGGGACGACGGCTTGAGCGCGCTGCTCGCCTGAGTCGCAGGAACCAATGAGGAACACGCGTCAGCGACGCGTAGGGAAGAGAACGATGGCAATCCAATCCGAACGTAGTGTTGAAGTGAATGGCCGCAGCTACCGGTTGCCGGCGACGCCGACGGTGGTCGTGTGCGTCGATGGCTGCGAGTACGACTATCTGGAAGCGGCCGTGAACGCGGGCGTGGCGCCGTATATCGGCAAGATGCTGCGCGACGGCGCGGCGTTCAGGGGCGACTGCGTGATTCCGTCGTTCACGAACCCGAACAACCTGTCGATCGTGTGCGGCGTGCCGCCTTCCGTGCATGGCATCTGCGGCAACTACTTCTGGGACCCGCAGGCGAACGACGGCAAGGGCGCGGAAGTGATGATGAACGATCCCGCGTATCTGCGCGCGCCGACGTTGCTCGCGGCAGCCGCCGATGCGGGCGCGGCCGTCGCCGTCGTCACGGCGAAGGACAAGCTGCGCCGTCTGCTCGGCAACAAGATGAAGGGCATCTGCTTTTCGGCGGAAAAGGCCGACAAGGTGACGCTCGAAGAAAACGGCATCGGCGAAGTGCTGGATCTGGTCGGCCGGCCGTTGCCCGATGTGTACAGCGCGGACCTTTCCGAATTCGTGTTCGCCGCGGGCGTGCGGCTTGCGCAGACGCGCAAGCTCGACTTGATGTATCTGTCGACGACCGACTACATCCAGCACAAGTGGGCGCCCGGCACGGAAGGCGCGAACGCGTTCTACGCGATGATGGACGGCTATCTGGCGCAACTCGATGCGCTCGGCTGGGTGATCGGACTGACGGCCGACCACGGGATGAACGCGAAGCACGATCCGCAGACGGGCGAGCCGAACGTCATCTATCTGCAGGACCTGATGGACGAATGGCTCGGCGCGCGGGCGGCGCGCGTCATTCTGCCCATCACCGATCCGTATGTCGTGCATCACGGCGCGCTCGGGTCGTTCGCGACGATCTATCTGCCGCGCGACGTGAATGCGCAACAGGTGATCGAGCGCCTCGGCGGCCTGAAGGACATCGAAGCGGTGCTCGACAACAAGGCCGCATGCGAGCGCTTCGAGTTGCCGAACGATCGCGTCGGCGACATCGTCGTGGTCAGCAAAAAGAACACGGCGCTCGGCACACGCCGCAACGAGCACGATCTCTCGGGACTGACGGTGCCGCTACGCTCGCACGGCGGCCTGTCCGAACAGGAAGTGCCATTGCTCTTCAATCGACGCATCAGCGAAGCACGCGTCGCGGGCAAGCGTCTGCGCAATTTCGACGTGTTCGATCTCGCGCTCAACCATGTGGCGGCATCATGAACGCAATGCTCCCGTCCAACGATCACCCCGCGTTTCGCGCGGAAGCGCTGCGCCTGAAGGGCGAGCGCGCGGTGCGTTCGCGCACGCTCGACGTGTTCGATCCGTACACAGGCATGCGCGTCGGTACGGTGCCGATGGCGAGCGTCGACGATGTGCGTGCGGCGTTCGACTACGCGGCCGCCTATTCAGCGAAGCTCACGCGCTATGAGCGCTCGCAGATTCTCGAGCGCGCGGGCATGCTGCTGCGCGAGCGGACGGAAGAAGCGTCCGATTTGATTTCGCTCGAATCGGGTCTGTCGAAGCAGGACACGCTGCATGAAATCGGGCGTGTCGCGGATGTGCTGAAGTTCGCGTCGATCGAAGCATTGCGCGACGACGGCCAGAGTTTCTCGTGCGATCTGACGCCGCATGGCAAGAGGCGGCGGGTGTTCACGCAGCGCGATCCGCTAGCGGGTGTGATCGTCGCGATCACGCCGTTCAATCACCCGATGAACCAGGTCGCGCACAAGATCGCGCCTGCGATTGCGACGAACAATCGCGTGATCCTGAAGCCTTCGGAGAAGGTGCCGCTGTCGGCGCTTTATCTCGCGGATGTGTTGTATGAAGCGGGACTGCCCGCGCCGATGCTGCAGGTGCTCACGGGCGACCCGCGCGAAATCGCCGACGAGCTGGTCACGAATCCGCTCGCCGAACTCGTGACGTTCACGGGCGGCGTGGCGATCGGCAAGCATATCGCCGAGCGCGCGGGGTATCGGCGCGTCGTGCTGGAACTCGGCGGCAACGATCCGCTGATCGTGCTCGAAGACGCGGATGTCGAGCGTGCCGCCGCGCTGGCCGTGCAGGGCTCGTACAAGAACTCCGGTCAGCGCTGCACGGCCGTCAAGCGGATGATCGTGCAGAAGAGCATCGCTGCGCGCTTCACGGAGCTGGTCGTCGAGAAGACGCGCGAGTGGACATACGGCGATCCGTTCGACCAGTCGAACCAGATGGGCACGGTGATCGACGAAGCGGCCGCGCGGCTCTTCGAATCGCGCGTGAACGAAGCGGTTGCGCAGGGCGCGCGTCTGCTCGTCGGCAATGAGCGCAAGGGCGCGCTGTATTCGCCGACGGTCGTCGATGGCGTCGATCCGTCGATGACGCTGATTCGCGAGGAAACGTTCGGCCCCGTGTCGCCGATCATCACGTTCGATACGCTCGACGACGCGATTCGCATCAGCAACGGCACGCCGTTCGGTTTGTCGTGCGGCCTGTGCACGAACCGGCAGGACGCGATTCCGCGCTTCATCAACGAATTGCGCGTGGGCACGGTGAACGTGTGGGAGGTGCCGGGGTATCGCGTCGAACTGACGCCGTTCGGCGGCATCAAGGATTCGGGCCTCGGCTACAAGGAGGGCGTGCAGGAAGCGATGAAGAGCTTCACGAACCTCAAGACCTTTTCTCTTCCGTGGGAGTGATGTTGTGGCATTGAATCTCGACGACATTCGCGGATTGTTCGAAGCGCATGGCCGGCTCGCATACAGCGGCGAGCCGGTGACGCAGCTCGAACATGCATTGCAAAGCGGCGCGCTCGCGGAAGCGGCGGGGGCCTCCGATGAACTGGTCGCTGCGGCGTTCCTGCATGACCTCGGACATCTGCTGAACCGCCAGGGCGAAACGCCGACGGCGCGCGGCATCGACGATCTTCACCAGTACTTCGCGTTGCCGTTTCTGCGGCCCGTGCTGCCGGACGCGGTGCTCGAGCCGATCCGTCTGCATGTCGATGCAAAGCGCTGTCTGTGCGCGATCGACGCGACTTACTTCGGGCGGTTATCGGCGGATTCCGTGCGCAGTCTCGAACTGCAGGGCGGCATCTACACCGATGACGAGGCGCAGGCTTTCCTGAAGAAGCCTTATGCCGAGGACGCGTTGCGTTTGCGTCGCTGGGACGATCTGGCGAAGGAGGAGAATCGCGCGACGCCGGATCTCGATCACTATCTCGACGTCGTGTCGCGTGTGATGGAAAGGCATGCTGTCGTTTGATCTTCTATCGTTAAGACAGACCCGTGCAGAGGCGCTGATATCGCGTTCATATGTCATGCGCTTTACGCACGTCGAAAAACCGCTTGCAACGGCGCAGGCAAGCGCCTAGAATTCCGCTCTTTCGCGCGGCGGACACCGCAGCGCGAGGGAAGCGGGGAAGGCGGGAGAGCCGGTAGTGATGCGGTTTCCGGCGAGGTCGGCAGGGACTTCGGTAGTAAAAAACCTGTTGACGAACACCGGAAGGTTCTTCATAATCTCGTTTCTCTGCTGCTGATGCAGCAACGCAGTGAAGGCAAGGCGCCTCCTGCGGATGTTCTTTAAAAACTAACAGCCGACAGGTGTGGGTGCTCGATGATGGCGCGCGGTGGTTCGCATGAACTGCCGAAGGCAAAAGTAATCGAGTCTCACACAGAAAGAAATTGAGGAAGGTTTGATAGGGTTGAGAAACCCGGTCGAACCATCTGTCAGTGATTTTGAGTGAGCGACCGGTTCGTCAAGAACCGAAAACAGTAACAGGTTTGAACTGAAGAGTTTGATCCTGGCTCAGATTGAACGCTGGCGGC
>NZ_JAYMRZ010000043.1:0-43049 GCF_038900715.1 Paraburkholderia phymatum | reverse complement strand
CCCGGAGAGGGTCTCCAGCTGCAGCTGGCCTGAAATCGGGCAGCGAATCCGTATTCCGTACCGTTTCCGTCCGCCGGAGGTCACTTTTCGGGCTCTCGCATTCGATAATCCTCCTTTATCGCATATCAACAAACGCCATCGATGACGTCACTTGACCGGTGCATACGATACGTATATACATGGTACGTAATACAGTACGATATTCGAGCGAGGAAGCAGATGGCCCGCACCGGTCTTACGCGCATGGACGTTAAGCGCGCCCGCGACGCATTGCTCGCGCAGGGGCAGCACACATCGATCGACGCGATACGTATCGCGCTCGGCAACACGGGCTCGAAAACCACGATCCACCGGTATCTGAAGGAACTGGAGGAAGATGAGGGCGCGTCACTCACACGCGCCGGGTCGCTCTCGGACGCGATCCAGGATCTGGTGGCCCGGCTCGCAGCCCGCCTGCACAAGGAAGCACAAGCCCTCGTCGACCAGCAGGCCGCCGCTGCGGCCGCGCAACAGCAGCTGGCGCAGTCCGAAATCGCAAGGTTCGGCGCTGAGCTGGCCACGGTGCGGGAGCAACTCACTGGCGCGACCGCCGCCCATTCCGCGGAGCAGGAGGCGCACGCCGGGACTCGCGTGACGCTGCATCAGCGCGACCTGGACGTCGAGCGGCTCACCCAGCAGGTACGCGACCAGACCGAGCGCCTTGCCGAGCAGGAAGGCTTCCGCCTGTCGCTTGAGGCCAAGCTCGTGCATGCGCGCGATTCCCTTGAGCACTTCCGTAAGGCCGCGCGCGAGCAGCGTGAACAGGAAGCCCACCGACATGAGCAGCAGGTCCAGCAGGTCCAGGCTGAGCTACGTCAGGCGAACCAGACGGCCATCGTCCGGCAGAACGAGATCACACAGCTGAACCGGGACAACGCGCGGCTCGTCGCAGAAGCGACAGCCACGACCAGGCTCGCACGCGATCAGCAGGCACATGGCGAGGCGCTGCAGTCCGCCCTCAATTTCGCGCTCACCGATCGGGCGCGCGCCGAGGCCGAGCGCGACGCAGCGCAGGCGGCTGCCGATGCGAGGGCAGCCGAGCTGCTCCAGATACGCGAGGCTCGCGACTCGCTCCGCGCGGACCTCACGAAGCTGGCCGCGCAGCTCGAAGCACAACAGCAGCTCCTGGTGGACTACCGGATGCGACTGGGCGGCGCGGACGCGGCTGGCTGAAAGCGCCGCATCGCATCGCGTGCCGAAAGGACGTCACAATGGCAACGCGCACGCCTTTCGGCGCTTGCCATGAAGCATCCTGGCTTTCACGTCGGCCCGGAGTTTCATGGCTCCGGCGGGTTGCGCACCAGCACATCCACCTTCTTCTCTTCCATGCGCTTCGCTACGGGAATCTGGCATGAGCGAATACCAATACTACGAGTTTGCATGCGTCGACCAGCTGCTGACGGCGACCCAGCAGGCAGAGTTGCGCAGTTTCTCCTCGCGGGCCACGATCACCGCCTCAAGCTTCGTCAACGAATATCACTGGGGAGACCTCAAGGGCGACCCGCTCGAGTGGGTACAGCAATATTTCGATGCCCACGTCTACTCCTCCAACTGGGGCAGCTGCCGCCTGCTTCTTCGCCTGCCGCACGGGACGTTTGACGCGGCGACCATCCGCGATTACGTCAAGGCTGGACGAAAGAGGCGCTCCCGTTTCGAGAAAGCATTCGAGGCCATGGACGTCGATGACTGGTGCATCCTCGACTGGTCGTTCAACGATGACTCGGGCGAACACGCCCGCTTCTCGGAAGAGATGGATGGTGCGGGGTGGATGACGCGCCTGCTGCCAGTACGCGACGAGCTGCTCGACGGCGATACTCGCCCGCTTTATCTTGGGTGGCTTGCCCGACTCGGGAATGATGAGCTACACGATGACGAAATCGAACCGCCGGTACCTGCGGGACTACAGGCGTTGACGCCTGCACAGGTAGCACTGGCCGAGTTTCTGATGCTGGATGCGGATTGGCTCGCCGCTGCCGCCGAGGCCAGTCCGTCATTATTGGCCCCAGAATCCAGCGGGAGCGAAGACAGTCGCTTTGATCCCTGGTTACGTGAGTTGCCGGTTGATGAAATGCGGGCGAAACTGCGCATGCTGCTACAAGGACGTGGCCGTGAAGCGGAGAGAACGCTTCGAAACGCTTTTCTCAAATGGGAAAAGGGTAGGAATGCAAAGCAATTGAATTTGCCCGGGCGCCGTCGAATATCCGAAATCGAATCAAGGGTCGCCTCTCATCGTGCCATCCGTGAAAGAAGGGAGCAGGAAGCACGCCAGGCGGACGAGGCCCGCCGTCGTAAGGAGCGCACACGGTACCTCACATCACTTCTCGAACAGGAAGACACGGCGTGGTCAAGCATCGACGCACAACTGCAACGCACGACGGGCAGCGCCTACGATCAAGCATTCCAGAAGTTGCAGGATCTCGCCGAAGCGTATGAAAACGCCAGGCGGGATGCCGTATTCCGGCGTCGTCTGGCGCAATTGATGTCGAGTCATGGCAAGCGGGGAGCCTGGCTTGCCCGGCTGCAAAAAGCGGGGTATTTGTGGCAACCCAAGTCTTAGCCTCCCTGACCTGCTGAAACATTTCCACAAATCTGGGATGAACTCCGAACACAGATAGCACGCCCGGCATATATGCCAATTTTCGGCGACTTGACCAAGTCATAATAACTTGGACGCCTATGATAGGAAATTGTGCTTACCTTGTTCGCCCCTCGTGTGGAGTCACGTCAAGCGGACCGGTGTCGCGCGACGCCCGCTTCAAAAAGGTGAAAAGTTGGGCTCAAAAATTCACGAGCAACTTTCACAAATCGGACGGGATCCGTGCCTTGTTCGATCATTTTTTAGGCATCAATCTGTCCGCTATATTTCTGACGTGTGAGTAAGGGCGACCGAGGGTGGCAAGAGCGCCGCGGTCATATGGCCAAGGAATAGAACTGCTCGGCGGCCGACGGACTGCTCCCCTTGGGGATAACCATCTGCCCTTTGCGGATCATCCGCATGGTCTCGATGCCACCGAGGACGATGCGAGCGCAGCGAAAATTCTGGAACCCCTACATCGGCCTGACCCGGCGTTTGATGCCACGGTGGTCCTGCTCAACGAGGTTATTCAGATACTTGTTCTGCCTGATCTTGATCGGCGTTTCCCGCTCAGCATTGATCGCCTGCAGGGCCGCGAGGTTCGCGCCACTCTTGTCCACCGTGACGGTCTTTGGCGCACCGTTCTGGGCGATGGCCTTTTCGAAGAAGCGCCGGCCAGCGGCAGTGTCTCGGCGCGCGCGCAACAGGAAGTCAATGGTCTTGCCGGCCTTGTCCACGGCCCGGTAGAGATACTTCCACTGGCCCTTGACGAGGAGTGGAGTAAGAGACAGGGCGTAGTCGAACTATTTCCCTGCCTCTCCTCCCCGAACCGGACGTGCGCCTCTCAGCGCATCCGGCTCTCCGCTGAAGTGTCGTTTCGAAGAAAGGCGACACCGTTCCACCGTGCCGCCAGTTTGCTTTGTATTTCACTGGTTATCGAAGGTCTTCACCTCACTACAGTCAGTTAATCAACAGGCAAACCACTTCAACTGCCCCCCTTCGCCATGTAGCCGGCTTTCCCGGCCTCGGACTACTACGGAGGCTCCGCCAGCTCGCACATCATTGGGGGCACACTCCCTTAACATCTGTGCAAGCCTTCCCCAGTTCACATGCTGGACTCAAGCGCACGGGCGAGGCTGCCTGTCGCAGTCTTTATCCTTGCTTGCCGCAAGTCGTCGCGAATACCACGGCCTAGCTGCGCGCTCTCCATGGCTCCGTGCTGATGGGCCTACATGGCCAGTCAGCATTCGCGTTGCCGGGCCGTACATATGATCGGCAACAATTCGCGTCCTGCCTATTAAGCGGTGTAGGCAGGGGTGACGATTCAACCCTCAGATGCGTTCAAACAGGTTCGTGTTCCTCAACCGTCCCATGCTCAGCCTAGAGGCTCATCTTGGCGTAACCGCCTCGCCGCAAGCCCCGTTTCCCACGGACTTCGTCACCCAGCGATGCACCGTGGAATGATCCACCTCGATGCCGCGCTCGGCCATCATCTCTTCCAGATCCCGCAAGCTCAGCGAGTACGCCACGTACCAGCGCACGCACAGCAGAATCACATCCACCGGATGGTGCAGGCGCTTGAGGACATTGGCAGCAATGCCGCCTGGCAGGCTCGTGCGCGGCGTCTTCGCTGGCTTATTCATCTGCTGACTTGCAGTTTCCAAAACCGGCCATTCTACTTCCCGTTATCGCGACAGAACCTCACCGGTCGCCTCGCTTGCGCTCAGCGGACACTGATCATACCCACTCGCATTCACTGATGGCATAAAAATTGCAGTAAGGTAAGCCGACGACGTAACCTATACATAGTCAAGGCCAAACATCCATGCAAAAAATTGTCACCATCTTTCTGCTTCTAATTTCCTACTGCACGTTGCTATCGGCTGCTGACAACCAGGGGAACGGAACCATACACCCCCCCTTTGCTCTTACCCCCTCAGACTTTCAGCGGGCTCTCACAGTTCGTTATCAATACTCGGATAAAATTGTCAATTTCGTCGATACCCCCCCTTTCTGGCTTTCGCCCGAGACCCTTGCCTACCGACGGACGACACATGGTGAGCGCCAGTTCATTAAATTCAATATCAAAACTGGGAAGAAGCAACCGGCTTTCGATCATAGCCGCCTTGCCGACGCATTAAATAAGGCGGCCTCCTCGAATTTCCGAGGCAATTCGCTGCCCTTTGACCGTTTCGAAATCGGACAAGACGGCAACCAGTTGCTGTTCTCCATTGATTCCGTTCAGTGGAGTTGTGATCTTTCAAGCTACATCTGCACTAGGATCTCTCAGGGCGAAATCTTGTCATTTCATAACGACTTCACGTCAACGGCTGAAAGCGATAGTCGAATCACAAGCGATTCACCGGACGGCAAGTGGAAAGCATATATCAAAAACTACAACGTCTTTCTACTGAGTAAGGACGGGTCAGTAAATGTACCGTTAAGTTGGGACGGGACAGAAGCGAACAATTACGTCTTCTCATCCCTAAAGTGGTCCCCTGACTCCAATCACCTCGCAGGTTACCGTGTCGCCGTCGGCCAACCGCGTCAAATCATGCTTGTCAATTCCTCAGCAACAAACCATCAAGCGAGGTATGAGCCAATAGCGTATCCCAAAGCGGGAGATATTCTTCCGCGACCGCAACCGGTACTATTCGACATAGTCAACAAGCGCATGGTCAATATCGACAATGCTTTGTTCCCGAATCCTTTTGACCTTTCCCAAATTAATTGGCGGAAGGATGGGGAAGGCTTTACATTTGAGTACAACCAACGCGGCCATCAGCTCTACCGAGTAATCGAGGTGGAGGCAGCCACCGGCCGTACGCGCTCTTTGATCGATGAGGTCAGCTCCACGTTCGTCGATTATACAGATTTAAGAAATAACCAAATAAATGCCGGAAAACACTTTCGTTACAATGTTAATGATGGAGAGGAAATTATCTGGGCATCCGAGCGCGATGGATTTGAACATCTGTACCTCTTTAATGGCCGTACCGGTGTTTTAGAAAACCAAATCACCAAAGGTGACTGGATTGTCCGCGCGGTGGACCACATCGATCCAGTCAGAAGGGAAATTTGGTTTGAAGCAAGCGGAATGAATTTCGGTGAGGACCCTTATTTCGTTCACGCCTACCGAGTTGGCTTCGACGGAAAGGGGCTTACCTCACTTACGCCAGAACCGGCCAATCATCACATCGAGTTTTCTCCTGACGGTAGATTCTACGTCGACCTCTGGTCGCGTATCGACCTTCCCCCACGCATGGCGCTTTTCCGGTCTAGAGACAACGCTAATCTGATGCAGATCGAGAGCACCGACATCTCCCAACTCGAATCTAATGGATGGAGAGCACCAATCAATTTTGTTGCCAAAGGGCGCGATGGTAAGACCGATATTTGGGGAATCATTCATCTACCAGATAGATTCGATCCACATCTGAAGTATCCTGTGGTGGAGGATATATATGCCGGCCCGCAAGGCTCTCACGTCCCAAAGTCATTCACAACCACAACAGAGCCCCTTACCCAGTTGGGTTTTATCGTTGTGCAAATCGACGGAATGGGCACTAACAACCGTTCACGCCTTTTCCATGACGTCGCGTGGAAGAATCTGAAAGATGCAGGCCTTCCCGATCGCATTCTGTGGCATAAGGCGGCTGCCTCTCTATATCCCTGGTACGACATCTCGAATTTGGGAATCTTCGGTACATCAGCTGGCGGCCAGAACGCCATTGATGCACTGCTATTCCATTCGGACTTCTATAAGGTTGCGGTAGCCAACAGTGGTTGCTATGACAACCGTATGGACAAGATATGGTGGAACGAACAGTGGATGGGCTGGCCCGTCGGCATTGAATACTCACAGTCCTCCGCCATCGACAATGCCGACAATCTGCACGGCAAACTTATGCTTGTTGTGGGCGAAATGGACCACAATGTCGATCCGGCCTCCACCTTTGCGCTCGCCGACAGTCTCATTAAGGCGGGAAAGGAATTCGAAATGGTCTATGTGCCTGGTGCTGATCATGGAGCCCCCGGTATCTTCACCGAGCGTAAGCTCATGGATTTCTTCGTTCGCAATGTTTTCGGGCAAGATCCGCCTAATTGGAATGCCACATCGACGCATTTTCCGTCGAGTTGATGACCCTTTATACTGATCGCGGTGACATTGAGTTCGTAGGATTTTTGTATAGTCACATTCAATCGTTTACATTGGGCTCAGGACTGCTATTGCTTGCCTTCGTTGAACGCAAGCCCGCAAGATTCGTGTGGGAGACCGGCGCAGTGTCATCGCCGGGGTTCTGTCGCGATAAGGAGGTAGCGTAAAATCAGAACATGAAAAATTTGTGCAAAGCGCCGGTGAAGAAAGAACGCATTTCCCGGAAGACGTTGCCGGTGGGGATCGCGAAGGTCCTGAAGCGGCTGCATTTCCCGGTGGACGTGATTTTGCTGTGCGTACGGTGGTATGTGGCGTATTCGCTGAGTCTGCGTGATCTCGAAGAGATGATCGCGGAACACGGTATCGAGGTCGATCATTCGACCGTGCACCGATGGGCTATCAAGCTGGTGCCGTTGTTCGAAAAAGCCTTCCGCAAGCACAAACGTCTGCTCGGCAAAAGCTGGCGGATGGACGAGACGTACATCAAGGTGCGGGGCCAGTGGAAGTACCTGTATCGGGCGGTGGACAAGGCCGGAGACACGGTCGATTTTCTGTTTCGGGCCCGTCGGGACAAGATTGCCGCGCAACGATATTTTGAAAAGGCGATCGACCAGAATGGCGCGCCGGAGACGGTCACGGTGGATAGAAGCGGGTCCAACCTTGCGGCGCTTCAGGCCGCCAATGCCGAGCGGGAAACGCCCATCAGGATTCGCCAATGCAAGTACCTGAACAACATTGTTGAGCAGGATCACAGGACCATCAAACGTATCGTCAAACCGATGATGGGCTTCAAGGATTTTCGCTGCGCACGCATCATTCTGTCTGGCATCGAGACCATGCATATGATTCGGAAAGGCCAGATGCGGGTGAAAAAAGGCACCCACCCGTCAGCCGCCGAGCAGTTCTACTCTTTGGTTATGTAAGCCATCCTGATTATATCGAGCAGGCTCGTCCGTCCACCGTTACCGCGACAGAACCGGCGCTTGAGCACCTTCGCCACCGCGGGATTCAGGTTCTGCTTTATCGGTCAGATCGTCCGTCTTCGGGACGTCAGCATAGCAGGTCCCTTATTGCGACATAGCCCGCGTCGCTACATCAGAGCGTTACTGTCCAGCTTCGTGTGAAATCGCTGTCCAGCTTGCCGTGAAATCCGTGTCCACCTTCGCGTGAAATGCCTGTCCAGCTTGCTGCGAAATCAGTGTCCGGCTTGGTGCGAAATACGCATCGAGAATTCATCGTCAAAACAAAGAACGACGCGTAACCCGAGGGCACTGCGCTCCACTCATGTGATCTTTGGCGCCGAACACACGCGTGCGGGATTGCCGACAGCAGTGGCGCCAGCTGGCACGTCGCGTGTGACGATGCTGCCTGCGCCGATCAATGCGTCGTCGCCGATCGTCACGCCCGGCAGAATGATCGCGCCGGCACCGATCCAAACGTTGCGTCCGATCCTCACCGGCCGACCGAATTGGAGCCCTGCCCAACGAACAGCCGGATCGCGAGGATGATCCGCGGTCAAAATCTGCGCGCCGGTTGCAATTTGCGTCATATCGCCGATCTCGACCCGAACGACGTCAAGGATGATGCAGTTGTAATTGAGGAACACCCCGGCGCCCAGACTGATGTTGAAGCCATAGTCACAATGAAACGGGGGACGAATCATGGAGTCTGTTCCAATCGTAGCGAGTCTCTCTTGCAAGAGTTCGTATCTCTCCGAGAGCGGCATGTCGATGGCTCCGTTGAAGCGGGCCATCCATGCTCGGGCTTCCGCCTGATCGACCTGAATCTCGGCTGCCCTCGCCGTGTACAGTTCTCCGGCAAGCATCTTTTCTTTCTCCGTTCTGCTCATAACCCTTCTCTCCAGTCAAGCTCGTCGCTTGCGCCATGTTCCCATAGTCGGTAAGCGCGCGTCGAGTCGTCAGTCATTCAACTTCCACTCCGGGTATGTGGCGTCTGCCCATAGAATGCTCCTGTTCACGTGCAGCCGTTTTGACGAATACGCGCTTCTCATGAGTGAACTCGGGGATCTCGGCTTTCGCCGCAGGGTAACTGCGCAGCGGGTCCGTCAGATCCTGCGCGGCACCGGGTTCGAACACAGCACCCGCCGGAAAAGCGCTTTGCCGCGGCCTTGTCGCGTCGCTCTTGCATCAGCACATCGAGTTTGGCGCCGTGCTCATCGATCGCACGCCATAATAGATACGACCCGCCGCGCAGCGTCACGAAAATCTGAAGATACCAAGTGCTATCCAGCTTTCGCCGCGCCGCTTTGACGCACTGGGCAAAGACAGCACCGAATTTGTTGCAGTTCAGTGAACACACGATCTAGCACGCCGTCGCTGGACCAGCGATTCATTCGCGTGTAGATCGTTTGCCATCGGCCAAAGCGCTTGGGCAGTCCGCGCCATTTGCTCCCATGCTCGGCCACATAAAGAATCGCATTGAGCACCTGCAGGTTTGTCAGGCTGACATTGCCGCGCTGTCGCGGCAGGCAATGCTCAATCCGCTGATATTGGGCTTCGGTGATTTCCATCGCCGAAGGATACGATCCAATACGATTAGTGTGAACAGGCCCTAGCCTTCGCATAGCGCGATTTCTCCGTGCATGGCCGGCCTTTCGGGATCGGGTGGAAAGACGCACCACTTTCCGTCTCGATGTCGAAAAAAGAACATTGCCTTCGACCCGGTTCCGTTGTCTGCGACCACGCAGACATATCGTCCCCTGCTGGATCTTCCGTAGTGGCTGACTCGAAACCCTCTCTTCGGGTCAGGCGCCAACCAGTCCTGCACCATACTTCTCAGCGACGTCCCTGCTATCGCCATACACAAATCCGTCCGGCCGCGTGACGGGGTCAACGGACTGGATTGTCCGGTCGAGTTGATAGCCGAACCACTGCGACCACTCATAGTCCGGGCTCGACAAGTCGTCATAGATGCCAAGCCTGCTCGATGCCGAGCCATTCAGATTCCAGAGCCTCGGCGGACGCGGAAACTTCAGCTCGGCGATTACCCCGTGCTGGACTGCAAACGTATCGAAATAAAACGTTCCGGTGCGCGTCACGTCGTTCTTGCAGAACTGCGCCTCCCAGATTGCCGTCTCCGCCGCATGGGCCGCGTAGAGCCACCAGAATGGCGGTGTGCCGTCCGGCCGGAATAGCTCAGGCGGCGGACCAAATCGGTAGACACGCTGTACCCTGACGGGCAACACGCTCTCGGGCACATACGCGGCACGGAATAACTGTGCGCTCGTGTCCGGATCCGCGAGCTCGCGGGAAAGTGCCTCCCTCAAAAGCTCTTGCGACGGAATCCGGTTCCGCAGATGCGGGGGTAGTTCGACGATCGGTTCATTCTTATTGGTCATTGCATTAGCCGTTCACTCGGCCATGCCTTTCTCCGACGCCCGAACCAGCGACAATACCCGACGTTGGCGTTCCATCGCGGGCAACTGCAAGAGTCGCAGCTGGCTGAGGTGCACCGACGGGCGCGTCTCGAACGGCACGCCAGCCAATATCTCCGCGGGAGACAATTCGTTCAGTTCGTCCTGCGCGGTCACGAAGAAAGCATGCACCTCTGTTCTCAACGATCCTCGAAGCGCGAACAGCACCGGTTGAAGCAGCTCGGGTACCGGCTCAACAAACTGCCACGCCGGAAACTCACGCCCGTTGCTTTGCCCCGCAGGCACGACGCAGTAGAACTTATTCGCTTCAACATAGCGATACAGGCTCGCGAGCGACATGCTGACCTTGCGCTGTTCAATCACGTCCGAGGGTCTCAGATTGGCCACAGGCAACGTGGGCGAGCGGTTTTCCGCGTCTTGGGATTTTTCCAGCGCCAGCATCGTTGCCAGACGTCGCTCAAGAACGTTGCGCACGAGTTCGTGGATCCTGCCAGTCACCAGTTCGGGCGCTTGGCCGCGCAAAGTGCCCTCGACGTCGGATGCAAACAGTTCGGCGACGTCACGAGCCGCTCGCTGTACGTCAAGAGGCGTCCCGCCCGACAGGAAAGCGCGGATCTTGAAGTCAGCCGCTGCGTTCCGCTCGTTGATTGCCTGTGCCATGAAACTCTCCTTCATGCGATTTGCGGAGGTGCGCCAAGCGGCGTCATGCGCTTCGCGATGGCCGCCGTACTACCCGTTTCGACGGTAGCCCGTGCGATATGTCGGAGCAGGAATGCGCGGGCCGCAGCGAAGCACTGCGCGAGGTGTCGTCGGCTGGCCACGAGCTCGCGCAACCGCGCCAGACGGTATTCCCGTGCGAGCTCACGGCTATTGACGGCGTCGAAATCTGCCGCCAGGTAATCGGCGCCGGGTGCAGTTCTTGATCCGAACAGCGCCGCAGCAACCTGCGCCACTAGCGATTTGCTGGGGCGCGTATCGGTCGGTTGACCAAACAGCAGCGTCCAGACTCGCCAAAAGGCGTCGGGGTTAACAGCGAGCAAGGTGTTTTGACGTTCTGCGGGGTCAACCTTCGCGGGGCTTGACACCGCTTCATTCGATTCAGCGAGCAACGGGTAAAGCAGCAGCCGCGCGGGCCGAGCCTCACGCTCGGCGTATTCGCCGGGTGCGGGCACAGGCGGTGTGACCTGATTCTCAGTCACATCCGCTACGCATCCCCCTATCGCTTCGGACAGATCGCAGTCGGTGTACCACATGGAGCATCTGCCGTTCGGATGTTTCCACGATAAGCTATTTTCGCAGTTTTCGCAATATTATTCTTTGTCGCATTCGTTGCGTTTTTCTCAGGTAAGCCTGCCGTGAACGCATCATTGCCAGAATAGGTTTGCTATCTGTCTATGAGCGTCTAGTCTGGGTTGCTGGCGAGTGGCCCCGAAGTACGGCGTTATGGGCGTACCTCACAGTCCCCGCCAATCGGCGAAACATGGCAGCCTCTGCCCGACTATCGCGCCGTCGTTCGCGCTCAGGGTGTGCGCGTGCGCACGACCATGAAAGACAGGCATGTCCTGACCACCCGCCGCGACGGATGGATTCAGTTCACCGTCGACGACGACAACTTCTATATCGATACAGAGTTCCAGGGATGAGAAACACGCGACGATCGTTGAAGGCCGGAAACATGACCTGGTAATCGTGAAGGCCCTGTCTAAGCTTACGGCCTACCGCATGCATGTTCCCAAGTGGGCGGTCGGGCCGACGAGCGGCGCCGGTGCTGGCAGGCATGGCGGCCACGCTAACCGGGCTTAACGCCCTTTATCTCGCACTGGACGTCGACGCGGCCGTACGGGAATATCAGCAGATTTCTCCATTGATGCCGCCGGGCACGCTTGTCAGTTACCAGTTGACCGTTGACCCTATCGTCGACTTTACAGGCGGGTATCAGAGCGGAAAATGATCTGCCCTGTGGGAAGATTTCTATTGCGACTGGCGTGGCTGCTGGTTCAACCAGCGCATCGAACCCCCAGCCGGGTTGTCGGTGACGAGGTTATCGCGGCCGGGGCGAAAGGGATTTTCTTCAGGTCACGCCTATCGCCGGATGGAGTAAATCTCGTCCTATACGTGGATGAGCTTGAGCCGACAGATCGACTTGACGTGCATGACCCACAGCGTTCGCTTCCGCAAAACCAGTCGTCCTGGACGTAAGCGCCTTCGCAGCGGACGGCATTGATCATGTGTAGAATGTGGACAGATATGCGCATATTCACCAACATGGAGGCTCACATGGCACATGCAACTGCCGCCGTGCCACGGAAGGCGACCAATGTCACGCTGCCTGTCGACGTTTATGAGCGGGCGAAGGAACTGGGCATCAACTTCTCGCGTGCCTGCGAGCAGGCTTTGCGCGACGCAATCAAGGCCGAGGAAGGTCGTCGCTGGGCGCAGGAGAACGCGGAGTTCATTAAGAACACCAACGACTGGGTCGAAAAGAATGGCCTTCCACTCGCTGAATACCGGATGTTTTGATGGCGCGATTCGAAGTTTATGCCAACCCCGGTAAAAGCAAGGCGAGTACGCCGTACCTTATCGACGTGCAGAGTGACTTTCTCGATGGCCTGACAATTCGGGTTGTTGTCCCGCTGATTCGTGCGGACTCTTTCCCTCCCGGCAAACTGCCAGCAGATCTCACGCCGTCCTTCGAGATCGCTGGCGTCAAATGCCTGATGCACCCGGCGTTCATTGCATCTGTTCCGTTAACCGAGCTTGGTCCCTCGATCGGCTCATTGCGGGAGCATCGGGACAAGATCACTGCAGCGCTTGACCGTCTGCTGGGCGGCTACTGATCGCTCAATCACTGCTGTTGGCATTACCAAACAGGACCCAATCGGTTGACGCGACATCCCTCGTCAGCATCAGGCGTTATCCTCCCCCGGCCGCATAATGCAAGAGTTCGCGACCTGCAACTCTTGCATGCGGTTGCAGCCTGGCCCTATCCTCGAAATTGAAGACCCTTGATTGTCGGTCGATTCGTAAAAGCGCCTAAAATATAGGATACCTATCGATATTCGCTAGATTGAGTCTATGCGCAGTCGTGATTCGCGTCTTGAGGTAGCGCCAGGCCGTCGCCGGCGAAATCGCGACACCGTAGTCCCACTCAATCAGAGAGTCGGCCAGGATTCAAAAATCCGTAAGAGCGAAACAGGTCGCCGGCTCAAGCGGTGAAACGCGGGACAAAAGATCACCCGCGGCGTTTCGCGGATTTCGACGTAGTACGCGGACGTGCAACGGCCTTTTGAGACGCGACCGAACGGTTCGTCTTCGATGTGCCGGGATCGGAGTTGCCCCTGGGCTTTTTCATGGCAGCGGGGCCGGACTTCGCGGTCGGCGTCGCGACCTTGCCCTTCGGCGCCGATTTCACGGTCACGGACGGCTTCGGCGTGGTCAAAGCAGACTTTCTCGCTTGCGAAGTGGATGGTTCGCGCGTGCGGTTGCCTCGGACCGAGTCGGCATCTGCACATGGTTCCGTGTCAATGTCGATACCGAACACATCGCCCAGAACTGCATTGTCGAGCAGCTTGCCGGACGCCGGGGAAGCTTTTCCCGCACCGGACAAATTCGCACCTGTGTGATTGACGAGATCGGTGGGGTCAACGCCACGTAACGTAAAGAGCAATTCGGGCTGCTGGTCGAGCCGTGCGCCGATGCCATAGAGTACTGCTGCGACGTGCTTGCACATCACCGCCCAATCCAGGCAGTTGCAACCGAATTTGATATCCTTCGGTGCGGGGAAAAGCCCGGTGCCGGGCTTGCAGATGCGGCCCATCACCGCAGCCGATAGCTTACCCAGCAGCAGTTCGACCATGGAGTCAATCGACGACGCACAATCGGCGCTCAACGCGCGCCACTGCCTTTCCGGACAGGCGGCGACATCAATTGTGATCTCATACAGGCTTGATCCCATCACCTGCGCATGGATCTTGCCCTTTGTAATCTGCAGATCGATCACCGAACCATTGCGCACGTAGGTGCGCCCCCTTGGCAGGCGGCTATCGTAGTCGCTGTACTGCTCCAGATTATCGCACCACGCTTTGCCCCAGAAAGTCTTCGCAATGGCCCCGCGATACGGTGCAATGGGTGACAGGGTCTTGCCAGCCCTGGTCGCTCTGGCGACCAGCTGCTCCGCTTTTTTTCGCCGCTCGGCCACCGGGACGTAAGGGTTCCATCCACCGTAGTTTGCCATCAGCGTTCCTCTCCATGATCAGTTTTCCTGCGCGGAATGAATATCGAGCTTGACAAGATCAAGCAGCTCCTGGTCACTCATCTCGGTCAGCTGCAGTTCCGCACCGCCTTCAAGCATATCGTTCACCAACTGCTGCTTCGATTCGATCAACTGGTCAATCCGATCCTCGACCGTGCCCTGGCAAACAAACTTGTGCACCAGAACATTCTTGCGCTGGCCAATGCGAAACGCCCGGTCGGTCGCCTGATTCTCTACGGCGGGATTCCACCAGCGGTCGAAGTGAATCACGTGAGACGCCGCTGTGAGATTCAGTCCCGATCCTCCCGCCTTGAGCGACAGCACGAAGAACGGCGTTGATTCATCTTCCTGGAATTGCCTGACCAGTTCGCGCCGTTTGCCTACGGGCGTACCGCCATGGAGAATCAATCCCTCCCGGCCGAAAAGGGATCCCAGGAACGCGGCAAGCGGCTCGGTGATTTCGCGGAACTGGGTGAACACCAGTACCTTTTCCTGCTTCGCCGCGATCACGTCGACCAACTCCCGCAGGCGGCCAAACTTGCCGCTGGCTTCGGGGCTCCACGCCGCGTCGCCAAGCCACTGGGACGGATGGTTGCATATCTGCTTGAAACGCATCAGGTAGCTTAAAACGATGCCTTTGCGTTCAATACCGTCGGCACCCTCGAGCGCCGCCGCCAGGTCCTTGACCGCGCGTTCGTACAACGCGGCCTGGACGGGGCTCAGATGGCACCACGCCTTGAGTTCGGTCTTTTCGGGGAGATCGGCGATAACACGCCTGTCGGTTTTCAGACGGCGCAAGATGTAGGGCCGCACAAGCGTGCGAAGCGGACCGAAATGCTCGATTTTTGCCAAACGCCGGCTGAGATCGGCAAATTCCTTCGCCGAGCCCAGCAGGCCTGGATGCGTGAAATCAAAAATGGACCACAGATCCGACAGGCGGTTTTCCACAGGGGTGCCCGTCAGGGCGATACGTGACTGGGCCTGAAGCTTCTTTACCTGTTTCGTCTGCCTGGCGCCGGGATTCTTGATCGCTTGGGCCTCGTCGACAATCGCGATGCGCCACTGGATCGTTTCCATACCGGGTTGACGCAGCAGCGAACCGAAACTGGTAATGACGAGGTCTGTCTGCGTGAGGTGCGCGTCGCTCAGTGCGCGTAGTTCTTCTGCAGGCGTCACGGACGGGTGAGCCACCAGCACACGCAGGCCGGGTGCGAAGCGTTCAGCTTCCGCTGCCCAGTTTGCCAGCAAGGACGCGGGGGCGAGCAGCAGGCTCGGGCGCGAGTCGGCCTGTTCGCGCTTCAGGATCAACAGCAGGGAGAGTACCTGCATCGTCTTTCCGAGGCCCATGTCGTCGGCCAGACACGCGCCCAGCCCGAGCCGGTTAAGGAGGTATAGCCATCGCACGCCGGCCTGCTGGTATGGCCGAAGCTGGGCTCTCAGGTCGGGGCCCGGATCGACCTGCACCAACCCTTCCGGTTGGCGCAAATGTCCAAGCGTCTCTGCCAGCCAGTCTCCTGCAACGACCTGTGCCCAGTCGCGCTCGTCGGAGCCTTCAGCTTCGTCGTCCGATACGCCCGCGAGGAGACGCAAGGCATCGTTCAACGGCAGCCCCGATTGCGCCGCCTTCTCCATACTCTCAAAGCGTTGGAGTACGTGGCCGAGCTTTTTCGTGTCCACTTCGATCCAGCGTCCACGAATCCACTGGAGACCGTCGGCCCCCTTGAGCAGACGCCGGATCTCGGCGGGACTTAACGCTTCGCCATCGAGCGACACCTCCATTCTGAAGTCGAGCAGCGCATCCTTGCCGAGGAGCGACGGAGGCCGTGCCCCAACGCTGGCCTTGACCGCAGGTCGCGCGGGGCGGCCCGTCGCCCAGGTAGCCGGTAGCCGGACCATGATTCCGGCAGATTCCAGAGCGGGCAAATCGCAGAGAAGACGGTAAGCGTCAGCCGGCATCCAGCGCAACGGGTGGTATATTTCGCGCGAATCGAGCATTGCACGAAGCCAGTCGCAGCGTTCAGCAGCGCGCTGAACCGGCATCAGGAGAGAGAGCAGCTTCGCCTTGTTCCGCGCACCGGAAAATTCCTCGAGCGCCCGCGAAAGCGGTTGATGTTGTGTCTTGCCATGGGCCGATATCCGCGCTGCGTAGGTTGCCAGGAAAGCGAAAGGGGCCTCAGGATCCTTGCGGTTTTCGGCAAGGTTGAAGTGAACACGGCCCACAAGATTCCACGCAGGATGACGCGACTTGAGAAATGCCTGAAGCGACTCCCCCGTGCTCGCCAGCTCATCCCTTAAAGCGACGTCGATTTCGCCCCACAGTGCCGCGAGGACATCCGACGTGAGATATTCGGCACCCGTCATGGGCGGCGCATCTTCGATCAGTCTTTCGAAGTCCCTTGTGTCCGGTTGGGAGACCGTGACCTCCTCGCCTTCTGACGTGGTGCATAAAGACGTGACATAGCGGGCGCCAAAGTCGCGCCACCATGCCCACGCAGGTGGCAGTGCACGCCCTATGGTTGCGCTCCCCAGATAGAGCAGCCCATGACCCGTGCCGCGCCTGAAGGAAGCGCCTAGCGCAACGTCATCTGGCAAGGGAGGCGCATCGACGTCCGGTGCTGCAAGGAGATGGCCTGCCGGTGTGATTTTGGGCGCGAGACAATCGCTATCGGTCAAAGGCATGGATGGTCGATGGGGAAGTACCAGGTTCGAATGCAGGCGGCAAATAGCCTGGCGTGCAGATCACGTAATATCTTGCGCCCCGGGAAAAACTGCTAGTCCTGATCATGGTGCTGGCTTCCGCCGGCATGTTGTACGGCATTGCCGGGTGACGCTTCTGTCCGTGCCGCACAAGGTTTGACCCGCAGGGTGCGGCGACCGGACCTTACTCAGCGCGCAAGACGGTTCAAGAGCGGTCAGTGCTTCGTCACGTGCTCCGGTACACCTGCCGTTACCGATGCAATGCCATGCGAGTTGATGGTGTTCAACGCTTCTCCCAGCGCGGCTCCGTCGGTCGGAAACGGGTCGTCCCAGACTGTTGATGTTCCGTGCGAGTCGATGATTTCCAGGATCCAGCCATCGCGGCTGTCGTTTCCGGCCCGATAGACGTGCACATCGACAGACGTGCCTTCGCGAGTGACGCTGGTAGACAGCGGGGACAATGCAAGCGGGTGAAACGCATCTTCCGTCGTCCGGCCGAGCGAATCGACAAGGAACAGGTCCTCGGACTCGTTCCCGTCTTGCGCATCCAGATAGCTGCGCCCGGCATGCTTGCCCGTCCTGTCTCTCGGCCTTGAAACCGCCGGGACCATGTTCGGCCGCTCGCCCTGTTCCATCAGTGTTCGGCGCTCCTCATCCCAGTATCGATGGATATTGAGCGCTGCGACCGTGAGCAGATTTGCGAATGACCGACGTTGCTCGACGGTGTAATCTCGCTGCCCCAGTGCCTGGCATCCGGAGGCTGTTCCAAACAGCAGGATGACATTGAACCACTCGGGGTGTCGTTCAATCAGCAGCTCCCAGGCCTCCCGATCGATGTCGATGCCTTTGCAATAGCCCTCGCACCACTCGTCGAGGACGAGAATCTCTTCACCCCGCCACTCGGTCGTGTGCAGCGGAGGTTCGAACAGATCGGGACAGTGATTCAGGGCGTTGTTGATGTCGTTCCAGTAATGAATGATCAGTCCGGCAATCTTGCGTGCCCGACCGGCTGACAAAAATCTGGGCTGACGTGTTGCGTGCCGCGCATCCCAGATCCACGGAAGCACCGCGCTCGGCATGACCATGCTCGGTCCGGAGATGACGGCGGTCAGAAAGCCGTGCAACTTGACGGCGTCCATCGCATCGTCGCAAACGGCATTGCTCGAAAGAAAGCGTTCGAGCACACCAAACTCTTCATCAGTCAGCGGATCGTCGAATTCGGAATCGAGATTCATGATATTCCCACGGTGGTATACGGTAGACGCGATGCTGATCGCCTGTGTATGTCACTGTCGCCGACATGCAACTCGATGCAGCGCTTGCACGCAACCATTTCGGCGGGCGCCGGGTGGCCAACATTTTACCCGACGGGGCGATGCGCAAATCGGAATACCGGTCGGAAGGCGATGAATTTTTTCGCGTGCATATCGCTAACTCTTGTTATCGCTATCGGACGCATTTGCTGGAGAAACTCGAGTTTCGCGAAAGCGCCTCCCCATTGTTCCGGCACCTATAATATACCGATGCCAGTCACCGGCTTCCATCCTCCTTCCCCGATGCGCCGTCAGTGTCCACCATGCACGCCGAATACGCAGACCATGGCAAGCCAAAAATATTACATAGTAATCCTTCTTAACGTTTGCCAATCCGCGCTCACGGGTATGACTGTGTCCGCCATCCCAATCCTGGGCGCGCGCAGAGCTGCGTTAACATTCACGTCGCCCATGCGCGCATCAGATTGCGCAGCCTGATGCGGACGTGCATCGACGTTTAAACCGAATGCACCTTGGGCCGGGCATCTGCCCATTGCCGGTTCCTGGCTTTATGCATTCTCGAATGGAAGAAACGAATGAACTGGCGGCTACTCATGACAATATTAATCGCAAATCTACTGTGCGCTCGTGGCAGCGCGCATGGGGCGTCTTCTGCGCCAGATCCGTCAGCAGCGACAGGCTCGCAGTCCAGTGAGGCAGCAATCACCGCGCGCCTGCCGACGAACACCGGCGGCTTCGCAACGGCGACCGGGTCAGACGATTCCGCCGTCACGGTTGCCAGCCTCGCTGATCTGCTGGCCGCATTCAACGCGCGACAGCACCACATCCTTGTCAAGGGGGAAATTTACGGCGGGCCGCGACTGACGACCGTCACCTTCGCCACCACAGACTGGAACAACACGACGATCGAAGGCGCCAGTGGAGGCAGTGCAGTGCTGAAAAACATCCAGCTCAAATTTGACGGCGAGATGCTGCCGGCAGGCAAGAACATCCAGAATGTCGTGATCAGAAACATCACCTTTCATGGCGTTATCCGGGACCTTCAGGCCCTGCCCGCTCAAGTTTACGGCACATCCAGTAACGCCGGTATCAATTATGAAGGCGTGTCGCTTCGACGGGTCACCAATGCGTGGGTCGATCATTGTGCGTTCTACGATACGAGCGACGACCTAATGAGCGTGACACTGTCGTCGGATAGGGTGACGGTTTCCTATAGCCGGTTCTATTTCACCAGCGAGTGGCTGACGATGCACCCCGATCCTATGTGGAACTGGGCGGGCAAGAACCAGGACTTGGCCAATGAACGTCTGGCGATGCTGGTTGGCGCAAACAGGCAGGATTCTTATGCATATGGAGGGAACAGGCTGCATGTCACGTTGCACCACAACCAGTTCGGCCCGAACCTAAAGGGACGTCCGCTGCTGCGGGGCTGGATTCACGCCTATGACAACTATTTCGATAACGGGGCGACACCCACTGGCCTCACGGCGGCTGGGTCAGACGAGACCCAGTACAACGCTCTGCAGATTGGCAGCGGCGGCGTTGTCTATTCGGAAAACAACTATTTTTTCAGGACAAACCAGAGCATTCAGGTTGGCCTTGATTCGCCGGGCGACGTCTACGCTTTCCATGAGAACGCAAACCGGTACGACCAGACCACCGGCAGATCGGCAAGGGGCGAGGTTTTTTCACTCGCGCCCGTCGGTTACGCGTATCGGGCCGGGACAGCCTCATCTATCCTCAAAGCCGTGCAGACCTTCGGTCCTCGCTAGTAGCAAGCATGAACAGGACGACTGCCCGTGGCTGTTGGATTTGTCTCACGGGCATCGACGTCAGTAAAGGCCGACGGTCGCCAGCGACGTATCGCGGGGCGCCGCAATATTCGTTCGCAGATTGGGATTCCCCGCCGTGCAACATGCAACGGTGATCGGTATGTGCAGGTGGGATCGCGTTTCACTTCAGGATGAAAGTGAGGGTTCCGTATTCAGGCCGGTCGAAGCCCCCGCTGTTGGGTCCGTAGTCGCCCCGCCGGCCTCTGGTCTTACCTTGACCGCAAAGGCTTCAATGTCGGGCGCGTCGAACTTCGTCGCGATGACGTAGTGGTTGTAGAGAAGCTTCCAGATGGTCGTATGTCGCCGTAGTCCCCGTTGGAGATCGTCGGCTACCTGACATCGCTTTCCTGATACAGCACTTCGGACAGTGGGAAGCCGCCGCCAATGGCCTTCGAGATCAGGGGCGCGTCGGGCACGATGCCCCGCCAGGTCTAACGCGAACATCGTTCAGGTCCGGCCGAGTCCCATCTGAATCGTCGATCAGCAGTGGGATGCCGAAACGTTCGGTAAGGTCGCGCGCCCCCGTAGTCACGAGGGCGGCGCTGGAATCAGCCCGCCTTCGCCCAGCACCGCCTCGACGATGACCGCGGCAGGCGCGACGATGCAGCTTTCGGGATCATTCAGCACGCGCTCAATGTACGCTAGCGAGAGTGCTTCCGTACCCGCCCCGTCAGCGCGGAAGGGGCGGCGGTACGCAATGCACGTCCGGCATCAGCGATGCGACGTCCGTCTTCGCGTTCAGGTTGCCCGTCAGGGCGAACGCACCCGCGGTCATGCCATGATATCGGCCGCGAAACGCCAGCACCGAGCGCTGGCCGGTGGCCGTCTTCATCGGCTTGACGACGGCCTCGGTCGCGTCGGAGTCGGACGGCCCGCAGAACTTGGATGCGGGCCTGCCGCGCGAACATTTCTGGCAGCGCGTCGAACAGCGCTTCGATGAAGCAACTCTTCGCGGGCGTCGTGAGGTCGAGCGCCTGGAGCAGTTGGTCCGGCTGAAAATATACAATCACGCGGTCGCAGACGTACGGGTGATTGTGGCTCAGCTCCAGCGTGCCGGCGCGAGACAGGCAGTCGAGACACTCCTTCCCATCGCTGTCGGCCACGTGCGCGCGCCAGCGTTGCCGAACTACCTCGAACATATCGGATAGATCGAACAATTCAGCATCTGGTCTGTTCGTCGGTTCAATCCCTGAAAGAGCCATTTATATGACGGACTTGCGTTCCGCTGTGATTCTCGCGCTCGCGACGACCGCTTGCCCGAGTGCAATACCGCCGTCGTTGGTCGGCACGTCGCGATGCGCATGTACGTCGAAGCCTCGCCGCCGAAGTTCGACCAGTGCATTCACCAGCAGAAATTCATTCAGGAACACGCCGCCGCTCAGCACGACCGTGTCGAGCGCATGCCGGCTACGCAGCAGGTCGCACAGCGACGCAATCGCCAGTACGATCGTCGAATGAAAGCGTCGGCTGATCGTCGCCAGCTCGACGCTACCGGCAGTATCCGACACGACCTGCCGCACGAGCGGCCGGTAGTCAAGCTCGATCGGCGCGTCGGCGGACGGGTCAAAAGCGTAACGATACGGTTCGCTCATCGCCAGATCGCGCGCAAGCAGCCCCTCGAATTCGATCGGCCCGTGTGCTTCATATTCCGCCCGCGAGCAAACGCCCGCCAGCGCCGCGACGCCGTCGAACAACCGCCCCATGCTCGACGCGCGCGTCACGTTGATGCCCTTCCGCCACATCGTCGCGTACACGTGCCGCGCTTCATGGCCAAGCGCCGCAAGCGCGGGCACGCACGCCAGCATGCCTTCATCGCCGTCGAACGATTCGAGCGCAAGTGCGAGTGCCGTGCGCACCGGTTCATGCACCGCCTTGTCGCCGCCGAGCAGCGACAGGTAACGCAAGTGTCCCGCGCGCTGCACCGCCCGCGCGTCGCCGATGAAAAACTCGCCGCCCCAGGTCGTGCCGTCGATGCCATAGCCGGCGCCGTCCAGAATCACTCCGATGGCCGGTCCGTCGAGCCCGTTGTCGGCGAGGCACGACGCCATGTGTGCATGGTGATGCTGGACCTGCTGACGCGACACATGTGTGTCCGACGCGAGCCGGGTCGACCGGAACGATGGATGCAGATCGCAGGCGGCCACTGTAGGCTTCACGCGATACAGGTCTGCCAAGTGCGACGCGATCGTCTGGTGCGAACGAAACGTGTCGTCGTTGCCGAGATCGCCGATATGCTGGCTCACATAGATTCGCTCGCGATCCGCGAGCGCAACTGTCGTCTTCAGTTCCGCGCCATAGGCGACTACTGGCGCCATCGATCGACCGACTTCTATTACGTATGGCGCGAAGCCTCGCGCGCGCCGGAAGAAACTGATCTGCGGTTCGGGCAACTGAGGGTGGTTCGAGCAACGAATCACGGAGTCGTCGATACGAATCGCGATGTCGCGGTCGTTCAGCAGCACCAGGTCGGACACCTCGAACAAGCGCACGAGTGCCTCCTCGTTACGATACGCAATCGGAAATTCAGACACGTTTCCGCTCGTCATCACCAGTGCCGGCAGGTCGGGATCGGACAGCAGCAGGTAATGCAGCGGCGCCGACGGCAGCATCACGCCGAGGTTCGGATTGCGCGGTGCGACGTTCTCCGCCAGGCCAACGCCGTTTAACTTGCGCAGCAGCACGATTGGCCGGCCGGGCGACCTCAGCCATTGCGCCTCAAGTTCGCTGCAGTCGGTCCAGCGCCGGGCCGTCTCGACCGACGCCATCATCAGCGCGAACGGCTTCGAATTGCGGCGCTTGCGGTCGCGCAGCCGCGCGACCGCGTCCGGATTGCGCGCGTCCACGACGAGATGAAAGCCGCCGACGCTCTTGACCGCGACCGTCAGGCCCGTGCGCAGCGCGTCGATCGCCGCGCGCAACGCGTCGTCGCCGGCCGACAGCATCCGGTCTGCATCATATAGCTCCACCCGCGGCCCGCATTCCGGACACGCGTTCGGTTGCGCGTGATAGCGGCGGTTGGACGGATCGCGGTACTCCGCTTCGCACCGCGTACACATCGTGAACGCGCGCATCGTCGTATTGATGCGATCGTACGGAATCGCCTTGATCAGCGAGAAGCGCGGCCCGCAGTTTGTACAGTTAATGAAGGGATAGCGATAGCGCCGGTTGGCCGGATCTGCCATCTCGCCCAAGCAGGCATCGCACACGTGCGAATCCGCAGGCAGTTGCGCTAGGTTACTGCCGCTACGCTCGCTGTCCCGGATCACGAAGCGCTCCGTCGCGTCAAGCAGCGGCGCGACGCAGTGCGACTGCAGCGACGCTACGCGCGCAAGTGGCGGCAATTCCGAGCGTAGTGCCGCAGCGAAATCGGCCAGTGCGTGCGCGTCGCCCTCCACCTCTATCAGTACACCGTCGGCATCGTTCAGCACCCAACCGCGCAACGCGCGCGACGTCGCAATCCGGTACACGAACGGCCGGAAGCCGACGCCCTGCACCACGCCGGTAACACGCACGCGCCATCGAGTCGGCCCGTTCGCGCCGGCGTGCGGAGCGACGGCGGTTGCGTTGCCGGTCAACATAGGCGCGGCAACTCCGCGCCTGCCAGTTCCTCAATCGTGCGCAGCTCGCCGTTGCGGGTGCGCATGACGACTGCGCGATCGCCCGCGTCGCGCACCTCGCCGATCTCGACCGCCTGCCTGCCGTATGGATGACCGCGCAGCACCGTAAGCACCTGCTCGACATGCTCCGGCGCGACGAACAGGCAAAGGCAGCCTTCGTTCGCCATGTTGATCGGATCGACGCCGAGCATGTCGGCCGCCATCGCGGTCTCCGCCTGGATCGGTAGGTCGGCTTCACGAATTTCGATCGTCGAATCGAGCGCGGACGCATATTCGTGCATCACGGCCGACAAGCCGCCGCGCGTGACGTCGCGCACCGAGCGCAGCGCGCTTTCCGGCATCGCGTCAAATAGCATGGCCAGCATACGGTTGAGCGGCGCGCAATCGCTCAGCACGCGCGTCTCGAATCCGAGCCCTTCGCGAATCGACAACAGGTGGATCGTGTGATTGCCGATCCACCCGCTCAGGATAACGCGATCGCCCGGCCGCACATGCTTCATCCGCAGTGGAGCGCGCCCGAAGAATCCAACGCCCGTCGTGTTGATGAAGATCCGATCCGCCTCGCCCTTGCCGACGACCTTCGTATCGCCCGCGACGATCTTTACGTTCGCTTCGCGCGCCGTGTCGCGAATCGACTCCAGCACTCGCACCAGGGTGCTCAAGGGCAGACCCGTCTCGAGAATCAGTGCGAGCGACAGGAACTTCGGCGTCGCTCCCATCACCGCCAGATCGTTGACGGTGCCGCACACCGCGATCTTGCCGATGTCGCCGTTGCCGAACAGCGGTGGATCGACGACGAATGAATCCGTCGTCATCGCGAGGTATCCACCGTCGACGTCGAGCAGCGCGCTGTCCTCCATTTCGCCGATATAGGTATCGCCCAGCACCGACACGATCATTTCTACCAGTTCGCGGCTGAGTTTGGCACCCGTGCCGTGGTCGAGTACGATCGCCGAGCGCGAAAGATCATTGATATTCATGGATGCTTCGATCGAAAGTTTCGGGATACATGCTGTCGTCCGCTGGCCGCGTGTGCGGCACCGCGACCGGCGAGCCCGTGCGTCAAGGCGTCTTGATCACCTTGCGAGGCAGGTGACCGAACGCGTCGATCGTGCGTAGTACCTCGGCCGATTCGGTCACGGTCGCGCAATAGGCATCGAGCCATTCGAGCGCTCGCTTCTTGTCCGTTTCCTGCGCGGACACGACACAGTCGGACGGCACCCAGATGTTGTATCCACGAAAGAACGCATCCGCCGCCGTGGTCTGCACGCAGATCTGCGTCTGCATGCCGGTCACGACCACGGTGTCGACGCCGCGCGCCTGGAGCATTTCGTGGAGATCGGTCTCGTAAAAGCCGCTGTCCTTGTTCTTTTCGACGACCAGATCCGATTCGACGAGGAAATCGGCGATTATCTGTGCGCCTTCGCTATCTTTCGTCACAGGCAGATAGCCGTTGTACCGCTCGGCGTTCGCGTCGTCTTCTCGATTGATGAGTTGCAGGTGTACGATCTCACAGCCTCGGTCCCGCATGCCGTCTAGAAACCGGCAGAAATTGTCCTTCGCGTCGGCCACGGCGCGAATGCGCTCGGGATTCTTGTTTACCAGTTCGTACTGGAGATCATTCGTCAGAACCGCAATGTTGCTTGCCATGTCATGCATTCCTGTCGGATAGGTGAGTGACGGCCGCGGTCGCGCTGACGGCCGCAGCGGCGTCGATGGTTGTTTTCGCTGCGCCGACGCCCGCACGGCGCGCGTCGAGCTCCACGCGGCCGATCGTGTCAGCCGTGCAATAGATCGTACAGAGCGAAGCGGCCGGCGGGATCTTCGCCGCGATATGCGGCGTGCCGGCCAGCCAGTGCGCGAGCACCTGCGCGACCAGAATCCCCAGCCGATCGCGAGCACGATTGCCTTCGCGGGGTGTGGCGCCGGCGGGTCGCACCGGAATCGCACGGCCAGCCACGTGATCAGCCGAGTCACCGCGTAAGTCATCCCGAAGCTGCAGATGCCCTACACTACGGCTGCGCGGCCCACGATCCACGGCCCAACCGCATGGTTCGCATGAGCGGCCCACACACCCTGCACGCACATCGCGAGGAGCGACGCCAACGTGGGCTGGCGTCATGCGTCGTCCCGCTCGACGGACGTGGTCTCGAACTCGGACTCGCCGATAGTCGGCGTGTCCGAGCGGTGCCAGAACGTTTTCGTGCGCTTCTGGTAGGCGATCACGTCGTCCACGTACGCGCGCAGAAAATAACCCGTGATCACGCGGCCGTTCACGCGCGCGAAGTCGTCGAGTCGGCCGTACTCAACGAAACCAAGACGACGCCATAGCTGCTCGGCCTTACCATCGCTGCGTACATCAATGACGATCATTTCGCAGCCCATCTCCTTGACACGTTCGAGCGCAAGCCGCCAGCCGTTGAGCACGAACCGCCCTCGATACCCAGGCTCGATCACGCAGCGCTTCATTTCGACGATGTGCCGCCGCGCGGGCAACGCTTGACGCGCGAGAATCAGCATGCCAACGATCCGACCGCCCGGCCGCTCGCGTGCGATCAGCAGGTCAACCGCGCGCGCGCGGAGGTCGGCATCGAGAGACTCCATCATCTCGAGACCGGTCGACGCGGTGATGGGCTCGAAGAATCCGAGCGTCGTCTCGCGCGTCGATACCGTATTCATCAGGTCGACCAGCTCGGTCATGTCCTGTCGCGACAACGATGACGGCCATTCAAATGTCATAGAGCCCTCATGCAGTGAAATACCGGATCAGGGAAATCGCGCCGCGGCGACGCATCGCGCGCTGCGCGGAGGACCGCGTGCAGCTCACGCGAGCGCGCCGGCTTTCGGCCACAGTGTTGACCGCCACAACCGGTGCCGTCATAGCCGTCTCAGGGATTCGGTGCCGGCAAGCGCGCGCTGTGCGCGACTTCAACGAAGTAAGACACGAACGGCGCGTTGAGCTGACGAGGTGTTCGACGAGGCGCGCTTCGTTCGCCGGGTCTTGATCGTGCGCGTGATCACGTTTCAGAACCATATTGACGTGATCGTCGGGCGTTCATCTGAGGAGTACGGAGGATAATCACATCGATCAACCTCACGCGCAATGCAGAAAGTGGATGGAATTGACCTGCATCAGGCCGATGTCTACCGTTCCGGTGGAAATACGGTGAGAGGCACGGGTTCTGTCGCAATAGCGTAGGTGAGACCAGACTTATCGCTTCTGGGTCGCTGCCGCCACTTGAAATGGAATCGCCCCGCAAGGTAGAAGGATGGCATAGATCGGACAGGGGTCAAAGATAGGAGCGGGTTCTCACTGCCGACGGCATCGGATGTGCCAAAGTACAGGCTCGAAACGTTGACAGACGGAGAACCCCCTGATGAAGCTTGCCGCGGTCGGCGTAGCTGCTGCAAAACGCGCGTTTCGATTGCGCTGGGTAGAAGCGGAAACCATCAGCTGGGAGCGGCGCAGCCTGTGACGTCGACGGTGGATTCGGCTGGTATCCGTGGGTTGGCTCCTCACATTACAGGGTGCCGTCTTGCGAACCTGCCGCGCTCTCTGTCCGAGAGTCTGCCGTAAAGGCTGTCTCGTAGTATCTTGGCGGATTTTTCGCGGACCGTGCTGCGCATGTCTTCATGCAGACTGTTGTTCCTCCGAGATCGGTGTTCCCAGCTCCGCGTTGAGAGCATCCGGCGCCGCCAGATTCGCGCCGCCTTTATCAATTGTCACCGTCTCGGGCACGCAGTTTTGGTCGATGGACTTTTCGAAATAGCGCCGCAGCCTTATCACGATGGGCACGCAGCAGAAAATCCACGGTATTTCCTTCTTTGTCGACCGCGAAATACAAATACTTCCACTGGCCTCCGACCTCGGTATGCGTTTCACCCATTCGCCAGCTCCGCCAGACGGCTCGCTTGTTGCGGCGAAACGCCTTTTCCAGAGCGGCAACACCTTGATGGTCGAGCGGTGCACCACATATCAGCGGACACACGTCAGGATCACATCGAGCGGATAGTGCAAACGCTTAAGCACCCGTGCCAAAATTGGATTCAGAGTCGTCATCGAGTGTCCGACCGTTCGCATTGTCATGACACATGATACCGGACGCTTATCGCGACAAAGCTCGAAGACTGCCTATGCTTATCCATTTTCAAACCGGCGGCCGTACAGGAACCAAAACCTATCCGAGCACGTTGTCGATGCTGCATCTCAGTATCTGCATTGCTTCCTCGATCTGATCATCGGTCGTCACCAGCGGACAAAGACACTTTATTACCTGGCCGGAATGCCCGGATGTTTCGATGATTAGCCCCTGTCGGAACGCCTCGGCACTAATCTTGGTTGCCAAGGCGCCTGATTGAACGTCAATGCCACGCATCAGTCCGAGCCCGCGTTCCTCGGCCTCAACTTGACGATATCGCAATAAATCTATCAGCTCGAGAAAGCCTTTCCTGACTATTTCTCCTTTCCGCCGGACCTCGTCTGCGAAAGCATCGTCCGACCAAAAGTATTCCAGTGCCTTCGCACCGGTAATCATGGCCGCATTGTTTCCGCGGAACGTACCGTTGTATTGCCCTGCCTCCCACTGATCATGCTCAGGGCGAATCAAGACCTGCGAGAAAGGCAATCCAAATCCCGACAGCGATTTCGAGTTGGTCACGAGATCCGGTACCACCCCCGCGTGCTCGAAGCTGAAGAACCGGCCGGTCCGACCGCACCCCGCCTGGATGTCGTCGATGATCAACAAGATGTCTTGATCTCGGCAGACCGTTTCCAGCTCTTGCAGCCACGCCGGAGAAGCGACATTGATTCCACCTTCTCCCTGCACCACTTCAACGATAACAGCTGCTGGGTAGTCCAGACCGCTGGAGCGATCGCTCAGGCATTTTTTGAAATACCTTAGGGTATCGACACCTTTGCCAAAATAATTGTCGAATGGCATTAACGCGTTGCCCATGGACGGCAAACCGGCTGCGCTCCGAAGCCTCGCATTTCCCGTGAGGGCGAGCGAACCCATGGTTATGCCGTGGAAGCCGTTGGTGAAGGAAACAATGTTACTTCGTTTCTTTATCTTCCGAGCTAAGCGAATGGCGGCCTCGACCGCGTTGGTGCCAGTGGGTCCTGTCAGATGCACCTTGTAGTCAAGTCCACGAGCCTTCAATATCAGACGGTCAAAGGTATCTAGGTAAACGTATTTTGCTGCAGTCCAAAGGTCCAGTGAATGAACGAGGTTGTCGCCCCGTAAATACTCTATGATCGACTCCTTCAAAGCCGGATGGTTGTGCCCGTAATTGAGCGCTCCCGCGCCTGCTAAGAAATCAATATAGCGTCGGCCATCGACCGAGTAGATCTCCGCGCCCCGCGCCTTGCAGAAGACGACTGGAAAAGCGCGCGAATAGGTGCGGACATTGGATTCTAGCTCCATTAGCTTCTCAATCATGTGCTCCATGAATTCTCCGGCATAACACTGCATTGGATTTTTATCTGCGCCTAGCCATTCCCTTGGCGTCATCTCTCCGCAAGTCAAGCCGGAGTACGTCGTGATGTTCCGGGCGCAATAGACGAGTGACGAATATATAACCGCGCGGCTGGCATGCTGTGCAAACGCAACGCGGTGCAATTTACCTCGTACTCCGGTTTTCAATAATCGGTCCATTTGTGCGCCATATAGACCATCATGTTGCCCTAGTCTGGCGACACCGGCGTCATTGGCTTCTCGTAGATACAAGGATCGGCACGATACATTTCATAAGATTCATGGCATCTACAGTTGTTGCGAGAGCGGGTTCACGGCTTGTTCAGCAAGAGCCGCACCAGAACATGACGAAGTCGTTAGACATACCGTTCAATATGACTTAGTCAGAAGTGCTACACGGCACTGGTGTCGATCATTTGCTAGTAACGCGTTTGTTTTGTCGGGAAACGGACATTTATCAGCCCGGCGCAATTTCTCAACAAATATCCGCCAACGTTCCGCCGTCCGGCAACTTACGAGGGTTCGGACCGGCATGGCCCGAAAGCTGCTTAGAGTCGGTCCGCGGACTGGGCCTGATCAGCGTGTGGAGCAACAGGAACAGATCAATGACAACTCCGACCTCCAATAGTTGCAGCCGTGTAGCGGTGTGGTCCGCAATGATCTTCCCTACTGGAAATTTGTCGGCGAAAGGGGGTGGTTTGGAAAGCTTTTACGATGTCATGCGAAGTCATGGGGCGACGCGGCGCAGTTTCCTCAAGTTTTGCAGTTTGACCGCCACGGCGCTAGGGCTCGGTTCGTCGTTCATCCCTCGTATCGCGCACGCATTGGAAACGAAACCACGGACCCCGGTAATCTGGCTACATGGCCTCGAATGCACGTGCTGCACTGAATCGTTTATCCGCTCCTCTCACCCACTTGCGAAGGACGCGATCTTCTCGATGATTTCGCTCGATTACGACGACACGATTATGGCGGCGGCCGGCATGCAGGCCGAAGCAATCCTGAACGACATCATGACCCGCTACAAGGGCAGCTATATCGTCGCCGTCGAGGGCAATCCGCCACTGAACGAAGACGGCATGTTCTGCTTTCCTGGCGGCGAGCCGTTCATCGAAAAGCTCAAGCGTGTATCCGCGGACGCCAAAGCGGTGATCGCGTGGGGTACTTGCGCATCATGGGGCTGCGTGCAGGCAGCAAAGCCTAACCCGACTCGCGCAACACCGATCGCCGGCGTGATTCTCGACAAGCCGATAATCAAGGTGCCAGGTTGTCCCCCGATTCCCGAGGTAATGGCTGCGATCATCACATACGTGGTAGAACGCGTCCTGGCCCGCCTCGGAGCTTACGACGCTTCGAAGTTCGGCTGGCAACGCCCATTTCTGCCGACGCTGTTCAATCAGCGACAGCATCGCCTGCAGGCAGGATAGGATGCGGCCTGTGGTCTGCGTCACCGTATGTACGGCCAACTGATCGCGGCGGCCATCATGTAACCCGACTTTCCACTTCGCCATTGCCAGCTCAAGCGACACCGCCAGTATAACTTCCTCGGCGCATCGCTTGGAAACCTGTTGTGCACGCACGATGCTCTCCTTTGAGCAAGCGTTGGCGAGTTGATTTTACGGATAAACGCCGATCAGGATTTGGCAGATCCAGTACCTTTACAACATCGTGGAGCAGGACCATCGCGCAATCAAGCCCATCATCGGGCCTATGATGGGCTTCAAGGATTTCCGTTGCGCGCGCATCATCCTGTCCGGCATTGAGTCGATGCACATCTTCGCAGAGGGCGGATGTTAACCCTGTCATCCGTCGCGGAAGATAAAGCTATACGCGCTCAACGCCGGCACGCCGCCCAGATGCGCATACAGCACCTTCGAGCCTTCGGGAAATTCGCCGCGCCGTACCTTGTCGATCATCCCGTGCATCGACTTGCCTTCGTACACGGGATCGGTCATGACGCCTTCGAGCCGCGCGCACAGACGAATCGCTTCCAGCGTGCCTTCGTTCGGCAGGCCGTATTCGGGACCTCCATAGCGCGTATCGAGGACGACATCCTGCGCGGTGATGTCGCGGCCCAGATCGACCTTTTCCGCCGTGTGCTTTGCGATACGCGTGATCTGCTCGCGCGTCTGCTCGGGCTTCGCCGACGCATCGATGCCGATCACGCGATCCGCGCGCCCATCCGCCGCGAAGCCGACGATCATGCCCGCCTGCGTGCTGCCCGTCACCGAGCACACGACGATGTAGTCGAATCTGAAACCAAGCTCGGCTTCCTGCTGACGTACTTCTTCCGCGAACCCCACGAAGCCCAGACCGCCGAGCGGATGTTCCGAGCAGCCGGCGGGAATCGGATACGGCTTGCCCCCCGCGGCGCGCACGCTGTCGAGCGCTTCTTCCCAGCTTTTGCGAATGCCGATGTCGAAGCCGTCGGGCACGAGCCGCACATCGGCGCCCATGATGCGAGACATCTGGATATTGCCGACGCGGTCGTACACGGCGTCGAAGTAGTTGACCCAGTTCTCCTGCACGAGCACGCACTTCATGCCCAGATGCGCGGCGACGGCGGCGACCTGGCGCGTCTGGTTCGACTGAATGCCGCCGATCGACACGAGCGTATCGCAGCCTTGCGCGAGCGCATCGGGGATCAGGTATTCGAGCTTGCGCGTCTTGTTGCCGCCGAACGCAAGGCCGCTGTTGCAGTCCTCGCGTTTCGCGTAAAGCTCGACCTTGCCGCCGAGATGCTGCGAGAGCCGCTTGAGCGGCTGGATCGGCGTCGGTCCGAAGGTGAGCGGGTAGCGCGTGAATCGTTGCAGGTTCATCGTGGCTCCGTGTAAGTGATTTTGCGCGTTCATAGTATGAGGCCAGTTCAAAAATGTGACGCTGCTCGTTTGAAAATGTTCCCGCAGACGAGCGAGCAAGCAAATTTGAAGAATGCTTCGTGAATATCGCTACGACGATTGAAGCGGATACGAAGACGCTGGGAATTTGTGAAGCCACAAGTGAGTGAGTCCGTCCGTTCTACCATTCACGGGCTCGCGATGTGTGTCGGAGTCGTAGCCGCGATCGCCGTAAATTCCCTTGGGCTTGCGAAGTGAGGTTCTTTCGCGTTAACAAGACCTAATCTAGTGAGCGCTGATCCTTGCACGCTGCCTTCTCTAGCATTCGATCTTCCCTCATAGGCGAATGCTTACGAACCAAATGGCGACTTTCGCACATGGGCGGTTCGCATGAAAACATGCATTGACGATACCAATCCGGCTGACAGCGTTGCGCTATGTCCGCAGCAAGCGATAGCACATTCACTGGGAATCGGCCCATCGTTCAACCTAGCTGCGCGGGCCGGGTTTATCTGCGGGCAGCGTGATGACAGGTTCGCCGTGTCTTAAGGGGGAACACCGGGTTGATCCCGGTAGAAAGTCGCTGGCGCAGTTGTGCACCAACATCTCGGTATTGAACCTAAGTCGGCATAACCTATGCTTTGAAAGCACTTCGGCAAAATCGGATAACAAATTGCGGCAGGGTTCCTGACGACGGCTTGCAATTCGTACCCGCTCCAGCATGTTAAAAAAGTATATGACACTCAAAATATTATGCAGGACAACGGATTATGTGCAATGGTTTCGCAAAGTCGGTCTGTGTAGCTATGTTCGGAGTGTGCTCACTCGCTCAGGCACAAAATAGCGTGACTCCGTACGGAGTTCTCGACGAAGGGATCATGTACCAAAGCAACCTTGCCGACGGAAAGAGGGTTTCGCTTGATTCGCTTGCCGGTGTCATGGGAAGTCGGTGGGGCGTGACCGGTGTCGAGGACCTTGGCGGCGCTTTACATGCGATTTTCACCCTTGAGTCGGGTGTGAACTTAAATAACGGTCAGGCTGCTCAGGGCGGCCTGCTGTTTGGTCGTCAGGCCTTCGTCGGTGTCAAACGCGACAACTGGGGTGGCCTGACATTTGGACGTCAATACGATATGATCTTCTACTTCCCCGAGCCACTCACTGCCGAAGCGCTTGTGGGAGGTGCGCCGGCCGGCCACCCAGGGGACGTGGACAATGCGTGCAACACAGTTCGACTGAATAACTCAGTACGATACATGAGCCCTGACATCCGCGGCGTGAACTTCGGGGGGGCGTATAGCTTTGGTGGCGTTGCCGGTAATTTCACATCTACCAGCGGCTATTCCGTAGGTGCCGGGTACACGAATGGGCCATTAAAACTGGGGGCAGCATTCGAGTATTTTAAGAACCCCACCGCAGCGCCAGGCACAGGCTTTTTTACTGCCTATGGGAATGGTGTTTCTCCTCTTCAGGGTGCCCTGAACAAGGGATATGTTTCCGCTAAAGCTTACCAGTCGGCAGTCGTAGGAGCCAATTACGCGATCGGCCCGGTTATCTTGGCAGCTTCGTTCTCCAACGTCCAATACGCAAATCTCGGCCCGTCGCTCGCAGAGGGAACGGCAATATTCAACAATTACGACGTCGGAATAATGTATCGTTTCAACCCAGATTGGACTGTCGCTGCATCATATGACTATTTGCACTCGAATGGCGTTCAAAACGCTGCCGGCCACGTAGTCGGGAACCAGCATTTCAATCAGGTAACGATTTCGACCAACTACTTCCTGTCCAAACGCATCGATGTTTATTTCGGAATTGGTTGGCAGCAAGCATCGGGAACATCGTCTCTCGGAACGCCCGCTGTTGCCAGCATCGCCAACATGAACGATTCATCCAACAATCGCCAGATCCTTGCTCGCGCTGCCATCCGTCACAAGTTCTGATTTGTGGCTAAGCCCGCCTCATTACCCGAAGAGTAGATCACTCCCTCGCGGTAATCCTCAACGGCACTGTCAGGTTGCTGGAGAGGTGACGGTAGAATGAAGGAATGTAGAAGACGAAATCGCTTTATCATGGCCACCGCTTCCCTGCGGTCGCAGCAAATCGCTTCTTTCAGCGGGTGCCGCGCTCTAACCCGGTGCCGCGCACAATCGTTACCGACCAACTACGCAGTTATCCTGCCGGCAAAGGCCGATATACCTGAACTCGCTCAGGGGTTTTGTCGCGATAACGAATGCCTGCCGACAGCAGCGCTCAAAGGACATCCTCGTCGCTCAGCCGACCCGCCTCTTCGCGGCCCCGGTCGACGGTGACCAAACGCACATTCCCATCCGGTTGTAGTTCCAGCACCCGGGTGTGATACGGGAGCAGCGACGGTCGATGCCCGACACTCACGCAGGTCATGCCGCGCAGGGCGAGCAGCCGGTACAGCCGCGCTTCCGTTGCCACGTCGACCGCACTCGTTGCTTTCGTCCAGGCAAACGTAACGCGCCTGGGCAGCCAGTGCACGCGCGAAGCCTATCCGTTGCTGCTCACCGAGTGACAGCACGCGCGACCAATCGATAACACTGTCAAAGCCACCATGCCGGGCGGCAAGATCAGGCAGTGATACCTCGACCAGGAATGCCTGGAGTTCGCTGTCGGTGAACGCCCGCGCTATCGCCGGATACAGGATCTGCTCGCGCAAGTTACCCAGTAGCATGTACGGCCGTTGTGGCAAGAACAGCACTTCATCGGTGTCCGGCATCGTAATCGTGCCGTTACCCGCGCGCCACAGCCCCGCCATCGCCCGCAACAATGAACTTTTGCCAACTCCGGTCTGCCCCATAATCAGCAGGTGCTCGCCAGCGGAAAGCGTCAGGCACAGGTCCCGCAACAGCGTGCGTTCCCGTCCTGGCGTCTCGACGGTGAGTCGATCGAACCGGATGGCTTGGCCACGATGAAACGTGATCGTGTCGTCCCGACCGGCGCCTTCCTGCTCGACTTCCTGTACTTTTTCAACGATCTGCGCTAGTCGCACCACGTGAGGCGCCGCCGTCGCAAATGTGTGCACGAATCCTGTCATTCGCTGGATCGCGCCCAGCAGCAGCCCTGCGGAAGCGGCGCCCTGGGTCATCGTTCCAAACGTAACTTTTCCGCTGAAATACAGTGGCACGAGGACGAGAACCGGCAATAGGGTCCAGATCAAGCCAAGACCGGCCTCTGCGGTATTCACGACGAGTTGATATCGCAAGGTCGCCAGTGCGATACCAACCGCTCGTTGCAAGCGTTTCCCGATGCTCGTGCCCTCTGCCTGTTCGCCGCGATACAGAGCAATGGTTTCGGCGTAGTTCCGTACATGCAGGATGCCAAAGCGCAGATCGGCTTGCGCCACGGTCGATTCAAACTGCAAGCGAATAAACGGACGGTACAGCCACCACGTAATGACCGTGGTCGCGGCACCATAGGCGAGCACACCGTAAAAACAACGCTGGCGCAATCGATTTCAGGATCCAGCCCTGAACGGACAATCCCGATCCCGTGTATAGCAAGACCCACGGCAACGTCATGGCCATGCCGCAGAACGGCCCGACTTCCTGCTGGATTCGCTGGTCGATATTATCAACATCGTTGTCCTGCTCGATGCGAAAATACGCACGGCCATTCAGATAACGCCGCACCAAGTCGCGTGTCAGCCACGCGCGCCAGTGCAAGGTCAACCGACTGACTACGAAGTTGAAAAACAGGTTAACCACGCCGCCATTGATGACAAGACCCACCAACGTAAAAATGGTGAACAGGTGCCAGTAAGCCCGATGACGGACATACCCTCTTACTTATCGCGCACGGTCTTTTACGTAATAGGACACCGGCGCATCTACAATTTCGTGAGCCATTCCAGTCACCATTCCCTTGACAGAAGCTTCAGCGGGGGTAAGACGCTCTCTATTATTTTCGCTATAGGTTATTGAGTTTATTTCTTTGCGATCCATATTCGTGCACTGACCGTAAATATCTGACAGCATCACCCTAAGGTCGCCCACATCTTCCCTCATGCGATTCAGCTCATCGGGCCGAAAGCTGCCACCGAAATCCTCGTTCGGCGCATGCAGAAGAAAGTGCGCATCAGGAAAGGAGAGGCGATTCCGGGCACCGCAGAACATCATCGTGGCAGCCGACATTACCTCATCCAGATTAACTGTTATTACCTGCACCCTTGAACTCTGAATCGCGCGGTAAGCAATTTGCCCGGCACTCATGCTTCCGCCTCGGCTATCGATGTAAAGGTATATGGATTTTAGCCTAGGATATTTCACGTTCAGTTCATCCAACGCCGACACCAGGTCATTGGCCTTTTGAAGTGTGACAGTTCCGGTATAAAATATCTTGCTGGTCAATACCTCATCGGGCCGGGCCGGGTCTGGGACAGTTTTTGATAAATCGGCATCAGCCGATTCTGCATAAAAAATGGATAGCAGCAACGCAGCACGGAGAACATTTCCGCGAAAAAAATTCATGCCTTCCTCTTTGCAAGAGAAACACTGGTCAATGAGCCATCATTGATGTCAGCGCCGACGGGCATCAAATGCCAGACGGGGATGACTCCAATTCCTCAAGATCATCGCCGTACATCAGGGTCAGAAAGTTGGATTCTGCATGCGATGCAGAATGAATGCCATTCTATCACTGATTGTCAATCGCACAGATATAAAATGTTTTTCTATATCCTAAATATTTTCTGATATTGACCGGTTTGCAAGTGGGATCTAATGAGTTCGCTCTCGAAAAAACGAATCCCTTACTGAGAGTTTAAGATTCGCTACCGCACCTATCCATGCACTCTGTGAGAGACGATGAGCGCGCAAACGAGGTTTCAGCAATACATCAAACATCTGGCTGGCGGCCTGGTCATGCGGACCGCCGGGGTTTTGTCGCGATAACGACGGCGGGCCAAACATGGCTGCACTTACATAGTATTGCTTACATTACCAGCGAGTAGAACTGCTCGGCAACCGTTCGGTCGAGACCGTCGTCTTCCATCTGCTCCTTGCGGATCATATGCATTACTTCGATGCCCCAGAGAATGATGCGCGCACACCGAAAATTCTTGAAGCCCATCATCGGTCTGATGATGCGTTTGATCGCTCGATGATCCTGCTCGACTATGTTGTTCAGGTATTTGTTCTGCCGGATCCTGATCGGTGTTTCGCGCTCTGCGTTAATGGCTTCGAGTGACGCCAGATTCTGGCTTCGAGTGCCGCCAGATTCGCGTCGCTCTTGTCCACGGTAATCGTTTCGGGCGCACCGTTTTGATCAATTGCCTTCTCGAAGTAGCGGCGCGCAGCGACCTTGTCACGATGGGCACGCAGCAGGAAATCGACCGTGTTGCCACGCCTGTCGACAGCGCGGTACAGGTATTTTCCATTGGCCTTTGACCTTGACGTAGGTCTCGTCCATCCTCCAGCTCTTGCCCACCGGTCGCTTGTGGCGGCGGAACACCTTCTCAAACAGCGGCACGAGCTTGATGACCCAACGGTGTACGCTCGAATGATCGACCTCGATGCCGCGCTGCGCTATCATCTACTCGAGATTTCGCAGGCTCAACGAGTAAGCCACATACCAGCGTACGCACAGCAGGATCACGTCCAGCGGATAGTGCACTCGCTTGAAAACCTTGCCGATGCCCGGCGGCAAAGCCTTGCGCGGTGTCTTCGTCTTACCCATGCCGCTCGTCATTCATGATCGAACGCCAATTTTAACCTGGGCGCGTTAGTGCGACAGAACCTGCGTGTCGCCCCCGTGAAAGCGATACCTTCTGGTTGACGGCTCTTGATGGTCGTGAGAATCGCCATCCAGTTCGTTGTCTTGTCGGTGCCAAATTCACGGGCGACTACGTTGCCGCCGGCAGCCTTGACTGACTTTTCGACCTCATCGGCAAGACCTTGACCGTACGCTGTACGGTCGTCGACGATCGCGACCTTGCGCGCGCCAAGATCGCGAACCAGATACAAGCCGATCACCGAGCCCTGTCTCACATCATTCGCAACCATACGGAACACCTTCGTGAAGCCTTGCTGCGTGAGCTTGGGATTGGTTGCCGATTCGGTGATCATCGGGACGCCTGCATCCGAGTAGATTTTGGAAGCAGGTATCGATGTCCCGGAGTTCGCATGGCCAACTACACCCGCCACACCGTCGTCCACCAGTTTCTGCGCGACGGTCACCGCCGTCCTGGGATCGGCCGCGTCGTCCTGCGAGTCGAGCACGAACGTCACGCTTTGCCCGCCAATGCGAATCTTTCTGTTGTTCAGATCTTCGATCGCGAGCCGCACACCGTTCTCGTCGTCCTTTCCGATGTGGGAGAGTTCGCCAGTCAGAGGAGAAACCTGCCCGATTTTTACCGTCAGATCTGCATGAGCCGCGAGAGGTTGCAGGGCAAGCGTCAGGGACGCAAGGCAAATCAATGGCCGGGATAGTTGCATGGTCGTACTCACGATAGGTTGGCTGGGGAACGGATCGACAGAATCCGCGACCCGTTGGGCTCGGCAACACTGCGCTCGCCGTGTAACCATCGTAATGACGCGGCACAGTAGCCAAAATCAGCCGCGAGGACCTTTCTGCAAATTTCGATCGGGATGCGGACACTTTTCGATAATTTTTATCGATGCCTCCTCTCCGGGCAACCTGATCCTTTGCCCTATCGAAGATAACCCGTTGCCATGGATCGTCGTTAGCGCACGTCGCGCGTCTTCCCCATGGTCAGGACCATCCGGAACTTGACGCCACCGCGCTTCATCCTCTGATAGGCGACGAACGCATTCTCCAGCGGCATCGTCTCGATCATCGGGCGCACGCCGATCGAAATCAGGCCCGTGCTACGGGCAAGCATCATTTCGGCATAGCCACCCTCGCACGAAGCGCCGACGATCGGCTGGTTCTGGCAGAGCTGGAACTGGCCGCGGCGACATTGAGGGCATTCGTTGCAGTGTCCGCCGAGACGGCCCACGCCAACGCGTTGGCCGATCTTCCAGATCGATGGCGTCCCCGCTCCAATGGCAGCAATGCGGCCGACAACTTCATGGCCGGGCACGCGGGGCGACTGCAGTGTCGGGGCCGCTCCTTCGATATCACTGACGTCGGCTCCGCAGATGCCGCATGCCTCGACCTCGATCAACACCTGACCGGCGTCCGGTACGGGCATCGGGCGTTCCACCAGTTCAAGAATCCCGGGCTTCGTCGCCTGCATTGCGCGGTAAGTCTTTTTCATCGTCAACTCCTTGTCGTGCTTCGGCCGCCGCAAAGCGCGTCTTGAGGTATCGCGGCGGCCTTCAATGCACGCACCCCGAGGCTTGCAGCCTCGATGGCGCCCGTAACATAGCCCGGAAAGCCGATGATCAGCTTCATTCCCATGAGGTAGATGCCGGCGAGGCAGATACCGACGCCGAAGCGGAAGAGCGCGCCACTCACGAGACCGGTCGACAGCCATGCAAAGCCGAGGTTGAACAGCGCACCGACGACGGCGCTGCAGACGAAGATCCTGCTCGCGCGAAAACGATCGGCGGCGCCGCTCAGCGAGACGACGAGTGTGCCGAGGATGAACCCAAGCTGCACCGCACTCGTCAGCCAGCCGATGTCAGCCGCGCTGATGTGCCAGATTTTCACCAGATCGCCGGCAGTACTGTTTGCACTGAACCACAGTGCAGTACCAAAGAGTTGTGCGATCGAGATTGCGGCGACCGGGCCTATCCCTTCAACGAGCAGTTTCCGCACGCTGGTCGCCCCGATCATCGATTCGCGAGGGGCGCCTGCGCGCTGCGCAACTGGTCGAGCCATCGCTCGTCGCGAGGAGACGGACGACGATGAAGCCGCTCGTTGAGGATCGCATGCGCTTTCCCGGCCTCGCCGCTTCGCATGAGCGCAACCAGAAGCGTGTCCTCGACGACCTCGCGCTGCGCGCCGCTTCCGCCGATTCGCACGACGTCTCGCGCGACCGGCTCGAGGATCTCCGCGGCGAGTGCGTACTTTTCTTCGGCGAAGGCCAACGACGCGCGGCAGATCGCCGGGACGACGGGGCCAGCGGGGAGCTTGCCTTCGTCGATGAGCCTGTTGAGCACGGCAACGCGTTGTTCGACGGCTTTGCTGTCGCCCGTCGCCGCGGCTACCTGCGCCATGTGGAAGTCAGCGAACGGAAAGCCCGCTTCCTTGAAGTAATCCGACGCGTACTTTGCAGCGTCGTCCCACATACCCGCCGGGACGGCGTGGCCGTAGGCCTGCATGCGCCAGAGAAACGACGACGTGTCGCTCACGATGTTGATCGGCGTGCCGAGTGACGCAGCCGGCGCGACATGCTCGTTGTAGATGGCGAGCGCACGCCCGGTGTCTGCGCGCTCAAGGGCGATGAGCGCGCTATGCCATGCGATGTGGCCGTGAAGCACGCCCGTCTTGTCATATTCCGGCAGCCAGCCGGTAATCATGTCTTGCGCCTCGTCGTTCGCACCGGATTCGTACAGCACGTGGGCGACGGCGTGCGCCGCATTCACGTTGTGTCGCCGCACTTGCAGCGCGCGTTGCGTCAGCGTGCGTCCGAGCTGGAGGTCGCCGTTTTCGCCATGCGCCCAGCCTCGATAGGTCAGGAACCACCAGTCGTCGGCATCGAAGTGTTTCGCGTGGCGTTCGCACAGGTCGACGCGTGCCTGGTCATGGTCGGCTATGCCGGAAAACGCGAAGAGGCCGAACGCCCCAAGCGGCATCGACAGGATGACGATGTCCCGCGGCCAGCGGTCGGTGTGCGCGAGCGCGGCGGTGAGTGCCCTGGCCGCCTGTCCGTTGATGGCCAGCGACAGCACGTCGACGTGGCTGCGCTCACGTTCCGTCCCGTTACGGGCGACGAGATCGAGCGCCTTCGCGGAATCCAGCGCGGATGTCGGGCAACGCGCGCGCTTCGCTGTTTTTCATCGAAGTAGTCGTGGACGCGCCCCGTCTTCTATACATTCTGACCACCAGTGTCACGAGAAAACCTGGTTTAATGAAAGTCCCGCGTATTGATGCGCGACAGGGCCGGCCGCAGCCGACAGCCGCGCCCGATTGCTAACGAATTTCCGGAGTAACTGATTTATGGGCCGCCTCGACCGCTACGACCTGCCGCTTTCGACGACTTCCAACCCATCGCCTGCCGATTTGAACCGAGCCGCTTGCGTGAAAGCTCGAAAAGCGGCGTATTGACAGTCGCCGTCTGGCCCTTTCGTTGCCAAATGGTGCTGCTGCGAATCGAACCTTTCCATGACATGTGTTTTGATATCGATAGCTATCGATATCGGTGAACAATGCCGACGAACCTGACAAAACTGACGCAATAATTCAAATCCTAACGCTCATCGCGCGCGTAAAATGATGCGAGACTAAAGGCCCCATACCTCACAAATTCAGCATGGCACAAACCTTGCGTTTATTTGCTTGTCATATAGCGATCAACACTGTCTGTCTTCCTAACCAATTACTGAGAAAAACTTACATGGTTGTTCAACGAACGTCTCTTTTAGCAGCACCTGCGCCTGACATCCCGACTCTCACGCCTCAAGCAGCAGAAAAGGTCGCAGAACTGATCGCGCTGCAAGGCGAAACGCAGATTTACATTCGTCTGTGCGCCGAAGTGCGCGGCTTTGACGATATAAAATATTTCATCGTGCTAGATGATTCAGTCGGTCATTCCGACATGAAGGTAAACACGCAGGGCATTACCATATTTATAGATAACGCCAGCTTGAAGTTCCTCGCGGGCGCCCGGATCGACTATGATGAGCGAGCACCCCACCCGTGCTTCGTGATCGATAGCCTGAACGAACAAACGTTTTGCGGTCACAGTAGCGCCTTCTCGACGTGTCCCCGGTGAAGTCGGAATGCGATGAAACGTGCGCGTGATTCGATTGGAGTCGTAGCGGAAACAAACGGTGGTGGTTGCGTCTCTCCCGCTTGAGCGATCTCCATGAAGGCAAGTTCCGGCAGTTCGTACGTGTGCAGCTGGTCGTTGACTTCGCGCTCAAACCACTTTGCGGACCTTATGGACGAAGACGTCTATGACCTACGCCAAGAAATACGAGGGGGACCACCTCGATCCTGACTTCAGACCTGGAATTCAGTGATCAGATCAATACGTAAGAACCCCTGACGCGTTGGGGGCGCTCATATAAATTATTCTGTGCGGCAATCAAGCGACAACCGGCTTTGGCCATGTCCGTACTGTCGATCCAAACTAAACGTGCCGATCGACGTCCGATTTGCGCGTTGCCGCGAGCCGAAATTCAAGCGATTTTTGCTGGTCCTGACCTCTCGACCCCGTTCTGACCACGTCATCACGCGATGCTGCTACCGATGCATAACACCGGCGCACGAGCTGGGGAGATTACGATAATCTCTTGCAGCCAGGTTGCTTTCGGCAGCCGCAGCAGCTTCGTACATCTTCACGGCAAGAACGTAAGGAGCGGTGTTTGCCACTCGGAATCAGCACGGCTGATGCGATCAAGAAATGAATGTTGTGAGCGAAGCGCGATGCCGACGTCGCTATTGTTCACAAATTACCGCAGTGAGAAGTTGACCCGCAATGGCGTCGATTTCATCCTGGACAAAGGCGATCGCCGAAGTGGTGCATACCTACCTTCGTTGTCGAGCGCGCCGACGTGTGCACCTTCTCCAGCAACGCTGCGACTATGCTGTCTTCGCCGTGCAGCGCTGCCACCATCAGCGGCGTCATGCCCTCAATGCTGCGCGAGTGAATGTCCGGGAAGTCGTGGCTCGACAGCCCATGTTGCGAGCGTTGCCCACGTGACATCGTGGCGGCTTGCGCTTTCGTATGGGACAGTGTTGGTGAGCAGTGACATGATGACGCTCCGGCTCAGTGGATAGGCGCCGCCGTCACGCGCGCCCGAA
>NZ_JAYMRZ010000042.1:0-43420 GCF_038900715.1 Paraburkholderia phymatum | reverse complement strand
TCCCCTGCCGACGCTTCGCCGACATCCTCGCGGATGCCTGCGCACGGCTTGGGGCCGATGTGGTTCGCTACACCTTCATCGTAATGGACTTTCACCATCTACTCCTTGCCGGTCTCCCGGCGCACCATGATCACTTTTCCAGCAGGCCGGCCTTCACGATGTCCCGGCGCGCGGCGAAGCGCGCATTGCCGAACTGCGCGATACGTCCGCGCGAGTTCACCAGCGCGATCGTGATCACGATCGCGGGCATGCAGCCAATGACGGCTGACAGCAGCGTGCAGACGGAGAGAGCCCGCCTCACCGCAGGGACCTCGCCCCACGCCTGCCAGTAGTCGTACAGCGTAAAAATGCCAACCGCGTCCTGTGGGAGCTTCTGCATCTTTGCGAACAGCAGTCCGCCGAGATATTGACCGAGCGTCACTGCGGCCGCGACGATCACCAGCACGACCAGACACGGAATGAGGATGCGGAGATATTTCGGCATGGTTCGCCCCTGAGTGTCCGGTCGCTTCATGGTTGAGGTGATACCCTCAGCATTGAACCCGGCAACGCGCTTCATCGACAGACCGTCATGCTGTCGGCGGCCGCGATCAACAGGCGCGGGCCAGCGGCCGTCCCCTCGTCGCAATGTTCGAGCATGGCCTGTGCGGCATGCAGTGCCGGCATGCGCGCGAAATTGAGTGTTACGTTGTCACGCAGGCGATCGATGAGCCCGCGGTCTTCCTCCCGGTGATTCAGCACCTGCGGCGGATGCCCAGCGCACGCGGCCGCTTCCCTGTTGATAGAAGTCGTATCGGGCATCATGCCGTCGGCATGCGCAAGCATGCGCAGCGCAATCCTGAGCACGGTCCTGCGCGGTAACGCGAGGTTGACCGCCTTCCTGCGTACCGACTTGCCGCCCCGCTTGACCCCGCAGACCGCGAAGCTTACGGGGTCCGGAAGATCCGGCCCGTAGCTCGAGCCACCCTCCGCTCCGATCAAACTGTCACCAACGCGGAATTGCGGATGTGTTGTCACGCCTCACTCTCCTTTGCGCGTGCCGTTCGACTGAAACCCAAAAGACGCAGCGCAGAGCGCTCGGCCTCGTCGAGCTCGCCCTCTTCTATGCGTGCACTGCCCTGTGCGATTGCCGCACCATAGAGCCGTGCAAGCGCACGGCCCTCCCTGCTCGCCGCGAAAGCCTCTTCCGACGCCGCAGCGCGTCGCCAATGGCCTATCGCGGCTTCGATATCACTCATGCCAATATTCATCTGGGCTCCCGCATCGTTTCATGAAGCCAGCCGTCGAGCGGCCGGTCGCCGCCCTCGTGCGGACCTTGACCGGCACACATGGGTCAACGGGTGTGCTGTCGACCCGGGCTCGCCATCCAGGCAGCGGATTCGACGTCTTTTCCGTCCATTCGACTGGCGACCGGCTCATCGCGCATCCGCCTTCATCCAGTAACTGCGTACGCCACGCGCCCATGCCCATCCGTACACAAGGCACAGTGCAAGCACCCCATACTCGTGTGCGTGCCACGCCATGACGAGCCAGAAAGGCTGTGCGGCAAGCCCGAAGACGCAGGCCCAGCGACGCCGCTGCTCGCGCGGGTCCTGCGACAGGAACACCGCCGCGACGCCGAACAGGCCGATCACAATTTGTCCGATCACGCCATACGCTCCTGCGTCGCGCCAGAAACTGTTGCACCCGTCAGCTCGGCGTGCCGCGACTTCGCCGCGTCCGCTGTCGCGAACCGGCCCTGCGTTTCATTTCCATGCCAGAGCATGTAGGTCCACACGCCGTCGATGCGATAACGCGCGATCGACCAACCGCCGGGATGCACGAGCGCATGGTCGCCATCCCGTTGCCAACCGCCGTGCGGCGCGGTCGGGCTGGTGGGTGATACAGCGCGCTCTTTCATGCGATGCCTCCCAGCAGCTGCCATTTGCCCACCGGGTCGTACCAGATTTCCGACAGGCGCTTGTCGTGCATGAAGAGCACGAGATCGATGGTCACGCGGACCTGATCCATGATGAATCGCCAGTCGAGCGTCTGACCCACCACGCTCTGCTTGATCAGCGTCGCGATACGGGAATGGGCCGACCTGGCGTCGTTGCAGTGAACGGTCGTAATACCGCCGGGCGTACCCGTGTTGAGCAGCGTCATATAGTCCCATGTCTCGTCGCCACGCAGCTCGGCAAGAAACACACGATCGAACTTCATGCGCAGCGTCGAGCGCACCAGTTCCTTTGCGGGCAGCGTATCGCTGAAAAACATGTGCACGCGGTTCGGATGGTTCGGCAGCGACAGCTCCGGCGTATCCTCGATCGTGCCAATCCGCTCATCAGACGGCACGAGATCGGACAGGGCCTTGTTGAGGGTCGTCTTGCCGGAGCCGGTGCCACCGGCGAGCACAATATTGAGGCGGTTCGCGACGGCGAGCTCAAGCAGGCGCGTGACGTTGCGCTGGCGCTGCGCCTGAAGCATGTCCTGCTCGAACGGCTGCAGGTCGAGCGATGCCGACGCCTCCCGGCGCGGCGACATGTCCCGGTAGCCTGCAAACCAGCCGTTGCGTTCGTATTCGTCAACGGAAAACCGCTGGTTCGATGGAATCCGGATGGTGATCGAAATCGTGTCCTGCTCGCACGCAGGCTGCATCAGCACGTGAGCGCGCTGGCCGTCGGGAAGGACCACCGGGTGAATCGGTTCCTTCGTCGAGAACTTGCCACCCTTCATCACCGTGAGGGCGTTGGCGAGCTTGAAGCAGGCGTCGAATGTGCAGGCGGGCGCCTCGTGCCGCTTCCATCCGGCTGATCCCTGTGTCCATATCTCGCCGGGCCGGTTAATGGCCACCTCGGTGAGACTGCCGTCAAAGAAACTGGCGATACCCATCTGCCGGAGGAAGCTGCGCGCGATGGTGCCCTTTTCGATGACATCGATAACCACTACACTCATATGTACTCCTTTAGAATATGGCTGATGCAAGCTGGTAAAAAAAGCTTTCCGGATCGCCGTCCGTGCGATCCCGCCTCTGTGGCGTGCAGCTCGACCTGAACCGGGACCCGGTACAGTCGCCGTCGCCAGGCACGCTGCCCGCCTGATCGCGCACGTTCGCGCAGGCGACATCGAGACAACCGTCGCTACTGGCGCCACAGACGACGCCAGTGTCGACCTCGATGCCGTTGTCGACTGTGGTCAGTACCTGCCGCTGCTGTGCCTGGTGTGAAAGCGCGGGGAGTAAACCCGCCCCGGCACGGCCCGGTGCTGGAAGGGTGGTTGTTGCGAGACGGTTAGTTGCATCCATCAACACGTGCCCGTCGCCGATCCGGCGCAGCGGCAGAAGGTCAGATAGCTGGTACGGCCGGAGCGCATCGATCTTTTCGGCGCGCACCTTCTCTTCGAACGCATCACGCTCGCCACCTTGAAGCGGGAAAGAGTCGGGAAGCGCGATCTGCAGTTCCATCGTGATATTCCTCACGTTCGTCAGTGCCGGGCCGCCGGCGCAATCTCGCTGCCGTCGCTGTCAACGTTCTCGTACACGCTGCTCAGGTCAACGTCGCGCGCAACGAAGATGTTGATCAGGGATCCCTGGTTTGAATAAGCGGTGGGCGGGATGTTGATCGAGTTACGCAGCGTCTCTGCGGCGACGTCCTGCGTCGCGTTCGAACTGTTCGAGAAGGTAATGGTCTGGCCCGCTCCGATCGCCTTGTTCGCCAGCGCCTGACCAAAGTCGCCGATGAGGCTCACCATCAGCGCCCCCTTGAAGCGAAGCCAGAAATGCTCGTCGATGTAGGCGGGAATGCCGGCCGCCCCGAGGGAATCGGTCGCCGGCGAGTTCAGGGGAATACGGACATCGCCGTCGTCGATCTCGTCCCAGATCGCGCCAATGACGCCCTGTCCGTGTATGACGGCGTCGCGCTGCTCGCCTTTGGCCAGCGCGCCCTTGCGAATGAGCAGTGTCGTGCCATCGTCCGACCAGACGTCATCGGCAATCGGACAGCCCAGCAGCCCCGGCCGGTCAGTGCGGACTGCGGTGGCCTGCCCGCACCGGATCATGGTGTTCCGGCTGATCAGGTAATGACGGTCCGGCCGGAACGCGGCACGCATCGGCTGCAGCTTCGAGGGCTGCAGGGACTGGTCGAAGACCGATCCCTTGCTGTTGCCGGCATCATGGTTATCAGCCAGCCCTGCACCAGATGAACCGGCGGCTCCAGATGGCCCGCCCCGCAGCGCCGCGAGCCCCATGGACCTCGCCATGCCGGCCAGACTATTGCCACCGCCGGCGCCGTTGCCCGTCGTGTCTGCGCTGCCGCCGCCTGCGTCACTGGATGCGAGCGCAGAGTCTTCAGGACCACCGGTGGCCCTGCTGTCGCCGGACATGACCAGCACGCTGCCCGAGAGACGCCGCTCAGCGGGTGACAGTGGCCGCGGCCGGTTGTTCGCAATCGCGGTGCCCCGTTCGCCGACAGGGTGCGACGCTGCGCCGGCCGGCGGGGCGAGCTGCTGCCTTGCCGCGGCGGCAGCCGCAGCTTCCGATGCGGCGCGCGCCTGATCGGCTTCGGCCCGCTTGATGCGCGCCTTCTGTGTTTCGAGGTCGGCCCCAGCCTCGCTCGCGCCGCTGTCCTTCGGCTTGTTGAGCGCCGCCTGTTTCGCGTCCTGATGCTGCTGGAAGAGCCGCTGCAGGTAGATCGTGACGCCTGATGCGCCCAGCGCAATCACGACCAGCGCGACCAGCACGAGCCTGAGCTTGCCCGCGCGCGTGCGGCGGCGTCCGGGCAGGTCCAGCGACGGCTGCGGCGCCGTGTCCGCGCGCCCGGCATTGCCGATTTCGTTGCGTTCGCTCATGCGTGTGCACGCTCCCGTCAGTCATCCACCCGATCGCGGCTGCCGTGCGCGCGTTCGATGCGCGCCGTACCGGGCAACGACGAGGCGGTGCCGTTGTAGTGGCCGTCCGGCGAGTAGCCGTCGTTGCGGATGCCCAGCACGGCCTGGCCGTAGCGGATGATGAATGTCTTCGAAACCTCGTGGACGACAACGGTGTCGCCTTCCATATGGAAATTCACCGTCGCCTCACTGCCGTCCGGCAGCTTCGTGAAAATCGTCGGCAGATCGCGCGCGGTCGCGTACCTGAAGTAGGTGAAACGTCCGTCGTCCCACAAGGCGGTAGGCGCAAGCGCGCGATCGCCGCGCATCATGTACTGCATGTTCGCCGCCGGCGCGGATGACCCGGGCGCACCAGGGGACACCGCTGCGCCCGTCGCTCCGGTTTTCGCCGGACCAGCCGGAGTGTCCTGCTGGCCCGCCAGTGCGGCGCTGACGGCCTCCCGGCGCCCCAGCTGTTCGGCCGCGGTCTTCGCCTCCGTGTCCGGATAGTCGAAGCGCAGGATCCACGTCGCGGGCTGCGCCCGCGATACATCGACAAGCGACAGCGAATAGGTGCGCCGGTTGGTCACGAGCACGAGGTTGGTTTCGGGTTGCAGCGCACCGGGCTTGAGCAGCGCTCCGCTGTCGTTGACCGACACGTGCCAGGCGCGGGCATCGCCAATGCCGCCGCCGTCTTTCAGGATGTGTTCTCCGGGCTCGAACTGGATCATCACCACACGGCCTGGCATCGTCGCCACGCGGTAGGCCTGGTCGGGGCTGTACGTCGCGCACTGGATATGCGGGTCGGCGCCGCAGCTCCGCGGGATTTCAAGCGCGTGCACGCGGCCACCGGCGAGCGCACAGGCGGCCATGATCGCGACCACGCCTGGCGGCGAGCGAAGACCCGCACGACTCATGGCCCGCTCCCGGGCATCTTCGATGCGGCCGGTGCGGGATCGGGCGATGCATCCGCTGGCGCGCGGGTGTAATCGCGTGTGACCTCGTAACTGGTACACCGAAACCCGTCCGGATCGATGTCCTGCTGATCCTGTTTCTCTGGCACATCGACGCGCGTGAAGGCCACCGTCGCAATCCACCAGGTCGGGTCCGGGCGCTTCGCCGCCACATTCAACGGGATCACCTGCCGTGAGAAGAACACCTGCGCCGTCGAACCGACAAAGGTGATCGAGCCGACCCGGGCGATGATGCGCGCCTGGTCTTTGAGCAGCTTGAGCGGGCCGGCCGGTCCACGGATGAGCGCGTCATAAGCGTCCTTTTCATGATCGTCGCTCATGAACATCACCGCGCTGTGCATGTCCGAAATCGTCTCCCAGTCGTAGCTCTCGCGCATCTCGACATAGCGGCGCAGGTCCGCGCGGTCGGTTTTTTCAGTGAAGCTCACGTGGCCGTTCGCGGTCGTTGGCAGCACATCCACCTTGCCGGTCGTGTCGTTCACCCGCAACACCGCCGGTGGATTGGGTCTTTTAAGTAGTCCTAAAGCTGTTATGCCAAAAACAGCCGCGAGGGCGATGCCACCCGAGAGCACCGATCGCCGGTCGGCGACGCGCGCCTTTTCTTCGGCAACCTCCATCTTCGACTTCTCGAACTCCCGGGCCTGGTCGAGATACCAGCTGACCGCGTCACGCTGTGATGCATTGATGGTGCTCGCGGATGAATCTGGATGCGCGGCGGTGGCCGCCGTGGGCCGCTGCACGCGCCTGCGCGACGACGTCCCTGCGGCGAACCACTGTCTGATACCTGAAATCATGCTGGTACTCACTCCGGTTACGTACGGCCTGGCGGCTGGTTGACGGGCACCCACTGGCCAGTCGGCTCAGGCGGTTTCGGCGGAGAGCTACAGGCCTGCAGGGTGAAGGCGAGCAGCACGATAGCCATGAGAGTCTTCTTCATCACTGCCCGCCCCGATGCTGTCGCGTCCGGCGCGCGTGCACGAGCGCGTCCCACAACCCGTCGGAAAGAACCGCGCCAGCGCTCGGGATGTGCGTCGCCATGTATAGCAGCACGGCACAAAGGACGGCGAGCATAACGTAACCGGACGGCACCGCCTCAAAAACGCGGTGAAGCTCGGCCAAAGACGGACACAGCACGCCCCACGCGAGCGCGCAGAACATCAGTATCAGCATCGCGTACACGGCGAGTCCCAGCAGGGCGCGTCCAATGACTGCATGCACCGTCGGCATGCTGCGTACAGCATTGGTGTTGTCCTGATTCACAAGTCCTCCTTCTGGAAGTCAGCGATTCACACCGCTTCGCGGTCCTAGCAAAACAGCTTGATCGAAGCCATCGCGCCGACCGTGGCAATCACCGCCGCCATAAGCCACCACCGTGCGATCCGGATGAAAAGTCGTTCCATCACCTACCTCATCTCACTCATGCTGCCACCGGTCTTTGCGGATCCGCCGCCGCCCATTTTTGACAGCGCTGCTGCAAACTTCACGGCACCGCCGATCTTGCCGGTCATCGTCGAGATGCCCACGCCACCGGCAAGAGACGAAGCAAGACCCGGCAGGTTCAACGATATGATCCAGAACGCGAGCCCCATGATGTCGAGGTCTATGACCTGACCGACGGACGGAGCGCCATCAAGCGGGACAACACCCATGGCAAAATTGACCTCCGTGGCACATGCAGCGGCGAACAGCGCGACAAGCAGCACGTAGTTCATGCACTGACCTACCCAGTTCCAGAAGTACTGCCTGACGACCGGGAAGAGCGCAGCAGAAATGAACAGCGGTCCAAGCGCGAGCAGCAGGCCGAGCGCGAACTTGGCGAGAATGATGTAGGCGATCGCGATCGCCATGAACGGGCCGCCAAAAATGATCATCAGCGCAATTGTCCAGATGGCAGCAATGACTTTGAAACCCGACGCCTGGGAGTAGATGGCCTCCGCCGCATTGATGTATGCGTTGAGCAGGTTGTCAAGCCCCGATACGGGGTTATCGCCGTTGGTCAGTGCACCGGCAAGCTGTTCACCCAGTCCGTTGAAAAACGGCACGACATATTCACTGTAGAACTGGATATTCATCCCGCAAGTCAGGATGAACGCCCATGACGCCATGCGCATAAGGAAGTCGTTGATCGGCTCGTTGTTGTCTCCCTGCCAGTACGACCACAGGACCAGCAGCACGTAGATGCTGAAGCACGCCATCATCAGCGGCGAGATCAGCGAAATCATGTGCGACGACCCAGTCTCGATGGTGGTCAGCACGTTCTTGTCAAAGCTTTGCGTCATCGACGTAAAAAGCTGGAAGTTGGCCACGTCTGCCTCCTGCGTTATTGACCGTATCGACTCATCCAGGACTACTTCAGTCCTGCAGCGCTCGCCGCTGCATCGTCACTCGCCGGATTGATTCCCTTAGCCTTGCGTTCGGCCGCAAGCTTCTCGGGTGTCGTACCAAGGAACGCTGCATCGAACTTGAGATCCTGCTCCTGTTGCTGTTCTTCCTGAATGTTGTGCTGATGACGGTCCCACGCGAGGTAGCCGAGATAGCCCGCGATGACCACGAGAAATGCGACGATTGCGCCAAGAAGTGCCTTATTCGCCATTGTTTTTCCCCAGGAATGCGTTGTCGAATTCGCGGTCGCGCTGCGCTTCCGCGAGCTTGAGTTCGACCTGCTGCAACTGTGCGGTGAGCTGCAGGCGCGTCTGCTCATTGGTAACCATCGCTTCTTCGGCAGCCATCCGGTTTTGCAGGTCCGCCTTTTCAGCCGGATCCTGCGTGAGGTTCGACTGCTGCATCAGCGACTGGATGTTATTGAGCCGCGCCATCGTCGCGCTGTACGCCTGCTCGTTCATCGCCTTGTTGGCCGCGAGCACGTCGTAGTAGCGTTGCTGCCCCGGCGTCGAGGCGTCGGTCATGCCTTCCTGCTGCTTGATCGAGCGCATCGACGAGCTGATGCCGGACAGGCTGCCACTCTTCGCCTGGTCATAGATGTCCTGCCACTGTTCCGGCAGGTAGTTGCGCAGCGACGCGTCGTTCATGATCGTGCCCAGGCTGCTGTTACCGGTGAGTGCCCGGTACTGTGCCTCCTGGTTCTCGATCTGCTCCATCAGCTGCTGAACCTGCACCATCTGCTGGGCAAGCTCGGCCGGCGAGATGGTTGGCACACCCTGCGCGTGTGCGATGATCGCGGCACACAGGCAGAGCGCGGTGACGGCCACACGACCGGCCCGCAGCAGGCGCGTGGGGCGTTCGACATCGTTGGCGTTCACGACGTCCCTCCATCAGACAGTGACAGCTCCGTGACCGGCGTCAACAGCGCGTGCCGACGCATAGATGCGGGCGAGCTCGGCGCGCTTGCGCTCGAGGCCACGCCGCAGCTCGTCTGCCCACAGCCGCTCATCGGCGCCGTGCTTCGCCGCGAGGCGCGTGCGCAGTTTGCGTTCGAAGACACGTTCCAGGTAGACCGGTAGCCATACGTCCGGATCTTCCCCCAGCTCCGCGCGCACCGCGTCGCAGATCAATACGTTCTCGCGATCACCCGAGAACACGGCGATCGCGTCGTCCATGCCGCTGAGGTCAAAAACCGCGAACGCCGACTGGTTGCCCTGCTTGATGAGGAACCGGCGCGACGTTGGCGTGAGCTTCCTGAACTCCGTGAATTCCTTGCGCGTCATGCCGTCCCGAACGTACGCCTCCTCTTCCGCCGCCGGATCGGCCAGATACAGGTTGGTCGCAACCAGACTGCGCAGCGCCGGGTAGAGGTCGGCGGCCTTCTGGCCCTGCTCGGGCTGCTGGGTGATGAGCGTGATGAACTCCCCTTCCTTGCGGCCGCTCGCGAGCGTTTCCTCGATCTGCTCGCGGATCGTGCGGAAGCGGATCGGCATCCAGTACTCTTCGATCACGGTCTGCATGAGCCGGCCCTCACCTCGCATCAGCTTCTTGAGGTGGAAAAGCCAGGCAAACGCCGGCTCGGACGGTTCGTAGTCTTCGACGAGGAACGCCTCGACGTCAAAGCCGATCCAGCGCTGCTCCGTCATGTTCAGCGCCAGGTTCGGCGGGTTGTCGAACACCCACCAGAAGCGGCCGTTCTCGGATTTGCACCAGAGCGACAGACGCTGGCGCAGACTGTCATCGCCCTCATCCGGAATGCTGTCCAGCAGCAGGCTGAAGCGCCGCAGGCGCACGTCCTCGATACCCATCACCGCGTCGACGGCGTTGCGGCACTGGATCTTCTCGGCGGCAGTCAGATCGATCTTGACGGATTTGCCCTGATGATCAACGCCGTTTCTGCGTCCGCAAAGCTCGACCAGCCCGTACAGAAACTCGCGATTCTCAGCCGTGTCGGCCAGTTCGAACGGCGCCCAACCAGTCGGTTTGCCTTTCTCCAGATGGACGTAGGCGCCGCGCATCGCGCGGATGAACACTTCCCAGCCTCGCCCCTTGTCCAGCACGAACAGCAGCTGCCCGAACCGGGACAGCATGCCAGCGATGGCGGTCGCGACAGTCGACTTGCCGGCACCGGTGGTGCCTTGCAGCTTCACGTGCGCGGCCAGCTTCTCCGCCACGTTGACGTCGCCCTGCCGGCTCGCATGCGGGCTGAAGTAATAGATGCCCGATGCGGAACGGAATGGGATGACAGCTGAGCCGTCGCCGATAGGGTTGCCCTCGGCCTTGCCGGCCGAATAGTCGTGGCAGGTGAACATCGACGCAAAGTTGCGCGACGACTGGACCTTGGGCCGTGGCTTGACCTTCGCGCCCGGGACCTGCGAAAAATACGTGAAGGGCGCCGAACCGGTCGCGAGCGCCCAGTCGACACCGCACTCGTTCAGCGATCGGGATGCGAACAGGATCCCGTTTTCCAGCGCCTCCTGTGTACTTGCGCCATAGATCACGGCCGCACCATGGTACTCGCCGAACGACAGCTCGCCCGTGTTGACGTAACCCTGCGCATCGCGCAGTTCCCTGACTTGATGCTTCGCCTTGTCGCCGGCGGACTCCAGCTTGTTGATTGCCGAGTCGATCGTGCGGTTTGATTCGAAACCCGTCATGCAGTTAAAGGAATGCACAACCGTGAATTCGATCGGCAGTGAGAGCAACGGATCGAGCTGGCCGAAGCCCGGCTTCTCCGGAAAGCTGCGCAGATCGCGACAGGTGAAGAAGCACCGGTGGTCCGGCACGCCCGGCCCGTCGATCGCGTGTGTGTCGTAGCCGAAGCGAAGATAACTGGACGGAATGACGTCAACACCTGGCTCTGCTGCGACCGGCAGATCACCCGTCACCCCATTCACGAGATAACTGACGAAGCCATACAGCTGCGAAAACAGCATCTTTGTGCCGTTCATATGCGTGCGCTCATATACCGCGAGCAGTTCGGCCTCGTAGTCCGCAAACTGTTGCAGCGCCTGCTGCGCGAGCGACGCGATTTCCTTCAGCCCATCCTCGAAATCCTCGTACTTCAGGATGATCGTCAAGTAATAGCGGTTCTCAAAGAACCGGCCACCCCTGAACTGCCCGCCATGCTGCGTCGAAAACCAGTTCATGAAGGGGCTGCGGAAACGGTACTCTTGATCGGCGTTCACGCGCCGTCGCATGAAAACGCCGTGGTAACCAAGGCGTCCGCCATGGTCGCGGCCCAGTTTGCTCAAGATCTCCGTGTCGCGGTCGAACTTGCGGTCAAGCACCTTGTTTTCGAATACCTCGAACGGCACACCGCGCAGCGCAAGCGTCACCATGAAACGGTTTCCGTCGATGTGCTGCACATGCCTTGTGACCGGATGCCTGAACCTCGGCATCCAGTCTTCGACGGCGCCGATCGCGCCGAGGATCTCGCTCGAGACGGTTGGTCTGCTACCCATCACGGCTCCTGACCGGGCTCACGCAGGCGGCGCTCGCCCTTTCCCAATGGTTGGAGAAAATCGCGAAAGACACGGTGCTGCCGGCCGTATCGCAGTGGCGCGAGCGTCGACGTATTGCCGAAATGCGGCGCCGCTCTCCCGGCATTCACCCGCGCGCGGATGCGCAACTGCCAGAAGTAGAACCGGCAGCGGAACTGCAGCCACATGATCCACAGGCCTTGATCGTCGGTTTCGCAGATGTGCTTGAACCACAGCAGTACCGGAAAGCCGAGAAACACGAACAGCAGGCCGCCCGGGCCGACGAAGAAGGCGACGAGCACACCCGTGAACATCGAAGCGACGACCACCACGAGCATCGCCATGTAGGGCACGCCCCAGATGGCCGCGGTGCGTCCAAGACCATTGAAACCGGGGTAGCGGGCTTTCTCGTCCGACATGATGTGTGCTCAGGTAAAGAGATTCCACAGGTACGGCGCGAGCACGCCGACCACCGCGCCGACCACCGCAACCTTGCCGCCAAGCGTGACGAATTCGCTCCAGTGAGAACGGTCTGCCCAGCACTCCGCCCCTTTCCATAGCAGCACGCACGAAGCACAGACACCGAGAAACGAGTACAGCCAGATCTTGAACGTATTCGCACCCTCCGTCGCTGAATCCAGGCCGCCTCCTGCCAGGGCAAGCCCGGGCGCGAACAGCGCTGCGCCGAGCAACGCCGACCTTGCAGCGCTGGCGATGCCGCCTGCAACATTAATCTGTTGTGCTAACCGAATTGCATAGAGTTTCATTTTGCGAAACATGGCTTCTCCTTTTCAAACGAAAGTCGCAGCGCGGCCGGTCATGTCACTTGCAGGAATCGCTGTCGCAGCCGAAGTCGCCAAAAGCATCCCACGAAGGACGCGCCTGTGGCGCATCACTGATTGCTACCCTCTTACCCGCAGCGCCCACGCGGTGGGCGACGACGGACGGCACGCGAACGGGTCCGCCCGCCTGTGCACGGTCCATCACGACGGGAATCGCCGGCACGACGCTGGTCGATGTATCGACTGGCTGTGCATTGGCCGACACGCGCTGCACGTAGCTCGTGCCGTTGGCGGCCGCCGCGAGACCGCGGGTAAAGTTCCCGCTGTAGTAGCAGCTGATTGCGGCGCGCAGCGCCCTGTCCCCTGTCCCCATCCTGGCAGCCGCCTGTGTATAGCAGCGATGCAAAATGTCCGCACCGGCCTTCAGGTTCGCACACACATCGAATGCGGTTTCGTACGTCAGGCCATAATGGGCGAGGTTCGTCCGGTTGACCTGACCCAGGCCCAGGCTGAAATTGATGCCGCGGGCATCAAGCGCTCTGGCTGTGGCTATCGCTTCGGCGCGATCACGTGGCTGGCGTAAAAGATGGCCGGCGACGACGCCGATCGCGAAAGGGTTAAAGCCCGATTCCGTGCGCACGACCGCCTGAAGCGTGACAGGGTGAACGTTCGGTGCGCACTGCTGGGCCAGCGAGTTGAAATCAAGCATCTCAAATTCTCCGCTACGCACACGGAGCGCTTATTACGCTCCAGCCATGCCCGGATACCATCTGACAAATCTAGCCTGTTGCGTCACTTTAGTCCGTATAATGCGCGTGTCAAGTCATGTTTCAAATAAATGCTTTGACAACATTGCGTGGCGCGTAAGTTCTAGCTAAAGTCGGCATCCAAAAGGAGGGATTAAATGCCCGAAAACAACATTCGGACCGACTCTCTGGCCATCGCCATCCGCGTGCGCAACCTCATGGAGCGACACGGCGTTTCGAAGCGCGCTCAGGCAAGCGAGCTAAGCCGGATCCTTGATCTCAGCTTCTCGGCGGCCAGTCGCAAAATGAAAGGCCAATTGCCATGGGACCTCAAGCAACTCAGCATCGTTGCCACGCGTTTCGGTGAATCGCCCAGTATCCTGGTGGAAAACAACGAAGATTTCGAAGATTCAGCAGGAGAAGAAGGGACGCTGATGGTGAGCCCGCGAGCACTCGCCTGTTCGGTACGGATAGGTGACGAACTGGGCGGCAAACGACCCGCAGACCTCGTCGCTGTTCGGGCCGGTAACAGATGGAACGTCTATCCGGCCGAGATCGCGCCGGGCGGCAGGCTTTTTAATGTGCTGTCTGTCGAGTTGCGCCCCACCCTGCCGCACATCGAGAAGCCGGTCATTGCAGTACTCGATGACGATACTGAAACGCACGAGGCCAATAACGTTTGCGATTATCTGAACGACCACGGCCTGAACGCCGTGCCTTTCTACGACCTCCCGAGTTTTCGGGAAGCGATCAGGAATAATGCGTTCGACGCATTTGTGCTCGACTGGCTGATTAATGACGACACGGCAGAATCAGCAATCGTGGAGATCCGGAAGGCAGAGAATTATTCGGCGCCTATCTTTCTGCTGACGGGACAGCTGAAAAGCGGCAAGGCACGCGAAGATGACATAGCCCGGGTGATCCAGCAGTTCGGTTGCAAGTGGATCGAAAAGCCCGTGCGCATGCCTCTTCTGTTTTCCGAGATTTCGCATGAGATCAACCGGTCAACGCTCTAGCTGCGAAGCGCTCGCCCCAGCCCATCTCCAGCAGCTTCCCGATATGCGCGTTCAATGATTTCGAGGTCGCCCGCCCGTCCGCTTGCCTGAATCCCGTGAAGTTCGGGACGAGAAAGCTCGATGGCCGTGCAACACTTGTAGTCGCGAACGCGCTGGTCTGGTGGGATCGTCGTAAAGAAAGCCGCCGTCGGCACATCGAAACCTGCTGCAATGTGGACAGCCGCCGTGTCGGATGTCACCAGGAATCGGGCGTTCTTCACCCACGCAAGAAACGATGCCGTGTCCGGCGACAGGCTGCTGATGTCCGTATAACGATCGTGTGCAACATCTCCAAAGCCCAGCACTGGGAGGTGAAACCTTTCCCAAAGCTGCGCGACGACCTCCCTGCGAAACGACGGCGGAATGCTACGCACTGGAGTGCTAGCAACGGGACAAAGCAGCACATACGATTGATGCGCCCAATTTCCCGTCAGGTCAGGGACGTTGACCTGTCTGAGCCAGCCGTTCGCTTTGTCGCGTGAAGCAACGCTGTCCGGTGCAATCCCCAAGGCCCACAGAAAAAAATCAATCATGGGCATCGATGAGAAATTCGGCCAGAAAAGATGGTTTCCAAGGTCGAGTTGAAATTCAGTTTCCGGCAATGACCGGACATGGACTGGAAGGTCCATTACGGAGCCAAAGATCGGCGCGGCGAGCACATATAGCTGCTTGACGTAGTCTGGCGCCAGACGTGGGCGGTAGATCGTAAAGACGAGCCCCGGATGCTGTTTCCGTAGCGCCCAGAGTGCCGTCAACCCAATAATCGAGTCACCCAGCGTGACGCCCATTCCGTTAATGACGTGCACCCGCGTCAGGCGCGAATAGTCGATCTCGAACGCGGCAACGTTCGCGTTGCGGATCCCCGGCACGACTGAAAGCGCCCGATAGCCTTCGGCCGGTGTGTCCGATATTTCCAGATCATATGAGGCAACGATATGTCCCGTTTGGGATAAGAGCGAACCTGCGTTTGTGAGCGCGGAAACCTGATCCAGTAAAGTCATGGGTAAATTGTGGTTGAATTCACTACGCCTTTCCGGGCGAGAGGACGTGCAATAGCGTATCCTTCAACACCGCGTTTCGGACAGGCTTATGCAAATGTTGCGTGAACAGCTCAGCCCCGCCATCCGGGAGCAGATCTCTGGGAAAGGCACTGATTCCAATAATCGGGACATGTACATTTGGGCCAGGGAGACTCCGAACCTCGCGTGCGACAGTAATACCGTCTTCCCCAGGCATCTGCACATCGAGCAGGACCGCATCATAGGTAACTTCTCGCAAGGCAGCGAGGGCTTCGGCTGCATCTTCGGCAATATCCACATGCGCACCTAACGACGACAGCACGTCCGCGAACGATTCTCGAGCGGACTCCTGGTCGTCCACGACGAGCAATCTCTTGCCTTCAATGATTGCCGAAACCTTCAGCTCTGTTCCGTCAGCCTCCGTCGCAGCGACGGATCGCTTGACCGGCAAAGACACCGAGATTTTCGTGCCGTGCCCTTCTTCGCTCTCGATCCCGATCGCGCCACCGAGCAGATCAACGAGTCCCTTCACGATCGCCAGCCCAATTCCTGCACCGTCATGCTTCCTCGTATTGGACTGGTCCAATTGCGTAAACGGCTCAAACAACCGTTCAACCGAAGCGGCAGGGATGCCGGAGCCCGTGTCTTCCACCGTGATATCGAGCACGGCGCCAGTCTTCGATGGCTTCATGTCGAGATGCACAACGATGTGCCCTTCATCCGTGTATCTGACCGCGTTCGATAGCAGGTTGCCGAGAATCTGCCGGATACGGTCCGGGTCTGACAGATACCATCCATCTCCTTCGCTAATCAACGCGTCAACTTTCAGTCCTTTTTTCCTGGCAGACGCCTTGGCTTCGTCAACCATCGAACTGATAACGTCTGCAGGCTGAAATTCCCGTTCACGCAACGTAAGTCCGCCGGCGTCCAGCCGGGCGTAATCGGTGAGATCCTTCATCTGTGTTTCAAGTCGACTTGCCGCCACAGCCAGCCTCTTGATTAACGTCGCATCGCGCTCTGCGAATCTGCGCTCCAGCAAGGTATCGGTCACGCTCAAGATGCTTTGCAGCGGCGTCCGCAACTCGTGCCCAATCATCCCCAGGAATGCATTTTTTGCGCGCACAGCATCCCGCTCTGCCTTCATCGCCGCGCGCTGCTGGTAGGCAAGCCTTCTACGATCGACACCCAGCATGAATGCAAGCACGCCAGTACTGCCCAGAATCACCATTAACACCATGCTACTCAGAAAGAAGAGGTGTCGTTTGCTGATCATGTCATCGTAGACTGTGTCGCGCCGCTCGATTTCGGCTGCGCTTACGTGATCCGTGATAACTGCCAGAGGGACATCAAGTTGCCCAAGAAGATTCGACACATCCGCGGCGTGGTCGGGATGTTGCGCGACAGATTGGATGCCGGGTTTCACCTTTTCCAGCACAGCCCCTATCTGGGCTATCGCATTTCGAAACGAGGCATTACGGTTAAATATTTCCGTGGAGTCCGATGGTTGAGCCAGCACGGTGTATTTTGACTGCAGGACATCAAAACGTAGCTCGACCAGGCGGTAATCGGCTTTGCCGGCACCGTAGAGAAGAAGCGCATTCTTCGTCTTGTTCGCCGCGATTTCCAGTTGGGCCACCGGCCAATAGTAATTCTCCTGCGGGCCAGCGAGCGCTTTAAGGCTGGCTGGGGACAGGAGCAGCGAATAGGCGTGGTACACCCAGACGCCGGACACGCAAAGCAGCAGACCGACGGCAACGCCGAGGACTCTTCTTGCGCCGAGTCGACGAAGAAAAATCATTCAACAACGATCTTATAGATTTGCCACACAAATCGAGCCTCGATCGACGCCCGGTTCAGGTCTTCCTGATGCTCGTCGCGAGGATAGATGAGCATCAGCGGCCCGAAACCTTTCTGCTCGAGAGGCTTGCCGTCGCGCTCACAGGCCATGATAACGCCGTACTGCTTCGCGTCCGAAACAGGAACGTCGTGTTCGTAGTCATCGAGCGCGTATACATGAAGCACCTTCCCGCGAGAACCAACCTTGTTCAGGATGCTCTCCAGCGTCGGGCCTCGCCATGTGCTGACCGGCGTCCAGTTGGTCGATGTCCGGATGGTCCTGACGTCGAGGGCAAGCAGACCTGCGTGGCTGAAATGATAGGAGTGGGACTTTGCGTCCGTTACGTTCGCAATATTCCCGCTCACGTCCAAGCCCCATGCTTCCGTTTGGGCGTGTGCCGGTGAAAGGCAACCCACTGCCAGCAACAGGCTCAATCCGAGATTCCTCACAACAGCCCCTCCTTTTGCATGTGTTGATGCACGTCCGGCCGGCGCACGTGCATTTTGCCGCAATATGAACTGTTCGACGTCCTGGGTGCCTCACTGGTGCCTCCCGGTTCGCAGGGACGATCGTCCTGCATCTGCTACCATGACTTATCCTCAACCTTGCTAGAAACCCAGCATGGCGCTCCCAACTTCATCGACCATCGAAAGCTTATCCCGCATCCTTCGAGACCTGCTTGCTTGTCAGGAAGAAATTCGCGCAGCGTACCCGGATGGGGGAGCTGTGAACAGCGCGGCTGCGCTCGGTCGCGTGAACGACCTTGCGGACGAGGCGCATGCGCTTTGGCTGCGGGCTCCATGGCCGGACGAACAGGAGTTTGACGAAATTGTACGGTTAAAGGCCGACATCCAGAACCTGACAGTTGAGTGCCGCCGGGCTCTCGCCGGGTGAGTGACACGGTCGTCTACCCGGAGATAGGGCGCTGCCTTACGCCCTTTGCGGGAACCTGTGGCGCGTGACTTGCTGGCTGAATCGAAGCCTGTTCAGCGAAAGTCACGGAGGAGAAATGCAACAGCCCGCGCGTTCACGGCTGGCATTTGGTCTGGTAACTGCATCGACCGTAGTCGGCACCGCCGGAACGGATCTGGTGCTTCCGGCCGTGTCCGGTATGCCAATCAGCTTGGGCTGCACACTGGAGCAGGCGCAGTATGTTCTCGCCGCCTTCACTGCTGGCGCGGCACTTGGACTGTATGGATTCGGCGAACTGGGAGCACGTGGCAATCAGCGCGAGCTGCTTGCTGGGGCGCTTGGGCTGTACGCTGGCACATCCATCCTTTGCGCGCTGTCTCCGACGTTTGGTAGCCTGATCGGGCTTCGCTTCATACAGGGAGTCACTGCTTCCTGCGCGGCAGTGTTCGCACCTGGCATGATCCGGGCGATCTATGGTAATGGTCGCGCGATCGCTGCGCTGGGCTTGTTAGGCAGCGCGCAGGCGATAGCGGCTGCGCTTGCACCGGTTGCAGGATTATGGCTAGTACGGGCATTTGGCTGGCGAGCGTCGTTTGCCGTGATAGCGACGTTCGCCGGCATGCTGGCCGTCGCGACTACGACAGGCAGGCATTTGCTTCCTGCATGCAGCGCCAACGCCGGGAAAGAGGTTGGCTACGCCCGGCTCCTTTGCAGCTGGGCCTTCATGAGGCAAGCCTTGAGCTATGCGTTGACGGTGGCAGCATTACTGGTGTTCGTCTTCGGTGTGCCGACGGTTATTACCAATGCAATGGGCGGGCATCTGTACGACTTCATCGTTCTGCAGGTATGCGGCATCCTCTGCTTCATCGTGGCCAACAGCACGGCTGCGCCGCTGACTCGCCGTTTTGGCGCATCGCGCCTCATCACCGGCGGGACGCTGATATCCGTCTCGGGAGGCTGGCTCCTGTCCATCTACGCCCTTGCGGGGGGATCAAACATATGGTGCGTGACCACGATGGTCCTACTGCTGGATATTGGCATGGGCCTGCGTGGTCCGGCCGGCTTGCATGCGGCGATGCTCGCCGCGGACGGCGACGACGCCCGGGCCGCATCATTGGTCGGCATCGGCGTTCTGGCGCTGACTGCTTTCGCAACGGCCATGACAGCGCCTTTCATCTCCGTGGGGCTGGTGGCGATCGCTCTGGCCTCTGCAATTCTCGCGGGAACAGCGCTTGTCCTGCTTGTAATACCGCTTGCAAAACCCACGCAGGTTATGGCGGAAAGCTGACGTCCCGTCAATATGTTTGGAAGCTTTCGTCCAACTCATAGTGGATGCTGATATTGGAAAGCCCTGCGTACCGAACTATCGGCTCAATCGCAGTGTGTCATGTCCGCGAACACGCATGAAGTAATCTTGCGTGGGCAGTTGTGCACGCAGAACGAGTACCCGCGTTGGAAAAGTACAACTGACCCGAGGCGGAACTTATTTAACGCAAAGCTGCTGCGAATCGCGGTGATGAGCTGCCGACCGCCGTGGTGCTGGGCGAAATGACCGATGAGCTTGTCAAGAATTGAGAACGAGAGATGGTTTTCCGGCTCCTCGACGAAAATCAGGTGTGACTCGTACGAGGACTCCATTGCCAGCATTATCCTTTCGCTCGCCCTTGCCGACCAATGTACGCGGCACATCGTTAAGGTAAGGCATCACGCCAACCTCCCACGTCGTTCTCGACAATGTGTCCAGCGACCCCGACAACGTCTTGTCCCACGCTGCTGCCCGCACCGCCATTCTGTTCCAAATGCCGGCGGGTAAGGAGGCTCCTCGAGCCGCAGGCTAGGCCTGCCGCGGCCTCAGTTCCGTCAGAAACGCCTTGAGCCCGCCCGCGTCGCCGCTGCGCAGGGAGTCACGCGCGCTCAAATAGCTGTGTTCGGCCCGGATGAAAAACTCCGTCGGGCTCGCGAGCGTCGGTATGCTCCCGAACGCAGCGAGCAGCGCAGTGAGCACCGATTTCAGGTAAGCCTCAAGGTTTGCGCACAACAACGCGATGTTCACCATCCGCCCGGCGCTGTGCACGATGTCGCAGCGGGCGCGGTAGATCCGCTGAAGGTGCCAGCGTAGTCCCTGTTCGACCCGCCCAAGGAATACGTTCATGTCGGCCGGCGATGCCAGAAAACCCATGAACTGGTCAAAGCGCACCCGCGTGAGTGGCATATCGCTGAGCCGATCGTTGATTGTCTGGCGATGCACCGTTTGTGCGAGAACAGCGTAGAGTTGCGCGAAATCCGGCTCTTTCAGCGCGATCGGCTGCGCGTCGACCGGATCGACGAGGTCAAACGAGTGTTCGAGCAGCACCTCACGATAAGCGGCCAGGTGATTTGCGATTGAGACGCCCATCAGCACCGGCGTGAGACTTGACTCGACCGCTCCCCCGATCGACCCGACTCCTCCTGCACCCTTCGCAAGCTGTTCCAACCCGGTCCACCAGTTGACGAGCTTGTTCTCAAAATTGGTCGTGTCCGCGCCCGTGCGATAGAGTCGAAACGCGGAGAGCACCCGGTCGCGTCCTTCCTGCGAAAAACGTTTGCCGGTCACAAGGCGGCTGACATTGTCGGCGAACCGGAGCAGTTCCTCGCCACTGACTGCCGCACGTGGATTGGGCACGACCTTCGGGATCGGGAGCACGCGCCAGAAAACGCCGCCCGACCGGCAGACTGCGAAGTCATCGGAGACGCTGACGTTCGCGTGGTCGTACTCGAAGCGAATGAGATCGAGCACGCGGTTAATCTGCTCATGTAGCAGCTGACCAGCGGCCCTCATGTCCACCGCCTTTATCTCACCCGTGGCGAACAACCTCTTCGGGCGGTCATTCATGTTGCGCAGCGCGGCCACTTCGCGAGGGAGTTCGCGCACAAACCGGATGTCGCCGATATGGTCAGGAAAGGCCGCAACATCAGTAATTCCGTCGATCGCGAAATAGGCCAGCCAGGAGGTGATCGGTGACATGACGATCCGGCGCAGCAGATCAAACCGCTGCGCGGACACGTACTCTTTCTTTTGCACTTTGACTGGCACCAGCACCTGCCGATAGAGCTGGAACAGACCTTCGAGGCTCTGGTCGCGCGCAAGCAGGTAGCTTAGGAGCGCGCCGGTCATCGAACGGATCTCCTTGACGCGCCTCCTCATCACCGCGGGCGTCCAGTTCGAGCAATGCGACCTGAAGGCCGTCAAACAACTCGTCGAGATAGTGCGTCCACAATAAGGTGGTGTATTCGCTCGCGCAGATGCGAATTCAGTAGCGCAGCGTCTCTGTCTGCGCCGCCCTTCTCGGCGTTCCGGCCGTACGCCTTTTCGAGCAGGGCGTGCATGACCTTCGTCGGGGCCGCGAACCGGACACGCTGCAGCACGGCCTCCGCGTTCAGAATCTCGAGCGCTTCCTTGCCAATCATCGCGCGATCCTCTGCCTTTGCATGGGCGAAGCCGGTTACCCGCATCAGCTCCTCCAGGATGTTCAGCGCGGCATGACGCGAACGCGATGCGAGTCAAGCGAGTAGGCATGGGTCATGTTGAACCAGACGGTCACGAACACATGCTGTTCACGGGTGAGCGGAAAATGGGCTAATCTGGAGTCGTGTTTCATTGCGTCGGCTTTTGCATGCGTCGGCTTTTGCATGCGTCGTTTTCCCTGTGATTTCGGGCGCGACTTTTTCGGTTGTGCGTTTTCTTCGGTCAACTTTTTTACAACCGCTTTTTGTTGACCAGGGAAGCCGCCTATAGTACGTCGCATTCACGCATGTCAAGCAAGTCCGTCGTTTTTTGGCGGCACGGTTACTACGGGGCCAGAGGTGTGGGTCTGGGCGGTGTCCCGCTGCATTTTCTGTTCTCCCACTTATATCGAAGGGCTCGTCGAATGGCGAGCCCTTCGCGTTTGCAGCGGCCGTCTTCCCGCTTCTGCCGAACGCTTGCACCATCGCCACCGGGCTTTTCGCCAACTACGCGGCCGTTTTTGGCGAAACCGAACAGTTGATTCTTCTCAGTGCCTTGTGTCGCGCCAGAGGTAGCACCATAGAATTGGTGATAAATGGCATCACTGCTGCTCGCTGCCGGCAGAACCACGGGCAACTGCAATGTGTATAATTCTCAAAAATATACACATGCGAGGTTTGACATGCGCACCAACATTGAAATCGACGACAAGCTGATGGCCGAAGCGCTTGCCGCGACCGGCGTCAAGACCAAGCGGGAAGCTGTCGAACTCGGCTTGAAGACGATCATCCGGCTCAAGCAGCAGGAGCAAATCCGCCAGTTCCGAGGGAAGCTCCATTGGGAGGGTGATCTCGACGCGATGAGAACTGATCGATGACGCTCGTCGATTCGAGCGTCTGGATCGACTACTTCCGGGGCGTGCCCTCGCTGGAAACTGACAAGCTCGACACCTTGTTGGGAACCGAGGCGCTGCTGGCCGGCGATCTGATCGTGGCGGAGGTATTGCAGGGCTTCTCGGCTGAGTCCGAATTCAACATGGCTAGGCAGATGATGACGACGCACCTGAACGTTGTGTCCCTCGTCGGCGCTGACAACGCCATCCAGGCTGCACGAAATTTCCGCACCTTAAGAGCCCAGGGCGTGACGATCAGGAAGACCATCGATACGCTTATCGCGACTTACTGCATTGAAAACGGTGTTTCGCTGCTGTTTAGCGACCGAGACTTCAAACCGTTCGTCGATCTCCTTGGCCTTCGATCCGCCATATTGGATGGCTGATGAAGATGTGCGTCACAGCCCTTTGCAATACACTCTCGTGCAAGCGATCTTGGGCTCCGTACCCGTCGCCGAAAGACCCGAGTGAACGCACCAAGAGAGTTGCGCGGCTCGAAGGCCCGATTGTGTCGCGCAAAATCTGCTGTGGGCGACCTGAACGACCGGTTGACAGACCTCGGATTGCCAACGAGTGTCAGGCGTAGGCACATAGACTTCAAAACGATACGTCCCATGAGGACACTCATCGTGAAGCCTTCGGACACCAGACCTCCGACGCATTGCTCCAGTTTTGGTGCAGAATCTAATTCGTCGATAGTTCATGAACCACTCGGGCGGTCCGCTCCCCCGGATCGGTAGCCTGTGGTCCGTGGAATATTGGCGACACGATGGCGAGGCGCCACGCCAAAATAACACTACAAAAAACGTATCAAACACTACAGGGCCGCTCGTCTATCGGTGTTGCTACCCGAGCGGAACGACAACGGGTGCGCCGGTGTGATCTGGCCGCGCATAGCGCGGCATTTTCGTGAAACATTTCGGCTGAAAGTTGCATAATATTTTACGATTCAATCGCTTACAGCGCTGATCATCCTTTTTTACATGTTTCACGGCGGCACAGCAGGCGCCTTGGGAGATGCGCGACTATCTGGCCGCGGGAGTGATCGGTCAGGATTCCAACTTGTCCGAGCAGCTTGCCGACGCACGCAACATCGACAGGAGGTCGACCGCTGGGCCGAGGGGAACAGAACGCCTCTTCACAAGCGCAAATCGAATAGCGCGGCGCGAACTGGCATCTGCCCAAGCTTGAGTCGGTATGGGCAAGGTGTCGCGCACTGAACTCATCTGGGTGCCTTTCGAGCGGATGGAGCCCCATCGTCAAGGGATCTAGTGTTGGGCGAATCCGAGCGTGGGTTCTGCCTGGATTTCAGCCCACCACGACCTTCCAGACTTGTGGGTATGGCTACGAAAGAAGACTGCTCTCACTGGAAGGAATCGGGGCGGCTCGTCCTCCGATGCGTGTGCTACAAGCGAACGGCGTTTTCGAGTGTGAGCAACGACGGGGAGCGAGCGATACAAGGACTTCATGGCCCACCCAGACCAGTTGTGCGAGCATGGCCTAAGGGGGTGGTTTTCCCCTCGCTGGCGATCATTTGCCGGCCGGACCACTGTCGCCCGATTCCTAACGATACGCAGTGCTCGCGCTGCGCGACGTTTCCTAACGGCGGCCGTCCGGTATCCGGGCGGCAAGCTTTGAGCTACACCCAGTAGCCCACCGGCCATAGATAAGGAACATCGACAAGGCGCTTCTACAGCAACTCTAATACCTAACCTTTATTGAAAGGGACGGGATTCTGGACCCAGTCTGTGTGCGGTACACGGCACAGTCTCGCGATCGCCAGCGGAATCCGAACTAGGCGCCCGGCACCTGTCGGCTTGTGCCGTCAGATATTCTGCTGATGGCGCTGGCAGTCAGCGCCGCTCCGGAACGACGGGAGCCAAATGCTTTGCAGCGTGGCTCCGTACGCCCCCTCGCATTACTTGGCGACAGACACTGTCCGCTGCGTGCCGTCCGGTAACCACTGGTTCGTGCCTCTCGCAGCACCACGATCTGCATGCGCGAGGAAAGCACCGGCGGTACTGAGTCAGCCCTGAATAAAGCGTTTTGTCCGTCGTCGGCGTCAGGCGACGGGCGTTGTCTGATCGAGGGAAACGAAGAATGCGACGAGAACGCGGATGCAAAAAAGCCGCAGCTTCCTGAAGATCATCCGCAGATTGTGGCCCGCGCCGCACAGCACCGCGTGCATCGCGTCGCCGAGCGTCCCCTTTAGCCAGTTCCGGTCGAGCTTCCCGTCGGTCTTCATGTGGCCAATAGCTGGCTCGATCGCGCTGCGCCGTCTTATCATCGCCCGCAATCCTCGCGTGATGCCTCGCCGCAGGCCCGGGTGGTAGATCTTCACACCTTCGATGCTCACGCCCTTGTAGCCACGATCGACGATGGCAACCTCCGGCGCGGCGTCGCACAGGATTGCCGCCTGCTCCAGCGCCTCAGCGAGCGTGTGCCCGTCGTACGGATTGCCTGGCATCGAGCGCATGCCAACGACCAGACCCTCCTTGTGCGTCGTCGTGATCGACACCTTCACGCCGAACTCGTAGGGTGTGCGTGCCTTGCCCTTCGCCAGACATTCGACTTCTGGTGCGTGCAGTGCGTAGAGCTTGTTTTTGTCCTTTGTCTTTTGCGACAGGATGCGCTTCGTGCGCCCAATCAGTTCCTGCAGGGCCGTGCGGCTACCATCGGCGACTGTGCCCAGTTGCCGCTCCACGTCACGCATCACCCGACCCACCCGCGAGCGCAGCGTACGCAGCACTTTCTTCATGCGCTTGTACTGCTTCGCATGTGCGTAACGGCCAATCTGACGCGCCAGGTGGGGCGCCTCGCGGTTGTAGTTCTGCCGCAGCTTCAGACCATGCCGTGCGGCCGCCTTCACCAGCTGTTCGCGACACCGTTCAAGCAACCGTGAATCGGTTGGATGGGCAATCGCCTTCTGCATGACCGTCGTGTCTACAATCACGCGCTTCACACTCGAGGCCTTGATCACGCCGGCACGTTTGGCTGCTTCGATCGTCTCGGCCAGCAGCTCTTCAATGCCTGCCTCGCCCAGCCGCTTGCGCCAGCGCGTCAGACTCGACGGGTCGATCGGCGGCTCGATCTGCAGGTACGTTTCGCCAGTGAACACCTGCCAATACGGGTTTTCCACCCACTGCCAGACGACTTCTTCGTCGGACAGGTCAAATGCGTGCTGCAGATACAGCAGACCGGCGATCAGCCTGGGTGATGTCGCCGGTCGCCCCTTGCGTGACACGAAGCTCTCGCTCATCGCCACGCCCAACCGATCCCAGTTGATCAGCTCGGTCAGCCGTACCAGAGGATGCTTCAGATTGATCTGTTCGCGCAGCGGTTGCCGGAAGAAATCTCCTTCAGTGACAGGCGTCTTCGGACCCATCCGCACCTCGCAGGATTTGCAGGATTTAGGCCTTAATATGCCAGGTCCCTGCAATTTCCACAACGCGAATTCAACCGCGAAGCCACGTCGCGCAAGCTCTTCCGCTTTGTTCAGGGCCGACTACTGAGGGGGTCGCGACACAATCCCGCGACACGTCCTGATCGTTTGGACCTCCATCTTTTACGGGTCTTGCCAATCATGCCTGTCCGACCCGAAACAGGCCGTGGCACATTCGTGAAGGGGAACGGCTCACGAAATCAAAGCGGCCGATGCGGTCGTAATCGCACAAACAGCCATGCGAAAGGCATCCGGGTCAGCGCATGCCACGCAGAGTCATCACATCGGGGAGGTAGTTCAAGCATACGGCGATGGCGCTCGGATGGCGTTGGTCAATCCCGCAATCTGGTGTTCTTAAGCTATCGCTCTGTTGCAACCGGCCTTCGCGCGGAAAAGGCAGTGGATGTTGACAAATAGGCACGCGGCGTCGACCGCATCGTGTCTCGTCTGCAGCGTGCTGAACACTTCAGGGCCAGCTCAAAAGACATGTAGACGTTGGCTCGTTCAGGTTCCCAGCTGAAAGCGACTTTTTCAGAGCGGGAATTGTTGGGCGGCAAGTACAGTGCATGTCGCCGCGAAACGCTTCGTCGCCGCCAGCAATCCAGAATCGCGAGGCTTCTGGGGACTATGAAGTTTGTGGTGAGGCTCAGCTGGCAGCAGTGCTGCTGACCTTCGAGAACGGATTCCATCGAGGAGCCAGACCTCCGGCCTAGCTGTTTTCTTTGCGCACCTGCCTTGCCTTCCGCCGGGTCTGGTGTCGGTATTACTGACACCCTATACATGCGAGGCATCGGCGCTGCAAACCTTCATTTGATGGCCCGCCCGCAAAAGTGTTCGCTGTTTCGACTGCTGCCTTATGCACGGAGGAGTTCGCGTTCGACGTTCCAATACACGCCGGGTGTCAGTATTACTGACGCCATCACTCGTGCCAGGATACCGCACGTGCCGCAAGAGATACTGTGCTTCGATACCTAAGACAGCTAACCAATGGGGGCGACTGCCCGCCATCGCCGCGAGGGTCACAGGTGGGCAGGACGAATGGACCAGAGACCGCAGCGTCAGTATTACTGACACAGCGCGCTGACGCGTTCCCGAGGGGGGACGGTGATACAGACTACAAGCGCTATTGCTAACATTTGCGATAGGTCAACGCCCGACACACCTGAGTTCCGAAACGAGAAGCACGGAAGTCCTTCAACTAGCAGTGTGCTCGACGCGTATCGGTAACACTGAAACCGTGCGCTACAGAGCCGAGTTGCAAAAAAGCCCGCACTCGGCGGGCTCTTCTTCACTCAACGCAAGGACCGTCACCTAGGCTTATCCCCGTACAGTTCGCTGATGACCTGGCGAATACGGGTCTCCTGGGCTTCGGTCAACGCAGCGGCTTTGATTTTGACCGTGAAACTATTCACGTCCTTCGTGATGCTTCCAGCGTGGGTGTTGCCAGCGAAGAACTTCTCTATGCTGCGCTCACGTGCCGTTGTACCCGTTGCGCGACGCGTGGCCATGCTGATAATAGCCGACGCGAATTTGCCTTGCGGCAGATCACCCTTGACGACCTCCGGCCATAATTCGCGAGCCGCCGATTCTCCATCCACGCCGTGCTTCTTGAGCGCCGAAACGACCTCTTCCGCAGCATTGCAGCCCAACAAGCGCGGTTGCAAGTCGAGGTCTCGCTTGATGAAGTCCGGTAGATTCTCAAATGCGAGATATTGGTACAGTCCGGTCCGAGACAGCCCGACCGCCTCGGCGAGTCGCTTGCGTGTCGGAAACTCAGACTCCGAACGCCGAATCGAAATAGCGATTTCATAGTCGGCCAAATCGTCGCGGTCCATGTTCTCCACCAGGGCCAGCACAATCATGTCCTGGTCATTGCAATCAATGACAACCGCCTTGATGTCATCCAGACCGAGAATCTTGTGTGCGCGCCACCGACGCTCTCCCGCGACGATCTGATAACCAGATTCTGCACGGCGGACGACGATGGGCTGTATCAGCCCCACCTCACGAATCGACTCTGCCAACTCTGTCAGCTTGGCTTCGTTGAAAACCCTTCGCGGTTGCCACGGATTGGGAACGATCGCCGATACTGGAACGTTGGATGCGGCGCCAGCCGATTCGAGCTCTTGAACCCGCAACTGTGCGGCAGCCAACGCCCCAGCCATACCAGGCGCGGTCTCTGTGCGTGCGCCTCGCCGGGACGCATCGGGGACCCTTTCTGCCGTCGACCGAATGCCAGCCGTCTTGTCCAGCATCTGCTGGCGAATGTTGTTCGAACCGCTCATTGTGCTGGCCTCCATTGTTTGACGAACTGTTCATCAATCCACCGACAGTACTCGACGAGTGGCTGGCGCACTCGGGCCAACGATTTCGCCTGGCTGTGCGAACTGGCAATGTCGAAGACCGTCGTGAAGGCAAGCGCCCCAGAACTCATCACTGAGCTTGCCGGGATTTCAAACGGGTCCATCCAGTCTCTATAGGCGCCTTGCGCCCATGTCCGGACGACGGGCGCAGCGGAGGTGGCACCATAGTTCACACGTGTCAAAAGCACCGACACGAAGTCGTACTTCTTGTCGGCTTCGTATCGAATAAACGACTTTGCGACGTCCGAAAACAACCTCCAGAAGGAGAGGGAGCTGAAGAAATCCAGGTTCTCCGGGACCATCGGCATGACCATCGCGTCTGCCGCCATCAGGGCATTCAGGTTCAGGTAGGATAGCGAGGGAGACGTATCAAGGATGATGTAATCGTAGTGCTTCCTTAGAGGCGCTAACCCTTCCCTTAGTACGGTCCAGAACTTGAATCCGGGTACTTTCATCTGCATGGCCGGCAAGTGATATTCCGCACCGACCAGTTCGGTGTGAGCCGGGATGATGTCAAGCCCATCCCAATATGTCGACTGTACCTTTGAAAGCAGTCCGCCCTCGATTTTGTGGTCGTACACGAAGGGGAGGACCGTGTCTTCAGGGAAGACCTCCTTCTCTGCATAGAGTCCACACAACTCAGACAGGGATGCTTGCGGGTCAAGGTCAACCACGGCCACCTTCCGGCCGCGCAAAGTCAGTCCCTGAGCCAGGCACATTGTGGTGGTGGTCTTTGCAGATCCGCCCTTGAGCTGCGAGGTGATAAGCACCTTTCCGAGAAAGTCATCGCTCGGGCCGGCCACCAGTGGAGTCTGGTAAATGTCAGACACCTGTTGTACCCATGTACGAGCTTCCGCCAAGGTGAACATGCGGCTACGGCTCCGCCCCGTTCCCGTCGACTCGCCTTCTGGGAGAACCCCATCACTTTTTGCCGCTATATAGTGAACCTGCTGTCGGGTAAGGCCGCAAAGCTCGGCAACCTCGCCCGTCGTGAATCTTGGCGCTAGCTTGCGCGGCCGCGGCGCCAGAATCTGGTCACGCAGTTCGTTTCCATAGTCCGTCACGACATCGGCAAAATCACTAATTTGCGTCAATGTGACAGTTCGATCTTTTGCTATGGGTTGACTGACATTCGCCATTTAGACGTTTTCCTTCAAAAATTTGGCTAAACGTAGAATACAGTAAAAATACAAAACCTACCTTCATACATAGTGTCTTTTCTCAGGATACAGGCCTAATCCTTTGTTTTTCCGTGAGTTACACGCCCCTCCATCTCTTTTGCTGGCACCTTGTGCCACCAAAAGCATCGGACAATCTCTCTCACCTTTGAGACCCATTTGGAACCCATTTGGTATTGCGCAGGACGCGAACGACGCTGAAGGTGAGACCCCTTGGATGCGCCACAAGCAGAAAGTCCGGCTTCTCTCCATTCGGAAGTCTGCCGCGCGGAAACCACCTCTTTCATTTTCACTACATTCGAATGGAAAGGTCGCCAAAGGTGAGAGATTATGTCGTCCCCGAATACCGATCGAGATATTTTTCGGCAGCGGCGACACTATCTCTCACCTTTCGCGGCAACCTAATCCGACTGCAAGCCCGGGTTGCGCAGCGCGTGCCGGGTTTGTAAGTTGTTTTTGTAAACAAATTCCCAACTACACTAACATACAGTGACATTCAAATTTCATATAAAACAACGAGTTACGTTGGAAAGGTGAGAGTGTGTGTACGCAAAGGTGAGAACGATTGTCCGACGCCGGTGAGAGCCAATGTGACTGTAGGGGAGAGTCGCTGTCCACTCCGGTGAGATACGCGCGTTCCTGCATTCTCAAAAGGTGAGAGTCATTGTCGGTTGTCTGTGGATAACCGTGGGAGTGCTATTCAGGCAAGGCTAGTGCGCTTTTCGAGCGGGTGAGAGGTGAGAGATTTTGTCGCCAAGGTGAGAGATAGTGTCGTCAGGGCGCTTTACGCGGCGCTAAGGTGAGAGGTTTTTATTGACATCTCACCTTTCTATGCTAGTCTCTACCAAAATTTTTTAAGAAAACTCCGCGAATCCCATGGCCAGTAGCGTCGAAAAAAAAGTGACACCACTCCAGTACGCGCTAGACCTCTTTGTCGAGAATGCTCCGGCGAACAGAGCCATTGACGCAATCAGTCCGGACACCGATATCGGTTACCAGAAAAACAACATTTTCGCGCGCATCATCGGACTCGGCCTTTCGGCGCGCCGCTTTGTCGACGCGGCTTATTTTGTCGTCGCGCAGGAACCGGAAGTGAAGGAAGCCTATGAGGTGACGCTAAGTTTCTTCAAGTGGTTGATGCGCTATGAGAGCCACAACAAGAAGCACTTCTCAAGCGTTATCCGTAGCGTCAAGTCTTCGATGCTTGAGGTAACGAGCGCGCCAACCGTATCGGTCGACTCGAAGGGGCGGATGTTGGACGTTTCAACAGAATCGAGCGACGTCACTGCGGAAGACGACGAGGACGAGGCAGAAGAAGGGGGTGTAACGCTCAACGATGAGGACGGCGATTGGCTCGAACTGATTGGCCGTGTGAGCGTACGGAACGGCCGTATCCGCTTCAGGGTGCCTGTTGAGCTTCAGAGGCTAATCAAGGACCCCGAGAACTCCTATTGGACCAGCCTGCTTATCACCTCGAAGTTCACGCTCATCTATGCGCGAGCTATCTATGATCATGTGCTGCCTGTCGTGCCTAAAGGCATAACCGAGTGGCTACAGCTCGACCTCGTGCGAAACTTGCCCGGCAAATCTTGGGCAAACAACGCTGAGTTTAAATACTTCAAGCGCGACTATCTCGAGCCCGCGGTCAAGCAGATCAACGAACTGTCCGACATAGAGCTATCGTACGAGACGCGTGCGGGTACGCCCGGTTCACGCAAGAAGGACCAGATTCGCTTTCGGCTCAGGTTTAAGGAAGCCGCAGGGGCGGCAAAGGCAGCCATGCTGAACTCAGCGTCGCTGTTCCTTACACTGGAAAAGGAATTTGGACTTACCGAAAAGCAGTTCGCGAAAATTGCGGAGAACCGCCAGGTGTGGAATGACGCACGCATCGAGCAAGCGGTCGAGTACACACGGTTCAGAATTGCTCGTGGCGACGAAATCAGAAGGGCCGGCTCGTACCTGATGAAAGCTTTGGCGGACAATTATCGGGTTTCGGACGCAGACCGGCAGGTGTCGCTGCTGCAGAGCCAACGTGTCGAGGCGATGGCGACGAAGCAGGATGAAAAGCACGCCAGGGAGCAAGCCGTTGCGGCTGCCAGGCTCGCGGCTGACACAGCCGCCGACCAGCAGCGCCTCGTGGAGATGCGTGCGGCTCGCGAGTTCTTTGACGCGGCCGAGAAGAAGATCAGAGAAGAACTCGTCCGCAAGTTTGTTGCATCGAGCACCATGGGACAGCGCGCGATCGAGCGTCAGGGACTCAAGACGGCCGAGATCACCGAGGCCAATATCGTGGAGTGGCCCAGTGTCGCCACCACGTTCACCTCTTACGTGGCTGCCGAACTCCGAAAAGCGGCACGAGCCGCTCTCAGGGCCTGATGTTGTGGTGAAATTCCACGGGGGATGTCTCATAATCAGGCAAAGGCGAACCCGCACCCTGTGCCGCGCGTCCGGTCGGAGGGTCATCCCTGCGCGGAATCCACGCCCGGTGGATGCGGCGGAAACATGTATGTATTATGCCGCCAACCCTTCGCGCGGCCGGGTTGCGCCCGGTTCAGGTCTGGGTGCCGGATACGCGCGATCCCGAGTTCATCGCGAAATGCCGGCGGCAGTCCCGGCTGCCGGCTGAAACGGCGGCCGAATCCGAAGCGGAAGATCTCGATTTCATTGAGAGCGCGACCGATTTGGATGATTGGGAATGAAGCGCGGTGATGTGGTGACCGACGTGGTGCCGGGCGAATTTGGCAAACTGCGCCCGGCCCTGGTCGTTCAATCGGACATCTACAACGAGCATCCGTCCGTGACGATCCTGCAGATCACGAGTGGGAGCCCTGATTTTCCGCAGTTCCGGATTTCTGTTCACCCGACGGAGCGCAACGGCTTGCGTGCGCCATCACATATGTCGATCGACAAGATTTTCAGTGTGAAGCGCGAGAGGATCGGCAGCGTCATTGATCAGGTTGAGGACGACAAGCTGGCCGCAGTCAACCGCGCGATGCTCGTCTTTATGGGGCTGGCGTGACGATCAATTAACGCAGGACAAGGGAGGTTGCGAAAAGGCAGAGAACCGTCCGCGGGCAAAAAGCGCGTAGCGACGCCGCCTATGAACAAAGCCACATGCAAGGTGCACGAGCTTGCGAATTATCTTCAACCAAAGGCCTCCAGTCCGTTCGAACAAGCTGAAGCATACGAGCCGCAACGCCACTCGGCTTCGTGTCGCCCTGCTCCCATTGACGAACGGTCGAGGCAGTGGTGTTCAGATATACGGCGAACACGCCTTCACTGACCTTCACACCCTTCCGGATGCGCGCGATTTCTTGGGGATTGGACTCCGGCGCTTTTTCGATGCACAGGTCATCATGTTCACGCATCGCTTTTCTTGTCGATGACGGCGGCGTGAGGATAAAAGCGATAGGACGCCGACATGGTCGGACGCCGGAACAAATTCAGCCACATCCGCGCTGCCGGATTCTGTGGCGTAGTAAGTGTGCCCTGGTTCGTTCGAGCGCTCGTCAGAGCCGGGTATCCCGACAAGCGCCGATCGCGGCCGCCATATTCGAGCACGAGTTCGTCCGTGTCCGTGAGGTCGACCGAGCGCATGTCAAAAAGGTAGCGGGTCGGGGGGGGTCCGGTTCCGTTATCTGGACTTCAATGACACGGGTGTACACGCGTCGCAACTGTCCGGTCACGCAGACACGTCGTCGTCGACAGTCCATATTTTTCCCAAGCCGGCTACCTCGCAGAAAATTGCCCACGCGGCGTACGGGATGTGAGACTCGCCGCTGATCCACCGGCGTATCTGTCGCCCACCGCCTTTCTCGCTCAACCCGACCAGATCCGCCGCCTCGCGCCCGGTGAGTCCGGCGCGACGAATGACCTCGCGAACCTCGACGCCGGTCGGCTGCTGCCAGCCCTTGACCCAGGGCACCAGACATTCCTTGCGGATATGTGTATAAAAATCATTCATTCACACCTCGTGTTCACACGGAGACCAGCAGGAACCGGCAATCAGTATCGCGCCCCCACGGCCGCCGCTGCGGGGGATTCACGCTCCCTCCGGTCGCTTGACGACCCCACCCGTGGCAGGTATGCACCTGTACCGGATCGTCCCGCCGCGATTCGCGGCGCGCCGGTGCGCACCCCCACGCCTGCCGGCGCGGGTCCCTAGGCGTCTCGACCCGGGCGCGCGGCGCGCGCGATATTTCCGTGATTATCGCAAGTCCAGCCTGCAGGGAGGAGGGTCGACGCGGCACGAAGGCGATGCGCGTGCCCTGGCTGCCATGTCGTCGCGTACGTTCACAACGGTAGATCCAGCTGGTTGAGCGCGATATGTGTGGCCTCGATCTGCCCGGGAGCGAACCGCGATACATTGATAACCGGCATGCGCTCATAGATCATCTGCCCGTAGGCGTCGGCCAGCAGACGTCCTTTCGGGCATAGCGCGTCTCCTTCGCCGGACGGCTCACGGGCACGCCAATAGTTGATGGCCTGCTCGATCTCGGTGACCGTCAGAAGGGCTTTCATCTTTACCTCGGTGTCATGTGACGACACCCGCGCAGATGACGCGCGAGTGTCCATTGTCGTTTCACGGTCGGGCAGCCGAACCTCATAGAGGTGCTCGCGAACGGCCGACATTTCGGCGTCGGTAAAGCATGCGATGCCGTCGACGAAATCGATCGGGCCAAACTGGGGCCAACGTCAAAAATGATAAGGTTTCCGAACCGTGACAGCAGCACTTCGCCGCCTTTCAGTTCGACGCGTCATTCGACGGTACGTATCCGACACCGTCCAGCCGCTGCATGTTCATTGCACCGGATGCAACAGGCGGCACACGGTCAAATTCCGCGAGCGCAGTGCGCGCGATCGCGCGAAGCTCGTCGCGATGCATTTCGATAGCATGGCCGTCCCGGTCGCGCATGTGGGCGATTCTCTCCAGTGCGCGTGCGGCATTGGCCGCCGCGTCAGCGGACAGTGCCATACGAAAGAGTTCGCTGCGTGCAAGCGAGCGGTCGCCATACTGCCAGACCGCCAACAGCGGAAGTAGCGCGGCGAGCCACGTTGGACGGGTGTTCAGCGTATCCATGTAGGTGTCTCCTGAGGATGCCCGGCCTGCAGGCCGGGGCATCCGGGTTAGCCGCGCAGGCGGCGCAGTTCGTCGGCGAGTACCCACAGGGCCCGGTTGAGCCGGATGTTCTGGTCGATACCGGTTACAGCGCGGGTCGTGGTGGACCGGCCATTTGCATTGCGCCCGTGAAGTCCACCGCGAAGGATGTTTTCCTGAACTCGGGAGAAAGTACTCCAGAGATCCGGTGCGCGATCCTCGACGCGACGTGGGGCGAGTAGTTGACGTTCGGTGACCGGCGCGGGCTTGCCCTCGTCATACCGCAGCGCGAGCGCAGCACGGGCGAAGGCCGTCTGCTCGCCCTCATCAAGTACCGAAGCCATCATGCCTTCGCGCTGTTCTGCAGCGGCCTCGAAACTGTCGAGCATCCTGAATGCGCCTTCGATGACCTCGCTGACTACATCGCCCTTGTGCGGCACGCGGATATCGGCGATGGTGTCGCCGCACACCATGCCGTTCTGACAAACGAACCTGAAGCAGCCCCCAACCATTTGACAGACGCTCTGCCCATTGTGGCTGTTCAGGAGGATGACTTCGTTTGCTTCGGGACCGTTGCGCTCCCCGGCATGTCTCAGGCGAAGCATGTGCTTCGTGTAATCGCGCATTCCCTCGTTGCGCACGCGTGTCTGGCAAACCATGAAGGGCTGGAAGCCTTCCTTGCGCAAGGCGTCGAGCACATCAATGGTCGGGATGTAACTGTAGCGCGCGGAGCGGCTTTCATGGGCGGCCTGCGCAAGGATGGACGGCGCGACCTGTGCAATCTCGTCATTCGACAGTGGGCGATCCGAACGCAGGGCGACGGCATTACGGCTGAAGCGGCTTGCAAGCGTATTCATGCTGTTCCTCACTGAAATGGGAAACCCCGACCGGCCGGTCGGGGGCGGTTGATCAGTCAATGGCGCGGAGGATGTTGGCGGCTTCCAGGTGCTGCACGGCGAACTCGCGCAGCAGGTGATAGCGCTCGATGATGGTGTCGTCGAGTGTCTTTTCCGCGAGATGGCAGAGGGCGAACAGGGTGACGGTAATGCCGAAGGCGTCCGCCCCCATCATGTCGCTGTAGCCATTCAGATACCAGCGCACATGCACGCGCGAGGCCTCGGCAGGGGCCATATAAAAGCCGCCGTTGGACAGCGTGAAGAATTGCCACAGCCCGCCCTGATAACTGGAATCAAGACGTGATGCCCAGTCATACACATAGGACTCGCCGGTGAGGTAGTGGCGGCCAAGATAGCGAGGCAGGACGTTCAGGCGCAGTTCTTCCGGTACAGCAGCAGAGGTAATACGGTCTTGAGTCATGGTCATCGGAATTCTCCGGTTAGTGACCGAAAAACATTTCGGCCTCACTTTTAGTATAGGACAATTTGCCCGTTATAAAAGGTGAAAATAGGTTCGCTGTGATTTAATTTTCCTAAGTATCATTGCCATTAATAAAATATTTTATCAGTGTGTTATATATAGGGCAATATACCCTATTTAAATGGGGTGGCATAATTCGCCTGGTCGCAAACCGGAGAGAACCGACGAAAGCAGAAAGCCCATCGGCCGGAACGGGTGGTGCCGAGAATGGCGCATCGAAGTCGACGCGGGCGAGCTATTTCGATCACGTACCGAAAGCGGGCATTGAGAAGGTGATCAGCAAGGCCGCGTCGCCGAAAGCTGCAGCGGAGCTACGGCGGAGCTACGCTGCATGAAGAAAGGCGACGCGGCGGCAGCTGTGCAGCTTCGGCTGTCGGAGTCCGGCTGCCTGCCCGAAGGGAGAAAAGAGGAGTCGGACACAAGTATGCGTGTTGTGCGCCGCGCGCCCGTATCGTACGCGACGCTTCTCGCATACGCGCGGTTGGCTTGACCGTCTCGGTGCCGACGCTCTCCGCCTTACGGCAACCGGTGCCCTGCAGAATGCATGGGGAGGGGCACGACCCGAGGCGGGGCGGCGGGGCGATACGATTCAGCGCATGGCTTGACCGCCGTATTTGCGTGCTATTTCATCGAGTCCGGTGCTGGAAAGCAGCGGTTGATCATATTGCTGCGCTTCGAGCTTGATTAACTGCATGCGTGACAGGTGCGGGTTTTCAGCAGCGAGTTCATCGAGCGTTCTTATGCGTGCGCGAGGCGAGGAAGTGGAAGACGTGGACGCGTGCGGCGCGGGTGCTACGGGCCTGACAGGGGCGGCGGGTGCAGGGATGGGTGCGGGCGATGCTGGACGGCTGAGGGGCGAGGGTGTGCGGTTCGGTGCGCGTCGGCCCAAGCGTTTGCGGATGCGGTGCAGGGCGTTGTCAAAAACGGCGAGACTCATGGTGAGGCCGCGCTTTTGCAAACGTGCGTGGAGTTCGCGCCTGGAGACACCGCGCGCCAAGGCCGTATCGATCTGCTCGATCAGATCGGCAAGCTGCGCGGTTTCGGAGCGTGTGGTGCTGGTTGCGGGCGCATCGAGCAGGTCTTCGACAACGGCGGCGAGGTCGGTCAGCGGCATGGCGAGGTCTGCGAATAGTCAACGCTGACTGATGGTGCTACAAAAGTGCTAAATAGTCAAAAATGCGTGGTGAGTAAAGCTTTATCAAAGCTTCAGTTATGCGAATTGATGCTTGAACCGTGCAATATAGCTGCTACAGTGCTTGCTATGGTGTGGTGGGTTGAGGCACGTCGGATATGTTTACGCATCGCTACGCGCTTCGTAAAATATCGCGTGCCAAAGGGGCGAGGCCCCTTTGCAACCCCGACGCGGGCCACTGTACCGCGTCCATCGTGCCGACGAGTCCGTCGGCAACAGTCAGCACTGCCTGGTATGCAATACGAATAGGAGGTACTTTCCTATGATCCAGACCAGCCAGTGGGTGATCCAGCGTGTGATGAAGCCACGCGGTTTCGCGCGCAACAGGCGGTGGCAGTATCTGCCGTGGGCGGGTTATACGCATCCCATGACGGGCGATCAGGCGATGCGCGCCTTATACGAATGCGAAGTGCATTGGCCTGCCTATGAATTTCGCGCGCATCCGATCGACGGCGACATGACGCGATTCGATCTGCCAGGGCAGTCGGCAGACTGGACGCATCCCGTGGGGCTCTGATCATGTCGCGCAAAAAGAGCAACGATGGGGCAGGGCTTGGCAAGCCGATTGCGTTCAGGTTGTCCGATGCGGACCGTGCGGTCTATCTTGACAAGGTGAACCGGAGCGGGCTGACGCAGTCCGAATTTTTCAGACAGGCGGTGCTGACGAACCGGACACAGGTGATCGCACGACCGGTGGCAAGTGCGGACCGCAAGCGCCTGCTGTACATCTTCAACAAGACGAGCAACAACCTGAACCAGATCGCGCATCGCGCGAACTCTGAACACAAGAGCGGTGATCTGTCGGAAGCGACTTATGAACAACTGCTCACGCAACTGCAGATGATCTCGCGCTATCTGAAAAGCACGCTCGAGAAAGTGGACTGACCGGATACAGATACAGACAGAGGCGGAAACAGACGGGCATGGACATCGATCGCATACACCGCGCAACGGTCGTCACGCTGGCGACGATATGGTGCGTCGGACGACATGATGAGGGCATGCAAACCTCACCAATCGTGCATCGATCCTGCTACGCCGTGTTTCGCGGCCTTCGTCCTTGTGTGCGCAACAGCGAAGGTGAGCGATGCTGATCCGGGTACGTGGCTATCACGACGGCATCAAGGCCTATCTCGAAGACGGCCAGAAGCAGGACCGTGAGTTCGAGCGCGACGAGATGGACGAGCGAGTGATCCTCGCAGGGGATCTGGCGCTGACCCATGACATCATCCAGTCGATGGATACGACAGCCGAGCGCTACATCAACGTGACACTGTCGTTCAAGGAGGACGAGGTCTCGCGCGAGGTGCTCGCGGACATCGTGCGGGAGTTTGAGACCTTTGCCTTTTCTGCGTACCGGCGCGACGAGTACAACTTCTATGCGGAAGCACATGTTCCGCGACTCAAGAGTTACGCCGACCGGCGCAGTGGCGAGCTGGTCGAACGCAAGGTACATCTTCACGTCGTGATCCCTGAAGTGAACCTGCTGACCGGGCATCGGCTGGAGCCGTTCGGCAAGGTTGACCGGCATCACCGGTTCCTCGAAGCATTCCAGGAGCATATCAACGCGAAATACGGACTGGCGAGTCCGAAAGATAACCGGCGGGTGCAGTTCACCGATGCGTCGGAAATGATCAGCCGGTACAAGGGCGACGTATTCGAGCCCATGAACCGCGAGCTGAAGGCCACGATCCTCGAGGCGTTGATTGCGCGCGATGTCACGTGTTACGAAAACTTCAAGACGCTGCTTACGGAATTCGGCGCAACGCGCACCCGCAATGCGGGTCGTGACGGCGAGTATGAAAACGTCAAGCCGCCCGGTGCGGCGAAGGGCGTCAATCTCAAGGAATTCGTGTTCTCGCGCGAGTTCATCGAACTCGATGCCGACGGCAAGCGTGATGCGCTCGACCGGAACGTCCACGCCGAGTACATCGAACCGGGTATCCCGCGTGCGACGCCCAGGCACTATCTCGATGCCCTGTACGAGTGGACCGACACCCGTGCGCGGGAGATCAAGTATCTCAATAGCGGTAGCAGCTTCTACAAGGCGTATCAGGCCGCGTCGCCGACTGAGCAGCGACGCATTCTCGAGCATCGCGAACAGCGGTTCTATGACGCAGCAGGAGGACTTGATGAGCGGACAGGACGAAGCAGTGGTGGACCAGGGGACTGGCGAGCCTGGGAGTGGAAGTGGCAGCACGGGGGGGAACCGCAGTGGCGCGGCCCACCGCTCGCGGAGCACGAACGCCGGGACCCGTGGCGAAAGTGGAGAAGGGGAGCGGATCACGACCTTGACGCTCGCCTCGATCGACCCGGCCCGTCGTCCCGATCCCCACACGGTGTGCGAAGTGTGCCCGGCCGCGGTGTGGATGGCGACGCCGCGCGACGTCAAATGCTTCTGCCGCCTGATGCACTACTGGAGCTGGGAAACCACCAAGCCGACCGAATTGACCAACTGCGATGGACTGGCGATCGCGAGCGAACGGGAAGAGGCCAGCTAGCCCTTGGCAATACGTCGCTGCTCGACATGATCGCCGCGCGCATGTACCGCGCTTGGGACGCCGCAGACGATGCGGGTCGAGCGCGGCTGGCGGCAACGGCCGCCGACAAGTTCATGCGCGCCGGCGAACCGTTTGATGATCGCGGGCAACAGGGCGCGCCGTTCGGGCTGAACCCTGTCTTCGGGGGCGGACAGGTGCCGAAGGACTTCGAAACGAATGCCCCGATCCGCCATCTCGCGGATGTCCCATCACTGGATGCGATCGGTTCGCTTCCCTTTGACCCGGCAGAGCGCGAGGTCAATGAGATAGGCGCCGCCTTCAACTCGCGCGCGAGAGCGTCGACCGGCCGGGAGGCCGACACCATGCGCGACCAGTTTGCGCGGGACCTCGTGGAGTCGCGCAGTGTTCGACGTTCCCGTGAGCGTGCTGAATTTGCGGAGATCCGGGCGACGCTTGACGCGAGCCGCCTGCTCGCCGCACTTGCGCATTCGCACGGCCTGATCGTCCACAAGTACAGCGTCGGCAAGGGCGCTGACGGTGGCGACCGTATCCGTGCTGGTGCGCGCAATCTGAATGTGTCCGACTTCCTGACGAAAGAGATGAATCTCTCCTGGGCGGAGGCCGCACAATTGCTACGCGATAGCTGGCGCGCGCAAACCGGACGCAGCCCCGGGCATGCGCCGCGTCATACGCCCGAGCGTGACCTCTGGATTGAATTCCAGCAGTGGCGTGTTGCGTATCGCGAGGGGTTGCGCCGCGCGTGGGATGAGCAGGCACAGCGCGAGAAAGACCGGCGCGACGCGATCAAGACCGCGTTCTACAAGGCACGCAGCACCCTGACTGATCGCAGGGATCTGTCTGCGGTCGCGCGGCGAGAGCAACTGGCAGGCGCGCGCGTGGCGCGCCTCGAGGCGGAAGCTGCGCTGCGCGACCGCATTGCAAACGAACGTGACGTGCTCAAAGGTGCAGGTCGGCAACCCCTCACCGACCAGTACCGGGATTTTCTGCAGGAGCGTGCGCAGGCCGGTGATTTACGGGCGCTACGCGAGCTGCGACGCATGCAGCAGATCCGCCAGCTGGTGACGCGTGCGGATGAAGAACACGTCGTCACCGTCCGTGGATCCATGCAAGGACCAGGGTCAAAGCTCGGGGCTGCTCACAACGAACTCATCTACCACGGACCGTCGATCACCTATGAGGTGCGGTCCACGGGTGAGGTTGACTACCGCAAGGATGGCATGGCGGTCTTCGTCGACGAAGGCCGTACGTTGCGGTTGTGGGATGGCGAACGCGAAGCGACCGGGATCGCGCTGCGTTTCGCGCAGCAGAAGTTCGGCGCCACCCTGTCGCTCTCCGGTCCCGAGGCTTTCCAGGCGGCAGCGGCACGGTTGGCCGCTGACACGCGCATGCACATCGTGTTTGAACAGCCGGAACTGGAGCACATCCGTCAGATCCGGCTGGCCGAGCTCGATGCCGAAGCACAGGAACGCCGGGCGGCGCAGCGCGAGCGCGATGCCTGGGAGCGGGACGAACTGCGCAACGCCGTGCGCGAAACGCAACTACCTGTCACTCGCGATCCGCCCACCCCAGGTGGGGACACCCAGTCACCTAACGATCACGATGCGTCCGATCGCGGTCCCGGCAACGGTCCTGGTACCGGTCAGGATAGCGAGCCCGGTCCCGAACAATGAACCATCCACCCGAGAGGAATCGAATGCCCCGGCTTGCAACTGTCAACCGAGACCGTGCCGTGACCGTCCTTGAAGAGATTATTTTCAGGGGCACGCCGTCGCTGGTCGTGAATCTGCCTGCGTATCTCAAAGGCGTCGTTGGTGCGATCATCGTTTTCGCTGCCTACCTGTACGCGGCAACCCGTTGGCCCGTGCCGTGGTATGCGCCCCTGATCGCGTTGGTGCTCATCGCAGTGGGAGTCGTTCTCGCGTACCTCCGAACGGCCTGCACGAAATCATTATCGACCGCCCGGATTACCTGTCGTCAGGGTATTTTCAGTCGCCGGGTCGAAAGCCTTGAGCTTTTCCGCATCCAGGATGTGACGTCGCTGCATCCGTGGTGGCAGCGGCCGTTTGGGATCGGCACCGTGGTCGTGCTGACCAGCGACTCCAACAATCCACACTGGCGGTTGCTCGGGATGCGTGATGCGGAGCAGTTACGCGATAGCCTGAACCGTGCGGCGATTGCGCTGCGCGACACGAAAGGCATTCGAGAAGTCAATATGGGGCGAATCTAGTCTGATAACTTTCGGGTTATCGTCCCTGCACTCAGATGACCTGTCGCTGGAGCGGGAATGTTACCGACACTGGAACTCGATGAAGGACCGGGAAAGAAGCCGCGCAGTGCTCGTTCTCGAGATCAGGGATCGCAACAAAACGGATCGTGGCGTGATCGCCCGATTGCTTGTCGAGCGCGAGACGCGATATGAACGCTACGCTGACGGACAGCTGGATATGGCGCACATCGAGCTCTCATACTGCATGATCGGTGTTCCCGTCGGGCCAGCGAGCGGGCAGGGCGCGTTCAGGGGCTGCTATTCTGCCGTGCAGAATCGCGTTTCCGCGACAGCATCTGACGTGTGGGGACACGGATTCGTGACAATCGATCTGCCGGGACTGGAGGGACAACGGATCGGCACGTATCTCATGAACGAGATCGTCTGCTGGATCCGTCAGTGGCCCGACGCGTACTTGAATAGCATCGAGCTACTGGCAGGTCAGGCATACGGCAAGAACACCGCCCGACGCAACCGCTTCTACGAACAGTTCGGCTTTGCTTTTGATTACGCGGATCCGGCACATCGGGCGGGGATGTCGCGCGCAATCAAGGATATTGCCGATGGCTGAGGCGTCTGCGCGCGAACAGTCACTGTCGTCCCATCTTGCCCTCGTAGCCTGCAGGGATGGTCACGGGAACCGGCATCTGTTTAATGAATTGATGCGGACCGTGTACGTGGCGTGGTTCCTTCAACAGAAAGGATATGGAAAGGAATCCGTCAGCAGCTTCAAGACAGCGGAATATGCTGTGGAGGCTGCGCTGGAAATGGCGCACGTGTCGGACGAATGGGTGCTCGCAGAAGATACCGTTCCCGTTTTTGAACGTCTTTTAGCCCTGCACGATTCGCAGCTCGCGAGCGTACCGCTGCACAAGGTCATTCACGCCGAACAACGTCTCAGGCAGTTTCTTGCGGGAACCGCGATTTCGCCGGTCCCCGACACCGGTCAGGTTGGGATGTCGTAGCGGACCCTGTCAGCCCCAGTGGTGCTGAACACCCGGATGCGCCGTGCGGAAGCGCAGCGATCACGCTGTGTCGAAAAGGTCGAGCTGGCGCGGATCGTCGGTTGCCTGGGCTGCGGCGGGTTGCGTTGCAATCGGCGTCGGTGCGTTCGCCCAGGTTTCGATCCGGAAGAAGTCGGGATTGGCGCCGGCATTTTTCGCGGCGAGCAGCCAGTCCGGCGTCTCACCGAGCCCGTTCCACTCGTGTCCTCGTGCGTCGCGATATAGCGGCGGATGAGCCTCGTCGTGTTGAATCGAAGCAGCCAGCGCTTCGGTCGAGATACCAAATTCTTCCATGCGGCTCCGCTGATCGTCACGCAGAAAGGCGGCGCATCCGACTGGGCGTTAAGCGCCGAGTCAACTTCTAAACAGCCGGCGAGCGACGGGAAACCGTCGCCACGTTCGATGACGGATTCGACTAAAGTACGAGTTAAGAAATGCCATCATTGCTAGACATCATGTATGGACCTGCCGCGCCTCAAGGTACGCGGATTAAGCTTGAGGTGGGGTACACCGCGGCTCAGAGCCGCATTGAGGGGGCAGGCCATGAACCAGTTTAGCAAGTACGTGGGCC
>NZ_JAYMRZ010000041.1:0-45629 GCF_038900715.1 Paraburkholderia phymatum | reverse complement strand
CAGGCCCACGTACTTGCTAAACTGGTTCATGGCCTGCCCCCTCAATGCGGCTCTGAGCCGCGGTGTACCCCACCTCAAGCTTAATCCGCGTACCTTGAGGCGCGGCAGGTCCATACATGATGTCTAGCACAATTTGACATCGACCCGTTCGCGGCAGGCGTCCTGACACTCGGCTCCATCTATGGAGCCTACTTCACGGAAACATTTCGGGCGCATTTCTTTCAGTGCCGCGCGGTCAACTGGAAGCGGGGGGCGCCTATGGGATGAATGCGGTTCTTGTTGAGCTAAAGTCGAATTTGGTGTACGGGGAGTTGAGTTGGGAAAGGCGGTGGAGGTTTCAGCTGAGAATCTGATTGTCGAATTCGGAATCCAGCAAACATCAAACCATCCACCATGAGCAAGGGTACGGAAAAAGCAGTCGTCGGTCTATCGGGAGTCGGGCTTGGCTTGGACGAATTGGTTCGTCACGGGGCGCGGCAAGTGATTCAACAAGCTATCGAAGCGGAACTGTCAGAGCTGATGGAGCGGTTCGCGAACGTCAAGAGTGCGCAACGGCTACTTGCCCGAGCGCGAGGTGTTGACGGCCGCCGGCCCGATCGCGGTGAAGGTGCCGAAGGGTGCGCGATCGCTCGGGGTCGGGCGTGAAGTTCAATTCGACAATCGTGCCGCCGTACGTGAGGAAGTCGCCTCGCGTGAGCGCGGCGCTGCCCTGGCGAAGCGTTGAGCGTGCTGCTGGGCGATGACGCCAAGGGCTTGTCGGCCAACGTGGTGAGCCGACTGAAGGCGCAGTGGGCCGACGAGCATGTGACGTGGAGCCGGCGTGACATGTCCGAGTCGCACTATGTCTATTGGTGGGTCGACGGCATTCACATGGGGCTGCGCAGCGAGAACTCGGATGGGCAATGCTTGCTGGTCATCATCGGCGTGAAACCGGACGGGAGCAAAGAGCGCGTGGCGATCGGCGATGGGTATCGCGAGACGAAAGCATCGTGGCTGGAGTTGTTGCTCGACCTGAAAAAGCGCGGTCTGAAGGCAGGGCCACGGCGGGCGGTCGGCGTCGGCGCAATGGGCTTAGGGGCCGCCTGGAAGAGGTGTTTCCGGCGACACGTGGTCAGCGCTGTTGGTTTTATTGTACTAAACTGCAGACGCGGTACGAGGAGGAGAGCGAGAGCCAAAGGCTGACGTTCGTCGGTGGTGGTGAGCTGGCGCACGATCCCAACGAGGGGACGCAGACACCTCCAGGAGCAGTATGTGGATGCCCAACCGGGCATCACCACTGTATCCAGGAGGTTCCCCATGACCCCACTGCTTCAACGGATGTTGCACGACATGCAGATCCGTAATCTAGCCGAGAACACGCAGAAGTCCTATCTGTTGCAGGTGTCAAGTTTCGCCCGGCACTTCTGTCGCTGGCCGGAACTGCTGAGCCCCGATGAGATACGCACCTGGCTCGTCTATCTTCGGGAAGAGCGCAAACTGGCGCCCGCCAGTCTCGGCCCGACGATCGGCGCACTGCGCTTCCTTTACCGTATCACGCACAAGCGTGACTGGAGTGACGAGGACTTTCCGTTGCCCAGGAAACCGGTGAGACTACCGGTCATCCTGAGTCCCGGTGAGGTTACCACTTTCTTCAACGCCATCCCCAGCCTGAAGCAGCGAACCATTCTGATGATCGCCTATGCGCTGGCCTGCGCGTGCCGGAGGTGATCCATCTGAAGGTCACGGATATCGATAGCAAGCGGATGGTCATCCGCGTGAACCAGCGCAAGAAGCGTAACGATCGCTACGTGATGCTCTCGCCACGGCTGCTTGAGATCCTCCGAACGTACTGGCTCGACGCTCATCCTCGCGACTCGCTGTTTCCCGGCGATATTCCGGGCAGACCCATTTCTAGCGATGCAGTCGAACTGACATGTCGCCTGGCCCGTCAGCACAGCGGCATCCAGAAGCCAATAACGCCGCATTCCTTGAGACACGCGTTCGCGACGCATCTGCTGGAATCCGGTACTGATGTGCGCAGGATCCAGCTGCTGATGGGACATCGCGCCCTCTCGACCACGGCTCGCTATCTGAAACTCGCGACCAGCACCGTGTGTGCCACCGCAATTCCCTTCGATCTGCTGCCGCACCCCGCATCCACTCCATCCCCACCTACGCCCGAGTATTTCTGACGACCGCGATGCGTCCGGCGCTCGAGGTGGCGGACGTCTTCCGCCTGCGGCCCTCAGTACCGGCAAACCCATGCCGACGGGCTCAGTCGTGTCCAGCGGCGAGTGATGAGCGCCATCGAACTCTGTCGCACCGCCGCGCTCGGCGGACGTGTCGAGCAGTGCGATGCATGCGGCCATCAGCGCATCGCCTACGACTCATGTCGCAACCGGCACTGTCCGAAGTGCCAGTCGCTCGCCCGTGCGCTGTGGCTTGAGCGCCGGCACGCGTGCTCTACGACATGCTGTTCCGCACCAGCGCCCAGACGCTGCGCACGATCGCCGCCGACCCCAGACATCTCGGTGCCGAAATCGGCTTCATGACGATCCTTCACACGTGGGGGCAGAATCTGCTGCACCATCCGCACGCGCACTGCGTGGTACCTGGCGGTGGCATCGCGCCCGACGGCGAGCGCTGGATCGCCTGCCGACCGGGCTTCTTCCTGCCGGTGCGGGTCCTTTCGCGCCTCTTCCGGCGGCTCTTTATAGAGCAGCAGCTGCGCCGCGCATTCGACGCAGGCACGTTGCGCTTCCATGGCCAGTTCGAGTCGCTCCGCGATGCCCGTGCGTTCGCCACCTGGCTTGCCCCCCAGCGCACACGCGGAGTGGGTCGTCTATGCCAAACCACCGTTTGGCGGCGCCGCACACGTGCTCGATTACCTGGGTCGCTACACTCATCGCGTTGCCATCTCCAATAACCGGCTGCTCGCCTTCGACACGCACACCGTGCAGTTTCGCTGGAAAGACTACCGGCACGAAGCCAGGCATAGAACCATGACGCTCGCGGCTGACGAGTTCATCCGCCGCTTCCTGCTGCATGTGCTGCCCGACGGCTTCAAACGCATCCACAGCTACGGATGACTCGCCAACCGACATCGGGCCGCGCGCCTGGCCACCTGCCGGCGGCTGCTCGGCGTCGAGGCTCCCGCCGCTGAGGCAGTCGAACCCACAAAAGACTACCGTAACCACTACCAGCGATTGACCGGAAAGTCATTGCTAGACTGTCCCGTATGCGGCAGGGGTCACATGGTCCGCATCGAGAGCGCTGTGCCCGGCATCCTGCCGCGCGCCCCTCCCGTCCCGCGCCATGTGCACTAGCCAGCATCGACCCCATTCCCGAATACGTACGCCTTCCCCGACCGGGCCTGCGCGACCGGACTCGTGCCTCCGGCTCGCTCTCGCAGCGCAATTGCCTGAACCCCTGGTTACCAGTCGGCTGAAACGTTCATTCGCACCGCGTTTACCCCGTAGGCTTCATACGATCGTCCGGAACCCGGGTGCGATAGCCACGCACAGAGCATCGCAAATCGCTGCGACGCCCATTCAATGCCCATAGCTGCCACCGCCCGTGGAGCGGTTTAGCACAAACGATTTTTTATTTACCGCTCGCGGGTCAATCCCGTCGGTTCCACTCATGCATCCGAAGCCGCGACCGATAAACAAAAAATCCTCTGCCTTATTCCGACATCGGAATAAGTTCCACAAGATGGGTAACGTGCTGAACGCGCTGCCCAAATCGCAGCAAGGCAAAGCCAAAGCTGATCTGCAGGCGAGCTGGATGGCCGCGACCCGCGCCGACGCGTACGCTGCGTTCGATCGTTTCGTGTCGATCTATGCGGCGAAATATCCGAAGGCAACCGGACGTTGAAGAAGTACCGAGAGAGCTCGCTCGCGTTTTACGAATTCCCTGCCGAGCACTGGCAGCATCTGCGCACCACCAACGCCATTGAATCGACGTTCGCGACGGTGCGCCACCGTACCACGCGCACGCGTAACTGCGTATCGCGACCAACCTTCCTCGGCCTCGCATTCAAGCTGATCGAGGAAGCCGAGAAAACCTGGCGCCGTATCAACGGTCCGAAAAAGATCAAGCTGTTGCTCGAGGGCGTTGCCTTTGAGGACGGCGAACCGGTGCAAGACGACCGGCCGGTTCAGCAGAAACTCGCCGCATGAAATAGACCGCCGTCAAATTGTTCATACACCACTCTTGACGTTAGCTCGTTTGCGCCCTTGCGCCTTTGCAAATTCGCCGAAGTTCAACAGCACTGAAATACGGCGCGATATGCTGCTCGCCGTGTAGTGCCGCTCTGCCAGCCAGTTGACGTACTGTTCGATCGCTGAAGCAATCCAAACCGCCCGGACGCGACCGACGACCTCGGGACGGAGGTGGTAGTTCTCGAGCATGACAATCTCCCAAGGAAAGGGAGAAAACACCATGCCACAACATGCGCGTTATGTTCCCGTAGGGGACGACACAGCCGCACGATCTGCTGCAGTTCGCCGCGACCCAACCGCTCACGGCTGACCAGCGGGCCGAGCACCGACAGGCGGAACAGCGCCTTCGGATCGATATTCATGGAGGTCCCTGTCAAAGTGAAGGAACCGCCATCAAAGCGCTGATTGTCGGCGCGCGGCAGTGAGCAGACTGTGTAGAGTCCCCGCTGCAGTTCGGTCAACGCCGTCGCACGGCGATCAACAACCAGTCGATCATGGGACAGTCAGGCCGTCATGATCCAGCCACACCATCGCTTCGCATAGCGGCATGCGACGCAGGCAGGCCAGCCAGAAGTCGTCGCGAGCGGCACTGCGGCCGAGCTCAGCAAAACGGCTACACAGGTGGAAGGTGAACGTCCCGTGAGCCACCGCCAGCGATCGCCACCAGCGCCGCACGGTGTGATAGGCCAACGCTAAGACGCTTGCCGTACGGCGTAGCGAGGCGCCCGCTATCGGCAGTTGCAGCACGCACGTTCTGCTGCAACGACCAGCCATACCATCGACGCGGACAGATGCACAGCGGCAGACGTGACAGGTCCGCGTGCATGACGGGCAACGGAAACGCAGCACAGGCACCCGGATTGAGCGCGCCGTCGGCGCTGCGATCCGCTTTGCGCCCATAACAGCCGTGACACCACAGGCAGCCGCTACCACAATGCGGACAGCGAGCGAGCCGGTAAGAAGCGGGAGAGCGCTCAATCGCGCGACGATGTTGTTCGAAGAAGAGAAAGGCAAATGCAATGCGATGCATTGCCGGTCTGTTCTTGATGTTTGTACGACGCGTGAGAAAGATCGCACGATATCTGGGCAGTGCCGGCCATCCTGCCACTCCTCATGTCTCGCGTTACGCGCGGTAATCGACAAAACATCGTCCTGGCCGACCGCGCGAGAATCTCACCCCTTCCTGCTCAATCTGCGGGCGACGTAACACCACTGAACGCCTGTAGGTCACGTACATTGCCACAGCGGCGGAAAGTCTCATAGCAACCCCCGTAGATCGAATTCTGCGACCTGCCGCAGTCGACCTAAATCTATCTTGGCGTAAATACGCTTGGCGTCAGCACTCCGATGCCCAAGATGGCCGCCGATTTGCTTCAGGGAAAGACCGGACGCGACAAGATGACAGGCACAGGCATGACGCAGGCAATGCGAGCCGTGACCCGGACCGTGTCAACACAACAAGTCCAGGCGGCTTTGCGTTCAGGCGACATTTGCTACGGGCTTCACGCTATCGCCAGCAACGCGCGGTGCAACTTGCTGCCTGTCATCGCTTCACCGAACTCACTCAAGCTCCGTCTGCCGCATCCTGAGCGACAGCTCGCCGGTGCCGGCATCGCTTTGTTTTCTTTAACGTGACAACGCCGGTGCGATTGATGTCATTGTGCCGACTCCTATGCGCGCATGAACGAAAGATCTCAGGACTGTGACCAGTGTGGTGCGCCCTGCAGCGCGGCTTGCCAGTCGTCGATCACCTTGCGGGGGACCGCGCGCGTCCGACAGTGCATGGCGTCGGTGCCAAGCCATGGAAACTCCGGCTTCCCTTCGATACCGACGATCGTGTAGTCGGGCAGGGCCTGCTTGTAGACGCTCAGCGCCTGACGGTCATGCTGTTCATAGCCTTTGCCGGATATGGGCACGTAGACGTGCTGGTTAAGAATCAGGCTATTGGTGTAGGCGGCGGTAGTGGCCGGCGTATCGGCGTTGTGCACGAAAGTGTCCTGGCATAACACGCGGTAGACCTTGAACCCTTCGTTCTCGAACGACACGGCGATCGCATCGAAAGCATGGTTGGTCTTCTGGTCCTGCGATGACGCAACAAGCACCTTGTCCTCCGCGAGGAATTTGCCCCAGCAATCGATATGTTCGATGTAGTTGCCCGTCGGGTCGCTCAGCACGTGATACGTATGAAGACCCATGAAACGGTTCAACTGACCCAGGATGTAGTCCATGCGCCCGGCGACGACATCCTCGCACTGGCCGTCCTTGCCGCCCGGCAACTCATTTTGCGTGGCGGCGAGGTAAGTCGAGGCCACCACGCCTTTGCCGTTGACCATGTAGTTGCCGCCCGTGTCGATCAGCCCGAGGTAGTACCAATCGTGGACCGCAATCTGCGGTAGCTTTTTGTCGCCGGGCCATTTGGCCGTGTTCCACTTGCGGATCGGAGCATTGAGAAAGTCGGATAATTTGACCGCGCCGTAATCGTCATTCGGACGGAAGATTCCAAACCCTTTCAGCGGATTGACGTTCTCCACACCCTCTACCAAGCCTACAGAGCCATAGCCAAGCGTCGCATACGTGTGTTTCGCTATCGCGTAGATATCGTTCTTCAGATCGTGCACCCACCACGGACCGTAGTCGCGCGTCCAGAAGGTATCGGTGTCCCAGCCGACGAGATGAAGATGGTCGGGGTCGAACTTCAGCGACATTTCGTCGGCCGTGTGTTGCAGATCCCGCAGAATGATCTCGCGCTGATCGAGGTCCGCGCACATGACAAAAATGTGAACTGGCTTCACGGTATCGTTCTGCTGCATACGGATGATCAGCTCGTTTGGGATCCCGAACGAGCGCGGCCCGCTGGGCGGCTCCTGGCTATGGCCGATTGGCGGCGGAACGGTACCGGGATATGCAATCAGAACCGCCCCCATATCGGCGAATTCCGGTACAGCGTTGACCAGCGACGGCGTGTCGTTGCGATAGATCTTGCTGGGCGGCGGATGCTCGCAGCCAGTGCGAGCGAGGAAATAAGCAGCGAGTTGCTGAGGGGTGGGTCGATTCAACAACTTTTTGTCTGACATGTTCATATCTGTCGTGGTGGATGGAGAGCGGCACGGCGATCCGTAGAATCTTGAATTCACGGTAGTGGAATATAGTCCCACCAAAGTGGGGGATGTTGATCTCTATTAGATATTTCCGAAATTTTTATCGCTAAGGGATTGGCTTGTTGATGCTGATACCATCTCGATGCCGGCACCGGCGAGCTGTCGCTCAGGATGCGGCAGACGGAGCTTGAGTGAGTTCGGTGAAGCGATGACACGCAGCAAGTTGCACCGCGCGTTGCTGGCGATAGCGTGAACCCGTAGCAAATGTCGCCTGAACGCAAAGTGCTGCGGGTCGGACCGAAGTTCGACAAGAACGCTTGTGTGCGGTAAGGGGCTCGGAGACCAGGCATCCGACGCCAGCGTTCCCGCGTGTACGCGATGACTGTTTTCGGCGCGGTTGTTCATTCACGCGCTGGCTCTGACGAAGGCACACCTAGCGTTTGTCAGCTCGGCGATTTCGGCTTTCGCAACGCGGATAGCTGCGCCGCTGGTCGGTGACGATCTTGCTCGGCACGCCAGGACAAGCCGCGAAGACCTCGTCGAAGAGTGCCATGTTGTGCCCTCTCTGCGCCGAGAAGCTTTAACGAGATGTGCAAAGCGCGCGCCGAATTTATCGCAGCAACGCCGGGGCAGTTTCATAACTGACTACGAGGCCGCGCTCGAACAGCAACTCTTCGATGCCGCGCTGGTTCAACTGAACCGGAAGTACCAACTCACTGCGCAGCTAATGACCGCTGCAGGCGACCGGTGACCGTGATCGAGCGATTTCATCTTGACTCGACCGCCCTTGCTAACGGACAACGCCGACTCTTCGGCGCTGCGTCTTTCTAGCGCAATCACTTCTCGCCCTCATCTCCCAGTGCGCTTTGGGCGTCTGCACTCGCCCTGCGCGCTCCTTACGACGCACAACGCGTCATACGTGTCCGGCTGCATCCCCTGTACATTGCGCAACGAGGGAACCGCTCGTACAGCGGGATTCCACAACGCCGCCGCTGAGTGTCGAATCTAGACCGGCGTTCACACTGCCCGGTGTTGGACCAAGATGTCGTTGATCTAGCGCGCACACGACCGGGCCCTATCGGAATTTCGGCCGTCGTCGATAACCGGTCGTCCAATGCACGTTAAGCAAATGTCCGGCTCGCTTCGCCTGAGCCAGCTTAGCGGCCCGTTCCCGAGCGGCCGGAGGACCCCTGCCAGCTCCGTGGTGCGACTCGCCGTCTCGCTGGAAATGCCATAGTACGCTAAGCGCAAACAGTTGCGGCGGGATTGCAGTGGTACAACGGCGCGGCAAGCGTGAAGCCATGATCATGCCGCGCGCGTTAGCGACACTGCGACTCGTTCGAAAAAACCTTCGTGTAACGAAAAGAGCGTTGTTGTACGAACCACCGTGCGGTACGCCGATTTATGCAACAACGACAGTCGAGTCTGGCGGCACTGTCTGATTCGTCGCATTCGCAACCTTAATGCTCGATTCCAGACCATAGCGAACGCTCGTTTCTCAATGAAAAGCACACAGAATTCCCGCTTACTGGACTTCTCCTGTTGGCATACTCATTGCATGGATCTTGACAAGGCAACAGCTAACCTGCGGCCGAGCGGAATTAACTTCCTGTCATTGCCAGCATGCGTTTCTGGTTCTCAAACTGGATGAAATCAAATCGCTTTTCTGAATCGATCGGAGAACAATCTTGAAAGTTTCCGAATACCTGCTTCGCTTCATTAAAAATGCTGGCATTTCCCGCGTCTTCGGGGTCCCAGGCCGCGAGAACGCGCACATATTGTTTAATGAAGTGGAAGGCATAGAGTTCGTCACGGGTCGAGTGGAGTTTAATGCCGGAGTGGCAGCTGAGTTTTCAGGCCGATGCACGCTGCGCCCACAGGTTGTTTTCTGCACGATGGGACCTGGCGCGACAAATATGGTAACAGCCGCGGCTTCGGCGCACCTCAACCATTCGCCGCTTCTAATCGTTTCCGCACAACTGGAACGAGATGACCGCCACTACAACTTGACCCACCAATGCGTGGATCAGCGCGCCATTTTCGCACCGGTCACGAAGCTTTCGTTGGAGTTGGAAAATCCCGAAGATCTTCCCGACCTTCTGCAACAGGCGTTCTCCGTCATGATGATCGACCCACCGGGCCCTGTGCATCTGAGTATTCCGGTCGATATTTATTCGATGGCCCACCCACGTTTGGTTGCCGACAGCTTCCCGGAAGTACCAACCAAGCTCTTATGGCCCCGTTCCGGTCTTAACGCGTCTAGCGTTAGAACAGTGATCGAGTACTTGCGGAAATCAGAGCGTCCAATATGCCTGATCGGCCACGAAGTGATCAGAGCGGGCGCAGAGCGCGCGCTGGTCGACTTTTGCAAGAGATGGAATATACCGATGATGGCATCTGCAAACGCCAAGGGCTTCTTATCCATGAGTGATCCCCTATACATCGGTTCGGCCAGCCCGTACATGGAAGGGATACTCGGCTATCCGACAGCGCTCGACGACGTCTTCAATGACGTCGATCTCATTCTTAACTTCGGTTATCAGTACGTCGACGATATCTTGCCGAAGATGTGGTGCCGCGGAAAACCTAAGAACGTAATTCACATTTCCGCCCATTCTGCGGAAACGATAAAGGAAAACTATCGGTTTGATTTTGCGGTGACGTCGAACGTCTTAGATGCGCTTCAGCAAATGGGTGAATATGCAGCCACCCCGAAGCAGCACTTTCCGGACGATAAGTTGAAGACAACAATACAATCCCATCGCCGACGGAGAAGTTCGTACGGGCGGCTCGATCCCATCGAGGTGGTGGAGGCCGTCAACAAGAATATCGGCGGAGGCAAGTTTATAACCGACATCGGATACTACCGTCACCATGCAATTCTTTTCAGCGATCCGACTAGAACGGGCCAATTCTTTACCGATGCTGGCCTCTCCAGCTTCGGGACCGGACTTGCAAGTGCGATAGGAGCGCAATTTGTTGATCCAGACAACTCTGTGTTCCTTATTGCAGGAGATGGCGGCTTTCACTCTGGCAGTTGCGATCTGGAAACAGTGGCCCGTCATTCGCTCCCTATCGTCATGCTGATCTTGAACAACAACGCGTTCGGGCTAATTGAGCGATATCAGCAACGAGGAGGAAACGGCGCTAACGAAGCAATCTTGAGATTCGGGAGCGTGGACTTCACAGCGCTTGCAAAGGCGAACGGCGTCGCTGGCGCACGGGCTAGCTCATTCGAAGAACTTGATACCGCTATAGCGGATCGTGATCGGAGCAAGCCGATTTTGATAGAGGTACCGCTCGAGTATGCTGAGGGAGACGAATTCAGAGAGTCGTTCTAACATTACATCCGGGCGCGGCTCTAGCACGTCCGCGGACTGCGCTCGGCCACAGACCGCGCGCTCAGATAGCCCTGCGCGCCAAAGTGCTCCCGGTTGGCCGCACTGTCGGGCGTGCGCAACGTAGTGCCGTCCATCGCCCACAGACTTAACCCCTTGAACGCATGGTGAGCCGCGTCCTGAGTCGTCCACGCCCGCGCCGTCTGCTCAAACAGCCAGGCCATCGGTGCCTCGCCGATGCGTTGGCGTGCCTGCACCACCGCACTCTTGCTGACAAATGGCGCGGCCTCGTTGGGCAAGGCCAGATCGAGACTGTCGAGCACCTCGCCAATCGACCAGTGCCGGTACATCGCCAGCGCGATTACCAGCCAGACCACCTGCTCAGCAGGCAAGCGCCGGCGCCGAATACTCGCCGCCCCCGTAGCCTGCACCGCCCGTTCGATCCATTCGTAGGGCAGATGCTCAGCCAGCCGGCTGAGGTCGGCCGGCTCTTGCGCATCGAGCAGGAAGGTCAGGTGACTGGAGAGCATCGCGCGGAAAGCTTCGCCTGGCTTTGTACTTGTTGCGTAACCACCGACGCAACCGCGCAGCGGTGTAGTTGTCGAGCGCTCGATATGCGCGTCTGTCCATGCCTACATTGAAGTAGTTCGCCCAGCCGCGCAGCGTGCGGTTCAACTTGCCCACCAGCTCCGTGGTTTCCTGCCATGCCGTCTTGAGGGCGGTGATCGCATGAATCTTCTCGACCATGCGACGAATACTCTTCTTCGACGGACGCATGCCCATACGGGCCTGCCCGGTCGTGGCCGAGCCCGTGTGGAAACCACTTTTTTGCGTTGAGGCGAATTTCCTTGGTTTGGTCGAGGGCAATTTGTAGACCCGGCGATCGTCCCGATATCGTGGGTTGTGAACCGCTCCTTCTTCCGCTGGCTGGCCTGTGTGCTCCCCTGCCGACGCTTCGCAGACATCCTCACGAACGCCTGCGCACGGCTCGGGGCCGATGTGGTTCGCTACACTTTCATCGTAATGGACTTTCACCATCCACTCCTTGCCGGTCTCCCGGCGCTCCCATTCGCTTTTTCCGCGTTCTCATACCCACTTGCCCAACAGCTTCCCTTGCGGGTCACCTGCCATAGCCGGACTGCTGGCGCGGGCGGACAGATGGGCTTACCGTGTTCCACGTAGAAGACACGAGCAGTTTAGGTTTTGCCTATTCGCCGGCAGTCGCGTTGTCCGTGTGCCCCGACAGTTAAACGAAAGCATCCGACTGCATGCCTTTTGGCCCAAGCCTTTCAGCGCCTTTGGCTTGTTTGCAGTAACGGCGTTTATCAGCAATTCGCATGTACCAACCATGCTGCCCAACCTGGCACCCCATCCGCCTCGACGCTGGCAGAAAGCACCACGCTCTTGCGAGTGAATCGCCGTTCAAAGAACGGGTTACGTTATTCCGATGGCTTCACACGAAGTCGTTACCAACTCGGCATGCACCGGTAGGTTACGATTGACGGAACAATCGGTTCCTCTTCTGGCCGAAACCAGATGGAACAATCCTCTACGCGACTTTCACGTCGCACTAACTGAACGGCATTAGGGCCTCGCGACCGTACCGCTGGCCGAGCGGCCGAGATCATCATCGATCACCTCGATGTCACGAAATCCGCGACGCTTTGCTTCTCCCACCAGCTCGTACTGGCGACGCTTGCTCTCGGGGTTCATCTGGACCTGAGTCTGGGTCGACTGTCGGACATAAACGACTGCTTTGCGCTGAAGCAGAGGCGCTGGTAGACGATCAGCGTTCGTCATCGGAGACTCCTTCCCAATGGCAACGCGTGCAGCCTGGAGCAGCAGCTTCGCAAGGTGCGTGTTGCCCTTGCGCGCTGTGCCGCGCTCATTCCCTGAAGCTCGGCGGTGTCGAACCTCAGACTCATCTGAGACAGCGTCAGTGCAGGCGGTTGTGGGCGTAGCAGTGCGCCCCTTGGCAGCTTGGCCATTGCGTTTCTCCCGGACGGTAGTGGGGCCGTCCGACGAGTGTGCTCGCAAAGGCCAGTCAACCAGCAGCCGGTCGAGTTCGCTCACCGCAACTGCGACCCGCGGCTCGGCCCAACGCCATGACAGAACAAATGACGCGATCCAGCATCCACGCAACAACACCCTCACCACGCCTGGGCTGGCCTCGACTTGCACCACGCGACCGCCGCTTCGCTCCTCGCGGGCTCTTTGCGTGCGGGGCAAAGTGCAGCCGCAATCATGAGTTTGATTCGATCAGCGCAGCTCAACAGCCATGATCCATACGTCTACCTCAAAGACGTACTGAACCGCTTGCCAACGCATCGGGCCGACGACATCGCTCAGCTACTGCCTCATCGCTGGGCGCCGATCACCGCCTGATCGCCAGCGGGCACTTCCCGGGGTGCCATTGCCGGGCGCGTACCTTCATCCGGCCTGCGGTCGTTAGCAGCTCATATTGGTGAGCGCAGATCAAATCCGCTTACCGACATACGACGCACATGCGACTCGTCTACCTCCACGCCCAACCCCGCTCTCTCCGGAAGATGCACTACCCCCTTGTGCACTCGTGCTGAAAAATCGGTTGGATCCTCGGCAAGCCGTAACGTTGACATAAAAGCGTGGCCGGCGTCGACTAGATTCCCTATGGTTACGGCGTGCTGCAATGATGCGGCTTGCGTGATGCCGAACTCAATCATCGAATTCATGTAGCAGCTAATCCCAAACGCCTGCGCCACTGCCGCAATGCGCTGGGCGCGCAAAGGGCCTCCATTTTTGCTGCTCTTAACACTAAAAACGCTGGCGGCACGGACGCTTGCGATCCGCGCCGCGTGCGAAAGTTCGGCCACCGCTTCGTCGGCCGATATCGGAAGCCTACTGTCTCTGGCTAACAACGCTGCGCCCTCCAGATCGGATTTATTCAATGGCTGTTCGACGAAGGCAAGTCGGGTGCCACTAACTCCTTTCAGGAACTCACGCGCCTCCTCGCGATTCCAGCCTTGGTTGGCGTCGGCGTTCAGCGTTATAAGGCTCCCGTAGCGCGCCTCCAGCTCAGTCACTCGTTGTATCTCGCTAGGTATCGGCGACGAGCCCATCTTCAACATAAAGGTCGAAAAACCTTGCTCGATTCGCTCTTCGATCACTCGAATGTCTTCCTTGAATGTTCCATTGCTGAGGGGCCAAAGCACCGGAAGTGACTTCCGCAGCGCCCCGCCGAGCAGCGTTGCAACAGGGACACGGAGCCGCTTACCGAGTATATCGAGCAAAGCCATCGTCACGGCGCCTTTGGCACTTAGGTGTCCCGCGAGCCGTGCGTCTAGTTCTTCATCGATGCAGCCGGGGGCGGGAGCCGAAGACGCCATGACTGCAGGCAGGAGCGTCTCCTTTAGGACGCGTGCAGCATCGCTGGACGTGCCGCCGGTATAGATATCATAAGGGTTGGCCTCACCCCAGCCCTCAACTCCATCGGCGTCCGTCAGCTTAAGCAATACGGCGCGTGTTGAAACCAGTGTTTCTTCGAACAGTTTGTACGGGGTGACAAGCGCCGCCTCAATTTCGAACGCCTCGGCTGCGACTACCCGTGCCATCGCGTTCACGTCAGATCTATCTAACATCATATTTCCCGGAAAAAGGTTGCAGACAGAAGACTAATCATCCACAGATCCGCAGGCCCTGGTGTCTTCTATCACATTAAATTACGGCACCTAGCACTTGGTATAAGTACCGGTTTCATCGCTAGGTATCCAAAGCAAGCGCGCGAAATTGAGGCGGCCCGCGCGCCAATCGGCTGATATTTCGCAAAAGATTTGGCCTAGTTGAGGCGTGGCGTACAGTTTCGACGATCTCGTCCTGCTGTACCGGAAGCACGACAGGTCGGGCCGACATCTTGAACTTCGACTCAAGCTCCTTGCCCTTCGGAATGTCTCCCGAGGTAACACCGGTGAAATGGCCGCTGTATCTGAGTCCCTCGTACTGCCTGATCGCCGTGGGGTTGGCGAGATGCTCACGGTACCAGTCTTCGGTCAGTGCATTGACAAGCCCGTTGTTGTACGTCGCTTCAATGCCCAAGCCCCGCAGTTTTTCGCGATACGTCATCAGTGCGGCCCGGATTCGCAGCGCGCCTTTGGGCAACCCCCGCTCATAGAGGATGGGGGCCGCCTCGTCGCTGACCACGACCACACTGCTGTTCGAACGCAGGTCGATTCCGCTAAGCTTTTTCATGCCGCCTCGTTCACGTAAAGTCGGTGTCGCAACCCTGAATTTTCGTCGGCCCTCTCCTATGAGAGCTGTCGAGGCCAGCTATATGATTAGCCAAGCCCACTCGACGAACCAGTTCCAAACCGTAGTGTTCCGCGTCCGCTTGTTGAAGCCGTGGAACACGCTGTTGCCCTTATGAAGCGCATGCTGGATGCGCGGACTTCCAGAAGCGGGCGCACGCCACGATCAAAGCAGGGTCGCAAAAACCATCGTGCGTGATGGGGAGTGCCGGAAACAACATTTGACAAAGATTCCTGAGCAAATCCAACTTTTCAACATGAGAACTCGATTGGAGCTTCCAAAGTCTAATTGACGGTTCGATCCGTTTTATCGGACGGTGCAGCTTGGTCCGAGTGTTCTGTTTGCCATGTTGTTTGACGAGCCCCCCGTGCAATGGGGCGGCACATCGCGGATCTTCTGGGTATAGAGCCTCCATCTCCTACGACCGCGCCGATGCTCGCGGTGACTACGCAAAACGTGCCGATGACTTGCAAAGCGCTCATCGTCTGTGCGAGTGCGACGAAGCCAATTGCCGCTGCGATCGCGGGCTCGACGCTCATCAGAACGCCGAACGCGGATGTGGTCATCCGACGCAGCGCGATCAGTTCTAGAACGTAGGGAACGAGCGGCACCAAAACCGCAAGATACGCAGCGTCGATCAGTTGTCTGCCGGGCAGGTGGCCGCCACTTTGGGCGAGTCCGAATGGAGTTGTGACGACCGCGGCCACGGCTAGGGATACGGCCAGCCCTTGCAATCCGTCGAACAGTGAGCCAATACGCTTCATCAAGAGGATGTGCGAGGCCCAGCCGAGCGCCGATCCGATCGGAAAGATCAGTGCGGCCGGCTCCGTCACCCACATGCCGTTCTGTCGCGCGAGCAGGAGCACACCCGTCGCAGCGAGCACGGGCCACACACACATCGCTGGTTTGCGTACGCCGAAGGTCGAGACTGCGAGTGGCCCAAGGAAATTGATCGCGATTGCGAGTCCGAGCGGCACACGGCGTACCGATTCGAAGAAACACAGGGTCGAGCCTGCCACGGCGCTACCAAACACAATGGCGGCAATCCAGTGCCGCCGAGAGTAGGTGTGGACAGGTGGTCGCGCGATGGCCGAAAGCACGAGCGCCGCGAAGCAAAGACGCAACCAAGATGTGCTCACGGTGCCATATTCCATCGTTGTGGATATTGACAGTGCAGCGCCGAGTTGCATACTGCACATTGATGCGACAGCAAGCAGCGGTGCGACAGCGCTCTCGAAAAGTACGAATGCGCGCGGCAGGGTGCCCTTGGGCGACTTTGCCATCAATTCGTCTCTCATGCATTCTCTCCATACGAATGACGGAATGATGCTCCGCGCACTGCCGCGCGAGTCGCGCTGCCTCGGCGAGGAACGCCGGATCTCTGCAAAATACTTCCCCGTGCCGAGCGTGATCTTGAATTCGCTTCGCAGACTCCCGATCACTTGCCTGATTTGCGCAAGTATCCATGTGCGTAGCTGCCGCAACTTGTATTGCAAATGGATGTCCGACACCGGAACCGCCAAGCCAATAATCGCGGGATCGGAGGACAGCGCGACAGCCGATTATCTGCTGTGGCCGGCCCCCATATCATCACGCTTGCATCGAGGCGTAAATCGATGATGGCCTAGATGCAAGTGCCTTCTTCTCGGCTCATTGACGGAATGCCGTCGCGATCCGGCATTTTTTCGTCGTGTCGCGGATGATCGGAGTGGACGCAGGCGCAATTCCTCCAGTCTTTGTGACCACATACGTGGCAAGGGTCGTGCCAAGCATGTAGGTTATGACCATGTGCGGTTCGCGCGGGGTTCAGGGCCGGGGCAGGCGACAAACAAGACTCCCGGCATGTCGTGAATGTCTCGTTTTGAACGATTCTGCTACTTGGTCGGCTCTGCAAAATTCAATTTGCCGAAATGGACCCGACGACGACGCAGTCTGGTGCAGACGTAAATGCACAGCTCAGCCAAGACTGCGGCGCACGAGTAAAGGTCGAGGCATGACGTTGGGACGGAAACACGACATGCGATCAAAAAGAATCCAGGGGCAAGGCCCAAGCCAACGACCGCGCGCAGCAGCCAGCGCAGGTTTTAGCCGGCCGCACGCAGCAATGAGCGCGTCACCGGCTTGCCCTTTGAGCCAACAGCGCTGTACTGCGGTCCTGATTCACATGGCGATGCTCGGCCAGTCGCCCGCCGTCGCTTCAGCAAGCGTCGCCGTTGTGTGCCGGTCAGGGTCTTGTTTTTTCACTATTGATCCGGTGTACAGCGTGTCCGTGCGGCGATTGCCAGCACCAGGTTCGCCAATCAAATCGGACGCGACGTCTCCATCACGATCAGTATTGGCATCTCGCAGTAAGGCAGGGACGGCAACATAATCGATGACCTTCTCAGATCTGCCGACCAGCAGCTCTACCACGCGAAGCGCTAAGGCCGCGACCGCGTGGCAGCCGTATAACGGTTGTTGCATTAACAAGCGAACGCATGCGTTGCATTCGATGCACAATTTCGGACTACATGACGACGTGAATGCTGCATATCAAACCGTCGCGCAGCATCCCAGTGACGGAAAAAATGGAGGGCTTCTGACGTTGGCTTCTCGCGGGCAATGAGATTAATGGCGACCTTGTCGTTTGCGAGGCCTGCCATCTGAGTGCACCTGAAGGACGATACGCGCCAGATCAAGCCCATATCGGCACCTTTACCTTCGCTGCGCATTGCTTACGATGAACGAGACGGTATGAACGCAGGCGCGACGAACCGGGCCACGCGTCGCCGATAACAACGCGCAATGATCTGCACGCCGACTTTCATGCCGACATTGCCTCGCTGCCCGGAGTCCCCGTCTTCGGGCATGCCGCATGCCGGACGCATTTCCTGCACACGCGTTTGGGCAGGAGGGGGTTTATGTGCGAATCCTGCGAGTCGTATCTCGGATACGCCGAAGTCCGTGTTACAGCCAGCCAAGCGATCTCATTTGGTAGCATACAACGCCGCTACATCGTGGCGTAGTCGGTCTATTCCGCTGAGGACGCAGTTACTCCCGTGGCAACTATCCCCGGAACGAGTCGACTTTCTTTCCCATGCCGGCGTTCACGTATGGGGAGAAGCGTGCCCGGGCATGTATCGACTGCGCAATGGCGTGCGGACAGGGGTGACGACTCCTAGCCGACCACGCGCATTGTGGTCGTTCAAGCCGCGCAAAACCAGTTATCGCTTGCCGCGCGGTGGGCCTGGGGGCGGTTGCCCTGATCTGAGGCAGCAACAGTCGTCGCGACATCACTTTGCTAGATGTCTTGCGAGCGTCATTGAAAAACCGCATGCAAGTGCGGAACGACGCGGGCGCCGGGTTCGCCTTCATGCATCAACAAGCCCAGGCTCTTCGGCCATCAGCCCACGGCGGACGCTGGAACGCACCGCAAAAATCTCAAGTGCTGCCCTCGTGTAATTCGAGCGTTTGCTCACACGGAGGAGGCATCGCCCACGGTGAGCTTCCCCGTAGCCTGGCGCCTGGACATAGCAAACGCCTCGTTTACAGCACATCCGCGATCTCCGGCGCGAGCTCAACGCACGGCGTCAGGCTGCATTCACCGCATCCTTGAACGCCTTCGCGGCCGTAAACTTCACGGTCGTCGCCGCGGAGATCATGATCGTTTCACCCGTCGCCGGATTGCGGCCCGTGCGTTCTGAACGTGCGCCCGTCGAGAATGACCCGAAACCGACAAGCTGCACCGTATGACCACACATGACGGCCTGCGTAATCGATTGCAGCACTGCATCAATGGAAGCGCCCGTATCCGCCTTGCTTTCAGTTCCTGTTCGGTCGTACTCGTCATCCTTGAGAAACGTCCGGGTGCTGACATCACCGACACCTTAGGTGATGTTCACATTTACGACCGGTCCAAATATGCAGGCAAGTGACGCAAACACGAGATAGCTGTCGGCGAGCTTGTCATATCGAGTGGATACACGGCGAAAATGTTTGATGCGATTGAAGAAACGCTCGACCAGATTGCGCGTACGGTACAGCCCACGGTCGTAGCGGCGCTTTGTCTTGCGATTCGAACGTGGCGGGATGACAACCTTCGCGTGGGTAGCCCGAATGGCTTGCACGAAGGCGTCGGAGTCATAGCCCTTGTCTGCGATAACCGCTCCCGTGCGCAAATGCTCAACCAGTTGTACCGCACACGAGATGTCGGCGACCTGCCCTTCAGTGACGATCAGGCGCAACGGACGCCCCGTCGAATCGATCGCCAGATGCAGCTTGGTGCTCAGTCCACCTCGGGAACGACCGAGAGCTTGCGGCCCACTTTTTTTGTAGCTCCGGCTGAATGCTGGTGTGCGCGAACGATCGTCGAATCGATCATGACGTGCTCGATTTCCGTGTGGCCTGCCAGTGCATTCACCACCCGTTGCCATACGCCCTTGCTTCGCCAGCGCGAGAAGCGGATGTACACCGTATGCCATCGACCGAACTCTGCAGGCAAGTCGCGCCATGGACTGCCAGTCCGGGCAATCCACAGCACCGCTTCGAGAAACCAGCGATTGTTGGATGCCGTTCGGCCGCGATCGCCTTCCTTGCCAGGCAGGATGTCCCGGATCTTCTTCCATACTTCATCGCTCAGTAACGTTCGCGCCATCCTGTCTCGCTGTACAAAAGACAGGATGTAAACCAAATTTTTAAATGTAAACAGTTGTTCATTGGGCTTCGCCCAACCCCAGGGGATGAAGCGGACGTGTGGCGACTGCTGCCCATGCCCGAGGTAACATAAGCGCGCGGCGGCGATCGAGGTCGGCCTAGGGAATGGTGCCCCGAGCCCGCTAAACAGTTGGACCCGCGGCCCTGCGCGCACCCCGGATTGTGACCGCGGACGATCACGTCCCCGAGCACGTTTACCAGACTTCGATTACGAGGGCTGCTGCCGCTGCCATCAACCCTGGCAGGAGGTCGCCATGCAGGTTCTCTACCCCGGCTGCGCTGGACTCGACGTGCACAAGGACACCATTGTGGCCTGCGTGCGCTGCGTGTCCGCCCCGCAGCATCGCGAAGTACGCAGCGTCGCTGCCACCACGACCGGACTGCTCGCGCTCGGCGACTGGCTTGCCTCGTATGGTGGTTCAAGGCGACATTGCCGGGCGCTTACCGAACGGCTGCAGCCAAAGAGTCTCTTTCCATGAACGGTCGAACGACGTACTACGGCGCATCTCGTGAGCCATTCCTCTTCGTGCGCTCTTCATTGGCGAAAGCGCTGCACCATTCACACAACTAACGATCTGTGCCTCGCCGCGGTACCTTCGCTTCGCCACCAACCACCGGCACGAAAGGTTCGTGCGCGACGAAAGCGAAATGCGCTAGGGGCTGGTAAGAAGCGCTCATGATGAAGCAGCCGGCTGCGGGTGGTAGCCGAGATCGGCAAGCCGCTTGAGCAGGCGTTGGATGGTTTTTCCGGTGTCGAGCCGACAGAAGTAGTCGGCGCCGAGGTCTGCATAGACAACGCCGTCGGAGAGCATGTGCCACACGGCGGTGAGCAGGGAAGCGGCAACAGCGAGGATGGCTTTCTTGGGGCCGCGTCTTGCCTTGATGCGCAGGAATTGGGCATGCAGATAGGTGCTTTTCACGCGGACGGCAGCCCATGCGGCGGTAACGAGGGCGGTTTTCAGCCATGTGCCGCTTTTGCGCACGCGGGTGCTGCGGCGTTTGCCGGCGCTCTCATCGTTGCGCGGACAGAGGCCCGCCCAGGAGATGAGGTGGGCCGCATCGGGGAAGCGCGTCATATCGGCGCCGACCTCGGCCAGGATGACCTGAGCGGTCACGTCACTGACCCCGGGGATGGTGGTCAGCAGGCGAACGCACTGCCGGCTCGGCGCCAGCGCCTTTCCCAGGGTAGCGTCCAGTTCAGCGAGCGTGTGCTGCAGCGCCTGGATGACGTCCAGGTGAAGCTTGAGTAGTGTGCGGTGATGGGCGGTAATGCGTCCGCGCAATGCCTCGCGCAGTTCGGGCGTCTTCTTGCGCGCGTCGCCCTGCGCGAGAGCAGCGAGACGGTCGGGATTGTCTTCACCGGCGACGATGGCATCGAGCATGGCGCGACCACTGCAGCCGAGCACGTTCGAGAGCACGCTGCCAAGCTTGAGATTGGCGTCCTCGAGCACCTTCTGGATGCGCAGGCTGTGCTGGGAGATCTCGCGTACGAGTTGCTTGCGCGTACGCGTGAGATCGCGTAACTGCTGCGTCACGGCGGGTGGCACGAAGCTGGCGCGGATCAGGCCATGCGCGAGCAGATCGGCAATCCACGTCGCGTCGCCAGCGTGTTAGGGAAGCGACGATCGTGTCCACCAATTCTTTAAATGGACACGTGTACGCTATGGACGAAAATGAAGCGATTTCGGAAGTGGTGCAGCCGACACGGCGACGCCGCCACAGCAAGGAGTTCAAGGAGAAGGTGATCCGTGCGGCGATGCAGCCGAACGTGTCGATTGCCGCAGTCGCGCTGCATTACCAATTGAATGCGAATTTGCTGCGTCGATGGGTGGCCGCGCAGGAGGAACAGGACGCCGCGCGGGAGGCTTGCCAGTCGATGAGCGTGCCGCTGGCGGAGTTTGTTCCACTGCAAGTGGAGGCGCCGGGCGCGGCAGTCGCTTCGACGGAGATCCAGATCGAGGCGCGCCGCGGGGCGGCGACCGTGACGGTACGCTGGCCGCTATGCGCGGCGGCCGATTGCGCAGCCTGGTTGCAAGGGTGGCTGCGATGATCCGTATCGACGCGATCTGGTTGGCGACCGAGCCCATCGATATGCGTGCGGGCATCGACACGATCCTCGCGCGTGTCGTGAAGGTGTTCGGCGCGGCGCGACCGCACCACGCCTATCTGTTTGCCAATAAGCACTCGACGCGTATAAAGGTGCTCGTGTATGACGGGTTCGGTATCTGGCTGGCCGCGCGTCGCCTGAACAAGGGGCGGTTCATCGGGACGAATGGAGACCAGGCGGTCGCCACCGCGCTGAATCCCGAGCAGCTGCGAGCGCTGGTCACGGGGCTACCCTGGCAGACGCTCACACACGATCACGCGATCACGGTCGTGTAATACCCCCAAAGCCGTAAACTGGCTTGCTTCCGCCGGGGTTGGGGTTCTGGCAGACTGGCTGCATGAACCTGCCCGCCAACCTCGACGCTCTGAGCCCCGAAGAACTGCGCACACTGGCTGCGCAATTGATGGCTCAGGTCGGCGAGAACGAACGGGACCTGCGCTACCGGCAGACGCGCATCGACCAGCTCACACACGAGATTGCCGTGCTCAGGCGCCTGCATTTCGGCAAGCGCAGCGAGCAACTCAACGTCGAGCTGTGGCGCGACAATCCGGATGAGAGGCTCTCATCTTGTTTGACGCGCGGCAACGATGTGTCGCGCGCCACGTTCGAGACACGTCAACAGGCCGTGTTGCGCTACACAGCCGAAGAGTCGGTCAAGGCAATCGAGCGATCAACTGGGATCAATCGCCGGCAACTGTACCGATGGCTCGAGCGAGCCCAGACACCACACCCTGATGGACGTCCCTTCGGCTTTCGGGCGCTCATTCGCTATTTGCGCATTGCGGACTATGAGCGGGTGCGCGACGTACAAGTGCGAGGCGAGCGCGGCAGCCGGGGTGCCGCTGGTGCATTGACGCAGCTGTTCGAGCGTTACCCTGAGTTGACTGGATGGCTTCTGCTTCAGGTCAAACAGCGCAGGGTGCTGCTCGAACAGAGGCATACGGATGGACAACTGCACACGCGTCTGCGTGGTTTGCAATCGATACACGATGAATTCCTGCGCCGATGTCGATCATTGGGATAACGGCGGCCGATTATCCATTCAATACCGGCGACCATGCGGTTCGCTCGCTGTCCCGACGGTTGAAGGCGGAACTGCTTCGCACGTTTGGCACGGCGGCACGCTCGACCGGCGCCTCGCGACTTAAGGGCTTGCCTCGGCTCGACGGCGCGGATGCGCCTGCGACGCTCCGGCCCTATCAGGTCGTTGAATTTGATGGTCACCGGCTCGATATCAGGCTCAAGGTTGTTGTGCGGGATCCGCTCGGATTCGCGCACGAATTCGAGATGGAACGGGTATGGCTCCTGGTAATCATCGATGTGTGCACGCGTGCCGTACTCGGAATTCACATAGCATTAGCGCGCGAGTACAGCCGCTATGACGTCGTCAAGACAATCGAGAATGCACTCGACCCCATCGTGCGCGGTTGTTCACCATCGCAGGGCTTGGGTATGGACCACAGGACGGTTTTCCGTCGGGGCGCTTGCCCGAACTGGGGTACGTCACGTGGGAGTGGATCAAGCTCGACAACGCAAAAGCCAATCTCGCAAGGGAAACACTGAATTCGTTGTGCGAGTTTGTGGGTTGTGTCGCCGATGCCGGACCGAAGTACAGCCCCGATGAGCGGCCCTATATTGAGAGGTTTTTTGGGACCATCGCCAGCCGCCTCTCATCGCGTTTGCCTGGCTATACGGGTGCTCATCCTCGCGATCTGCGTCGGGCACTCGCAGATCCGAAGGGCAATCTGAGGCTCTACGTCTCACTCGACGAACTGTCGGAACTGGTTGAGTACAGCATTTCCCGCTACAACGGCACACCGCACGCCGGCCTTAACAACGCAACGCCACTCGAAGCGATGGAGTATTTCGTGCGCGGCAAACAGACGCTTGTGAGATGGCTGGCCCAGGCGCGTCGCCAGACGCTCTGCCTGATGCAATCGGCCCGACGATGCCGGGTGCGCGCCTATCTCTCTCAAGGCGTGCGTCCGCATATCAACCTGCATGGTGTGCGCTACACGAGCAGGATGCTCGCCGCAGGTACGCATCTGATCGGCGAGTATCTGCTGGTCTACATGAACGCTGACGATTTGCGCTCAGTACGCGCCTTCGTGACAAATGGCGAGGAACTCGGTGTCCTCGAGGCGCAAGGGGCGTGGGCCGTGGTGCCGCACAATCTCAAGCTGCGTCAGGAGATTCTCAAGCAATCTGGCAAGCGCCGACGCCATATTGCTTCGATCGATCCCAATCCAATCGAGGCCTACGTCCAGCAAAAGCTCACGCAGGCGAGGAAGACCCGGAAAGCAGCGACGGATCTCGCCAATGTTACGCGGATTCTGACGTGGCTCCGACGGTACGCACGCCTGTGGGGCCGAAACGTCGGGTCGAGGCAGAGACTGCGACAACAATCGCCGCGCCAATCCCGGGCACACAACCGGCGACGGACATCGATTTCGCGCCACGGCTATCGGTGCGGCCACGCAAGCTCTCCATCGGTACCGGACAGGTTTTCTGATTTCGTCGCTCACGCCAGGAGGTGCATCATGTCGCTCGAAGTGCCGCGTCCGATTGATCCTTCGCTGCATCCGCTCGTCACGGGCAATTACCGCCTGGCGACGCCCGCGATCGAAGCGCTCTACGAGCTTGTCACCCGCTGCCTGCGCTATCGGATCCCGGGCGCACTTATCTATGGACCGCCGCGCATTGGCAAAACCCGCGCGATCGAGTATGTGCGGCTCCTGCTAGCGCGTCAGCACCCGAGGATGTCCAGCTACCATGCACAGTGCGAGCACAAGCCGCGGCACGCGGAAGGCCCATTCTTCGCCAATCTGCTGGAGGCCGTCGGTGATCATGCTCCGCACGCGGGTACAAGCGCCGCAAAGCGAAGTCGCCTCTCGCTGCGTATCCGAGAGGCCGCGGCCCGCTCCGGGAGCGGCACCGTACTCCTCTTCTGTGACGAGAGCCAACTTAGGTGCGAAATTTGTTTGTATGTATGGCCCGCTCTACGTCACCACAAACGGCGCCACGTTCATGAACTCATCGCCGTTTCTCACGAGCGCCCTTCGCTTGTTCCTCCTCGGCTAGTTGACTACGCGTCCGCTGCAACTCGGCACGCAGTTCAATCAAAAGATAGACCAGCGCTCGATTTTTGCGCACTTCCTCCCGCAGTTCCATCCGAAGCTTCTTAAGCCTTTCCGATAGATCAGCGCTGTGGGGCCGCCGTTGTCCTTTGCCGCGAGCAGATTGAAGGCTGGCAACTAATTCGCGATGAGACGTGTAGAGGTTCGCACGACTTACCCCAGCGAGCCGGCTTAGTTCGCTCACTGTAATTCGGGCACGCGGGTTTTCACATCGGGCGATTTTTAGCGCCGCATCAATGCGCTCACGGACCGACAGTTGCGTTTTCTTGTTCACGACTGGGACATCACTTTCGTTGCCTTACCCGCGACGAGACCGGCAAGAATCTCCTTCGAGTGGTTCAGCCGCTTCTTGACGAGCATTTGCGTTTGCTCAGGAAGACCTTCCTGTTTAAGAAACGCCTCTTCGCGCATGACCCGATCGTTCCACCACGCTTGATGCTCTGTCGTCACGACGAAGTTCGCGCACGTTGCACAGACATCCGGCGCTCTGAGGACTTCGTTGGGGCCGATTGCGTCGCCACGACAAGCTGAATGACTTTCGGAATACACACAGTAACCCCAGTCGCACGGTGCGAGCTTTATACCCCGATTAATCAGATTGTCGACCAGCGTCTGGGGAGCAGCTTTCCCGGTGAAGGAGGGATCCCTCTGGTATTGACGTCGGAATTCATTGATCCGCTCCGCAGCCTTGCCACCCATTCGGCTGCTTTGCATCAGACTGGTCAGCGTGTGGGCGAGATCATCACGGTCTTCCTGCTCCAGCAGCTGGCTGAGCTGGAAATCTGCCCCGACGTAGACACCGTCCGTGAATTCTCGGTAGGCGTGACCGTAGTGGAGAGACAAGGCCTCGAGCACCCGCTTGTCCCGTTTCACGACGAACTTCGCAAACGTCTTTCGAGCAGCGTGTGGGTGCAGCCGCGGAGTGACGGGCCTCTCCGCCCGGAAAGGCAAATCGGCGAACGCTTGCATCAGCCTAATAGGAGCGGTCACGCCCATCCGGTGGGCTGAAGTGCCCTGAGCGGAGATCAGCGCGGTCGATGACCGTGCCAGAAACAAAGCGCGGCTCCCAGTAGCCGTGCGGCATGGCGCGAACGTGTCACGCAGCCACTCGATCACCTCTGGAATGGGGTCGCCTGCAACCCATCGCCGGCGCTGTCCGCCGGCTTTGGCAGCTATCCCGTTCAGGTATGAGACGGACACGCCGGCCCGATTCCTCTCCGCCTCGAGGCAGTCCACATCAAGTCGGACCAACTCTTGCACACGCATCCCCACCATGAACAGCAGTACGATCACGGCTGCTCCGAGGGAAACGGTCATGGCTCGACACATGATGTTGTTCGGCCGGGCACGCTTCATTTGCAGTGCACTTGCGAGATCGCTGAGAAGCGAATCCCATTGTGCCTCCTTGTAGAGAGCCTGAATCCTCGGCTGCCGAGCCTTCTGGGGAAGCGACGCATTGATGATTCTGGCGTCCCACAGATCCCCAGCTACTCGTGTCATCAGCGGGCCGAAACGGGTCAGCCATTCGATGGCGTCATTGATCAGCGGAAGCGCCGCCTCTTCGGGGACTGCCTTGAATGGCCGATCGTCCCTGCTTGCCAGCAACTCGACATCCGGCTCGATCAATCCCGGATTTACGTGCAGCGAATCACTGTATCTGGTCCTCAGTTCCCACATCCTGTAATACAGCCGCACGTAGCCACGCACCGTCGATGTAGCGGCACCGCCGGGACCGTGTCGTTCACGCCTGGTTTTCAGGAACATCAAAAGGTGTCGCGTGTCGAGCTCGGAGAAGCTCCACCGCCCCTCGGACGCCATCCAGGCTGCGAGATAACGAAGCTGCTTGCACCATAGCAAGACTGTCGAGTGGCCCAAATGGGATCTCCCTTTGGTAACCGGATACTCGATCATTGCTTCGAGCAGCTCCTTCAGGCTTTTCAGCAACTTCGTCCTCTGGCCTGGCGTGCCGCCTTCCGGCAGCATCCTGCGCCAATCAATAACGGCAGGTTCTTTCTCGTACAGCGCCGATGTGGTCAAGTACCACTGGTGCCGCATTTTCCGATGTATCAATTGTGGGGTCATGGGCTATTCAATCCATGGCAGACGGTTCGTATCGACCAATTGACGCGCGCGTTCGACGACCGCCTCGCTCAGGATGGGCATGATTTCCTGATCAATGATCGCTTGCACCGGGCCATACATCACTTCGAATCTCATCGTCCATCCCTCACGAATCGGCCGTTGTCGTGCCTGCCTCAATGCTTCTGCTGCCGAAAGCAACTTCGCCACGACGCATACATCATCAACCGGAATTAAGGCTCCCGGACAGGTGGCGCACCGAAAGAACTGAAGGCACATCCGGCCAGGCTCACTTCCCGGCGCCAATCCGGCAAAAGGATCCTTACATCCGAATCCGAAGACCGTCTCCATCGGCTCGCCGTCCAACTCGCGTCGCCCAATCGCCCGAGCCCCAGGTGCCCCACTCGTGCGTCGACTTTCCCGGACAAGAACGCCCTGGAACTTCAGGATCGTCTGCTCGTGTTCCTCCCTCAAATCGCTAGCTGGCGTATAGCCCTGCGTGGTAATTTCGCTTGCATGATTGAGGCGCACCTTCGCCGCACGAATGGACAGACCTGCCGCGTGATGCAACTTCGCGCCGGCGCGGCGTAAGCCACGCAACTGGAAATTCGCGAGGCCGTGCCGCTCCCGAAATGCGACCAGGCAGCGGTGAATCGTCTGCCAACTTGGCACACCTCTCTTTCCCTTTTTGCCTCGAGCCAGAAATACCAGCGCTTCCTCTCCCGGCCTGTCTGTCGACACAAGCCCATGGTTGATGGCACATACTCGTCTGACCAGATTAGGTGCGCTCCACGCACGGCCCTTTGGAAAGTCGACGCTCTGTTCACTCGCCGCTCGCGGCTTGTCCCAAACGATGCGCTCGAGATCTGCGCGTACCGCATGGGGTTCGATGCAGGTTCGTTTGAGCAAACGCAGAGCCTGCGGGTTCGCGCTGGATTGAATCAGAATTGCTAGGTAATAAGGGAATATGTCGCTAGCGTTTGGATAGAGGCAATTGTTGAAGTATGTCAGCCCACCAAGCGCGTCAATTTGCGCCAGCGTGATCCACCCGCGTGGCACGCTCAAAATTTTTGCGCGAGAGGGGATTTCGCCATTTCCAATATCCACCAGTTCCTGGATGACCTGTCGAATCTGCTCATCTTGAGGGCCTTCGGTGCTTCCGGCCAGGAGCAAGGACATATGAGCCAAACGAGCTTCCGTCTGCTCAATGTCCGTGTAGCAGCACCTAAGAATCGCCTTGATCTCGGGCTCGCCCACGGTTTCCTTGGGCTTTATGGCCGACCGCAGGAACTGGGAGGGTAGGATGGCCGCGCGCGAATCGACAATATTTCTCGCATTTCGCATGCACCATCTGAGCAGACGGCAGACCGAGTTCATGCAACCTTGTGCGCTCGTGGAGCAGTAGCGGGATTTCTCCAGCCAGCGGCTAAGATTCCTAATGCAGGTAGCTGGTAGCGGCCGCAGCTAAACTTTCCGGCCTAGCGCAGCGGCGAAGCAGCGGATGTCCCTCCATACCAGTCGCTGGGATTCAATTGTGTTGTGCCCCTGTAATGCTATGAAGCCTCGAATCAAAGCGTTGGCTACCGAAGGATCAAATCCCAGTGCCCCGAAGTCGAACAGCGAGCGCGGTCGCTGGCCGTCCGGGCCCGACACGAGCAACTGCTGTCCTGATACCCGATGTACGAGTTGCGGCCTCATAGCGACTCCCCATACAGGAAGTCCAGAGCATTGAAGACAGCATCGCTGCTCGCCTCGACCGCGCGCAGATAAAGCTCTGTCGTAGCGATGTTCGAATGTCCCATCATTACCTGCAGGACCTTGATCGAGTTCATCGGCTTTCCCTTGCCCTGGAAGTTCTCCAGCACATCGAGGACCCGGACCGCAAAGGTATGCCTTAGGTGATGAAGGGTGGCGCTGCTGCCAATTTCGTCGGCACAGCGACGAAACGCGCGGGTGAGCGAAACACGACTTATAGGTCTGCCATGCTGGTTGAGAAAGACGAAACCGTTGTATTCCGCCGCAGCGGGTTCAGGGCGACTCACCAGCACATGCCAAAGCGTGGCCTCGACCAACTTGGTCGGTGCCTGTATCGTCAACAACCTCGATCCCTTTCGAAGCACTTCGACAGGAACCAACCCACCATCCATCGCCGCCACCGCACTGGAGGTTGGCAGATTCTCAACCCTGAGCGAACATGCCTCAAATCTCCGTGTCCCGGTCGTAATACACCACTGGAAAAGAAGCCGATACCGGGCCGGTACGATGGTGAACAGCCGGGTAATTTCCTCAAGGCTTAGAACTTTGGGAAGTCTCTTGATCACGCGCGGTGCGATAGGGCTGCGCGAACCCGCGGCCCTCGCTGCGACTGACCACGCCAAGTATTGCGACACCCGTCCGCCGGGGCGGTGATAAAGGAAATCACCAAGCGGGGATTTCATGACGCTGCGCCGTTGTCCCCACAGATGAAACTGGGCAGCCACAACCACGCGGTGATTCGCCGTTGACGATGCGTATTGCAACTGACTCTTGCCATGTCGCTCGTTCACGAGATGATTCCTGTAGAGACACAGGTGTTCTTCGGTTGCACGGTTGGGGTCGAGCTTCCAGGCGCTCAGAAATTCGAGCCATGGCACAAGCGCTTCGGCATAGGTACGGACGGTATCACCCGTTGCACTTCGGCTTTTCAACGCGGTTTCGGCAAGGAATGCGCAGGGCCATTGCAGTGGCACCCCTTCTTCGTCAACGATCGCAGCGATCTCGCCGACATTGAAGTAATGCAGCAGTTCGGAATCCGTCGACTCTCCGCCCGCCAACGAAACGACGGTTTCCCGTGTTCCGAATTCTCGTTGTGGACTGAACCGCACGATTCTCAGCGTTCCGCGAGCCATTTTCCCTCCAGGCACAAGAGCGTCAACTGGACGTACTGTGCTGCAGCGACAGCCGTCACTTCTCCGGGAACAGGCAATCGTGCGCTCAGCAGCGCTGGAGACCTCTACCGGGCTGGAAGTTGTCGTCGCTGTCGACTCGCGCAGTGGCTCTTACGTCCGTCGGCTACAGCGGCAGGACAGCGACTTCGCGGGTGCGACGTTGGCGCCATTCACAGATAGACGTACTGCCGCCGTTATACGGAACCCGGACATAGCCATTTCTGCACGAACGCGAACCGGCAATGCACCGGCAGTTCGGCGCCGCCGGTGGCTCGTCGTCTACGGCGGCTACGCCGCCTTCGACTCCTCACCACCGGCCAAAGCACTCGACAAACAAGAGAAATCGCCCACCCACTCCGTTCCTAGTTGGACACTAGCAGCCCAAAGCAAAGCTCGCAGCAGACAGACAAATGTAGTCACCTAAGCCAACGTTACAACGAGAATGAATATGAATGGCTGCGTGATGTGCATGATGCGCTCGATCGTCAGCAGATCAAGCTCTTCACGTTCCTCGTCGGCCAGCAGGAACTGCTGGCGCAGAAGACAGCCTTGCAGGTCGCAGGCAAAACACAGATTGTTGCGCGTCTGATGGTTGAGGAACTCGCGTTCTATGGCATCAGGAACGCCGAAGACGTCGCCACGTGCCTGAATGGCTACGATCAGACCGCGTATCCGGAAGGTTCGCATTGGAGCTTCACGCGGTTCTACATCCCGCAGGCGTTTGACGCCGGCTATCGCCTGGTCGCCGACTCGGGCACGCTCTGGCAAGCGTTTGAGGCTGCACATCATAAGGCGAGCCTGCCGGGTAGTCTCGAGATTCCGATGGAGTCGTTTACACGCGCTGTCGAGATCGTACTCAAGGAAAGCGAACTCAAGGACGCTCCGGGCCACTGCCCTGATGCTGCCTTGTGGACTCACGCGGTTCAGCACTGCGGCTATGTTCAGTCCCGTCATGCGACGGGCCGCGTGCTGGCAGCGGTGTGATCTCGTGGCGCTGACACGGCCGCGCTTCCCGATTCTGGCGTTTGATGAGGGGGAGCTTACGCTTTCTCGAGGAAGCGCGTTCAACCCGAAGTGGCTGATGCCGGGCGAATCGATTATCTCTATCCTGTGGAAGTTCGCGTGCGCCAACGTCCTGCCTGGAGACGCGCTTGTGCATCTGATCAGCCCACGGGTTGATCCGTGTGACGGCGTTGCACCTGTGCGCGACAACATCGGACTCACGCGCCTGTGCCGCATACTCCGGCTGCCCGAAGACGTGTTGCGGATGTCCTTGCTTGATGCAGCACTTGCCGCTCGGACTCACTCAGCTTTCCGACATTGCAGACTGTGCGCTGCGCATGGCTACCACAGCGTGCTATATCAACTTGAGGACGAAGAGCGCTGCCCCGTACATCATCAGTCGCTCGACACACGCTGTCTGCACTGCGGTGACGAGACACCGTTCATCGTCAGCGCCAGCGTAATCGAGGCTCCGTTTCGATGCTCAGGGTGCCGTTCCCATTTCAGTTATGGTCGACTTTCGCTCCGCTCGACCATTCCCGCGATGCGCAGGCAGGACCGCATGGCGCTCAGTCGCCACTGGCTGCTGCGCTCGGGCAACGACATGAACGATGGCTCCTGAAGTGCGTGTTCGCGAGTTGTCGGCGCCGGCATCTCGTAAGCAGTTGGAGACACTTTTATTTCGTTTCCCGTAACCGCCTGAATCTGCTGAAGTTTTTCGCACCGCTGCATCATGCGAACGCGAAGTGATAATCATGTGGAAGGCCTCCCTGGCCGCCCAAGGGTAAGGGGGCGGCCAGGGTCTAGAGTTGAGATGCAACGCTCAACCAACCCTTCGGGAGGCTGAAATGAAGTATAGCGGCATCGATCTGCACTCGAACAATGCCATGGTCGCCGTGATCGACGACGAGGATCGGGTGCTCTACTGCAAGCGACTCGCCAACGACCTGCAGCTAATTGTTGCGGCGCTCGTGCCACACCAACATGAGCTTCAAGGAATAGTCGTGGAGGCAACGTTCAACTGGTACTGGCTTGTCGACGGACTGATCGCCGCAGGCTTTGCCGTTCATCTCGCCAACACCTCTGCAATCAAGCAGTACGAGGGGCTAAAGTACGCGGGCGACGAGCGCGATGCGGTGTTCCTCGCTCACATATTCCGTCTTGGACTGCTGCCTGAAGGCTACATCTATCCACCAGCCGAACGAGCATTGCGAGATCTCTCCCGCAAGCGGCTACAGCTTGTGCAGCAGCGGACCTTGCACATCCTCAGCATTGAGAGCCTGCTGGCACGGCAGATCAACTTGCCGATGAACGGCGAACATGTCCAGCGACTGGATGATGAGGCGATACGCGCATTTGCCCTACCGCCGCATGTCGAGCGCGCGCTAATGGCCAACATGACAGTGCTGCGCACGCTGCGCATTGAAATAGCTGCCCTCGAAAAGATCCTGCATCAGGAGGCGCAACTACGCCCTGAATTCGAAACGCTGAAAAGCGCGCCTGGGATCGGCAATGTACTCGCAGCCACGATCATGCTTGAGACCGGCACGATTGCGCGCTTCCGCAGCGTCGGCCAGTTCAGTTCATACTGCCGGTGCGTTGACAGCAAGCGGATCTCCAACGTGAAGAAAAAAGGCGAAGGCAATGCGAAGAACGGCAACAAGTATCTCGCCTGGGCTTTCATCGAGGCTGCAGCCATTGCGCTGCGCTCCTGCCCCCAGGCGCGACGCTTTTACGAACGCAAGAAGGCCAAGCGTCTGCCAGTCGTGGCCATGAAAGCGCTCGCGCACAAGCTGGCGCGTGCGGCTTATTACATGATGCGTGATGGCAAACCATTCGAGGTAACGCGATGCTTTAGCTAGCTTTGGCGGGGGACTGAGAGCACGGTAAATTTGTTGGTCCGAAACCATGGAAGTGATTGTGCCCAGTCCCCGGCCATCCCGCTGCTGCGAACCCTGAGACGCCCAGGTCATGAGCCGATAACTGTCTGGTGCCCCATGCGGGGCAACCATGGAATTGAAAAGTATCCGCCCTCTGGACATTGGCCTGGCACCGACGATTCTCTGGAGCTCGACTGAGCCAGGGGTGAATGCCGGAAATCGGGTGTTCACCTTGATCCCGATGGGTGACTGGTGCGAATCAGTTCCGCGACCATACAGACGAGAAACCGGGCGCGTCACCAAGCTTCGCATCGTCACGATGGCCAAAAAACAGGTTCAACATGCAGTGCCCAGTCCTTGAGAGGAGAGATTTATCCCTTTACTCCAGCCTTCCAATGGGTGACAGAATTATTAGCGCAACGGAGTCACTTTCAATACTGTCTACGCTGACGGCAAAGGGACGCACTGCGGCCAGGCGCGCCACGCAATGGCCAGACTTCCTCGCGAAGGCAGTCGGCACGCTGCGTGATGAAGAGCAGTCGCTCTTTTATCGCACGCTGCTGAAGACCGTACGCCAGCTTGAAGTGCAAGGCCATATTCCGCCGCACCGGATGTGTGTGACCTGCACGCATCTCGATCCGAGCAGAAACCCGAAGAAAACGCCGCGTCACTGCATGTTGCTTGATCTGTCGATGGCGGACACTGATCTCCGTCTGGACTGCCCGGTGCACGAAACGGCCGACGCCGCCACGCAGAAAAAGACCTGGAAGATCTTCGCCCAGCAAGGCTGAGCCAGCAGACCGACCGCCGGTGGCATGCGCGCTGGTGTATCGGCCGTTCTTTTGGTGCCCGGGATCGACGTTGGTGGCTGGACACAGGCGTCTGGCGCGCGATGGCGGCTGAAAACAACTGCCTCAACGGCGCAGCCTGAACGCCCGCCTATCGTTGACCGTCGGAATGGAGCACCGACAGCCGTCACCAGTACTCTGAATTCCTGATGGAAATGGTTGCGATGTCCGGGCTCACTGTCTGCTCGCCCCTCAACCCGGCTTGGTTGGACTTGTGTGCGTGCGCACGGTCGTGTGGTACCGATTCTCCTGCCTCACGTCCGCCGGTCTGCGGGGACATGCGATTCTACGCCGGGCGTGGGCGGACGGTTCCGACCGGTCAGAGGACCGTGGTCTGTCTTGGGCGTGTTGTCCCTCTCGTCCCCTATCTCGAACGCTTACGGTGGACCGGTCACAGCTATTTATGTCAAGCGCTTGCGCCGCCGGGCGGAGTCTCCCCTGTCCGACGACGGCTGGCGAACATACGGGGACTGGATTCCGGCTACTCAGTCGCGCACGCAATCACTGTCCGGCAGGATGGGATGTTGCGCTTCCCATTCGCGACGGGTTTTCGCCAATTCGTCCGCGAGCAATTGTTCGTCTGGAAGTACGGTGTGATACTCCGCCGCAAGCACCTTGTTGGGCAGTCCGTCGAGTGCATAGCGTGCGATCGCTGCATTGGTCCTCGCGCAAAGGATCAGGCCGACCGGCGGATTTTCGCCGGGCAGCGTCCAGTGTTCCTTCGCGTAGTTGCAGTACATATGCATCTGCCCAACGTCAGCATGGTTCAGCTCGGTCAGTTTGAGATCGATGATCACCAGACATCGCAGACGCCTGTGGAAAAAGAGCAGATCCACGCGAAACCAGCTGTCACCGATGCGCAACCTTCGCTGCCGCCCGACGAATGTGAAGTCGCCGCCCAGCTCAAGCAGGAAGTCCTCCAGCCGGTGGATGAGCGCCTCTTCAAGATCGCTTTCGGAATACTCGTCCTTCAGGTCAAGGAACTCCAGGACATACGGATCCTTGATCGCTTCTTCAGGAGTTACCGTGTCACCGGGTTTCGCGACGGTGCCCTTCTCGAGCATGGCGCGCTTATCTTTGGACATCAGTGTGCGCGTGTAGAACTGGCTGCTAATCTGACGTTCGAGCTGCCTCACGCTCCAGCCGCCGCGCAGCGCTTCCGCTTCGTAGAACGCCCGCTCTTCGGGCGAACGCGTCCGCCGCATCAGCCGCACGTAATGCGTCCACGACAGCGGGAAGCGCTCTGCGAGTTGCTGGAGCGAAAAATTCCGAACCAGCGATTCGGAATTTGCCCTGGACGCCCGGGTCCGGGATTTCCGAATCACTGATTCGGAAATGTCGCCCGCCGGATAGCTCTGGTAGAACAGGCGCATCAATTCCAGATTGTCCGCGCCGAAGCCCCGCCCAAACTGTCTGGTCAGGTCCGCCGACAGGTGCTGCAGGAGTGCCTGCCCATATCCCGCACGTTCCTGTCCACCTTGCTCCGATTCGACGATCCGACGGCCAACCATCCAGTACGTCGCCGTCATCAGTGCATTGACGCTCCGTGCCGCAGCCCGCCGACCCTCCTCAAGCAGCGCGACAACATCACTGAGTGTGTTGCGGTAGTCGCCTTCGGGCAGAATCACATCTGTCATTGCTTCTTGGTTCCACGAATCTCTTCGATAGAAGGATACCTGAGTCCAGCTATGGCCGTTTCTCCGGCCGCCAGGCCGCCGGCGAACGAACGGTTAGCTGGACGTATCGATGGACTACTGTCTGTCACCGCCTCGCATGGCGCTCAAGGGATGGACCGCGTACGGAGAACGGTTGGATCCTCAGAAGTCGCCGGCTGCGTGCTCGCGCGTCGGTGTCTTGCATGAACACCGATCGATCGGCGCCGTCTAGTTCTGTGCGGCTATCCGCATAAAAACCAGACCCTGCCGTTCTCGCTCTTCGACATGCGCGGATCCGTCGAGCTGTCGCCGTTGTTTGCGATCGCTCTGCTGATGCTCAGTGAGACGTTGACCATTACCCGGCTTCTGGTCTGCCGATCTGCATCGGCGTTATCCCCGGGCCCAAAGGTTGATGCGAGATGCTCCTCTTTAGCTCCGCACCGAACTGGTGTCCCCGAGAAGGCAGTTCAGACCGTGACAGCTTTACGGATCCTTCTTCATCGCGCCGTACTACGAGTTCACGGCACATTTCTGGTCGCTATCCACGGAGCGGCATTCGTTCAGGAAGTCGCGGCGCGCGCTGGACGTACCGCTCAGATCGAAGTGGCCGTGGTGGTAGCGGACGATCGAAAAGTACTTCGCCTCATACTGGCGGCACTCACGCGCGCCGGTGACGTCGCCACCATGCATGGAATCATGGCCGTGCACGTCAGCACGAGCGCCCTCATCTGTCGTTTCAATCCATTCACCCTATGCGCCGAAGAGATGAAGTGCTGCGATCGCACCAGAGAGCAGCGCGGCGCCGATCGCAGTGCACACGGACCAGACGGCGAACTCCGTGTGACCGATCCTGCCTACGCGCTGCTGCTCCTCGCGAAGCAACTCACGGCTGCGGCCGTTGGCTTCGTCGTAATGCCGTAGCGAGATCTCGCCGAGCAGCTGGTCGCGGGCCTCGTCAAAACTGGCTGCCTTGGCAAGCACGTCAGCCGTTGATTCGGAAAACTTCTCGAGGAACTGCTCGGAGCGCGCGGCGAATCGCAGCACGGTCAGCTCGCCGTCATCCCTGAACTGCTTGCCGCTCGCCTCAAGCAGTTGGGAAAGCTGCTTGACGTCGCGGCGTAGAAGCGACAGCTCGCCCAGCACCGCGCCGATCAGTTCTTCACGGATCGCGTCGTCCGCGGCGCCCATCTCAATGCACCACGGCCTTGAAAACCGCGTTGATCTGGTGAGATTGCTGACACCCGCATACGCTATCGCCCTCGAAGACCACCGCCCATATATTCGCGGATCCCTGCGGATGCACTGGGGGAAAACTGTGGTATACGTGGCAACGCTGAAATTGTGTTCGCATCGACCCCTATCTGATGATGGCCAGAACTATCCCGTTTTCCCGAAATCCGCAGGCCGCCCGCGCACGCCATTCGAAAACGCTCCTGTTGCCCCTGCCGCGCGCAGAAGCGGACAAACTCTCGCTGCAGGTTCATATCGCACTCGACGCAATGCGACGCGGACAGGGCAATGTCAGCGCTGCGCAGACGCTTTGCCAAGTAATGATTGTGACGGGGCTGCTCGCTGAGGTGGGATATGGCTGCGCCACGTTCGAACAGATGCAACGCGCCGAACAGGTCTTGTCGGCCGCATTTGATCGGGGGCGGGATACCGGGACCTGGTTGCTCGACGACGAGGGATTTGAAGAGTTTGCGACAATCCTCGCAACCTATGACGGCCAGCTACGCCGTGCGCCGCTAGCCGCGATCGCGAATGCAAGCGAAAAACTGGAAAGATTCCGGGCTGGCGAGTCATTCGCCGAGATAAACAGGAAGCGGGCCTGATTGCGGTCCATCGGCGTCGCTGAACCTCGCGCCAACACCACAGAGTTTATTCACAAATGCCGGGCGCGAAATCTATGAATACGTCGGACCCGGCAGAACGCGGATATGATCAGCCGACAATCGGCACACCACAGTGGCTCGAGACTGAAGCGCAGCGCTACGTTTGCAGCGGTGAGTACGACAGCAGCTTCGCAGGCTGGCCCGGCGAGAACTATGTTGAAGTTGCACAAAATGCGAGTCGACGCCTGCGAATCGCACTCGCGGAAGAGACCCGTCGCCGGTCAAACGGCTGCGACAGACGGGTGGCCGTGCCGGACGACTTGCATGCGTGGGCTCGCGACAAGCTTTCACCCATGGTTTGTGGACTGTTTCGCACTGGCGAGCGCGCCATTATTCTGGATACACTGGCTCGCGGCGTCGTTTTCCTCACGCCCCAGAACATTGCCGCAGTCCTCATGGATCAACAGTGGCTGTCAACAGCCTGGAATCTGGCAAACCTTTACCTACGCAGCGTGGGCGTACCTGCTTTTTCGGAGCAGGCGGACCATATCGTGGGGCTCAGCGAGGAAACCACTTGCTACGTCTCCATGCGCTACTTTGAAGAAACCGATCCGTTCGCAGATTTCGTCGTGCATGAGGCGGCCCACGTCTTCCACAATTGCAAGCGAACCACGGTCGGCCTAAACGGGAGCCGTCACGGCAAATACCTTGTAAACGTCGATTACAAAAGGCGCGAAACCTTTGCGTATGCCTGTGAAGCCTACTTCCGGATCACCGCCATGGCTACAGGCACCAGGCAGCGGCGGGACGCACTCGAGCAGCACGCCGAAACCTCGCTTCCACCGGATGATCGGGTGGATCACGACGAATATCTCGGCATTCTTGATGAGGCTATACGAGCCCGAAATGGCTGGCAGCGCATCCTCAAGCGGTGCGCTCCGATTGAGGGTCGCTGACTCGCCATTGTCAGCAGCCTGTCACGGTTGATCCCGTTGTGCGATATGGATGCCGAGCTTGCGCACTCCACCGCCATCCGGTTTCGGTATCTCGACACATCCGAATGGATGACCTGCGGGCGCGCGTGCAAGGCGCGGAACGATGCGCCGTGAAATTTCAGGGTGCTTATAGTGAAGCAGGATAGTCAGTCAGACTTCGCCTGTGGCACGCCAGCGAGATACAGGACCTTTGCAGCGACCTTGCGGAAAAACGCGTCGTCGCGCTCCTGCTGCGTATCGTCGTCGGCAACCTGATGCTCGATCAGGATGCCGCGGCGCTCCATGATTTCGTGCGTGCGCGATTTGCGTGCGAGGTAGTCAGGATCATCGGCACCCATCGTCTCGATGACGAGGCGATGCAACCGGGGCGCGACACCGACGGCTCCCGCCGATCGGAACGTCAGCTCGAAGTCGGGTCGGCACCACAGGCTCGGCTTGTCGATCTGCCTCACCTCGCGGTCAAAGAGCGGTTTCGAAAGCGTCACCTCGACGCCGTGCTTTTTAACCCATTCCATGAGACGGAACAGCAATTTCAGGGTGATGCGCTCATACCGACTGTCCAGTGGTACCGGTCGCGCAAACGAATGCGCATGCTGCGCGAAGGCTTCGCGAAAGCGCGCGTTGCCGTCGCGATCGCGGTCAACCACGGTCAGTACCCAGTACGGGGGCTGCGTCAGACGCTGATCGCGGCCGCCGGCGCGGATACCATTTTCGGGGCGCACCACACACCCACCCATGCTGGTTTTCTTAATTGCACCGCCTGCGCGAATCTCGTCGGCAACGAACAGCAGGAGCGCACTGCGGGCCTTCTTTTCCGGCCATGCCAGGGCGTCGACCTCCCTCATCTTCTCGTTGAGAGGGATCCACGGCTTGAAATACAGTATCTGTGAGAGCGTCAGCTCCGGGCTCAGCGCCTGACCGGCTGCGTATGCCTCGAACCGCTCCCACGATCTGGACTTTTCTTGCAACGCGTCGACGTGCAGCCGTGCAAAGTCCGCATCCTCAAGAAGCGTGTGCAGGATGCGTCCGAGGCGGGGCAGGCGACGGCCGCTCTCGCCAAAGGCGCCATTTGATCCGCTCGAGCCGCCCGGTCGCGCCGCGCCTTCATGCAGATTATCCAGGTAGTCAAGCGCATCGCTCACCGGTCTGAACGCATGGTGCTGGCCTGGCCGCGCGCGATCATCGTCCAGTCCGACGTTTTCCGATTCCGGCGTCTGCCGGAACAACGCCAGCGCGCAGCGGTGTTCGCCGTACTGATGCATGCGTACGAAATGACGCGGCCCCTCCTCGCGCACCCGGGCGGTCAGTCGCGGCCGGCTAGCCCCTGCGCCGACGCAGTCGCACTCGAGCCAGAGACGCACGTGTCGCCCGTCGTGCATCTCCTCAAGCACCGCTTCCACGAGCCTCACGTCCTCAGGCCGCACTTCCTGTCCCTCGCCGCAGAAGCGGCGGACGGCTACGGCTTCTTCAGCGCTCAGGTACCGCCTGACCGTATCGGGGTGATCGCGCTCGACAAGATGCATGATGCGTTCAGCGCGAAGGCCGCGCGAGCATTGCGAGACTGCGCACGCTCGCCAGCGACGCCTCATAACCCCGCAACGAGCCATGCATCTGGCGGGTGATGGGTGGCGTCGCTACAGTTGTCGATGTGCCCACGTCCGTTGCGACTGTAGATGGTGGCCGGGGCGCGAGCGACAGGCGCTCGAAGCGAATGATGCGTGATGAGTGGCTGCTCATACGCACAAGGCCTTCTTCCACGAGGGTGCAAAGCATGTCGTTGATCTGCGCCGACGATGTATCGAATCGACGGGCCAGTTCCCCCGCCTGGTACACGCGACCCAACTCCATGGTCTGAATCAGTTTTGCAGAAGTGAGTTTCATCGTATTCCCCCTGAAACAGCGTTGGCAGTGTACTGCCGTCGCCACGGTCCCGTCACCCGATGCGTGGCTTGCACAGCGCACAACGTGGCTCCCGCCGTCAGCTGCGGGCATGACGCTTCATTGCGGTTCGACGGCCCGGTGCCTGCTCAGTCGGATGCGCCGAACTGCTCATGCCGGCTACATGATCATATCCACCGCGGCTTTCCCGACGACGGTCGATTCGACCGGCTACTATTGCACACACATCCGCCTGTATGAAAATGACGCCGGCGGATAAAAAGCAGTGCTGCCCGGAGGCAGGCCATTCGCCGGCCCCTGAAAGACATGATTCACGGGCCGTTCTCGACGGCGCCGTACTTCGCGTTTATCGAGCGCTTCTGGTCGCTTCCAGCCGAACGGCACTGGTTAAGGAAATCGCCGCGCGCGCTCGACGTGCCGCTCAGATCGAAATGGCCGTGGTGATAACGCACGATGGAAAAGTAGTTCGCCTCGTACCGGCTGCAGTCTCGACCACCATCGCCGCCCTGCATCAGTCCGCCAAGGCAGAGCACTGCCCCGCACGCGCTCTGGTTGTCATCGTCAGCCCGCGCCGGTGTGACGCCTGTGAGCGCGGTGCATACCGCCACCGCGACCACACAAGAGATTTTGGATGGCATGGAACGACTCCTATGTGCGGATCAGATGCAGTGCCGTGATCGCACCGACCGAGAGCGCGGCCGAGCCAAGCGCTGCACAGACGACCCATATCGCCAGTTCGAGGCGACCGATACCGCGGCAGTAATTCTCTTCGCGCAGCACGTCACGCAGCTGGCCCCGCACGCGCCCGCTTGCCTGGTCGTACTCGCGCAGCGCGAGCTCGCCGAGCAGCTGATCACGCGCCTCGGCGAAACGGCCTGCCTCGGCGAGCACGCCGGTGGTTGAGACGTTAAAGTCCTTGAGGAACCGCTCGTAACGCGACGTAAAGCGCAGCAGCGTCAGTTCGCCGTCATCCTTGAACTGTTTGCCGCTCGCCTGGAGCAATTGTGTCAGCTCTTTCACGTCGCGACGCAGGCGGGACAGCTCGCCCAGCACTTCGCCGATCAGTTCCTCGCGGATCGAGTCATCTGACGCGCCCATCAGCGCACCAACACCTTGAACACATCATCCAGTTCTGTTGTAACCCGGCTCGCCAGGCGTTTCAGTGCGACCATCTGTCGAATGTGCGCTTTTTCGGCTTCCGATGCCCCGTTCTCCATCGCCTCTGCGTTGAGCGCGACGTAGTCGCGCGGATCATCGCGGATTTCGATGATCGATCTGTCGAAACCCTTGATCTTTTCGAAGATCGGGTTCTCGTAGATAACGGCGTCGCGATGCATCGAAAAAACGTCGCTGCGCGAGTGGAACTCGAACAGCCTCGCGAAGCCCCGGTTGAGGTCCTGTTTGCGGTCAACCATATTCATGACCAGCCGGATCTTTGACGCGTGCACGCCCAGATCAGAAAGCGCACGCAGCGTTGCGATCGTGTCGACCTGCTGCTTGGCGGTCGGTACGGCCGGCACGATGAAGAGATCGAAGTCTTCATGGGACCCGTCATAGCGTCGCATCAGACCTACAAAATCTTCGACATTCGATGCGCCCACATCGACGACGGCGTTTTGCAGCGTCATCAGTTCGTCCTGCAGCTCATCGAACTGCGACCCACGCAACGCGCCTTCCTTTTCGCGGTCATCCGAATTGATTGATTCGATCGGGATCACTTCAGCGCCGGGCAGACGCGGTGCAAGCAGATGGTGTGCAACGGTACTCTTGCCAACGTTGCCCGAGAAATTGATGACGGCAATCTTCATGGTGCAATGTTCCTTACCGGTTAATAGGGATGTGATCGCATCACCGCGGCCGCGCGGCAGACGGGTTCAACTACGGCTCGAGTTCAAGCGGCGGTGCTTCGGGACCCGTTTCCTGTGATGGGTGCCCGGAGGTCTCATGAGCTGGCTGCTGTGCAGACTGGGAGAGCCCGCGCTGTTCACGCTCGATCTGTTCACGCACGGCCTCGATCGTCGCCTCGCTGACCTGCGGCATCGGCACGTCCAGCGGCCGGTTTGCTGCTCGCGCCTCGGCCACGGCGCTCTCGAACTCCCCCATGACCTTCTCCTGCTGCTGCTCGGGCAACCCCCTGATCCCATCGCGCAGGACCTCTCGCGCGGCCTGTTCCTTGATGCGCTCTCGCGCCGCGTCGAGCGCCGCTCGCTGTTCCTTTGAGTACTGCCAGTTGCCGTTCAGGAAGCGTTCGCGCGCTTCGTTGATCCGCCGCCGCTCGTCGCCTTCGCGGCGTGCGCTAGCAAGCGCCTCACGCTGCTCACGAGTAGGCAGGCCCGGCATGTCCGGCGAGGAAACCAGCCATTCGTTACGGCTGCTCGTGACAGTCTTTGGCGCGATCTCGTTGCCCTGCACGTCGAACTGCCGCTGCTGGGACGTGACCGTCCTGCTGCCGCCTTTTTCGAGCTCGACCTGCTGGCCGACCTGCACACCGGCGTCACTGATCGCGCGTTCGAGGTCCAGGCCCCACACCGTGCGTTCGCCGTTCACGGTGCGCACGGTCGCGTAATAGCTCGGGTTCTGTTTGGCGTCGTGGTTGAATGGTGCCGGCCCGTGCGCAACGAGCACGCCCGCGGTCACACCGGCTGCCGGCTGCTCGAGCGAGGAGGACGGCGGCGCCGCCCGCGGGCTGGGGCTCGCGCGGCCGGACCGCTGCGTTCGCTGCGCCGCCGGCGCGTCAGCGATCGGGCCTGCGACTGAGCGGGCCGCCGGACGCCGCACGGGCTTTTCGGGGCCGGCAACGTCGGGCCTGGCGCCTGCCGCGGTCTCGACTGTGTTGATGCGTGGACCGTTCGCATCGCCAGCCTGCTCGCCGGCGCTGATGCGCATGGCTTCGCGCGCAGCCGTCAACATCGCGCGATCCAGTTCCTTCGGCCTGAAGCCGCGCGCTGGTACGCCAGCGAGTTCGGCCGCAATCCATGCCCGCCGGCGGAATTCCTCCGTGCCCTTGAGCTGCAGCTCGCTCCAGTTCTTCGCCTTCGCGACTTCCACCATGTGCGTGATCACGCTACGGTCCTCGCTCGCCGTCGCGAGCGTGCGGCCGGTGTCCTCGAAATGCACCGTCTCACTCTTGCGATCCAGAAACTTCCCGTCATGCGCAACATACTGGTTGCTGACAGATTTCGGTACGTCGTAGCCGGTTTTCTCGAAGATCGGTTTCGCACGGATGCTGTTCTGCGTCGGCCCGTCTTTCCTGCCGATCAGCCGCCCAGTGCCTTTAGCCGTTTTCACCCCCTCGGCGCTCTGCGCATCGCTCGATGCACTGGGACTGAGCAGCCGCCCAGCCCGCTCGCGATCAGCGGCGCGGATCTTCTTCAGGCGCTCTTCGGTCGTGCTGTCGACGGGCGTTTCCGGATGGCGCGGTACAGCCGCTTCTTCCGGTTCGTTCGCAGGCGGCGTGGTGCGCGCGCGGATGGCCGAAGCATCGTCAGCGTTGGCCGCGCTGCGCTCGTGGTGATCAATCTGGTCGGCTGGAAATTCGATCTCGTTCATGCGACAACTCCTTGTTCAGGCTGCTGATCAGGTTGCGGGGCGGCTGGCGAATCGGAGTGCGAACCGGTCTGCAACGTGGCTTGTGAACTGGCTGTGTCCGCCCGTGCCGAAGCGGCCCCATCGGGCAGCACCTCGCTCAGGTACGGCATCAGCCGGCATAGCGCGGCGCGGATACTGCCGCGGTTGGTGAAGTGCCCGGCGCAGAGCACGCCAATTTCATGTTCGCGGACATCGCGCACCCCGGCTGTCTCTGCCGCGCCCGCTGCAGGCTCAACCTGGGCGCGACGCGCGGCATTCTGCGAGTGCCACCACTGCTCGACATCAATCTGCGGCACGGGCGCACTGAGTTCGCGCGCAACAAACGCGGCGTGCTTCATCTGCTCCTCGTTCGGGAACTTCGGTCCGAACCCGAACCATGCACGGCGACGGTTGGTCTTTTCGAGACTGGCCATCACCCCCAGCAGGTAGGGACTCTGCTGGACCAGGCGGTCGACGAGCTCGGCATCCTCGTAGAAGTACGCCTTGTCGCACAGGATCGGTTCGCAACCGTCGATGGTGATGATCTGCTTGCGGCTGGACAGGGCCCGCAGTTCCTGCGGCAGCATCAGCGGCCGGCCGTGCTCGGTCTCGTTCGTACTGGTGGACGCGTTGCGGCCGCGGCTGCGGCTGCGAGAGCGCGACAGATGCGTGAACGTGCCCAGCATCTTCGAATACTCTTCCGAGTCCTTCAGCGTGCGCGGCGCGAAGAGGCTGCGCATCTTGCAGTTGATCGCCAGCGTTTCCGCACCGTGGCGGCCATACAGCTTCGGATCCTCAAGTTGCGACATGCCGTGGAAAATCAGCATGAGCCGCAGATTGAAGCCGGCGATGAACGCGTTGGCCGTATCGATGATGTCGATCTTTCCCGGTGCCGCAAACTCATCCATCATCAGCGCGCACTGATACTTGAGCTCCGGATTCTCGGCAGGCTGCTCACGCGTGTTCAGGTCGATCAGCTGTGAGAAGAAGAGATTGACGAGCAGCGCGCCCGCCTTCAGGTCTCCCGGCTTGATACCAACATAGATGGATATGCGCTCCTTTCGTACGTCGCCCAGATGAAAATCAGAACGGCTCGTCGCCGCATCGACGACGGGATTGCTGAACACGTTTAGCGGCGCCGTCATCGTCGACACAATATTCGCAAACGCTTCCTTCGACTGCGACAGAAAGCGGTTGAGCGCGTCCAGACACTCGAAGCTCAGGGCAGGCAGCGTGTCGGTGGCATTCGCGCGCGTACTGACGATCGACGAGACATGCTCGCGAATCGCGCGGCCCTTGCCGGAGGCCTGCCGCAACACTTCGCCGAACGTGCACGGCAGCGATGGCGTTTCAAGGAGGTACAGCACGATCCCGATGAACAGGTTGCGGGCGTTGTCATTCCAGTACCTCAGGCGCGCGTCGACATTCGACGGATACAGATGCTCGCCGATCGTCATCACGTCACCCACGCGCGTATAAGCCGGTCGGCCAGCGATGTACTCGAGCGGGTTGTATGCGTGCGAGCGGCCGTTTTCGGAAAACGGTGACCACAGGTAGACCTCGTGGCCGCACTTCCTGCGGTAGCCGGACGTGTACATGAAGTTCTCTTCCTTGATGTCCTCGACGACGACCGAATCGGGATAGGTGAGAAGATTCGGGATCACCATCGAAACGCCTTTGCCCGAGCGTGTGCCGGCGGCGAGCATGAGGAAGTCCTGGCCGCGATACTTCAGGTACTCGCCCTTGAATTTGCCAACGATGAATGGTGGATACGTGTGTGACATGGCGTTTACCTCGTGGATAGCGTGAGGAAAACAAGCGGGCTCGCAGCCACACGGCATGCATGAAGATCCACATTCCAATGCGCCTCACGCTGCGCTGGGCCCACAGGTGCAGACAGGCGACGCAGCACTGGCAAAACGGTCATACCAGACCGTGTTGGCATAGCGAGAGTCGAATCTGGCTGATCGCAGTAGGAATCTCCATTGCTGGACACCCCCTGCACAGATCCGTACGTGCCCAATTCAGGCATACGGCTCCTACCTCGGGTGCTTGACGGCAAAGCGTTGCTCCGGCCACGGGTGAAGTAT
>NZ_JAYMRZ010000040.1:0-46881 GCF_038900715.1 Paraburkholderia phymatum | reverse complement strand
ACAGGACCGTGAAACGACTCCACGCCGATGATAGTGCGGATTGCCCGTGTGAAAGTAGGTAATCGTCAGGCTCCTTACCCAGACCACAGCCCCGCCCCTCAAAAGGCGGGGCTTGGGCGTTTACGGCGCCCCACTTTTACCTTCTCCGGCTGGCTCACCTCCCACGAGCTTGAGGCGGCGAAAAACCTGCTGCTGTCGCCGTCTCGGCGGATAGAGCGTTCCTGTTGGCCCCACCGTACCCGGGTAGCTCAGCCTCAGCTGCAAGTCGCGAGACTTGGACACCTTGGCTGATACAACTGACCTTGCCCGGCGAGTACACCATTCGCAAGTTAGCTAACTCGCCGTTTCTCGGTTGATGCAATCACCGGAATTGATTCCGCGCCGGTTGTCACGACTCACCCGGGACCAACAAACACAGTCCGTTCGAGACGCGTTTGCCTGTGCTCACCATTCGTCCGCAGTGGTCCGTTAAGACGCTGCTGCGTCTCATCACGCAGGATAATGACAGGCGCCCGCACATTTTGATGAGCGCCACCCGCACCCAACCTCCTCACTCCGCAGCCAAAAATCTCTGCGCCAACCGAACCCAGTAAGTAGACCCGACCGGAAGCAAATCATCGTTGAAGTCATAGCTGGCGTTATGGAGCATACACGGCCCGGCGCCGTGACCCGATTCGCGATGCCCACCGTCCCCGTTGCCGAGAAATGCGTAGCATCCCGGCTTCGCCAGCAACATGAATGAGAAGTCCTCGGCGCCCATCGTCGGCTCGACGGCATCGTCGACGTTTTCGTCGCCGACGATTTCCTTCATCACCAACGCCGCGAACCGTGCTTCCTCGCTGCTGTTGATCGTAGGCGGATAGTTGCGGTGAAACGTGATTTCAACAGAGCAGTCGTACGCCTCGGCCGTGCTTTGGATGATTTTCCGCATCCGGGTTTCGATCAGATCGAGCGTTTCAGTGGTGAAGGTCCGCACCGTGCCGGCAATCCAGGCCTCATCCGGCACGACGTTTACGGCATCGCCGGCATGGATCTGGGTGATCGACAGCACCGCCGTATCGAGTGGCTTCTTGTTACGCGTGATGATGCTTTGCAGGCCATTGGCGATCTGTACCGCGGTGAATACAGGATCGCGGCCATTGTGCGGCAGCGCCGCGTGCGAGCCCACGCCTTTGATTTCGATGCGAAATTCGTTGCTGGAAGCCATGATCGGCCCTTCCGTCACACCGAAATTGCCCGCCGGCATCCCAGGCCAGTTGTGGATACCGAACACGGCATCGACGGGAAAGCGCGTAAACAGCCCATCGTCGATCATGGCCTTCGCGCCCGCGCCGCCTTCCTCGGCCGGCTGAAAAATGAACACGATCGTACCGTCGAAATCGCCTTCCTGCGCCAGATGCCGCGCCGCGCCGAGCAGCATCGCCGTGTGTCCGTCATGCCCGCACGCGTGCATTTTCCCCTCGTTTTTCGAGCGATGTTCGAACGTGTTCAGCTCGTGGATCGGCAGCGCATCCATATCGGCGCGTAGTCCGATCGACTTCGTTCCCGTGCCATGCTTCAGTACGCCAACGACGCCGGTTTTCCCGATGCCTTCATGCACCTCGATTCCCCATCCAGCCAGCGTCTTTGCGACCAATGACGCCGTTTGCGCCTCCTCGTATCGCAATTCCGGATTAGCGTGAATCGTTCGTCGGAGAGTCTGAATTTCGCCGCGTGCGGCTTGGATTTCAGGGATCAGTTTCATGATGGATTGAGAAAGTGGCAGTGAGCTGTGTGATCCGGACAGTCGATTCCGGAGAGATTGATAATTGATTCTACGCCCATCGCTATTTTTGACGGTCGCGTGTCAGATCGGATGAGGGGAACGTAATAGAATCAGGGCCTTCACTCGCGCAATCCCCGCTCGATATCAATATGAACGCTCCCGCTGAATTCGCTCGCGCCGTCTGCCCGCACGATTGTCCCGATACCTGCGCAATGCGCGTGACCGTCGAGAACGGCCGCGCCGTCAAGGTCGTCGGCGACCCGGATCATCCGCCGACACAGGGCGTCCTGTGTACGAAAGTGAGCCGTTACGCGGATCGCGTTCATCATCCGCGCCGGCTGACGACGCCGATGCGCCGCGTCGGCCGCAAAGGCGAAGGACGATTCGAGCCGATCAGCTGGGACGAGGCGTTGCATCTCGCCGCGGAGCGGCTGTCGGAGATCGCGGGCCGCGCGCCCCAGGCGATTGTGCCGTACAGCTACGCCGGCACGATGGGTTTCGTGCAGGGCGACAGTATTGCGCAGCGCTTCTTCCACAAGCTCGGCGCGTCGCAACTCGACCGCACGATCTGCGCAGCGGCGGGCGCTGCGGGTCTCAAATATACGTACGGCGCGAGTCTCGGCATGCTCACCGAGTTTTTTGACGAGAGCGAGGTGATTCTGATCTGGGGTGCGAACCCGATCGCGTCGAATCTGCATTTCTGGACGCGCGCGCAGGAAGCGAAGCGCCGTGGAGCGCGTCTGATCGCCATCGATCCGTACCGCTCGCTTACTGCCGAGAAATGCCACCAGCACGTTGCGCTGAAACCCGGCACGGACGGTGCGCTGGCGCTCGCCATGATGCATGTGCTGATCACGGAAGACATGCTCGATCACGCCTACATCGCCGACCATACGCTCGGCTTCGAGCAATTGAAGGCGCGCGCGCTCGACTATCCGCCTTCGCGCGCCGCTGAAATCTGCGGGATCGATGCGCAGACGATCATCGATCTCGCACGTCTTTACGGCCGCACCAAAAAGGCGGCGATCCGCATGAATTACGGCATGCAGCGCGTGCGCGGCGGCGGCAACGCGGTGCGGGCGATCGCATGTCTTCCGTCGCTGACAGGCGCATGGCGCGAGCGTTCGGGCGGTCTGCTGATGTCGTCGTCGGGCTGGGCGCCAGTCGATTCGCGCGCATTGGCGCGACCCGATCTGATGCCGGGCTGGCCGTCGAACCAACCGCGCATCGTGAACATGAACGCGATCGGCGACGCCTTGTGCAATCCAGGCGACGCCGGGTTTGGCCCGAAGATCGAAGCGATTGTCGTGTACAACTCGAACCCCGTCGCCGTTGCGCCGGATTCGGAGCGCGTTGCAGCGGGCTTCGCGCGCGAAGATCTGTTCACGATCGTCCTCGAGCATTTCCAGACCGACACCGCCGACTACGCCGATTTGCTGCTGCCCGCGACCACGCAGCTCGAACATCTCGACATTCACAAGTCGTACGGGCACACGCACGTGATGGCCAACCTGCCCGCGATACCGCCCGTCGGCGAGGCGCGCCCGAATACGGAGATTTTCCGCGGCATCGCGCGCGCGATGGAGCTCCAGGAACCGGCGCTGTACGAGAGCGATGAGACGGTCGCGTCGTCTGCGTACCGCTGGGACGATCCGATGCTCGACGGCGTCACATGGGAAACCTTGAAGCGCGACGGCTGGGCGAAGCTGAACGTTCCCGATGCGCCATTCGCGAACGGCGGCTTTCGCACGCCCTCAGGCAAATGCGAGTTCTATAGCGAGCGGCTCGCGCAAGCCGACCTCGAACCTGTGCCCGATTACTTGCCGCCTTACGAGTCGGCGGACGGCTCGCCCGAACTGGCCGCGCGCTACCCGCTCGCGATGATTTCGCCGCCGGCGCGCAACTTCCTGAACAGCACATTCGTGAACGTCGAAAGCCTGCGCGCGACGGAAGGCGAACCGCATCTCGACATTCATCCCGCCGACGCTGCCGAACGCGGCATCCACGACGGCGATCAGGTCCGCATCTTCAACGATCGCGGCTCGATGCAGGCGCGCGCCCGTGTCACCGACAAGGCGCGCGCGGGGCTCGTCGTCGGCCTGTCGATCTGGTGGAAGAAGCTCGCTCCCGACGGCCGAAACGCCAACCAGGTCACGAGCCAGGCGCTGACCGATCTCGGCGGCTCGGCGACTTTCTACGACTGCCTCGTCGAAATCGAGCGAGTCTGAGCCACTTCCGAACGCGCAGCGGCGTTTCCGCTGCGCCACCCCTTTCCCGGTCCCCGGTCGGCGCTTTCGAGTGCCTCGTCTAACTGGGGGCTAACCCCGAATAGTCACGCGTCGGCGCATGCTACGATGCGATTTTTAGCACGACCATTCGAAAATCACGGAGGAGACGCCGTATGGAAAAAGTCTGGCTGAAATCGTATCCGCCCGGCGTGCCCAAAGAGATCGATCCCACCCAGTACGAGTCGATCACAGCGATGCTGGAAGAGAGCTTCCGTGTGAACCGCGCGAAACCGGCATTCGCGTGCATGGGCAAGCAGATCACATATGGCGAACTCGACAGCCTCTCCATTCGGCTTGCCGCATGGTTTCAGTCGAAGGGCATCGCGCGCGGCGCGCGCATCGCGATCATGATGCCCAATGTCCTGCAATATCCTGTCGCCATCGCTGCGATTCTGCGCGCGGGGTATGTCGTCGTGAACGTGAATCCGCTCTACACGCCGCGCGAACTGGAACACCAGCTGAAAGACAGCGGCGCGGAAGCGATCATCCTGCTCGAGAATTTCGCGGTTACGTTGCAGGCGATCGTGCGCAATACGTCGGTCCGGCACATCATCGTGGCGTCGATGGGCGATCTGATGGGCGCAAAGGGTATGCTCGTCAATTTCGTCGTGCGCCGTGTGAAGAAGATGGTGCCGGCCTGGAGTCTTCCCGGGCACGTCCCCTTCAACGACGTTATTTCCGAAGGCTCTCGCAGCCGGTTCACGCCCGTCAAGCAAGGCCCAGATGATGTCGCATTTCTTCAGTACACGGGCGGCACGACGGGCGTCGCGAAGGGCGCGACACTTCTGCATCGCAATCTGGTTGCGAACGTGCTGCAGTCGCACGTATGGCTCGAACCCGCGCGCTCGAAGCGCCCCGACATCGACCAGTTCGTGACCGTCGTCGCGCTGCCGCTTTATCACGTGTTTGCGCTGACCGTGTGCGGTCTGCTGACGATCCGCACGGGCGGTCTCGGCGTGCTCATTCCGAATCCACGCGACATCGCCGGGATGATCAAGTCGCTGCAAGGCTACAAGATCACGACGATCCCGGCCGTCAACACGCTATACAACGCGATGCTCAATCATCCGGACTTTTCGAAGCTGGATTTCTCGAATCTTCTGGTCGCGAACGGCGGCGGGATGGCCGTGCAGGAAGCCGTCGCGAAACGCTGGTTCGAGCGCACGAACGCGCCGATCGTCGAAGGCTATGGCCTGTCGGAGACGTCGCCGTGCGTGACGTGCAATCCGGCGATCGTGACCGAGTACAGCGGCACGATCGGTCTGCCGCTGCCGTCGACGGAAGTGTCGATCCGCGACGACGACGGCAACGAACTCGCCGTCGGCCAGGCGGGCGAGTTGTGCATCCGGGGTCCGCAGGTGATGGCGGGTTACTGGAACCGTCCGGACGAAACGGCGAAGGTGATGACGGCTGACGGCTTCTTCCGCTCGGGCGACATCGCGATCATCGACGAAGACGGCTTCGTGAAAATCGTCGACCGGAAGAAGGACATGATTCTCGTGTCGGGCTTCAACGTCTATCCGAACGAAATCGAGGATGTGGTCGCGAAACATCCGGGCGTTTTCGAAGTGGCGGCAGTCGGTGTGCCGGACCAGCATTCTGGCGAAGCGGTGAAGCTCTTCATCGTGAAGAAAGACGAATCGATCACCGATGCCGACATCTTCGCGTTCTGCAAAGACCAGCTGACGGGATACAAGAGGCCGCGCATCGTCGAATTTCGCAAGGAGCTGCCGAAGAGCAATGTCGGCAAGATCTTGCGCCGCGAGTTGCGCGATGGTCGGGCTTGAGCGCGCGCGGCGCGTGAAGAACCGGAAAAGCGCGTAGGCGGGCTACTGAAAGCAGCCGAGCGCCGAGTGAAAGCACGGCCCAATGGACGCTACGTCATTGGGCCGTTTCCATTTGCGCAGCGGCAAACTCTCGGTTGCCACGACGGTAGCGCACACATCACGAGCAGCACAACAAACGCCGCGCAAATAAAAAAGGGCGCCCGAAGGCGCCCTCGAGGGTACTACGCATTCACAACTTATTAGAACTTGTGGCGGATACCGACGCGAGCCGTGAACTGGTTCTCGTTCGACGAAGCCGACAGGCCGTTGATTGCTGCCACTGCCTTTCCGCCCGTCGAATCGTTGCCCGTAGCGTGCTGGTATACACCGATCAGGTAGACGTCCGTACGCTTCGACAGGAAGTAGTCGACGCCAGCCGAACCCTGGTGGTACTTCGCAGCGTCGCGACCGTTCAAGCTGCTGCCGTGCGTGTAGTCATACGCGGCACCGACCAGCAGAGCAGGCGTGAGCTGGTACTTGAAGTTGAGTTCCGCGTTGTTGAACAATGCCGTCTGACCCGTGAGGCCCGGTGCTGCGAACGACGAGCCGAGGTCGTAGAAGCGGGTGTACGAGTAGGTTGCACCAACCGTCGCTGCGCCGAACGTATATGCACCGCCCGCGCCGATCACCTGATAGGTGTGAGCCGAACCGTAGCCGCTGTAGACCGGCGACGAGACGTTCGAAACCGCCGGGTTGACCGTGCCCGACGTGCTGTTGCCGAAGAACGAAACGTTCGGGTTACGAACGTTCAAATAACCAACGCCCAAGACCAGCGGACCGTTGTTGTAGCCAGCGCCCAACGACCAGACCTGGTTACGCGAGTAGTCGCCCGCAACGCCGCCCAGGCTGTACAAACCGCCGAACGTCAGGCCAGCGTAGTTTACGCTCGTGAACTTGACGGCATTGTTGGTACGGTACGCATTGTTGAAGTTGTCCAGGTCGCCCGGGTGAGCAGCGATGTAGCCGCCCCACTGGTCGCCCGCTTCCAGCGGACCGACGTAGTCGACGACGGAGTCGTACTGGCGACCCAGCGTGACCGTGCCGAACTGGCTGCCCAGGCCGACGTAAGCCTGACGACCGAACAGCAGGCCGCCTTGACCCGCCTTGCCGTTGTTGACGTCGAAGCCGCTTTCGAGCACGAAGATCGCCTTCAGGCCACCGCCGAGGTCTTCCGTGCCGCGCATGCCCCAACGGCTGCCTTGCAGAACGCCGCTCGACAGGTTGTACAGGTGCTTGCCGCCCGAGTTGGTATTGATGTTAAAACCTTCGTCAATAATGCCGTACAGCGTCACGCTGCTTTGCGCATGAGCGACGCCAGCAAACGCGCCCAATGCTGCCAGAGCGAGAAGCGACTTTTTCATCGAAAGATCTCCAAGGATTTGCGAATTATTTTCAAACAAGGCAAATATTTATCTGCGTTGCGGCCTTGCGTAACTTCGTCAAGAAGTTGCACGTAATGTAACAAAGACACCTAAGTGAACAAAGAAAAAGCAGGACGCCCGCCGGACCGCTGTTTCGTTTACGCAACATGGTCTAAAATCGAAAACCGGCCGTCGGAACCACCCTGAAGAATTTTTTGCCGTCAGCCGCAAACCCTTGATGTACAAGGCTCTGCGGAGAGTGGTGCGAGCGCCGCGTCGTGGAGGCCAAGATGCTGATTGATGAGTTGATTACAGAGTTTGATCGGGGTTTACGCTCAATAAACGGGGTGTCGCGGATGTCGCGTCCGCTGCCTGTTCCCCCTGCGTCTGTCGAGCCCGTCGAACTGACTGATGAAGAGCGCGCGCATGCAGCGGGACTCATGCGCGTCAATCATGTCGGTGAGGTGTGCGCACAAGCGCTTTATCAGGCGCAAAAGCTGGCGACGCGCTCGCCAGCGCTCAAGCAGGCATTCGAGCATGCCGCGCGCGAAGAGGAGGACCACCTCGCGTGGACCTATAAGCGCCTCGAAGCGCTCGATTCGCGCCCGAGTCTGCTCAATCCACTCTGGTATGCTGGCGCCCTCGCGATCGGCTTCGCGGCTGGCCGCCTCGGCGATCGGGTGAGTCTCGGCTTCATGGCCGAGACGGAGCGGCAGGTCGAGTTGCACCTCGGCGGCCATCTCACCACGTTGCCGGAAGGCGATCACGAGTCGCGTGCGATCGTCGAGCAGATGCGCGTCGATGAAGTCGCGCACGGCAAGGCCGCGACGGATGCGGGCGGTGCCGAATTGCCGTTCCCGGCGCGTGCGCTGATGCGTGCCGCGTCCAAAATCATGACTCGCACCGCGTACCACGTTTGACCTGATTTAACGCTATTCGCCTGAAGTGGGCGGCGCTCTCGGCGCCGTCCGCAAAATCGCTCCAAATCCTCAGCCGGCCCGCGCCTTTCGTCCTACCAGAACGCTTTCCCGCCACGCTTTTCCTTCGTACTTTTCACGTATCACCTTCACAAGTTTCACTAGCTCATTCATTTATAACGGTTTTTCATTTTGCATGCTGCGTGAGCAAGCGGCGCTAAGTCCTTGTTCTTGCAAACAAAATTCGTCAAAAAACCGTGCGTCTCCCTTGACCCGTGTTGGGGGTTACTCTAAAGTGGGAGACAGTGTGAGAAAGTGTTTTTTTGTGTGATCCCACGCGCTTTCTCCGGTAAATTTCCAGAATCGGGCGGCATCTTTCAGCGCCCCGACAAAAGGGGAGCGAAGTGTTCCAAGGGGCGTCAGCGCTGACACTCGATGCGAAGGGGCGGATGTCCGTCCCGGCTCGCTATCGGGACGCGCTGCAAGGGCAGGCAGAAGGACGGGTGACTGTGACCAAGCACCCGGACGGCTGCCTGTTGCTGTTTCCGCGCCCCGAGTGGGAAGTCTTTCGCGCGAAGATCGCCGCGCTCCCGATGGAAGCCAAGTGGTATCAGCGGATCTTTCTCGGCAGCGCTGCGGATGTCGATATCGATACGGCCGGCCGCGTGTTGATCGCGCCGGAGCTGCGCCAGGCGGCGTCGCTGGAAAAAGACGTGATGTTGTTGGGAATGGGTAATCGCTTCGAACTGTGGGACAAGGAAACGTACATCGCGCAGGAGCAGGCGGCGATGGCGCAGGGCATGCCCGAGTCTCTGAAGAACTTCACATTCTGAACGCAGGTAATCGGAAATGGCGCCTGCGATGGGAAACGAATTGCAGCATCGCACGGTGCTGCTCGAAGAAGCGGTGAATGCGCTCGTCACGCGCGCGGACGGCGTCTATGTGGACGGCACGTTCGGGCGTGGCGGCCATAGCCGCGCGGTGTTGGCGAAGCTGGGTGAGGCGGGGCGTCTGATCGCTTTCGACAAAGACCCGCTCGCGATCGCCACCGCGCAGCAGATCGCCGATCCGCGCTTCGAGATCGTGCATGAAAGCTTCGCATCACTGCGCGACGCGATGAGCGCGCGCGGGGTAGGGCGTGTGTCGGGGGTGTTGCTGGATCTGGGCGTGTCGTCGCCGCAGTTCGACGATCCGGAGCGGGGTTTCAGTTTCCGCGCCGACGGCCCGCTCGACATGCGGATGGACCCGACGCGCGGCGAGTCCGCGGCGGATTGGCTGGCGCGGGCCACGGTGCAGGAAATGACGGAGGTGATACGGGATTATGGGGAAGAACGGTTTGCTTTTCAGATTGCAAAGGCGCTTGCTGCTCGCCGGGCAGAGTCCGACCGTCTTGGGCCTCTCGTCAGCACGGGCGAGCTTGCCCAAATCGTGGCTAACGTCGTCAAAACCCGTGAGAAGGGTAAGGACCCGGCAACCCGCACCTTTCAGGCTATACGGATTCACATCAATCAAGAGCTTGCGGAGCTGCAAGTCGTACTAGAAGCAGCATTGTCGTTGCTGGAGCAAGGGGGGCGGCTGGTCGTGATCAGCTTTCATTCGCTCGAAGACCGGATCGTCAAGCGGTTCATGCAGGCGCAGTCGAGCGCGCCTGCTGTCGACCGCCGCCTGCCGATCCGCGCCGTCGATCTGCCGAGCCCTCCGCTCAAACTGCTAGGCCGCGTATTCGCGAGCGACGCCGAAGTCGCCGCCAACCCGCGCGCCCGTTCCGCCGTGATGCGCGTTGCGGAGCGGATCGCGCCATGAACCGTCTCAACATCTTCCTGCTGATCGTCGTAATGGGTTGTGCGCTTTCCGTCGTCAAGGCGACGAACCAGCAGCGTCAGTTCTTTATCCAGTTGCAGCGCGCCCAATCGCAGGAGCGCCAGCTGCAGCAGGACTATTCGCAGCTTCAATATCAGCAGAGCGCGCTGTCGAAGACTTCGCGCATCGAGCAGATCGCGACCGACTCGCTGAAGATGCAGGGCGCGACCACGGGGCGCACGCAATATCTGACGCTCGACGCCGGTTCGGCGAAGGCCGAGGACGCACCGATTCCCACTTCCGCGCCGGCTTCGGCGCCCGCCACGAACGTTCGTGGAGGCACGCGATGAAGAAATCGTCGAACAAGAACAAGAGCGTCGCGTTCTCGGCGAATCCGATTCTTTCGGTGCGCCTGCCGATGTGGCGCTCGAAGCTCGTCGTGTTCCTGCTCTTCATGGCGTTCGTCGCGCTCGCGGGGCGCGCGTTCTGGATTCAGGGTCCGGGCAACGCGTTCTATCAGAAGCAGGGCGAAAGCCGCTATCAGCGCCGGCTGGAGTTGCCCGCCACGCGCGGCAAGATTCTCGACCGTAACGGCCTCGTGCTCGCGACGAGCCTGCCCGTGCGCGCGATATGGGCGATTCCCGAATCGGTGCCGGACGATCTCGGCGCGGACAAGCTCGCTCAGCTCGCCAAGCTGCTTGACATGACGCAGCCGGAACTGCGCAAGAAGCTGTCGGAAGACAAGACGTTCGTCTACGTGAAGCGCCAGGTGCCGATCGAGGTGGCCGCGAAAGTGGAGGCGCTCAATATTCCCGGCGTCTATCAGCGCACGGAGTACAAGCGGTTTTATCCGGAAGGCGAGATCACCGCTCACCTGATCGGCTTCACGAACGTCGAAGACGAAGGCCAGGAAGGCGTCGAGCTCGGCGACCAGAAGCTGCTCGCGGGCGTGGCGGGGAGCCGCCGCGTGATCAAGGACCGCATGGGCCACATCGTCGAGGACGTGGACGAGCAGGTCGTGCCGCACAACGGTCTGGACGTCGATCTGTCGATCGACAGCAAGATTCAGTACATCGCGTACACGAACCTCAAGGCGGCCGTGCAGAAATTCAAGGCCAAGGCGGGCGCCGCGATGGTGATCGACGTGCGCACGGGCGAAGTGCTCGCGCTCGTCAATTACCCGACGTACAACCCGAATGACCGCTCGCACCTGACGGGCGACCAGCTGCGCAACCGCATCCTCACCGACACGTTCGAGCCGGGCTCGATCATGAAGCCGTTCACGGTTTCGCTCGCGCTCGACCTGCATCGCGTCACGCCGACTACACTGGTTGATACAGGCGGCGGCCGTTTCGTGCTTGACGGCGCGCCGATCACCGATGACTCCGCTTTCGGCGTGCTGACGGTCGGCGGCGTGATCCAGAAGTCGAGCAACATCGGCGCGACGAAGATCGCGATGCAGCTCAAGCCCGAAGAAATGTGGAACATGTACACCAGCATCGGTCTCGGCCAGGCGCCGAAGGTCGGTTTCCCGGGCGCGGCGGCGGGCCGTCTGCGTCCGTGGAAGAGCTGGCGGCGGATCGAGCAGGCGACGATGTCGTACGGCTACGGCCTCTCGGTGTCGCTGTTCCAGCTCGGGCGCGCGTACACGGCGATTGCGCACGACGGCCAGATCATGCCCGTGTCGATCTTCCGCACGCCGAAAGATCAGCCGACGACGGGCCCGCAGGTTTTCTCGCCGACCACCGCGCGTGAAGTGCGCGCGATGCTCGAAACCGTCGTCTCGCCGGGCGGCACGTCGCCGGATGCGGCGGTGCCGGGCTATCGCGTCGGCGGCAAGTCGGGTACGGCGTACAAGCACGTCGGGCGCGGCTACGATCACAGCAAGTACCGTGCGTCGTTCGTCGGCATGGCGCCGATGCCGAATCCGCGCATCGTGGTGGCCGTGTCCGTCGACGAACCGACGGCGGGCAGCCACTTCGGCGGCCAGGTATCGGGCCCCGTGTTCTCGTCGATCGCCGGCGATACGCTGCGCTCGCTGAACGTGCCGCCCGATCAGCCCGTCAAGCAGATGGTCGTATCCGACGACGTGAACGCCGCCACGCCTGCGGCGGCGTCCCAACCGGCAGCGAACGGCGCGAAAAGACTCGCGACGCATGCAGCGCCGAAGAAGTTGACGATTTCAGACAACGCGAAGAACCGCCCCGGAGTAGTTCGATGAGTGCGCTGCGTTCTTCTCATCCGGCGCAACGGCAGATTGCTGACGCGCTTGCCTGGCTGCGCGCACGCGTGCAGCCAGGCGCACATTTGCACGCCGATACCCGCACGATCGCGGCGGGCGACGTGTTTCTCGCCTATGCCGTCGACGGCGCGGACAACCGTCCGTTTATCGACAACGCGATCGAGCGCGGCGCGGCTGCCGTGCTGGTGCAATCGGACGGCTTCGGCGGCAACATCGACGCGGCGACGATGCTCGCCGTGCCCCGCCTGAACGAACTGGCGGGCACGATCGCGAGCGCGTGGTACGGCGACCCGAGCGACGCAATGCGCGTGATCGGCGTGACGGGCACGAACGGCAAGACCTCGTGCACGAACTGGATCTCGGCGGCGCTGACGGCGCTCGGCGAGCCGTGCGCGATCATCGGCACGCTCGGCAGCGGCATGCCGGGCCATCTCGTGCATACCGGATTCACGACGCCCGATGCGCCGCAATTGCAGCGCAGCCTCGCTAATCTGCGCGCCGCGGGCGCGAAAGGCGTCGCGATGGAAGCCTCGTCGCACGCGCTGCATCAGGGGCGCGTGAATGGCACGGCGTTCAGCGTCGGCGTGTTCACGAATCTGACGCAGGACCATCTCGACTATCACGGCACGTTCGAAGCATATGAAGCGGCGAAGGCGCGTCTTTTCGCGTGGCCGGAGCTGAAGGCCGCCGTCATCAACGCCGACGACGAAGCGGGCCGCCGCATGATCGCGAGCACGAAGGGCCGCACGAAGACGATCGCTTATGCGCTCGCGCCGCACGCCGACGTGCAGGCCGATGCGTCGATCGTCGCGTCGAACGTGCGCGCGACCGCGACGGGCACCGCATTTCATATCGCATCGAATTGGGGCGAGACGGAGATCGAGGTCAACACGCTCGGCGCGTTCAACGTGAGCAACCTGCTTGGCGTGCTCGGCGCGCTGCTCGCGTCCGACGTGCCGTTCGATGCAGCCGTTGCGCAACTCGCAAAGCTCGAATCGGTGAACGGCCGGATGGAGCGTCTCGGCGGCCGTTTGCAGAACGACGAACCGCTCGTCGTGATCGACTACGCGCACACGCCCGATGCGCTCGAAAAAACGCTGACGGCATTGCGCCCGATTGCGGATGCGCGCGGCGGCAAGCTGATCTGCATGTTCGGCTGCGGCGGCGACCGTGACGCGACGAAGCGTCCGCTGATGGGCGCGATCGCCGAGCGATGCGCCGACGCCGTCGTCGTGACGAGCGACAACCCGCGCAGCGAAGATCCGCAAAAGATCATCGACCAGATTGCGGCCGGCATGAAGGACGACGCGAAGGCGCGCCGCATCGAAGACCGCGCGAGCGCGATCCTGCAAGCGGTGCGCTGCGCAGCGCGCGAAGACGTCGTCGTGCTGGCGGGCAAGGGTCACGAATCGACGCAGGAAATCATGGGCAAAAAGCGCGCGTTCTCGGATCAGGATCACGCACGGCTCGCGCTCGCGGCCCGCGCGACGCACGCACGTGGAGGTGGCGAATGACCCGGCGAGGTGACGCGATGTTTTCGCTGCGCGAAGCAGCCGCCGTCATTCCGGGCGCAACGGTGACGGGCGACGAATCGGTTTCGTTCGACGGCATCTCGACGGACAGCCGAACGTGCGGTCCCGGCGATCTGTTCGTCGCGCTGAAGGGCGACCGTTTCGACGCGCACGATTTCCTCGCGGATGTCGCCGCGCGCAACGTGAGCGCGGTGCTCGTCACGCGCACGCCGGAGAATTTCAACGTCCCCGCTTTGCGCGTGACAGGCGACACGCGCACGGCATTGGGCGCGCTCGCGAATGGCTGGCGCCGCCGCTTTGCGATGCCGCTCGTCGCGGTGACGGGCAGCAACGGCAAGACGACGGTCAAGGAAATGATCTCGTCGATTTTCGCCGCGGCCGTCGGCGAATCGTCGCGTCTCGCGACAGCGGGCAATTTCAACAACGACGTCGGCTTGCCGCTGACGCTGTTCCGTTTGAGCGAAGCGCACAAGCTCGCCGTCGTCGAACTCGGCATGAATCATCCGGGCGAAACGGCGCTGCTCGGCAAGATCGCCGAGCCGAGCGTCGCGGTCGTCAATAACGCGCAGCGCGAGCATCAGGAATTCATGGCGACCGTCGAGGCCGTCGCGCTCGAACACGCGGCCGTGATTCACGCGTTGAAGCCGGAAGGCGTCGCCGTGTTTCCCGCCAACGACGCTTACGCCAGCATCTGGCGCGTCGCGGCGACGGGCAGCCGCATCATCGATTTCGCGCTGAACACGGCGGAGCACACGACGCAGGCGGCCGTTCAGGGAACGCTCGACGGCAACCAGTTGAGCATCGATACGCCCGAAGGCCACGTCGACGTCACGCTGCAAGTGCTCGGCGCGCACAACGCGCACAACGCGCTCGCGGCGGCAGCGGCGGCGCTCGCATCGGGTGTCGCGCTCGATGCGATCAAGCGCGGTCTCGAAGCGTTCGGCGCAGTGAAGGGCCGCCTCCAGGTGAAGCGCGCGGTGCTCGGCGCGATGTCGGGCGCGACCGTGATCGACGATACGTACAACGCGAATCCCGATTCGATGATCGCCGCCATCGACGTGCTGGCCGCGCGTCCGTCGCCGCGCGTGCTGGTGATGGGCGACATGGGCGAAGTCGGCGACAACGGCCCGGAATTTCATCGCGAAGTCGGCGCGTATGCGAAGGCGCGCGGCATCGATGCGCTGTACGCGCTCGGCGACGCGTCGCGTGACGCGTGTGCCGCTTACGGCGGCGAAGCAAAGCATTTCGACGACGTGCATGCGCTCGTCGCGCAATTGCAGCAGGCCGGATACGGCGCGGCTGCGACGTATCTCGTGAAAGGCTCGCGCTTCATGAAGATGGAACGCGTGGTGGACGCCGTTACGAGTCCACAACCCGCACCGGGCACGGCGCCCGGCGCACACTGAAAGAGAAGGACAGAAGCATGCTACTGGCGCTGGCGCAATGGCTGCAGAACGACGTCGGCTTTTTGCGCGTGTTCAGTTATCTGACGTTTCGTGCTGTCGCGGCGACGATCACCGCGCTGCTGATCGGGCTCGTCTGCGGCCCGTGGGTGATCCGCAAGCTGACGGCGATGAAGGTCGGCCAGGCCGTGCGCAAGGACGGCCCGCAAACGCACCTCGTGAAATCCGGCACGCCGACGATGGGCGGCGTGCTGATCCTGATCGGCATCGCCGTGTCGACGCTGCTGTGGGCCGATCTGACCAACCGCTTCATCTGGATCGTGATGCTCGTCACGTTCGGCTTCGGCGTGATCGGCTGGGTCGACGACTATCGCAAGGTCGTCTACAAGGACCCGCGCGGGATGTCGTCGCGCGAAAAGTATTTCTGGCAGTCGGTGATCGGTCTGTTCGCGGCCGTGTATCTCGCGTTCAGCGTATCGGAAGCGAGCAACGTGCGCGTGTTCGATCTGTTCATGGCGTGGGTGCGCAGCGGTCTGTCGATGGGCCTGCCCGCGCGCGCCGACCTGCTGCTGCCGTTCCTCAAGTCGATGACCTATCCGCTCGGCGTGTGGGGCTTCATCGCGCTCACGTACTTCGTGATCGTCGGTTCGAGCAACGCGGTGAATCTCACCGATGGTCTCGACGGTCTCGTGATCATGCCTGTCGTGCTGGTCGGCTCGTCGCTCGGCGTGTTCGCGTATGTGATGGGCAGCGCCGTCTATTCGAAATACCTGCTGTTTCCGCACATCGCGGGCGCGGGCGAGATGCTGATCTTCTGCTCGGCGATGGGCGGGGCAGGGCTCGCGTTCCTCTGGTTCAACACGCACCCGGCGCAGGTGTTCATGGGCGACGTCGGCGCGCTCGCGCTCGGCGGCGCGCTCGGCACGATCGCGGTGATCGTGCGTCAGGAAATCGTGCTCTTCATCATGGGCGGGATTTTCGTCGCCGAGACGGTGTCGGTGATGTTGCAGGTCACGTGGTTCAAGTTCACGAAGGCACGTTTCGGTGAAGGCCGCCGCATCTTCAAGATGGCGCCGCTGCATCACCACTTCGAATTGTCGGGCTGGAAGGAGACGCAAGTCGTGGTGCGTTTCTGGATCATCACGCTGATGTTGTGCCTGTTCGGTTTGTCCACGCTCAAGCTGCGTTAAGCAGCATTCGAATTCGCACTCAAGGGGAAGCAGTCGATGTTTGGCGAGAAGTTTCGGGATCGGCAAAAGCCGATGGTACTCGTGCTGGGGCTCGGTGAATCGGGCCTCGCGATGGCGCGCTGGTGCGCGCGGCATGGTTGCCGCCTGCGCATCGCCGACACGCGCGAAGTGCCGCCGAACCTGTCCGCGCTCGAAGCGCACGGCATCGCCGGCGATTTCGTCGGCGGGCCGTTTTCGCCCGTGCTGCTGGAAGGCGTCGAACTGGTCGCGATCAGTCCGGGCCTGTCGCCGCTCGCCGCCGATCTCGTGCCGCTGATCGCAGCGGCGCGCGAGCGCGGCATCCCTGTGTGGGGCGAGCTCGAATTTTTCGCGCAGGCATTGAGAACGCTCGGCGAAAGCGGCTACGCGCCGAAGGTGATCGCGATCACGGGGACGAACGGCAAGACCACCACGACGAGCTTGACCGGCCTGTTGTGCGAGCGCGCGGGCAAGAAGGTCGCGGTCGCGGGCAACATCAGCCCGGCCGCGCTCGACAAGCTCACGGAAGCCATCGACAACACCGCGTTGCCCGACGTATGGGTGCTCGAACTGTCGAGCTTCCAGTTGGAGACGGCGCACACGTTCGAGCCTGACGCGGCCGTGATACTGAACATCACGCAGGATCATCTGGACTGGCACGGCGGCCTCGATGCGTATGCGGCGGCGAAGGGCAAGATCTTCGGCAAGAACACGGTGCGCGTGCTCAATCGCGACGACGCGCGCGTGATGGCGCTTGCGCCGTCGGAGCAAGGCGGCGCGCAAGTGGTGACGTTCGGCGTCACGGAGCCTTTGCGCGACGGCGATCTGGGTCTGCTGCGCGATAGCGGCATGATCTGGCTCGTCGAGGCGCAGGACCGCGACGCAGCCGACGAACCCATGCCGACGCGCCGTCGCAAGAGCGAGTCCGCGACGCCGCCCGATATCGCGCCGAAGCGGCTGATGCCCGCTGACGCGCTGCGCATCCGCGGCCTGCACAACGCCACGAATGCGCTCGCCGCATTCGCGCTCGCGCGCGCGATCGGCCTGCCCGGCGCTCCGCTTCTGCACGGCTTGCGCGAGTATCGCGGCGAGCCGCATCGTGTCGAATTGATCGCGTCGATCGACGGCATCGACTATGTGGACGACAGCAAGGGCACGAATGTCGGCGCGACGGTTGCGGCGCTCGACGGTCTCGCTCAACGCGTCGTGTTGATTGCGGGCGGCGACGGCAAGGGCCAGGCATTTGAGCCGCTCGCCGAGCCCGTGACGCGCTGGTGCCGCGCCGTGATGCTGATCGGCCGCGACGCGCCGCAGATTCGCGCCGCGCTCGCGCACACGGGCATCGCGATGACCGACCACGCGACGCTCGAAGAGGCGACGCGCGCAGCCGGCGCCCTCGCGGAACCGGGCGACGCCGTCCTGCTGTCGCCTGCGTGCGCGAGCTTCGACATGTTCAAGGGCTACGCGCATCGCGCCGCGGTATTCCGCAGCGCGGTCGAAGACATCGCTGCCGAACGGGGGACGATGATATGAGCTGGTCGGAACGTTTCGGTTCGCAACTCGGCAAGCAGCGCGGCTCCATAGCGGGCCAGCCAGGCGGCGCGGCTGTGCCGGAACGCACGTCGCGCACGGGCGGGCTGTCGAGCGCCGTCAGCGGCGTGCGTCCGCTGCGCTCGCGGATGCTCGACTACGATCATTCGCTCGTGTGGGTCGTCGTCGCGCTGCTCGGGCTCGGTATCGTGATGGTCTACTCGGCGTCGATCGCGATGCCCGATTCGCCGAAGTACGCGTCGTATCACGACTACGCGTTCCTCATGCGCCAGGTCATCTTCGTCGTCATGGGCACGATCGCGGGCGTGATCGCGTTCCGTGTGCCCATTTCGACGTGGGACAAGTACGCGCCGAAGCTCTTCCTGATCGCGCTCGTCGCGCTCGTGATCGTGCTGATTCCTCACGTCGGCAAGGGCGTGAACGGCGCGCGCCGCTGGATTCCCCTCGGCATCACGAACATGCAGCCGTCGGAAATCATGAAGCTCGCCGTGACGATCTACGCGGCGAACTACACGGTGCGCAAGCAGGAATACATGCACAGCTTCGCGAAGGGCTTTCTGCCGATGGGCTTCGCCGTCGGCGTGGTCGGCATGCTGCTGCTGCTCGAGCCGGACATGGGCGCGTTCATGGTGATCGCGGCGATCGCGATGGGCCTGCTGTTTCTCGGCGGCGTGAACGGCAAGATTTTCGGCGGGCTGGTCGCAACGGCCGTGGGCACTTTCACGCTGCTCGTGTGGGCGTCGCCGTGGCGCCGTGAGCGGATCTTCGCGTACCTCGATCCGTGGGACGACCGCTACGCGCAGGGCAAGGCCTATCAGCTGACGCACTCGCTGATCGCGTTCGGCCGCGGCGAGTGGTTCGGCGTGGGCCTCGGCGGCAGTGTCGAAAAGCTCAACTATCTGCCGGAAGCGCACACCGACTTCATTCTTGCCGTGATCGGCGAGGAACTGGGCTTTGTCGGCGTGCTCGTCGTGATCCTGATGTTCTACTGGATCGTGCGCCGTTCGTTCGAGATCGGCCGTCAGGCGCTCGCGCTCGACCGCACGTTCGCGGGCCTGGTCGCGAAGGGCGTCGGCATCTGGTTCGGCGCGCAGACCTTCATCAACATGGGCGTGAACCTCGGCCTGCTGCCGACCAAAGGTCTCACGCTGCCGCTCGTCAGCTACGGCGGCTCGGGCATCTTGCTGAACTGCATCGCGGTGGCGGTGCTGATGCGGGTCGATTACGAAAATCGTGTGCTGATGCGTGGGGGGAAGGTATGACCCCCATGCAGCAGCGCACGATTTCGGCGAAGGCGCGCAGCGCCGCAGCCAAAACGGACTTGCTCCCATTCATGCTGATGCGTGGGGGGAAGGTATGACCCCCATGCAGCAGCGCACGATTTCGGCGAAGGCGCGCAGCGCCGCAGCCAGAACGGACTTGCTCCCATTCATCCTCATGCGTGGGGGCAAGGTATGACGATGCAACAACGCACGCTGATGGTGATGGCGGGAGGCACCGGGGGCCACGTGTTCCCGGGTCTCGCCGTCGCTCATCTGATGCAGGCGTGGGGCTGGCGTGTCGTGTGGCTCGGCAATCGGTCGGGCATGGAAGCGACGCTCGTCCCGAAGCACGGCATTCCGATGGAGTACGTGCAGTTCGGCGGCCTGCGCGGCAAGGGCATCAAGACCAAGCTGATGCTGCCCGTGAATCTGCTGCGCGCGTGCATGCAGAGCCTTTCGGTGCTGCGTCGCGTGAAGCCGGACGTCGTGCTCGGCATGGGCGGCTACATCACGTTCCCGGCGGGCGTGATGACGGCATTGAGCGGCACGCCGCTCGTGCTGCACGAGCAGAACTCGATCGCGGGTCTCGCGAACAAGGTGCTCGCGAAGCTCGCGAGGCGCGTGCTCGTCGCGTTCCCGAACGCGTTGCCGCATGCCGAGTGGACGGGCAATCCGATTCGCGCGGAACTCGCGCGCACGCCGGCACCCAAAGCACGCTACGCGGCGCGCAGCGGTCCGCTGAACGTGCTGGTCGTGGGCGGCAGTCTGGGCGCGGCCGCGCTGAACGAAACGGTGCCGCGCGCGCTCGCGCAGCTCGCGCCGAACGAGCGGCCGCGCGTCGTGCATCAGGCGGGCGCGAAGCATATCGATGCATTGCGCGCGAACTACGCAGCGGCCGGCATCGCGGCGGGCGACGACGCGCAGCTCGTGCCCTTCATCGACGACATGACGAGCGCCTACGCGAACGCCGATCTCGTGATCTGCCGTTCGGGCGCGATGACGGTCGCGGAGATCGCGGCTGTCGGCGTGGCGGCGTTCTTCGTGCCGTTCCCGTATGCCGTCGACGATCACCAGACAACCAACGCAGCGTTTCTCGCCGATCACGGCGCGGCGCTGCTCGTACAACAGCGCGACCTGACGGCGGAGAAGCTCGCCGACTGGTTGCGCAGCCAGACGCGGGACTCGCTCGCGGACATGGCGGAGCGTTCGCGCTCGCTCGCGAAACCCGATGCAACCGAACAGGTCGCGCAGGTCTGCGCGACGGTTGCCGGCGTGACAACGAGCCTGAGCCCGGAAGGAAAGCAATGAAACATATCGTCAAACACATTCACTTCGTCGGGATCGGCGGCGCGGGCATGAGCGGCATCGCCGAAGTGCTCGTCAATCTCGGCTATCAGGTGAGCGGCTCGGACCTGTCGCGCAACGCGGTGACGGAGCGCCTCGCCGCGCTCGGCGCGCGCATCGCGATCGGCCACGACGCGGAGAACATCGAAGGCGCGAACGCCGTCGTCGTGTCGACGGCCGTGCGCAGCGACAACCCCGAAGTGCTCGCCGCGCGTCATCGCCGCATTCCCATCGTGCCGCGCGCGGTGATGCTCGCGGAACTGATGCGCCTGAAGCAGGGCATCGCGATCGCAGGGACGCACGGCAAGACCACCACGACGTCACTCGTCGCAAGCGTGCTCGCGGCAGGCGGGCTCGACCCGACGTTCGTGATCGGCGGAAGGCTGATCAGCGCGGGCGCGAACGCGCGTCTCGGCACGGGCGATTTCATCGTCGCGGAAGCGGACGAATCGGATGCGTCGTTCCTGAACCTCTTCCCGGTGATCGAGGTCATCACGAACATCGACGCCGATCACATGGACACCTACGGCCACGATTTCGCGCGGCTCAAGCAGGCGTTCATCGAGTTCACGCATCGGCTGCCGTTCTACGGCATTGCGGTGCTGTGCGTCGACGATCCGAACGTGAAGGAAATTCTGCCGTTCGTGTCGAAGCCGATCATCCGCTACGGCTTTGCGCCCGATGCGCAGGTGCGCGCCGTCAACGTCGAAGCGCGCGAAGGCCGGATGCATTTCACAGCGATGCGCGAAGACGCGCCGCCCATCGACATCGTCTTGAACCTGCCTGGCATGCACAACGTGCAGAACGCTTTGGCCGCAATCGCAATTGCGACTGAACTCGAGGTGAAAGATGCCGATATCCAGCGAGCGCTCGCTGATTTCAACGGCGTCGGCCGGCGTTTCCAGCGTTACGGTGAAGTGCCCGTGGCAAGCGGCGGCGCGTACACGCTGGTCGACGATTACGGTCATCACCCCGTCGAAATGGCCGCGACGATCGCGGCGGCGCGCGGCGCGTTTCCCGAGAAGCGTCTCGTGCTCGCGTTCCAGCCGCACCGCTTCACGCGCACGCGCGACTGCTTCGAAGATTTCGTGAAGGTGCTGTCGACGGTCGATGCGCTCGTGCTGACGGAAGTGTACGCAGCAGGCGAGTCGCCCATCGTCGCAGCGGACGGACGTTCGCTCGCGCGCGCGATCCGCGTCGCAGGGAAAGTCGAGCCGGTGTTCGTCGAAACGGTGGATGAAGTGCCGGATGCGCTCGCTGCGATCGTGCGCGACGGCGATGTGGTGATCACGATGGGTGCGGGTTCGATCGGCGCGGTGCCGGGTCGGCTCGCTGAAAACGAAGGTGTGAAATGAGCGGTGTCGATCCCAAATCTTTCGGCAAGGTCGCGGTGCTGATGGGCGGCGTGTCCGCCGAGCGCGAAGTGTCGCTGAATTCCGGCCGTCTCGTGCTGCAAGGGCTGCGCGACGCGGGCGTCGACGCGCATCCGTTCGATCCGTCCGAGCGTCCTCTTGCTGCGTTGAAGGACGAAGGCTTCGTGCGCGCGTTCAACGCGCTGCATGGCGGCTACGGCGAAAACGGCCAGATTCAGGGCGCGCTCGATTTCTACGGCATCCGTTACACGGGCAGCGGCGTGCTGGGCTCGGCGCTCGGTCTCGACAAGTTCCGCACGAAGCTCGTGTGGCAGCAGCTCGGCGTGCCGACGCCGCCGTTCGAAGCAGTGCTGCGCGGCGACGATTACGCCGCGCGTGCGCGGGACATCGTCGCGAAGCTCGGCTTGCCGCTCTTCGTGAAGCCCGCGAGCGAAGGCTCGAGCGTCGCCGTGATCAAGGTGAAGACGGCCGATGCGCTCGCGCCCGCGCTCGAAGAAGCGGCGAAGTTCGACAGGATCGTCGTCGTGGAGAAGAGCATCGAAGGCGGCGGCGAGTACACCGCGTGCATCGCGGGCGATCTCGATCTGCCCGTCATCCGCATCGTGCCCGCCGGCGAGTTCTACGACTATCACGCGAAGTACATCGCCAACGACACACAATATCTGATCCCGTGTGGCATCGCCGCCGAAGAAGAGGCGCGCCTGAAAAAGCTCGCGCGCCGCGCGTTCGACGTGCTCGGCTGCACGGACTGGGGCCGCGCCGACTTCATGCTGGACGGCGACGGCAATCCGTACTTCCTCGAAGTGAACACGGCGCCCGGCATGACGGATCACTCGCTGCCGCCGAAGGCCGCGCGCGCCGTCGGCATCAGCTATCAGGAACTGGTGGTGAAGGTGCTCGCACTGACGCTCAAGGACTGAACAGAGAACTGAAGGAATCGCACGCAGATCATGTGGAACAACGTTCGCCAGCTCAATCTCGCCGCCAGCGCGTTGCACGCGCTGTTGCTGCTCGTGCTGCTGGCGGCGGGCGGCTACTGGCTGATCCAGCGCCCGAACTTCACGCTGCGCGAGATCCGCATCGACGGCGACATCGAGCACATCAATTCGCCGACCGTGCGCGCGAGCGTCGTCGGCCGCTTGAAGGGCAACTTCTTCACCGTCGATCTGGATACGGCGCGCCAGGCGTTCGAGCAGATGCCGTGGGTGCGTCACGCGAGCGTGCGCCGAGTGTGGCCGAATGCGCTCGCCGTCACGCTCGAAGAGTACCAGCCGCTCGGAACATGGGGCACCGATCAGCTGGTGAGCACCGATGGCGAGGTGTTCACCGCGAACCAGGGCGAGCTCGATGAAGAGCTGCCCGCGTTCGAGGGCCCGGATGGGTCCGCGAAAGAAGTCGTCGCGCGTTATCAGGACTTCAAGAAGTGGTTTGCGCCTGTCGGGGCGACGCCGGATGAAGTGACGCTGTCGTCGCGTTTCGCGTGGACGGTGAAGCTGTCGAACGGCATGCAGGTCGAACTGGGACGCGAGCGCAATCAGGACACGCTGTACGACCGCTGCAAGCGGCTCACCGCGGCATGGGGCGCGGTGACGCAACGTTGGGGGAAGGATATCGAATATGCGGACTTGCGTTATCCGAACGGTTTCGCCATTCGTGCAGCAGGCATGCGCTTCATTACGGAACCCGAAAAGGGCAAGAAGTAACAGGACATCACACGCAATGAGCACGCTATGAGTAAAGACTATAAAGATCTGCTGGTAGCCCTCGACATCGGCACGGCGAAAGTGGTCGCCATCGTCGCCGAGTTGAAGGGCGAAGGTCATTACGAGGTGATCGGACTCGGCCAGAGCGAATCGAAAGGGCTCAAGAAAGGCGTCGTGGTGAACATCGAGGCCACGGTGCAGTCCATTCAACGAGCGCTCGAAGAAGCCGAGCTGATGGCCGACTGCAAGATCACGAACGTATTCACGGGGATCGCCGGCAGCCATATCCGCAGCTTCAACTCGAGCGGCATGGTGGCGATCAAGGAAAAGGAAGTGACGCAGACGGACGTCGCGCGCGTGATCGAGACGGCCAAGGCGATCAACATTCCGACCGATCAGCAGGTGCTGCACATCCTGACGCAGGAATTCATCATCGACGGCCAGGAAGACGTGCGCGAGCCGATCGGCATGAGCGGCATCCGTCTCGAAGTGAAGGTGCACATCGTGACGGGCGCGGTGAGCGCCGCGCAGAACATCGTGAAGTGCGTGCGCCGCTGCGGCCTCGAAGTGAACGATCTGATCCTGCAGCCGCTCGCGTCGTCGCTGGCGGTGCTGACGGAAGACGAAAAGGAACTGGGCGTGGTGCTCGTCGATATCGGCGGCGGCACGACGGACATCGCGATCTTCAGCGAAGGCGCGATCCGCCATACGGCTGTAATCCCCATCGCCGGCGATCAGATCACGAGCGATATCGCGATGGCGCTGCGCACGCCGACGCCGGACGCCGAGGACATCAAGGTGAGCTACGGCATCGCGAAGCAGGCGCTCGCCGATCCGGACGAGATGATCGAAGTGCCGGGGCTCGGCGAGCGCGGTCCGCGCACGCTGTCGCGCCAGGCGCTTGCGGCCGTGGTCGAGCCGCGCGTCGAAGAACTGTTTTCGCTCGTGCAGCAGGTGGTGCGCGAGTCGGGTTACGAAGAACTGCTCAGCTCCGGCGTCGTGCTGACGGGCGGTGCATCGATGATGCCGGGCATGGTCGAGCTGGGCGAGGACATCTTCCTGAAGCCGGTGCGCATCGGCGTGCCCGAGTATGCGGGCGGTCTCGCGGACGTCGTGCGCAATCCGCGCTATTCGACGGCGATGGGTCTGCTCGTCGAAGGACGCTCGCAGCGGATGCGCGGCCGCAAGGTCGCGGTGCAGTCGGGATCGATGGGACAGGTGTTCACGAGGATGAAGGACTGGTTCCTCGGCAACTTCTAACGAATCTGCAGCAAAGGGAAATACGCGCTGGTGCCGGCGGCTGGCGCGCGACAGAGGGTTGCCCGATCTTCTGCCGATTAACGGCCGAGTAAGCGGTACTTATTTTCTTGACGGAGGCAACATGGAATTCCAGATGCTGGAAACGGAAACCAACGGCACCATCATCAAGGTGGTGGGCGTGGGTGGTGCAGGCGGCAATGCAGTTGCACACATGATCAATCGCGGCGTGCAAGGCGTCGACTTCATCGTGATGAACACGGATGCGCAGGCGCTGTCGCGCTCGCGCTCGCCGAACGTCATCCAGTTGGGCAACACGGGTCTTGGCGCAGGCGCTAAGCCGGAAATGGGCCGCGCGGCAGCAGAAGAAGCACGTGAGCGCATCGCGGACGCACTGCGTGGCGCGCACATGGTGTTCATCACGGCAGGCATGGGTGGCGGCACGGGCACGGGCGCAGCACCCGTGGTCGCGCAGATCGCGAAGGAAATGGGCATTCTGACGGTTGGCGTCGTCAGCAAGCCGTTCGAGTTCGAAGGCGGCAAGCGCATGCGCGTCGCCGAAGCTGGTTCGCAGCAACTGGAGGATCACGTCGACTCGCTGATCGTCGTCCTGAACGACAAGCTGTTCGAGGTGATGGGCGATGACGCCGAAATGGACAAGTGCTTCCAGTGCGCTGACGACGTGCTCAACAACGCAGTCGCGGGCATCGCCGAAATCATCAACGTCGACGGTCTGGTGAACGTCGACTTCGAAGACGTGAAGACGGTGATGGGCGAGCAGGGCAAGGCGATGATGGGCACGGCGACGGTGGCCGGCGTCGATCGCGCGCGTCTCGCAGCGGAACAGGCTGTTGCAAGCCCGCTGCTGGAAGGCGTCGATCTGTCGGGCGCGCGCGGCGTGCTGGTGAACATCACGTCGAGCCGTTCGCTGCGTCTGTCGGAAACGCGCGAAGTGATGAACACGATCAAGAGTTATGCTGCTGACGACGCGACCGTGATTTTCGGCGCGGTGTACGACGACGCGATGGGCGATGCGCTGCGCGTGACGGTGGTGGCAACGGGTCTGGGCCGCGCTGCGAAGAAGCAGCAATCGGCGCCGATGACGCTGCTGCGCACGGGCACGGACAACCAGCCGGTCGGCGCGGCGCAGCATTATCCGCAGCATCACGCAGCCGCGGCGGATTACGGCTCGCTGGATACGCCGGCAGTGTGGCGCACCTCGCGTGATACGGCGGCTTCGCACGTGCAGGCGCTGCAGGAGAAGGGCGTCGACACGTACGACATCCCGGCCTTCCTGCGCAAGCAGGCAGACTGAGGTTCACGCAGGAGCGGGCTTTCCGCGGCGTAATCATCTGATTTGTGGCTTGATTGCGCGCCGCAGGAATGCACGAGCGTGGCGGGTGGAACGGCAACGAGGCCGCGTTGGGTCGCGCGCGGCATGGACAGGTGCCCTCTTCGCATTGGCGAAGCGGTTCGGGGCACTGTCGCCGGATGAAAACTCCACTGCGGCACGAGTACGTGCGAGCGTGCTCCGCATCGATGCGAAGGAGCGAGCATGATTCAGGTAGGTGAAAAGCTTCCCCAGGCGACCGTTTACGAGTTGATCGAGGACGGGCGCGAGGGCTGCACGATCGGGCCGAACAGCTTCGACGTGCGCGAACAGACAGCGGGCAAGCGCGTGGTGATCTTCGGATTGCCGGGCGCGTTCACGCCGACCTGTTCGGCCAAACACGTGCCGGGTTACGTCGGGCAGGCGGAGAAGCTCCGCGCTGCCGGTATCGACGAGATCTGGTGCGTGTCCGTCAACGACGCGTTCGTCATGGGCGCGTGGGCACGCGATCAGCACACCTCGGGCAAGGTGCGCATGATGGCGGACGGCAGCGCGGCTTTCACCCGGGCTCTCGGTCTGGAGCAGGACTTGTCGGCGCGCGGCATGGGAATCCGTTCCCAGCGCTACGCGATGGTGGTCGACGACGGCGTGGTCAAGACGCTGCACGTCGAGGCACCCGGCAAGTTCGAAGTGAGCGATGCGGCGAGTATTCTCGCGACGTTGAGCCAGGCATGACGCGGCTTTGAAGCTTCGCCGCAACCGCGCAGACCGTGCTTGTTGCGCTGCGGCAACGCTTCTATGACCCCGTTGTGACAGGCCGTAACGCGGGCCGATGACCGGAAACGCCTCCGTTCCGGGCATCGGCCCGTCACGCTTCCCGATTAGGTAACGCAGCGAAACAGATTGAAACGCCAGCGCAACGGCGCTCCGGAAACGATTGGAGTATAATTGGCGCTATGAAATAAAAAGTCCTGATTAGGATTTTTAATCGAATAGAAGATCACCATGTTGAAGCAGCGCACTATCAAACAGATCGTCAAAACGGTTGGCATCGGCTTGCACTCGGGCCGCAAGGTCAACCTGACGCTCCGCCCGGCGGCGCCGGACACGGGCATCGTGTTTTCCCGCGTGGATTTGCCCACGCCGGTGGACATCCCCGCGTCGGCGATGGCGATCGGCGATACGCGGCTTGCATCGGTGTTGCAGAAAGACGGCGCGCGCGTGTCGACGATCGAGCACCTGATGTCCGCGTGCGCGGGCTTGGGTATCGACAACCTCTACGTCGACGTCACCGCTGAAGAAATCCCCATCATGGACGGCAGCGCGGCATCGTTCGTGTTCCTGATCCAGTCGGCGGGCATCGAAGAGCAGAACGCGGCAAAGAAATTCATCAAGGTCACGAAGCCGGTCGAAATTCGCGACGGCGACAAGTTCGCGCGTCTCGATCCGTACTTCGGCTTCAAGCTGAAGTTCACGATCGACTTCCGCCATCCCGCCGTCGACAAGACGGGCCAGGCGCTCGAAGTAGACTTCGCGAACACGTCGTATGTGCGTGAGATCGCGCGTGCCCGTACGTTCGGCTTTGCGCACGAAGTGGAAATGATGCGCGAGCTCGGCTTGGCGCGCGGCGGCAGCATGGACAACGCGATCGTGCTCGACGAGTACCGCATTCTGAACAACGACGGCCTGCGTTATGACGACGAGTTCGTGAAGCACAAGATGCTGGATGCGATCGGCGACCTGTATGTGGTCGGCCATCCGCTGCTTGCTTCGTACGACGCATACAAGTCCGGCCACGGGCTGAACAACGCGCTGCTGCGCGAACTGCTGGCGCACGAAGATTCGTATGAGATCGTCACGTTCGACGATCCGCAGAAGGCGCCGCGCGGTTTCGCGTATGACACGCAGACGGCGTTTGCCTGAGTTCAAGCGCTCGGCTCATCACTGAGCGGCAACGAAAAAGCGGCCTGAAAAGGCCGCTTTTTTCATTCCAACGCGATTCTTCAGCGAATTCATTTCCGGTGCCGGGCGGCCATGCGCGCGAGCGCTGCCTGCAACGGCGACGGTTCCAGCGATTCGCTGAGCTCGTGCAGCGCATCCGCGCCTGCGCGCGACATGCGCGCCTGTTTCTCGCGCGGAAGCTCCTTCGCGGGCTGCGGGCGGACGCGGATTTTCAGCGAATTCACCGGCCAGCCGCGCTGCTGCAGATCCGACAGCAGACGCGGCTCCAGATGCCTCAGTCGCGCCGCGAGCGCATTGTGCGCAGCGAACAACGCGAGCACGCCGTCCTTGATGAAGCCGGGTTCGACGCTCGTCGCCAGATAGTCGGGCAGCAATTCGGTCAGATCGCGCTCCAGCGCGGCGACCTGCTCGACGCCGGCGCGCAGTGCCGCGAACGCGTCGGTGCGGTTGAGCACTTCGGCGACAGCTTGCGGCCTGCGCACGTCGAACGAGCGCGAGCCCAGCTTCGGGCCGGGCTTCAATGACTGCCTTGAAAACGGTGAGAAACGGCTCATTTGAAACTTTGAATGGTAGCGGCGCAGCGTGCGCGCCCATGCCGTGATTGTACCGGTTGTAACATGCGGCAGCGGCGCGCAACGACGTTCGCAGAGGCCGCAGACGCCTGTATCCGCAGTGCTTTCCCCCTGGCCGAACGGCCAATGGTCTTACTGCTGACACAGGCGGACGCGGGGGCGCGTGCTAAAATCCATGATTCGAATTCACTCTTGGACCTAAGCCGCCGAGGCCCAAACGACCGAGGGTTGCAACAAGGTGAAAGGGTGTAAAAACCGGCCTTGCAACCCAGCCGAAGCCGCGACGCAACCACGATCCGATGACCACCGGTTTTCTACAAAAGATTTTTGGCAGCCGCAATCAACGGCTCGTCAAGCAATATCAAAAGACCGTCGCGGCGATCAATGCGCTCGAACCGCAGATCGAGCAATTGACGGACGATCAACTGCGCGCGAAAACGACGGAATTCCGGCAACGCGTCGGCAGTGGCGAGTCGCTCGACAAGCTGCTGCCCGAAGCGTTCGCGGTTTGCCGTGAGGCGAGCAAGCGCGTGCTGAAGATGCGGCACTTCGACGTGCAGCTGATCGGCGGCATGGTCCTGCACTACGGCAAGATCGCGGAAATGCGCACGGGCGAAGGCAAGACGCTCGTCGCGACGCTCGCGGCCTACCTGAATGCGCTGTCCGGACGCGGCGTGCACGTCGTGACGGTGAACGACTACCTCGCGCAGCGCGACGCCGAGTGGATGGGGCGCCTCTATAACTTCCTCGGCCTGTCGGTGGGTATCAACCTGTCGCAGATGGATCATGGCCTGAAGCAGGAAGCGTACGCCGCGGACATCACCTACGGCACGAACAACGAGTTCGGCTTCGACTACCTGCGCGACAACATGGTCTACGAGACCGATGCACGCGTGCAGCGGGCGCTGAACTTCGCGATCGTCGACGAAGTGGACTCGATTCTCATCGACGAAGCCCGCACGCCGCTCATCATCTCCGGCCAGGCCGAAGACCACACCGAGCTTTACGTGCGCATGAACGCGCTGCCGCCGCTGCTCGAACGCCAGATCGGCGAAGAGAAGGCGGACGGCACGGGCGTCGAGAAGCCGGGCGACTACACGCTGGACGAAAAGGCGCGCCAGGTGTTCCTGACGGAATCGGGCCACGAAAAGGCCGAGCGGCTGCTCGCCGAGTGGGGCCTGATCGGCGAAGGCGAGAGCCTCTACGCGCCGCAGAACATCACGCTGATGCACCACGTGTACGCGGCGCTGCGCGCGCACACGCTGTTCTACAAGGACCAGCACTACGTCGTGCAGAACGATGAAGTGGTGATCGTCGACGAGTTCACGGGCCGTCTGATGGCGGGCCGCCGCTGGTCGGACGGTCTGCATCAGGCCGTCGAAGCGAAGGAGCACGTGAAGATTCAGAGCGAGAACCAGACGCTCGCCTCGATCACGTTCCAGAATTATTTCCGCATGTACGCGAAGCTGTCTGGCATGACGGGTACGGCCGACACCGAAGCGTACGAATTCAACGAGATTTACGGCCTCGAAACGGTCGTGATTCCGACCAACCGCCCGCCGAAGCGGATCGACAAGCAGGACCAGATCTACAAGACGGCGATGGAGCGCTACAACGCGGTGATTCGCGATATCCGCGAATGCTATGACCGCAGTCAGCCGGTGCTGGTCGGTACGACATCGATCGAGAACTCGGAACTGCTGTCGCAACTGCTGAACAAAGCAGGCCTGCCGCACGAAGTGCTGAACGCAAAGCAGCACGCGCGCGAAGCGGCGATCGTCGCGGAAGCGGGCCGTCCGAAGCGCATCACGATCGCGACGAACATGGCGGGTCGCGGTACGGACATCGTGCTCGGCGGCAATGCCGAGAAACAGGCCGCGTTCATCGAAGCCGATCTGTCGATCCCCGAAGACGAAAAGGCGGCACGCATCCAGAAGCTGCACGACGAGTGGCAGACGCTGCACGATCAGGTGAAGGCCGCGGGCGGCCTGCATATCGTCGGCACCGAGCGTCACGAATCGCGCCGTATCGACAACCAGCTGCGCGGCCGTGCGGGCCGTCAGGGCGACCCGGGCTCGTCGCGTTTCTATCTGTCGCTCGAAGATCCGCTGCTGCGTATTTTTGCCGGCGACCGCGTGCGCGCGATCATGGACCGCCTGAAGATGCCGGAAGGCGAGGCGATCGAAGCGGGCATCGTCACCCGCTCGATCGAATCGGCGCAACGCAAGGTCGAAGCGCGCAACTTCGATATCCGCAAGCAACTGCTCGAATACGACGACGTGTCGAACGATCAGCGCAAGGTGATCTATCAGCAGCGCAACGAACTGCTCGAAGCGCACGACATCACTGAGACGATCGGCGCGATGCGTCACGGCGTGGTCGGCGACATCGTCCATCAGTTCGTGCCGGCGGGCAGCATCGAAGAGCAGTGGGACGTGCCTGAACTGGAAGAAGTGCTGCGCAATGACTGGCAGCTCGATCTTGCGATTCAGGAGATGATCAACGAATCGCAGTCGATCGACGCCAGCGAGATCCTCGAAGCGGTGACGGCCGCCGCAGACGAGGCCTACGAGTCGAAGGTCGAGCAGGTGGGCCGCGAATCGTTCAGCGCGTTCGAGCGCTCGGTCATGCTGCAGACGCTCGACCGCAGCTGGCGCGAACATCTCGCCGCGCTCGATCATCTGCGTCAGGGCATTCACCTGCGCGGCTATGCGCAGAAGAACCCGAAGCAGGAATACAAGCGCGAAGCGTTCGAACTGTTCGCCGCGATGCTCGACTCGGTGAAGCTCGAAGTCACGCGCATCGTGATGAACGTGCAGATCCAGTCGCCGGAACAGCTGGAGCAGGCCGCCGAACAGTACGAAGAGCAGGGCAGCCATCTGGAGAACATCGAGTTCCGTCATGCCGATTACGCGGAAGGCGGCGCTGCTGTCGCCGCGGCGCCTGTCGCGGCAAACGCGGCAGCATCGATGATCGGCGACGCCATGGCGCACAGCCACAGCGCAGCAGCGGCGCCGCTTTCCGGCGCCGTGCCGAAAGTCGGCCGCAACGATCCATGCCCGTGCGGCAGCGGCAAGAAGTACAAGCAGTGCCACGGCAAGATCGCGTGACACACGGAGCGGCGCGCATCATGCGCGCCGCGTCGTTTGAAGCGTGCATTGCTGGTGATTTCGCGGTGGCGCGGCTCCATCCGGCGCCATCACCCTTGATCCCCGATGCCGGCGCCCGCCGGCATTTCAGTCTCGACAGGTCGCAACCATGGCTGTCAATTTCCCCTCGATCGATCCCGCTCAACTCCATCCCGTCGCCGGCGTCACGCTAGGCTGGGCAGAGGCGAACATCCGCAAGCCGAATCGCAAGGACGTGCTCGTGATTTCCGTCGACGAAGGCGCGACGGTCGCGGGCGTGTTCACGTCGAACCGTTTCTGCGCGGCGCCCGTCACCGTATGCCGCGAGCACCTCGAGCGCGTGCGCGCGGGCGGCAAGGGCATTCGCGCACTGGTCGTCAACACGGGCAATGCGAACGCGGGCACGGGCGAGCCGGGCATGGCGCACGCGCGCGAGACGTGCGATGAACTGGCGCGCCTCGCGGACATCGCGCCGGAACAGGTGCTGCCGTTCTCGACGGGCGTGATCCTGGAGCCGCTGCCCATCGACCGTCTGAAGGCCGGGCTGCCTGCCGCGCTCGCGAACCGCCAGGCTGCGCACTGGTACGATGCCGCGCAGGCCATCATGACCACCGACACGTTGCCCAAAGCGGTATCGCGCCAGGTGACGATCGACGGCCACACGGTCACGTTGACGGGCATCAGCAAAGGCGCCGGCATGATCAAGCCGAACATGGCGACGATGCTCGGCTTCCTCGCCTTCGACGCGAACGTCGCGCAGCAGGTGCTCGATGAACTGGTGAAGCATGTCGCCGACCGCTCGTTCAACTGCATCACGATCGACGGCGATACGTCGACAAACGATTCGTTCATCCTGATCGCTTCGGGCAAGTCGAGCCTGCCCGCGATCACGTCGACGGATTCGCCCGCGTACGCCGCGTTGCGCGATGCCGTCACGGAAACGGCGCAGACGCTCGCGCAACTGATCGTGCGCGACGGCGAGGGCGCGACGAAGTTCATGACGGTGCAGGTAGAAGGCGGTTCGAGCGTGGCCGAGTGCCGTCAGATCGCGTATGCGATCGGCCATTCGCCGCTCGTGAAGACCGCGTTCTACGCGTCGGACCCGAACCTTGGGCGCATTCTGGCCGCCATCGGCTATGCGGGCGTGACGGATCTCGACGTCGGCAAGATCGACCTGTACCTGGACGATGTGCTCGTCGCGAAAGCGGGCGGCCGCAATCCGGAGTACAAAGAGGAGGACGGTCAGCGCGTGATGAAGAAGGCCGAAATTCTGATTCGCGTCGTGCTGGGCCGTGGCGATGCGCAGGCGACGATCTGGACGTGCGACCTGTCGCACGACTACGTGAGCATCAACGCCGACTACCGTTCGTGACTTGCGCGCGATATGCGCGTGATTGGCTCCTGATTCCAGATTCGTCCCGATCTCACCACATGGATAAACTCGAACAATTCCTGACTCGCGCCGAAGCCGTGCTGGTGCGGCTCGAAGCGATGCTTCCGCCCGCCGCGCCCGATGTCGACTGGTCCGCAGCCGTTGCATTCCGCTGGCGCAAGCGCCAGGGGCGCGGCTATCTGCAGCCGGTGCCTGCCATTTCGTCGATCTCGCTGGACGACCTGCAGAACATCGATCGTCAAAAGAATCTGATCGAGCAGAACACGAAGCAGTTCGTGAGCCGGCAGCCCGCCAACAACGTGTTGCTCACGGGCGCGCGCGGCACGGGCAAGTCGTCGCTGATCAAGGCGTGTCTGAATGCGCACTCGAAGGACGGTCTGCGTCTGATCGAAGTCGACAAGGACGACCTGCACGACCTGGGCGATATCGTCGATCTGATTTCCGCGCGTCCCGAGCGCTTCATTGTGTTCTGCGACGATCTGTCGTTCGAGGAAGGCGAGTCGGGCTACAAGGCGCTGAAGGTGGCGCTCGACGGATCGGTGGCCGCGCAGTCGGACAACGTGCTGATCTACGCGACGTCGAACCGCCGCCATCTGCTGCCCGAGTACATGAGCGACAACGAGACGTACAAGCACATGCCCGACGGCGAGATCCATCCGGGCGAAGTGGTCGAGGAAAAGATCTCGCTGTCGGAGCGTTTCGGCCTGTGGGTCAGCTTCTATCCGTTCAAGCAGGACGACTATCTGTCGATCGTCGCGCACTGGCTGCATCACTTTGGCTGCAACGATGCCGATGTCGAAGCGGCGCGCGGCGATGCGCTGATCTGGGCACTGGAGCGCGGGTCGCGTTCGGGGCGCGTCGCGTGGCAGTTCGCGCGCGACTGGTCGGGCCGGCGGGCGCCAGCATGAGCGACCCGGTGCAAAACGGCATGCAAAACGGCGCGCAGAACGCGAGCGAACTGAACGCTGCCGGCCGACCGGTCACGGAAGTGGCCGTCGGCGTGCTGGTTCAGCCCGATGGCCGCTATCTGCTCGCGCAACGGCCCGCCGGCAAGCCTTACGAGGGCTACTGGGAATTTCCGGGCGGCAAGCTGGAGCCGGGCGAATCGGTCGAAGCCGCGCTTGCGCGCGAGTTGCACGAAGAACTCGGCATCGACGTGCAGTCGAGCCACCGTTGGCACGTGCTCGAACACGACTATCCGCATGCGTACGTGCGTCTCTATTTCTGCAAGGTGACGGCGTGGGACGGCGAGCCGCATGGGCGCGAAGGTCAGGCGTTCGCGTGGCAGGCGTTGCCGGCCCAGGTGTCGCCGCTATTGCCGGCGACGATTCCCGTGCTGGAGTGGCTGGCTGCGGAGTGAGAGAAGGGCGCAGCCGCAGCACGCGGCTTGCGCCTCGATGATCGCGCGCGGCGCTCGTTGTGCTTCAGTGCGAGCGATTTTCGCCGGGCGTGTCGTCGGTGGTCGGTTCGTCGTCGGTGCCGCCGATCTTGTACTTTTCGGCAGCCCACGCGCCGAGATCGATCTGCTTGCAGCGCTCGGAACAGAACGGACGGAAGCGGTTCTCAGGAGTCCAGCGGACATCCTTTCCGCAGGTTGGGCATTTGACTACAGTGGTCATTCGGTCAGGCGTTCAATCTAAACGGTGAAGCTTCATAAATGAGGCGCTTTGCCTCAGATTAAAGACTGCACAGCGTCAACTGGAACGGCACGTCGACATCGACGGCGCGCGGACGCAAGTCACCATCCTGCACCGTGAAGCGCACCCACAGCATGTACTTGTTGGCGCTCGCCTCCGGAATCACCCGCAATTCGGGTGCCACGCGCACCTGCATCAACTGATACGTGCGGCCCGACAGCATCTGCTGGTAGCTGCCCTGCATCGCCATCACTTTCGACGCCTGCCCCGATTCGCGCGCAAGCCGCAGCACGATGGAGGCGGCGTCGCGCAGCGGCAAAAGCGGCATGACCCACTTGGCGATGTCCTGGCGGCGTTGATCAGGATGCGTCTGCTGCCACGCGTAATACGACGGAAGATCGAACTTGCAGGTGCCGCCGGGGATGATCGCGCGGCTGCGGATGCTGGCGAGCCACTCGTTGTCCGCAAGATGCTGGCCAGTCTTGCCTTGCATTTGCGTAAGCCCGGCGAGAGTCTGCTCGATTTCGCCGAGGACGGCTTCGAGCGCGTTCTGCTCGATGCCGGGATTGCCGCGAAACGGCGCGAGCGTTTGACGTTGCCGCTCCAGTTCCTTCATCAGATCGGACTTCAGATCCGCGCGGCCCGCGACTTCGGAGATTTCGAACAGCGTAGTCAGCGCGACATGATGTTCCCTGGCGTCTTCCTGAGTCAGAAAGAACGTGAAGCGCTCGAACAGATCTTCGAGGCGCAGCAGCGTCCGGATTCGCTCGTTGAAGGGATACTCGTAAAGAATCAAGCGGGCTCGCCTCGGGCGTGGTCGGTGACGGAATTGCAGGACATTCTAATGCCGTGAGACTACCCTAGCAATCACACACTATTTCCGCGAGCTTCTGTCAATTTTTGCGCTGTATCATGCGCATTCGTTGCGTGCTCGCGCCGTTCCCGACAACATGCGCCCGCTTTACAGACGGTGAACAGAATCGCTTACGGCTCATGCGGCCGCGAGTGAAAGATACATGCGATGAAGCCGATCGACATCAAGGTCGAGCGCTTCGAGCGATGCGCCGTCATTGACGATCACGTCGTCGGCTGCGGCGAGGCGTGCTTCGCGCGTGGCCTGGCGCGCGATGATCGCCAGCACCTGTTCGCGCGTGAACGCATTGCGGCGCATGACGCGAGCGATCTGCGTCTCGACGCTGCAGTCGACGGTCAGCACGCGGTCCACGCGTGTCTTCCAATTGCCCGATTCGACGAGCAGCGGCACCACCATGATCACGTAGGGGCCTAGCGCCTGTTGACGCTCGCGTTCCGTCTCGGCGCGAATCAGCGGATGCGTAATGGCTTCGAGACGTTTGCGCGCATTCTCGTCGCTGAAGACGAGCGCGCGCATGCGGGCGCGATCGAGCGAGCCATCGGATGCGACGAACGATGCGCCGAACTCGGCGGCAATGGCGGGCATCGCGGGCCCACCGGGCGCGGTGACGCGATGCGCGATCAAGTCGGTATCGACGAGCGTCACGCCGCGCTTCGCAAACAGATCGGCGACAGTGGATTTGCCGCTGCCGATGCCGCCCGTCAATCCAACAGCAAACATGCGTCAGCCTCCGAAAGCGATATAAAGCGGCGTGCCGAGAAAGAGCGTAATGGCGCCGGCTGCCGCGAGAAACGGGCCGAACGGCAGCGGTTCCTCGAAGCGCATGCGGCCGATCCATGTCGCGACCAGTCCGATGACGGCGCCCGCCACGGCCGCGATCAGAATGATCTGCGGCAGCGCAGCCCATCCAAGCCAGGCGCCGAGCGCGGCGAGCAGCTTGAAGTCGCCGTAACCCATGCCTTCGATGCCGCGCACGAGCCTGAACACCCAATGCACGCACCACAGCACAAGATAGCCGGCGATCGCGCCGATCACCGCGTCGTGCAGGCTCGCGAACACCGAATTGAAGTTGACGATAAAGCCCGCCCACAGCAACGGCAAGGTCATCGAGTCGGGCAGCAGATGCGTGTCGATGTCGATTGCGCTCATTGCGAGCAGCGCGGCGCAAAGTCCGTATGCCGCGAGCGCCGTGCCCGTCGGGCCGAACGAGACGAACGCGCCGAGCGCCAGCGCCGCGCTCGACAGTTCGAGCAGCGGATAGCGGAAGCTCACACGGCGTTTGCATTGAGAGCAACGGCCGCGCAGCATCAGATAGCTGAGCACGGGAATGTTCTCCCACGCGCGCAGCACGTGGCCGCAATGAGGACAGGCGCTGCGCGGCAGCCAGAGGTTGTAGCGTGCGGGCAGGCCGTCGTCGTCGAATGAATGGCCTGTTGCTTCGCTCACTTCGGCGCGCCATGCGCGCTCGAGCATGATCGGCAAGCGATGCACGACGACATTCAGGAAACTGCCGATCACCAGGCCGAACACGATGACGAACGCAATCTGCGCGAGAGCGGGCAGCGTGCCGAAGGCCACGCCGAGGCTGTCCGCGAAACGGGTGAGCGGGCTGCTGAAGGATAGGTCTGACACGGGCGTGAGCGTGGTCGGCATGGTCGATTGGGTGGATTCGGCTGCGATGCTACTACACCACGTTGCCAAGTTGGATGATGGGAAGATACATCGCGATCACGAGCCCGCCGACGAGTCCGCCCAACACGACGATCACGAGCGGTTCGCACAGGCTCGCGAGCCCCGCGATCTTTTCGTCGACCTGTCGATCGCTCAGCGACGCGACGTCGAGCAGCATTGTGTCCAGCGTGCCCGATTCCTCTGCGATGGCGACGGGCTGCACGATGTCTTCGGGAAAGCATCGCGCTTCACGCATCGCAGGCGCGAGCCGCACGCCGCGACGAAGCTGAGCCGAGATCGCGATGGTCGCGCGATCGAACCAGGCGTTGCCCGTCGCGTGCGTGAGCGAATCGAATGCGTCAGCGAGGGGCGTCCCCGCCGACAGCAGTGTGCCGAGCACGCGGCTCCAGCGCGCGGCGCAGAGCGTCGCGAGCAGCGAGCCGGCGATGGGCAGACGCAGCATCGCGCGCGAGAACTGCAGCCGGGCCGCCTCCGAGCGGCTCAGCAGGTGACGCATGGCGAGCGCGAGCACGCATACGATCGAAGCGAGCGGCGCGCTCCAGCGGCCGGCCGCCGCCGACATCGCGAGCACCAGTTGCGTCGGCGCGGGCAGCTTCGCGCCGAAGCCATCGAAGATCTGCTTGAACGTCGGAACGACCCACACGAGCAGCGCAGCCGTAATCGCGATGGCAAGCAGCAGGATCGCGACGGGATAGGTGAGCGCGGCACGCACTTTGGCCCGTTGTGCGGCGGCGCGCTCGCGGTCGTCGGCGAGCCGCGCGAGCACGACAGGCAGCGCGCCCGACGCTTCGCCTACTTCGACCAACTGACGATACAGTGCGCCGAACTGCACCGGATGACGGGCGAGCGCCGCCGAGAAGCCGAGTCCTGCCGTGATATCGCGAGCGAGCGCATTGACGATGCGCGGCATGCCTTTGGCCCGTTCGCTGTCTTTCGATGCATTCGCCAGTAGTTCGAGCGACGACGCAAGCGGCAGGCCCGCACGCAGCAGGCTCGACAGCTGGCGCGTGAACAGCGTGACGTCGGCGGCGCGCGCGTTGGGCTGCGGCGCTGCGCCGCGCACGCTCCATTCGACGCCATAGAGCGCGTCCTGCTTCAGCATTGAGCGAGCAGTGACAAGGTCTGGCGCGATCACGGTACCGCGCCGGCGCACGCCTTGCGTCGAGCGCGCGCCATGCGAAACGCTGCTCGTGGATTGTCGTTGCCGTCATGCGACCTCCGTCGCGCTCAGGGCTTCGGCGAGGCTCGTCGTGCCGTCGAATGCGCGAGCCAGTGCCGCGTCGCGTAGCGTCTGGACCTGTTCGGCGCGCGCCTGTCGCGCGATCTCGTGTGTGCCGGCGCGTGCGACGATCAGCTCCCGCATCGCGTCCGAAACGGGCATCACCTGATGGATGCCGACGCGTCCACGAAAGCCGATGCCGTGGCAGGCTTCGCATCCTCGTGGGGCATAGGGATGCCACTGCGCGGTTTCCACGTCGGGCACACCCGCTGCGCGCAACGACGCGGGCGTTTCCATCGATGGCTCCCTGCATGCGACGCACAGGCGCCGCACGAGCCGCTGCGCGGTCACGAGACGCAATGCGGCCGCGAGATTGTATGGCTCGACGCCAATGTCGATCAGGCGCGCGATGGCCGCCGGCGCGTCGTTCGTGTGCAGCGTCGACAAAACCAGGTGGCCCGTCTGAGCCGCCTTCACGGCAACATCGGCCGTTTCTTCGTCGCGGATTTCGCCGACCATGATCACGTCCGGGTCCTGGCGCAGAAAAGCACGTAACGCGACGGCAAACGTGAGGCCCGCCTTCTCGCGAACGCTGACCTGATTGATGCCCGCAAGCTGGATTTCCGCCGGATCTTCGACCGAGCAGAGATTGCGGGACTCGGCGTTCAGCAGTTGCAGGAAGCAGTACAGCGACATCGTCTTGCCGCTGCCCGTCGGTCCCGTGACGAGCACAAGCCCATGCGGCGCGCGTATCGAGCAGTCGACGATGTCGCGCTGAGCGGGCGCAAGGCCAAGCGAGTCGAGCGACAGATCGGCTGGCAGCGCGTCGAGCCTGCGCAGCACGAGCTTTTCGCCGAACAGCGTGGGCAGCGAATTGACGCGATAGTCCTCGACCCGGCCCGCAGCGACGGGCAGCCGCAAGCGGCCATCCTGCGGCACGCGCCGCTCGGCGATATCCATGCGAGCCAGCACTTTCACGCGCGTGATGAACGCGTCGCGCAGATGCGCGGGCGGCCGTGCGATCTCATGCAGCACGCCATCGACGCGCAGACGCATCCGCCAGCCGTGCTCCCTCGGTTCGATATGCAGATCGGATGCGTTGAGGCGCGCGGCTTCGAGAAGCGTATCGGCGAGCAGGCGGACGGCTGGTGGGCTGTCCGCGTCGGTCGTAGCGGGTGGTTGCCGGCTCGCGGCCACCTTGAGCGGAGGCGAAGCCGGATGGGAAGAAGTGCGCATCGAAAACCGGCTGGGAGCCGCCTGTAGAACATGACGGCTTCATCATCGGAGTTCGTGCGCCTGGCCGCTATTCGGCCGAATGGCCAGGGGTGCTATCCGCGGCTTACGAGCCGCTTGATCTTGGAGCCCGGCGGGGGACCGGGGCGAAAAATCTTAACTGTTCTGATCGCCTGGTCGTCGCTGCGCATCACTTCGAGTTTGATGTCCGCGATCTTCACGCAGACGTCGCCTTCCGGTATCTCTTCGAGAATTTCTAGGATCAGTCCGTTGAGGGTTTTCGGGCCATCCGTCGGCAGACGCAATTGCAGCCAGCGGTTCAGTTCGCGCAGCGGCATGCTGCCCGCGACGATGCACTCGCCTTCCTCGTTCCAGCCGCCGCGCGAACTCGCGCTGCGCGGCACGGACGTCGTGAATTCGCCGATCAGTTCCTCGATGATGTCCTCGGGCGTCACGAGTCCTTGCAACTCACCGTATTCGTCGACGACGAGCGCAATCCGATGACGGCTTTCCTGAAAATACTGGAGCTGCTGAAAGACGGGCGTGCCCGTCGGCACGAAGTACGGCTCGGCGAGCAGTTCGCGCAGCGTGTCGCGCTCCAGTTCCTGGTTGTGCAACGCGGAGAGCGTCTTGCGCACATGAAGCACGCCGAGCACGCGGTCGAAGTCGCCCTGATAGACGATCAGCTTGTTGTGATAGCACGTTTCGAGCTGATGCAGGATCTGCTCGAATGGCGCGTCGAAATCGAGCGCCTCGATGCGGCGGCGGGGAATCATCACGTCGTCGACGGTGATGTTTTCGAGGTCGAACAGGTTCAGCAGAATGCTGCGGTGCTTGGTCGGCATGAAGCTGCCGGACTCGAGCACGATGGTGCGCAGTTCCTCCGTCGACAGCCGCTGTTCGTGCGCGCTTTTCGTGTTGATGTGCAGCACGCGCAGGATGCTGTTGGCGAACAGGTTGACGAACCAGATCAGCGGCTTGGACACGCGCATCAGCGGCGCGATCAGCAGGCTGGCCGGCAACGCGATCTTTTCGGGAAACGTCGCGCCGACGATCTTCGGCGTGATTTCGGCGAACACGATGATGAGAAACGCGACGATACCCGTCGCAATCGACAGCACGAGACTATTGCTGCCGAACGTGTGCAACGCGATCGACGTGGTGAGCACCGGGATGATCGTGTTGAACAGGTTGTTGCCGATCAGCACGGCGCTCAGCAATTCATCGGTGCGCGCGAGCAGGCCCTGCGTAGTTTTCGCACCGAGCGCGCCCTTGCTGGCGAGGTGCTTCAGACGATGACGATTGATCGCCATCATCGCGGTCTCGCTAATGGAGAAGAAGCTGGAGCAGATAAGAAGCAGGACGACGGCGCCTATTTGCGCCCATAAGGGAAGTTGTTCCACGCGACGTGAATAAGAGAAGGGGAGGGATGGGGAGAATATAGCAGAGGGGCCGGACGGCTCTCATCGGCCGGATAGCCAAGTCGGCTTGCTGTCCACTCAGGTGATTGGCAAAGCGACGGACGAAAAAAAACCGCGCAATGCGCGGTTTTTTCAAAATCTGGTCGGGGTGAGAGGATTCGAACCTCCGGCCTCTACGTCCCGAACGTAGCGCTCTACCAGGCTAAGCTACACCCCGATTTGGTCACTCGATTCAGACTGATCCGATGCTTCAGTCTCGTTCAAGACTGTCTCGTCGTCGAGTAAGAACATAATTCTAGCAGGCTTTCTTTGTAAATGGAACTGGGAAACGAGGAAATTGCTGCTGCCGCCGCTTGCGCTTCCTGCTTTGCGCATTCGAGCGTGTGATCGAGCGCGCCCGAGCGCGTGATCGCGTCGAAAATCTCGTCGAAGCGGTCGGTGCCGCCTTGCTCGATTGCCTCGCGCGCGAGTGCGGCCTGCTCCGCCGTGCCACGCTCGATCAGATAGATCAGCGGCAGCGTCGGCTTGCCTTCGCGCAGATCGTCGCCGGCGTTCTTGCCCATCGACTCGGGCGTGCCCGTGTAGTCGAGCCAGTCGTCCATGATCTGGAACGCCGTGCCGATGCGGCGGCCGAATTCGGCTGCGGCGGCCTCCGTGGTCGCGTCCACGCCCGACAGCACGGCGCCCAGCTGTGCGGCCGCTTCGAACAGCTTGGCCGTCTTATAGCGGATCACCTGCATGTAGCGCGCTTCGTCGACGTCGGCGTCATGCATGTTCAGGAGCTGCAGCACTTCGCCCTCGGAAATAATGTTGGTCGCTTCTGAAAGAATCTCCATCACGCGCATCTTGCCCACGCCGACCATCATCTGAAACGAGCGCGAATACAGAAAGTCGCCGACCAGCACGCTCGCCGCGTTGCCGAACAGCGCGTTCGCCGTCTGACGCCCGCGGCGCAGATCGGATTCGTCGACGACGTCGTCGTGCAGCAGCGTTGCCGTGTGGATGAACTCGACGACGGCCGCCAGTTCGTGCCGATGCCCCGTCCTGTCGCCGAGCGCGCGCGCCACGAGCAGGAGCAGCGCGGGGCGCAGGCGCTTGCCTCCGGCACTGATGATGTACTCGGAGATCTGGTTGATCAGCATCACCTCGGACGCCAGACGGTGCCGGATGACGCGATTCACCTGCTGCATGTCTTCGACGATCGGAGCGAGCAGATTGGCTGCGTTAGGGGTAGGAGTGGCGGTTGACGACATGGTGACGAATTCGGGTAGTGCCGCGAATTATAAGGCGAACTGCGCTATTTCAGCGCCGTACACCCTGTGATCGTGGCCGTTTTGGCATTGGCATGTCGCGTTTGTCGCGCGTCGGACGGCTTGGCGCGGCCGTTGTCAACTACTTTTGACCGCGCAGCTAACTCTATGTATAATCGAGGGTTTCCGCGCGTGGTGCGTCGGGAAAATGAATCCAGAGTGAGGTTTTCAATGTACGCGGTCATAAAAACCGGCGGCAAGCAGTATAAGGTTGCTGTCGGCGAAAAACTTAAAGTAGAACAGATACCGGCAGACATTGACGCTGAAATCACGCTCGACCAGGTTCTCGCAGTGGGCGAAGGCGAATCGATTAAATTCGGTACGCCGCTGGTCAGTGGGGCTTCCGTCAAGGCTACCGTTGTGTCGCACGGTCGTCACGCCAAAGTGACCATCTTCAAGATGCGTCGCCGGAAGCACTACCAAAAGCATGGCGGCCACCGCCAGAACTACACCGAACTGCGCATCGACGCGATCAACGCGTAAGCGCATCGGGCAAGGAGTAATCACATGGCACACAAAAAGGCAGGCGGCTCTTCCCGGAACGGCCGCGACTCCGAGTCGAAGCGCCTCGGCGTGAAGGTTTTCGGCGGTCAGGCGATCCTGGCTGGCGGCATCATCGTGCGTCAGCGCGGTACGCGCATGCACGCTGGTGAAAACGTCGGCATCGGCAAGGATCACACGCTGTTCGCACTGGTCGACGGCCACGTCAAGTTTACGACGAAGGGCGCCGCCAAGAAGCACATGGTCAACGTCGTCCCGGCTGTCTGAGATTAAATCAGGCACGGGCTTCAGGACCGGAAAAAGGCCCCGCGAAGTTTGCGGGGCCTTTTTGTTTGCGGATTCCGTTTGCGGGTCTCCTTTGAGAGTTTTCGTTTGCGGACCCGCATCGTCACGGCATTTCATTGTCGCGATCAGACAAGAATCAAGGTCAATCTGGCCGAATGGCCAATGGTGCGCGCGCGCAACGCGCGGCAAAATAGCAATGCACACGGGACGGAGTAACGCATGAAGTTCATTGACGAAGCGAGGATCGAAGTCATCGCCGGCGACGGAGGAGATGGCAGCGCGTCGATGCGCCGCGAGAAATTCGTCCCGTTCGGCGGTCCGGACGGCGGCGACGGCGGCCGCGGCGGCAGTGTCTATGCAGTCGCAGACCGTAACATCAACACGCTGATCGACTACCGCTATGCGAAAAAGCATCAGGCGCGCAACGGCGAGAACGGCCGCGGCTCGGACTGCTACGGCAAGGGCGGCGACGACATCACGCTGCGCATGCCCGTCGGCACGATCATCGCCGATATGGCCACGGGCGAGGTCATCGCCGACCTCACCGAGCACAACCAGACCGTGCTGGTCGCACAGGGCGGCGCGGGCGGGCTCGGCAATCTGCACTTCAAGTCGAGCACGAACCGCGCGCCGCGTCAGAAGACGGACGGCAAGCCGGGCGAGCGCCGCATGCTGCGTCTGGAACTGAAGGTGCTCGCGGACGTCGGCTTGCTGGGCATGCCGAACGCGGGCAAGTCGACGTTCATTTCGTCGGTGTCGAACGCGAAGCCGAAAATTGCGGACTATCCGTTCACGACGCTCGCGCCGAATCTCGGCGTCGTTCGCGTCGGGCCGAGCCGCAGCTTCGTGATCGCCGACATTCCCGGGCTGATCGAAGGCGCGGCGGAAGGCGCGGGCCTGGGCCACCAGTTCCTGCGGCACTTGCAGCGCACCGGCCTGCTGTTGCACATCGTCGATCTCGCGCCGTTCGACGAAACCGTCGATCCCGTCGCGGAAGCAAAGGCGATCGTCAACGAACTGCGCAAATACGACGAGGAGTTGTACGGCAAGCCGCGCTGGCTCGTGCTGAACAAGCTCGACATGGTCGCGGAAGAAGAGCGGGAGCCGCGCGTCGCCCGCTTTATCAAAGACTTCGAGTGGGACGGTCCCGTTTTCGAAATTTCGGCGCTGACGGGCCAGGGCTGCGAGAACCTTTGCTACGCGGTCTACGACTACCTCGCCGCGCACTCCGATGCGCACCGTGCCGCCGAAGCGGAAGATCTGGCCGCCGACGTGCGTTTCCGCGACCAGCAGGCGGGCAGCACGGGGGCATCGGCCGAGCCGCAGGAGTAAGCGGCCGTAACCTGGATGCCGGCGCACTCCCAGCACGCGCCGGCCTTACGAATCATCTTGGAGACCGCCCACAATGCGTTCCGTTATCGCAGATTCCAGGCGATTGGTGGTGAAAGTCGGGTCGAGCCTCGTCACGAACGACGGGCGCGGACTCGATCATGCAGCAATCGGTCGCTGGGCCGCCCAGATTGCGGCGCTGCGCGCGCAGGGCAAGGAAGTCGTGCTCGTCAGTTCCGGCGCAATCGCCGAGGGCATGCAGCGTCTTGGCTGGACGAAGCGCCCGCGCGAAATCGACGAGTTGCAGGCGGCCGCCGCCGTCGGGCAGATGGGGCTCGCTCAGGTCTACGAAAGCCGCTTCGCCGAGCATTCGATCCGCACCGCCCAGATCCTTTTGACGCACGCCGATCTGGCCGATCGCGAACGGTATCTGAATGCGCGCTCGACGCTGCTGACGCTGCTGCGGCTTGGCGTCGTGCCGATCATCAACGAGAACGACACGGTCGTCACCGACGAGATCAAGTTCGGTGACAACGATACGCTCGGCGCGCTGGTCGCGAACCTGATCGAAGGTGACGCGCTGATCATCCTCACCGACCAGCAAGGTCTCTTCACCGCCGATCCGCGCAAGGATCCGGCCGCGACCCTTGTCCAGCAGGCCGACGCCGGCACGCCGGAGCTGGAGGCGATGGCGGGCGGCGCCGGGTCGAGCATCGGCCGGGGCGGCATGCTGACGAAGATTCTCGCGGCGAAACGCGCGGCGCATAGCGGCGCGAACACGGTGATCGCAAGCGGACGCGAGGCGGACGTGCTCGCGAGGCTGGCGGCGGGCGAGGCGATCGGCACGCAACTCATCGCGCGTACCGCTCGGATGGCGGCGCGCAAGCAGTGGATGGCGGATCACCTGCAGGTGCGCGGACACGTCGTAATCGATGACGGCGCGGTCGAAAAGCTCACCGAGGGCGGCAAGAGCTTGCTGCCGATCGGCGTCGTCGGCGTGCAGGGCGCGTTTGCGCGCGGCGAGGTGATTGCGTGTCTGAACGCATCGGGGCGCGAGGTCGCGCGCGGACTGACGAACTACAGCAGCGCTGAGACGAAGCTGATCCAGCGCCGTCCGAGCGGCGAGATCGAAACGGTGCTGGGCTATATGCTCGAGCCGGAATTGATCCACCGGGATAATCTGGTGCTCATCTAGCAGTCAATCACGCACCTGTCGCTCCGGAAGACAAAAAGCCGCCCCATCGCAAGATGGGACGGCTTTTTTCGGTGCGCCCAGCATGGGCGCAATCTTGTGGGTGCAAGTCCCACCATGAGTTGACCACAGCGAATGAAGCGAAGCGCAACTGCATGAGGGTGACCGAGTGTGGGGAGGAAGCGCGGAGCGAAACCGCGAGCCGATGGACAAGAACCGGATAGAAGGCGGTGCCGATCAGGGCGAGCAGGCTGAAAACTGCAAAGCTCTCGTGGTCAAGGATCAGGCGGCGTAAATCCGGCGGTTGTGCGGTGAAGGATTGCGTTCTTACCTGGGGAGATCTCGCCTCATGCCTGAAAGGGCGACGGTGTCGAGCCGGAGCGAGAAGACAGCAGAGGTCGTAGTAGTCACAGGACAGGCTGAGGAAGCCAAAGCTGGTGGCGAAGGACCAAACGGGAAAGAGTGTCCAGCGACATGTCGATGCAACAGGCCATGCGTCAGACGTCCGCGCAAGCGGAGCGGATCGCAGCGACGCGAGGTGAAGCCACGCGTGAAGCGGTCAGCGACGAAGCCAACTGCCCGCGACCTGAAACCGGGGACACAGGGTCAGCGCTGCTGGAAGCGGCGTTGACGAGAGAGAACCTGCGACAGGCGCTCAGACGGGTGCGGGCCAACAAGGGAGCCGCTGGCGTGGACGGTCTGGACATTGACCAGACGGCGCGCCATCTGGTGACGGCGTGGCCAGTGATCCGCGAGCAATTGTTGTCGGGGACGTACCGGCCCAGTCCGGTGCGACGGGTGACGATCCCGAAGCCGGAGGGAGGCGAGCGCGAACTCGGTATCCCGACGGCGATCTCATAATGCACCTCTCACAGTTGAATGTTGGACTGCTACGGTTGAAGATGCCCTGAATTGCGGATCCAGTTCTGAAGCTGATGCTCTTTCGTGGCGTCCAGGGTGATCCACCACGC
>NZ_JAYMRZ010000039.1:0-49865 GCF_038900715.1 Paraburkholderia phymatum | reverse complement strand
CGTGATCAGACCACGCCCATTCATGATTCACCCCCGGGTCAACGCATCGCGACAGCGTGAGCCTAAGGGGGCAAAAATCGGACATTTCTAATTAGCCTGAATCGGACATTACTAAAAAGCTTCTACAATAGGAACGTTGATAATTTGTCTTATGTCAAACTTCTTTACCGACGTCCAGTAGCATCGTACGGAAGCGTCGCTCGCCTCTGGCCGCCCTCGGCAATCTTGATCACGCTCGTGAAGCAATCGTGAACTCAGACACCACCTACGGCCCAATTTCGTCAGCATGTGATCATCGTTGCCGTGTGGCCGTCAGCCTTGAAACGGCATTGCTCGTGCGGAACTGGTCTCCCGTCGCGGTTTCACCGTTTTTCCTCGCGCTGGCCACCGATTGATCACAATTGCACGCGGTCGCCGTTGATGAATCACGATTGCAGCCTGTCGTGTCGACTGCCTTTCGGCCGAGCCGGACGCCCGGTACGCCCCGCCCATATAACTGCTGCACGTCCTTCTCGACGAAGATCTGCAAGGCCTCACGATAATCGGAAGAAAGCGCTATAACTATGCAGCGTCGCGTCGGCTATCGCCTCCGTGCGAGCGCCTCGTACACGGAGTATTGACCACAGTCTGCATCTCAAGGCGCCGGCGTCGCCTGTCCGTTTCCGCCCGCACTCATCGCCGCGTCTCTTTCCGCTCGATGCTTCGCGGCAACCTTCTCTTCCGCGGCCTGAATATCGGCGGGGTACGAACCATCGTCACCCTGCGACGGGTTATAACCCGCCGCCTCCAGTTCTTCGAGCTCATGCATGACTTCCGCGCGGGTGCGTTGATGAGTGGCAGGCTCCGGCATGGTCTGCGCATAAACACTCACTGTACCGGCCATCAGCATGGTGCCTGCGATCACAAAGATGCGTAGCGGCGGTACAACGCACCCGGCCATCGAATCCGATTTCATGCGGTACTCCTTTTACCTCGGGAGGCATTTGCAAAATGGAATGGCTGGCGTTCAATGCGCCTTGTCGTCGGGGAGAGAAGCGTTCTGCCGCATGAGATGTTCACGCTTCATACGTGCGACCTGCCCCGCGTAGATCGGATTGACATCCGGATAGGAGGTTTCGGTCACAAAGTTCAGACCGTTTTGCTGTGCTTCGATCAGTTCCTGATAGACTTCGGCGCGGGTTTTGCCTTTAGAAAACGCCTTCGACGTTGCGAGAGTCGCCAGCGAAAAGGCGATCACGATCGATTTAATCATTTCATACTCCTTAGTTAACGTTTGAGTGTTGTGCGATGCGCATTGTGTAGACGCCGCTTCGTCGCGGGATATTCCCGATCCTGGTCAAACAGGACGTCGGCGGATTCGCCCTCGCGTGCGGTCGTATCGTATCGGCATTCATCACCTGTTCTGCAATCTTCGACGTTCAAGGCTGTTGCGCAACTGGCCTGCGATGAACGCGCTAATGATCACGGACAGATAAAGGATGACAAGATGATGACGCCAGGCATCAAGGGCGAGTTGGTGCGAAACCAGTTTCGGATCGGCGGGCGGAAGCATGGAGCCCTTCGCCTCGACGGCTTGCATCATCCGGATAAAGCCTCCTGCGGACAGCAGTGGCAACAGGACGACGAGTGCCAGCAACGCGGGCTTCACGCGGTGCGCCAACGGATGATGGCGCAACCGGAACCACAGTCCGAGGCATCCGTGTATCCAGCCAGGCGCGAGCAGTGCAAGTTGCAGGCCCTGCGTGCCGCTGGTAAGCAGCACGGTGACGACGCGCTCGTAATCAGGCTCGAAGCCATAGAGCGAGGAGGCGAGCCGGGTTGTCACCGCGTGGCGGATCAGCAGCAGCGGCAGGCTGAGGCCTGCCCAGAGGCGGATCCATTCGGCGGGCGGCAGTGCCCAGTGGCGGCGCTCGTATATCGTGCGCACCGCCAATGCAAAATGCAGCAAAGCTGCGCCGTACAGCGCGATCGTTCCAGGGGCGCTACGCCAGAACCGGAGCGCCACAACGAGACCGCGTCCGGCAAGGTCCAGTGACCAGATGCCGAGCGCGTGATTGGTCAGGTGGAGGAAAAGATAGGTCAGCAGCACCATGCCCGACCCGAGTTGAAACCCGCGCAGAACGGATTGCATCTGAACCCTCGATTCACGGTGTGATGTGCGCACCGGGGCGTCTCTTATTTCACACTCTGCTGAGTGCCGCGCGACATGCGTTGAGCAGACGCGTTTCTTGCGCGGGATGTCCGGCACCTTCGATAGCACACCGGCGCATCCTGCCAGGCGGGTTTGTCGCCGTTGAACAGCGCGAGGTCAAGTCGCTCTGATTCGCGTGGTCACCCAGTTCGTGTGTCCAGCCTGCAATACCGTGAGCACGCGACGGTTATTCCCTGATTCGACGAGATCCCCGAGAGGGTAAGGTAATGTGAGGTGCGCCTGCGCTCGACACGCGCAAGCACGTTGCAGTAGCGCGGTGAAGGGTGAGTGGTCTATTGTGCGCCAGCGGTGAGATTTCCGATTGGGGAATAAAACGATCGACGCGGCAGTTTAGCGCTCGAAACCAGCCACGGAGGTCCACCGGATGATCCGGCGGTCTACCTCCTGAACCCCAGTCGAGAGGACACCATGTCGTCAGATCTTCCTTCCAATCCATCGCGCCGCAGCGCATTGAAATGCCTGGCGTACGGTGGCGCGGGCACCCTGTTCGTCCTGACCGGTGGCGTCCTCACGCCAGTGCAATTGGCCCTCGCCGCCAGTACGAAGGACGAGTCCGCGGCCGCAGGCGTTCCCCTGTTCCTGCAGATCAGCGACACGCATATTGGCTTCAACAAGGAAGCCAATCCGGATGTCGCGGGAACGCTCAGGCAGACGATTGACTTCGTTGCCGCCATGCCGGTCAAGCCGGTCCTGACAATTCACACGGGCGATATCACCCATCTCTCGCGGCCCGCAGAGTTCGACCTTGCGGCTCAATTGCTGGCGGGGCTGAACATCACCGAGTTGCACACCGTGCCTGGAGAACATGATGTGACGGACGGGCCTGGAACCGAATACTTCAACCGCTTCGGCCAGGCTTCGGACAACAAGGGCTATTACAGCTTTGACCACAGTGGTGTGCACTTCATCGGGCTCGTCAACGTGATGCATTTCAAGCCAAATGGTCTGGGGAGCCTGGGCGACGACCAGCTTTCCTGGCTGGAGAACGATCTGAAGGGACGTTCGTCCAGCACGCCGATCGTTGTGTTTGCACACATGCCGATGTGGACGATTTACGAACCGTGGGGTTGGGGCACCGGCGATGCAGGCCTGGCGATGAGCCATCTTAAGCGGTTTGGTTCGGTGACAGTCCTGAATGGACATATCCATCAGATCGTTTCCAGGGTGGAGGGGAATGTCACCTTCCATACAGCACGCTCGACCGCCTATCCACAACCAACGGCCGGCAATGGACCCGGACCCATGCCGCTAACGGTGTCGAACGATCAGCTCCCGAGGATGCTTGGCGTGACCAGTGTCAAGATCTCGCGCCATCCGCTCAAGGCGACGCTTGCAGACACGACGCTCGCCTGATTCCAGACACCCCTTGCTCACTCATCCAGGATCCAATCATGCTTTCCACCATCTTTCGTCGCGCATTTGTCGGCTCTATCGGAGGCGGGATGCTCATGGCGGCATTGGCTTGCGTGTCGACTGTCGCGCATGCGCAGGACGCCAACGCGGTTGCAATCAAGAATTTCATGTTTTCGCCGATGTCTCTCACGGTCAAGGTCGGCTCGACCGTGACGTGGAAAAACCTGGATGGCGAACCGCATACGATCGTCAACGATGCCGGCATATTCCACTCCGCCGCACTCGATCAGAACGATACATATCAATTCAAGTTCGACAAGCCGGGGGTCTACAAGGTGTTCTGCGGCATACACCCGAACATGAAAGCGACCGTCACGGTGCAGTAGGAGACGGTCACCAATCGGTGGGATGGCCGGAAACTGAACGAAGCCGACATCTGAATGTCAGGTCCACGAGACCTACGAACGACTCCTCATGGCCGGGAGTACGCGTTCATTCACGTCGACGGAAATTTGTCGTTGAGACTCGAACGTCAGCTCTGTGGAACGTTCACGGAACTGGTGCCTTCGGCCAACTACGGTCGTTCATCCATGCCGTCGCGCACACATCTGGATGTCGGCTTGACCACTTGAGAGCCGCCGCTGAGTCTGTGCTGGATTGAAGGGCAGTCAGGGTCGACCACGGCCAACCGCACGGGACAGTAGGCGGCCAATGTGGGATCTCCGCGTCAATAACGCGAGCATCCCGGTGACGGTGCCGCATCCGGCTACGGTCTTTCCCCAACCCTCGCTTCAGTACGCGTCACTACGAACCGGCGGAGTGTAGCGATGCAGTAGGCTCAGAAGATCGGCCTGCCTTGTCGTGCCGGTCTTGGAGAAGATGCGCTGCAGATGTGTGCGAACGGTTGGCTCGGTGATGCCGAGCATAGCGGCCGACTCCATTCCGCCGAGCCCTTGCGAGAGGGCCAGCAGCACGCGCAGTTCGCCGCCCGTCAGCCTATACAGCCGCGCAAAGGCCTCGCCCGGCATGAGCGGGACGTGGATAGGGTCCTGCATGAATACGGCGACCGACGCGGCGAAGGGTGCCAGGATTCCGCTGCGCTCACCGTTCTCGATCGGCAATACGGTGGCGACGTAGCCGCCGTCCCCGGTGCCGTCTGGAATCGCCACGGAATGCTCACTCCAGGCTGAGGCTGTGTCCGCGCGCATTGCGGCGTTGATGCTCGTCGCGAGCGCGACCTGCGCCGTCGGATGGACGGGGGTCAGGCGATTGTGGGCGAGGCGGATCGAATGCCCTGCTTTCACCTGCCGCTCCGCTGCGGCATTCATGTAGACAACGTGGCCATCGCGCGCAGTCAGGAAGACGCCAGCTGACAGTCCGTCAAGCGTCTTTTCGAGCATTTCCGACCGAAGCGCACGGATGTCAAGCGCGTCGGAGATCGTCAGTGCCCTGCAGACGTGCGGAGCAAGCAATTTGAAAAGCTGAATCTCTGGCTGCTGGTAGTCGGGCCGCTTGTCGCTGCGGGACGCATGCAGCGAGGCCATTCGTCCGCCGGCACGCAGTGCTGGAAACCAGATGATATCCGTCAGCCCGTAGGGCGCCAGAACATCGCGGTAGAAGCGGCTTTCATGCAACTGCCGCGGCTCCCTCGCCAGCGAGTTGACGTCGCCCACATTCGAGACGATATCGGCGGCGGCCATCGGACTGTCGGCGTACTGGCTGCCCAGCGCCTCCAGGAATTGCGGTGAATAGCCGAACACGAACAACTGGTCGTTGCGCACCTGTTTGAGGTCATGCACGCAGATGCCGCCGCCTGTGCTAGCGCACAGGTTCGCAACCGTCCTGCAGGTGGCTGGCCAGCGTTCGGGGTCGAGAGCGCAGTCGTAGATGGCGCCAATCACGTCGGAAAGTTGCTGAGCAGTCACGCCCGCCAAACCGTCCATGCCGAACTCCTTTCTTATTCTTCGAGCCTGTCCCGTCATCGGTTCCGATGATGCGGCGCACGCAACGAGTTTATACGCTTACGAGCAACAAGCAAGGGACAGGGTGCCCGGCAGGCGATTGCAATACTCGCGCGAGACGAACGCCCGGCAATGTGGTCATGCTAATCGCCCGCAGGCTTGCGGCGCTGAGGAGGAACCGTGACGAATGCATACCTGAATTCCGCAGACGTGAGTGCAATCACCCCTTCTTGCGCAGTACAGGGCGCGGTCGCGATCGCTGCGTTCGCATCAAACTCGCTGCTATGTCGCGTCGCGCTATTCAGTCACAGCATCGACGCAGCTACGTTTTCAGATATCCGGCTGGTGGCCGGCAGTGTCACATTGCTGATCGTGACGAAACTAAGGCCGGGGCGTGTGGGGCAGTCCAGCCCTGACTGGATTTCGGCAAGTGCGCTCGGGACTTTCATGATCCTGTTCTCGTTGTCGTATCTATCCCTCGGCGTCAGTACCGGTGCGATTGTCCTGTTCGGGGCGGTACAACTGACGATATTGATTGCCTGTCTCCTGAAAGGCGAACGCTTCCACCGCGTGACGCTGGTTGGGTATCTGCTGGCTGTTGCCGGAGTACTATGCCTGAGCGCGCCTGGCGTTGGCGTTCCGGGATTCTCTGGCTTGCTGATGATGGTCGGTGCGGGCGCTGCGTGGGGGCTCTATACCCTGCGATGCAGGCGCATGGCGAATCCACTGTCGGCCACGACAGGAAACTTCCTTCGGGCGACACCAATCTGCATCGTCCTCGGATTGATTCTTCACGGTCACGCCCATGCGAGCGCAACCGGCGTTGCCCTCGCCGTGGCATCTGGGGCCGTGACATCGGCGTTCGGCTTTGTCGTTTGGAGTTCGGCGATCCGAAAGCTGCCGGCCATGGCCACGGCTGCCTTCCAGCTGCTAGTGCCACCCGTTGCGGCGCTCGGCGGTGTTGTGTTCCTGCATGAATCCGTGAACTCGCGTCTCACTTTCAGTTTTGTTGCCGTCCTTGTTGGCCTTTCGCTGGCGGCTTCGGCCGGCGCCAGACACAACGGCAAAGCGCAACAAGCACGCGGCCTGGTCGCGGAAGATGCGTCCTGATGTTTTTGTTCATGTGGTCATCCAGGGAACGGCCGGTCTGGGTCTGCGCGGCCCTCAGCGTGCTTTGGAGCACCTGCCATTGCCCCGGCAGCGAGGTGTCGTCATGAAAGACGCTGTTGGCTTTGCCATCGCCTGCTGGCTGTCCGCTGCAATCCTGCTTGTCGAGGATTCTACGGCCGTAATAGCGCTTAAGTGGCACGCTCGTCCTTGTGGGGTTGGTGGATCTGTTCGCGCCTTCAAACAAACCGCTGCAATCCACGCTTCGATTCTTGCGCAGACGGTTTGTATGGCTTGTGCCATGAGGCGTGGATGCGATGTCGAGTCTCGATGCAAATGTCGGACGTGGCTCGGATAGCCTGGTACACCAAACAGATCTTCGGCGCGAATTTTTCGGAGAAGCGGATGCGTGTCGACCGCGGTGCCCTGATCATGACTTGGCCCGCGCGACGTCGGCGGTTGACATGCGACCGTAGTCGGTCACATACGGATCTGTGCTCGCGATAGCACGTGGACGCTCGAACGTCGGCTCAACCCTGGACACCGGATCTGGAGATACCGCAGTTTGTCGACCCGTCGGCCAAAGCAGCTGCCGGCGCGACCATCCGCCAACGGCGGCTACAGTCAGCATTGCCGACGTCGGACCCTCAACGAGTTCGGATGGCTGTTTTACTCACGTTGCGAGGACGGCAAGCGACCCGTTTCCGTCATTCAGTGCTCGACTTCGTGAGCGTCCGCAATGGCATGCATGTCAGACACCGGAGCGGCCACGAGCAACGGTACGAAAGTCGTACGGTACCGGAAAATCGCCAGTATCGTCTTCGTCCATAAGCACGTCATATTGATGGGCGATTCGCGTGCGCTCGATACCACAAGTGGGCCGCCAGTGCTGTCATCGGACAGGCGATATCACCCACGCGAACACTCGGTTTGAGTACCGCGCGCTAATCAGCAACAGTATCGTCGCGACGCCGAAATTCCAGACGAGGATCATGACCGTCGCGTCGAGCGGATGAAACATCGAGAGCGCCACGGCCGTGAGCGCGGCGACGGCCAGGCTGCCCGTCATCACCACAGGAGCGGGCGCGAGCCGCGCAACGTGGTGCAGCATGATCAGCAAGGCGAGCGAGAGCGGAATACCCGTGAGACCGAGCGTCGCAAAACAGCGCGCGGTTTCCCCCAGTGACATGCCGTCCGGGCCGATCTCCACCCAGTTCGTCAGACATCCATAGCCGATCGTCGATACCCACGCCCCGAGCGCGGGCAGCGGCAACAGCAGCCAGCGCAACGGCCTTCCCGGCACGCTGGCAACGAACGACGCGATGGCAGCAAGAATCCCAGTCAACGCGGCCGCAGCCACACCGGTCACGAATACCGGCTGCTGGAGCTTCGCCGCGAGGTCGGGCCGCACACCGTGCGCCACGCCGAGCAGAATGAGCACGAATGCGGCGAACAGCAGCCAGCCAGCCGCGCGGATCGCGGGCGCGCGCAGCGGGCGCACCGGCTTCGCGTCGGCAACCAGCGATTCGATCAGATCGGAGGTCTGACTCATTTGCGGTCTCCCTGCGTCAGGAGCTTGCGCAGGCCCTTCAGCCCGCGATGCACCGCGACCTTCAACGCGGCAACGGTCATTCCACTCGCCACAGCCGCCTCTTTCAATGACATTTCCTCGAGTTTGAGCATGCGTATCGCGTCGCGCTGCCCGGGCGGCAAGCGCTCGATCGTCTCGCGCAGCATGCGCGCATCCGTGGCCTCTTCCATCAGATTCGCTGTGGGGTCGGCCAAGGTTTCATGCTCATCGTCCAGCGGCAGTTCGCGGGCGTCGAGACGTCCGTGATGGCGCAGCGTATCGACGATGCGGCGCATGGCGATGGTCAGCAGCCAGGGGCCAAACGGCCGCCCGGGATCGTAGGTATGGCGTACGAGGTGCACGGTGGCGAAGACGTCCTGCACGACGTCCTCGACTGCGTCGGGATGGACCCCGTGGCGACTCGCAAGGCTGCGCAGATACGGCGTCATGCTTTGCAGCAGCCGACGATAGGCCTCGCGATCGCCTTGCTGCGCGCGCGCCATCAAAACGGACCAGTCAGGCATGCCGTCGGGCCGGATTGCGTCGTCGAGCGTGGCGCCGCGCGGCCCCTTGCCGGCCGTTGCGGATCGGCCGGGCTGCATGTGCGCGGCGCCACGGTGTCGGTAGTCGGACATCGTTGCAGTTAGTCGATGATGCAAGCGGCCCAAATATTTTCGGCGCGCCGGGTAACCTTTGGCCGCACCGGACCGAATCTGGTTGTGTGGTCGCGTCTTCGCGATCCCAACCCTCGGAGAAGATACTATGAGCAAGTCCGCTTTGACCATATCGTCGCTGTCCGCGGCAGTCGGCATGGCGCTCGCAATGCAGGCGCTCCCCGCGCAGGCGCAGGGTATGGGCAACCCGCCGCAGGTCGTGAAGGACAACATGGCCAGAATGGCACAGAACCACCTCGAAAAGTGCTACGGCATCAACGCGGTGGCGAAGAACGACTGCGCCGAAGGGGCTCACTCGTGCGCCGGCCAGGCCACGCAGGCGCGCGACCCGAAGTCATTCGTGCTGTTGCCGGCAGGCGATTGCGGCAAGATCGCAGGCGGCCGAACCAAGGCAGGTTGAGAGGCGTTGCGGCCATGAGCGCAACCGTCTCCCGCGCACGCGTGCCGGCCGGCGCGATTCCCGCGACGGCCGGCGTGGGTCTGCGTTTTCGCCATCATCGCGCCGTGCTCGACGAACGCCCGGCAGTGGCATGGTTCGAGGTACACACTGAAAACTACATGGGCGGCGGTCCCGCTACACGCTGTCTGGATGCCATACGCCGCGACTATCCGGTGTCGCTGCATGGCGTGGGCCTCTCGCTTGGCAGCGCCGACGGACTCGACGCCGCGCATGTCGCACGCGTGAGCGAGGTCGTCGCGCGCGTGCAGCCCGGCCTCATCTCCGATCATCTTGCGTGGAGTGTGACGGGCGGCACGTACCTCGCCGATCTGCTGCCGTTGCCGATGACCGAAGAGGCGCTCGATGTAGTGTGCCGGAACGTCGATCAGGTGCAGGCGGCACTAGGGCGACGGATTCTCGTGGAGAACCCGTCCACCTATCTTCGCTTCTCGCATTCGACGATACCGGAGTGCGAGTTCCTCGCGCTCCTCGCGCGACGCACGGGCTGCGGACTTCTGTGTGACGTGAACAACATCTACGTCAGCGCGTGCAATCACGGCTGGAATGCGCTCACGTATCTCGACGCGCTGCCGCCGGCGTCCATCGGCGAAATCCATCTTGCCGGCCACAGCTTGAGACAACTCGAGGGCGGACGGGTCTTGCGAATCGACGATCACGGCTCGCGTGTCGCGCCGCAGGTGTGGGCTCTCTATGCGGCTGCGCTGCAACGCTTCGGGCCGGTGCCGACGCTGATCGAATGGGACACGGACGTGCCGCCGCTCGATGTTCTGATCGATGAAGCCGCAACGGCGGAGTCGGCACTGGAGGCGGTTCGCCATGAACATGCACACGCCATCGCTGGCTGATCTTCAACAGGCCATGCGCCGCAACCTGGTGGAAGGTGCCGATGAAAACGCAGCCGCCGCCGTGCTGGCCGATGGTCTCGATCCGCAAGCATGTCTGAACATTTACCGGAACACGGCGGAAGGTGTGCTGGTCAATGCGCTGCAACTTGCCTTTCCCGCCGTTCAGCGTCTGGTCGGCGCGGACTTCTTCGAGGGCGCGGTGCACCTGTTCGTGCGCGCCGAGCCGCCGCGCAGCGCATGGCTCGACGAATATGGCGCGCAGTTTCCGGCCTTTCTCGGGAAGATGCCGCAGCTCTCATCGGTGCCGTATGTGGCCGACGTCGCGCAGCTCGAGTGGCAGGTGAATGGCGTACTGCACGCGCCCGACGTCCCGCCTCTCGATCCCGCGTGTCTCGAACGGCTCGACGAGGACGCGCTCGGCTCACTGCGGTTGTCGCCTCATCCGGCCACGCGGCTGCTGCGCTGCGACGCTCCCGCTGACGCTATCTGGCGCGCCGTGCTCCAGCAGGACGACGCGGCGCTGCGTGCAATCGAACTCGCGGACGACCCGGTTTATCTGCTCGTGCAACGCGTGACCGAAGGCGTCGATACGCTGCGCCTGAGCACCGGAGAGTGGCGCATCAGCAAGGCGCTTTTTGCAGGCGAGGCACTCGGCGCGGCGCTGGCCAGCGCGCCGGAAGCGGATGGATTTGCACTTATCGGCGCATACCTTGCGCGCGGATGCTTCGCGCAGACGTCGCAGATTGCTGGCTGCATTCGGATCGACGAGGGATTGTCACCATGATTCGCCTCTCCCACTCCGCAGACGGCCGCAACGTCTTTCAGTGCGCGGTTCAGCTGCTGGACCGCGTGCCTTACTGGCTATTGGCCATTCCGCTGCGCCTCGCGGTTGCGACGATCTTCTGGAATTCGGCGATGACCAAGCTCGCAAACTGGGATGCGGCGCTCGAACTGTTTCGCGACGAATACAGGCTGCCGGTATTGCCGCCGGATGTGGCAGCGCACATCACCGTATCGATAGAACTGAGCATGCCGGTGTTGCTGGTGCTCGGCCTGGGCGTCAGGCCCGCCGCGCTGGTTCTGCTAGGGATGACCTCCGTGATCGAGATCTTTGTGTACCCGCAAGCGTGGCCGACGCATATTCAATGGGCTGCCATGCTGCTCGTCCTGTTGTGCCGGGGCGCCGGAGCCTTGTCGCTTGACCATCTGATACGTCAGCGATGGTGGAGGGACGCTTCGTCGGAAGTCCCCGCGCGTCAGCGCGGTGACAGTTGAACTCGACAGACCCCCACCGTGAGCACAATCGTTCTCACATCTGTCCTGACCTGCCCGCAATGCGGAGCTGCTACGCCCGAAACCATGCCCACGGATGCATGCCAGTCGTACTACGAGTGTCCAGCCTGTCATGCGCTGCTGCGTCCGAAGCCGGGCGACTGCTGCGTATTCTGTTCATTCGGCTCGGTACCGTGTCCGCCTGTTCAGCACAAGCGCGCGTGCTGCGAACCTCAGACAAGGTGACGATAGATACGAACTCAGCGGTCGATAGATCGAACACGTTAATCTCACGTCGCCAAGGTTGCCCGCGTGGAGGTTGTCCTTGTAGTCCCTTCTTCGCAGGAGACCAACGAGACTTTAAACACGGTAGATGAGCCGATCTCCGCGGTGCGATGCATTGCCGACGCTCGAATGCCAGTGAAAATGCAAGGACCAGTGACCGCAGATGGCCGCCTACTGCCCGACGCGGTCCGCAGACCGATATATGACGCAATGCCGCCGGGGCGTGTGCCTTTCTCACTACCCACCACGAAAGACAGCCTCGATATTGTTGCCGTCCGGATCGAGCACGAAAGCAGCGTAGTAACCAGGCGGATAGCCATGCTGGGTGTCACGGTAGCCGGGTGCGCCGTTATCAGTGCCGCCGGCTTTCAGGGCTGCCTGGTAGAACGCGTCTACCTCGGCGCAACTCCTCGCTACAAAGGCAGTGTGCTGTTTCACGCCATGCGGGTGAAAGCGGTCAATCCAGAAAACCGGGTAATCGAGGCCGTAGCCGATGCCATCGGTCCCGCTGTTGCCCGGCATTTGCATCACGCGGCGCATGCCAAGCGCGCTCAAAGCGGCGTCGTAAAACGTGGCGGAACGAGGGACGTCCGCGACTCCAATTCCGGTGTGATCGATCATCGTGGTACCTCGACTGTTCCGTTATAGCAATAGGGCCGGAAAATGACACTTTGAGGAACGTTCGACAGGCGCAAGTCGAACGTGGCCGTGCGAGAACGGGGCGGAGCCGACCTCGGAATGTCGGCCCGACGACGCTGTAAGCAGCAGTTCATGATGTCCGTTCCAGCCATATGCTCGTTCGACCGTCTCGATCAGGACGCTCGATCTGATCTCCTGTTTCGAACTACGAGGGTTTTTTAACGGACTTCGTTCTGCGCTTTGGCATCTCCGAGTCCGCGAACAGGTCGATTACCATTCCGCGCAGCCAGCGATTGCCTTCGTCCTGATGGACTCGCGCGTGCCACAGCAAGTGGATCGGCGCGGCGGGCAGCGTCGCGGGCAATGCGCACATGCTCAGTGAGAACGGCGCGGCCAGCTGCAAGGCCAGTCGTTCCGGCACCGTGGCAATCAGATCGGTGCGCTGCAGAATGTAGCCGACGCTCATGAAGTGCGGCACCGTCAATCGCACCCGGCGCTCCACGCCGCGCCGTTTCAGCCAGTCATCCACCTGGCCATGCCCGGTTCCGGCGGACATCACGACCAGATGCTCGGCTTCACGCCACGCCGCCAGCGTGAGCGGCGCATCTTCGAGCGCATGGCCTCGCCTGAACAGGCAAACGTACCGTTGATCGAACAGGCGGCGCTGATAGAAGCCGCCCTTGAGCTGCGGGAGCAGGCCGATCGCGAGATCGACCCGGCCTTCGGCCATCTCGTTGCTCAGATTCACGCTTGTGTCGCGAACGGTATTGAGCGCGATGCCGGGCGCCTCGCGCGACAACCGTTCGACAAGCGCTGGCAGAAAGACGACTTCGCCGATATCCGTCATGCCGATCGTTATCGTGCGCGTGACATGCAGCGGATCGAACCCGGTCTCGGGATTGAGTGCGTTGTGCAGGATCGCGAGTGCCTGAGAAACCGGCTCTGCGAGGCGCAACGCGAACGGCGTGGGCACGACGCCGCCCGGCCCGCGCACGAACAGCGGGTCACCGAGCCGTCGCCGCAGCTTGGCGAGCGCGTTGCTGACGCCGGGCTGGCTCATGTTCATCTGCTCGGCCACGGTCGATACCCGCCCCTCCTGCATTAACCGTTGAAAAAGCAGCAGGAGATTGAGATCGACTTCACCTAGCTTCATGACGCGGGTATCCCGGGACTCATTGATTTCAGTGATGATGTAGATTCACCCCATTTTATTGTGAAATGGACGACGGGTGCCGAGAATTCAGACAGGACACGACGGCGCATTCGGCTTCAGCAAGGTATGCGTTCCGTGCCGACTCAAACACACAGTCTGAATACAGGAGACACCCATGGAACAGCTGGATCTGAAGATCGCAATCGTCGGTGCTGGCATCGGCGGCCTCACGCTCGCGCTCGCACTGTGGGAACACGGAATCGACGTGGAACTGTACGAGCAGACCGACGAGCTGCGCGAGGTCGGAGCGGCGGTCGCGTTGTCGGCGAATGCGACGCGATTTTACGAACGCATGGGACTGCGCGCGGCCTTCGACGCGGTGTGCGCCGAAATCCCCGCGCTGATCTATCGCGACGGGCTCAGCGGCAAAGTGATCGGACAGCATCGCGGCGATCCGAGCTATCGCGAGCAGTTCGGCGGATCCTATTGGGGCGTACATCGTGCAGACCTGCAGGCCGTGCTGTCGAAAGCGGTCGGCCTCGAGCGCATCAACCTCAGCCATCGGCTGACCAACCTCGTGCAGCATCCGGATCGTGTCAGTTTGTGTTTTTCCAATGGACAGCAGATCGACGCCGATCTGGTGATCGGCGCGGACGGAGCGCGCTCGATCACGCGGCGCTGGATGCTCGGCTACGACGACGCCCTGTATTCGGGCTGCTCGGGTTTTCGTGGCGTCGTACCGGCCGAACGCATGGATCTGTTGCCCGATCCCGAGGCCATCCAGTTCTGGGTCGGACCACAGGGTCATCTGCTCCACTATCCAATCGGCGACAAAGGCGACCAGAACTTTCTCCTCGTCGAGCGTCATCCCTCGCCGTGGCCGTCACGCGACTGGGTTACGCCGGCGAGCGAGGGCGAGCAGTTACGCCTGTTCAAGGCGTGGCATCCCGCCGTGGTGCAGATGATAACGGCCGTGCCTATCAGCCAGCGCTGGGGCCTGTTCCATCGTCCGCCGCTTGGACGCTGGAGCAAGGGCCGCGTGACGCTCATCGGCGATGCTGCGCATGCGCTCGTGCCGCATCATGGCCAGGGCGCCAATCAGTCGATCGAAGATGCCGTAGTGCTGGCCGCACAACTGGCCAAGGCGGGACAGGGGCGCTGGCGTGAAGCGCAGGAAGCCTACGAGCGGCTGCGCCGGGGCCGTACGCGCAAGGTGCAATACGCGTCGATAACGACGGCTGACGTGTTGCATTTGCCGGATGGCCCCGAAGCGCAGGCGCGCAACGCCCGCCTTCGCGAACGCGAGAGCCTGCTGCATCACCTCGGCTGGATTCACGATTTCGACGCGCTTGCTCAAGAGCCGACCGAACGGCAGGGTGGCACGTGGCTCTGAACGGGGCCCCTCTTGTCGATGCCTGCGCGACTGTCCAGGCTCTTTGAGGGTTGTTGAATGGCCGCCGTGGTCATTCAGCAGGTGAACATGACGCCGCGCTGGTAGGTGTGTAGCCCCCTCGAGGTCAGCGCGTAGTCGATTTTTCGTGGACTGGTTCAATACGGGCCAATTATCGGCAGTCTTGGCCGACGGGAGTAGTGCTCTATCAAGCAATCTTCATAATGGCCGTTCGATGGAGTGAGCCGCCATCCGAATGTCCGGGTGACACGACGGACAACGACCCTTCATGGCCGACTGTACGCATTCGTCGCCTCTTCCAATCCGTGCAGACGGCGAACGCACCAAACCGACCTATTTCGTTGAAAAACTCCCCTGAGAGCCCGGTTCTTGGCTATCCTGGAATCCATCAATCGATGGGAGTGCATCGTCATGATGGGTCAGCGAAGCGGCGATCAGGAGCAGCTGTTTTACGCGTTCAAGCTTGACGACATGTTCCGAAGGGCCATCTGTTACGCGGTATTGATCAGTTCTTCGATGCCGGAGACCTCCGTCAGCACATGGCGTCGTTTTACAGTCATACGGGACGCCCTTCGATCGATCCAGAGTTGATGATTCGCATGCTGATCGTCGGCTACTGCTTCGGCATCCGCTCCGAACGACGCCTGTGTGAGGAAGTCCATCTGAACCTGGCTTATCGCTGGTTTTGCCGCCTCGGCCTTGAGGATACGGTTCCCAATCACTCAACGTTTTCAAAGAATCGTCATGGCCGGTTTCGCGACAGCGATATGCTGCGCCATGTATTCGAGTCAGTTTTACGCCGCTGCATGAGCGAAGGCCTCATAGGTGGTGAAGGGTTCGCGATCGATGCCAGTGTCATCAAAGCCGACGCCAATCGCACTCGAGGCATCGCCGGGACTGAAGCGATCGACTGGAGTCGTGGCGAAGGGCCCAGCCGCGCAGTGCGTGAGTATCTGGCGACGCTCGACGCGAACGACACTGACGCCCAAGCCATGGAGCCATCGCAGGAACCCGTTACGCCACCAAAGAACATTTCGCTAACCGATCCTGCTGCACGTTGGACAGCTGCACCCGGTGGCCCAGCGTTCTTTGCCTACTCGACCAACTACCTGATTGTTCTGCAGGCAGAAATCATCGTCGATGTCGAGGCCACTCCCGCATACCGCACACAGGAAGTGGACTCGACCAGGACCATGATTGATAGGGTCGAGCAGCGTTTTCGTCTCAAGCCACATCGTCTGGTGGGTGACACCGCATATGGCACTGCATCGATGCTTGCCTGGATGATCAATGACAAGGCGATCGAGCCGCATGTCCCAGTGTTGGAGAAAGGAGCGCGTAGCGACGAAACCTTCGCGAACAGCGATTTCCAGTGGCTCGGGCAAAGCAATGAGTATCGCTGCCCGGCTGGCCATGCATTGCGCAGCGAACGGCGTCCATTCAAGAATCCGCGAACGCACATCACCAAGGCCAACACGGTCGTCTATCGATCAAGCCAGTTGGGCTGCGCTGGATGTTCATTGAAAGATCAATGCTGTCCGAACACGCCAATACGAAAGATAACCCGAAGCGTCCACGAATCAGCGCGCGATAAGGCAAGGGCTATTGCGAAAACACCGGCATACAGGCAGTCACGCAAGACCGCAAGAAGGTTGAGATCCTGTTTGCTCACCTCAAACGCGTCATGAACCTGAATCGTCTCCGACTGCGAGGTCCGTCAGGTGCCCGTGACGAGTTCTTGCCGGCTGCAACTGCGCAGAATCTGAGGCGAATGGCGAAGCGGTTGATGCCAAAGCACGAAAAAATGATGGCAGTGGCCGCTTGATACGCATCGCGAAGCGATGCGCAGAAGCAGCGCGATCGGAAAGAGCGCTGAGCGCGTCGATTGCATAACCAAAAATCACCGCGCCCGCGCGCGAAAGCGCAGTTTTTCAACGAAATAGACCCCAAGCTGTCACTCGTCCGGAGACGGCAGCGACGGCCGGTCCCGGGTCCGGTCCGGTCATTCAGCCCAGCCAAACTTAACGATGCCAATCAAGCAGTTGCCCAGGCATAGACGATCCGCCGCCGACTGAATCGCTGGAAGCTGCGCGCGCCCGCGATGAATTGCGAAGGCCGGGAAACCCTTCCGGCTGGCGCCAGCAAACGAAGCCCCGCCTAGTGCGGGGCTTTTTCTTCGCCTTTTTCGCCAAATAACGTTCGGCGGCGCGCGTCACCGCCGTGGGCTAGAGCTTGAAGTTCGATGAGCGCTGGGGAATGGTGCAACATTGTCGCCCTCGATGGCATCAAGCAGCCCTCGATTTGCCGTCGCACTCGTAATTGCAAAGATTCGGCGTGTATGCTCGTGCCGCCGATTTCCCCAGACCGTCCGGAACCGTCCGGCCACAGTGGTCACACTTCGAGCCGGCGCTCCCGGGACATTGTCCCCCACCAGGCGCCTGCCTTAAAACTCATTGCGAAAATCATCGCGGCTTATCGTGCGGCGCCGCGATGTGTTCGACATAGTCGTTCGCGTTACGGCGCAATTGCTCCGCAGGGATAATGTGATTCGCGCCTTGTAACGCGAAAACCGGCAAATAGCGCGCGCCAACGAAACGCGCTGTTTGTTCTAGCGGACGAAGCAACTCGGCGAGTGTGTGGCCCAGACGGCCATCTGCCCGGTAAGCGGCCTCGGGACTGCCAGTCGATACGACCAACCCGATTTCTTTATGCGCCAGCAGGTTTCCACCAGGGCCATACGCCCAGCCATAAGCGAGGACGTCGTCGAGCCATTTCTTCAGCAGCGGTGGCGTGCTGTACCAGTACAGCGGGAACTGAAGAAAGATCCGCTCGTGGCTCTCGAGAAGCGCCTGCTCCGCGGCGACGTCGATGTTCCAGTCAGGGTACAGCTCATAGATATTCCGGATCACAACCGATGTCGCGGCCTCCTCGAGCCTCGCGCGCCACGCCGCATTGATCTGCGACCCGGCAAGGTCCGGATGGGCGAGGATGACCAGTGTTTTCTTGCTCATGATGTCCTCGCTCAATGACTGAAATCGATGCTGCCGCGCTCGATGCGCGCGGCTGTGCTCAACAGGAAGGGGCCGGCGGCGGCGCTGGCGGCGATCAGAGTGTGCTTCATGTCAGGCTCCCTGACGGATAGGAAGGGATCCAACGACCCGTGTCCGCTCGAAATTCGTCCTCGCATTCCGGTGCGTCGATCCGTTTCGCTAGTCTTGCTCGCCTGCGCGGTCTGTCCAATTCCCCAAACATGCTGGCTGCGGGCGCAGCAATGCACAAGCCGGCGCGCATCCGCCGCCTCGCATCTAAAGTCAATCGTGCGCGCACAAATAGTTGATTGAGGTTGGTTCACTCCGCTTCTAATATCTCTGTCTGGCAACGTCACCTCGAGATTCGGACGATCAGGACAGAAAAGGGAGAGCATCCATGTTCGACTGGGAGGATTTGCGTTATTTCGTGACGTTCAGTCAGGAAGAATCTCTCGCGAAAGCGGCGCGTCGATTGAAGGTCGATCACGCGACGGTCGCGCGGAGAATCGCTTCGCTCGAGCAGGCCCTTGAACTGAAGCTGGTGGACCGCCGTCCGCGCGCGTATGTTCTGACCATAGACGGCGAGCGGATCGCCGAACGCGGCACGCGGATGCAAGAAGAGTCGTTTGCTGTCGAGCGGATGTCGATTGCCGGACAGGAAGTCGTTTCCGGCGATGTGGTGATCAGCGCACCGCCTTCGATGGCGAGCAGCGTTATCGCGCCGCATCTCGGCAAACTGCGCGCGCAGCATCCGGCGGTGCACGTACGGCTGATCGCCGACGTGCGCAACGCTTCGCTAATACGCCGCGAAGCCGATATCGCGGTGCGCTTGAGCCGGCCGACGGAAGCCGACCTCGTCGCTCGCAAGATCGCTGTCGTTCCGTTTGCACTCTATGCGTCGCCCGCATACCTGGCATCCCATGCGGCGGAAGACTACGAGTTCATCGGATACGACGACAGCATGGACGGAACCGTCCAACAGATATGGCTGGACACTCAGGCCAATTCGCGCCCGGTCGTATTTCGCAGCAACAGTCTCGACGTGCAGGTCGCGGCAGCGCGCGCTGGCGTCGGCGTGGCCGCGCTGCCTTACTTTCTCGGCGATTGGGACGACGGACTCAGCGTCATCGAGAGCACCGGTGAACCTTTGATGCGTGAAGTATGGCTGTCGATCCACAACGATCTGCGGCACGCGCCAGCCATCCGCAGCGTCATGCAGTTCATCGCCAGCTGCTTTCCCAGCGACGGCTGACGCCAGCGTCACAGCACCACAGCTTGTGCATTTTTTCATTGACCATCCGCGCGTTTCAGGAATTGGCAGACAGCAGAGCGGTGCGAATAATCAGCTCACCGATCGACGAACACCGCGAGACAGATCGTAGATTCTCCGCCTCGCCGTCGAACGTCTTCTCTTCGATCTTCCAAGGAGCATGAAATGAAACGCGTATTGATTCCGGCTGTTGTTATTGCGAGTTTGATCGCATCGTCCACTGTGTTCGCCGAAACGGCCACCGATGGCAAAACGCGAGCGCAAGTGCGAGCGGAACTGGCCGAGGCTCGCCAGGCGGGTGTACTCGACGCACCTGATGCCACCTACCCCACCGCTCAGTTGCGCGCGGCGGCCGCGCTGCAAGCCCCTAACGCAGCCGCCGCGAACGTCAGAGCATCCGCCGTGGGGGGCGCCGTTACGGGCCACACCCAAAGTGGACGCCACACGGTAGCCGCGCCGCAGGCATGGGAGCGCGTGTATTTCGGTCAATGAACGACGCGTCACGCCAGCATGCGAATTCCTTCGCATGCGGCGTGCAGCAATGGAGAGTTCCGCCGCGCCGTTCAGCGCAACGGCGATGAACTCAACGCAACAGCCAAGGAGTAACGAGATGGAACAGTTCAAGATGCGCATCGGCAGCGAGTGGCGCGGTGCAAGTGACGGTCGGACTTTCGAAAGTCATAACCCGTACAACGGGGAAATCTGGGCGGAGCTGCCGCGCGGCACGGCAGAAGATGTCGACGCGGCAGTGCGTGCCGCGCACGCAGCGTTCAGGCACGGCCCATGGGCAAGCATGACAGCGAGCCAGCGCGGCATGGTACTTCACAAGATCGGCGATGCTATCGCCGCGCATGCCGAGGAGCTGGCCGACATGGAAGTGAAGGATAACGGCAAGCTGAAAGCCGAAATGCTCAAGCAGATGCAATATCTGCCGCAATGGTTCTACTACTACGGCGGCCTCGCCGACAAGATTCAAGGCGACGTCACACCGATCGACAAGCCGGGGATTTTTCACTACAGCACGCTTGAACCGCTCGGCGTAGTGGCAACCATCGCGCCGTGGAATTCCCCGCTGCTGCTCGCGGTATGGAAAATCGCGCCGGCGCTCGCAGCTGGCAACACGGTCGTCATCAAGCCGTCCGAGTTCTCGTCTGCGTCCTCGGTTTTATTCGCGAAGCTGTGTGAGGAGGCCGGCGTGCCGGACGGCGTCGTCAATATCGTGACCGGCTTCGGCAAGGAAGTGGGTGAACCGCTCGTCGCTCATCCACTGGTCGCACGCGTCGCGTTCACTGGCAGCGAGGGTGGTGGCCGCCATGTGTACGAGAACGCTGCACGTTCGTTCAAGCGCGTTTCACTGGAGCTGGGCGGCAAGTCGGCCAATATCGTGTTCGAGGATGCGAACCTCGACGATGCGGTGAAAGGCGCGGTGACCGGCATCTTCTCGGCAACCGGCCAGAGCTGCATGGCCGGCTCGCGCCTGCTCGTGCATTCCAGCATCCATGACGAGTTCGTCGAGCGGCTCGTGAAATTCATGCGGGACGTGCGACTGGGCGACCCGATGTCGCCGGAGACGAACATGGGCCCTGTGTCGACCCAGCCGCAACTCGAAAAGACGCTGTATTACATCGACGTGGCCAAACAGGAAGGCGCGCGTCTCGTTCTGGGCGGCGCACGTTCCACACGGTCGGGCACCGAGAAAGGGCTGTTCGTCGAACCGACCATTTTCGTCGATGTTCGCAACGACATGCGTATCGCTCAGGAAGAGGTATTCGGACCGGTCGTGGCAGTGATCAGGTTCGATACCGAAGAAGAAGCGATCGCGATTGCCAACGACAGCAACTATGGTCTGGCGGCCGGCGTCTGGACGCGCGATCTTCGCCGCGCGATGACGGTGCCGAAGCAGCTCGAAGCCGGCACCGTCTGGGTCAATGCGTATCGCCTCGTCAGCTACCTGGCGCCGTTTGGCGGCGTGAAAGCATCGGGAATCGGCCGCGAGAATGGCATTCGCGCGATTTACGAATATCTCGAAGCCAAAAGTGTGTTCATCAACCCCACCCCGGGTGTCGAAAACCCATTCGTACTGAGCTGAGGGGGCTGTGCAGCGAGGACGACCGCCGGCGTAGCCATACGCAAACGATCGTCCTCGCAGGACACCGGCTGCACAAGTCTCCAAACCAGCGCCTACAGGAACTGAAGGGATTGAAGGCAATGCGTTCGAAGTGGATACCCTCCCATAACCTCGTGATGTTCGCGGGCCGCGCGGCTCTGGCCGCAACGCTCGCGTTACTCTGCTCGCTGCTCCTTGGTCTGCATGAGCCCCATTGGGCCGCATGGACCGCGGTCTCCGTCGGGCTTCCCACACGCGGCGACGGTCTGGTCAAGTCGCTCAACCGGGTGATCGGCACCGCCATTGGCGCGCCGGTCGGCGTTCTGCTTGCTTTCGCGGCGCACGGCAGCGAGCCGTTGCTCGTCGCGCTGCTGGCAGTATGGCTCGCGGCGTCCGTGTATGCCGCTTTCTCGCTGCGCCACTACCGCGCGTACGCAGCGGTACTGGCGGGCTACAGCGCGGTCATCATCGCGATGTCCGTTACGGGCGAAGCCGGTCCACTTTTCGACGTGGGGCGAGATCGTTGCGCCGGCATTTTCATCGGCATCGCCATCAGCTTGCTCGTACTTCTTTTGTCGCGTGACGTGCAAAGCGGACATGCAAGCCAGCGTATTCGCGGCGCGATTGTTACTGCATGCACGTGGAGCGCAGACCGGCTTGCCGGCTTGCCGCGGCCTCGCTCCGCCGACGGCAGCGGTCCGCAACGGCTGCGCATCCAATTGACCGACATCCTGGCGCTTGACGGCGCCGTTCAGAGTGCAGTCGCCGAGTCGCCCTCGCTGTGGGCGAGTACCAGCCGGTTACACAAGATCGTGCCGGCGCTGCTCGATCTGCTCGTCGTGTCGAGAAGCGTCGAGCGGAACTTTGGAGAGGCCGCGGCAAAAAATGATCCGATAAGCGAAGAGGTCGGTGCCTCCGTCGCCAAAACTTCCGCATTGCTCAAGTCCATCGCTGACGCACTGCGCGACGATCAAACGCCCGCCATCGAAAAGTTGCAGGGCTTTCGGCATCAGGCCGATACCTTGCGTCGCAAGTTCGCATCCATTCCGGCGCGACATGCGGTTGAACGTCGGCGCATCGATCTCGCATCGTCACTCCTCGGCGCAACGCAAGCCGCACTGACAGCCTATGCGACGTTGGCAGGGGAACGGGAATATGGCGATACAGATACCTATCCCATCCCGGTCTACACATTTGACCATGGCTGCGCGATCGCGGCGGCGCTGCGCGCCGGATTCGCATTGCTGGTCGCCGGCGCCGTCTGGATCGAAACCGGCTGGCAAGGCGGACCGCTGTTCGTCGCGTTTGCGGCGATCACCGTGTCCCTCTTCGCTGTTCGACCCGACCCGCGAAATACTGGCTGTCATTTTCTTGCGTCGGGCGCCGTCGGGGCCGGCGCCGCGTTGCTGTTTTACCTCGCGGCTCCGCCGCTCCTTTCTCACGCGGTGCCCGTTTCGCTCGCAGAAGGCGGCGTCGTTCTGCTTGCGATGATTGTCGCGTCTTTGCTTGCGAACACTTTTTGGGCGTCGGGCTTTTGCCTGGTGTTTCTCGTCGTGTCGGATCCTCAGTCGATCGCTCATACGCCGGCGGTCGCGATAGGCCAGCACGCGCTCGGTGTACTCGCAGGCTCCGCACTGGCCGTGCTTGCATTCCATGTTGCCCCGTCGCGCAGCCGTGAGCAGCGGTGGCGCACTCAGCGTCTCCAGTGGATAGCTCGCGCAGTCAGATCCTTGATCGCGTCACCCGTTGAACAGCAGACCGCTGACACGCGCCGTGCGTGGCAATGCCGAAGCATCGATACGCTGGTGCGGCACGCGTTGCCCGTCGCGTCCATCAGGGAGTCGGACGAATGCATGGGCTGGATAGAGGTTGGCGCTGGGCTTCTCAAGTTGATGGAGGCCTCGCGCGAGGACTCGCTTCCGTTGAACGCCAGACAATCGATCGACGACTTGCTGATGGAGCTGCACAGTCTCGAACTGCAATCGTGGCATCAGCGACTGATCGTAGCCGATGCCGAACTTCGCAACGGCAGGCCCCATGGCAATCAGTTTCTTCTGAGCGCTCGCGCAGTCATTCTTGAACTTGCCGCGCTCGTAGAGAGCAATACGTCTTCATTCTCAGGTGTAAAAGGCCAGTCGTGACGCTCCGCGTCCGCACTGGCCTTGAACACCGCCTGACACCGGCCGGGTTTTATCGCCCCTTGTACTGCGGCTTGCGCTTTTCCGCGAATGCCCTGCGCCCTTCGATGCGGTCTTCTGACTCGCGCATTGCGCCCCACGCCAGCTCGGTGAACTCGAGAGCCCGCGTCAGTGGCACATTGCTACTGGTTTCGGCAACCTTCTTGATCATCTGGACAGCGAGCGGCCCATTACCGGCGATCACCGTCGCCAGCTCGACGGCTTTATTCATCAGCGCATCAGGCTCGACCACGTCCGACACCAGCCCGACACGTTCCGCGTAGGCTGCGTCGACCTTGCCACCTGTCAACAGCATCTTCATTGCAACGGCGGACGGAACCGCTTTCTGAAGCGCCTGAATGCCACCGACCGCCGGAATGCTGCCCACCACAGCTTCCGGCAGGCCTAGCACAGCGTTGGTGGCGGCAATACGCAAATCGCACTGAAGGGCGAGTTCGAGGCCTCCGCCCAGGCAGTAGCCGTTGATGGCGGCAATCATCGGCTTGAAAATTCGCAGCGAACCAAGTTCGATCAGACGGATATAGATGCCTTCATCACCGGCACGATCGATCGATTTGACGAACGACGAACTGAAGTTGATGGACGGCGGCAGCGTGTTTTTCAGGTCCGCCCCTACGCAGAATGACCTCTGCCCGGCGCCGGTCAGGATGATGACGCGGACTTCCTCGTCATCCCGAGCCTCCGCCAGAGCCGCACGCAATTCTTTGAGGCTCTGCAGATCGAGTGCGTTGAGTGCTTCCGGACGGTCCAAAGTAACCGTTGCGATTTGACGCGTTACCGAGTAATGGATGGTCATGGCGTTATTCCTTAAACGCTCGGCGAGGACAGCGATCGCCCGCCGCACACATATAACGTCTGTCCCGTGATGTAGGACGACTCCGTTTGCGCGAAAAACAGAACCGCTTGCGCGATATCGTCGGGGGTTCCAATACGCTGGACGGGCACCGATTTCTTCAGGCGTTCCTGCAGTTCCACGTCGAACTTGCGAAACAGTGGCGTGTCGACGATGCCCGGTGCGACGGCGTTCACCGTAATGCCAGCACTCGCCCATTCGAGCGCCAGACTTCGCGTCAGGCTGACGACACCTCCTTTGGCCGCCGAGTAATTCGATTGCCCCACGCCACCCAGCCAGGCGCGCGACGAGATGTTGACGATGCGACCATAGCCAGCCGGAACCATGTGTTTCAACGCCGCCCGGCAGCACAGAAACTGCGATTTCAGATTGACGTTGATGACCGCGTCCCACTCATCGTCGCTCATTCTGGTGATGCGTTTGTCCTTCACGATGCCGGCGTTGTTCACCAGAACATCCAGGCGGCCCAGCCGTTCGGCGACCGCATCGACCGCCCGGTTCACCGATTCGCTGCTCGTTACGTCGACCGGGATGCCGAGGACGTCGGCACCGGCGCGTGAAAGATCAGTCGTGGCTTGCGCCAGGCTGTCGGCATCCAGGTCGAACAGCACGATCCGGCGACCCGTTTTCGCGACCGCGGATGCAATACCAAGGCCAATTCCTTTGGCACCGCCCGTGATGACCGCGACTTCGGCGTCGCGACCCGTTTCAGATGAGTTCATAGTGTGTACACGCGAGAGGAAATAGAAGAACACGGCCGTCCCGGCTGCCGGCAAGCGCTTGAAGGCAGCCTCATGTGAGCGGAGGACCGATTGCAATAGATGCTATTTCCTCGCTGTTTGAACGACAAATCACTTTTTCGTGGACTTCGATTGACTTTCGCTGCATCGAGTCCACGCGCATCGCGCCACCATTCATTGTTCAATTCATCAAAAGTCAATCCAGACAGCAGGAAATGTCGGTTGTACCTCCTCGATGGTCGCCGTATCGTTGAATCAGAAGGCGGTGTTATCTGCTACCACGCGATTAATTCCGTCATGGGTCAATGATTGGCGCAGGACGTTTGGGAGACTGGAATGCTGGACGAAATGCGAGTTCTCGCGTGGGGCTCACGGAGTGCGGTTGAATTGAGTGCAAGTCTGCTTGGACAAGCGGGCGCGCAGGTGCATGTTGCAGATCCCGAATCATTTCAATTGTTCTTCGGCTACGACGTGGTAATCGTCTCGACCGACACAGCGAGTGTCAGAGCGTCGGCGGAGATATCGAGTTTGAAGGCATCCGGCAAGCTCATCGTTTGCGACATATCCGCGATGGCCCCTCAAAGTGCGCGCTCGGATGGCCGCTGGACGGATGCGCAAATCCAGGCGATCACGGGTCTCATGGGCACGACGGGTTTCGAAAGTGGCGAACCGGTCAATATCGGTATCCCGTTCACCGAAGTCTCCGCGGCGCTATACGCTGCCACGGCCATCGCGGCGGCAGCGCGAGTCCGTCGTACGCATGGACTTGTGCAGAACATCGACGTTTCCCTGTTCGCCTGCGCGAGCAACGCACTGACCACCTTCCTGCCGAAGGCGTTCACCCGCGGCAATGTCGAACGCGTCGGGAACCGGCACCCGGCTTGCGCCCCGTGGAACGCCTACCGAACGCTCGACGGTTGGGTCCTCATTTGCACCAGCACGGAAGACCAGTGGCGAAAGCTGAAGATCGCGATCGATCAACCGGCACTGGACGACAGTCGCTTCGCGACCTTGAATGACCGAGTACGCAACGTCGATTCACTCGACCCGCTTATCGACGCCTGGTCTTCCAGGTTGACTACCGATCAATGCTGCACCGTGTGCGAAAAAATCGGCGTGGCGGCGGGGCCGATCGTACCGATCTCGTCGCTCCATGAAGAGCCGAATTTCAAGCTGCGGCATCCGGTCGCCGCCGCACACATTTCAGCAGGCGAGATCGGCAAGCACACTTATCAGGCCGTTGCGCCGTTCCGCACCTTCCCTCTGATGAACGACCGCGAGTTTCGCGCTGATGCAATCGGAAGCCGGCGAGCGTCGAGCGCGCGAGCCGCCGATCATGCCGGGGCATGCGAGGCTCGGCAGAACCTCCGTCCCGGCGGCGCATTGGCAGGCATCCGGGTGATCGAGATCGGGCAATATACGACCGCACCTCTGGTCGGAAAACATCTTGCGGCGCTTGGCGCTGAAGTCATCAAGATCGAGCCGCTGGAAGGCGAAATTGCGAGAAACTGGGCTCCGGGGCAAGACGGGCTGAGCTATTTCTTTGCCCTCAACAACACGGACAAAAAGAGCATAGCGCTGGACCTGAAGCAGGCAACTCACCTGCATTACCTCGAAACATTGCTCGCCACGAGCGATGTCCTCGTGGAGAATCTTCGGCCTGGCGCGCTAGCCAAACTTGGCCTCGATCGACTTTCGTTAAAGAAGATTAATCCTGCTCTGATCTACTGTTCGATCTCGGGATTCGGAATCGAGTCTGCCTATCCGACTCGGCCAGCTTTCGATACGGTTATCCAGGCAATGGGCGGTCTCATGGACCTCACGTGCGACCGTAACGGTTCTCCAGTGAAAGCGGGCGCATCCGCAGCCGACATTCTCGGCGGTCAGGCAGCCTTGTTTGCGATAGTCGCCGAACTCGTCGCACCAACCGAACGAAGCGGGAGGTTCATCGAAATATCGATGCAGGACGTGGCGGCATGGAGTTGTCTTTTTGCTGCCGGCAATCCCGTTTCGAAAGGCACCGCCGTTGCCTGCTCGGACGGATACGTGCTGGCTGACGCAAAAAACGCGGAGCTGCTCGACTTGGCTCGTGTCCATACACAGGGCGCTGCGTACGAAGCGATGACTTGTGAGCGCTTCATCGCAAAGCTCGAGTCAATGGGTATTGCGTCCGTGCCTGTCGTTCATATGAGCGAGCTGATGGACGACGCGGATTTCCTCGCGGATATCTTGAGTGTTGGCTGGGATAGCGATGGCACATTCTGGCCGCTGATAAAAGTACCGTACCGGCTGTCCCGCACGCCAGCGAAGGTTCGTACCGTTCCTGGACGCCCTGAACCGGTGATGGCGCAGTGCACTCGACAGCAGGATTCGACTGACGAAACCTATAGTGCCAACACGCAGGAGAGTTGAAAATGGCAAAGAAGAATTCAGTGCAGATCGCCGAATCGTTCTGGCGTGAAGTATGGCAGTTACGTAATCCGGCCGCCGCGGATAATCTGGTTTCAGAAGACTTCACGGTAACGTCCGGCGGTGTCGATATCAGATCGCGCGAAACGTTCAAACAGTGGGTGGCGGCATTCCTGTCGAGCATCGACGACTTCGAATTCAATGTCATCGAGACGTTCCAGAACGAAACGGGCGACCGGGTGGCGACTCGATGGCGCGTCACAGGTAAAAACAACGGCTTTATGGGCTCCGATCCATGTTGGTCGCCGATTGACATGACGGGAACCGCAGTCCTGCAGATTGATGAGGACGGGCTGCTGACACACAACTGGGTGGAGCGCAGCGCGTTGGAAGTATTCCGGAGTCTTCCCCAGCAGAAGTCCACTGCTTGAGACTAGGTCTTCGCTGAACGCTCGACGTTCGGGGGGCCGGGTTCAACGACCCACTCAAGGTGATGCACCCGCTTCGCCCGCGCTCGCCGCGTAAGAATGAAATTACAACGGGCGGCCGGCCAGAAAATCGGCCCGACACACCCAGAGTTCGGGGCGACGATCACAGGTTCTTCCGCACTCGGCACGAAAGATCCGCCTCGCTGTGTGCGGTTCTTCGCCCTACTTCCTTCCTGCGCCACGTAGGCGTTTCTGGCAGCCACATGACGCAGATTCTGGCAGATCCGCCGCCGTGCGCACATGCTAATATTTCGCGATGCGAACGCTCCCATCTCTCAATGCTCTGCGAGCTTTCGAAGCTGCGGGCCGACTCCTCAGCGTCCAACTGGCCGCGGAGGAATTGCATGTCACGCCCGCCGCTGTTAGCCGCCACATCAAGCTACTCGAAGATCAGCTCGACGTGACGCTGTTTGATCGCGGACACAGGTCAATAACGTTGACGCCGATGGGCGAGCGTTATCTGGCGGACATCGGTCGTGCGTTCGACGCGATGCGCACCGCGACCGTCAATCTGACCGAAAGCCGACGCACGAGACACCTGAAGATCCGCGCATATACGACGTTTTCAAGGAATTGGCTCATCCCGCGTCTTTCGTCATTTCACCTTCAGCATCCGGATATCGAAGTGATTCTGACGACGTCGCTTCACCCGGTTGATTTCAACACCGATGATGTCGACGCTGCAATACGGCTGTCTCACGCGCCGTCATCGGATATCGGCTTTGATCGGCTCGTGCCTAACGAGCTCGTCCCTGTGTGCAGCCCGGAATTCTTGCGCGATCATCCGGATCTGACGGATGCCACCCCGGAAGCGTTGCGTGGGGTGCCTTTGCTTCACTCGCTCGCCCGCCGGGAAGATTGGGCTAAGTGGCTCGATGCCGCAGGCGTAAAAGGCGTCAATCCACTCGCCGGCCTGAGCTATGAGAGTTCGATCCTCGCGTATTTCGCGGCCACGCAAGGGCATGGTGTCGCAATAGCGCAGCGTGTGCTGATAACAGAAGATCTGGATTCCGGCCGCCTCGTGATGCCGTTCTCTTTTGTTCTCGATGAGGGTGCGTTTACGTACTACCTTGTTTATCCGAAGAGCCGCACTTCGTCGCGCGAATTTGCTGCTTTCCGCGAGTGGCTTCTCTCGTTTGGTGGCGGGCAGAGCTAGTCTGCCCGCCGCGCGGCAGGTCGCGCGATCAAGCCGAGAGGATCGTGACGAGAGCGACGGCCGAGTCACCCGCAAGTTGACCACCATTATTCTCGGCGAGTGCCACTTTCGCACCGGGGCGTTGGCGAGCGCCCGCCGTTCCGCGAAGTTGTTGGGTTAGTTCGACAATTTGCGCGACTCCTGTCGCCCCGACCGGGTGACCGCGCGAAAGAAGGCCACCGCTCGGGTTGACCGAGATGCGGCCACCGATATCGGTGTCCCCTGAGCGGACCAGTTTTGCTGCATCTCCCGGTGCGCAAAGGCCGAGGTTTTCATAGTGAATCAGTTCGGCCGGCGCCGACGCGTCGTGAAGTTCGACTACGTGAACGTCCGACGGCCCTATGCCCGCCTGTTCGTATGCGGCTCTCGCCGCGCGCACCGCAACCAGCTCGCCGGACCCATCTGCTTTCGCGGATACGATCGAACTTGCGCGAATGTACACCGGATGAATATCGTGCTTTTTCGCATAATCTTCCGAACAGATGAAGAGCGCGGCTGCTCCATCGCCAATGGATGAGCACATGAATAGAGTGAGTGGATCGCTGACCATCCGACTCTGCAGGACTTCCTCGATCGTCGTTTCCTTGCGAAATTGCGCAAGCGGATTAACGGAGCCGGCGCGACGGCTCTTCACCACGACCCGCGCAAAATCGCTCGCTTCCGCGCCGGTCCTTTCCATCCATTTGCGCGCCTTGGCGGCATAAATATCCATGAAGAGCGACCCGGTACCGGTCGTCACGCCATCGGGCAGCGGTTCCTCGAGATCGACGGCCTTCGCAAATGCACCGAATGAGACGGACTTATCTTCGTGTATCAGTTTTTCGGTACCGACCACCAGCGCGGTCTCCGATTGTCCGGAGGCGACTGAGAGCCATGCCAGATTAAGCGCCGAACTGCCGGACGCACACGCATTCTCGACGTTATACATCGGCTTGCCGTCGAGCCCGGTATTGCGAAGCGACGATTGCGCGCGAATCATCTCCTGGCCGGTCACAACGCCCGCTGCCGCGTTGCCGAAAAAGACACGCCCTACATCGTTGACCGTTACGCGAGCGTCTTTGAGCGCGAGTCCGACCGCTTCCTCCGACAGTGACTTCAAATTGCGTTCGATAAATTTGCCAAACTGCGTCATACCGATACCGCCAATAACCACCTTACGCATTTCTCTCTCCATCAATTTCAAGAATGTTGCGGAAGCGCTCTTTCGAGGCATCCGCATTAGCACGCGTCATCCAGCGCCTTCCCCTTCGTTTCGGGCATTGCCATATACACGCAGAATCCACCCGCGCAAACGAGTGCGATGTAGACCCAGATGTAATCCGATAGACCCGCGTTCGACATGGCGGTCACGATGTACGGAAGCGTCCCGCCAAAAAGTGTCGCCGAGACCGCGTAAGGCAAGGCCACGCCAGTTGCGCGAACCTCAGCGGGAAACTGCTCGGCCATCACTGCCGCGCAAGTGGCAGTGAAGCCCGACGAGAGCAACATGCCAATCGTCACGATGATCGTGTCCGTCAACAAATCGTTAACGAGGAAATGAAGACTCGGCCATGCGAACACAGCGGAGCCGCCAGCGAATGCCAACAGAACAGGCCGGCGGCCAATTCGATCGGAGAGCTTTCCAAGAAATGGAATCGCGAACAGGGAAACCACGATTGAAATGACACTGGCGCTGAAGCCGTCGCGCAGTGGCAAACCAGTCCGCATGTGGGCGAAGGTCGGAAAGAGGACGAGCCAAAGATAAACAGACAGGTTTCCTGCCATTGCGATGCCGATCACGCGCAACGCGGCCCGACGATGTTCGCCCATCAGTTTAAAAAACGGATGCCGGCGGTCTTGATGACTCACCGCTGTCTTTTTGAACGCTTCGGTCTCCGCAACCGAAAGCCGCACCCACAGCGCGACGAATCCCATCAGACCAGCAATCGCGAACGCCAGCCGCCATCCCCAATTTGCCATGCTTTGTTCGTTGATACAGGAGGTCAGCACATAGCCGATCATCGCAGCGACAAGCACCCCGGCGTTCACCGCAAAGTGCTGCCAGGAGCCAGTGAATCCGCGCCGTGACGGGGCTGACGACTCGATGAGAAAGGTGGAGGCGGAACCGAATTCTCCACCGGCTGCAAAGCCCTGCACCAGCCGTGCGACAACGAGAATCACCGGCGCGAGCACGCCGGCCGTCGCGTATCCGGGACAAACTGCAATGACCAGAGAACTGCCGGCCATCAACGCAACCGAAAGCGTCAGACCATTCTTTCGCCCGTGACGATCCGCATAGGCGCCGAGAACCGCACCACCGATTGGCCGCATGACGAATCCGACCGCAAATACCGCGAAAGCGGAGAGCAGCGAGATCTTCTCGTTGTGAGCCGGAAAGAAATGCCGCGAAAATAGTGACGCGAACGTTGCATAGATAATCCAGTCGGCAAACTCGACGATAGTGCCGAGAGTCGCGGCGGCAATCGCTTTTTTCTGCTCGCGCGTGAACGGGACCGACCGTTCCACGATAACGTCGGATACTGTGGTATTCATTTCTGTCTCCATCGATCTTCATTGCTAAAGCGGACTGTCAGTCGTGGTGTCGCGCAAATGCCTGCCCGACTTTCCGCATCTAAGTGCGCGGAAAGTTAGCCAGCATCTCGAGCGATTAGCGTGGGGAACCGGAACGTACCGTCCCGCCAACTGAGCACATGGAGGCATCGTAGGTTTGCCCGCGATTGCGACGCAAACTACTTTTTTTGCCGTTTAGATTGATTTTTTGTGTCGCTGGCAGAGGAGCGTCGAAGCTCATTTCAGCAGCTCGCGCGAAGTCGTGCGCGGGTGGTAGACGGTGAAAGTCGGTCGACGCCTCTGCTATTCGCAAACTCACAAGCACGCGACGGCGGATGCAATCAGGCGTGGCATAAACCTCGTGAGACACCGCGTTCAGACTCGAAACGGGTGGACGTTACAAGCATTCGCGTGATGTCGAGGTGCGGCTATGGATAATCTGGGATAGAGCAAGTCGGTCGACATCGACGGAGATCTGGGGGCGTGCGGCGGGGACAGAAGGTTCGTTTCGACTAGCTTCGCACGAGCCGACGACGCACGATCCATGCATGGCCCTGGTAGGTGCAGGTCATTGGCTGGTTTAATGCCAACCAGCCGCTCACACGGCGAAACCCGAGACAGGCTTTCAATTTTCCACATAACGGAGGCCTCAGATCGCGGACCGGACGCAAGGCGCAGACAACGGGTCCAGATCGCGGGGGCCTTTCGTCGATCGGGTGAGGCGCATCACCAGGTGGAGGAGATTCCGCACCTCTGCGTGGAATTCCTCAAACGCGCGCAAAGGTCCATGGGTCACAACCATTCTGGGGGATCGAACGACCGATAGTTGAGCGGAGGCCGCCGTCTGAATGTCGTTGTAGCCGATCAGACCAACGACGCTTCTTGGCCGGACGTACTCATCCAGTCGCTTTGTTGGCTCGTCAAAAGTATGGAAGACAAGGTATGCCGGCACTTCCTGCAAGCTTCGACGCCGTTGCCCTGCTTCGCCTCCCGTCGCCGCTGTTGGAGTGATCCGGTACGCTTCACAAGCGGGAGACCGCAAGTATCTGATCGTAATATGAAGGTGCATCGGGCCTGAACGCGAAGTTCCGCCGCCCCGCCCCCGCGTCAGCGCGATTCAACCCGCGATCACATCGCATCAGCGGGCCGATAGGCGTCCGTGTCCACGCAGCACACCAACACTTCCGCAGGATTCTTGCCGGTGCTCAGATACACATGTCCGACAGAACTGTCGAAGTACAGACTGTCGCCGGGTTTCAGTTCGAACACTGCCCCAGTCTCAAACCTGAGTTCAAGTGAACCCTGAAGCAAGAACACGAACTCTTCGCCACTGTGTCGAATATAGTCCGGGAAATCGGAAAGCTTGCGCGCCCGCACATGTCCGCGCATAGGCACCATCCGCTTGCCCGTCAGTTCGTTGGCGAGCATGTGGTACTCGTAGTTAGGCGTGTCGTAGACCATTTGCTGATCCGCTGCCGTAAAGGTCGGCACGATATGGCCCGCAGCTCGTTGCGCGCGCCCGAACAGCTCGTCGAAGCCGACTTCCAGTGCGCGGGCAAGCGCCGCGAATTTGTCATAGGTCAGCGCGATGTCGCCCCGCTCCGCCTTCGAGATCGTCGATAGGGCGATGCCGGAGCGCGCCGACAACTCCATCAGCGTCAGTCCATGCGCCTTGCGCGCATCGCGCAGGCGTGCGCCGACCGCCTTGTGATCGATCTGCGACGAGCTTTCGACGGAGGTGGACGCCTGTCGCCCATTGGATCTGGCCATGACCGGTACGCTCGAATCGGGTATGAGGGTTTTGTCGTATACGAGAACTGATTTTTTCTCGTATATGATAACTCACATCGAGACCTATCCCGAAGGAGCCGTCGCCGTGTCAACGCTTGCACTGGAAAAGGCAGGTCTCTCGAAAACACAGGTTATCGCCGCGACGACGCTGGGTACGGCGCTGGAGTTCTACGACTTCACGATTTACAGCTTCTTCGCGATCCAGATCGGACAACTGTTCTTCCCTTCCGCGTCGCCGGTGAACCAGTTCCTGCTGTCGATCGGCGTCTTCGGCGTGGGCTTCGTCGTGCGACCGCTGGGCGGCATCATCATCGGCGCTTATGCGGATCGCGCGGGACGCAAGAAGGCGATGGTGCTGACCATCATGTTGATGGCGCTCAGCTGCGCACTGATCGCCTGCGCGCCGACCTATGCGGTCGCGGGTATGGCGGCGCCGTTCATCGTGCTCGCTGCGCGATTGATACAGGGCTTCGCGGCAGGCGGCGAGTTCGGCCCGGGTACGACGCTACTCGTCGAATATGCATCCGATTCGACACGCGCCTTCTTCGCAAGCTGGAATTTTTCGGCCACCGCGCTCGGTGTTGCGTTGGGCGCGGCTGTCGCGACGCTCGTCAACCTACTGCTACCAAAGGAAGCCGTGCTCGCGTGGGGCTGGCGCGTTCCTTTCGTGTTGGGAATCGTCGCGGCCCCCGTCGGCATGTTGATCCGCCGACGCCTCGAAGAAACGCTGAGCGACGCATCGTCGGGCCGCACGCCTCGAAGCGGCGCATTCAAGGCGGCGCTCACTACGCACCTCAAGCTGACCATCCTCGGCACGTTCGCTGAACTCGGCGGCTCGGTTTCGGTGTACATCACGGCGTTCTTCCTTCCGAGCCATGCGGTGCGCACGCTGCATCTTTCATCGACGGCATCGGTCGTCGCGGGTTTGATCAGTTCACTTGCGCTGTTCGCCGCCGCGCCCGTCGCGGGAAAGCTCGCGGATCGCTACAGCCGCAAGCGCGTGCTCGTGGCGTCGCGCGTGGTCCTGTTGCTGAGCATCTATCCCGCGTTTGCGTGGCTGTCCGCGCAGCCGTCGATGGCCCTGCTGTGCGCCGTGTCCGCATTCCTTTCGGTCTTCGTCGCGGGACAAATTGTGCCGGTGCTCGTGATGATCCCCGAACTTTTCCCCAAGCACGTGCGCGCGACGGGCATCGCCCTGACCTATGTCGTGAGCGCCTCGTTCTTCGGCGGCTTCTCCCCGTTCATCGCCAGCTGGCTCGTGGAGCGCACCGGCAATGTGCTCGCGCCGGCGTGGTACGTCGCTGCGGCTTGCGCAATCTCGCTCGTGCCAGTCATCTGGCTGCGCGACCGCACAGGTGAAGCCCTCAACTGAACGTTCTTCGCATCCACAAAAAAGCCATGTCCGATAACAACCTCGTGAGCCGCAATGCAGTCCAACTGCGGCGCATGATCGGCGCGAAAGAGATTTCGCCCGTCGAACTGCTCGATGCGTGCATCGATCGGATCGAAGCCATCAACCCTGCCGTGAATGCTGTTACGGCGACCTGCTACGACGCCGCGCGCGAAGCCGCGAAGGCCGCCGAACGCAAGGTGCTCGCCGGCGCGCCGCTGGGACTGTTGCACGGCTTGCCGCTCGGCGTGAAGGATCTCGAAGATACGGCCAACCTGCTCACGACATATGGCTCGCCGATGTCGCGCGCTCATGTGCCCTCGCGCGATGTAGTGCTGGTCGAGCGGCTGCGCGCGGCGGGCGCGATTCTCGTCGGCAAGACGAACGTGCCGGAACTCGGCGCCGGCGCCAACACGCGCAATCCCGTTTGGGGCGCGACGGGCAATCCGTTCAATCCTGAACTGAACGCGGGCGGTTCTTCGGGTGGCTCGGCCGCCGCCCTCGCCTGCGACATGCTCCCCGTTTGCACCGGATCGGATACTGGCGGCTCCCTGCGCATTCCCGCATCGAAATGCGGCGTCGTGGGTTTTCGGCCGTCGGCGGGACTCGTGCCGAACTCGCGCCGACTCCTCGGATGGACGCCGATTTCCGTTGTCGGTCCGATGGGCCGCGACGTCGAAGAAACCGCCCTGCAACTCGCGGCGACGGCGGGTCTCTGTTCGGGCGATCCGCTCAGCTACGAAGTCGATGCGAGCCGTTTCACGAGATTGCCCGAGTTCGATCTGGCGACGCTACGCGTCGCTTACACAGAGGATTTCGGCGCGTGCGACGTCAACGACGACATTCGCGCGGTGTTCCGCTCGCGCATGGCTGCGCTCGGCAAGATGGTGCATACGTGCGAGCCGGTCCACTTCGATCTCGGCGATGCGCACCGCGCGTTCGATGTGATCCGCGCGGAAAGCTTCGTCGCCGGATTGCGCGATGCCTATACGCGCGATCCCGACGACGCGGAAAGCTTCGTCGCCGGATTGCGCGATGCCTATACGCGCGATCCCGACGCGCTCGGGCCCAATACGCGCGCGAACTATGAAATGGGCGCATCGATGACGCTCGCCGACAGCGCCTGGGCGCAAGCCGAGCAGACGCGCATCTTCAAGCGCTTCCAGTGGGCGTTCGAGCAATACGATGTGGTCGTGTCGCCGACCACGCCGGTGTCGCCGTTCCCGTGGCGCGAGTTGTATGCGGCGCAGATCAACGGCCGCGCGCAGGAGAACTACTATCGGTGGCTTGCGCTGACCTATGTCGTGACGCTCACGACGCATCCGGCGATCTCGCTGCCGTGCGGCGTCGATCATGCGGACATGCCATTCGGCTTGCAGGTCGTCGGCCCGTTCCATGGCGACCTGAAAACGCTGTCCGTTGCGCGCGCGATGGAGCGCGCGTTTGACAACGACCCGGCACTGCGCAGACCGCGCCCCGATTTGTCGAAGCTTACGCAGCCGAACCCGGCGCTGAAGTCGATCGTCACGGCGCCGCCTGTCCTCGATGCGAACAGCGCAATGGAATCTGGCATGTCATCCGTCTAACTTTGAAGAGCCGTTCATGTCCAACGAAATCAAACGACTGCAAACCAACACACGCATGAGCCAGGTGGTGATCGCCAATGGCATCGTGTATCTATCGGGACAGGTACCCGATACGGCGAATGCATCGGTCACCGTGCAGGCGACGGAAGTGCTGACGCGCATCGATGCGCTGCTCGCGACGGCGAACATCGACAAGACGCGCGTCATCTCGGCCAATATCTGGCTCAGTGATCCGAAGCACTTCGACGAATTCAATGCGGTCTGGGAAGCATGGGTTCCATCAGGCCATGCACCGACGCGCGCCTGCGTGCAGGCATTGCTAATGAAGCCCGGTCTCAATGTCGAAGTTGCTGTCACCGCGCTCGCATAACGAGAACCGCAATGAAGTTCGATACTCTCGTACTCGGTGGCGGCATGGTGGGCGTGTCCATCGCCGTGCATCTGCAAAAGCGTGGGCTGTCCGTCGCGCTCGTCGATCGCAAGACGCCGGGAAACGAGACGTCGCTCGGCAATGCAGGGCTGATTCAGCGCGAAGGCGTCTATCCCTATGCGCTCCCGCGCGACATTGGGACACTCGCGCGCTACGCTTGCAACCGTTCGCTGGATGTCCGATACCATCCGCGCGCCATGCCGTCGGTGATGCCGTTTCTGGTTCGATACTGGCATCACTCGCGCGCGGATCGCCATGCGGCCATCGCGCGTTCTTACGCGACGCTGATCGAGCACTGCGTCAGCGAGCATCGTGCGTTGGTCGAGGCATCTGGTGCGCAGGCGTTGTTGCGCACCGGCGGTTGGCTCAAGGTGTTTCGAAGCGCGTCCAAGCACGACGCCGAGGTCCGCGTCGCGGAACTGTGGAGAAGAGAATACGGCGTCGGCTTTCAGGCGCTCGATGCCGCGCGCTTGCGGCACGACGAGCCGTCGTTGAGTCACGCGTTGATCGGTGCATTGCGGTACACCGACGCCGATTCCGTGAGGGACCCGAACGCGCTCGTGACCGCGTACGCACGCTATTTTGAGAAGCTGGGCGGACGCCTTTTCATCGGCGATGCGACGACGCTCGAAACGGGATGGAGCGTCGCGACGGAGGAAGGCCGCATCGATGCGCGTTCGGCCGTGATCGCGCTCGGCCCTTGGTCGGATGTGGTCACGACGCGTCTGGGATATCGACTGCCGCTTGCCGTCAAGCGCGGTTATCACATGCACTACGCGGCGCAGGAAGGCGCGCGCCTGAATCAGCCCTTGCTCGACGCCGAAATCGGCTACATGATGACGCCGATGGCGCGCGGCATTCGTCTCACGACGGGCGCGGAACTGGCTTATTGCGATGCGCCTCCTACGCCCCTGCAACTCGACGCGATCGAACCGATCGCGCGGGAAACGTTTCCGCTCGACAAGCGGCTCGATGAACAACCGTGGCTCGGTCGTCGCCCCTGCACGCCGGACATGATGCCGATCATCGGGCCCGCGAACCGACACAAAGATCTATGGTTCGCCTTTGGACACGCGCATCACGGGTTGACGCTCGGCCCTGTCACCGGGCGTTTGCTCGCTGAGATGATCACCGGCGCCAAACCGGTCGCGGATCCTCTTCCGTTCCGCGCTGACCGATTCGGTTGCTAAGAGGATCGAACGTTGATGAACGACAATCGCTGCCACGGACTTGAGACCGTGGCCCGATGCCCCAGAACGACCCGTTGTCGCCATCCGGGTCGCCGCCCCTGCAACGGCTGTTCTTGAATGTCCAACGGTCGTTCGATATAGAAAAACCTCCTGACTAGGCGTCTAACAGTTAGCGCTTCCCTTTCCCGAGATGCTTACGCTTTTTTCTCAGCCTCTCGGTCTCCTGCTGGGCTGTTTTCCGGCTCTTCCATCGCGAGCTGGTGAGTTGTACTCGCTCCCAACTGAAGCTCGCCGCGCATCCTTCACGGAGGCGTTTTCAACCGCTGCAGCAGTGCAATCGAGTCCGTAGCGGCAAGCTCGGGAAAAAGCCGGAGGCCGTACCGTATCTGCATCGCCAGCCCGCCGGCGCTCGTGACCCGCGGGCGCACGATGCTCACGTGTTTCATCGCTATCGCGGCCACCGTCGACATCCCGGTGGGCAGCGGGACCGCATCGGTCGCCGATCTCTACACCGCCGATGGGCGAGACGTTGGGGCGCGGCCGTCGAGGAAGCGTCCCCGCGCAGCCATGGGATCGAAGCCTTCCTGGCAAAACACAAGTCCAAGTGCTCGCACTAGACGTTGCGCCCCGGAGTCGCGTATGGCCCTGAGGCGCAACGGACGGCCGATGATCGTGACCGGTTTGGCTCGTCCCAATAGGCGTTCACCTTCCGCCCCGTCAGCCGTACTGGATGTTGAGGTCGCGTTTGACTGGTGCGAAGGGCTTGCTCTTTGTCAACGCTATCGAACTGTCCTTCTGAATACCGATGCTAGTTCCACGCTCGAAAAGTACTAGCGCCTTTTGAGGGCCACGAGGCGTGACACATAAGCTGATGGACTGATGAGCCGCAGCCCCTGCAGGTACCGGTTAACGGCGACCCGCTGGCGGACGGTGAGATCATCTCGGGATGTGAGCGAGCGAATCCGAGGCTCCATCTCAAGCGGAGCCGATGCAAAATCGCGGTTGGTAGCCAGTTTGACGTTTCAAGCGTGACCCGCTGACCGGTTGGCGTTCAAGCCTGAAATCAAGGTCTGTCTGGTCGGGGCTCGTTATGATCGGGCGCGGCTTGACGGGCATCAAGGGCAGCACCCGTCGGGATTAGCCGCCGGGCTGCCACATCAATGTTTTTTGTGACTGCGTGGTCTTGACGAGCACACAACCCGGCAGGACAGTCGGTGAACGTGCGCGCTATCGCCGGCCTTTAACTACTGCTTTCTCCGTCATGGAAGAGAGCTGGGTCCTCCACGAGCTCACGCAGTGGCTTCAAGCTTTTGTTGGCAGCTTCGGTAACCCGTAGGTATCGGTCTGCATTGGCAAGGTTTCCCGAATGCCGGGCCAGTTCCGCCGCCTGCCTCAAAAGCATGATTTTTTCCTCAATGGATCTGACCGTATCCCACAAGGTCCGATCGATCTCGACATTGAGTTCCGCCATCAGCGTCTTCATGGAAAAGGCGTGACCTGTGTGGCAACGGAACCGGACGATTGAACCTTCGTGGATCTCGACCAGAACGCCGTGGCATTCAGGACATGTGTATCGCGATACGTTCCCAAGCTCCATGATTCCCGACTCCATGCCGCTCGCACCACCGGCTATACGGTTTTCCACGACCATGCGTTCCGGCGCAACGCCGCGACGGCCTGTTGCAACCGGTTCCCCAGAGCGTTCGGCGATCTGTTGCGCCAGCGATGCGAGATTGCCAACGAAGTCTGTTTCAACGTGCTCGATCGCACTTTCTGGCATCGATGCGTGTTCGGCTTCGGAGGGCTCCTGCACCAATACCATGCCACCCTGATCCTTGATCGCCCATAGGCCGGCCGTGCCGTCATCCAATGCGCCCGTAAGCAGCACGCCAATGGCGCGAGGCCCACAGTGGACAGCCGCTGACCTGAACAGGGCGTCGATAGATGGCCTTGCGCGGCATTCTTTCGGGCCGCGTGTCAGCTTGACGCGGTCCGCATCCACCGTCAGGTGCCTGTCAGGGATGGCGACATAAACAGTCCCTTTCTCCAGTCGCATCCCGTTTTCGGCGGCGACCACACGGAGTCGCGTGGCTCTCGAGATGATGCTATGCAGGAAGCTTGGAGAATGTGAAGGAATGTGAAGCACCACAAGCACAGCCGCGGGCAGCGAAGCAGGCAAACGGCTGAACAGGGCAGTCAGCGCCGGTACCCCGCCTGCGGAGGCGCCGACTGCGACAATATCTCTGGTATCCGGATGGGGCTGCACGGTCTCTCCTTTCGTCATTCAACGGGACGAAAACATTCTGATTCGTGACCAGACGGGATCGCTGCCGTGCGATCTGCGAAAGACCACGCGTACCTCCATCCGAAAGCGCAAGCTCCATGCCTTGACCCATCTGCTGCAATCGATGCCTGCTCGCCAGAGTTGCGGATGCTTTCTCACAGAAGGTGTTTTCGAATGAAAAAGAGCAAGGCCGGGTTCCGCTCGTGACAATAAAGATGCTGACGATTGACGACGATTTCGCGCGTCCGCCTGGTAAGCCGCAAAACGGCATATACGGTTCAGGACATGAGACGGAACTGCTCCTCAACGCGCGCTCAAATTTCTGCTTACGATGCGGGAGCTCATAGATTAGAGGGTAGCCGCATTCCCTCTCGGAAAAGCGGCCCCCGAAGAACGGAGCGTGCGACTCTCACCGCACTCCGCACGTGCGTGCACGGCATTAAGCGTCCCGCTGACGCCGGCCTCGCCGAGTTGCACGAAACCTTCGCAAGCGTCACATCGTTGATTCGCCTCATCGCTGAGACGAGGGGCGCAAAACCACACAAGGACGGTCTCTCTCAAGCCGCAGTGCGGCGTGAAGGTCAGGCAGGTTCCGTATGTGCAACATAGGTGAACTGTTGATAAACCTCGTGAGGGGTCATGGGGTCACCCCGGCACCAGCAAACGGATGCTCCAGATGTACTCGTCGATACGACGCATCAACGCCGGTTCGGTGTCGCCTGCAGCACGTCACACGTAGTACACGCTCAAGCGGCTTGTCCCTACCGGCTTCGCCTGGCGTGCCCGATCGCGTGCATAAATCGGATAAACATAGAGCTCGCGGAAATCCAACGTCTATTCCATCTGCGCACCACGCCAGATCTGACATTGCTGGCGGGCAACTTCATGCAACGAGTCATTCGCGGCGTAAATGCGGCGCAACCACATGGCGTCGCCGAAACCGTCAGCCACAGTGCGCCTGATGGTATCAAGGCCTTCCTCAGCGCCCAGAATCTGCGCGTGGCCAGCGATTGCTTCCAGCGTGGCAAGAATATCGTCTCGAATCGGACCGCGATGCCTGGTCTGCGGGTTCACGCATACTCCATCGAGCCCGAAGCGGCACGCCATGAACCGATTCGTCTTGTATACCTCATAATCCCGCTCACTGAAGCGCACAGGCTTTTCCACGAGCAAATAACGCGCAACTGCCTGAATATAAGCGGCGATTGCGGCGGCCCATTCCACGCGTAGCGGTGTGTCCATGACACGTACTTCAATCGTGCCATACCCCGGGCTTGGACGTATATCCCAGTAGAAGTCTTTCAGACTATTGACGAGGCCCGTGACCGCCATGCGATCGAAATATTGCTCGAATTCGGACCACCTCGTAACGAAAGGCGCTTGCCCAGACAAGGGAAATGGGGCGACCGAATTCAGCCGGGCGCACTGGAACTGCGTATCGCAGCCCTGTACAAACGGCGAGGAAGCAGCCAAGGCTATGAAGTGTGGAACGTAACGCGAAAGCGAATGCAGAAGAACGAGCGCCGAATCAGCGTCTGAGCAGCCTACATGCACGTGTTGGCCAAAGATCGTGAATTGCTGATAGAGAGCCCCATACTGTCCCATCAGGTATTCTGAGCGTTCGCGCCCGTCAGAACGCTGGTCGTACCAGTTCTGGAAAATATTTGTGCCTCCGCCGCAAACCCCGACATTCAGAAAGTCGGCTGCCCTGACCAACGTATCACGAAGGGCCTGCAATTCGTTCTTCAGCTGGTCGAAATTCCGGCACACGCCTGTCGACAGCTCGATCATCCCTTCCGTCGTCTCCGGCTTCATCGCCCCTGCAAAATGCTGCTCTCTCACCAGATTCAGCAACTCCGTCGCCGCCTTCGTCAGATTGTAATCGTGGGTATTGACGACCTGAACTTCAAGTTCGACTCCAATCGTGAACGGATCTGATGACGCGAATGGCTGCAGCATAGGATGTCCTGTTGCACGACGATGCTCACCCCGGCCTTGACGTATGAGCCGGCGCTGCCGCATCTGGTCGGATGAAACTTAGATGGGTGCTACCGATGTGCAGCGCCAACGGCGACCTCACTGAAAAACGTCGATCGGAGACCAACACCGGATGGGTTTTCTCATTTACGTGCCTTGGCTAGCGCCAAATAGGGCCTCCGCTGCGGGTCCGCGTGCGGGTGCCTTTCGAGTCACAGAGCTATATGAGTGCGGTATTTCGTACGTGATTTTCTCCCTTCTTCGACCGAACCTGGACCCCTCCGGGACAACCAGCGCGTCAACCGACTGGCTCCACATGGTTCGGAGCAGATGCTATGCCCTACGCTGACCCTGCCTTTGACGTACACGAGTGGCGCCGGCCACCATGACGCGCGCGTTGCGCTGAGCATTCGCCATGCCCGCGCCCATGTCCGTTCGACGCAACCTCTTGCAAGAAAGAGCGAGCGGCTCGCCACTTGCTCCCGGTATAAAAGGTCCACAAACCATCGATCGGCAAGTCGATGCATGATCGGGAGAGCAGCGATGAAATTCAGCCATATCGTCATTTGCACAACCGTGTGCACGAGTGCACTCGCGATACCTTCGCTCGCGTCAGCGCAAACGCCCGCGCCTTCGGCGACGGCCGCAAGCTCCGTCGGTCAGGTCGACAAGGAGTTCGTAGAAGCGGCGTCGATGGCGTCATCGACGGAAGTCGATGCGTCAAAGCTCGCTTTGCACAATACGAACGACAAGGACGTGAAGTCCTTCGCGCATCGCATGATGGTCGATCACACGAAACTGGCGATGCAACTGAAGCTCGCCGTACCGCATGATGTGACAGTGCCAAAGGACAACCCGGACACGGCGATGATCGATTCGTTGAAAGGTCTCAAGGGTAAGGCATTCGACGATGCCTATATCTCCAGGATAGGCCTCGTGGGTCACAAGGAAGCCGTAGCCGCATTTGAAAAGGAAATCTCGGACGGCCAGGACGGCAGCCTGAAAAAAGCGGCAAAGAACGCATTGCCGACTATCCAGAAGCACTACCAGATGGCTCAAGACCTTGCGGCAAAAAAGGGCGTGTCGCAGTAGCCAGTCTGCCTGGCAGCACGGAACGAACATGCCGCTTCTGCTGTGCCATCCATCTGCAAGGCCTTGACAACGGGTCGCTCAATGCCTGAGCCCTGCAATGCCCTGCAGTTCTGGAACCTTACCCGGTCCGTCGTACACGGAAAGATGGTCGTCCACATGCTCGACGCCGGACACGGCGTTGATTGCCCTGATCATCCGGGCACGCTCCGCAGCCAGCACATTTCCGCTGACGCAAACATGGCTGTGCTCCGCGCTGATGTCGACCGCCTTCGGATTGCTGACCACTCTGCCCAACCGCGAACGCACCCGTTCGACCAACTGCACGTCGCTCGTCGGCGCACTGGATACGGCTTCATGCATGGTTCCGTATACGCGCCCTGCAATGCGTCTCGCCTGCGCGCGGGCTCGCTTTCCGAGCTTTCTTCCGGAAGCGGTCACCTTGTCGTGCAGCATCGCCCGCCGCCGTCTCCCCGACTGCCTGTCGAAATGGAACATCGCCACCGCGCCAGCCGCCGCGGCAGCCACGCAACCCAGGAGTGTTTTCATATCCGCCTCCTTTCGTGCAAGCCTTCAGCCCAGCTCCATCCCCAACCTCGTCTCGCATGCGGGCAACGGCGCCAGCCTGACGCCGCAATCCTTTCGCACCCGGATAATGAGTATCCGTTATGCCGGATCCGCATTGGCGGGCGACAGGAATCGATCACGGGCGCGCATGTGCAGGTTGAATGCGCTTGCCGAGCCTCATCGGCTGATGGAACGGCGGGTGCTCGCTGGATACCTGTCTCGGTGACATTGAAGGAGCCTCTCATGACCACCGTAAGCGAAGTGATGACGCGCGATGCCGCGACGCTCGCGCCCAGCGATACCATCCGCCATGCGGCGTCCATGATGGAGCGGCTGAATGTCGGTGCGCTTCCTGTCTGCGACGGAGTGACGATGATCGGCATCGTGACGGACCGCGACATCGTCGTGCGCGCAGTATCACAAGGCCTCGATCCGACCACGCCCGTCGAAGGCGTCGCGAGCGGTCCCGTCCAATACTGTTTCATAGACACAGGCATCTGCTGACGCGGCGGCCCGGCGCGCGTGGCGGGACTGCTGCCGCCTTCGACCAGCAGCCGGATCAGCGATGTCGTATCTTCCGCGAGCACCGACGGGTTTCCCGCGAGTGCCGGAAACACGCTGGGAATGCCCGCGCCATCGTCCTGGTGGCAGCGTGAGCAGACATTGAATCCCGTCGACAACGCATCCGGCACGCGGCTGCCATTGGCCGGCGAGCGCGCGGGATCGGCTTTCGGTCAATACGTGCCGGACGCGCGCTGCGCGGGCAACGACTTCAGGTAGCGTGCTATCGCGTTCAGATCGTCGTCGACAAATACTGCGTACTGTCCTCGACCTGCGCGACCATGCTGCGGTATGCGATCACACCTGCACGGTGCACCGTCTTGAGGAACGTGGCGGCGGTGTTCATTTCATCGGTTAGTCGAAAGACTATTACACAGTAGCCTCCAATCTGGTTCGATATCCTAATAAACGTGGCTAATTCGGTCTTCCCGCGTGAAATTTTCCCAGTTTGTACGTGCCCGCTTGCCTTTGCGTTCATCGGCTAGAAACCGACGCCGACACCCACACCCACGCCACCACCATAGCTGCCACCTCCAACGCCGACGCCAATGCTGGGACCTGGCGCGTAATAGCCCGGGCCGTATCCGTCAGCCGGGTAGCTGCTGTACGGCTGGGCGGCAACGCATCCACCAACGCCGGCCGCTAAAGCCAGTATGCCGAAAAGCCTGACCATGATCGCCCTCCCGCGCATCGATTGCATAGCGAGAATTTTAGTCCTCAAGGCTGACACGCCATTGCTGTCTGGATGATCATCCAGACAGCAAGCACGCCCCGTTGGCCTTGAGGTATCGCTCTCGGGTCTGAAATATTTTTCGCGTGCAATCTACGCGGCATCGGGTTCGAACGCAGCACCCGCCGAAAGAAGCACTTTGCGGCTGCGTTCTCGCGACACTTCACTTTTGCACCACGCGGTCTGCGTGACGGAGTCTCCGTGTTCAAGGTTTCGATTGCACGCGCACGTTACCGACCAACTGCGCAGTTATCCGGCTGCAAAGGCCGATACACCTGAGCGCGCTCAGGGCACCCACATTCTCGTCAAAGCGGCTGCACGCGTGAACAACCGCGCCGAGAACAGCCACCAACTGACCCGTAGTCGCGGCGCATGGCATGGTTGAACTGTCTCGTCCGCGGTCGATGCAGTTGTCTGATACGAGTAATCATTCTTGCGCCACAGTTAACCTACGGCCATCAATGACAACGCCCTTCCCGCCTAACATCAATGCGCGAGAATTCCCATCGCGCGCTTCTTCAGCTCCAGAAAGTGCGGTTCGAATGCGACCTTCGGCGTGCGCGGCCGTTCGAGTTCGATGGGCACGTCGAGCGCGACTCGCCCCGGTCGCGCCGAAAGCACGACAAGGCGCGTACCGAGAAAGATCGCTTCGTCGATGTCATGGGTGATGAACACGACCGTGCAGTGGAGCTGCTCCCACAGCTCCGTCAAAAAGGTTTGCATAGAACTTCTGGTCTGCGCATCCAATGCTCCGAAAGGCTCGTCCATCAGCAGGACCTTCGGCTTCATGACGAGTGCCCGCGCGATCGCCACGCGCTGCTGCATTCCGCCCGACAGTTCATAGGTTTTGTGCCGGGCGAAAGACTCGAGGCCGATGATCCGCAGGATGTCGGCCGAGTCCTTTCGGCGTTGCGCCTTGGGCACCGAATGCAGTGACGGTCCGAACTCGATGTTTTCTTCCACGCTGAGCCACGGAAACAAACCGGCCTGCTGAAACACGACGACACGGTCGGCACCAGGCTGGTCCTTGATCTCGCCATCGATATAGATGTTGCCCCGCGAGGGTGACGTCAGACCGGCGAGCAGGTGCAGCAAGGTGGTCTTTCCGCAGCCGGAGGCGCCGAGCACGGTGACGAATTCGCCGCCCCGAAACTGCAGATTGATGTTTTCCAGTGCCGATGTCGCACCGAATGTCTTGTACAGTGAATCGATGACGATGTTCAAGTTCGTCTCCTGCTTGATGGTCAGACAGTCAATGGATCAATGTGCGAAAGATTTGGAGTACTGTGGCGCGACATTCGAGTCGAAGTTCGCCGGCACTGACGGAATGCGGCCTATCATGTTGAGCACCTTGGCTGTATTCACCAGCGTCAGATAAGTTGCGGAGGTTTTCACGCCTGCGTCGAGGCCCATTACTTTCGGCGTGGTCTGGTCGGCGCCGGAGAACAGTTCGTAACCGGCAAGCTCACTCTTCGCAACAGGCACAGTCACGCCCGTCGCGCGCGCCATTTCAGCGAGCGCCTGGTCCCGGTTCTTCATCGTCACCTGATAGCCCTGGTCGAGAGCCGCGACGAAACCGCGGACCAGATCCGGATGCGCCTTCGCCCACTCCGAGTTGGCAATACAGACGTTGTAGCTCGAGGCTTCTCGCGGCAGATCGCCATCGGTCTTGATTGCCTTGCCGCCGGCCGCGCGCAGCGCGCTGAATACCGGGTCCCAGACGATTGCCGCATCGATCGCGCCCGTCACCCAGGACGTACGCATCTGCGGCGGCGCCATGTTGATCTGCGTGACCGACGAATACGGCACATGCGCAGCCGCGAGGAAAGTCGCCAGTTCGAAGGAGGCCTGCGAGCCGGCCACGATCGCGATCTTCTTGCCTTGCAATGAAGCGACGTCATGTATGCCGCTGTCGGGCTTGACCACGATGCCGGCCGCTTCTGTGTAGCGCTCCTGGTTGTATACGATCGTCATCGGCAAGCCCTGCGCGATCGCGGTGACGAGCGGTGGAACACCGAGGCCGCACATGAACGTGAGACTGTTCGACGCCAACGCGCTCATCGCCGCAGGGCCCGAACTAAAGAGCTTGTACTGCACGTTAGCGTTCATCTGGTGTTCGAACATATGCTCGGCCATTGACACCATGTACGGATCGGCGCCGTTATCCTCGTAGCCGATGATGACCTCGGGCTTGTTCTGCGAGTAAGCCGCGCCCGGAACAAGACAACTGCCGGCAAGCATAGCCGCGGTGACACCAAAGACCCATTGCATCTTTTTCATTTTTCGTCTCCTCCGATAACCCGATCAGTTATGTCCGCGCCAGGGAACGACCAAATTCTCGATCTTGCGAATCACCAGCTCCATCGCATACCCGATCAACCCGATGATCACGATGCCAACGATCACGATGCCGACCTGCAGCGCCTGTCCGGCGAACTGCACAAGCCAGCCCAGCCCGCTGCTCGCCGCGATCAGTTCCGCTGCAACAAGACACGTCCAGGCCACGCCGATCCCCACGCGCATCGCGGTGAAGATCTCCGGCATCGCCGAAGGCAGCACGACCTTGCGGAAGATTTGCGCGTTGCTCGCACCGAGCGTGCGAGCGACCGAGATGCGCAAAGGCGGCGTGCTTTTCACGCCCGACATGGTGCCGATGATGATGACGGGGATCGTGCCAACGAGAATCAGGATGGCTTTAGGCAATTCGCCGATGCCGAACCACACCACGAGCAACGGGATATAGGCGAGCGGCGGAACTGGCCGGACGAACTGCAGCAAGGGATCGATGATGTCGAAAACGATCTTGTTCCGCGACATCAGGAGTCCGATTGGAACGCCGATCGCAATCGCGCCAACGAAGCCGATGACGATGCGAAAGCAACTAATCAGAACGTCGCTGACCAGCGTCTGCCCGCCATATCCATTGTGGACAATTTCGACGAAGGCCTGCCACACCGCCACCGGCGACGGCAGCGCGAACGCAGGGAAGATTCCCGCCATCGATACCGCCTGCCAAAGCATGACGGATACCACGAGTACAGCAGTCGTCAACCAGTACGAATTCCATTTCCCGCGGGCGCGGCGGATCTTGATCACCGGCTCGATTGTCGAGTCGGCGGGATGCTTCATCGTCCTTGCTAGTCTGGGTAAGGCTCTCACCGCCGTCTCCTCAAGTTGAAAAACAATGAGCACGCCAAGGAACGCCCTTTGTCACCCAATTCGCACGCGCGGCGTACGATTGCGACGTTGAACTGCCGGTCGGCAACTTGAAGTTCCGCGTCCTGTTTTGGTTCCGTCTCAAGTATAGTCAGCGGCTACCCGGACAGATTTCAGCTTCTCGCATTCGCACTTGCGATCTCGCTCGTTAAGTCAAGCATTCTCAATCAATAAAGCGGGGGGTAGTACCAGGCGAGAAGATCCGATGGGTCCAGCGCCCGATGAGCATCGTTCTTTGTCTTTCGCGGTGTCGCGGGAAACCTGGCTTGGTTTCTTCCGATTATTTCGACTGCAGAACTGCCCGCAGCAAGGGCACGACGCCCGCGCTCGTGTTGAGCTTGTTCCCGAAGCCGCTGTTCGGACTGTCTCATCGCCAACAGTCAGTCTGAATTTACCTGAGCGACTCGGGCGGCTGGTATTGAATACCGGGTGTTGATTGACTGGCCGATAACCAGTCTCACAAACGTCCGGCCAATTTGCAGAACTACGCATATTCCTTCGTCTACGGCCAGTTCGATCAATTGTTCTTCTTGATCTGCCGATCAACGGCGAAGGGATCGCATACGGTTTTGCGACGCTCTCTCGATCCGCGCGCTGGCCCAGGCGAAAGCTTCGCACTGGTGCTACCGCCTTCGACGGGCAAACCCTAACGTGTCGATATACCGTGCCGCGCCCGTCTTCTCCTTTGACGTACGGCACCGGCTTTTTCAGCAGCCCGCCTGACCCGAGTGCATCGGCGCTTGCTCGGGCCGGTCATTTTGAAACAAAACGTTCCATTTCATTTCAAATTCATGCAACGACGGCGGAATCCCTTGACCCGTATGGGGCACCGAATAGCATTCGAGATACGGCATTCCGTCAAACGATAACCGGAGACAGTTGATGAGCGAAAAGACCCCAACCCAGACGGCCAGCGGTCCGCAGGCCATGACCCCGTCCGAAGCCTTTGTCGAAACCCTGGCCGCCAACGGCGTCACCGAGATGTTCGGCATCATGGGCTCCGCCTTCATGGACGCGATGGACATCTTCGCGCCCGCGGGCATCCGCCTGATCCCCGTCGTCCACGAACAGGGCGCCGGTCACATGGCCGACGGCTATGCGCGCGTCTCGGGCCGCCATGGCGTGGTCATCGGGCAGAACGGCCCGGGCATCAGCAACGCCGTCACCGCGATTGCCGCCGCCTACTGGGCGCACAGCCCCGTGGTCATCGTCACGCCCGAGGCGGGCACCATGGGCATCGGACTCGGCGGCTTCCAGGAAGCGAAACAGCTGC
>NZ_JAYMRZ010000038.1:0-56894 GCF_038900715.1 Paraburkholderia phymatum | reverse complement strand
TTGTTCATCTTCGGTCAGCACGAGTTCCGCCTTCGGTCGCCCCATCACCATGCTGATATCTCCCGTTCCGTTGATATCAGCATCCTACGTGAACATAGGTCAGTTAACAACGGAACGGGACACTAGCAAGCGTGCGTTCGATTGTAGTCGCGGCTCCAGCGCGGCACACGGCACATTTTCTATCGATCACGACAAGAAAAACTTCAAGTGGCGGCAGCTCATTCCGACACCCGAAGAAATGTGAAGCCTCCCCGCAGAGTTTTTCTTTTCATCCGCCATACTAAATCTCGTTTGCCGGGGCGCGTAAATCGGCGAAGAATTCACATTCCGCCGCAATGCAGCGGCACGGACGAGACCGACAGCCGGCCTCGTATCGGGACGTTTTTTCCGTGCACCGACGCTGCCGGTATCGAGTGACCGATTCATCGCACTGCGATGGCGGAACACCCAGGTCACACATTGCGTAACCAAGACAGGAGCAACGAAATGGTCTATCTGCAGATTACTCTCAAGATCGCTAGCGCCAACCGAGCTGCCGCCGCGGGGGTGTACGAGAAATACAAGGCGCCGTTCCTCAATACCATCGCCGGTGCAAAGTCGAAGGAGCTACTGGTTCGCGATGAGGATGTGCAGGTGCTGCACGGTTTTGATAGCGAAGCGAACGCGAATGCCTACCTGCAAAGCGAGTTGTTCACTGCGGACGTCGTCGGCGGACTTAAGCCCCTGCTGGACGCGGCACCGGACGTGCGCATCTACCGAGTGGCCTGATCTCACATGGCTAGGTGCCACGCCGGCGCCTCGCCATTCAACATTTTTTGAGAGGATATCAACATGATGCATGACTGGAACGAATACCGTGCCTCTTTACTGGCACGCGTCGGTGACTACGCCGAACTCAGCCCGGAAGTGATGAAGGGCCTGCATATGATCGAAAGTTCGCCCGCAAAGAACGGCACGCTGGGCCCCAAGATTCACGAACTGATCTCGCTGGCCGTGGCCGTCACCACGCGCTGCGACGGCTGCATCTCGGTGCATACGAAGAAGGCAGTCGAACAGGGCGCGACGCGCGAGGAAATCGCAGAGGCACTGAGCGTGGCCATCGCGATGAATGCCGGGCCCGCTCTCGTCTATACGGCGCGAGTACTCGAGGCGCACGCGCAACTGCCCAATTCGAATACCTAAATCACCGTTGGACGCGGTCGGCTGCCGATGGCGGTCAAGCCGGCCGCTTACTATCGGTGTGCGATTAGACATCCATGCTCGTAAATGCAGATTTTTCGCGCCCAGTCGTCGTTACACCAGACCGGTACGACTGGGTTACCTCCCCGCAGAACGGCGTTGAACGCGTGATGCTTGATCGAGTTGGCGACGAGCAGGCCCGTGCCACCAGCATTGTTCGGTATGCCGCCGGCTCGCACTTTCCTGACCACGCCCACCCTCGAGGGGAGGAAATCTTCGTACTGTCGGGCACGTTCTCAGAGAGCGATGATCATTATCAGGCCGGCTGGTATATACGCAACCCGCCGGGGTCCGCCCACCAGCCGTCCAGCGCCGAAGGTGCGATCATTTTCGTCAAGCTTCGGCAAATGCACCCCACCGACAGCCAACGTGTGCGCATCGATACCCGCGATCCCGCGGTTTGGCGGCGTCAAGGTCACCGCGAAGTCTGCCCACTATTCTTGTCCGACACCGAACGAGTTTGCCTACAACGTATCTCGCCAGGCGAAGCCTTGCTCGAAGGCCGCATAGGCGGCGCTGAATTGCTGGTACTCGCCGGCAATGTTGTGATCGAGGAGCGGCGGTCCTGCGAGCGGGGCAGTTGGATTCGTCTACCTCAGGGTGAATCCCTCAAGATCGTTGCCGGCCCACGGGGTGCGACCTGCTACCTAAAGACGGGTCACTTGCTCGATCCGCAAGCGGAGACATCGGCATGAAAACCGCGCGTATTGCCATCATCGGTGGGGGCCTAAGCGGACTGTACGCCGCCCTGCTTCTCGAACAACAAGGCATCCGCGACTACGTATTGTTCGAAGCCCGCCCCACGTTTGGCGGACGCATCCTTTCCGTGTTCCCCGTTGGAATGGATCAAACAGCCCGAGATACATCCGATGCGTTCGATCGGTTTGACCTGGGGCCAACGTGGTTCTGGCCGGAGATGCAGCCTCAGCTCGATCGTCTCGTCGACGGTCTAGCTCTCGAGCGGTTCGAGCAGCATGACGCCGGCGGCATGATAATCGAGCGATCGCCGCACGAGGCGCCGTTGCGCATCGATTCGAGCTACGCTGCATCGCCGCCATCGATGCGACTCGTGGGTGGCATGAACTCGCTGGTCGCGACGCTACGAGAAAAGCTGTCACAGGACCGCCTCGCCGTAGGACACAGAGTCAAGTGCGTACGTCATGCCGGTGAGCACATCGAACTCGACGTCGAAGATCCAGACAAACGGCTTATCCCTTACCGCGTGCAATTCGCGTTGCTCGCGGTCCCGCCACGGTTAGCGACTGCGACGATCGACTTTACGCCTGCATTGCCGGACTCAATTTCGCGCGCTTGGCGTGATACAGGCACTTGGATGGCCTCGCACGCCAAATACGTCGCTGTCTATGAAAAGGCATTTTGGCGGGATCGGGGACTTTCCGGCGAAGCCCGGAGTGCCGTGGGGCCGCTCGCCGAAATCCACGACGCCTCAATGCCAGGCGGCAGTGCCGCCCTATTCGGATTTTTTGGCATTCCCGCCCGCACACGCAAGCTTGTGCCGGAACAAAAATTACTGCTGCACTGCCGAGCACAGCTCAAGCGAATGTTCGGCGTGGAAGCTGGGCAGCCCAAAGCAGAGTTACTCAAAGACTGGGCCACCGATCCATTAACCGCGACAGCAGCCGATTTCGACGCTGCGGGCGGACACGGCGCAGCACCGATGGCGACGGTGGCCTCAGGTCCATGGCATGGGCGACTGGCCGGGATCGCCAGCGAGTGGTCTGCGCGTTTTCCGGGCTATGTTGCAGGCGCCATCGATGCAGCAACCACCGGTGTACGCGAGGCAATCCGCGCGGCGCCGCAACCAAGAATTGTCTAACCCCTACTCTTTGCGATACAGACATGAAAAGCACATATCGAGCAATGCAGTTGAGCCGGCCCGGATTCCTTGAGCTGGTCGAGCGGCCGACACCCACACCGGGAGTAGATGAAGTGTTAATCGAAGTGGAGGCATGCGGCATTTGCGGCGCCGACATTGGGCAAATCGATAGAGCTGACCCCACATCGCAGCCACGCGTGCCCGGACACGAAGTAATCGGGCGCATTGCGGCGATCGGGACCGCAGTGCCCGCGATTTGGAAGGTGGGACAGCGCGTCGGCGTTGGCCGCCTCGGCGGCCACTGCAACGAATGCGATCAGTGTCGCCGCGGAGAATTTCAGCTATGCCGCAATCAGCCGGTTGTAGGCGTCACGTGTGACGGCGGCTACGCCGAGGCGATGACCGCTCGCAGCACCGCGTTGGTTTCGATTCCCGACGAACTCGACTCAGAGGAAGCGGCACCCATCCTGTGCGCCGGCCTCGCAACCTTCAATGCACTCAAAAAATCAGGGGCTGAGCCTGGCGATCTAGTGGCCATACTTGGTATCGGTGGGCTTGGACACATGGCGTTGCAATATGCGCGGAAAATGGGCTTCAAGGTGGTGGCCATCGGCCGCGGCCGCGACATTGTCGACGATGCCTTGGCACTGGGGGCTCACCTCTACATCGACACGCATGAGGAAGACATCGTGGCCAAACTGAAGGAGATGGGCGGCGCGCAAGCCATCGTAACCACGATCAGTCACGCGGCCACCGTTTCCGCTTGCATTGGGGGCCTCGCACCTCAGGGCCGATTGATCGTGCTGGGTGTGGGCAAAGATCCATTGCCTATCCCAAGCGGACAGATCGTCTCCGGAGAAAAGAGCGTCGTCGGATCGATGACCGGTACGCCTTACGAGAACGAAAAGGCTATGAATTTCAGCGCGCTGACCGACATCCGGCCGATGATCGAAACAATGCCCCTGGAAAACGCGCTCGCCGCCTATGAGCAAGTAAAGAGCGGTGATGTCAAGTTCCGGATGGTCTTAGTCATGCGAAAGAACTAACGCATGTTAGCGGCATCGCCCACGATTCACGGTATCGGCCGCTGGGCCAACGTATAGCCCTGTGGTCGCCGAAGGACGCCGATGCGACTTGGCTTCGCAACGCGCATCAGCCCGGGCAAATTAAACAAATCCATGTCACACCTCCATTCCCCTGCCCCGACCGCCATGGCATCGTCGTCTCCTTACATTCACGCGAAAAGCAATATCGCAAGGCTCACCGTCGCCCAGGCGTTCGCCGGTGCGAACTCGGCGATCATCTATTCGACTGGAGCGATCGTCGGGAACGAGCTTGCCCCAAGCCACGCGCTAGCGACGCTGCCTATCTCTATCTTCGTGGTGGGGATGGCGGCTTGCTCACTACCCTGCGGTGCCATCGCGCAACGCTACGGCCGCCGAACAGCCTTTCTTGTCGGCACGGGATGCGGTGTCCTTGCTGGACTGCTTGCTGCCCTAGCCGTTGTCCTGACTTCCTTCTGGCTGTTTAACGCAGCAACGTTTCTCGCTGGCGCCTATGCCGCGGTAGTGCTGTCCTTCCGCTTCGCAGCCGCGGATTGCGTCGAGGCGGAGCGACGTCCGCGTGCGCTATCCTTTGTCATGGCGGGTGGCATCTTTGCCGGAGTAATAGGGCCGCAACTCGTCACCTACACAATGAACATATGGGCGTTCCATATGTTTGCGGTGACTTTCTTGGCGCAGGCCGCAGTGGCCGCCATATCAGCACTCATCCTGGTCGGTGTACGTCTCCCCAAGCCCTCAGCGGCCGCGGCGGCGGGAGGTCGCCCGATCGGCATCATCGCCCGCCAGCCCAAATTCATAACCGCAGTTGTCTGCGCAACTGTCTCATACCTGCTGATGAACTTCCTGATGACGGCAGCGCCGCTGGCGATGCAGATGTGCGGCTTACCGCAAACGTCGTCCAACCTTGGGATTCAATGGCACATCATTGCAATGTATGGTCCCAGCTTCTTTACCGGACGTTTGATCACGCGTTTCGGAGCGCAAAGAGTCGTTATGACGGGTCTCACGCTCATCGCACTTTCAGCCGCCGTCGGATTGACCGGTGTGGACGTAGCGCATTTCTGGCTGACGCTGATTCTGCTCGGAGTGGGTTGGAACTTCGGCTTCGTGGGCGCGTCGGCCCTCGTACTCGAATGCCACAAACCAGAGGAAAAGGCCCGGGTGCAGTCACTTAACGACTTCATCGTCTTCGGTACGATGACCTTTGGCTCGCTGCTGTCCGGTGGACTTCTAACCTCGTATGGCTGGAATACGGTGCTGTCGTTGTCCTTCATTCCCCTTGCCTTGGCGGTCCTCGCTTTGATCGTATCGGCAACCGCAAGCCGGCGTGGCATCGCGAATTGATCCGGTTTGCGAGAAAGGCGGTAACGGGTCAATGAGCCGCTTCCGCCTCCTGGATCAACCATTCGCGAAATGCAACAAGCTTCGGCAGCGACGCGCATTCTCCGCGGTAAACGATGTAGTAAGCCAGCTCAGATGTCCATTTCACTTTGGGAAACAATTGGACGAGCCGGCCGGCAGCCAGATCATCGCGGGCCATGACGCTGCGCGCCAGCGCTACGCCGTGGCCGTCCACTGCAGCTTGTAACACAGCAGCTGAATTGTTGATCCGCATGCCGCGCCTGGCATCGACATTCTCTGCCCCAGCCCGCTGGAGCCAATCGTCCCATGATGCAAAACCCAAGTGTGCGTCGACGGACAAATCGTGTATCAGGGCTTTACCGGACAAATCGTTGGGGGTTCTGAGCTTTCCGTTCTTGGCAAGCCATGTGGGCGAGCAAACTGCTGAGATTTCTTCGTCCATCAACTTTTCTGCCACGAGGCCAGGCCATGACCCCCGACCGTACCGCACACCGATATCGACGCCTTGAGCGGTGAAGTCGACGAGCTTCAGATTGGTATCCAACCGTACATCGGTCTCGGGCCACATCTCCTGAAACCGCTCGATCCTCGGCAGCAGCCACTTTGCTGCGAACGCTGGGCTAACCGCGACCGTAAGAACGCCGCTTCTAGAGCCCTCCCGTAGGCGACTCAATCCGAGAGCAATCCGGTCGAACCCCGCACGCAGATCTGGCAGCGCGCGCTCGGCCGAGTCGGTTGGAATGAGGCGGGAACGCCCACTCGTTCCTCGATGAAACAACGGAGTGCCGAGCCACTCCTCTAGCGAGCGAACCAGTTGGCCCACTGCGGCAGGCGTCACATTCAGCTCCGCTGCCGCAGACGAGAAACTTTGGTGGCGCGCGCTCGCTTCAAACGCACGAAGCGCATTAAGATGTACAGGACCTTTCATGCAAAGATAAACTTCGTCAGTAGTTCAGGGCTACGCGGCCAGGGGACAATGTCACAAACGGAATCTCTCGACGTTTTGGCATAGGGCCGATGCCGGCGCTGTCACATATTGAGGCACGACGTGCGTAAAGGCACTACCCAACACCTGCCTTACGCCGCCGGTTCCGGTGCCGATCTCGAAGTCAACGGGATCAGCGAGGGTTCCTTGTTCTCCCCCCACAGAAAGTTTTTCTGTCAACTCGAAACACTTTATCTCATTTGCCCATAAAAGCAAATTGGCGAAGAATTGCCCCTGGGCCGAAGATAGTAAGACTTGCTCCTCGGGCGGCCATTGGTGTGCCCAGGATGTAGTTTTCCTTTTAGTCGTTACTGGCTTCGATGGTGTCCCTGCCACAGCAAGAAAATCGGTTGCGATCGTCCTCATGTGGCGTCGAGCTGCGATATCGACGCAGTTGTCCTCCGCCTTCTTGCATCTGTGAGCTGGACCCTGTTCATTCAACGGAAACAAATGCCTGCCGAGCGGCGGGCGGAGGGATTTTAAATGAGCGATCAATTCAAGGGTAAAAAGCTGCTTGTCGTCGGGGGCACGAGTGGAATGGGCCTCGAGACGGCCCGTATGGTGCTCGCCGAGGGCGGTAGCGTGGTCATCGTCGGGCACCGTGCAGATAAAGCCGAAGAGGCACGTAAGGAGCTCGCCGCGCTCGGCGCAGTAACAGCGTTGACGGCGGACTTATCCAGCAACGACGGCCTGGCTGCGCTGCTCAAGACGATCGACGAGCAGCATGCCGACATCGACCTGCTCGTCAATGCTGCAGGCATCTTCTTTCCCAAGGCCTTCCTCGAGCACCAGGATGCGGACTACGATCAGTACATGAAGCTGAACAAAGCGTTTTTCTTTATCACACAGAAAGTCGCCGCTAATCTAGTCGCCAAGGGCCGCCCCGGCGCGATCGTCAATATCGGCTCGATGTGGGCGAAGCAAGCCATCGCGGCAACGCCGTCGTCGGCATACTCCATGGCGAAGGCGGGTCTGCATTCGCTGACTCAGCACCTCGCGATGGAATTGGCTCCGAAGCACATCCGTGTCAACGGGGTATCCCCAGCAGTAGTCCAAACCCCGATCTACGAAGGGTTCATCCCGAAGGCGGAAGTGCACAACACACTGCAGGGCTTCAATAGCTTCCACCCGATCGGCCGCGTAGGCACGCCGCGGGATGTCGCTGAAGTCGTCACGTTCCTCCTCTCGGACAAGGCGAGCTGGGTTACCGGTGCGATGTGGGATGTCGACGGTGGTGTGATGGCTGGCCGGAACTAATATCCAGCTGCATGGTACTGCCCCGTTTTTGGCGGGCTCCGATGCCGCCGACGAGAACGTTCGGCGGCGGAAGTTCAGCGAGCGGCACCCGCCGCTGTACGAAATTTGCTTGAATCAGTAGCGCCTCTCCGCACTGCCCCCGTTGTCGAACGCCAACGGGGGCATCATCTCACCGCGGGCGATAGCGACGCAACGTCGCTGCTGGCGGTTCCCCAAAAGCCAGCCGATAGTCCGCACTGAACCGGCCGACGTGCGCGAACCCCAGCCGCAAGGCCACGTCAGTGACCGACGTATCCTCGGTTGCGGACGTGAGAATCCGATGTGCGGCATCTAGACGCGCCCTTCGCAGAAAAGCAGAAGGTGTTGTCTGATCGACCTTCTGAAACCCATTCTGCAGCGTTCGAATGCTGACCCCGAGCTCGCGAGCCACAGCCGCAACCGTGGTCCCAGATTCCGCTCGTTCGCTGAACAGTTGCTTGGCCGAAGCGACGACTCTCGGCGTCGCGGCGGGAACTGGGCGCTCGAGTTGCTCCGAAAAATTGTGTCGATGGCCGTGCAGAATCGTCGACAACAAGAAATTGTCTAGCGATTCGGCGGCAGTCGGCGTCAAGGCTATGCCTGACGATGTGATCGTGCATAGCACTCTCAACGCATCTTGCCAGACTGCTTCGAATGCGTTCGGCAGCGGACAAAGTTCGAATGCGATGGGCTTTTCAAGCGGGTACCCGAGCAATGACGCACACGTGCGTTCGAGCTGTTCAACGTTGACGCGCAGCGAATTTTGGGCGAACGCGTGATCGAAACGGAAGATGGTCTCCCGCCCAGGCGACAGTGGAACAGTCTGGCCTGCACGCCAAGAGATGCTATTGCCGTTTTGCTCGGCGCGAGCCGCGCCGGACGATGCAGACATCAAAAGCAGTAGATTCGGAAAACGCCCGGCATTGACGACTACCGGCGCCGAATAACGCAGGTGCACGACTGCTTGTTCCGTCGCCCCCGCGACACGAAATACAGTATTGACCCTCCGATCTGGCGCACTTGGTTCGATCCTGTGAGGACAATAGACCCGTCCCACCAAATCAATGGCCTCATCGAGATCACGGATCGTCACGGAGCTACGGTCATTCCGAGCCGAAACGAGGCGACCCACTTGACCGGTAGAGTCTTCCGGGTGAGGTGTTGGCATCTCGGACACTCCGTAGCAGAAACAGCGTCATTGTGCGTCATTTGCCTGCCATACGGAAAGCACTGGATAAAGAGCCTGCCGGGCCCTGAGATGCAAGCTAGCGTTGGCACCTTTGCGCTAGGGAAATCCCCGAGATCCTGAATGCGCAATTCGGATATCGCTGCGCCTTTCGTCCTTTCGGCCAGCCTCTGCGCCGGTGCAGTATGACGCAGGAGAGTGTTCGGGACCATGCACCAGTCCCCCACTGCCTGAGCGCCTTGGTTTCACATTGTGTCCGCAGCCTATCGGCGCAAAAAAATGCAACCGTTGAAGAAAGCGATCACTGTCGCTCGACCAGCGCATTTAAGAATTCCCGCCGAGCATCGTGCGGGACTGACGAGACCTTTAAATCATCAACGATCACCGAGAAGAAATTTATGGAACTGGGACTGAAGCAATCCTACGGTGCATTTATCGCCGGCGCATTCACCCCTATCAAGGGCGAGACGTTTCCCGCGATCAATGCTTCAACGGGCGCACACCTGGCCGATATCGCACGCTGCGACGCCGGCGATGTCAGATTGGCAGTACAAGCGGCAGAGGCAGTGTTCCCTGCGTGGCGCGCGACCACCTTCGAGGAACGTTCATCGCTGCTGCTGAAGCTGGCCGACGCCCTGGAAGCCGATGTCGAACGGTTGACTGCGATCGACACAGCGGATATCGGCCGTGTTTACAGCGAAGTTATGCACGATTACCGGATCGCGATCGAGCAGTATCGCTACTTCGCTGGAGCTATCCTCACGCATGAAGGCTATGGACGGCCGATCCCGGATGGCTACTTGCTGGCAAAGCGCGAGCCGATCGGCGTCGTTGGGCAAATCATTCCGTGGAACGTACCGGCAATCATGGTCGCGCTGAAGGTTGCGCCGGCGTTGGCGGCGGGCAATACGGTCGTACTGAAGCCGGACGAGAACGCATCGCTTTCGACGCTCGAATTCGCCGAGATCGCCAGTAAGATCTTTCCCCCGGGAGTCGTGAATGTCGTGCCCGGCTTCGGCGAAGAAGTTGGTGCGGCGCTAACAGCACACCCCATGGTGAAAAAAATCGCCTTCACCGGCAGCTCCGAAGTCGGACGCATCGTCGCACGCGCGGGCGCTGATCGGCTCGTACCGGTCTCGCTCGAACTTGGCGGCAAGAGCCCCAATATCGTCTTTCCCGACATCGAGGACATCGATGCGGTCGTCGACAATGTGCTGTTCGGCGGCACGTATTGTAACGGTCAATCTTGCCTCGCCGGTACACGAGTCTTTGTGCACGACGATATTTACGGAGCGTTTTCCGACAAGCTAGCCAACGCCGCGAGCCGCATCAAGGTGGGCGACCCGATGGATGGCCGTACGCGAGTCAGCAATCTCGTGTCGTCGACTCAAGGTCAACGCGTCCTGGACTACATCGACATCGGCAAGGCAGAGGGTGCGAAGCTGATCGCCGGTGGTGCTCGAGTCAAGGTTCAAGGCTGCGAACACGGATATTTCATTCAGCCCAGTGTCTTCGAAGCAACGAACCGTATGCGCGTCGCGCAGGAAGAAATTTTTGGCCCTGTGCTGAGCCTGATTCGCTGGAGCGACTACGAAACGATGATTGGCCAAGCTAATGACGTGAGATACGGTCTGGCGTCGGGCATCTATACGTCGAACTTGGCAAACGCGATGCGGACTGCTGATCGCCTCGAAGCTGGCAACGTCTGGATCAACCACTACTTCAACCTAACTAGCGGCTCGCCATTCGGCGGCTTCAAGGAGAGCGGCATCGGCACCGAACATTGCCGCGAAACGCTCAATATGTATTCGCATGTCAAGGCGATCACCGTGCAAGATACCGTCGTCAAGCCTTGGTTCTCGATTTGAGAGTGGGCTGATCGAATTCTCATAGCGTCTTAGTCACCACTGAAGACCAAGACGTTTCACAACTTTAGGTCTCGCCATGACGTCGCTGCCTGCAGCTCGTCATGGCAGTTACGCCATTCGATCACGCCTTCCCAAGACCCCAGCAACCCCAAATTGCGCTCGAACCCGCCATCGCTGATCGACCGGTGTTTTAAGAGACGAAAGCAACCCGCCATTGGCATATCTGCTGTATCGGCGGACAGAATAACTCGATTAAAATCAAGAAGGAGACTCTATGACGAAGAAGTTTAATTGGCAAGCACTTGCACTTTGCCTATATGCGGCCCAAAACTGTCATGCGCAATCCAGCGTAACACTAAGTGGACTGATCGACGCCGGCGTCTCGTACGTTAGCAACGAGGGCGGAAGCGGAAATCTCAAATTTGACGATGGCATTTTTGTGCCAAACTTGTTGACACTTAGTGGTAGAGAGGACCTCGGAGGCGGCACACAGGCTGTCTTCAATCTCACAAATCAGTTCGTTTTGGGAAATGGATCTACGCTGCCCGGGCAGGGAATTTTCGGCAGGACGGCATACGTTGGCCTGGACGATAATCGACTGGGTCGCCTCACGTTCGGCAATCAGTACGACTTCATGACCGATTCCCTATTCGGCGGGCTGACTGATGCCGCAAGCTTTACATCGGGCCTCTATCAATTTCGCAATGGGCCATTCGATAAATTAGGCTTGCCTGGCAATCCCACCCGAGCGTTCGACTGGGACCGGCTGGCCGGTGAGCGGATCACGAATTCCGTAAAGTATCAAAGCACTTCGTTTCACGGGATATCCGTTGGTGCAATGTACGGCTTCGGGAATGTGGCAGGTTCGATCGGGACGGGCAACGCCTCCAGCTTCGGACTGAGCTATGTGAACGGTGCGTTCGGCGCGAGCGCGGCATACACCCTGGTGAAAGACGCGACGGCGTCCGGGCAGGTCAGCGTTCGTAACTGGGGAGTCGGAAGCCATTACCGTCTTGGCACCGTGACGGCGACAGCATTGTTCACCACAGTACATAACGATGCGAATGGAGCCGCAGTCTGGCAAGCGGAACTCGGGGGACTCTGGGAAATGAATAGCAGTTGGTCGCTAAGCGGCGCATATTCATATATGAAGGGCAATTCGGTGGTCGACGACAACCACGCGCATCAGTTGAGCGCCATGCTGCAATACCTATTGTCGAAACGCACCAGCGTTTATGCATCCGCAGTGTACCAGCGAGCAACCCAGGGGAGCACCGCGCAGATCAACGCCGTATTCGTACCATCCAGTACGCCGTCGCAAGCCATTGTGCGGGTCGGGATGACGACACGGTTCTGATAACGTACGTGCAAGTTCCCAGGCCGTAGCAAAGGCGGATAAGCGCCTTGCTTTCGGCGCACGATCCGCGGCCAAGGTCAGTCGAGCGATTGAGGGACGACTTTGGCCATGCCTACGAGGCGTCCGGCCGCGATCGATCGGAAGTGTAAATTTCCTGCCCCAATCGCTTGATGAGGTCGATATATTCGGAGCGGTCGTTGACGCGATGACTAAGGATCACCGGTGATGTCGCTCGGATACCGTCGATCGGGCGGCAATGCACGTCGTGCCGCATCTGGCACGCCGATAAAGGGATCACGCACATCCCAAATTCAGCCGCGACGAGTCCTAGCGCCGCTTGAATCTCGCCTACTTCCAATACCTCGCCCAGTTGTATCCCATGGCCGTAAAACATGTTCAATACGTGATCGGCAAAGCCGGGGCGTGGCTCCTTCGGGTAAACAATCATGTTTTGCCCGGCCAACGCCTCGATTGGCAACGGCGTCGATTCCCGGGCAATGTCCGAACCGACAGGTGCCGCGATAGCGAGAGGCTCTTCCTCCAACACAATGCTGACTATGTCCGGATCGCTCTGATGCAGACGGCCGAAGCCGATATCGATACGCCCTTCTTTCAGGGCTTGAATTTGACGCGTCGACATCAGTTCGACTATCTGAATATCGAGGTCCGGTGCATGCTGACGTAACTTTCGCATCAGTATCGGCAAACCACCGTACAGCGTCGACGCCACGAAGCCGATCGAAAGAACGCGACGCTGATGTATTCCAACGTGCCTCGCGGCGACCTTCATCTGCTCCGTACGGCCGAGCACTTGTATCGCCTGCTCGTAAAACAACCGGCCGGCGTCCGTGACCTGGACAGGACGGCTGTTGCGAATCAGCAGAGGTACGCCCACTTCATCTTCGAGCAGTTGAATCTGGCGGCTCAATGGCGGCTGCGCAATATTCAGCTGCTCGGCCGCACGCGTGAAGTTGCGCTCGCGGACAACAGCGATGAAGTAGCGGAGTTGACGCAGATCCATACGTTTTCTCAGAGGGGATGGTGTTTTACCGCTGCCGAATAGTGATACAGCCTGCCGAGGACGTCGAAAACACAGCGCCCGCCGTCGATATCCTAAAGGTATCAAAGTCCACAAAAAAGGTCTTGGACAGTGGAGCGGCACTCGACATATAAGACTGCTACGCGAACGTTGAACAAAGAGCCACTGTCATGCCCACCGCAAAGATTGAACGCATTGAAACCAGCCTCATCGATGTACCGACGATTCGGCCACACAAGCTGTCGGTCGCCACGATGCACGGTCAAACCTTGATGCTCGTGAGAGTGTACTGCAGCGACGGCGTCGTCGGCATTGGCGAGGGCAGCACGATCGCCGGCATGGCGTACGGTCCTGAGAGCCCAGAATCTATGAAGCTTGCCATCGACGAATACTTTGCTCCAGCGATGATCGGCAAGGATGCCACTCGCATCCAGGCGCTGATGGCGCATCTGGGTAAACTGGTCAAGGTTAACCACTTTGCAAAGAGCGCGCTCGAAACCGCGTTGCTCGATGCGCAAGGTAAGCGTTTGGACGTATCGGTGGGTGAGCTCATCGGGGGACGTCGGCGTGACCGACTACCCATCGCATGGACGTTAGCTTCAGGCGACACCACCACCGATATTGCCGAGGCCGAGAGGATGCTCGACCTGCGCCGGCATAAGGTGTTCAAGTTGAAGATCGGGGCAAAGGAGCTGAAGACTGACGTCCAACACGTTGCCGAAATCAAAAAGGCACTGGGCGAGCGCGCCTCCGTACGTGTCGACGTCAACATGGCTTGGAGTGAAACGCAGGCGGCGTGGGCGATTCCGGCATTGGCCGACGCGGGCTGCGATCTGGTCGAGCAACCGGTTGCATCGGCCGAAGCGCTGGCACGTCTCCGAGGCCGTTTTCCGGTCGCGTTGATGGCCGATGAAATCCTGCAAGGGCCTGAAAGCGCGTTCGAAATCGCGAAGAATCATGGTGCCGATGTATTCGCGATCAAGATCGAACAGAACGGTGGATTGTTCGCGGCACAACGCGTGGCTGCGATCGCCGAAGCAGCCGGTATCGAGCTATACGGCGGCACGATGCTGGAAGGAGCGATCAGCACTATCGCATCTGCTCATCTTTTTGCCAGCTTCGCCACCCTGCACTGGGGTACGGAGTTGTTCGGACCATTGTTGATCACCGAAGAGATCCTCGCGCAGCCGCTCGATTACAGCGATTTCGAGCTTACTGTACCTGTCGGGCCGGGGCTCGCCATCGAGCTCGACGAAGACCGAATCGGACGTTTCACTCGCAACGGAACGAAAACAGTCACGAAGTGACCCAGGGACTCAGCCAAAGGAGACGAACGATGCTGTTCCACGTACGAATGGATGTCAATCTACCGGCCAACATGCCAGCGGATGTGGCCAACGAAATAAAAGCACGCGAGAAAGCGTACTCACAGGAGCTACAGCGGAGCGGTAAGTGGCGCCACATCTGGCGGCTGGCAGGCGAATACGCAAACTACAGTGTCTTCGATGTCGAGAGCAACGCCGAGCTGCATGACATCTTGAGCGGCCTTCCCCTATTCCCGTATATGAAGATCTCAGTGACGGCCTTGTGTCGCCATCCGTCGTCCATCCATAGCGACGACGCCTGATTTTCAGTAAGGGACGCTCTTTCGAGGGCGAGTGCGTCCTAACGGTTCTTGCCCCCATAAGTAGTGGAGACAATCATCATGAGCACCAAGGTGTTCGATACAAACGAAGTACAAGAGTTGCTGAAGGCTGCGGTCAACCTTGAGGGGGAAAACGGCAACCTCCGTTTCAAGGCGATTCTGCACCGGTTGTTGAGCGATCTGTTCAAGGCTATCGACGATCTCGACATCACGCCCGATGAGGTTTGGGCCGGCGTCAACTACCTGAACGTGCTCGGCCAACAAGGCGAAGCGGCGTTGCTCGCTGCCGGCCTCGGGCTGGAGAAGTACCTCGACATTCGAATGGATGCGGCGGACAGGGACGCTGGCATCAACGGCGGCACGCCCCGTACGATCGAAGGCCCGCTTTACCTCGCGGGCGCGCCGGTGCGCGATGGCGTATCGAAGATCGATATCGACCCGGATCCGGATGCGGGCCCGCTGGTGATCCACGGCACCGTCACAGGCCCCGACGGCAAGCCGGTCGCCAATGCCGTAGTCGAATGCTGGCATGCCAACTCGAAGGGCTTCTATTCGCACTTCGATCCTACATGTTCTCAAAGCCAGTTCAACCTGCGTGGTGCGGTGAAAACCGGGGCCGATGGAAAGTACGAATTCCGCACGCTGATGCCCGTTGGCTACGGATGCCCGCCGCAGGGCCCGACTCAGCAATTGCTTAACGCTGTCGATCGTCACGGCAACCGCCCTGGGCACGTTCATTTCTTCGTCACCGCCCCCAACTTCCGCAAACTGACAACGCAGTTCAATATCGAGGGCGACCCGCTGATCTGGGACGACTTCGCGTACGCGACCCGCGAAGAACTCATTCCGCCTGTCGTCGCAAAGGCAGGTGGCGCGGCGCTGGGATTGAAGGCTGACGGCTACAAAGATATCAAGTTCGATATCGCGCTGACGACCCTGGTCCACGGCAAGGACAATCAGGTAGTCAACCGCAAGCGCGCGTCAGCCGGGAAGTGATTGTCACAGGCGGTGGCGGCCCAACGCCGCCGCTTTGCCTGCTGCAGGAGAGAACCAACGCAGTCGAGTTCTCTTCCAACGTTAGGAAACGCGCACCCGGCTAACGTACGCGAGTGCGCTTCAGCGTCTGAGACGGGGTTTCGCCAAACAGATCCTTATACTCCGAAGAAAACCGCCCTAGGTGCGAGAAACCCCAGCTCATCGCGATCGATGAGACATTGTGTTCGGAGCGATGTTCGAGCAGGTCACGCCGCACGCCCTCGAGCCTAAACCTTCGCACAAATGCCATGGGCGATTGCCCGAAATGCTGCCTGAAGGCTTCGAAAAGCCTGTAACGCGACACGCCAGCCGCCCGTTCTATGTCTTCCAGTGCAATGTCGTTACGCGCGTTGTCGACGATGAACTGACGGGCACGCCGAAGGTAGTGCGGCGGAGCAGACCGCAATGTAGCGAGTTCTTCAAAATAATTGTGAGGCTGAGACAACAAGAGCCCCTTAAGCAGCGCATGCTCGATGTCAGCTGTCAGATACGAGTGGTTCAGTAGCGGAGCCGACTGCTCCATCTCGCCCAGCACAAATTTGACCAACCGCCACCATGCCGCCTGATCTCCATTCGCGGCATCCATATCCGGCTGAAAAACCAACGCCCCATCGAGCGGCCGCTGCAATAGGGTCTCAAGCACTGTGCGTAGCGCGGGACGGGGAATCGAAACGATAATCTTGCGGCAGTTCCCTCCGATCGCCAGTTCTTGGGTTTCCTCGGGGGAAACGATCAGACCTTTTCCCTCATCCGATGACCACAAGCGACCACGCATCGCGAGTTTCTGCTCGCCAGTGAGTGGAAGGCTAATACTGTAGCAATTCAGCGGAGCGCCTTTCCGCACCAGGACCGTTACGTCGGTGCCGTATTCCACGTAGCCAAGCGTGCATGCCGTGGAGCGCAGCACAGTGCCCGAGTGACGAAATCGCACATCGCCGGGGTGACGTACTTCGAGCCCGTGCGGGCCGCAGATCAAGGCCATCCAATCCCGCGCCCCGTCTAAGTCGTGACGCGAGGCTTGAATTCCGTAGCCATCGTTAGCAGCCATAGAAGACATTGCTCGCAATACCTGTACCTGAAGCTTGAAGAATAGACGATTCCACAACCGAAAAGAAGCGCTGCGGCCGATAAGTCAGCTTGGCAAAGGTGGGACGAATAGACGTCTGCGACTAGCGAGCCTGGCCAGTTCCCGCAGCACTTCGGGGCGATCTTCGCCGACGGGTGGATGTCCGCTCGCCAAGAGGCAAAAAAATGGATAAAGGACGCCCACCAAGCGGATAGTGCCGGCCCCTCGTCCGGTGTCCAATCCTGTCTACCAAGCACCCATTCATAAGCCCGAGAAAAGCTGGAGGAGCAACGATCGTGAGCGCAAAGAGAACCACTTTGCAGTGGCAGGAATTTATTCGTGGATGCCTCGACTTCCGCCCCGCGGATGGCGTCTATCGCGTCGCGCGCGAGATGTTCACGCAGCCCGAATTGTTCGACCTGGAGATGGAATTCATCTTCGAGAAGCGCTGGATTTACGCCTGCCACGAAAGCGAAATTTCGAAACCGCACGATTTCATGACGATGCGCGCGGGCCGGCAACCGATGATCATCTCGCGGGACGCCAGCGGCCAACTGAACGCCATGATCAACGCGTGCCAACACCGCGGCGCAACCCTCACGCGCATGAGTAAGGGGAATCAGTCCACTTTCACTTGCCCGTTCCACGCATGGTGCTATAAGAGCGATGGCCGGCTCGTCAAAGTAAAGGCTCCGGGCGAGTACTGCGACGATTTCGACAAGGCAACGCGGGGATTGAAGAAGGCACGCATAGCAAGCTACAAGGGCTTCGTGTTCGTGAGCCTGGACGTTGAAGCTACCGATACGCTCGAGGATTACCTCGGCGATGCTCGCATCTTCTTCGACATGATGGTCGAGCAATCGCCTACGGGGGAACTCGAAGTTCTGCCCGGCAAATCGACCTACACCTATGAAGGGAACTGGAAGCTGCAGAACGAGAACGGGCTCGATGGCTACCACGTCAGTACTGTGCACTACAACTACGTTGCCACGGTTCAGCATCGCCAGGAATCGAACGCGAAGAAGGATGGGAAGCAGAGCACAACCCTCGACTACAGCAAGCTCGGTTCGGGCGACGCGGATACCGACGATGGTTGGTTCGCATTCGAAAACGGCCACAGTGTGCTATTCAGCGACATGCCCAATCCCGAGGTACGTCCGGGCTATGCGAGCGTGACACCGCGCCTCGTTGAAGCTCACGGCCAACAGAAGGCTGAGTGGATGATGCATCGACTGCGCAATCTGAACATCTATCCGAGCCTCTTTTTCATGGATCAAATCAGTTCTCAGCTTCGCATCGTGCGGCCCGTGGCCTGGAACAAAACGGAAGTGATCAGCCAGTGTATCGGTGTAAAGGGCGAATCGGATCAGGACCGCGAGAATCGCATTCGACAGTTCGAGGACTTCTTCAACGTATCCGGGATGGGCACGCCAGACGATCTAGTCGAGTTCCGGGAACAGCAACGTGGCTTTCAGGCGCGGCTCGAACGATGGAGCGATATCTCGCGCGGCCATCATCGTTGGGTGACGGGCGAGACCGAGAACACACGCCTACTCGGCATCAAGCCACGTCTCACTGGAACGGAACTCACACATGAGGGCTTATATGTGAACCAGCATGGAGCGTGGGAAGAGTCGCTGTTGAAAGGACTCTCGCAAAAATCCAGCGATACCGAGGAGGCTTAAACCATGCAAGCGCTGCAACATTCAGTCGAGCAGTTTCTTTATCGCATGGCGGAGCTTTGCGACGCACAACTCTGGGACGAATATCTCGATCTGTTCGACGAGAACAGCGAATTTCACGTACCGCAGTGGGACTCCGAGCACGAATATACGAGCGACCCGAAACGCGGTATGTCGCTGATCTACTATTCGAACCGCACGGGTCTAGAAGACCGCGTCTTTCGCTTGCGAACCGGCAAATCCGCCGCATCGACGCCGCTGCCGCGAACGATGCATCAGATCACCAACGTGCGCATCACTCCGTGCGAAGGCGGTAACTATGAGGTGAAGGTGAACTGGGCAACGTTTTATGCTCGTCAAGGCATAGGCGAGTGCTTCTTGGGGCGGGCTACCTACCACCTGCGCGAACACGGTCAAAGTTGGAAGATCACCAAGAAGCATGTGCTGCTGCTCAACGACACCATCAACGCGGTGCTCGACTTTTACCATCTTTGAGCGGAGTGCCTCCCCATGAGCTACAAAGTTGCTTTTAGTTTTGCCGACGGCAAAACCGTGTTCTTCGACGCCCGGGGCGATGAGCTTTTACTCGACGCTGCGTTGCGCAACGGGGTGAACATTCCCCTTGATTGCCGAGAAGGCGTATGCGGCACCTGCCAGGGACGCTGCGAATCAGGCAGCTACACGCAGGACTATGTTGACGAGGAGACGCTTACCTCGGCTGACCTCGCGCAACGCAAGATTCTTTCTTGCCAGACGCGCTTGCAGTCGGACGCGTCTTTCTATTTCGATTTCGATTCGAGCCTGTGTAACGCCGGAGGCACCTCGCTCCTGTCCGGGCGCGTCGCCGATGTACAGCAGGTTTCCGAAACAACCGCAATTTTGCATCTCGATGCGAGTTCACACACGCGACGGCTCGACTTCCTCCCCGGACAATATGCACGCCTCAAGGTGCCCGAAGCGGACGTCTGGCGGTCCTACTCGTTCGCGAATCGGCCCGATGACAGCAACCAGTTGCAGTTTCTGATCCGGCTTCTTCCTGACGGCGCAATGAGCAATTACATACGCGATCGATGCAAGCCAGGGCAAACGATCGAGTTCGAAGCGCCGTTCGGAGCCTTTTATCTGCGACAGATCGAGCGCCCGCTAGTTCTGGTTGCCGGCGGCACCGGCTTGTCTGCGTTTTTGGGCATGCTTGACGACCTTGCACAGAGGGGCGGCTGCGGGCAGCCGATCCGCCTCTACTACGGCGTGACCAACGCGCGCGATTTGTGCGAGCTTGAGCGCCTTGCACGCTATGAAGACAGTATCGTTAACTTCCAATGCGAGATTGTCGTAATGAACCCCTCGGCAGAATGGCTGGGCAAGACGGGGCTTATTCCACAGCATTTCGACCGCGCGTTCCTGGACGCCATGTCGGTCGACATGTACTTGTGTGGGCCGCCTCCGATGGTGGAGGCGATCAAAGTGTGGCTGGCGACTGAACAGCGCGACAAACATAGGCTCTTCTACGAGAAATTCGCGGAGAGCAACAGCCTTTAACCGCCCCACCTCGAAGCGGTAACGACGCCGACGATTCGTTCGCCGTTGGTGAGAGGAATGCGGGTGCCGGGCAAGCACCGAACCCGCGTTGTGTATCCGCGCCTCATCGATAAAAAACTCAATTCGAGCCCTGCCTGGATTAACGGGGATATAAATAATGAAAAAAAGGACGCTTAGCGTTTCTACACGCCTCCTTATCGCGTTCGGCACCCTATTCATCCTATTCTCGATGGAAGGCGCCGTTTCGTTGGACAAACTTCAAGAAGCCAACACTCGCCTCTCTCGAATCGTCGACGATGGAAACGTCAAATTGGCATTGGCGGAAGATCTCTCTCGTCAGGTTTTTATCGGGATGGACTCCATAAAAACAATATTGCTTATAACCGATGCGAACGCGATCTCATCTTTCACTGCGCGCGGTTATGACGCAAAACGAAAATTCTTGGCTGACCGAGAAGCACTGCGTAAGATCGCGCTCGGGTCTCCTGAGGCCACTGAGCTGATAGACGCAATTTTCGAGACTAACGATAAGCGGACGGTACCGGACTTCGATCACTTCGTGACGTTGGCCCGGAACGGGCAGCGCGACGAAGCTGCGCAGTGGTTGGTCGATCGAGCCGCACCGTCGTTGCAAGCGCTTCAAGATACGATCACGCACTTCACGCAATTCCAGACGGCACGTAACGCGGAACAGAAGCTGCGAGCTGTCACGACGTATGAGAGAGCGAAGGTGACCCTTGTGATCGTTCTGACAGGTTCGACTTTCATACTGTTGGGGGTTGGGCTCGCTCTATCTCGAAGCCTGCTGCATGAGTTGGGCGCGGAACCGGTTACCGCACGAGAAATCGCTTCTACGATCGCGCAGGGTGATCTATCGAGTGAGCCTGCAGTTCTCGGCGCACCTCCAGGCAGCTTGATTGTGGCAATGAGAGAGATGCATATCGGTCTCAGGCGGGTTGTCGAGAGCGTACGCCACTATGCTGAAACAGTCGCGCTTGGGAGTCGAGAGATTGCACAAGGAAACGACGAACTATCAGCACGCACGGAGGAGCAAGCCGCGTCGCTCCAAGAGACTGCAGCCAGCATGACGGAATTGACCGAAGCTGTCAGGCAGAACGCAGACAACGCACGAGAGGCAAACTCTCTTGGCGCGCATGCCTCCGCCATGGCCAAGTCCGGGAACGAAGCGGTCCAGGATTTGGTAAGCACGATCGGGGAGATAAGCGGCAGGTCCACGAAAATTGCCGATATCACTAGCTTGATAGAAGGCATAGCGTTCCAGACGAACATACTTGCACTTAACGCAGCTGTTGAGGCCGCTCGTGCGGGCGATCACGGACGCGGTTTCGCCGTCGTGGCTAACGAGGTCCGTGGGCTCGCCCAACGGTCGGCGTCCGCTGCCAAGGAGATAAAGGAACTTATTGCCTCATCCCTCGCAATAATTCAGGGCGGCGTAGACCAAGCCGGCAAAGTGAACGAAATGATTGGCGATGTCGAGCAGGCCATAGAGCGTGTATCGGTCATCGTGAGCGAAATCGCTACTGCGTCGATGGAACAGAGCCGAGGCATCGAACAGATAAATCAAGCCGTGTCGCAAATGGACGGCGTGACGCAGCAGAACGCTGCACTGGTCGAGCAAGCGGCGGCAGCCGCGCAGTCGCTCGACGAACACGCTTGGAAGTTGAAGGACGCCGTTGCGACATTTAAATTGACTGCGTGACCGGGAATCTCACAAGTCATTTTTTGGGAGATTGCGATAGTCCTATCATCGAAAACGTCTCTTCAACTTGAGGTCGGTCCAATGTGCAAAGACACCAAACGAAGAACACCCGCTTTCTCTCAGCCACAAGGATTGTGCAGGCACTTGGAAGCCGCTCGGGAAGGTGAACGGAAACGAATCGCAATGGAGATCCACGACGAGCTGGGGCAACTGGTCACTGCTCTGAGACTTGAAGTGTCGCTGTTGAGGGAGAACTTGTCGCCCGATTCAATTGCGGTGCAAAAGGCCGAAGAAATGAAAGTGCTCGTCGAGTCGATCATGGGGGCGGCTCGCAGTGTAGTGAACCGGCTGCGGCCCGCTGCGTTGGATTTCGGGATCGTACCAGCACTCGAGTGGCTGGCGAACGACTTCAGACGGCGTTCACAGATTTCATGCCGTCTGTATGTGACGGGTCGTGAACCGCGTTTATCTGAAATCCATGCTACGGGGATTTTTCGTATCGCCCAAGAGTCACTGACGAATATCGCTCGCCACGCCTCCGCCTCGCACGTAGAAATCACATTGACCACATCAAGTTCTAAGATTGAGCTCGTCGTCAGCGACAATGGAAAAGGGTTTGATATGTTGGAGCGGCGCCCTGGCTCGTATGGACTATTGGGGATGGCCGATCGGGCGAGAATGATGGACGCCCGCCTCGAGATCCACAGTCAACCCGGAAACGGCTCGGTGGTCCAGTTGCGCGTTAATGAAGATGATGCTCTCATTACAGAATAGATATAGACGGCTTACGACTTATAAAAATTGAAAATTCGAATTGTCACGCGTATGCGATCAGCATTCGAGCTTGACTAAAGCGCTGTATCAGAGCGGTGGCTAATCTGCTTGATAAAATCAGTACTGTTACGGACTGGACTGAATTAAACCTCGGCGCGCTTGTATCAATTTGCAATTTTAAGTCATCACCTATTCCAGCCACTGGATGCGCCGCGATCGCAAGAACACGAACTCCCTGAAGCGGAATCCGACGGAAGGTTTTTCAAAGCCGATGAGCAGAAGGCGCCCCGCTATCGATGACCTTACCCCTCGGAGCACCACGAGCTGGTAGCCTCAGGTCCGCCACCTGAGCGTTTCCGGCTCTCGCCTTCGTGCCGCGTAGGCATCGCCATCCTTTGAGGGACGCCGGTGCGGCGTTCAAATTGACGGCGTGACCACGTCGTCTCGGCCAACCCATAAGTTCCACTTCAGAAACATACCTTTTCCAAACATTCATAAGCCAGGGAGCGTGGCTTCCAGTCGTTTTGATAAAATCGGTACGGGCATAGTCCGCTCAAACGCAGGCCCTGTCATTCTCGTATTAAGACGAAATTCGAGTCTTATCATCTATTATTTCCCACTGGACACGCCGTGAATCCCTATTCGAAACCAAAGAATTCCGGAGCACCGGTCGAAAACCCCGACTCCATTTTTGACGAAGTGATCAATCGCAAGAATACGAACTCGTTGAAGTGGGAGTCGGGGGACAGATTTCTCAAGACCGATGAACTTGAAGCGAACCCGCTACCGATGTGGGTCGCCGATATGGATTTCAGAGCGCCGCAGCCTGTCATCGATGCCCTTCGCGAGGCCGTCGAGTTTGGCGTTTTCGGGTATCCACGCGGAGCAAGCAGGAGCTACGTCGACGCCGTCGTAGGCTGGCAAGCGAAGCGGTTCGGGTGGGAAGTAGCTCGCGAATGGGTGATACAAACGAGCGGCATCATCACCGTACTCAAGACCGCTATTCAAGCATTTTCGGCACCCGGGGACTCAGTCCTAATCCAGCCCCCCGTTTACTCTCATTTCCACGACGACGTTCTGATGAACGGTCGCCGTCTGGCGTTGGCGCCACTCGAGCGGACAGAGAACGGATACCGCTTCAACGAAAAGATGTTCGAGGCAGCGATCCTCGATAACACCAAAGTGTTCATCCTCAGCAACCCGCACAATCCGACGGGTAACGTATGGTCGGAGGACGAACTGCGAGCCATGGGTGAGATCTGTGATCGGCACGGCGTACTGGTGATTTCGGACGAGATTCATCAAGACTTGATCCTCAATCCGGTCAAACGGCACGTGCCATTTGCCTCGCTCGGAAACAAGTTCGCCCAGGGCAGCATCACCTGCACTGCGCCTAGCAAGACATTCAATTTGCCGGGCCTGCAGAGCGCGAACGTGTTCGTGCCGAATCGACGTCTTCGTGAGGAACTACGCCGTCAGTACGACCGGAATATGTATCCGGCGGTCAACACGCTAGGTATGGTAGCCGCGGAGGCCGCCTATACCCACGGCGAATCGTGGCTGGCACAGTTGCTGGACTACCTCCGCGAAAATCACATTTACTTTCGTAACGCGGTCCACCGCATCACCTCGAAGATTCAGGTCTTGCCGGCCGACTCTCTCTATCTCGCGTGGATGGATTGCCGGGCGCTTGAAATGGATGCTGAAAGGCTCGACAAATTCATGCTCACCAAAGCTCGGCTGTGGCTCGACAAGGGCCAGAAGTTCGGTAGCGCTGGGCACGGCTATATGCGTGCAAATCTCGGGTGCCCCCGCGCTACCATCGTCGAGGCGATCCGGCGACTAAGCGAAGCAGTGGCTGGACTCTAAAGCGAACTCGGCTGGACTCTAAAGCGAACTCGGCCGGCATCGATACGGAACGGATCGCACCGTCAGTAGACGCCGCCGATACGAAGTAGATGCCGCCGATATGAGTTACGTTTGAGGTATGCAGCAAAAACGCCCGCCGGGTTTCATGCCGGCGGGCGTTTTTGGGACCGACTCAGAGCTTCGATATCAGTGTCCCAACAACTTGAAGAGTGGCGTACTGATCAGCATAAGGCCGGTGAATCCGACGAACCACACGCTCGCGGAGCGGAACTTCCTAAGCGCGGGAACACGCCACACCAAGTAGCATGGAATGAGGCATGATACCGTGCCGAACGTCGGGGACGTCCACTGCAGAAGTGCCATCGTAGAAATGTTACTCCAGACCCACACCGTCAGGAGCAGCGTCGACAGCGCAGCGATCCCCACAGGAAGTACGCGGTCAAGACGTGAGCTCCGCGCCATGAACCGGTCGAGAACATTGACGACGATCCCTTTCATCGCGTCATGAAAACCGAGGTAGGCGCCAAAGAAAGCCGACAACATTGCGAGAACGTTCAGCGTCGTGGCAAGAATCTTGACCGTATCGCCAGGAATCACGCGTGCAGAGAGTGCCAGCGCAGAAATGTTCTGCGATACAGCGTATCGTGCATCTTCCGAACTAACCGAGAACAAAAACGAAAAGGCGAAGAAGAGCACGCTCACAACCAGAATGATGTACGCATATCTGCTTGCCCGTAACGCACGGTACGTCGCAATCGCAGGATCAGACTCTGCCTTTCTGAACGCAACGTTCATTGGATTCAAGATCTGTATGTAGACGATCGAGAACACCGCAAACGGGAGGGACACCAGAACGTTTTCGATGAACGAAAAAACGTTTTCGGGTGCAACGAAGCTCACGTTTTTCAGATTCCAGTAGGGCATCATCGACAGCCCAAGGAAGACCACGATCGCGAGCTTGGTTACGATGAGCGGGCCTGAAACTCGGAACAGTACCTTCTCGCCGCATGACGCGATCGCGACCATCGCTCCGATGACACAGAGCGGAAACCAATGAGTGGCCGCCAAAGACGCATGGGTCACACCAAAGACTTGCAAATAGGACGCACCATCATGCGTAAGCGTCGTGGAATATGCCAGCATCGCCTTAGTCAGCGTGATAAAGTACACGACGCTGAGCGCTGCCGCCCAATTCTTCCCGAGATACTCAGTGATGATTCCGGTGTAGTCCTTGCACTGACCGCTGGCAGAAAGTGATCTAATATAAAGATTCGAAAGAAACTGCACCGCCGGATAGGCTATTGCCAATGCCGCTGCGGAAACCCAAAAACCTTTGACTCCCATTTGGAGTGGCATAAATACAATGCCGGATCCGATTGCCATTCCGATGCAAAGGACCACCCACCCTGCATCGTACGCCGTGAACGGAATCCGCTCGACGGAGCCACCTTCGAGTTCAATCGAACTGCTACCGAGAATTCCCATCTTGCGCACCACCTCTCGAACTGAACAACGCTGGAATAAACGCCGATTCTTCGCGCGTCGGATTAAAACACTAATTAAAACGCTAGATTTCCACTAAAATCAAATTCTTTATAAATTTAAAATAAGCGTAAATTCATATGCGATCAGTGTAGATTCCGAGTCTCCGAGGTTCTATCGGTAGTCACCCTACAAATTCATGACCATTAATACAGTCATTTGTGAAATACAGTCAAAACAGATAAAGCGTGCAAAAACCGTCTCTCTGCACTGCGTAACACTTTCTCCCCCGGCGAGTTCGACAGGCCCCGAGCACGGTGAGGCGCCCGCCGCTTGCATGCGGGCGATATCACACGCGGTCTACTGAAGCGTCGACAGGGCAGGCTTGAAATGCGGCTGCGGTGGGATGACGATGCAACGCAACGGCTGCCCCTTCGATTGTCTAGTCGCGTTGTCTGCAATGAGTTCGGCAAGCTTCGTCATGACGAGCTCGCCGCCGCCTGCAACATGCGGAGTGATGATGAGATTGGGAGCTCGCCACAATGGATTCGCCTCTGGCAGTGGTTCAGGAACGGCCACATCAATGCCCGCGCCCCCGATATGACCAGTACGAAGCGCGTCCACTAACGCATCTTGATCGATGACTTCGCCACGCGCGACATTGATCAGGAGACATCCCCGCCTGCACTCGCGAAGTGTCTGCGCATTGATTAGGTTCACGGTGTCCGGATGTGCCGGGACCGCGATAACGGCGACGTCCGCCAACCGGAGGGCGGCGGGCAGTTCGCTCGATGCATACACGTCATCCGCTAGTTCTGACGGTTTCGGCGTGCGCATTACGGCGACGATCTTCATGCCGAAGGCCCGGGCTCTCAGTGCGATTTCTTTCCCAATGGAGCCGAACCCGACCACGACCATCGTACGATCCTGCAGTGAACCCATATAGCTCATCAACTGCCGTTCCCAAGCTCGGCGCTCCTTCTGCCGGACCGCTTCAGGCAGCCGTTTCGTGAGTGCGAGCAGAAGTGCCATCACGTGTTCGGCAACCGAGACCGACCACGCGTCGCCAGCATTGGTCACTGTAACGCCAGGGGGAACCCCAAATCGTTGCAGGTTTTCGTAGCCGGCCGACAGGGTCTGGATCCATCGTAGCTTGCGTGCCCCCGCTAAGACTTCCGCGACGTCAGCCGAATAGGCGGGGCCGGCAAGCACGACACCCTCAGCCTGTCGAAAAGCGGCGGCATGCTGCTTCACGTCATCCGCATAGGTCAGAACAGCACCTGGTACGGCCGCAATGGCCGGTCCTACCGCGTCTCGTCCGAACTTACCCAAGAAAACAATATTCACCTCTTGCCTTTCCGCTGTTCACTTGGCCAGCTTTACGCAGGATTTGACCATGCGCTGTTCCGCCTCGCGCTGCAGTGTCATACCGAAGCCGGGAGTCGTCGGCACGGCAAATTTGCCGCTCTCGGGCTGCAAGTCTTCTTCGAATAGCTCTCTATTGGCACGCCGCAGCGTATAGGCGTGATTCTCGTGGATATTGAAGTTCGGAATGCCGGCCTCGAATTGCAGCGCGATCGCGGTGGCCAACGGCGATCCGCAGACATGCGCCTGCACTCCCACGTCGTAAGCGTGGGCCAGATGCGCGACCCGATACGCTTCACTAATACCCCCGACTAGGCAGGCGTCAGGTTGGATCATGTCGATCGAGCCTGCCTCGAGGTAGGGCAAAAAGCCCCAGCGCGTGTAGAGACGCTCGCCGATAGCAAGCGAGACGGGCGACTTGCGAGCCATTTTCAAGTGCGCATGGTTGCTATTGTTGTGAGTCGGTTCCTCGATAAAAAGGATGTCGAGATCGCGGACGAGTTCAGCGATCTGCAATGCGCCTGCCGTCGAGGTCAACGCGTTGAGCTCGAGAATGATATCCGCATCCGTTCCCAGCCCCTCGCGGACAGCCTCCATCCGTTTGCGGAACAGCTTGCGTTGCGCCGGCGTAAGGACGCCGCGCAGCCCGGTGGCGTACTTACCCTCTTCGTCCATCATGATAGGGTTTACTTTGACGCAGTCGTACCCCAGTTCCCGCACGTGTGCGGCGGCCTCCCGGTACTGTGCCGGCTGCCCGATCCACTGCGCCTGTTCGCCCCAACCGAGGTGAAGCTGGCTCGCGTAACAACGCAACGGTTCCGGCGTGGCGCGTCCGAGCAGTCGGTGCACCGGTTGGCCGAGCGCCCTCCCCTTGATGTCCCACAGCGCGCAATCGATAGCACTGATCGCCGCGAAGACGATTGGTCCGCCGCCATCAGCCCATACCGAACGTCGAAGTAGGCTCTCCCATACGGTATCGGTATTGAAGGGGTCTGCGCCAAGCACGAATCGCTCGCCGAGCGTCAAAATCATGGGCGCAACCGCCGGGCTGCCCGCACCATACGTCACGCCAGCCTCCCCGAGGCCGCTAATGCCTTCGTCCGTATGCACACGAGCGAGTACGACGCGCCAAGATGCCATGCCGTCACGACCCGACAGGTCGGCCTCGAGTACCTCGATTTGCGTAATTTTCATGTCTTTGCTCCTCCATTAGCACCGCCGTGTTTACACAGCGCTCAACGCGTTGGCCCGCGGGCATTGCAAATGCAACGTGTCTTCCTCCGGGATACGCGCAAACGCTCCCACCCGTGGAAACGCCCCCATCCTGCATAAAGCGCCTCGCGCTGACAAACGAGTTCTACTTTTCTGGAAAGAAAGAAATTCTTGCTTTCATGACGCCCCGCCTCGCTCCGCCGCGCCAGGCTTAGCGCCGCGCTCGGCCAAATAGCATCGAGCCCATTCGTGAACAATTTTCACCACTGCTTTTCCCAATTCGCGCTTCAAGTGGAAGCGTGAGCACGAACACAATGTGCTAATGGGCTGCCCTAGGCACGCCCAGCGTGCGTAGTGATTAGGCGACCCAATCCACCGAGCCTGCCGCCTACGTGGCGCTTGCGCTTTTAGCCACTCATCAAGGAGACATCCACATGATGCAAGACTGGAACAACTACCGCGCCTCTTTGCAGGCGCGCGTCGCTGACTATGCCGAACTGAGCCCGGAGGTGATGAAGGGCCTCGCCGCCATTCAAAATGCCCCTGTGAAAAACGGCACACTGGGCCCGAAGATTCACGAACTGATCTCGCTGGCCGTCGCTGTAACCACGCGCTGCGACGGCTGCATTGCGTCGCATACCAAGAAAGCCGTCGAACATGGCGCAACGCGGGAGGAAATCGTGGAAGCGCTGAGCGTCGCGATCGCAATGAACGCCGGCCCCGCGCTGGTCTACTCGGCACGCGTTCTGGAAGCACACTCGCAGCTGCCTAACACCTAAGTCGCCCTCCGATGCGGCCGGTTGCCGAGCTATTCGGCAAGCCGGCCGCTTATCTTTTTTGAAAATGACCGAAGTCGGGGAGATGTAGTCGTGGCATTGCAACGCTTTAGTCACTGCAGTCACTGGGGCGCCTATTCGGTCCTGGTGGATGACGGCCATGTCGTCGGAATTGAACCCTTTGCCGGTGATCCAGCGCCATCGCCGATCATTCACTCGGTAAAACACTGGGCTGATTCCAAACACCGGATTGCCCAACCGATGGCGCGCGAGCGTTGGCTCGAGAACAAGGGGCCCAACGAGCGCAGACCGGATGATCGTTTCGTGCCGTTGTCATGGGACGAAGCGCTGCAACTCGTCGCCGACGAAATCGAGCGCGTGCGCCAAACGTTCGGCAATTCTTCGATCTTTGCGGGTTCCTACGGCTGGACGAGCTGCGGCCGTTTTCATCACGCGTCGTCACAGCTCAAACGGCTTCTCAATTTAGTCGGCGGCTATACCGGTCACGTCGACACCTACAGCACCGCAGCAGGTCCCGTGATCTTGCGACACACGCTCGGCGATGCCGAAGCGTGCAACGGCGGAGCCACAACACTGGACGCTGTCGCCGAGCATGCGCAGACCGTCGTCGTGTTCGGCGGACTCTCGCCGCGCACCGCCCAAAGCGAAGCCGGCGGCATCGCCCGCCACCAGTTGGAAGACTATCTGCGCGCGATGGTCGCGCGTGGCGTGCATTTCGTCCTCATCTCTCCGCTACGCGACGATCTTCCCGATTGGGTACCCGCGGAGTGGTGGCCCATTCGGCCGAACACCGACACGGCCGTGATGCTCGGGCTAGCAGGCGAGATCGTCGCTGCCGGGCGACATGACCGTGATTTCCTCGCCACGTACTGCAGTGGCGCAGATCGCTTCGTCGACTACTTGTCCGGCAACGCGGATGACACTCCGAAGAATGCGGCGTGGGCGGCGGCGATCGCAGATCTCGACGCATCGCGTCTAAGGCAACTCGCTCTACGCCTCGTCGAAACGCGGTCGATGCTGACGGTGGGCTGGAGCCTCCAACGCGCCCATCACGGCGAGCAGCCCTATTGGGCAGCGTTAGGTCTCGCCGCCGTCATTGGCCAGATAGGGTTGCCCGGAACGGGCGTCGGCTATGGATATGGATCGCTCGGTGGTATGGGTCCTCCTCTGGCTGCGTCGAATTCGCCAGCGTTTCCGCAAGGATCAAAGCCGATTCGCGATTTCATCCCGTGCGCGCGGATCGCCGATCTACTGTTGAATCCCGGAACGACGTTTACCTACGAAGGCGGGACCCATGTGTATCCCGACATTCGTCTTGTCTACTGGGCAGGCGGAAACCCCTATCACCATCATCAAGACCTAAACCGGCTGCGCCGCGCGTGGACGCGGCCGGAGACCATCATCGTTCAAGACCCCATGTGGACGGCGACCGCACGCCGTGCCGATATCGTTCTTCCCGCCAGCACATCGATCGAGCGCAACGATATCGCCGGCGCGAGGCGCTCGGGCCATCTGGTCGCCATGCATCAGGCCATCGCCCCGGTGGGTCAGGCGCGCAGCGACTACGACATCATGCGAGGGCTCGCGGAACGGCTAGGTGTGGAACCGGCGTTCAGCGAAGGACGAGACGAAATGGGATGGATTCGGCATCTGTACGAGATCGCTCGCAAAGACGCCCGCGAGCGTTTCGATCATCTGCTTCCTGAATTCGAGGATTTCTGGGAACAGGGCGTCGTCGAGGTTCCCACGCGGGCGAACTTCACCTATCTTGAGGATTTTCGAAAGGATCCCGAAGCGCATCCGTTGCCGACCGAGACGGGCCGTATCTTGCTATGGAGCGAGACCCTCGAGCGAAGCGGCCTCGACGATTGCCTCCCTCATCCGGCCTGGATCGAGCCAGCCGAGTGGTTGGGACGCGCCACGACGACCGAGATGCATTTGATCTCTCGGCAGCCGGTCGGAAAGCTGCATAGCCAGCTGGACGAAGCACCGGCAAGCAAAGCCACCAAACACAACGGGCACGAACAAGTGTGGCTTCATCCCGCCGATGCGAGCCGTTTCGGGATTGCCGACGGCGATACCGTTCGCTTATGGAATGGCCGCGGTCAATGTCTCGCCAGCGCGAAGGTAGTCGATGAAATTCGCCAACACGTTGTCATGCTTCCGACGGGCGCATGGTATGACCCGCAGGATAATACCGACGATGCGCTGGATCGCGCCGGTAATCCTAACGTACTCACCCTGGATAAGGGGAGTTCCGGGTTCGGACAGGGATGTGCGGCGCACACCTGCCTCGTGAACATCGAGCCGTATAGCGGTTAGCCGCAGGGCAGTGCACGTTGTCGCGCAATCGACTGGTTGGCATTCAGGTGTCCCGTACGCGAATTGCTCGCGGAGCTCCGCGAGCAATTCGCCCCTGTAGTCTTATTGCGTTGAACAGGAATAGCTCGCGGCATCGTCGGGACTGCCGCTGCCGTTGTAATGGGGATAGGCGGGGTATTTGCATAGCGGGCGCGTCAATACTGATTTGCCGGTGCCATCCAGCTTCGTCAACGTCAAGCGTTGCTGTGACGGAGGCGGGCCGCCTTCCGCCCAAGTCGACACCGCTTTGAGCAAGTCGACCTGGTCAGGACCTGGGCCGCCGAAGCAGTGCCCCACACCAGGTTCGAGAAATAGCTCGAGCGTGTCGTCCGTACTTGCACTGCCCATTTTAGTGACGACGGAGTCATAGTAGCGAGCGCTATCGCGCGGGCTGACTGACGTATCGTTGGTGCCGTTCATCATCACCATTTTGGCGCCGTGCGAATGCAGGCCGCTCAAATCCGGGTCGAACGCCTCGAACATCCCGCCAATCACAGCGAGTCGCGCACTCCACTGGTTTGGATCGAACTGCGACGTGTCGTAGTTCTGATCGCCCGTTACGAAAGACCGTATGAAGCCATCCGAGAAGAGTCCTTGCAACGAGTTCCCACCGTAAGCCCCCTGTGGCCAGATATAGGAGCCCCAGCCGTTAGCGGAATTCTCAAGACCAAAGTTGTAACCCGGATGCGTGATCGCATTGTCGGTAGTCGCGAAAGATGTCGTAATGGCCTGCACCGTCCCGATTTGCGTGTCGGACAAGCAACTGTCGCCAGTGTCGCCGCCCCCCGGACAACGCAGCACTGTCGGGTCGAATTTACATGCGGCCGGGTTTGAAATGATGCCGTCCTTTACACCGTCGAGTTCGTCGCATTGTGACAGCACCGCGTTGGCTAGCAGTGTTTGTTTCGCGGTATTCAGCGTGCCGGCGGGCACCCGCACCGCTTTGGCAACGCGATTGAACTGCATGAATAGTCCCATGACGTTTCCTGCCGGAGCTCGCGCCACGATCCCGTCGAAATCGTCTGGGTAGCGCTGCGCTTCGATCATCGCATCGTGCCCGCCCATCGAACACCCTTCAAAATAGCTCTTGGACGGTTGTGCGCCGTAAAAGCGCTGGATCAGCTCCTTTCCGAAAGGCAGCGAACGATGATCCCCAAGATGCGTGTAGTCGGCCAGTTGTTGAGGATCTGTGGCAAACTCGGCCTTGAAATAGTCCGGGTATTTGGCCGCCTCGGTGTAGTCATATCCACCGTTGGTCCCCATCGTTGCATAGTGCTCGCTTTGGATCGATGCGCTGTTGTAGCTCGCATTGAACGCGGCCATCGTACCGTCGAACCCGCCTCCGCCCAAAAACGCAAGTTTGCCGTTCCATCCGTCTGTAGGAAGGTTCAACTGCATCTTCAACTGCGATCCGATAATTTGCGCGTTGACCGCGCAGTATTCGGGCGACGTGCCCGATGCAGGGACGACTGTTGCCGTGCTCACTTGCGCTTCGTTGGCGCCGAGCATCGCGTTGACGAGCGTCGAGCAACGGCTGCGCAAGGTTTGCACATCGTTACTGGCTACATCGTGGTTGCCGCCACAACCGGCCAGCATACTAGCCACTGTTCCAAATAGCAGCGAGGCGAACAATTCCGACCTCGTCACACGAGCGGAAGATCTACGTTTCATGCCGGGCTCCGTCTCCGATTATTTTGTCGATATATGGCCGCTGCGCGGACCTCCGAAGAGACCTTCAAGCGTATTTATGCCCGCAGCGAATTTCCATGATCGGGGCGCCGTGATAAAAAGAAAAATACCGTTTGGAGACCTCGTCATCTGCAATCGAGATGGGCCGCATCGAGGGTGTCGAGATGAATATCGTGTGGCCGCAAAACGGAGACGTGACAGCGCACAAGCCCTACGTTGGCTGGCCTTGCATCTATGACCGCGCGTACCGAACTTACCGTGCTAATACGTCCAACTCTCCAAGGCTCACGTGTTGGCCGCGAGGGTCATGGAAATGAATCGGGAAATGGCCAACGGCTGCCGCCTCTACCGTCAGCGACGCTGCGTGCTCCGGCCCGACAGGCGTTTCCTGTTCGGTGAGCCCGTGCACCATGACCTCACCAGGCGTCGCAGAGTGGACGACGAGTACTGCGCGATCGCCCAGCCGCAGTTGTAGGCGCGCAGCGGTCGACGCCCCGACGGTGAGTTCGAGGCGATGCGTCACTGCGCTTGCATTGCGCGCCGGCAATAGCGCCGCATACATCCCGCCAAGCACCACAGCGACGACGAGCAGCAAGCAGGCGGATTTTCGTTTCATCGCTTACCCCAGGTGGTCAGAGTAACCGGCTAGGGCTGACGGGTTGTGCGAGCACCCACAAGCCGGAGGCAGTCAACAGCATCATCAGGAGCAACATGGGGACCTGCGCCAGCGGGCCGCGCGCCGCATCGTTAGCCTCGCGACTCGCGCGTCTGTGCCAGGCGATCATGCTAAGGACGTGACCACCCACAATCAGCCCAACGTCGATATGCCACGCTACCGTAGGGCTAGGTAGCGCAACGCGCATCGCCGTTGCACCCAGTCGCCAGCCGAAAGGGTCCGCCAGCAACGGCGCCAGTTGCGGACCTTGACCCAGCAGCAATGTGAAGTAATGCGCCGCGTTGTAGGCGATCGCGATGGGAATGAGACTGGGTACGAACGCGAGTATCGCCGCACCAAGCGAGGGGCGGTAACGATGCGGCCGCCCTTCTAACCGTAGGCTCAATTTCAATGCGATCGAGCACGCCGCTAGATACACCAGAGGCGAGAACAGCAAGGCAACTGCATTGAGCACGGTCTGCAGCGCACTAAGCGTGGGATACGCCCGCGCGATATTCGAACCGACGAGCGGCGCCATCAAGGGCGCCAGCTTCTGCCAGTACAGGGCGTTCCAAGCGACCGTTTCTTTCAGTCCGTCAAATGTGGTCGACGCAATCATAAACAAGATGAAAAGCGCCACGCCGAAATCGGGTGCTTCGGCAGATACGAGCGACGCAATGGAAGAACGCCATGCAAAGCCACGTCGCCCCGTCGAACTGCTCCGCCACTCCAGCGGCGACATACGGGCCGCGATCCGAAACAATAGGCTGAAGAACTCTCCGTGTTCCAACCAGCGCTCGGCGCCGACAAGCAGCGAGCCAGCCATCGTGATGCCGGTATAGCCGAGCAGCGCCCACGCCAGCGAGTGGGGCGTGCCGGGCCCGAACAGCTCGAACGCGATGAATCCCATATACAGCGCCAACGCCGGAGCGTGAAAGAGCGACGTCGTATCGAATGCTCTTCGCGAGCTAGGCCAGCGCGTCAGTAAGGCGTGCCACGGGTTCAGCGCCATCGCCACATCGCCGAAGACCGCGCAAAGATAGTAGCCGCCAAGCACGAACGCGACCCAGAAGAAGGTCATGCTGAAGTTGCGATAAGGATTCGGCGTCCCCAACATTCCAGCTACCACCGCTAATGTGAACGCAGCGCCGATAGCCGCTTGAACGACGAGCGGCGCAGCGTTCGGCTGCACGCCGGAATTCATGCCGCCGATATTCGCGGCAGCACGCCAACGGCTCTCGGGTGACATTGCCAGTACGGCAAACGAGAGCACCAGCGCAGCAGTCGAGCCATAGATATACAGCCACAATGGCATCGGCAACGCGAGAACACGACCGAACGAATGCGCTTGTGCGCCAGCAGGAACGAGTAGCATCAGTGCGAGCGCGTATCCGGAAAGGTGAACCCGGGCAGATGGGAGCGTGTTCATTGCGTCGCGATTACAGCGCACTCGTATCGACTGGCCCTTGGGTCGGCAGCGGCCCCGTGTACTCGACGATGTCCATCGACCCGCTGGCGAAATCCAGCACGTACATGATCCGATCGCTGACCCAGCGCACATCCACGGTCGACGCGAAACCGGCGGCGCCGTTGGACACGAAGTACCCGAGTTGATCGATGCGACCATTGCTCTCGACATTAAGCAAGCGCACGCCATGGGAGAACGTGGCCATTGCGATCAGGCCGCCGTTATGGAAACTCGGGTGCGGGTCGAACCAATGCGTCGAGCAGCCCTCCACCCCAGGCTCCACTGCCGACGGGTTACCGTGACTGTCCACCTGCGCAACGCCGCCCGACGCTCCTGTATCGCCGTTTCCGGTCACGAGCGTGTATTGCGATAGCGGCGTGAACGTGTTGTTCTGCTGCCAACCCGTCGTATCGTAGAGATACAACGTCCGGCCTTCGTTCGGATAGAGTTCGCATACACCGTCATATACCCCTTCCGACAACCCGAGGAAAAATCGATCCTTGCCCTGCTCCGGCCACAGGCTGTTGTGGCCGATACGGCCGGGCTGCGCGGGTCCCGGTTCCCCCAACGTATTGCTGGGCGGCGGCGAGGGAGGCAGCGAGAAAAGCACCTTCGGATTGGCCGGGTCGGTGGTGTCGATCACCTTTGCTGGATCGCTCGCCGTGATCACCATTCCAGGGCGAACCTCACTGAGTGCGTGAACCTTGTAGATGCCGGCAGCGTCCGGAGTAAAGCCGACCATGTCCGTCCACTTCTGCGGTAACAGCACAGGGTGAGCCGGATCACGCAGGTCCATGATGGTGCCGGTCGTCGAGCCGTAGACCCATTGGCAGTCATACAGGCAGACCTGAACGTGGGCATCACCGCCGGGCACCGCCACGCCCTTCATGTTGGCGGGATCGCTAATGTTCAGTACGAGTGCATCCTTGTAAGCCGTGCGCGACAGCACCGCCACTTGCCCGTTCACAGCCGGATCTTCGTTCTCGACCTGCGATTGAACGGTACTGCCCGTGCCGCCGTCTAACAGCACGTTTCCCAGCAGCGTCGGATTATCCGGCGTGGTTACGTCGAACACGTAAAAACCACTCGTCCAGTTTGTCACGTAAAAGCGGTTGCCGACGAGTTTGCCGCCGATCGTCTGTCCCGGAATCGGGTAACGTCCGAGCCACAGCAAGTTGCATGACGACCGCCCGCCCGGAGACACAACTTGCGATGGCGCGCAGCTGAGCGGGAGGGCATCCGCCGAAGTCGTAGACGAATACGTAGAGGCCAGGGCGTCATGCGCTACGGATTTCGCACCGTGCGCGGCGGTGGCTACGCTCTGCGGCGAGCCGCCGCCGTTATTGCAGCCGACCAATCCTGCGACAAGAATGAGAGCGAGAACGAATCGCCCCATCGATGGGGCGGGGTGGTTCACGGAAGGAACAGCGCTCATGCCATCGTCTCCTTTGACCGCACGATGCTCGTGACTTCACATCCGCATGCGCAGCCTGCTTTAAAAAAATTCTAGGCAATGCTCTCAGATTCGATCTACTCCGAGAATATGTGAAATTGCGATGCCGCCATCGCTTGCTGCGATAGCTGTTTTTCTGCATTTTTGTATTACCAATCAGCCGTATTACCCCAGTTTCTTACAGCTTCGCCCTATGGGTGCAACGAGAAGGCACGGCCAGGCCGGTGACTGGGGTTGCCCGCAATACGTTTTGGAGCCGTGGCGGTGTATCGTCTGTCGATCAACACATCGGAGGTGCGCCCGGATGCATACGCACATACCGTATCAAGGGCAAGCAAATGGAAATCCGGCAACTGAAGTACTACGTGGGGATCGTCGATTGCGGTAGCGTGTCACGTGCAGCACAGCATCTGTTCGTCGCGCAGTCAGCGCTAAGCAAGCAGATCAGTGATCTCGAGCAGGAGCTGGGAACCCAACTGCTGGTTCGAGCCTACAGCGGCGTGCGGGTGACCGAGTCCGGCAAAATATTCTACGAATACGCACAAGCGATTTTGAAGCAACTCAACGATGCTCGGGCCGCCGTCCACTGCGCACCGGAATCGATCGTCGGCTCCGTGGTGCTCGGCGTACCGCAAAGCGCGTCCGCGGCGCTGGCCTTGCCACTGTTGCAAGCCGCGCGTGAACAACTGCCGCAAGTCTCACTGCATTTGAACGAGGAGCTGACGGGCAATCTGCTGGCCCAACTCAAGCAAGGCCGTGTGGATCTCGCCATCTTTACGTCGAACGTGCCGCTTGCTGATTTCGAGTTCCAGCCCCTCGCCACCGAAGCGTTTTTTTGGATTCGCGGCAAGCACCATACCGCCAGTAGCGAGACCGGCGACGTTACGCTCGAGGAGATAGCGTCTCAGCCGCTCATTCTGTCGGCCGCACAGCATGCGCACTGCATTCGCGAGATCATCGAGCGGGTTTTCGGTGAAAGCGGTCTTCCTCTGCCACCGCTCGCAGCCGAAATCAACTCGGTGCATGTTCTCAAGAGCGCCGTGCAGGCCGGTATCGCGCCGACGATCTTGCCCCTTGCGCTCGTTGCACAGGAGGTTGATGAAGGTCGACTCATTGCGCACCGTATCCGGCATGCAGGAATGTGCCGTACGCTCGGCATCTGCTGGTCGCGCGAGCTACCGGTCACCAACGCAAAGCATGCCGTTTGCGACCTCCTGAGCAACATCGTCAAGACACTGTGTGAGAGTGGCCGCTGGCGCGGTGCGTCTACGCTTGAAACAGCTCCAGCAGGCCTCTACTCCAATGGCATCGCGCAATCTATGGCCCGCGATGCCGACATGCCCCTACCCCATTGTCGAGACACGAGCGCAACCCGGTAGCTCCGGCGGCCGTAGGTCGCATTGCCCTCGCCCTCGCTCTGCGCCTCGGCCAGCTGCACCGCCTGGCCTTCGTCCCTCGCCGGGCCTTGTCATCCCACGCGGCGCGCTGATTCGATCGATTCATGATCGGCCCTCCCATACCCACGAGCCCCCAAGCAAACCGGGGCTCGAAACGAGATTTGCGCTCACGCGCCGACAGAGATCACTTTGCCGGGATTTAGGATGTTCAACGGATCGAGCGCATGCTTGATCGAACGCATCACGGCGACCGCAGCCTCGCCGTGCTCCTCGACCAAATAGCCGATCTTGTGAAGGCCCACGCCGTGCTCTCCGGTCGAAGTGCCGCCATAGCGCAATGCACGTCGGACAAGTCGCTGGCTGAAGGCTTCCGCCGCCTCGACTTCGATTGCGTTGCCCGGGTCCACTAGCACGAGACAGTGAAAATTTCCGTCGCCGACGTGTCCGAAGACGGGAGCCAACAATCCATGCTGGGCGATATCCGCCTCTGTTTCCTCAATGCAAGCGGCCAGTGCCGAGATAGGCACACAGGCGTCCGTGGTCACGCATCGGCTTCCTGCTCTGAGTTGTAGTACGGCGAAATAGGCGTGATGACGAGGCGTCCAAAGGCGAGAACGATCCTCCGGGCGCGCCGCCCACTGGAATTCGCCGCCGCCGCATTCTTGCGCGATCTGCCTGACCCAGTCGGCCTGCTCATCGACCTGAGCCTGGCCACCATTGAACTCAAGGAATAGTGTCGGCTGCTCGTTCAACGCCAGGCGGTTGTGCGCGTTGATGGCGCGGATGGTAAGGGCGTCGAGCATCTCGGCACGCGCCAGCGCGACGCCGCCTTGCACTGATTGGATGACGCAATCGACCGCCGCGCGCACCGTCGGGAAACTCACTACCGCTGCCGCGGTGACCTCCGGGCGCGGATGAAGCCGAACCGTTGCCTCGGTGATCAACCCCAACGTGCCCTCCGAGCCGCAATAGAGCTGCGTCAAGTTGTAGCCCGCCGACGACTTGCTGGCATCCGATGCTGTACGCAGGACCTCGCCGCCAGCCGTCACGACCGTCAAACTCCGCACGTTGTCGCGCATGGTGCCATAACGGACGGTGTTCGTGCCGGAAGCCGCGGTCGCGACCATGCCGCCGATGGTGGCATCCGCGCCCGGGTCAACAGAGAAGAAGAAGCCGCTGTCGGCTAGCGCGGCATTAAGCGCGTTGCGCGTAACGCCAGCTTGCACGGTCGCAGTCATATCCTCAGTTCGAATGTCCAACACGGCGTTCATCTGCGAGAAGTCGATGCAAACGCCACCCTGTACCGCGAGCAGGTGGCCTTCGACGGAGGAACCGGCCCCGAAGGCGATTACCGGTACCCGCTCCGCGGCGCAAGCCCGTACGACAAAAGCCACTTCATCGGTGTTGGTCACGAAGACGACGGCGTCAGGCGGTGCCGGGGGGTAAGCCGATTCGTCCGTGCCGTGCTGGAGCAACACTGCGGCGCTACGCGAAAAGCGCTCTCCGAACATTCTTTCCAGTGCGGCAAGGAGCGCGGGCGACGGCGAACGGCGCGGCGCAGTGTGGCCGACCGTGGCGGCCGGATGAGACTCGAGAAGCGTTGTCATGATGTCTGGCAGAGGATAGGAGTTCAACGGTGCGGCGACTGCATAGGTCGCACGAACAGTACGAGCACGGCGCCAAGCACCAACCATCCGGCGAGCATGTAGAGGCCGGCGTTGGTGCTGTGCGTGGCGTCGCGCATGAGCCCCACGAGAAAAGGTGCGCTGAAGCCCGACAGATTGCCGAACGAATTGATGAGCGCGATGCCCGCAGCAGCCCCGGCACCGCCCAATAGCATCGTAGGCAGCCCCCAGAACACCGGAAGCGTCGCCATGATGCCCATCGTCGCCAGCGTAAGACTCGCCAGCGCCATCCACTGATTGCCATGCAGCACCACGCTAAGTACCAGCCCCGCAGCGCCTCCCAATGCAGCGAGCGCGGCATGCCAGCGCTGCTCGAGGTGGCGATCGGCGCTCGCGGCAACCAAATGCATCGCCAACATGCCGAAGACCCATGGCACCGCACTCAGCAGCCCGATCTGGAGCGGGTCGGCCACGCCCATACCGCGGATGATGCTGGGCAACCAGAAGCTGACACCGTAAAGGCCGGAGACGAACGCGAAGTACACAAGTGCCAGCATCCAGACCCGGCCGCTCATCAGCGTGGAGCCGACGTTCGCCTCGCCTTTGCTTGCCAACTCAGTGGCGAGATCTGCCTCGATGCGATTGCGCTCGCGCTGCGCCAACCACGGTGCCGTGGCCGGGCCGTCATACAGGTACTTCAGCACGAGCAGCCCTACCAGTACAGTCGGAAGCCCTTGCAGCAAGAACAGCCACTGCCATCCGGACATGCCGCCAGCACCGCTCATGTACCTCAGGATCCAGCCGGACAGCGGCCCGCCAATGATTCCTGACACGGGGATCGCAGCGATGAACATTGACGTCACGCGCCCGCGCCTCTGCGCGGGAAACCAGTAAGTCAGGTACAAAATAATGCCGGGGAAGAACCCGGCTTCGGCAGCGCCGAGCAGAAAGCGCAGCAGGTAAAAGGACCCAGGCGACTTGACCAGCAACATCATTGCGGAAAGCAGGCCCCAGGTAATCATGATCCGCGCAATCCAGCGACGCGCGCCGACACGATGCAAGATGAGATTGCTTGGCACTTCGAATACGAAGTAGCCGAGGAAAAAAATGCCCGCGCCCAGCCCATAGACCGTTTCGCTAAACTTCAAGTTCGCCAACATCTCGAGCTTGGCGAACCCAACGTTCACGCGGTCGAGGTAGGCGACGACGTAGCAGAGGAACAACAAGGGCAGGAGGCGCCAGGCGACTTTCCGATAGACGGGATCGCTCTCCGCTTTGCCGTGTCCGGCGAGCGCCGGTGCAGTGGTTTGAATGGTCATGCTTGTCTCCGTGACTTTCTTATTGCGTCGTCAGGTCGCGTTAGCAGTGCCTAACGGCTGACGTAGGGATATCGTCCTCCCAATTTGCACAAAAGGAAAATATGGATTGCAGAACCGGCCATCTGCCAACGAGATGACACACGCCGTCAGCTTGCCGACGGCGTGCAGCCGTCGAGAACTACAGTGCCGACACCACCTCTGGTACGAGCGTGAACAGATCGCCGACGAGGCCATAATCCGCCACGCTGAAGATTGGCGCTTCAGGGTCCTTGTTGATGGCGACGATGACCTTGCTGTCCTTCATACCCGCTAGGTGCTGGATAGCCCCGGAAATGCCCACAGCCACGTATAGCTGCGGCGCCACGATCTTACCGGTCTGGCCTACCTGATAATCGTTCGGAACATAGCCTGCGTCCACCGCCGCACGCGAGGCGCCCAATGCGGCGCCGAGCTTGTCCGCCAACGGCGCCAGCACCGCTGCATAGTTTTCGCCGCTGCCCAGACCGCGTCCGCCCGAGACGACGATGTTCGCGCTCGTGAGCTCGGGACGTTCCAGCTTGGTGAGCTCGCGGCTTATGAACCGCGAAATGCCGCGATCGGCCGCCGCTTCGATCTGCTCGATCGACGCCGCACCGCCTTCAGCCAGCACAGGTTCGAAGGCCGTAGCGCGTACAGTGATCACTTTGACGGGGTCCTCCGAGCGCACCGTCGCAATCGCGTTGCCCGCGTAGATGGGCCGTTCGAACGTATCCTGCGATACGATCGCTGTGATCTCGCTGATCTGCGCCACATCGAGCATGGCAGCGATGCGCGGGGCCAAATTCTTGCCATGAGCCGTCGCCGCGATCAGCAGGTGCGAGTATTCCCGAGCGATGCGCAGCACGGTCGCCTCGACATTTTCCACGAGGCCTTCGGCCAGTTGCGGCGCAGCTGCCGCCAGCACCTTAGACACGCCGGAGATGTTTGCCGCGGCATCGGCTGCCGCGCGCACGTCATGCCCTGCCACCAGCATATGGATCGGGTCGTTAGTCAATGAGGCTAACACTGCGGCCGCTCTCACCGCGCTCAGCGTGGCGCCCTTGATGGACGCGCCATCGTGTTCCGCAATTACAAGAATCGTCATTTCGTTCGCTCCCCTCACAGCACCTTGGCTTCGGTCTTCAGCTTCTCGACCAGCGTCTGAACGTCCCTCACCATCACGCCGGCACTGCGCTTCGGCGGCTCGGCCACCTTCAGCGTCTTCAAACGGGGAGCGACGTCCACACCGAGGTCTTCGGGCTTGATCGTTTCGAGCGGCTTCTTCTTCGCCTTCATGATGTTGGGCAGCGTCACGTAGCGCGGCTCGTTCAGGCGCAGATCCGTCGTCACGACGGCGGGCAGCGTCAACGTCAACGTTTCGGCGCCGCCGTCCACTTCGCGTGCAACGGTAGCCTTGCCATCCGCAATCGTCACCTTCGAAGCGAACGTCGCTTGCGGCAGGCCCGCCAGCGCGGCCAGCATCTGGCCCGTCTGGTTCGAGTCGTCGTCGATCGCCTGCTTGCCCAGAATCACGAGCTGCGGCTGCTCCTTATCGATGAGCGCCTTCAAAAGCTTGGCCACCGCCAACGGCTGCAGCTCCTCGTTCGATTCGATCAAGATCGCGCGATCCGCGCCGATTGCCAACGCCGTGCGCAACGTCTCCTGACACTGCGCGGGGCCGCAGGAAACGACAATGATCTCGACCGCGACACCCGCTTGCTTCAGACGCACGGCCTCTTCCACTGCAATCTCGTCGAACGGATTCATCGACATCTTGACACTGGCAATGTCGACGCCTGTGCCGTCCGATTTCACCGCAACTTTAACGTTCGCGTCCACCACGCGCTTCACCGCTACCAAAATCTTCACTTCCGCTCTCCTGAATTCGACTTACATAAGATTACGGGTACACATCATCCAGACTGCGCATTAGATGCGAGATCAGCGGCGCCCAAGATCCGCGAGCGGATGGGCGTCCGATCGCCATAGCGCGGTGCTGAAATGGCGAACGCGATCGTCTTTCACATCGGCCAGCGTCGGCGGCAGCCAGCAGGGCTTTCTATCTTTGACGATCACGTGAGCGCGCACGCCTTCGAGGAAATCGCCATCGGGCACGGCACGGCTCACCATATCGAGTTCCATCCTGAAGCATTCGGCAAGCGACCTCCCACGTCCACGCAATAGTGCGTCCCGGGTCACCTTCAACATCGTGGGTGAGTGGGTGGAAAGCGCCCCGAACGTCGATCGACACCACTGCAATACTCCCTGCGATGTTTCGCGCTCACATGCATCGCTCAACGAAGTACCGATTTCGTCGACCGTCCACCGCTCATTGAAGTGCCTCGTCACGAGCGGCAGCACGTCACTCAACGCAGCGTGCGGTATGACGTTGGCGGGCGGCTCGAAGACCGTGCGCAAAGCGAGCATCAATTTCTCTTGGCCAACATAGATGGGCATCCGCTGGAGCCGCTCCTCGAACGTTGCAAGCCATTCGAAAGGCACGCAGATATCCGCCAGATTGCAAAACAAGGCGTCCGGTCCTGACAGCGTGACGCCCGTCAACCCAAAATACAGTTCGAGTCTCACCGGCATAGCAGATAGAAAAGACGTCGCGCCGACATCGGGAAAGAGCCCGATACGCGTCTCCGGCATGGCCATCCTCGTGCGGTGGGTCACCACTCGTAGCTTTGCTCCCTGCCCTAGTCCCATTCCGCCGCCCATGATGATGCCGTCAAGCAAGGCGACCACAGGCTTAGGGAATGTGTGAATGGTGTAATCGAGCCGATATTCGTCGACGAAAAACTGCAGCCAGGCCGAGTCGCCGCTTTTTACCTGTCCATATAGCGCGCGAACGTCACCGCCCGCACAAAATGCCTTCTCCCCGTTGGCGCGCAGGACAACTGCGACGATTTGGTCATCGAAGCGGCACCGCTCAAAGAGCCTCGCCAATTCGATGACCATCTCATGCGACAACGCGTTTAGCGCCGTCGGGCGATTCAGCGAGATGACAGCCACGCGGTTGACGATGCGCAATAGCACGTCCGCTTCGGCTTCCGTCCGCACTGTCTTGTCTGTTGCGGGTCGCTCCTTGAGCAGCACCTCGGTCATCTCAACCTCCCGTCCGATGCCAACGCGGAGACCGCTTTTCGAGGAACGCATTCACGCCCTCTCGTTGATCCGGATCATCGAAGAGATCGACGAAGCGTTCACGCTCGATGGTCAAGGCTGCCCGGCGCGGGATACCGTTGCGCGCTTCGTGGATCAACTGCTTGCTTAAAGTCACGGCGAGCGGACTCAGGCGCGCCACACGCTTTCCCATCGCAATGCCCGCCTCGCGTGCAGCGCCTTGCTCGACCACTTCCTCCACGAGCCCGATCCGCAAAGCCGTCGCGGCGTCGATGCGCTCGCCGGTCAGCATCATTCTCTTGGCCCATCCCTCACCCACGAGCCAAGGCAACGTCTGTGTTCCGCAACCGCAAGGGAGCAGCCCGACCGCCGTTTCCGGCAAAGCCAATTGCGCGTGCGCCTCGGCAATGCGGATGTCGCAGGCGAGCGCGCATTCGAGTCCGCCGCCCATTGCATACCCGTTGATCGCTGCAATGACGACAGGCCGTGCCTCTTGAAGCGTCTCGAACGCCGAGCCGAACAAGGAAGCAGCGACGCGCGCCACATCCTTCCTGCCATCGGAGAACGTGTTCAGATCTGCGCCCGCGCTAAAGAACCTCGGCCCACCGCCAGTAATCACGATGGCGCGAATATCGCGCTCGCCATTCAGGCGCTCTATCGTCTGCTTCAACCGCAGCAACCCATCTTGCGTAAACGCATTGACCGGGGGCCGTTGCAGCGTAATCAGTGCAACGTCCTGCCGGGCGCCTTGTTGAACATATTCAAGCTCGATCATTCCAGCGACCCCGCTATCAGTACGGTTGGGTTCATGTCTCCTCCTATTCCGACGATCGCGGAGCTACAGGTGACGCGCAATCACCATCCTCTGTACTTCGCTCGTTCCTTCGTAGATTTGAGTAATGCGTGCATCGCGGTAATGGCGCTCGACCGCGTAGTCCTGCAGATACCCATATCCACCGTGTATTTGAATCGCCCTCGAGCAAACTTCTTCGGCGATCTCTGATGCAAAGAGCTTGGCTTGCGATGCCTCGGAGAGGCACGGTTTGCCCGAACTACGGAGCCGAGCGGCATGGTGAACGAGCAAACGCGCAGCGTTGAGCTTCGTTGCCATGTCTGCCAGCATGTTGGCGATCGCTTGATGGTCTCTGAGCCGCTGGCCGAACTGAATGCGTTCGCGTGCATAAGCGCGTGCCGCGTCCAATGCCGCGCGCGCAATACCCACGGCCTGCGCCGCAATGCCGATACGGCCGCCCTCGAGATTCGATAACGCGATTTTCAAACCGTCGCCGGGTTGGCCCAGTAGGTTCGCTTCCGATATCGCGCAGTCATCGAGCGTGATCGGACACGTTTCGGATGCCCGGATGCCGAGTTTGTGCTCCGGCGGCCCAACGTTGAAGCCGCGCGTGCCAGTTGGGACGATGAAGGCCGACAATCCACGCTTACCCGCCCCCGGGTCGGTGACGGCGAAGACCACGGCGAGGTCGGCGCATGCACCGTTCGTGATAAATTGCTTGCTGCCGCTCAGCCTCCAATATCCGTCACTGAGAACGGCACGCGTCCGCAGGTTGTGTGCCTCGGACCCCGCTTGCGGCTCGGTCAGGCAAAACGCCCCGATCTTGCGCCCCGTCGCGAGCTCGGCCAAGTAACGATCTTTTTGCGCGTCATTGCCGAAGTTGAGGATGGGCCCGCAGCCGACTGAGTTATGCACGCTCATCAACGTTGCACATGATGCACAGCCGGCTGCCACCTCTTCGAGAGCGAGCGCATAGGCCACATAATCCGTGTACGTGCCGCCGTATTGTGCAGGCACGATCATGCCGAGCAACCCGACCTCACCCATCTGCATGACGATTTCGTCAGGTAGACGGCATTCCCTGTCCCATTGAGCAGCAAGCGGCGCAAGACGTTCTCGCGAGAAATCGCGCGCCGCATCGCGTATCATCCGTTGTTCGTCGGTGTAGAAATCATCCATCCCGTTCACCATGGGTTTTCAATTCTTCGACAGCAACAGCCGATCATGTCGCCTGAGACTTGCTCGGCAAACCGGCGTTACCGCGGTCAACACATCTGGATGGCCACGGCGGTGGCTTCGCCACCGCCAATGCATAGGCTAGCGATACCTCGCTTGCCGCCGGTCTTTCGAAGCGCGCCAATCAGGGTGACAAGAATTCGCGCGCCGGACGCGCCGATCGGGTGACCAAGCGCACATGAGCCGCCGTGAATATTGACCCTCGAAAGGTCCAGGGCAAGGTCCTTGGCGCACGCCATCGGCACCACGGCGAACGCTTCATTCACCTCCCAAAGATCGACGTGAGCCGTTGACCAACCGGATTGCGCGAGCAACTTCTTCACCGCTCCGATCGGAGCCGTAGGAAACAGGCGCGGTTCGGCGGCGTACGTAGCATGGCCGACCACCACAGCAATCGGCGTAGCCCCCAACCCGGCCGCAGCGGAACGGCGCATCATGACGAGCGCGGCCGCTCCGTCCGAAATGGAGCTCGAGCTCGCTGCGGTGATCGTCCCATCCTTACGGAACGCTGGCTTTAACGACGGGAGTTTGTCGATTCTGGCCTTCGGCGGCTGCTCGTCCTGCACGATTTGGCGCTCGCCAGTCTTCGTCGCGATCGTTACCGGCGCTAGCTCCCAGTCAAACGAGCCATCAGAAGCGGCTTGCTGCGCCCGCTCGGTGGATGCAATCGCGTACGCATCTTGGTCGCCACGAGTGAACTGATATGCCGAGGCACAATCTTCGGCGAAAGTGCCCATGAGCCTACCGCGATCGAAATAGGCATCCTCAAGGCCGTCTAGGAACATATGGTCGAGGACCTGACCGTGCCCCATCCGAAAACCGCCTCTCGCCTTGGGCAGAAGATACGGTGCGTTGCTCATCGATTCCATGCCGCCCGCGACGATCACATCATTACTGCCAGCAAGAATCGCGTCGTGCGCGTTCATTACGGCCTTCATGCCCGAACCGCAGACTTTGCTGACCGTCGAGCACTGAACCGAAAGGGGCAAGCCGGCGTGTATTGCTGCCTGGCGCGCCGGAGCCTGGCCGACGCCGGCTGGCAGAACACAACCTAGGGTTACCTCGCCGACCGCGTTTGTGTCGATTCCAGAACGCTCGAGTGCCGCCTTGATGGCGACGCCGCCAAGTTGCGGCGCGGACAGCGACGCGAAATCGCCTTGGAATCCGCCCAGCGGCGTACGAACCGCCGAAACGATAACAATGGGATCGTTGTTCATAGAGGTCTCACTGATACTTGCGCACGTCTAGCGTGCCGCCATACGAATCGCACCATCCAGACGAATGACTTCGCCGTTCAGGTAGCGGTTGCTCAGAATGTGCTCCACGAGCGCGGCGAATTCGGCCGGCTTTCCCAGCCGGGAAGGAAACGGAACCATCTTGCCGAGGGACTCCCGGACCTCGGCGGGCATGCCCAGCAGCATCGGGGTTTCCATGATTCCCGGTGCGATGGTCATGACGCGAATCCCGAAGCGCGATAACTCCCTGGCAATCGGTAGCGTCATTGCCACGACCGCTCCTTTCGACGCGGCATACGCCGCTTGACCGATCTGCCCGTCGAACGCAGCCACGGATGCGGTGTTGATAATGACCCCGCGCTCTCCGTCGCCATCGGGCTCGTTCGAAGACATGGCGGCGGCGCATAGCCGAACGACGTTGAACGTGCCGACGAGATTGATGTTCACGGTGTGAGAAAATGAATCGAGCCGATGGGGCCCTTCCCTGCCCACGACTTTTTCCGCGGGAGCAACCCCGGCGCAACTGACGAGTCCTCGCAAGCTCCCCATCGACTTGGCAGCGGCAACGGCATTCGCTACGCTTTGTTCATTCGTGACATCGGTCGCAACAAACTTGGCGTGCGGGCCAATGGCTTGCGCGACCGCCGAGCCTGCACGCTCGTCGACGTCGGCCAAAACCACTCGGCCACCGCGGTCGACCAGAACGCGAGCAGTTTCGGCGCCGAGGCCCGAACCGCCTCCAGTTACAACAAAGACCTGATCCTCGATCAACATAACTATTCCTCGATGGGGGTTCGCGTTCAGGCGCGACACAGATTGTTCAGCAATTCCTTTCGATATTTTTGGCGAAGCGGTTGAACCGCCTTGTAATTCGCTTCTTTGATCGCACCGAAGCCGCGTACGGACATGGGCAGCGAAACCAGCTCGACGGCTGCCTGATGGTTTTGCGATGACAGGTTCGAAATTGCGAGTTCCACGTCGTCTTCGAACTCTCGAATCAGTGCGCGCTCCACTTTGCGGTCGGTCTGGCGGCCGAACGGGTCGATCACTGTTCCGCGCAGCACTTTGCCGCGCTTCAAGACATGCAGGATGGGCGTCATCCACCAGCCATCAAGAGCCAACTTCGCTCTGCGTCCTGTCTTCTCGTCTCGGCGCGAGAGAACTGGAGGCGCCATGTGATACGTGAACTTGCCATCCCCTTCGAAATTTTCGGTCAATCTGCGTCGGAAACTTCCGTCTGTATGAAGGCGCGCCACCTCGTACTCGTCCTTGTAAGCGAGCACCTTGTAGTAGCTTCTTGCGACCGACTCGGTAAGTTCGCCGCGCGCCCCCTGGACCCGACGCTCCGCCACTTTTACCTTTTCCACAAACTCCATATAGCGCTTAGCGTAGCCAGCATTCTGATAGGCCACTAGGTCATTCATACGCGCCTGCACGAATCGATCGATATCGAACTGTTCCTTGTGTGGATCCCGCATCGAGATGAGCTTGTCGACCGCGCGCGCGTCTTGAGCAATGAGCCGCCCCCAGAGGAACGCACGCTTGTTCATGTCCAGAGCAGCACCATTGAGTTCGATCGCCCTTGCGATTGCCTCCTCCGATAAAGGAATCAAGCCTTTCTGATAAGCGAACCCAACCATCATCATGTTCGATGCAATGGAATCACCGAAGATAGTTTCCGCGGCGGCAGTGCAATTCCAGAATGACGATGTAGTCTCACCCACGGCCGCCTCGATTACCCTTTTGTGAGCTGCTTCGCTTAGAGCCAGATCCCCGTTCTTCACAAAATCGACAGTAGGCGTGATGTGTGTGTTGATCACCGCGTGCGTCGACTCGTGCATGACACGCGAAAGGGCGTCATTCGAAGCTGCGACAACGGCATCGCAGCCGATCAGAACGTTCGCGCTCCGCGATTCGATCCGCGAAGTCAAAATCTCGTCTCTGCTGCTCGCGATTTGCACATGACTCAAGACCGCGCCGTTTTTCTGCGCCAGTCCGGTGAAGTCGAGCGTCGATGCTCCCCGCCCTTCGAGATGCGCTGCCATCGCCAAAACCGCGCCAATCGTCACGACCCCTGTGCCACCAATACCGGTCACTACGATGCGTGCGTGACGATCAATCTCCGGAGAAACGGAACTTGGTTGCTTGAGGCTCTTACGAAGCTCGGCCTCGATCGCTTCTATCCGCGTCCGGTCAGGCTTGCGAGGCTGGAGACCTTCTACCGTGACAAAGCTTGGACAGAACCCTTTCGTGCACGACAGGTCCTTGTTGCAAGACGATTGATTGACCTCGCGCTTGCGCCCATGGTCAGTGTCGAGCGGCTCGATAGCGATGCAGTTGGATTGAACCGAACAATCCCCGCACCCCTCGCAAATGTCCGTGTTGATGACTACACGAGCGGGCGGTATCGCCATCGTCCCTCGCTTGCGGCGACGTCGCTTTTCGGCAGCACATGTCTGTTCATAGACGATGACGGAAACGCCCTTCTTTTCCCGCAATCTGCGCTGCAGCCCATCCATCTCGTCTCGGTGCAGCACTGGGACGTTCGCCGGCACAGAATCAGGTGCTGCGTATCTGGCAAGATCGTCGGTGACGATAGTCACACTGGACACACCTTCCGCGAGTACTTGGTCGACCACTCGCCGCACCGTCAGACCGCCTTCCGTAGGCTGGCCGCCCGTCATGGCTACTGCATCATTGAACAGGATTTTGTAGGTGACGTTGGTATTTGCGGCGACCGCCTGACGAATGGCGAGACTGCCCGAGTGCTGATAGGTACCGTCACCGAGGTTCACGAACATATGCGGCATTTCCGTGAAGGTCGACATCCCGACCCACTGGGTGCCCTCACCGCCCATCTGACAGAACGTAGCTGTCGCGCCGGCTTCACCGAGCGCCATGATGTGACAGCCGATGCCGGCCGCCGCGTGGGAGCCGTCAGGAAGCTTCGTCGACGTATTGTGCGGGCAGCCTGCGCAGAAGAACGGCTTGCGGGTCAGCAGCGTCGCTTCCTTGATGCCCAGAATAGGAATCGATTTTCCAGCGGCAGGAGGTTGACGATCCGGCGCGGCCTGTGGGAGTTCGATACCAATGTAAGCCAGAAACTTCGTCACGGCTTGCGTCACCTGTGCAGACGAAAGCTCCAGCGTGGCCGGAACAAGGGTGCTCCCATCGCGTAATTGCTTCCCGAAGACTTCCGGCCGCTCGGCTGCGCTAAGGTTGAACAATGCTTCCTTGAGCTGGCGTTCGACGAACGAGCGCTTTTCCTCCACGACCATCAACGCGGACATTCCATTCGCAAACGCTCGCACACCGCGGCACTCGAGCGGCCATGTCATCCCCACCTTGTAGATGCCGATGCCAAGGCGCTCGAGCTCCGCAGTGTCCAGCCCGAGCTTCGAAAGCGCAGCCAGCAGGTCACCGTGGGCCTTACCCACCGTTACAATCCCCACCCGGGCATTGCGGGGGCGCGAGATTGCCTTGTCGAAGGGATTCGCGCGAGCGAAGGCGAGTGCAGCCGGGAGTCGCTCCTCTAGAAGCCGTCGCTCCAGTTCCGCCCGCTCGGTGGGCCACCGCAATTTCGGGTCATAGTTGAAGCCGCGACCGTAGGGAATCTCGATGTCCAAAGGTTCGGCGAATCCGCCGACCGGAGAAGCGCTCTCGCCTACCCGCATCGAGCGCCCGCTCTCCACTGTCTCGGTAATCGCTTTATACGCGACCCACAGCCCCGAAAACCGCGACATCGCATAGCCAGCCAAACCGAATTCAATGTATTCATCGACCGACGCTGGAAAGATGATGGGCATCATCGCGCCTTCAAAGACATGGTCGGTTTGGTGCGGGAACATCGACGACTGCGCGGCATGATCGTCGCCTGCCACGGCCAACACGCCACCCTGTCGGGACGTACCGAGAATGTTTGCGTTACGGAACACGTCACCCGTTCTGTCGACGCCTGGTCCTTTCCCGTACCACATTGAGAAGACGCCATCTACGCGCTTTCCCGGAAACGCATCGAGCTGTTGAGCACCCCAGCTCATCGTCGCGGCAAGGTCCTCGTTGAGCCCCGGTTCGAAGCGGATGTCCATGCGGGTCAGCAGCTCCTTCTGCCGCCAAAGCTCTTGGTCCAAGCCGCCAAGGGGGGAGCCCCGATAACCGGAAACCAGCCCGGCCGAGCGGATGCCCGCACGGGAGTCCCTGCGCGCCTGCTCGATCAAAATGCGGACGAGCGCCTGAGTCCCCGTGAGAAAGACTGTTCCATTCTCCCGAAGATAGCGGTCTTCCAATTCGTACCCGCGGTCAATCTCCCGCCCGAGTTCCGGTACTCGCATGTTCACGCGATGTCTCCACATGTTTTTGTCGTGCGGTTGATTCTAGGTACGCTATGCGGGCGATATGTGCTAACCTCGGGCCGCAAACGCACGCTTCTTAGCAAACTTTCCCAACCCCACCTCCTCTTTGTATTCGAGGGCCTGGTCAATGAAGCTGGACCGGATCGACGTTCGTATTCTTCAAGCCTTGCAGCAAAATGCGCACGTCAAGGCAGCCGACCTTGCCGAATCGCTCGGCCTTTCACTGTCGCCGTTTTATCGACGGATACGTTTGCTGGAGGAAGGCGGCATCATCAGCCGCCACGTGACACTTCTCGATCAGGAAAAGGCAGGGTTCCCGGTCAGCGCTTACGTGTCTGTCGCCGTCGACAAGAAACGCGCGCCGCTGCTCAAAGGGTTCGAGCAAGAGGTCGCGACCTTCGATGAAGTGATGGAGTGTTATTTGATGACTGGGGCTTTCGACTATATGCTTCGAGTCGTCGTGCCCGATATCGCTAGTCTTGAGAAATTCGTCGTGGAAAAGCTCTCGAAAATCGATAGCGTGAGAGATATCAATACATCTGTGGCACTGAGGCGCGTCTATTACAAGACGGCCTTGCCGGTTAAGCCTCGCGACGATTAGTCAATTGCGCCAGGCGGTCTCTACTATACGTCCGAGAGCGGCCGGTCAAATGATAGGGATCTCTGGACGCGGTTTCCGCGCTGCGCCTCATACGTCAGCGGCCCCAGTCCGATCGCCTCCTGACCATTGAAATCAAGCTCGGTGCTGTCTTGCAAACAGAGTACGACCTGATGCGTTTGCATCCAACCGAATCCCGGCATCGCGAAATGCGCTGGAGCCGCCTTCGTCCAAGGCATTTCATCTCCCGCCAGAACGATATGTATCAGCGACGTAGGATCACGCGAGTTGACAACGCTGGACAATGCAAGCGTTGGGAAGGTACCGTCGTAGCCGCTACCGCTCGTGCGGTGGCAGGCCGCGCAATCCGGGTTCGGACAGGGATGTGCGGCGCACACCTGCCTCGTGAACATCGAACCGTATCGCGGTTAGCCGCGGGACACTGCACGTTGTCGCGCAATCGAACCTTTATTGTTCGGTGCGCGACTCGCTCGCGGAACAACACGAGCAATTCGCAGTTGCTGTCTCTTCGTGGCGCAAGCGGGAGCGAAGTCGCGGAGGCGATGCTACATCTGGCACGCTTGCCGCACCTCCAGCTCGGCCACAACGCGTTCACCATTGCGTGCGCTCGGCCAAGCGGAACTCCCCTACCACTCCGGCGAGATTGGACGACTGTTCCCTGAGGAAATCGGCCGCGGCCGACGATTGCTCGACGAGCGCCGCATTCTGCTGCGTGACTTCATCGAGCTGGGCGACGGCGCGATTGACTTGACCGACGCCGTCGCTTTGCTCGTTGGCGGCGACGGAGATCTCGACGATGATCTGACTCACGCGCTGCACGCTGTCGACGATCTCGCGCATCGTCGCACCGGCTTTGGTGACTTGCTCCGTGCCGGCTTCGACTTTACCGACCGAGTCGGTGATGAGCTGCTTGATTTCCTTCGCTGCTTGCGCGCTGCGCTGTGCCAACGTGCGCACTTCGCCGGCGACCACGGCGAAGCCACGCCCCTGTTCGCCGGCGCGCGCCGCTTCGACGGCAGCATTCAAGGCCAGGATGTTCGTCTGAAACGCTATACCGTCGATAACACCGATGATATCGGCGATCTTGCGAGACGAATTGGAAATCGCGAGCATCGTGCTCACAACCTCGGACACCACATCGCCACCGCGCGTTGCGGTCTGCGAAGCGTCGTTGGCGAGCCGAGCCGCTTGCTGCGCCGAGTCAGCCGACTGCTTGACGGTGCCATGGATCTGCTCCATGGACGCCGCCGTTTCCTGCAGCGACGAAGCGGCGTGCTCGGTGCGCGCCGACAGGTCGCGATTGCCCTGTGAGATTTCCTCCGCCGCGGTCTTGACCGATACGCTGCTCTCGCGAATCTCAAGCATCACCGAGTTCATCTTTTCGACGAACAGATTGAACGAGCGCGCAATCGCGGCCACTTCGTCCTGCGCGTTGACCGGCAGGCGTTTGGTCAAATCGCCACTGCCCGACCCGATATCCTCCATGGCCGCGCGCGCTTGCGATAGGCGCTTGAACGGCGGCGCGGTCAGCATGCCGACCAAGGCCAAGGCGATGGCCGCGACGATCACGAGCGCGAGCGCATCGGCGCCGGCCAGCGCGCGCATGCCCGCCGTCGCGTCGTGGCGGTCGAGGGCGATTACCAGCATCCAGTCAGTGCCGGACACACGCACCGCGTGCAACAACTTGGCGGCGCCGTCGATCTCGACATCGAGCGGAGCCGGGACCGAAGAGAGTTTCGACAGCGCATCGGCGGTCAATGATGGTGCGAGATCCGTCGCCGGCTTCAGGTTGTGCTGGGCGTCCGGGTGGGCGACGACGGCGCCCCGTTGATCGACCAGGAAGGCGAAGCTGTTCGGCGTCGGATGAATCGCATTGACAGTTTCGACGACCTTGTCGAGAAAGATGTCGGCCGCCAACACGCCCTTGAGGGTGCCGCTCATGTCATACACCGGCCGAGCAAAGGTGACGACGAGCTTGTTCGTCGTGTGATCGACATAGGGCTTGGTTACGATCAGTTTGCCGGTAGCCACAGCCTGCTTATACCAAGGTCGTGCCGTCGGGTCGTAGCCCGGCTTGGAGGGATGCCCCTCACTGGATACCGAACGCTTGTCAGGATAGCCAACATAGGCCGACGAGAATTGGCCGCCGGCCTTGAGCTGAGTCACGATGGGCGCTACATCGCCGTCGAGCTGCTCGGGCGCGATGCCCGCCACCATCGCGGATTTTTCCGCAATCCACTCGCCGATCGCGCGGCCCTGTCCTTCCGCAATAGCGGCGAGGTTCTGGCTGATCGCGCCTTCGTTGAAAGAGCGGGCGACCAGATAATTAATGAGGCCGGTCACCGCGAGGGCCGCGACGACGATGGCGACACATGTGACAAGGATCCGGACGCGTATGGACGTGAACATAGTGAAGGGCTCGCGCTATGAAAATGAGGCTCAGGCTCGCTCAGACACCTGGAACTTCGCCGCAGTATCCGCGAGCATTTGCGCCTGTTCTTGCAACGATTGTGCAGCTGCCGCCGCTTCCTCCACCAAAGCTGCATTTTGCTGCACCGCCCGGTCCATATGGTTCACGGCAATGCTGACCTGACTCAAGCCGTTGCTTTGCTCCTTGGATGCATCCGAAATCTCGCCCATGATCGTATGAGCACGAGAAGCCGCCTCAATGAGTTCGGCCATGGTTCGGCCAGCCTCGTCGACTAGTTTCGAGCCCGTCTCTACGCGTGCGCTCGAATTGGCGATCAGGTCTTTGATCTCCTTGGCCGCTGCCGACGAGCGCTGCGCTAGCGTCCGCACTTCCGCTGCGACCACCGAAAATCCGCGCCCCTGCTCACCGGCCCTGGCCGCCTCCACGGCAGCATTCAGTGCAAGAATGTTGGTCTGGAACGCAATGCCTTCGATGATCGATGTGATGTCTTCGACCGCGCCGGAACTTTCGCTGATCTCATTCATGGTACCGACAACTCGCGCGACGACTTCATGCCCCCGTTGAGCGATCTGCGATGCGGATAATGACAGCTCTCGTGCGCGCAGTGCATTCTCCGAGTTCTGTTTGACGGTCGCTGACAGCTCCTCGGTGCTGGCCGCGGTCTCTTGAAGCGACGCTGCCTGAGATTCAGTGCGCGTCGACAAGTCAGCGTTACCCGAGGCGATTTCGCGGGTCGCCGTTGCAATCGATCGACTACTGTCCCGCATCGATACAACAGTGTCGGTAAGACGGTCCTGCATGGTCACGAGCGCACGTAGCATCCGCCCCATTTCGTCATCGGATCGAATCTTGATATTGCGACTCAAGTCCCCGCCCGCGATGTGTTCGAAGTGGATGACGGCCTCGTTCACCGGTCCAAGAATCGCGCGGCGCAAGTAATACCAGCTACCGAACGCGCCAAGCATACCCGCCATGATCGCGAGCAAACTTCCGGCCCGGAATAGTCCGTCGCGACGTTCTGTCACCTCATAGGCTCGCTTCGATTCCTGGTACTGGTAATCCTTCAAGCTCGTCGCGGCGTTTTGCATCTTCGTGTAGGCTGTGCCGACGACGACCATCTGCTTGAGAATATCATCGCGGTCACCCCGAACTGTTGCATCTCGGAACGTGCCCAACTCCCGCTCTACCACCTCGTATTTGGACGTCACGTCGGACGCGAGCCGATCTTCAACCGCATCGCGCGGCAAAGCGAGGTACTGCCTCCATGCCTCGCTCGCAGCAGCACCCACTTCGCGATCTTTTCCGTACATGTTCTTGGCATCAACGGAGCCTGGGTTGATGGCTGCGCGATCGAGCGATGTCCGCTGACGTCCGACATTGATTACCATTTCGCCGACGGCAATCGATTTCGGAAGCTGGACGGAGTATGTATAGCGGTTGGCCGCATTGCTGACCGCCATTCCGGACAAGCCGATCACACCGACGCCTATCAGCAAGACGCCGAGAAATGCCATCGTCACCGCGAGGCGAGCGTTGATACTAAGACGCCAATGAGACACTTCGACTCCCCGAATTTGACTATGCCTAGGCGGCGCTAGTGTCCCGTTCCGTTGTTAACTGACCTATGTTCACGTAGGATGCTGATATCAACGGAACGGGAGATATCAGCATGGTGATGGGGCGACCGAAGGCGGAACTCGTGCTGACCGAAGATGAACA
>NZ_JAYMRZ010000037.1:0-66670 GCF_038900715.1 Paraburkholderia phymatum | reverse complement strand
GCAAAAGCGGCTCTGTCAGCGCTTTCGCAACCTGATGGCACGCGGCAAGCTCAAGAACCAGGTCTGTACCGCCATTGCGCGAGAACTCGCCGGTTTTATCTGGGCTATCGGGCAACACGTTGCCCCCTCAGCCGGGCTTAGCCGGGCAGGGATGTTAGTTGAGCTCGCAACAGGATGTTTCGGCCAGGACCAGGCAACGGTGGGAGAACCCTCGTGCTTACACTAGGAGGCAACTGGAGACAGCACAATCCTCGAAACTAGATTGAGGCAGCTCCCCGACGTTTCGTTTGTCATGCGGTAACCAACCCGCGCATATCAGAATGATCAACCGTCGGATAACCGCCTCGTCCTGGCCCAAGCATCCTGTTATTGACGACCGTCCAGGAAGCCGGTTTCGCATGGTCGCGAGCACGCAAGTGCCGCACTCACGACCAATGCATAGCATAGAAAACAGACGCCGCGTCAAGGGTCCGCTGTCGCCGGGCTGACGCCGCCCTTGACCCGTCAAGCCTTCGGGAAGGAGCCAACTTTGGTACTTGACACGGTCCATACATATCAGTGCTAGTAAGAGTTTGAATCGTCGGAAACGGCGCTTGCCGCGAATGCCGTCGGTGATATATGATATGTATATCATACATCGGAGGCGATAATGAGTCGAATTCTGATTGACCTGCCTGATGCGCAAGTCGAAGAATTGGCGAGGCTTGTGGAGGCCGAGCAACGTCCCCGCGCCGCTGTCATTCGCGACGCGATTGAGGCCTATATCGCGCAACACAAGCGAGCACTTGGGGCTGACGTTTTCGGCTTGTGGAAAAGCAAGAAAATCGATGGTCTGGAATACCAGCAGGAACTGCGATCAGAATGGTAAGGGCACTTTTCGACACGAACGTTCTGATCGACTATCTCAACGGCGTTGGCGCCGCGAAGAAAGAACTCGCGCGCTATGAGTATCGTGCGATTAGCACGATCACCTGGATGGAAGTCCTTGTTGGCACGACGCCAGAAGATGAGGCGGTTATTCGCGCATGGCTTGGTTCGTTTGACGTAATTGCGCTTGACGCCACCATCGCAAATCGGGCAGTCGAGATTCGCAAGCAGAGGCGGATTCGACTACCGGACGCAATTGTGTGGGCCTCGGCACAGGTGAATTCGATGCTGTTGATTTCGCGCAATATCAAGGATTTTCCCGCTGACGAACCGGGCGTACGTGTCCCATACAGGATTTAGAGGAAAACCGGAACATGGCTACGTCGCTGGAATGCCTGCGATCGCTGCCCGGTAGTCTCGTGATGCGTGATCTTGCGGCGGTGCGCGATGAAGTTGCGACTGTGGCGGAGCACATAGCTCGCCTCGGTCGTGATGAGGACAGTTACGAGGTGCGGCACGAACGTCGCAACTATGGCAGGACCGAAACAACCGCAATCGGACTCATCGGCGGCCCGGCGATGTATCGGCAAGTCTGACCAAGGAAACAGTCATGGCTAAGCTGACCACTGCATTTGCTCTACGAGCCGCGATTAACGTGCTTCGTGACTCTGCGGAGTCACGCAAGATGCCGTCAGGCGAGCCGCTAGACGAAGCCAGCGTGCAACTGCATTTCGACGCCGCTGAAACACTTGAAGCGGCGCTGTCAGACCTTCGTGTAGGAGAACGACAAAGGCACGGAAGCCACCAATGAAGAACGCTGGTTATATCCCTGCACTTGCATCCTCGCACTTGCCGGAGCGACTGCATTCGGGTTGTACCAACATCACGCGACCGACGATGATCGCGTCAATCTCGTCATTGATGAGATCGCGCGCGTATGCGTCCTCGCGTCAACACGATATACCGCATTAACGGTGGCCAAGGTAACGCCGCCTAAGCCGAAAACACGGACCCTTCCGGCAGCTCCACAGCGCGTATCAGTCGTCTACCCGTGCTGCTTTTGGATTGTGAAATGCCTGTTTTCAGACGCATTCACATTCGCTCACTGAACCCTCGCGATACCATCGTTCGCAGCAGCTACAGCCCTCTTGTTCAAACTGGTCCGTACTCGTGTCGTCATCATCCTCCGGCAGTTCCGGCACCGGGTTCGCTTCGTCATTCGACCGCGCAGTCGGTATGGCATCGGTTTCGTTCAACCGGTACTCCTCCGGACACTCACGTCCGGGCGAAACCGGCGCCATGCGCCGTCAACGAAATGGTGCAGTGTCACGACGGATTGTGTATCAACCTCAATGGCAATGCGGATTTTCAGAAACGGATCGCTGGCCCACGGCGACTCCCATCGACCAACTAGATACCTTCCAGTCATAATTCGCTTCCAGAACTCTGATCAAATCAGCTTACGGGACTCCTATGCGAGTCAAGCCCCGTCTCCTGAGTTTGACCGGGCCAAGCCGCCCTTCGACGCCCGGATGATTCGCCCACAGCCCGGTGGTTATCGATTGAGTTAACCGAGACGGTACACCTTGGTCACGGTTCCTCGGAACAGCGCCTCCCGTTCCTGCGTACTCGCCTGCGCGGTTAAGCGCTTGAACGCATTCCAGCCGTTGCTATAGGGATACGAGCCTTTATCGACCGGGAAATTGCTTTCGAACATGCAGCGGTTCGCGCCGAACGCCTCGATGCAGGTATGCATCCACGGCTTCCATGTTTCTGCCAGCTCGATCGATGAAGGCGGACGCTCTCCCTTTTCGAAGTCGAAGCCGTTGATCCGCATACCCAGGCCGCCGACTTTCACATACACGTTGGGCAACTGCGCCAGCTCGCGCATCGAGCTCGACCATGCGTCGAACACTTCCTTGCGTTTGTCTGTGTAACTGGCGATGCGCACGATCCCGCCGCAATGATTGATGATGAACGGCGTGTCGGGATACGCCTTCGCCAGATCGAAGAGTTCGGGCAATTGCGGGAAGAAGAGCCACGCGTCGTAGGAGAGGCCGAGCGCCCCAAGTTGCGCGACGCCTGACCGATAGGTCGGGTCCAGCAGCAATCCGCGCGGCGCTGCCGACAAGGGATTCACGAGCGTCTGGTCTGCGTCCCACGTTACGACATGCCGCACGCCGCGCAAGCGGCCAGCGCCCGCCTGAAGCTCGGCTTCGAGCACTTCTCGCACTGCCGTACCGCGACGCAGATCCGCGTAACCGACGATACCTTTCGCGACCTGCGGCTTGCCATTCTGCAACGGTGCGGTGGCCCCGACCACATATTCGATTTCGCCGACCGGGCGCATCGGTTCGGAACCGTCCTTTCGATAACGCGTCAGTGCCTGCATGTACACGGACGCGGTGATGTTGTGCCCGGATCTGGCGTCTTCGAGATATTCATCGAGCAGGTAAGTCCATCCCGTGCGCTCATAGAAATGATGATGCGCGTCAACGATCGGCATGCCCGGTTCGAGCGCGGATTCAGTGCCCGAGGCGAGCCACGCCGCGCGAACGGGAAGGTAATTGCTGGTCGTGCTCATGCTTCGGGTTTCCTCTTTTGCGAATCCTTGCCGCGCAGAGACGGCCGGGATCATGATCGATGCTGCCGCAGCGACAAGGAGCCGGCGTCGCAAGGGGGAACGAAGCGGTACCATGTTCACTTCTTCTCCGCGTTGAAAGCGTAGAGCGAGAGGGTCAGCAGGGTCGTGATGAGCAGCACGAACGACAGACCGATCATTCCGGCCGTGAATGTACCGAAGCTGTCCTTGAGATAGCCGACGAGGTACGGTCCCGCAAAGCCACCAAGCGCGCCAATCGAATTGATCAGCGCGAGGCCGCCGGCAGCGGCCTGCCCGGAGAGAAACCTGTTCGGCAACGTATAGAAAATCGTGCGGCCCGCAATCGTTCCGATGAGCGCCAGTGTGATGCCGGTCATGGCAGGCACCAGTTGATGGAAATAGGTTGATACGCCGAGCGCCACGGCTCCGATCAAAAGACCCGCGGCCAGGCTCGCGATGGGGCCGCCGCGCCGATCGACCCGCTTGGCCCACCACAGCAATGCGATGGTTGCAAAGAAATACGGCACCGCCGACATCCAGCCGGTCTGCGTCACGCTCATGCCGTGAGCCTTGAGCATCTGCGGCAGCCAGATGCCAATACCGTAGGAACCCATCGTGAAGCCGAACGAGATCATCGCAAGGATGTACGTGCGCACATCCTTCAACGCGGCGGCGAAATCCTTCTTTTTCTGTCTGGCTGCGCCCTCGCGGTCGAAGGCGCTCTGCAGCGCGTGCCGCTCCTGCGGCGACAGCCACGTGGCATCGGCGGGCTTGTCCGCAAGCATCTGCAGCACGAGGAAGCCGAGCAAGCACGCGGGCAAGCCCTCCACAATGAACATCCATTTCCAGCCAGCCAGCCCGAGGAAGCCGTCCATGTTGAGCAGCCACGTCGAAAGCGGACCGCCGACGAGTGACGAGATCGGCGTGGAGACGGTGAACCACGCGAGCACGCGAGTGCGATAGCTTGCCGGAAACCAGACTGCGAGGAAGAAGATCACGCCCGGGAAGAAACCCGCTTCGCCGATACCCAGCAGGAGCCGGAGCACGTAGAAACTGGTCGGACCCACCGCAAGCGCCGTGGCCGCCGCGAAGAAGCCCCACGTAATCATGATGCGCGCCAGCCAGCGTCGCGCGCCGAATCGGTACAGCGCAAGGTTACTTGGAACCTCGCATACGCAGTAACCCGCGAACATGATGCCGGCACCCCAGCCGAACTGCGTCGCAGTCAACCCGAGGTCGTGGTTCATCGTGAGCGCGGCAAAGCCAACGCTTGTCCGATCCAGGTAATTGAAAAAGTACGCGAGCGCGAGAAGCGGGATAAAGCGCCACGCCGCTTTCTTAACCGCCTGTTGTTCCAGTGTGGAGTCGACGGACCTGTCGGCCGTCATTTCCGGTGATATCGATGTCATGTTCCGTCTCCCGTGGAATCACGGCCGAGCTGAACCATGCTGCACGTGCGCGGCAGTGATTCCTTGTGTGCTGCCAGGGTGTCAGGCGCTGGCGAGTTCGTTAGCCGACGGGATCGCCGGATCGCCAGGCTGCTGGTCCCGACACCTGACGATGCCCGCTTCGATTAGCTGTCTGAGGTCTTCCGGCGTGTAACCGAGTTGCATCAGAAGCGCTCGCGTATCCTGTCCGAGTGAAGGCGGCGCTGCGCGGAGTTGCAGCCGTTCCCCGCCAAGCGTCAGAGGCAGCAACGCGGTCTTCGTGAATACAGGTTGACCAGCACCACTAGCGTCGGAGGGCAATGTAACATCGGCAAGCCCCCCCGTTGCAAGCAGATGGGGATCGTCAAACATATCCTGGGGCTTGGTGATTGGCGCATATGGCAATGCGCAGCGTTCGAAGATCGCGCTGATCTCGGACGCCGTGAATGCTTCCATGTGCTTGCGAAGCTGCGGCAACAACCAGTCGCGTGCCTGCACCCGCTGATTGTTGGTCACGATGCGCTCGTCGGCCTTCAGCTCAGTCAGGCCGAACGCGTCACAGAAGATCGCCCATTGTGTGTCGGACACGACCGCCAGGAAGATCTGTTCGCCGTTCCTGACTGAAAACACGTCATAGACCGCCCATGCGGAGATCCGGCTGGGCATCGGTGCAGCAGCTTTTCCGGTCACGGCGAACTGCATCATGTGCTGCGCGACAAGGAACACGTTGTTCTCGAAAAGCGCGCTCTGTACCTCCTGACCGTGCCCGGTGCGCTCGCGCTGTGCGAGCGCCGCCATCGCGCCGATCGCGCCGAACATGCCGCCCATGATGTCGTTGACGCTCGTGCCAGCCCGCAGAGGACGCCCTTCCGGTCCCGTCATGTAGGCGAGGCCGCCCATCATCTGAGCAACTTCGTCCAAGGCGGTCCGATGGTCGTACGGACCGGGCAGGAATCCTTTGTGCGACACGTAGATGAGACGCGGATTGAGCCTGGAAAGCGCCCCATATCCGAGGCCCAGTTTGTCCACCGTGCCGCTTTTAAAGTTTTCGCTGAAGATGTCTGCACCGGCAAGCAGCTTGTGCACGACCTCGAGCCCGCGCGCATCCTTCACATCGACGGCGATACTCTTCTTGTTCCTGTTGAAGGTACTGAAAAAGCCAGCTCCGGACCCGCGAAGAGCGCGCGTGCTGTCGCCAGCAATCGGTTCAACCTTGATCACCTCCGCGCCCAGATCAGCCAGGACCATGCCGCATGTTGGTCCCATTACCATGTGCGTCATCTCGACAACACGCACGCCGCTGAACGGCAGAGCTCGGTTCGCTTGCTCTTGGCTCATTGCGCAACTCCCAACAGACAGCCTTCCGGTTGCGGTGCGCTCGGCACGCGCCCATCTGAATACCTGAATCCCTTGGGCAGTCCGGCATCCTGCACATGCCCGTACAAGGCTTCGTCCGGCAGCGCTTCGGCCAGAATCGCACGTGCAGCGCCCAGTTTGTCGATGTCCACGCCCGTCTCATAGCCCATGGCTTCCAGCAGGAAAGCAAGGTCTTCCGTGACGATGTTTCCAGTAGCGCCTGGGGCATACGGACAGCCGCCAAGACCAGCCTGACTGGAATCGATCGTTGTGACGCCCACGTCAAGCGCGGCGATCACATTGGCGAGTCCCTGGCCGCGTGTGTTATGAAAGTGCGCCCCGCCCGCCTTGTCCCCGAGTTCCGATTGCAGTCGACGGAACAGGCGACGAACCTGCGAAGGGTTGGCGTACCCGCTGGTATCGGACAGGCCAATCTCGTCCACGCCGGACTCGGCCATCGCAAGACACATACGCATCGTTTCGTCATCGGTGACCGTGCCGGCGATCGTACAGCCAAATGCGACGGACACGCCCGCTTCGATCTGTACGCCGGGAAACTGCTCGTTGCGCAACGCGACGATGTCGCGAACCTCTTCAATCATCTGCGCCGTCGTCCTGCGGATGTTGGCCATCGAGTGCTCGTTGGTCACCGAGACGGGCAGTGTTACTTTGTGCACACCGGCCTCGAACGCGCCGTGCGAACCATGCAAATTCGGCGCGAGGACTGCCACATGAAGGCCCGGAATCGACAGCGCATGGGCCACGACCTCACGGATGTCGGCCATTTGCGGCAGTAACTTCGGGGGCACGAACGAGCCCGCCTCAATTTCCTTCAACCCGGCGGCGGCCAGCGCGGAAATCCATCGCAGCTTGGCCGCTGTCGGCATGATGCTCTTGATGCTTTGCAGGCCGTCGCGCGGCCCAACCTCGCTGATCAACACCTTGGGATTGGACTTAATCACAATCTGCTCCTGTGTTCTATCTGATAGATCTCTGTTCTGTACGAAAGAACTATATGCGCGCGATAAATCTCAGGTAAGACGGGTAAACCCGAGAATTTTGAACAAATAGAACTTGAGTTCTATTGCGCGGAACTGTAGAGTGTGAGAACAAACTTCGAGGGGAAAACGTGCCTATCAATGCACTCTCGCCGACGGAGCCGACGATCGACACGTCAGAAAGGTCAAGTGGCGTCGCGGTCCTGGATCGAGCATTTGCGATTCTCAACGCCTTTGGACCGGTTGATGACCGGCTCACGCTAACGGAACTCTCGCGCCGCACCGGCTTGTACAAAAGCACGGTTTTGCGACTGCTCGGTGCTTTGGAGCACGGCGGATACATACGGAAGCTGAATGACGGGCAGTACGCCATCGGCCATCAACCGCTGCGCCTCGCAACGCTTTATCAACGGTCCTTTCAAATCGGCCCGGTTGTCGAACCCATCCTTCAGCAACTGAGTCGAGACATGGGCGAGACGGCATCTTTCTATGTGCGGCAGGGTGACCAACGTTTAGTGCTCTACCGCGTGGAGCCGTCAAGGAGCGTGAGGGTCGCGATACGTGTTGGCGAGGAATTCCCGATCGACAAGGGCGCATCCGGCAAAATACTGCTCACATTCACTGAATCTCTGGACCCCCGCGGGAATGACGTGCGCGCGCAACTCTGGGCGGTGTCATACGGCGAACGCGATCCTGAGACAGTATCAGCATCGGTGCCAGTGTTCGATTCGAGTGGTCAACTCGTGGGCGCTCTGACTCTATCCGGGCCCAAGGGTAGATTCGATGCGCCAGACACTATTAACGTTGCGCTGAAGGCGTTGCTTGACAGTGCGAAGCGCGCGACGGTCACCCTGGGTGGTATGGGTGAGAGATACGATGCGAGCATCGCCCACTTCGCCGCCCCATCATCATCCGTAGATCGGGTGTCTGGGAAATAAAAGATCCGCGCTCATATCCGCCCCGGCGCACCGCTTCCCGCTTCACACTTCAGTGCAACTGTCGCAGACCCGCGCCTGACGTCTAGCGAAGTGCAGCTTGAGAGTGGCCGGCGCGAGCAGGTTCTGCGATTTTTGCGAGAAGGCCCTTGCGATCAGGCGAGGCCCGCGTCAGTACAGCGCGCTTAACGCAGTGCTCGAGCCATATACGGTACTTCGGGGGCTCCCGTGACCAAAACGACATAGGGCTACCCAATCGGACAGCGTACGTCGTTCGAACTCAGCCGCACGATAAAGGCGACGCATTGCCGCGCCTGACCAAGCACGAGATCCAAATGGCGAAGACCAAAAAAACATCACCTCAACCTTCGATCTGAATGGCCGGTTCCTGAGTGGAACCGACGCCTGAATGTCTCGGCGACGTTGCCCGCGAATGTCGCTTCATGGCGTGCGCCGTGAAAAGGCGGCGCTTTTCCAGTGGGTGAAAGCCCCACCCGGCAACCGCTCCAGCCGGAAGCAACCTATAAGGAGCAATCGTGGAGGTAACGAAGCGATTGAAGCCTTCGGTGAAGCGTGTCACGAAATACGGTGACAGGGCGAGTGTGCAGGCCCTAACGCGAGTGAACGCCGAGCAAGCCTCGAAAAGGATGATGCGCAGGCCGACCCGAGAGCCATGTCGGGGAAGGCTGATACGGCTGGGTGAATGACGCAACACGGGAAGCCCCCTGGCGTGGTCAGGGATGACAAACCAGACGCCCGTGAGGGACTGGCCGGGCGCCTTCCCGCGCAAGAAGTCAGGATCCTAATGCCTTCTTCTCCTGTCAATATCCAAGGGCGCGAACGCGCCTGTAACCCTTCGGAAACTGGTTGGCGAAACGGCAAAATCCGTCCTCGCCATCCATCAGGATGGCGATCTAAAACGGTCGCCCGACGCTCCCTTTGTCGTTGGAGTGGACGCATTGCGACGGCATGCCTAAGCTCGAGCGAAGGACTATGGAGGGAGGGGCGGATCGACTGGGTACTCAAACATCCTGCGCCCGATGTGGCTTCTAATTCCTTGTGATGACAGCCGACATGAGCAGTGCGCACTCACGAGTCGCGTCAAGGATTCGCGGGCTCGTGCGCAGAACAGCTCGGCGATGCCCGGCAGCGGCTGCGTCGACGCGTATAGCTGGTCACGAATCTCGGGCTGGAAAGGCCGCACGGCGACACGGTTTTTCGCGTACGCCGCCGTCACGGGATCGATCAGCGCGACACCAGCGCCGTTGGCGACCAGCGCGACGATGGTCTGCGACAGCTGCGCCTCAACGCTCATCTGACGCTGGACGTTGTGCTCGACGAATACGCGGTCGATAGCCGTGAGCGCGTCGAACGAGCGCGGGAAGGAGATGAACGATTCGCCTTCCAGGTCGGCGGCCTTAAGCGCTCGCTTTCTCGCAAGCCTGTGCGTGAGCGGCAGAATGCAGCGCATCGACGCATCCGTCAGCCGTTCGCGCCGCACGGACGGATGCGGAATCGCTTCGGCGATGAACCCGACATCGTATCGGCCCGACGCCACCATGTCCACGACGGTGCTCGCGCTATGCGTGAGCAAGGTCACGTCGATGCCCGGATGCGCCTGCACGAACTGCGCGACGACGGCGGGCAACAGTTCGAGCGCGATGGCGGGCGATCCCGCCACCCGCAGCGAGCCGCGCCGCATCGCGCGTATCTGCTGGGCCGCATGGCCAATGCGGTCGAGACCGACAAACGCGCGCTCTACTTCCTCATATAGCACGCGTGCTTCTGCGGTCGGCACCAGCCGTCCCTGCTGACGCTCGAACAGCGTGAAGCCCACGCTGTCCTCGAAGTCCGCGATCAGGCGGCTCACCGCCGGCTGCGAGATATGCAGCAACTGCGCCGCGCGCGTCACCTTGTGCCGCTGGATAAGTGCACGGAAAGCTTCCACCTGTCGGATCTTGAGACCGTGTTATGAACTTTGAAGTACTGGCACTGCATGCACAGGCATAAGCATGGCGAAGACCGCGAAATGAAGCCCGGCAAGAGCCGCACAGACCGTGCTGATCGGCGGAGGCTCTTGCTGTGGCTGTTCGCCTCGCAGTTCTCCCACAGACAGCTCGAATGGCTTGTCTATGGTGACACGCTCAACGGAACCCGGCGCGCTAACGCGCACATCAACTCGTATCCAATCGTACCAGACGCGGACGCGACGTCATCAATCGTGACTTGTTCGCCCCAGAGCTCGACTCTCGAACCAATGCTCGCGTTGGGGCAGGGCGTCAGGTCCACGGTGAGCATGTCCATTGAAACGCGGCCGACGGTGCGCGTGATGATGCCGTCGACGGAGATTGGTGTACCGGTCGGCGCATGGCGCGGGTAGCCGTCTGCGTATCCACACGCAACCACGCCGATTCGTATCTCTTCCTCGGCTCGAAAGGTTCGCGCATAGCCGACCGTCTCGCCAGCGCGCATCGTCTGGACCCCGATGAGTTCGCTGCGCAATGTCATGGAGGCACGCAGCCCAACGTCCTTGATGTCCCTGGATTGCCCTGAAGGCGAAGCTCCGTACAGAACGATTCCAGGTCGCACCCAGTCGCGATGAGCTGGCGAATGCCAAAGAGCTGCTGCCGAGTTCGAGAGACTGCGCTCCCCAGGAATATCGCGTGTCGCCTCATCGAACTGGTTGAGCTGCCAGTCGACGCTGCCTTCGTCTGCATTCGCGAAGTGGCTCATGAGCGTAACGCAGCCGATGCCTTCAGATGCGCGAGCGCGCTCCCAAGCTGCCCGATAGTTTTCCGGCGTGAATCCGAGTCGGTTCATCCCCGAGTTCATCTTCAGATAAATGTCAATTGGCCGCCGGGGCTTTGCGGCAACAATCAGTGCACGCTGCTCGTCGCAATGCACGGCGACCGTTAGCCCGAACTCTTCGGCAGTCTTCACGTCATCGTTTGTGAACACGCCTTCGAGCAGAAGAACAGGTTTCTTCCACCCCAGTTCTCGAACGCGAACCGCTTCGTCGAGGTCGAGTAGTGCGATTCCGTTTGCTGCTCCCAGACCACTATAAATCCGTTCGATTCCGTGTCCGTATGCGTTTGCCTTCACGACGGCCCAGACGCGAGAATTCGCAACCTTTCTTCGGACGACCTCGAGGTTGTGTTTGACAGCGTTGGGATGGATGGAAGCTTTAATTGGGCGCGGCATGGCTTGAATTCGTAGAGAGTTTCGAACGAAGAGCGTTTGGGCCTATGGCGAGTCGGAAGGCCACCCGCACAGGTGCATACGTGTCGAACGGCTAACGCTTAGTTAAGTGCAAAATCCTCGGGCACAGGCGCCTCTTTCTCGTATCGGAAGTCGTTGAGGTCATCGAACTGGATTGCAGGCCTACGGCCCGAAATAAGGTCAGCCAGAAGCTGCGCCGAGCCGCACGACATCGTCCAGCCCAACGTCCCATGGCCGGTATTCAGATAGAGGTTAGGCACAGCGGTGTGGCCGACAATCGGAGTCCCGTCCGGCGTCATTGGGCGTAGCCCCGTCCAGAAGGTCGCATGAGTCGTATCGCCGCCGCCCGGAAACAAGTCGTTCACACACATTTCGAGCGTCTCACGACGAGCCTCGCGCAAGCGCTTGTCGAAACCAACAATCTCGGCCATACCGCCCACGCGAATGCGCTTGTCGAAGCGCGTGATGGCGATTTTGTAGGTTTCGTCGAGGACAGTTGAGACGGGCGCGCGCACCTCGTCGAGGATAGGCGCGGTGATGGAATATCCTTTGAGGGGGTAGACCGGAATCTTGACGAGGCCAGACAGGAAGTTCGTCGAGTAGGAGCCGAATGCGACGACGAACGCGTCAGAATGAATCAGCTTGGCGCCATGGCGCACGCCAACCACCTTGCCTCCTTCGACTACCAGCCCATCAACCGTCGTGTTGTAACGGAAGTTCACACCTGCCTTTTCAGCAAGCGCCGCGAGTCGGGTCGTGAACAACTGACAGTCGCTCGTCTCGTCACCAGGCAACCGCAGTCCGCCCGTCAGCTTATGCGACGTTGCAGCGAGGGCAGGCTCGGCTTTCGCAAGCTCACTAGCCGTTAGCAACTCGTACGGGACATTCGCCTCCTTCAGCACGGCAATGTCCTTCGCCGCGCCTTCGAACTGCTGCTGCGTACGGAATACCTGCAGCGTGCCACCCGTACGGCCTTCGTACTGGATGCCCGTTTCTGCACGCAAAGTCTTGAGGCAATCGCGACTGTATTCTGCGAGTCGGACCATGCGGTTCTTGTTAATGGCATAGCGCTCAGCGGTGCAGTTCTGCAGCATCTGCCACATCCACTGAAGCTGAAACTGCTTGTCCTCATCGTCCGGTCTGATAGCCAGCGGCGCGTGCTTCTGGAACATCCACTTCACTGCCTTCAGAGGTACGCCGGGCGCCGCCCATGGGGCGGCATATCCTGGCGAAATCTGTCCTGCATTCGCAAAGTGTCACGGATCGGCGTATTAGAGCCATTTCATGATCGGCGTAATCGAGCCACTGGATGATCGCCGTAATCGAGCCAGTGCATGATCGGCACAATGGAGCCACTCGATGATCGGCGTATTGGAGCCATCTCAGGATCGGCGTAACCGGGCCACTTGACGGGCTTGTGGTTATGTCGGGCTGCAGCTCGAAACGCATTTCGAACTTCCGTAACCCGGTACCTTCGGCGTCTTTGCCCGGAGGGCCGATGAGTAGAAGGAGTTTCGAAATGTTTGAGTATCGACAGGTCCTGGCGCGCATGCGTCAGGGCGATTCCGACCGCGACATTGCGGGCGCCCGCCTGATGGGACGCAGCAAACTCAAGACTGTACGGCAGGTCGCGCTCGCTCATGGCTGGCTCGATCCCGGGCGGCCGTTGCCGGATGACGCGGAGCTGGCCGGTATCTTTGGGCGCGACCCGAGGGTGGCGCGCAGCTGCATTTCCTCCCTTGAACCGTTTCGCGACGTCGTGCGCGGCTGGTTCGACGCCGGCGTACAAGGTACGACGATCTTCAGCGCGCTCGAACGCAACCACGGTTATACCGGCAGCTATTCGGCTGTGCGCCGCTTCCTGCTGCATCTGAAGGCCGAGCGCGGTGTCAGGGCGACGACGATTCTCGATTTTGCCCCGGTTCAGGTCGACTTCGGCGCCGGGCCCGTACTGACGCACGAGTCCGGCACTGCGCTCAAGACGTGGATCTTCGTGATGACCCTGTGCTGGTCCCGGCACCAGTATGCCGAGATCGTGCTGGATCAGACTGTCGAAACGTGGCTGGCCTGCCACCGGCGTGCGTTCGAATGGTTCGGGGGCTGCCCTGGCCGCGTGACGTTGGCCAGCGCATGTCCAGTGACGCGTTTGAATATGGGGTATTTGTCCTTTTCGTGCATTTTGTGGCGGTAAAGGCGCAAGAAGCCGCTTGCAGCAAGGCTGAGCGGTCCCGCACGTTTTTTCACTTTGACGGATTTTCGACTGGTTGATTTGAAAGCGCTTTGCCGTGCAAACCGCCTATAAGGACTTTCCTTTCTTTGCAAGCTTGGGGTTCATTCATTCATCCATTCAACTCCCGTTGTCATGAGGGACCCAATCGGTACTGAGCGGCGAGACAGACTGCACACCATACCTGTTGCGTCCTAGATAGCGACAGGTCAGACCGGCAGCGGGCGAACTCGACAAACCGCCAGGCGCTACATCGCATGTATTCGCCGTATTCTGGATGGAGTCCCGCTGCGCGGTTACTATCCGGGCCCGGGCACGGCAACGATAGTGCCCAACAAGGCTGATGGCATGGACTCCCGCCCCCTCCGGGGTGCACACTTTCGGAGCCACTTTCGGGAGATTCGAGATGCCTACGCTGACCATCGGCCTTGATATTGCAAAAAGTGTGTTCCAGGTACACGGTGTCGATCGTAGAGGCACGCCAGTCATTCAGCGTAAGCTGCGCCGGGCTGACGTACTAAAGTTAAAGTTCTTCTCAAAGCTGGAGCCGAGTCTGGTAGGTATCGAGGCCTGTCACGGTTCCCATTACTGGGCGCGTGAATTAACCTTCCTTGGGCACACTGTACGGCTGCTGCCAACGCAGTATGTGAAACCATTCCGGGTTGGGGGAAAGAACGATGCAAATGATGCGGCCGCTATTTGCGCAGCTGTTTCGCGACCCGGCATTCACCCGGTGCCCATCAAGAGCGCCGAGCAGCAGTCGCTGCAGTCTGTTCACCGCATGCGCGAGCGACTCATCCACGAACGAACCGCGAAGTCGAACCAGATCCGTAGCATGTTTGCCGAAGAGGGATTCATCTTCCCGACGGGCATTCCTCAGTTGAGGCAAGGTATCGTTGCACTCGTCAACGATTGCGATGCCCGGATCACGCTCCTGCTGCGGCGGCTGGGATCGATGTACCTCGAACAGCTGGCGGCCCTGCAGCAATGGGTTGATGAACTCGCCACCGAGATCACCGAAATATTCAAACGCAATGAAGGTTGCAGGCGACTTGCTACGGTTCCTGGCATTGGCCCGCTTGTAGCCACCGCATTGTTCAGCAGCGTTGGAGATCCCTCGCAATTCAAGAACGGGCGACAGTTCGCGGCATGGTTGGGCTTGACGCCGACGCAACGATCAAGCGGCGGCAAGTCGAGGCTGGGCGGCATTACAAAACGCGGCGATACCTATCTCCGGACTCTGCTTGTACAAGGTGCGCGCGCAGTGATGCGTTTCGTGAATCGCCGTGATGACCGGCATAGCCGATGGATCAAAGCCGTGATGCAACGCCGTCACATGAGTGTCGCGGCAATCGCTCTGGCGAACAAGACGGCACGCATCGCCTGGGCGATATTGACGAGCAATGATAGCTTCAAGACGGTGTAGCACCTGTAACATCTGAAGTACTTTCAGCCTCTTTGCGATTGCGCAAGAAGCGGTGAGCATGGCGAACCGGTCGGACCGGCGCTTGCAGATCCTGATATATGCGGCGGCTGCAGTACGAAGCCAGAAGGCCGATGAGGGGCAAGCGCGCAAACTTCCATGATGGCTCGTGCCCATAGCAGGCACATCAGAAGCCGGATGTACGGACGCAGTCGGGACCTTCAAAATGCAAACCGATCTTGCTCATAGGCGGGGGTCCATGTACGCTTATAGGGTGCGGAGTTTCCCTGTTTGGGTCTACGGCCTTTACGTTTCGTCAGTCGTCGGTCCGGTCATGCGGTTGCGGTGTCGCGGCCAGCGGCGCGTGGGCGGGTCGGTACATACGACGGATCGAAGCGTTCGCCCCTGGCGAGAATCGCCCACAGGATTCGTGCGTGCTTGTTCGCGACGGCTACCAGCGTTCGATACCAGCCCACCCGTGCTTGGAGCTGAACGATCCAGCGCGACAGCCGGTCGGTTCGTCGATGGGCACTCGTCACGGCGGAGCGCGCGCCCTGAAACAGCAGCGTGCGCAGATACGTGTTGCCCTGTCTGGTGATGCGGCCCAGCCGGGTCTTGCCACCACTGCTCGCCTGTTTGGGCACCGTGCCGAGCCAGGCGGCGAATTGCCGACCGTTCTTGAAGAGGTGAGCGTCGCCGACGCTCGACACCGCGGCCGACGCGGTGAGCGGCCCGATGCCGATGACCGCCATCACGCGCTGCGCGTTACTGTCGTGCTTCACATGCGCGGCGATTTGCACGTCGCACCACGTGATCTGGTGATCAAGGGCTCGAATATGGTCCCAACCTCGCAGCAGCGCAGTGCGCGCGGCACCGCTTAGTTCAGTGGCCCCGTCCTCCAGTGCCTCGACGAAGCGGGCACGGAATGCGTCGATGCCTTGCGGCAGGAACACACCGAACTCGACCAGCTCGCCGCGCAGCCGGTTGACCAGCGCCGTGCGCTCCTCGACGAAACCGGTGCGCATCGTGTGCACGAGGAGGACGTTTTGCTGGTCTGCCGTTTTGACTGGCACAAAGCGCATGTGCGGCCGACCCGCGGCCTCGCAAATGGCCTCGGCATCGAGCATGTCGTTCTTCACGTGCTGACCGCCTTTGCGGTACGGTGCGGCGAACTGCGGCGCGATCAGGCGGACTTCATGGCCGAGCGCGCGCAGCTTGCGCGCCCAGTAGTGGGCTGCGCTGCACGCTTCCATTGCGACCAGGCACGGCTCGAGGTTGGCAAACCATTCGAGAAACTTCTGCCGCGAGATTGCTTTCCTGAGCACCACGCGCTCCGTGCTGTCGACGCCGTGTAACTGGATGAGGTTCTTCGCCAGATCCACGCCGATACGAGTAATCTTGTCCATGACTTTCCCCTTCTCAGATGGGTTGCCCAGCACCAACCATCCTGGCATATCGCTATGCCACGAGATCGGGAAAGTCCTTACCAATTCAGAAAATGCACGGAAAGGACGAATACCCCGAGCTCCTTAAGCTGCTCGAAAGAGGTGAGCCAAGCCGGATTCGATCAGCAGAAAGCAAAGCTGCTCGCTGTTTTTTAGGTCATTCCTCCAACTTAACGGCCACGACATATCTGCTGATACCGATTAACGTGAACGACTGGCCTGAGTATGCAGCAAGCGATTCGACTGCGGACGTGACCGCAAAGATGCGAATCACTGCAGTGATCCACATGCCTCTCTACGTTCTGGTTATTTGGGCCATTTCAACTGGGAAACGTCGAACTTGAACTGCTGACGACCAGCCTCGTAGATCGGGATTTCGACAATCAGTTTGCTGGCATGCAGGAGCTTCTGCTGGAACTGCACAGCATTGTCGATGAATATCGCGTCGTTTTTGCCTCCTGTCGATTCGCTAGCGCTGATCCTGGTGACGGGACCATTGTCGAATTTGACAGCGATATAGCATCCCTCAAAACCGCACGTGACCTGTCCTTTATCCAGAACAAAGAATGCTTCCTGGCGTCCCTTTCCCTTCTTGCGGAGATAGATTCGGACTGAGGATCCACCCTGATAAGGGAATTCGAGATTGATCGCGTTGAGCGAAGTGTTGACCGCGAATCGCGTAGTCGTACCGCGCATCTCGTCGTCATCTTCCGAGTAGGTCCACGGTGACGGGTCGGGTTCTGGTGCGGCTTTCACCAACGGCTCAGGCTTCGCTTCCGGCGCAGCGATGCTAGCCGCTACCGCCGGCGCGGACGCTGCATTTGTTTTTGGAGTGACAGATGCCGAGGGGTCGCTATTGGACTTTTGTTGACAGCCAAGCAGGAAAGCCGCCGTCAGAATCGCGACAGATACGGTTTTCAATTTGTAGTCCCCGTTAGTTGACCCGTTTGCTTACCGGCCGCTTTTAGCAAATCTTTAGCTTTTCAGATGCGAACTGCGCGCCCAACACCTTTTTAACCGGCATTGTGATTAGTCGTCAACCTCCATGCAAGTCGCGCCAACCCTCTTCACGCTCAGGCCAGAATCCTGCGATTTCAGCGCTGGATTCGCGCTCGAGCGTCGAAAAGCAGGTGTCCGTTTCGTGTCTGGCACTCGAATCTGCGTTCTGATGCCCGTGCAACCATAGGTCACACTGATCGCACGCTATATCCCTGGAGAGCGTCCAGCATGGGTGAACGCTGCGGCAACGAATTCGCCCGTATAGACACTACCGGTCGAGGCGACGCGCCCTGAACTCCGAACAGGAAACGCGCTAGCCCGACGACGCTAACGTGCCAAGCTGATCCATGCGTGCCTTGGCATGCTGTTCATGACATGCGTAACGCTCCTGCGAAATCGCGCCGTAGCTTTGGCAATCTGCAGTGGTCGCCGCGTAGTGTTCTATTTCCGTTTGCACAACGTTTGGATTGGCTGCCGGCCCGCCATGGGTCTTGAGGTATTTCTGGTAGGTGGTGCGCTCCATCGCCTGCAAGGAGTTTCTCGGTAGCTCTGAAGAGGGATTGAGCTTGCGCAGCGATGCAATCAGGCGCAATGCGTCGCCTTCCGCATCGTCTGGGCTAGATGCGCAATACAGCACTTGGGTAGGCCGGTTGGCCGCAAGAATGAAAGCGGCAATGCATGTCATCGTGACCACGTCGGTCGATGCCTGATTCGGCCGGTAAGTTGCCTGTCCGGCGATCGCGATTCCGTCCTTCAATTTTGCCGGGTTCATCAGGGTGACATTGGATAGCGAGATGGAGGAGGTCGATAGCAGGTCGGCGTTCACCCTGTCGGCAATCTGCTGCGCCGGCATTGTGGTCTTGATTTCGGTTTGCATGTCAGCAAACCAGCGGGCTGGCACGAACCGGTCTCGCTGTGTGACTGTTCCGACTCTCCAGACGACGGGTTGCGGCGTCGGAATAGCCAGATAGCATATGCCGACTTCGTCTTCCGCTCCGACGGGTGTATGGCACGTTGGCGTTAGACCCTCGCTAGAAGGTGCTTCCAGTTTTAGCCGAACGTTTTGCCAGCTCAGCGTCGTTGGCTGCCAAGTCACTTTTTCAGGGGGAAGGGGAACTGGCGATGAAGCGGGCAATAAGGAAGCGGCTGGCTTATCCTCAACAGCGACGACTGGCGGTTTTGACGGATGACTCTTCGATGACAAAGCAGTACCCGCCACCACGGCAAGAACAAGAGCAACGTACGCTGGAGTTTTACTTGCCTGCATGGTTTTTACGCTGCTATTATCAAAATGCAAAAATAAAATGCGCCAAGCGGGACGAGTGTACACCGTAGCGTAGCGAGAAGACCATGACCGAGAACGAAAATCCGTTCGCCAGACAGCTGGCGTTCGGTGCAGACAGTTTTGCAGATAATCCAGAACCGCGTTGTCCTTGCGTGTTATTGCTTGACCGTTCCGGTTCGATGGCTGGCCAGCCGATTGATGAACTGAATGCGGGTCTTGCCGAATTCCGGCAGGATCTGCTTTCCGATGGACTTGCGGCCAAGCGGGTCGAAACCACCGTTATTTCATTCGGGCCGGTCACAATAGACACGGCGTTTCACACTGCTCACAGCTTCATTCCACCCATCCTTGCGGCCGGCGGTGATACGCCGATGGGCGCGGCCATAAACCTTGCCATCGACGCACTTGAATCGCGAAAGGCCGAATATCGGGCCAACGGCATTTCCTATTATCGCCCGTGGATATTCCTGATTACGGACGGCGCGCCGACAGACGAATGGAAAGCTGCGGCGGCGCGTGTGAGGGAAGGAGAGGCGGCGAAGAAGTTTGCTTTCTTTGCGGTCGGCGTCAACCAGGCGGACATGGGCGTCCTGCGTCAGATTTCGACACGAGAACCGCTCAGCCTTAGCGGCCTGAAATTCAGGGAGCTTTTCCAGTGGTTGTCGGGTTCGCTAGGGTCGGTTTCGCAATCAACGCCTGGTACTGAGGTCGCGCTCAAAGCACCTACGGGCTGGGCGGTTGTGTGAGCTGGCGCTACATCGGCGCCTCGGTTGTCGGTACGTCGCATTCGAAGCTCGAACTTCCATGTCAGGACAGCAGCGTGGTCGTGGAGGCATCGGGTCAAAACGATGCCAGATACCTCATTGCTATCGCATCCGATGGAGCGGGCAGTGCCCGCTTCGCTCAAGTTGGCGCGGAGCTCACGTGTGAAACAGCGGCGCGTGCTCTGACCGACCTCTTGGCACATTCCCCGGATGGCATCCTCTCGATTGAACCGCAAGCGCTCGTCGATGCTGTTCGCATCGCGATTCACGATCGGGCGACAGAAGGCGGTAGTTCGATGAGGGACTTTGCGTGTACCGTGGTCGGAGCCGTTGTCGGTCCTGAAAAGGCGCTTTACTTCCAGATTGGTGATGGTGCGATCGTCGCGCGACGCTCCGGGATGCTGGAGTGTGTTTTCTGGCCTGACGGCGGAGAATACGCGAACACAACGTTCTTCATCACTGACCAGGATGCGCAGGCTCATCTTCAGTATCGGATTGACGATAGGCCGGAGGAGCTGGCGTTGATGACGGATGGCTTGCAGCGCCTTGCGTTGGTGTTTGCGAGCAAGACCGTACATGCGCCGTTCTTTGACTCCATGTTTGCTGTGCTTCGGACCGCTTCCGTGGAAGCGTGCGACGAGTTGTCAGGCTCGCTTGCAACGTTTTTGAACAGCGAACCGGTGAACTCACGAACCGACGACGACAAAACTCTGGTTCTGGTTTCGGCAGTGCGAGAGGCGGAAGTGTGATGCAACTGCATGACGAGGCGGGCCGCGCGGTTGTTCTTGGCAAGGAGCTGGGGCGAGGAGGCGAGGGTAGTGTCTTCGAGTCCAGCAGCCTTGGCCGGCACAGCGTCGCGAAGGTGTATCACGCCGCTTTGCCTGAAGACAAGCAGGACAAGCTGCGTGCGATGGCCCGCATCGGTAGCACGTACCTGCATCAGATTTCTGCCTGGCCTACCAAGGTCCTGACGCAGGCCGGTGGGGTCGTCGCCGGCTTTGTAATGGCCAAAATCGAGGGATTCGAACCGATCCACAATCTCTCCAGTCCGGCCAGTCGCAAACAGATTTTTCCTGCTGTCGACTATGCGTTCCTCGTTCATGTGGCTCGCAATGTTGCTGCGGCTTTTGACGCGGTACATGCGCACGGCCACGTGGTCGGCGATGTCAACGAGAACAATTTTCTCGTGGGTCGTAACGGCACCGTGAAGCTGATCGACTGTGACTCGTTTCAGATCGTTGAGGGCAGCCGGCGATATTCCTGCGACGTCGGCGTGAAGCTGTTCACGCCGCCAGAATTGCAGAATGTCAGTTCGCTCAGAGGCAAGGAGCGCACCAGGAATCACGACAATTTCGGTCTGGCAGTGCTGATATTCCAGCTCCTGTTGCTGGGGAGACATCCGTATTCGGGTGTCCCGCTTGGCGGGAATGATCTCCCTCTCGAAGAGGCGATTGCTGTTTACCGGTTTGCATACGGTCCAGATCGCAAGCAACGGCAGGTGGACACGCCTCCCGACGCCATCAACCTTTCTTTTTTCGCTCCAGAAATCGGGCGGGCATTCCAGCGCGCTTTCACCGAAGAAGGTGTGTCGTCGGGACGGCCAGGCGCAAGCGAATGGATAAAGCTCGTGGACGGCTTACATGTCTCGTTGCGCACCTGCGCACAGGCATCGAATCACAAATATCCGTCGCATCTCGCGCAGTGTCCCTGGTGTGAACGCGAACGCGCGGGACGACCGGCGTTCCTTTCACAGAGCGCGGGTGGTACGGGCAATGGTTCGACCGCGACCGGTGACCTCGGCACGATATGGGCACGGATCCAGTCGCTAGCCGGGTTGCCACAGCTTCCCGCCTATACCGCCCCACAGCATGTTGTGACCGGTCAGCTCCAGCAAGTTGGCAAGAATGCTCGTCTCCTGTACAGGCTAAAGGTATCGGCCGTGTCTGTCGGAGCATTTCTCATAACTCTTAATCAGCCCACGTTGTGGTTCATAAGCCTGATTGTCGGTGGTGCGATTATCGCGGTGGTCAAGCATCCCGTTGGCGGGAGGCTTGTCACCCTCGGCGGTGCTGCCATAGCGGCGAAGAAGGTATTCGACTCGGAACTCGAAGAGTACAACAAGCTGACCCAGGACCCGCGTATTACGGAACTTTATGGCCGACTGGTTGCGGCTAAAGCACGCATTGATGGATTACCTGCCGAATACCAGCGGGGCATGCAGGATCTTCATGCCAGAGTACGTGAGCGACAGCTGGAAGTGTTTCTCGACAGATTCCTGATTTCCGATGCCGATATTGATGGAATAGGGCCCGCGCGAGTAACCGCGTTGGCATCATTCAATATCGAGACAGCGCGCGACGTCAGCTATCACTCGGTTATGCGTGTTCAGGGATTTGGCGACGCACTGGCGGGCAGACTCGTCAGTTGGAGGCAGAGCGTCGAGAAACGCTTCGTGTTTGACGCGAGCCGCGGCGTGCCCCAGCAGGACGTCAACGCGCTTAACGCGCGCCTTGCCAACGAGCGAATGCAATTGGAGAGGGCGCTGCGGGACGGCCTGATTCAGTTGCAGCAGTTGCACGCCGCAGCTGTTGGCGTGCGAGGTACTGTCAAGCTTCGTCTCGATACAGCATCTCTGGCTTTGGCACAGGCCGAGGCAGATCTGGCAGCGTTGAAAAGGATATGAGAACGCGAACCCTTTGCCTTCGCGCTTTGGCGACGGCTTTCTGCCTTCTGATGCAAATGCAGTGTGCGTTCGCGCAGGCACCAGCTGGCCAGCCTGATTCGCTGGCCTTCTTTCTGTCCGCATTTCACGGAAAACCTGTAGCGGCCGTTCCCGAGGTTACATATAACCCGATTCGCGCTACAGCGCCGACAACGTCCAACGTACCGACGAATACGACAGCGGGAAGCGGCAACCCGACAGGCTCGCCACAGCCAGGTTCATGTCCACCAGGCGTCGACAGGCTAGGCTGCCCTGGCTCATATTCACCGACTACAGGCACACGGGCGGTGACATCGGCTTGCCCTCCTGGATACCAGCGCGACCCGACTGGCTGCGTCATGCCAGCAATGCCGCTGCATGCGCATCGCATTGGTGGATATGGCGGTTGGGCTTGTGACATGGGATATGTGCGCGCAAATGACGAGTGTTCGCAGGTTGTCGTTCCCGTTAATGCTCATCCAGCAAACACCGCGTCGGGATGGGTATGCAATTTCGGGTACCACTTTACGGTGGACCGCTGCGCGCCTGTTTTCATTCCGGCAAATGCTCACCTCGCGGGAGATGGAAATCGCTATGAGTGCAACTACGGCTACCAGGATATGGGAATGAGCTGCGGCCAATGATGTTAAGCGGCACCAACAAAATACAAGACTGAGAGGCATCGGGGAAAATGACAACGCGCGCTACAAAGCGGCCGCTCAACAAATGCGGTTCGTGCGGTCACACGTGGTATCCGAAGGGGCGATCACTGTCAGTGCGGTGCCCTGAATGCAGAAGCACTGATACGAAGAAGGCAGGTGCGGGGATCGGAGCAGTTGTGGTATTCCTCGCGGCGATGGCCATTTTTGGAGGCAAGAAGGAGTCGCATCCTGCGGCCGACGTTCGGGCGACGGGCGCTCCTGAAGTGCAGGCGGTCGAGCCGGTCACTGCCGCCAGTGCGCCTGAGCCGACTCTCAATGACGCAAATCTGTCCGGTGCGGCGGCATCGAGCGCCGGTGACGAAAAACCGTCAACAGATACTGCACAGACAGGGAGCACAAAGTTATCCGGCGGTCCTCAGGCGCAGGCGAACGTAACGCTTGCAGCGCCTGCGGTAGCTCCCGAAGTCGCTAGTGACGTAGCGCAAAGCCCCGAACCTGATGTACCGACTGCTCCAACCCTTCCATCAGTTCGTGACAGAGAGCATCACTGACGGGTGAGGCTCACCAGACGCGCAACGTCTGAGCCGCAAGTCTCAAGATTTCGAGGCTCGGCGCCGATAACTTTGATTAAATCCCCTGGCGAATTCGATGACAAAGACATGGCTGATAGTTCTGGCGATAGTTGTGGCTGCTGCCGCCGTGGCGTGCAGTCAGATCACTCTGTTTATTGTTCCACCGATCGGCGCGTTACCCGAAGGGCGGACCGTTGTGATCGGCAGGTTGAGTTCCACCAGATTTGTAGACAGCGCTGACGCAATGTGCGAGCGCATTCAGGGTGGCGTTAGCCTTCTCTGTCGTGCTGTGGTGATGGGCACGGTCTTCGAAAAGTCGACCATTCTGATGCGACTTCCATATAGCCAGTGGCTTTACGAGATTTCGACTGACGGGAAAACCTACGAACGTTAAGACGGGGAGCGGAGCATGGGATTTCTGGTGGTGGCAGCGCTGATTGGTTTGATTCCGGCAGCAATTGCAAAAGGCAAAGGGCGTTCGTTTGGCGCATGGTGGATTTATGGCGCCGCAATTTTCATCGTGGCGCTTCCACATTCCTTGTTGATGAAGTCGAATCAGGCAGGTATCGAGCGGCAGCAACTCGCCGATGGGATGAAGAAGTGCCGACATTGCGCGGAATTCATCAAGCAGGACGCCAATGTTTGCCGCTACTGCGGGCGGGACGTATAGAACGCTCTTCCGTCGGCATACCGTTCCTGACGGGATCTTCGGCGCATCAGCGAACGCAATGATGGTGCTTGTCGACTGCACGCGCGACTGCTGGATGGAGGCGTCGAGCCTCTGCTCACGCACGTGCGGCCGGACGGGAATTTCGGGTCCGCGGACGCCAGAATCCCGTCGATCGATGCGGACGTTTGAACGATTTTCAGTATGAAGTTCTGAACACACGCGCAAGTACCCGGATTCGGTTGGCGAGCTTCTCTCTCTCTCTTGAACCGGTCTGCGAATGAGGGGGGCATCACCTGGATTCGGCGCAGCGGCTGGAAAAAGACGGTAAGTCTCCCGACCGCTAACACAGGCGCCGAGTTCAGGGACTCCAGTTGTTCGCGCGCCCCGTGCGTCCGAAATCCTTACCCGATCGATCTCTTGCTCGCGGTCCGTCCGGTTTCATAGACCAGCTAGCGTTTCGCTTAGAATCGACGTCCGGCATCGGCGGGCCACGGCTGTGCACGTCGGCGGCTAATCGTTCAATCGGGGAGTGAACATGCGGTTTATCCATGCAGCGGATATTCATCTCGACAGTCCGCTTCACGGCCTGAGTGCCTATGCGGACGCGCCCGCGGCGATGCTGCGCAATTCGACGCGCGAGGCGTTCTCGTCGCTGGTGACGATCGCCATCGACGAATCTGTCGACTTCATGGTGATCGCGGGCGACCTGTACGACGGCACCTGGCGCGACCACAACACGGGCATCTTTTTCTGCAGGGAGATGGGCCGGCTGCGACGCGCGGAGATTCCCGTGTTCGTCCTGTTCGGCAATCACGACGCCGAAAGCGAGATGACGAAGCAACTGCAACTGCCCGAGAACGTCCGCACGTTCTCGACACGCAAGGCGGAGACGTTCAAGATCGACGCGCTGAAGGTCGCGTTGCACGGGCACAGCTTCAAGGAACGGGAGACTACCGCAAACCTCGTCACGGGCTACCCGCCGCCTGTTTCCGGCTACTTCAATATCGGCGTGCTGCACACGGCGCTCGAAGGCAATGCGGCCCACGCGAGCTATGCGCCGTGCTCACTGGCGGAACTGCATGGCAAGGGCTATCACTACTGGGCGCTCGGGCACGTGCACGAGTTTGCGATGTGGCAGGACCGGTCGACGGTCGTATTCCCGGGCAATCTGCAAGGCCGCAATATCCGCGAGACCGGGCGTCGCGGCGCCGTGATGGTGACGGTGGACGATTCGGGCGAGATCGAAATCGAGCGCCTCTTCGTCGATGTGCTGCGTTGGGAAGCGGTGGAGGTCGATGCCTCGGCTTGCGCGACGCTCAACGATGTCGCGCGCGCGGTTGGTATCCATCTGGAGATGCTCGCGGAATCGGCGTCGGCGACGGTGCCGCATGCCGTCCGCGTGACGGTCACGGGAATGACTGCGGCGCATGGCGACCTGTTCGGACTCGAGCCGCAATTGCGCGCCGAAGTGCTTGCGCAGATCGCGGGTCTCAGCCACGACCGTCTGTGGCTGGAGAAAGTACGCATCGAGACGAGCCCGCTCGGCGATAGCAATGCCGTGCTCGATCGCGCGGATGCCATCGTAGATCTGCATAACCTGCTCGTCGAAGCCGAGTCCGATCCGGAGTTTCTCGCGATGCTGAAAGAGCGGCTGATCGGGCTGGCGACGCATTCGCCTCACGAACTGCAGGAGATGGTGCCGGCGCTCTTCGATGTGCGCAACGGCGAACTGACGGGACTGGTGCGTGCAGTGCGCGCCGGGCTGGTTGAACAGGTGGCGAAGGCGAACTGAACCATGCGCATTGGCAAGCTCGAACTGATCCGCTACGGCAAGTTCTCCGATGAAGCGGTGGCGTTTCCCCGCTCGTCGCACGATTTTCACTTTCTCGTCGGACCCAACGAAGCCGGCAAGTCCACGATCAAGACGGCGATTACCGAACTGCTGTTCGGCATGCCGCACAGCTCGCCGCTGGATTTCATTCATCCTCAGAGCGAACTGCGGCTGGGCGCGGTGATCGAGCATTCGGATCAGTCGCTGGCGTTTCATCGGTCGAAGGCGAGAAAGGCGTCCCTGTCCGCGCCGACGGGCGAGCCGCTCGCGGGGGACGCGCTCTTTCCGTTTCTCGGAGAGGCCGACAAGGCGTTCTTCGAACAGATGTTCTGCCTCGATCACACGTCGCTGATCAAAGGCGGGCAGAGCATTCTTGATGCGTCCAGCGACGTGGGGCAGGTGCTATTCCAGTCGGCGGCAGGCATCTCGAGTCTGGGTCCCGTGCGGGAACGGCTCGCGCAAGAGGCCGACCGCCTGTGGAGCAAACGCAAGTCAGGCGAGCGCGCCTATTACGTCGGGCAGAAGGAACTCGATGACGCGAGCGCCGAACTGAGAGCTGCAATGGTCCGGACGTCCGCCTGGCGGGCTGCGCAGGAGACGGTCGACGACGCGCTGGAAGGCAAGCAATCCGCAGAGCGCCGGCATGGCGAGCTGGAACTGAAACGCAGCCGCCTGGAGCGCATTCGCCGCGTCACGCACCATCTTGCCGTGTGGCGGGAGAAGACCGCCGAGCTGCACACGCTGGGCGAGGTGATCGATCTGCCGCACGATGCCGACGCCACGCTGCAAGGCGCGTTGAGAAAACTGGCGGCAGCCGACAGCGCGCTCGAAGTGCATCTGCGGCGCGCGGGCGAACTGCAAGGCACGCTCGACAACAAGGACATCGATCAGGCCGCGCTAGGGTTCCAGAGCGAAATTGAGGCGCTGGAAAGTACGCGTCACCGATGCGGTGATCATGAAGCGGACATCGCGCGCCTCGAGCAGCAGGTGTCGTTGCTCGTGCGTCAGGTCGCCGATGCCTGCGCGCAACTCGAATGGCCCCGGGACGAACTGGCGGCGCGTAATAGCGTGCCCTCGGCGCTCGCGTTGCATACGGTCGAGAGCCTGATGCGCGACCGCGGCAAGCTTGAGCAGTCGGTCGTCAGCGCACAGCAGGCGTTAGAAAAGAAGCTTGCAGAGATCGCCGACCTTGGCCGCAAGCTGGAGAGCCTGCCCGCTGGGGAAGTTCCCGACGATGTCCAGGCCGCACTGCGTTCCGGGCAACGATACAGGGAAAACGACCTCGCGCAGCGCCGGTTGACGGATGCCGCCACCGACGCACAGCGCACGCTGGATGCGAGTCTTGCGGCGCTCGGCAAATGGAGCCGTCCGTTGCCGGAGCTGAAGTCGATGACCTTGCCATCGACGGAACGTGTCGCGTCGTTGCGTGCCGAGCGCGACGATCTCATCTCGCGTCTCATGCGCGCACGCGACCGACTCGATGAAGCACGCGAGGGCGAACGTCTGGCCGTTGCCGAACACGATTCGTTCGAGCAGGCGCATCAGATCGTGACGGGTGAGGTCGTTGTGCAGGCGCGCGGGGTCCGCGACGCGGCATGGGCGGCGATCAGGGATGGCGCGGTGTCGGTGGCGGACGGCGCGCCGCAATTCGAAGCCGCAATGACGGTGGCGGACGATCTGTCCGACCGGCAGGTCGGCTCGGTCACGGAAGCGACGGAACTGTCGAACCTGAAACAGCGGGTTTTCGAAACGAAGCAAACAGCCCTGCGCCATGGCCAGCGCGTTGCCGAGGCAGAAGAGGCCCTCGCGCGCTTCAACGCAGTCTGGGCGTCGGTCGTATCCGAACAGGAGCTGGACGGCATGGCGCTCGACGATATCGCCTCATGGATCACGCGCCGCGAAAGCGCGCTGCAGGCCGCCACAGCGCTCGAAAAGAGCACGGATGAACTCGAACGCGAGCGCGCGGAGGTCCAATCGTGTCGGGCACGGCTCGCCGGTTGTCTCGTCCAGGCGGGGCTGAGCGGCCCGTTGCCGGCCGAGCTCGAAGACTTGTGCACGATGGCCGAGCGCTACGTGAGCGAACGCGGGCAGGCGGTGACGACGCGGCGCGTGCTCGCCGGGCAGATCGAAGCGGCTCGGGCCGAAGTTGCGAGCTTGCGTCGAGAGGCGGACGTGCACGACGATGCCCACGGTCACTGGAAGGATCAATGGGCCGCCGCCATGACGAAAGCGGGTCTGTCTGCCGTCGCGGATTCGGATGCCGCGACCGAGGCTGCGCTCGGAATCGCCAGGACGGTTCGCGAACAGCTCGATGAAATCGCAGCTATCCGCAACGCGCAGATCGATCCGATGCGCGCCGCCCTGGCGGACTTTTCCGCAGATGCCAGCAGGCTCGCGGTCAAGTTCGGCGTGTCAATGCCGGAAGCGGATGCGAAGACCATTTCGATCGAACTCTCGCGACGTCTGTCGTCGGCGCGGGCCGTGCAGGCCGAATCCCAGCGCCTGACGAACGAACTGGGGGACGTGTCGGAGCGCGTTCGCCTCGCCCGTGCGGAGGTGGATGAGGCGACAGCGCAACTGCGTCCGCTCTATGCGCTTGCGGCCGTCGACAAGCCTGACCTGCTGCGTCCGCTGATCGCGCGTTCGGACCGCAAGCGCGAACTGGCGGAGGCCATCGGGCAGGCGCACAGGAGTCTCGTCAACGATGGCGACGGACTGAGCATCGAAGAACTCGCCGAGGAAGTCGACGCGACCGATCTGGAGACGGTCCAGGCCGATCTGCTGAGCGTGGGCGTCGCGCTGACGGACTCGGTCAACGCACGTGCCGAGATGGCGACCAGGGTGGCCGAGGCGCGTCAGCAACTGGCGGCGATCTCGGGCGGCGCGAATGCCGCGATTGCAGAAGCAAAACGCCAGGAGGCGCTCGCCACCATGGCCGAAGCGGCCGAACGCTTCATCAAGGTCGAGACGGCGTCCACGTTGCTGCGCTGGGCCGTCGACCGGTATCGGGAGCGTCGTCAGGGGCCCATGCTGGCACGCGCGAGCGCAATCTTTTCGGAGCTGACGCTCGGTGCGTTCGAACGTCTTTCGGTCGACTACGATAGCCAGCCGCTGGCACTGGCCGCCGTGCGTGCGGGCGGCAAACGCGTGGAGATCAGTGGCATGAGTGAGGGGACGCGTGACCAGCTCTATCTGGCGTTACGTCTTGCCGCGCTCGAACTGCATTGCGAGCGTGGTTCCGCGCTGCCTTTCGTTGCCGATGACCTGTTCATCAATTTCGACGACAGGCGTGCGAAGGCAGGGCTTCGCGTGCTGGCGGGACTGGCCACGCGCATGCAGGTGATCTTTCTCAGTCACCACGATCACCTGGTCGAGATCATCAACGAGGTGTTTGGCGCTTCGGCGAACGTGCGATATCTCGGTTAGCGGTTCTCGCCATCCAGCAACGCAACGAATATTCCGGCAAGTAGTGCCGCTTTTGCGTGTCCAGGGTGGACATCGCCACTTCCCATGGTGGAACCCGCGTTGAAGTACAGCACCGATGAGCATGACGATCCGCGGCCATGATCGCCGCTGGCGTGGTCGTATCGGCGGTCGGTCAGAGGCAAGGAGATTCAATGACGTCGAAGGTGCAGTGGTGTCGGAACAAGCTCACAAAACCTCTTACCTGACGTCAACGAAACCAATCCCCACGCGTTATGGCAGTGGACGACGCAATGAATCGTCGCCTTACCACTGGAGACTTCAAATGAAGAAGCTTGCTGCCGCCTTGATTACATCCCTGTTTGCTACTGTCGCGTTCGCCCAGGCATCCGCACCCGCGGCGACCGCACCAGCAGCCACGGCTACGGCTCCGGCCACGACCGCCACGACGCCGGCGCCCGCACACAAGTCGACGAAGCACATTCATAAAGTGAGTCACCATGTGACGCACAAGAAGGCCGCATAATAATCCACGGCCTCGGCGTGAAGTATCAGAACCCTGCTTCGGCAGGGTTTTACGCATTGAGCGATCGGTCCTGAATTCGATAATTGTTCGCAGACTTACCTCGTCAAGGTGTTCGCGGTAGTCGGTGGGCGTGGCTGCGTTGGGTCTCACTCAAACAACGCTGCCTGATGCAAACGCGAGCACCTTGTCGCCAAGGCATTCGCGGCCGGCCCGTGGGCGGGGCCGTGAGAGTGGGCAAGCTGGCGCTTGTCCACTCAGAATCCCGCAAAAACGCTGCTTTATGCGAGCGCGAGTGCCTTGGCTCTTCACGGCTTGCGTCGCGCGTCAAACGCGCACACTGTTCAGATCACGATAGGAAATTTCCGCGACCAAAAGCGGCGGGACGACGGGCAGGTCGTCGACCTAAAGCCGACGTTGGCTGATCGGGAGCGTGTGGCCGTTCTAGGACTGCTTCGCCGACATTCGCGACCCGGTGTCGGCGAGCGTCGGATTTCCTTATTGGTGAACGAGTCCTCCCGACCTGACCCACTGCCGCCGTTCGAGCCAATGCAAGGGCTATGGTCGGTTGCAAGCTTGAACGGCCATTCGCGCGGTCTCCTCGCTGGCAAGTTGTCGGCCAAAGCTAACGGGGGGCCGATCAACGCGGGATAGCCTAATCCATAGGTCGGTCGGTTTCGGATAAATGAGATGACCATCTGTGTTCACCCGGCTAGCGATGGGATATGCGTAGCGAGTAATTCAGTTGTCCGCTCGCCGCGAGTTGAACGAGGAGCAAAGACGGGCATCGTCACGAACGATAGGCGCGACACCCGCGCGATAAAGTCTCTGTGGGACCACCAAGAAAAGTGCGTAACGTAAGGTCATTATCTGCGATAATTGTGCACCACTGTTTTCCTTAAGAAATCGGGCACGTAGTTGCCACAACTCAGCCGTACAGTGCAGTTCGGGGATGGCGGCGAAAAGTTTGGCAGCCCAGTTAATAGCTGAATTCATGTCAATTTCGCCAGCCGATTACAACAAGTGGCTGACCTTGAGCGAATCGCCGAGCGCACGTGATTTGTTCTTTCTGGGTCCATTAGACCGCCGGATCACCTTTTTCTCCCAGCAAGTGCGTGCACTTAGACTTGTGCACGCATTGTATAGCCAAGATCGCTTTAGCGATTCGCCGCGAGTCGCTGTTGTGGGCGGAGGTGCTGCTGGTATAACCGCCGCATTCGGATGTGGACTGCTCGGCTGTCGAGTCGACCTGATCGAAAGTACGACAGGTTTGTTTCATCTGCAGAGCAAATCGACGCGCTTCCTTCATCCTCACATATACGAGTGGCCATTGTGTGGGTCTTTGAATAGCCACGCAGTATTGCCTTTTCTCGCTTGGAAGGCTGACGAGGCGGGAAAAATTCGCGATCAGCTGGTGACAGAGTTCACGGCGCATCGACCAGAGAAGGTTAATGTCAAGGTCAGTCACGCCGTCACTAGGATTGGTAGCGAGGACGGCGAATGGAGACTTCATCTTAAATCTGACGCCGGCGAGATTTCCCAAAGCTATAACGTCGTGATAGTGGCAATGGGTTTTGGCGAAGAGAAGATCTGTGGCAGTGCTCGATCGATAGACTACTGGCGGGACCTTGGCCCGAGTGCTGTATCTGTTGAACTCACTAACAAGAGTTATTTCATCAGCGGAAGCGGTGACGGTGGCCTGACAGACATGATGGCTTGCCTCGTTGAAGATTTTGAACACTTCGCTTTTACTACCGATTTTCTGAAGAATTTTGGGAAGGACCGGCTTGCTAGGGCCGCCATTGAAGCCGATTCGCGAGTTAAACAACCGGGCGGCGATTTGGAACCAGAATTCAAGACAAGTCTGCTTCCGGTAATGCAGGATTGGGGCGTGATCGAATATTACGCGAAAAGATTGCGTACCGATCGTCAAGTGACTTTCAATGCTCAGACTGTCTTTGGGAAGGGCAAGGCCTCACGCCTTAATCAGGTAATGGCCTACGCAATTCTCGAGGCGGCGAAGACTTTGCCCGGAATTTTCACGCTCAGCGCCGGAAACGTCAGCGATGTCCAAAAGAGCGACGCTAAGTTCACCGTGAGCGGAGTTGTAGCCGACACCGCCGTGTTTTCGGCTACTGTTGACGACGTAGTGCTTCGCCATGGACCGAACACCGCGGTGCGCTACAGCCCGCTTGGAATTTTTTTCGATGACTACCGTAAGCACCATGCCGAACTGATCAGAGATGACGGAACGTTAGCCGAGCCGCCGCAGTTGGCCGTCGAGACGTTTGAATTCTTCGATAAGTTATACACGGACGCATGCACTGACATTCAAACCAAGACGGCCCGGCAGGTTCAAGCGAAGGCGTGGCAGAAAGAGCTATTAGTATCCTGGGACGCCGCTCTTCATAAGCCGATACAGCAGGGGCCGACCGATCTTCTCGACTTGGCGAGGAAGATCGATAAGTTGCCGACGCTTGTAACACTCGTCTTCGCTCTCCCGCCCAAGAGTCTCGAAAAATACCTTACTGTCTTGCGGAGACTTGTTCGCGCGAGCCAGGGCCAAATACAAGTTGCCGTTCTGGAGAGTTTCTTTGAAGGCTGGCAGGGTAGATTCGACGCAATTTCGAGAATTACGGAGACTTTGAATCCGCATCCGGCGCTCGATCTGCCAGAGGCCGGATCGCTGTCCGCTATGGTTGACGCTACGCTAATGAAGGCGTTGGATGCCGGCGTGCAGGGGGTGGTCAAAGATGGTGTATGTACTGGTCTCGGAGCCGTTCACCCATCAATTGCAGGCGCTATCGGCGTGACTTGGGGGAACTGGAAGGCCGCCCTGACGGCTGATAGGCAACTTCAGGCCAGCTTTCTGCGCTTGCTGTTCAAAGTAGAGCCAGCGGGACTGGATCCTTGGGACGGAGACAGAGCGTGTATTCCAGACCTCATTGCTGCGTTGGTACTGATGCTAGCGACACATTCAGGCGAAAGTCTCGCGCCTGCCGAATGTGCTCCTGGGAATTTGAGTTTCGGTGTGGATAACGAAGCTGTGTGTCTTGGCTCTGGATGCACACTCATCAATGGAATTCCCGTTAGCGACGTCGAGGACGCAGAAAAGTGGAATGTTGATGCGTTGATCCTTGCCGGAGCTAGAGAGGACATGTTCCTGAATAAAGGGTCGGTGAAAGACGGCGGCGATCGCCCGAATACATTGGATCGGCCCACGCGCGAGCTGCCAGTTGTAATCACGGCGGCAAGGCGATGGCGTGAACTGATGCATACAGGCGTTGGGGCGTGGCAGGAGGCAGTCAAGCGTGAGTTTGACAACTGGCGAGAGCGCCAAGACATCAACTTGAGGGAACAAGATGCATCTCGATGAAATGCGCAAACGCCTCACCAACGTTGCTGCTGAGATTGACTGGAAAGCGAGGGTTGCCACGAAGCTGACGTCGCGACATTTTCGCGGACGTGACGGAGATGTCGATGTTCGACTTCCAGATCACATTTTCGGTCTAACTCTTGGACGGTTTCCGGTGCTCGTGACGGAGATACATCTGTGGCCCAATGAGACTATGCTTTCCGAACTACGTGCGGTTCATAACCAGATGATCATTGCTCGCTCATATTTGAGCAGCGAAGAGGTTATCGATGCGCACATACTGTTCGTCGCAGTTCAGCCTCCATCCGGAGTGGACTGGCGCAAGCAGATAGATCGCATAGAGCGGGACGAAGCTGTCTGCCGCAAACTCGTCTGGCTACCGAATGTCGACGATCTTGACAAGTCGTTCGAAGATTTTCGAGGTCGGACGTTTCTGTCAGAGCCTTGGGCCCTGGCCAGCGCACGCCGGGACGCAGCGCTTGACGACAACGCGGAACTCGTTGAACGTGTTCTCCAAGAAAAGGGCCTGAGTGCCGCGGCGGCGCGGGCGTGGGTTGACATTGCAGACAATTACAGCGACGACCCGGACGCGATGGTCGAACGTCTGATCGGAGTTATGGAGACGGGGGGATGATGCCACTCTATTTGAGCCGCATTGAGCTCTCAGAATTTCGTGGGTTCAAGAAACTGGCTGTGGATCTGCACACAGGACCAGGTGTGCTGCTCGTACATGGTGCCAACGGGCTAGGTAAATCGTCGTTGTTCGATGCGATTGAATGGGCCTTGACGAATCGGATCAACCAGTTCCCCGAGTCAAAGGGAGCCATCGAGCAGGGCTATCTGCGGCGCTGGAATGCACCTGAAGATCGGCCGACCGAGATTGCCCTACGGTTCAATGATGAGCATCTAATCCGCCGGAGACTAGTCGGGCTTGACACAACTGGCGTCACGGACGTGACGAGCTTCCTTCAGTCTCCAGCATGGAGGAAGGAGATAAAGCATCTCGAGCGTTACCTTTCGCTGACGCATTTTCTCGGCCAATCAACACTGACCCGTCTGACGCATCGAGATGCCAAGGAACGTTGGGACTACCTTGCAGAACCCGCGCAGAGTCAGCGCGCGACCGACATTGCAAAAGCTTTGCATGGGCACGGTGCGAGCTTGCCGGCCCGAGCATTTGAACGTCAAATGGCGGAGCTAAAGCGAAACGTTGATGAACTCGAGCGCATGCTCAGTCTTGAGGACGAACAGTGGGAAGCTGCGCGACTTGATGGGGCCTTGAGCGAAGAAATGGCTATGGTGGAAGCGCTGGTCTTACGTGACGCGCTGACCGCCATTGGCGTTCAACTGAACCTCAGTTTAAGACCTGAGGGTTCGCTCACTCATGACACACTCTCGGACGATTTGAGCGCGCTAGGAACGCTTGTCGAAGAAGGTATTCGGCTACGTGCGGTCGCAATCGAACGCGGACGCGTTCTTGACGGTGAACGCCAACGTATCAATGTGGGTATTGCCGCTGTCGATGGTGCCATCGATGCGGCCGGCCAAGTGTCGGACGCGATTCGCCAAGCTCGCATAGCGACTGCGGAGCGGCTCGAACAGGCCCGCGGAAAACTGGACGAGCAAACTCGGCACCATGTCAAAGCGCAGGAAGCGATTGCTGCTCTTTTGCGCTTTGAGGAAGCGTGTGAGAAGGCCGCAGGATTGCGCGAAACACGTCCAACGTTGGAATCGAATCTTGGGCTGGCCACGGAGACGCTGAGAAAGGCCGAAGACGAGCGTAAGAGATCGGAGCGTCGCAAAGCGCTTGCCGATCGTCTGAATGCCCGGGGTTTACAGTGCAGAAACGAAGTTGGAACGCTTTCACAGAGACTAAAGCTCATTGGCGACGCTGAAGATGCTTCGCGAGTGAGACAAACGGTCCTGTCGAAGGCGGAAGTATTCGATCGTGAAAATCTAGGTCTACAGGAGCAGATAGAAAAGGCACGTTCCAAGCAAAAAAGGGAGTCGGCTGAGTTAGCGCAACTAACCGAGAATTTGAATCGGGCTCGGTCGTCATACGACGAACTTGCAGGTGCCGTCGCAACAATAGCGGCGAACCTTGCGGAAGACGCGTGTAAGTGTCCTGTTTGCGCCACCAAGTTCGACTCGGCATCGGTCCTGCGTGAACGTGTGTCCAATGCGATAGAAGGCCTCGCGCCGTCAGTTGCTTCGATTGAAATACGACGCAACGATGCCTCAATGAGAGTTGGAGCTGCAGACCAACTGCTAGCAGAACTCATTTCGAAGGAAAGTGAAAGGAAGGCGTTGCGTGAAGACTGCGAGCGGGCAGATGAGTCATTCCGGCTGGCCTTGGCGCGCGTAGGTCTGGCCTCATCTGATGAGCCGTTAAGTCTGGCAGGACTCCGTGAGCAATGTGAAGTGCGTCGTGAAGTATTGACACGTGCTCAGAGCTTGACGGAGCGCAGACTACATTTGCCGGTCATAGGGGGAGTCGACGGCGCTTCGCGTGCTTGGTCAGAAGCGGATCGTACTTGGAGATCGGCGCGTCAGCTAGTTGACGATCGACAGTCAGCTGTCTCCGAGAATGGCCGCAAGCTGGAGATACTTGAGCATAGTCTGGGGGGACTTGCTGAGGCAGCTGGAGTTTTCCGCAATATTGACGCTGATGCTCTGCGTGCGTTGCGAAGCGAACGCTCGGATGCCGAACGTGCGCGTGCGGAGGATGTCGTCTCCGCACGCGCAACCGTCGGAACTGCTCAAGACGAGGTTGTTGCACTCGACCTCAGAACTGCGCAACACGCTGCGAAGGTGAAGTCACTGGGTGAGCAGCGGGAGGATTTTGTTCGTCAGCTGCGACACTTTCAAAGCGAGTGGCAGACGTTGGCATTGCCTAGCAGGGAGATCGATGGCGAGGTCGTGCAAGCATGCGGCTTGGAGTTGCCAAAAATGAGGTCGGACTTTGAGGGAGTCGTTAAGCGTGTGGAGACGTTGAGGAGTGGCATGTCCGCCTGGAAACGGCAAACGCTACACAGAGCTACGCTGGAAGCGTTGCGTGGGTCTCTGGGTAAGGCGGATGCTGCAATGGATCGCGAAGGAATTCGCAGTGCTGTGGTTCAAAAGCAAGCAGAGCTTCAGCGCAGGTCAGAAGCTATCGCAGTGGCGAAACGCATTGCAGCTGATACCAATACAGAGGTGACGCGTCGGGTTGAGGCGTTCAACAGGCAATTCCTCGCGCCTATGAGCGACTTGATGAACAAGTTGAACCGCTCGATTCTCAGCGATCCTGGGGTTGGACTGGGCTTTAAGATTGGAAAGGGAAAAGTCGAGCAGTTGACCGTAGCAGGACCCGGCGGCGACCCAAAGGCGAACAATCTTAACCCCCAATTCGTTCATAGTGAAGGGCAGATGGCCGCGCTCGCAGTCAGCATGCTTTGCGCCGCGAACTTGACGTTTCCGTGGTCTCGATGGTCTGCGCTCATCATGGACGATCCTCTGCAACACAATGATGTTGTCCATGCGGCAGCGTTTTCAGACATGATTGCGAATCTGGTTTTGGCGAGGAAATATCAGATATTCCTCACGACACACGATCGCGCTCAGGCCGATTTTCTGCGCAGAAAATTTTCAGCTGCAAAGATACCGTGCACGACGCTGCATTTGCTTGGGCGAGGAACCGACGGTGTAGATAGTGAAGTGGTCGTGGATCGTCCTGTGGAAGAGCACGAGCGTCACGACGATGTGATCCGAACTCTGCCGGATTCCGACGCGCAAATACGCAGGAAGGATTGAGACGCGATGTGCCCCTCCCTCCCATCGGTCTGACCGGAGGGGGCTTGGTGGCAGATAGGGTACCTGCCCTCTAAACTGCGATGTTTCGACTGGCACCAACGGGTCGGAGCGACTCATTCATTGACGTGAGCAGTACAGTTGTCCAACGTCCGTTAGCGAATTGCGGTAAACCGATTTTCAGCTGACGCACCGTTCCTTGCCGCCGAACGTTCGCGAAGGCCGACAAGTGTTTGTTGATCGGCTGCTTCGCGGGGCAGAACGACATAATGGAGGGGGACAAACGCCCGGGCTTGACATAAAACCCGCTGGCGGGCTTGACAACATGACATGGCAGACAGACAACAACAGACACATAACCGGCAAACGTCGAGCCGCTTGCGCCCGATGAACGCGGACGGCTCGAGAGTCCTGCCAGCAAATGGCGTCGTTCCGGGCGTCCGCGGCTGCATCATCTGATGGTCGTGCAAATTCTTGCGTCACGGTGACCACCGTTTCCCGTCTCACTGGGGCATCATGCAATTCGGCGCAAATCCAGACGGCCTGGCGCTCACGACGGATCGGCCGATCGACGCCGCCAACGACCTACAACAGGACCGCCTGCTGTAAAAGCTCCAGGGCTTTCAATTCGTCCAGCCGACCCGTGCGTGCCTTACCCGCCAGCGTCTTGATCAATGCTTCTGCTATCGGTGCAATACCGTGGAGATTGTCCAGGCTGGTCACGGTGGCGAAGGGGAGTGGAGCCGGACTTTGCTGCGGGTGCGCGGAGACGGGCAACGATTCGGGCATCGACCCGGAGGGTGCAGATGTGGCTGCCGGCACCGCTTCATCCTTTTCATCGAATGAACGGCTGGCAAGGTCCTCGGAGGAATCATTGACATCAGCTCGCGGGCTGACGACGATCGTCTCCGTGTCTTCCGCGACGTCCGCCGAAACAGGTGCGGGGCTTTCCGATGCATCCAGGGCGGTCGCACGCACGCGCCTCGTGCGCACTTTCCCGTCGACGAGATTCCCCCGTACACCATCGTTCGTTGCTGGCGCAGGCGACTCATGTTGTTGAACGGATGCGCGACCGCGTGGAGCAGGCGTAAGCAGACGCGACACTGACTCTGGAATGTCGGCTTCCGTGCGCGGACTGTCTAACCAGCCAACTGGCAATCCGAGTCGCTCCGTGAACCGGTTTGTTTCCAAACTGTCCATGCGCTTCTTGCCATGTAGACGATCGGCGATGTTGAATCCACTCATCTCCATGACCACGCCGAGTCTGACTTTCGATCCGTTGCGACTGGTGAGAAGGTGGAGGTTGGCGCGTCGCATATTTTCCACCTCGGCGCTGTCGCTCAATGCTAGCGGCTGCTGTTGCGGCGTTTTAGGCGGCTTGTTTGTCGGACGCGAAGCTTTAACCGGCACTCCTGGTTTGGGCTGTTCGGGCTTTCCGCTTCGACTATTCTTGACGGTTCTCGGCGAACCGCCAGCTACTTTCTTTGGCATTTGCGCTTCCTCGGACAAACTATCCTCAGGAACTGGTTGCTGGTCGGCGGTCCGGGCAGGAGCCGGCTCAAGTGCTTCGGCCTCTGCGTCGAATCCTTCATCGATCTGGACGAAGTCGAGCGGTGACTTCAGACGGGCGATGGTCTCGGCCGCGAGCGCAGGATTGGGCTGGTCAAAAAAGCCGTGCGGTAACCCGAGCGTGGTTTCCATGTGAAAGGCGGTCTCGGGCGTGAACCGCTCGCCTTTCATCAGTTCGGCCACGCGCGTCATGCTCGATTCGAGTGCAATGGCGATATTCTCTGCGCCTACCGCATCGACCAGAAACTGAAACGATCGTGTTTTGAAGATGGAGGCAGTCTGGGCGGGGTCTCGGGGCGGCGCCTTCACATACGGAGGTCCCGGCCGTTGGGGTGGAGGCTTTTTCTCGTGGTAAGGTTGGCGTTGGCCGTTGCGCCGGGATCCCGCATATCGCCCGCGGGCTTGACTCATAAAATACGGCTCCATGCGACGTTGATTCTGGACATGCTGATTATAGACGAGGCGATGTCGGGATTCGACGCCGTCCTCATGCTGTCACATTTTGGGATTAAGCTCCTCGCCCTCGGTAGTCAGCCAACGGTCGTGGGCGTCATGCAGCGCCCGTCGCCGTAAAACCTGGCGACCGGCGTTTCTCTCTTTGCGTCAGGAGCATCCCGTGTTGAGCGCCCACGAATTCGCAACATTGATGCTGGTCAAGGACTCCGCCGATCACATTGCTGATCGGGAAGAGCTTGGTGCGTTGCTTGAAGCCAGCTTGTTGCACTGGAGCGACGTGCGGGCGGAGCAGTGCGCCCTCGCATCACGGAGGACGGAGAGTCGCTTCTCCGCAACCTTGCCTTTATTAATAATGCGAAATATCCGTCGGGCGCCGCCTGAAATCTGCCAGCCGCACGACTGGCGGGCGGCAGGAACTCAACGCAGCGCTTCCAGGCGGCGTTGGCAACATTTGTCGTCGCCACCGCGTCGATAGCTCTGCATGGCCTTTGTGCGATCCGGAATGAATCCGTTGTCGTCCGCGCCCCACAGGCCTTCCCAGAAAAGCCCGAGATTATGTGCCGCGGCCTTGTGGCCCAGTTCAATGGCCTGCTCGTAGAGCGATCGCGCACGGCTCACATCAACATGCATACCCCGCCCGAGCCGTGCACTATCGGCCAGCGCGGCAGCGGACATGCCGCGCAGACGACTGTCCGCGGTTTCATCTTTCATCACATCGTCGAGAATCGCGTTCCCGGTCTCGAAGTCCGCCTCACCTCCTGTGGCCGTAACCAAGGAAATGGCCATCGCTACCCGCCAGGCCGGATGACGGTTCACCCCGATGCGCTCGAGTAACCAGCGGCCCAGACAAGCCGCGCCATCCAGTGTGCTGGTCAGGAGCGCGTTCGCGATCGCGGCGAGCGACTCGGGTGACAGGAATCCCGTCTTGTTAGCAGCGAGGACATGACGGGAGAATTTCTCAACATCAAGAGAGGGGTCAGCGCGACGCAACTGATGCCATTCACGCTCGATTGTGCCAACCCAGCTTTCCATCTGCATGGTGAGCGACCCTTTGGTGAAGAACGCACCCCATTGTAGCTCACCATTTTCCATTCGCAATGCACATTCGCGCGTCTAGCTAAGCCTGATGACGACGCGGCCGTAAACAGCTCACAAGGGATTTTTTTGAACTGGCCTCTTCTAAGTATCACGTTCGTGCGCTGGGGAAGTGTTGCATATCCGACAATGTCGGATATGCAACACTGCAGTTGCCGTGACAAGGCGAATTAAGGAGGCGGATTTAGCTTATGCGGCAAGCCGCCTAACTCCGCCCAACGCATATCAACTCGATGCTCATTGAGCACTTGGCGGGCAGCGTGGGGCCGCGCTTGGCGAAACGGCGATTAACGGCCTTTACGGCCGAAGTCACTCATTTCGTGAAACCGCGAAACTGTCAAGCTTACCATCTCGAAGCTCGTGTCGCAGTAAGGCGCTGGGGTAAGATTCACAGCCGCATTTGACGATTAAACAACGGCGAAACCGAAGAAGATACTGCCTCCGAGCGTCGCTACGGTGCTCAAACGCTGTCATCACCCAGCGGATGCGGCCCTGCTGTGCGTGGGGCGCTGCGCGTCCTACTCGCCAAGCGTGCGCAATCTCGTGTTCCACGTTCGCTTCGCCGCGATTCATAGATTTTTCGCCGCAGCCGCCAAGAAAGAAACACCGCGCATTGGCATTGACCTTGCGTTCAAGGGTCGCCCGGCGCAGTGCATATCGTGCCGGGCGACACATTGTCCATTCCAGCAGGGGGACATCACGATGGCGTTACTGGAACGAGCGGCATGGTATGACATTGCACGTGCCACCAACTGGACTTCAAGCTATGTGGCGGAGTCGGAGCTCTTTCCCGATCTCATGTCTGGGGCACAAGGCATTCCCATGGCGAGCTGGGAAACCTACGACGAGCCATACAAGACGTCATATCCCGAGTATGTGCGCGTGCAGCGCGAGAAAGACGCCGGCGCCTACTCGGTGAAGGGCGCGCTTGAGCGCAGCCGCATGTTCGAGGACGCCGATCCGGGCTGGCTGTCCATTCTGAAGGCGCACTACGGTGCAATTGCGCTCGGCGAATATGCGGCGATGAGCGCGGAGGCCCGAATGGCACGTTTCGGCCGTGCGCCCGGCATGCGCAACATGGCCACCTTCGGCATGCTCGACGAGAACCGTCATGGCCAGTTGCAGCTCTACTTTCCTCACGACTACTGCCCCAAGGATCGCCAGTTCGATTGGGCCCACAAGGCGTACCACACTAACGAGTGGGGTGCGATTGCCGCGCGCAGCGCGTTCGATGATCTGTTCATGTCGCGCAGTGCAATCGAAATCGCGGTCATGCTCACCTTCGCGTTCGAAACGGGTTTTACCAACATGCAGTTTCTCGGCCTCGCGGCCGATGCTGCCGAAGCGGGCGACTTCACCTTTGCAAGCCTGATCTCCAGCATTCAGACTGACGAGTCGCGCCATGCGCAAATCGGCGGCCCCGCATTGCAGATCCTGATCGCCAACGGCCGCAAAGAGCAGGCCCAAAAGCTCGTTGACATCGCCATCGCGCGCGCTTGGCGTCTGTTCTGCCTGCTCACGGGCTCGTCGATGGATTACGCCACGCCGCCCGTGCACCGCAAACAGTCGTTCAAGGAATTCATGCGGGAGTGGATCGTAGGCCAGTTCGAACGCACGCTGATCGACCTCGGACTCGACCTGCCGTGGTACTGGGCGCAGATGATCAACGAGGTCGACTACCAGCACCACGCCTATCAATTGAGTATCTGGTTCTGGCGGCCTACTGTCTGGTGGAATCCTGCTGCCGGCATGACGCCTGAGTGCCGCGACTGGCTCGAAGAAAAATATCCCGGCTGGAACGACACGTTCGGCAAGGCGTGGGACGTCATCATCGATAACCTGCTCGCCGGCAAGCCCGAACTCACTGTTCCGGAGACGCTGCCGATCATCTGCAACATGAGCCAGCTGCCCATTTGCGCGATCCCTGGCAATGGCTGGAATGTGAAGGACTATCCACTCGACTACAACGGCCGCACATATCACTTCAACTCGAAAATCGATCGCTGGGTGTTCCAGCAGGACCCCGTTCGCTACCGCGATCACCTCACGCTCGTCGATCGCTTCTTGGCCGGGCAGATCCAGCCGCCTGACCTGACGGGCGCGTTGAAGTACATGGGGCTCGCACCGGGCGAAATCGGCGACGACGCGCACCACTACGCGTGGGTCGAAACGTACCGCGACAAGCGTTACGAAAAAAAGCCGTGAAGCGGCGATTCAATGGAGGACGACATGGCTCTTTTCCCTGTGATTTCCAATTTTCAGTATGACTTCGTATTGCAGCTCGTGGCCGTGGATACGGACAACTCGATGGACGAGGTCGCCGCCGCAGCGGCTCACCATTCGGTGGGCCGGCGAGTAGCGCCTCGACCGGACAAGGTGATCCGCGTGCGCCGCCAAGACGGCGAGCAGTTCTATCCGCGCGACGCGAAACTCGCCGAGACAGACATCAAGCCGATGGAAACGCTCGAATTCATCTTTTGCGACGACTGAGGCCAGCATGTTGTTCCAGAAAGTTTGCACCCTCGACGACCTGTGGGAAGGCGAGATGACCGAAGTGGAAGTGGATGGCCACGTGATCGTGCTGGTACGCCCCGAAGGCGGCGAGCCGCGCGCCTTTCAGGGCATTTGCCCGCACCAGGACATTCCACTCGTCGAAGGAAAATTCGACGGCCGCGTGCTGATGTGCCGCGCGCATCAGTGGACCTTTGACGCAAGCACCGGCAAAGGCATCAATCCGGGTGACTGCCGTCTCGCCGAATACGCCGTGAGACTCGAAGGCGACGATGTTCTGATTGCGGTCGAAGGCGTCGAACCATTCTTTGCCCATTCCTGAGTCCGCAGGGGAACACAACGTGACCATCGACAACACCGCCGAAGCGTACCGCAACAACCGCGTGGGTCCCGTGCTTCGCGCGAGCAGCATTACAGCCGGCGTCATCGAAGCCGCGCATGTGGACAACCCCGGCAAGGCAATTCGCGTGGACGACAAGCTCGCCTATGTGCGCATCGACGCGGACGGCGAACTGATCCTCCGCCGCGCGACGCTCGAGGAAACACTGGGCCGGCCGTTCAGGATGTCCGAGCTCGAAGTCAATCTCAGCGCGTTTGCGGGCCGCATCGAGACGACCGACGACTATGTGCGCTTTTACTACGAAAAGACGCTTTAGCTGGAGACGAGCATGACGCAACCCGTAGTCCTCAAGCCACTGAAAACCTGGAGCCATCTGGCGGCCCGGCGGCGTAAGCCAAGCGAGTACGAGATCGTCTCGACCAATCTGCACTACACGACCGACAATCCCGATGCGCCGTTCGAGCTGGACCCGAACTTCGAAATGGCGCAATGGTTCAAGCGAAACCGAAATGCATCGCCGCTGACTCATCCCGACTGGAATGCGTTCCGCGATCCGGACGAACTCGTCTACCGCACCTACAACCTGCTCCAGGACGGGCAGGAAACGTATGTCTTCGGGCTGCTGGACCAGTTCTCCGCACGCGGGCACGACACCATGCTCGCACGGACCTGGGCGGGTACGCTCGCGCGCCACTACACGCCCGCGCGCTTCCTGTTCCATGCGCTGCAAATGAGCTCGGCTTATCTGACCCAGATGGCGCCCGCCTCCACGATCTCGAACTGCGCCGCTTACCAGACAGCGGACTCGCTGCGCTGGCTCACGCACACGGCGTATCGCACCAGGGAGCTGTCGCAGACGTTCGGCGACCTCGGCTTCGGCACCGACGAGCGGCACTACTGGGAAAACGATCCGGCATGGCAGGGCTGGCGCAAACTAGTCGAGCACGCACTCACCGCATGGGACTGGGCGGAGAGCTTCGTAGCGCTGAACCTCGTCGCGCGTCCGGCCGTGGAAGAGACGGTCTTGCGAAGCCTCGGCGTGGCGGCGCGGCGCAACGGCGATACGCTGCTCGGCCTCATCACCGATGCGCAGCTGATCGACGCCCAGCGGCATCGGCATTGGGCCGCCGAGCTCGTTCGCATGGCGCTCGAGCAGGAAAGCAACCGCACCGTGCTGACGGCCTGGGTGAGCAAGTGGGAACCGCTCGCCGACGAAGCTATCGCGGCCTGGTGTGCCGCCCTCCCCGACGCACCGGATGCCAGCGCGCGCGCGAAAGCGGCCGCGCGTGAGTTCAGGCGCGCCATCGGTATATGAGTGTTGGCACAAGCCGGCCCATGAAACATCGGAAGCACATAGTGAAACAGCAAATAACGATCGGGGGCGGTGGTGGTTTTTGTCGCAGTAAGGCGGTCTGTTATGCTCAAACATTGAAGAAGAAGGGTGTGCTCGATAGGGTCTTTCACCGACCGGCGTATTCAGGCCGTTTCGGGATCGCCATAATCGAACCAGTGCATTTCGTCGATCGGTCCCAACGGCGCTTGGGTGCTGTTCAAGGAAGGGTTTGGCTGGCGACGTTTCGCCAACCGACGCGAGGTCGCCGGGGGGCTCTGACTCACACCCACGCCGTACCACAGCGGGGACAGGGATATCGAACAGGGCATCAGCGAGGCCGGCAACCCCGCGAGCGCGTACGATGCTCATCGAACTGGCGTGGCCCTGGCTGCGCCTGCAGCCCGACAGCCTTATGACCCAGTGGTACAGCCGTATAACCGGCGCTTTGCCGGCAACGGCAAACGCATGCGACGGGTGGGCATCGTCGCGTTGGCGCGGCGTCTCGCCATCGCGCTACGGGCTCTACCTGGAGCACGGCTGGATTCCAGCTCGGGCCTCGCTCAGGCCTGCGGCTCGGTGAAGTTCCGGGGCAGTACCGTTCGCCCGGCCCGCAAGGAACACGTGATGATCAAAGGTCGACGCGCCCGCAATGTCCGCAGGTCAGCATACCATGGTGAGCGCCGCAAAAAGATGGGGCGCCGGTAACGTTTAGGTAGACACGATACTCCCAAGTGCTTTACCGGACTTCAAGATGAGTTGCCCGGCCGCTTACCATCAGCCCACGCGCAGGCGCGAACGCCAGATGCAGGGCTTTCGCGAGCGCGACGCACACAGCAGTTTTCTCGACCTTCGCTCCTATCCGACAGCACTTTGCTTTGCCGCGACACTCGGCGGGAATGCCGGACGCCATCGCACCGAACTGAAGGTGCGTCTGCTCGCACGACAGGACTGGACGGACGTGAAAAACGGCTCACAGGCACATTAATAGCGAATCCGTACCTTCTCTACATAGATCGAATTGTCTGTTTCAAGTTGACAAAGCCTTCTTTTGCGGCTGCGGCGAGAAATCTTGAGATTGCGGCGGAGCGCACGGGCACATCCACCGGGTAGTGCAAGCGTTCGAGCACCGTAGCGACGCCCTGCAGTGCCTTCTTAGCTTTCGGCATTGTGTGACTTCACAAATGCAGGGGTGAATCACCGCAGCCGCATTACTGCGGCACACCGAGTTGCCGTCTGAACTCGGTCGGAAAGTTCCTGCTCAACTCCTTCAGGAGTGGAAAGTTCGGCAGTTTGCAGATCTAACGGCGACGAATGACTTCGTCCTTAAAGATCATTAATCGTTTCGTCCAGCGCGTTATTGTGGAATCGCCGCACTGTGCTCACCGAGCGCTTTAGTGCCTGCTTCGGCCAAACGGCTCGCGTATCGAATTGATACGAATTGGGCGGATCTAACCGGTCGTTGCAACACCAGTCAAATTCGCCGCCTTAATCCGCCATCGCGTCGCGGCAATCCGAGGTGTTGCACATCCAACATTGTCGGATATGCAACATCAGCAATCCCACAAAAGATACTTGGCAGAAGATCCCACAAGCGCGTTTTGGAGGGTGGACGGCCATCAACCAGCCCGATCAACAATGTGTCGGAAGATACGTATCCTGTGTCTCGTGGCGTTGGCGCAACTATTGCATTTGCTGTCGCGGGGCAATCGAAGCGGAAGGTAATGAAGCGTGAACACGAAATCAAACCCTCACGAACCACAGGCAAGACCCGCAAGAAATGACAGTCGACATGTTATCGCGGCGTCTACTAAAGGTGTCGCGCTACGCGTTATTACCGAACCGGCGCTCTGGATCAGCAGTTCCATTCCGTTCCCTGAGCAGGAAGTTGTTTCTTGCGTTGCTGTGCAGCCCGACGAAAGAGTACTTTACTCATAAGTCAGGAATTTTGCGGACAGATGACCTATGCTTGAGCGATTGCTATTGAGAGCGTCGCCCATGAAACGAGATGGCCGGAGCCTGGCTCACAACACGCTCGAAGAGATGCGTACTCTTGCAGTTCAGCGTATGGTCGAAGGCGAGCATCCAAATGATGTTGCCGCGTCGTTTGGAATGCATCGCTCGTGGGCGTACAAGATCAGGGCGCAGGCGCGAGGCCGTGGTCGTGGTGTGCGAGCGCTGCGATCGACCAAGGGCACAGGTCGACCACGTACGCTCACTGCGACGCAGGAACAGCGGGTAATGCGCTGGGTTAATGGCAAGAATCCAATGCAATACGGGTTTGATTTTGGCTTGTGGACGCGCAACCTGGTTCGTGAACTGGTACGACAGAAATTCGACGTCACGCTGAGCCTGGCTTCGATCGGTGCGATGCTCGCGCGTCTGAACCTGACGCCGCAAAAGCCGTTGCAGCGTGCTTATCAGCGTGACCCGGAAGCGATCGAGCGTTGGCAGCGAGACACCTATCCGAGCATTGCCAGGCAGGCTCGTGAGCAGAAGGCGGATATCTTTTTCTGGGACGAATCGGGCTTCCGTGCCGACTCGGTACATGGCAGGACGTGGGCGCCGCGCGGTGAGACGCCGGTGGTCGAGCGGCCCGGCGAACGGCAAAGTATGAGCGCCGCGTCCGCTGTCAATTCGAAGGGGGCTTTCTGGTTTGCAACGTATGACGGGGCGCTTAGCGGCGAGTTGTTCGTGGAACTGCTCAAGAAGTTGATGTTCAATCGGAAAAAACCGGTTCATTTGATCGTCGACGGATTGCCAGCGCATAAGAAAGCCGTCGTTAAGGACTATGTCGCTAGTACGCAGGGCAAGTTGACTTTGCATTTCCTGCCCGGTTATGCACCGGACCTAAATCCAGATGAACTGGTGTGGAGTCACGTCAAGCGGACCGGCGTCGCGCGACGCCCGCTTCAAAAAGGTGAAAAGTTGGGCTCAAAAATTCACGAGCAGCTTTCACAAATCAGGCGCGATCCGAGCCTTGTTCGATCCTTTTTTAGGCATCAATCTGTCCGCTATATTTCTGACGTGTGAGTAAAAAGAAAGTTTATCGAAGGCTCTGTCAGAATGAAGCAGTGCCGCGGCGAGGTCAGTAGCATGGAACACCGACATTAAAGTGACGGTCAGGACGACCTAGCGTTGAACAGTCGTTCGAACCGGGCGCGTCGGTGGCGTTGATCGCGCGCTGCAACGACGTCAATGCGAACCTGTTGTTCAAATGGAGACGGCTTTATCTGGCAGGAGAGTACGGTTTGCCACGCTTCCTGAGGGCGCAACGCCGAAGCGAGCACCGGAGGTGCCGTCGCTGTTGCCTGTGGATGTTGTTGTCGCTAAGGCGGCAGATCATACGCCGTCGGCCCTGCTTAAGGTGCGCGCGGCAAGCGCCGCAAGACGTTGGAGGGAGATCGATACTTAAGTCAGTGTGGCGTACATGCTCACGGAAGACGCGTTTAAGAATATCCGTTATGCTTATTCATGTAGTTGATCCCCGTTTATGTCGGTGCCATTTAGGGAGTATGAGTTTGTCGCAATTGGAAAATGTCCAGTAAGATAGGCAGTGATTGCGAGAACTGAGAGAGCGATAAATAAAAGTTTCATAAAACTTCCACGCGCAGAAGAGAGCTTTATTCCATAAAACGAAATGCGGGCAATACCTTTACTAGTACTGCATGGCGATTCCTCTTTATTCATAGGGCAAGTTAGGCTGTGAGTTGCGGTCTTGGGCCTTGCACGCCGGTGGAGGACCGGGTTACGGTTCTATCGACTGCAGAACGGCGTAGGGTTGTGATCGCGTCATCTAGCGGTTGACGCTTCGTGCACGTGATTCTCCTAAGAGAGTCATCAGGCGCGAGATCAATAGCTATACGCGCTGCAGACTTCATCAAGAGGATTGCCCGACACAAGCCTTCCTCCCGTGCTGCGTATTACGGCACAGGCGCTGTTCACGGCTGTCTGCACGGCTCCCTCAATCCACCCACCAGTGAAAGAACAGCCACATCCGGCTAGATAGAGGCCGCTATCAGTTGCCGGATCATTCGCGGTCCTGAACTGGAAGAAGAGGCGCTGCGAATAAACATCCTCGCCTGGATAGTTGAGCTTAAAGGCACCCGACGAGTGCGGGTCAGTCAGCCAGTCATGATGCAGGACATTACGCTCATAGTCACCATCGGCAGGAACTAGATGGCGCGCAAGTTCTGGATGAAATGTGGCAAGGTCGTCGATAAAATACTCGCACCGCTGCCTTTTGTCAGGGACGGTCAGTAGCTTGTGGGCGTCATCTTCCCACGTGTAGCTGAGCAGAACCACCCCTTGACCGTCCGGCTTGTTGGGTTCGTAATCAAGACAATACACCCCTCGAGCAAAACCGTCGGACTGAATGGTGACCGGCAGATCATTTTTGATCCAGAACTTGTCGCGCGTGAGCATGAACAACTTCGATGATCCGGTAAGATGTGATTCCCTGACGGCGCGTGACACGTCGCGATTTAGAAAAGTTTCGTCGTCGGTCAGGCAGTGGACCATTTGCATTGCCCTCGTGTTGCTCGTGACGATCACGCGGTCAAAAGCCAACGACTCGTCTTGATCGGTTATCAGCTTTATCTTTCCATCTTCTTTGTGAATGCGGCCGACGCTACTGAAGCGAACCCGTTCACCGACGGTGCTTTCACCGATCTTTTGTGCGGCAAGTCGCTCGGCTAACGTCGAGATTCCGCAGGAAATGAGGCGCTGATCGTCCAGGTAGCCGTTGATGACCAAGCGCAGTATTTCAGTGAATCCCGCTTGATAAACAGGCAGGAACCCCCCGGATCCGATGCCCAAAGAACCAAACAGTTCAAAGTCATAGGGCCTCTCCCAACGGACACCTCCTGGAGGGTGAGAACCGGTGAAGATCGCAACAATGGCGGCGTAGAAAGAACTGTCACGAAACACGTCTAGCCACGCCTGCCATGCTGCACGCGCCTCCTGGAGCCGATGTGACTTCAACATGCTCGTGATTGCTAGCGGCGCAACAAGAGATCTGTCGTTGAGCACGCATCCTTCATGCAAAAATGCTCTCCAGCCTTCGTAAACGACTGCAAATAATGGCGGCGGGGGCTCGCCTGCGAGCCACGTATGGCGAGTACCGCGATAATGTAAATCGGTATCGACTATTCCTGGATCCGGGAAAGTCTCTGCCGTGGAAATGCGATGTTTGTTCAGGTAATGGAATAGGCCGGTCGCACTCGGAGGAAAACGCATTGCGCCCATTTCAGCAATAAGATGCGGATACCGCGGATCGAATGACTGCGACCATATTCTTCCTCCAATCCGATCACGGGCTTCAAATAGCGTAACATCGTCCACACCTGCCCGCATCAGTTCCGTGGCAGCCACTAGACCGCTGATCCCTGCGCCAACGATGGCAACGCGCGGGGAGGAGGTGCGTGGCGACAACGAGCCGATGCTCCCTTCAGACTCGCAACGATCGAGGAAGGGGGCGTAGTCATACAACAGGTCAATAGTTGGTGATGAGATTTGTGAAGATGCGATGCAGTCCTGCATGGGTTAACTCCTGTTGCATTGAGTATGCTTTGGAACGGAAGATCGTCGTAAATAGGTGTTGATCGTTGACAGAAGAGATGGATGATCCTTGTTCCGTTTGTAGATGGCTGTATTACTCGTCGGCAACACTAATGCTCATCTTGAATAGCCCGAATACGTACCATATCAAACCGGGCGCGGCCATATCAAACAAATAAAATTGATATTCGTAGCAAGTCAATGCGAGGTATAGCGTGATTAGAAGCACCGGGAATCTCTGCAAAAGTCCCAGCGTTAAGTTAAGTGTGGACTATCCTGAGGCATGCAAGCCGGAGGCGCTGAATGATGAAGATCAAAATGACTTCCTTGCGCTCGGTGCTCGGCTACCGGAAATCGGGCAGCGAACGGAAGTCAATCGCGACGCGAGAAGGCTTTGCTGCGTTCCCTTATTGACAAAGTGATCCTGCATCGCGTCACGCGTGACCGGATCACAATCCGTGTTGTATGGCGAGGTGGCGAAATCACCCAACTGGAAGTTGAACCCCGGGGTGCAAGCCATATCGACGCTCTCCCGGGCGCCGAAACTCAGACCCGTCTGCTTGAACTCGCGCAGCAAGGCCTCGACGATGCGACGATCGCCGCGATACGGACACAGGAGGGACACAGATTGGCACAATGCAGCCATGTGTCAGCAAGTAAGGTACGGGTTATCCGGCAGCGGCTTCGTCTACTGCACGATGCCAGATCAATGCGTGCGCGCCACATCTTTGGATGGGTTGACCATTTGCCGATGTCGCGCAATGCTTCCACAGCGGCGTCATCAAGGTAGAGCGCGACCCCGCATGACACGCGGTTCCTGTTTCCGGACACCGCAGAGAGCATCGCTGCGCTGCAGGAACTCAAATCAGGCGTGCGGGACCATCTCGCTATCGCCCCGCAAGAAATAGATGAGGGCATCAACATGACTGATCGAAGATGCCATGAGCGCTGGCGATCGTGCGCCGCCGCAGGCAGCGCGGTCGGCGCCGGCTGCAGCTTCACCGTTGGCGCGGTGCGTGTCGTCGCCAACACAACAAGCCCTCGCCACATGCCATGGAAGATGATCGCGCCCATACCATCCGTGATCCGTCGCTCACAAGGCGCTACGGCACGCAAGCCTTCGCAGAGCTCAAGCGCATCGCAAGGCAACATTGCCTCACCAGCATGGACGCGACCGCATGACTCATCGTTCTTTTTAAGCGCCATCGCGCGTTCGATACTGCGTGGGTGGACGCTGACACCGAGACTGGTCTGCACTAGCGCAGCCAGAACATGCGCTTGCAGTGGGCTGCCAGCGTGCCGGTGTTGCTCCATGAATCGCATAACTTCGTCTGTGACCTTGTGTGCTGACGTCGGACCACGTGGGCGGGGTAACAGGCCGGCGAGGCCTTCACGCTCGAAGGCCGCTTAGGGCCCTGGTAGTACGTCGGCCGCCACAGGCCAAACAAGGCCGCTGGCTCGGCCTTGACCGGGGCGAGGCCGGCGTAGGGAGCCAGATGTGCGGCTGAGGCTAACGGTTTGTGAGCGACTTGAGTGAGGAGTCTGGCGGCGGTCCTGACGCCGACTCCCGGCTCGCTGGTCAGGACAGGCCAAAGAGGGTGTGCGTGCACTAAGCGTTCAACTTCGCTGACAACTTCCTCGCGTTGCTTGCGCAAGGACGCGACCCGCGGCTAAAGGTCGAGTCTGGTTATGTCGGGGCCAGCTTGCGCCTCCTCGCGGTGTATGCTGCGATAGGCGTCGAATAACTCCAAACAAAGTTGTGATAATGCCGCGAGGTTCAGAGCTTGGTCCGCGTGCTCGACCTCTCCTGCGTTCAGTACGTCGTCGATGACCGGAGCAAGATGGCGCAATTGCCGGAACGTCTCGATGTCGAGTTTCATTTCACCTCCTATTGTCTAGCGCTAGAGCGCTCTTGTCCGAGGGACTTCACGACTCGGCTTCTGCTCGATACGCCGTCTACGGCGATCTGGCGGTTTGGCAGCAACAATTTTCGATGTGCGTCGTCAGCAGCGAGCGTTAAGGAAGGTCTTATATGGACGCCTCCCGGATTGCAAACAATGTTGCGATATTGGCTGGCAGGTAAAGGCAGCACGCTTGTGTCCGGCCCGTTTGCGCAGGCCGGTATGACCTGCTGGCCATAATGGAATTCGCTGGCGAGGTCCTCATCTGCAAATCGAACGCAATATGGTTCATCTTCCTTATCGGGTTTTCCTCGCCCCGGTCCAACCTGTTAGCCATCAGGCAGCACGTGCTTGCGCTCCTTGAGGGAAAATGGAAGTGTCGCGAATCGTTGGGTCGTGAAATCTATGCGGTAGCGCACGGCGGAACCTGATAACCCTGCGGCCTGATCAGCACCGCCCAGATGGTCCTCGCCAGCTTGTTGGCGACGGCGGCAACCGCCACGTTAAAAGGTCTACGCTTGAGCAAGCCGTCAATCCAGGGCGAACGTTTGCCCTGGATGATCACCGAACGGGCACCGTGCATCAGTAGCGTGTGCAAATAGGTGTCGCCGCGCTTGCTCAGGCCCATCTGCCGGACCCGTCCGCCGGTTCCGGTCTGCCGTGGCACGAGACCCAGCCACGCGGCAAACTCGCGACCGGACTTGAACGTGCGTGAGTCGCCAACAGCGGCAACTGTTGCCGTAGCGGTCAGAAGTCCAACGCCAGGAATATCACCAACCTTCTGACAGTTCGGGTTATCACGAAACAGGATCGCAAGACGTCTCTCAAGAACGGCGATTTGCCGATCGATGTCTTGTGCACGAGCCCATTGCTCCCTCAGGCTGTCGATGAGTATGGCCGGCGGCCGTTCAGCGGCGCGTGCAAGCGCGGCAGGGAATGCCTTGCTGAACGCCCGATGGCTCTCAGGCAGTACTTCTCCGAACTCGTACAGCAGGCCGCGCAACGCGTTGGTTTGCATAATGCGGAACTTCATCAACTGCGCGCGCACCCGATGTATTGCCAGAACTGTTTGCTGCTCTTCGCTCTTGATGGCGACGAAACGCGCCTCCGGCTGCTGCGCGGCAGTGCAGATTGCTCGCGCATCGGCCGCGTCAGTCTTGTTTCGCAACACAAAGGGCCGCACTGATCGGGCAGATATCAGCTTCGCCTGATGACCAAGGGCTTGCAGTCGTCTGGCCCAGTCATGGGCACTGCCACACGCTTCCATGACAACAATCGAAGGTGCGCGCCCGGCAAAAAACTCGAGCACGTGGGCACGCTTGAGTTTGAACCGTTCGATCTGGCCGCTTCGGGGATCGAGCACATGAAGTTGGAACACCTGCTTGGCGATGTCCATCCCAATGATCGTGAGCTTCATTTCGATTCTCCTCAGAGTATGGTGACGAGTATTTCCACTTTCGCACACGTGGATGCTCGAGCCTTATCGATTTCGCTTCGCCATCGTCACGACGGCCCGTTTCCGGGGGGAGGCGTCCATACCATCTCCAGAAGTCGTTTTCATAGCGGTGATCTTCCACACTCATCGCAGTCTGAATGGTGACGGTGCGGAGATCGCCCCGGTGCGAGTACCTGTCAGGGGCTGTGCCGGTGAATCATATCGCCGCACCGGCCCGATCTTAAGCGTTTCGCAAAGCTCTGCGCGCCATCCACAAATTGCTCAAAGCGAACAACGTGGTGATCTGGGCAGTATTTTCCATCGAACCACGATAGCGGGTCTTCGCATAGCCGAACTGCCGCTTAATGACGCGAAACGGGTGCTCAACCTTCGCACGGATGCCGGCCTTGAGCCGCTCCATCGTGTATCGCGTCCATAGGATCACTCAGGTCCAGTAGTCTGCGCTTGCCCGATCCCATCGCAACATGTCAACGAGCTGCGTCTGCCTCACAATGCTTTTCGATTCCCTGATACCCGGCGTCAGCGTAGACATCCGTCTCCTTGCCGTGCAGCAACGCCTGGGCAACGGTGATGTCGTGCACATTGGCCGCCGTTCCAATGACTGTATGAACCAGTCCGGAGTCGGCGTCGCATCGTCGTGATCGGGCAAGGCGGTCGTCCGGTTTTGCTCGTCGGATAGTGCGGATGGATCAGCGCAATCAGCTTCGACCAAGGCACAACACGCCGCATCTCACCGAGAAATTCCCTCTTGCGCGCGCGCTTGATTGACAGATCCAGACCAAGACCCAGCTGCGACATCACTCATCTTCTCAACTAATTCGCGCTGCTTCAACGCCAGGACTTTGCAGACCTTCCTATACGTATTCGTCCGCACAACGCTCGGCAGGGCTAGCCTTCGCTGAGCAGCGCTGGCTGCAAGCCGCTGTTGCTATGGTACCTTGACCGCGTTCACCCCGTTTGTTTGCAGCTTTGGGAACATATACAGATGACAGGAAACCGGATTCTTGCGTGGTGGTGAAGAACCTTGTGCGTGCCAGCTTCAAGCGGTTCCAGCACTCCGACCCGATTTGGGCATCATCATGCCACCAATCAACTCCCCTTCTAATATAAAATTTTGTTTGTGCTATCCCAGTGATTTTTTTAAGGTTCTTCGTAGAAAAGCGTAGAGCGATATTTGCGAATTGCGTACCCTGATACCCGAATTCAAGAAAGTTGGGGGGAATTGCTCGATCGCAAGGCGCTGCAGGCACTAGGCTGCTGGAAAGGCTATGCACGTACGCAGCATTCAACGAGTTGATGATATCCACCGCCGTGGCGAAGAGCACCGAATGGCCGCGCAGTCAGGCGGTATGGCCGCCTCGGACAGCGGCCAATGCCACGTTCGCCTTGAACGCCGCTGAGTGAGTGCGCCGGGGTTCTTTTTGTCATCGTCCGGTTTCCTTTGCCGGCATTATGCCAGGCTCATGCGCCCGATCTGGTACATCGGGACTTCAGTTCCGGTGCCGCGAACGTGCCGTGGTCGCGGAGGCCACCTACATCCCGACCGATAAAGGATTTCTCTATCTGGCGGCGGTGATCGACGTGTTCAGCCGCCGCATCGTCGGCTGGGCGATGTCGAACGATCTGTACACGGAACTCATGTTGCGCGCACTGGACATGACGCTGCTGCAGCGACGACCCGAGGGGGCGTGATCCATCACTCCGACAGTAAGAATATCGGTGCCCGTTGTTCCCGGGCGGCCTGACCCGCATAGCGATCGACCGATCGCGTAAGATCTGGTGCCGTAAGTCATCCTCATTGTAGCGGGGCATGCGTGGCCTGGTTCTACTATCGCGACACAGCCTCGCCTCGTGTGTGATGGACAGGTGCTGACCTTAGCTCATGCGTGATATGAAGTGCGTTTTGTTTAAGTAGAGGCAAAATATATTTATACCGATCATAAAGGACTAGAAATTAATTTACTATTACGACTCTAACAATTGACGCTAATCAATTTAGTTGGCCAGATGCAAGATTAAAATACGATGGCAGCTTTTACGCTGCTTGAAAGACGATGTTAGATTTGGATGGCTAATGATTGATCGGATAGCGAAGATGCTGAAGATAGCAAGACACATTGGAACTTTCTGGATTGCTCTAAGTGCAGTCGGGTTCTATGGGTACAGTGGCTCGGACGGTAGCTCACGCACCGATGCCACGCTCGCGTCGTGTGATTCAGGCGTCGATGCCAAGCTCGCGCCATACTATAAGATGGCAGTATCTTGGCACGCCTGCAGTTCCGACACTTTTCAGGGTCTCGACAAGGACTTGCTGAATCAGCTATCGAGCACGGCTAGTTGTGCAACGGTTGACGTGGCCATGATAGGGCGATTCGGTCCTCTTCATTGCTTCAGTCTACCGACACCCCTCCAGCAACCTGACAGTGCCGCCTGAACATCCCGCGCTGGCATTTCCGATCGGCTCGGCGCTCGGCTGGGCCACTTAGATCGTGATGATGAAGCGGATCGGCACGCTATTCGATGGCCCGCGGGGGCTCTCGACGTCGCTGATGACTACGTCGGCCCGCTCGGTCGGCGCGTGCTTGCCGTCACTGAAAAGATCCTCGGCCCCGAGCCGCACTTCTTCGCGGCGGGGCACGTGGTCGAGGCAGCACCCGACCAACGCGATCGAGCACGGGCGCGTATGTCGAAACCTGGCGTTCGAACATTAATTCTTCGATGTCGCGAAAACTCGCCTGAGACTGAAAAATCCAACGCGCAGCGTTCCGACTTCTTAATCGACGCATTTTTAGGCAACCACCGCGGCAACGTGACAATGCGCCTGTAAGCGCTGCGCGCTTGGAATCGACTGCCGCCGAATGGGCATTCACTCTATACATCAAGAGAATAAATCGTATGGCTTTACTTCGCATTGCAACGGCGTTGCTGCTGACTGGAGTGATCACCGCGCACACTGCACACGCACAGGTGACGCTCAACTTCGTCAACGCCGACATTGATCAGGTGGCCAAGGCGATTGGCGCGGCGACGGGTAAGACGATCATCGTCGACCCGCGCGTGAAGGGGCAGTTGGATCTCGTCTCAGAGAATCCTGTTCCGGAAGATCAGGCGCTGAAGACCTTGCAGTCCGCGTTGCGGATGCAGGGCTTTTCGCTGGTGCAGGATCACGGCGTGCTGAAGGTCGTGCCCGAAGCGGATGCGAAACTGCAAGGCGTGCCGACCTACGTCGGCAATGCGCCCGCGGCGCGCGGCGATCAGGTTGTCACGCAGGTGTTCCAGCTGAAGAACGAATCGGCGAACAACCTGCTGCCCGTGCTGCGTCCGCTCATCTCGCCGAACAACACGGTCGCCGCGTATCCGTCGAACAACACGATCGTCGTCACCGACTACGCGGATAACGTGCGCCGCATCGCGCAGATCATTGCGGGCGTCGATACGGCAGCCGGCCAGCAGGTGCAGGTCGTGCAGCTGAAGAACGGGAATGCGCTCGACGTCGCGGCACAGATGTCGAAGATGCTCGACCCCGGCTCGATCGGCAATACGGACGCGGCGCTGAAGGTCTCCGTGCAGGCCGACCCGCGTACAAATTCGCTGCTGCTGCGCGCGTCGAACGCGGCGCGCCTCGCGGCGGCGAAATCGCTCGCGAAGCAGCTGGATGCAGCCACCGGACAGCCCGGCAACATCCACGTCGTGCAGCTGCGCAACGCGGACGCCGTGCGTCTTGCGAAGACGCTGCGCGGCATGCTCGGCAAGGGCGGCAGCGAAACGTCGTCGTCGGGCGGCGCCAATGCCGCGAACGCGTTCAACCAGGGCAACGCGAGCTCGTCGACGGGCACCTCGGGCCAGCCCCCGCTGCCGGGCGGCTCGCTCGGCGGCTCGTCGTCCTCGATGGGCGGCAATCCGCTCGGCGGCGGCGGCACCTATGGCGGCCAGGGCAACAAGGAGGCTGCGTTCCTCGGCGAAAAAGAAGGCGACGGCGAAGAGAACCAGCCCGGCGGCATGATCCAGGCCGATGCGGCGACGAACTCGCTGATCATCACCGCGTCCGACCCCGTCTACCGCAACCTGCGCAGCGTGATCGACCAGCTCGATTCGCGTCGGGCACAGGTGTATATCGAGGCGCTGATCGTCGAGCTGTCGGCGACGTCGAGCGCGAATCTCGGCATCCAGTGGCAGGGTGCGCTGCTGTCGAATGGCGGCAACAACGGTCTTTACGGCAGTTCGAACTTCAATTCGAACGGTAGTCAGGGCATCGTGAACCTGACCGCGCAGGGCGCGATCATCGCGAACAACCCGGCCGCGGCGCTCGCGACGACGGGCACGAATCTGCTGAACAACGGCGTGAACATCGGGCTGCTGCACCGCTTCGGGAATGTGTTCGGTCTGGGCGGCCTGTTGCAGGCGCTGTCGCAGTCGAGCGACGCGAACATCCTGTCAACGCCTAACCTGATCACGCTCGACAACGAGGAAGCGAAGATCGTCGTCGGCTCGAGCGTCCCCGTCGTGACGGGTTCGTATGCGACGCCGACCGCAAACGCCGCGACGTCCGTAACAGCGTTCAACACGTTCGACCGACAGGACGTCGGCATCGTGCTGCACGTGAAGCCGCAGATCACCGATGGCGGCATCATCAAACTGCAAATATATTCGGAAGATTCGTCCGTCGATCCGACGTCGACGAACAATCCGGGCGGCGTGACGATCTCCACGCGCTCGGTGCAGTCGACGGTGCTGTCCGACGATGGCGAGATCATCGTGCTCGGCGGCCTGATGGAGGACAAGTACTCGAACGGCAACAGCAAGGTGCCGCTGCTCGGCGACATCCCGTGGCTCGGCCAGTTGTTCCGTTCGGAGGAGAAGAGCCGCACGAAGACGAATCTGATGGTGTTCCTGCGTCCCGTCATCATCAACGATCGTGATACGGCGCAGGCTGTCACATCGAACCGCTATGACTATATCCAAGGTGTGCAGGGCGCGTACCATCAGGACAACAACCTGATGAAGGACAACGACGATCCGATGGTGCCGCCAAAGCCGGTCGGCCCGAGTCAGGGCGGTTCGCCCCTGAATCTGTTCGATCTCGACCAGATGCGCCGCAACTAGGCCGACGGCTTTGTCATGTTGGTAGAACGCGACGGTAGAATGAAACGGTGAAGAAAGCAAACGCCTTTTATCACGTTCACCGCTTTCCTGCCATCGTCACCGGCTGCGCGGTCCGGTGGTATCGGTTCAGCCTGAGTCCTTCGCGACATCGAGGAGTTGACCCGATCCATCACGCGCGCGGCACACCGATCTGGTTGCAGCCGTTGAGTCTGTCGTCCTGTACCATAGGCATCTGCATGAAGGCGGCGCACAGCTAAGCATGGCGTGTCTCGTTGCAGACACACAGGTTCATCAACATTAGGTAGCGGCATTTAGGCTGTGGTTCGACGCAAGCCTTCGATTCCGCACCAGATGCCTAAGCGCAAACGCCGATCCGGTAAATTGTATCGATATAAATACCACCGAGGCTATAACGCCGTCGGCTTTCGTAAAATCCCCAGGCGGGCTTTGATACGCAGACGTTGATGGTGTCCGATGCGAGGCGTGTCGAACTCTTCCTGGCTGGAAAGCGCGTTCGCTACGAGTCTGCCAGATGACTGCAGATGGAAGAAGGCCTGCCTGAGTGGTTATGGCTTGTGCGAGCTGCCGGTCGTGCAGCGAGAATCGGCTCGAAGTCGAAATTCGGGGAAAAGGGTAACTGCGGGGACCGACACGCCCAACGAGCAAGTCGCGAACTTGTATAAAGGCAAAGCCAGCTGGCACCTGTCAGGAGCCTCCTGAAGGCAACAGGCACGAAGTCTACTTTGAGCCGAGGCGTCCTTCAGTTTTTTCAGCGCACGCGCCTTGATCCGAATCCTTGCTGGCTTTGCCTCGAACAGCGCTCTTCGCCGGCAAACGGCCTTTTACCGAAACGGCGCTTCCTCACCGGTACCTGCTGAATGCTGATCTTCAGAAAACCTGACAGCGTGAACTCACCAGCGCCCTCCTTGTGGATCCAGCCGACGTTCGCGACGGTACGTCATCGCACGACGCGTACGCGCAACTGCGTGTCGCTGCCGAAGTCCCGTGGTCTGGCATTCAAGCTGATTGAAGAGGCGGAGAAAACCTGGCGCCGCATCAACGGCCCGGAAAAAATCAAGCTGTTCCTCGAAGGCATCCCCTTCGAGGACGGCGAACCGGTGCGAGACGATCGATCGGGTCAGCAGAAACCCGCCGCTTGAAACCGACGGCCATCAGGCTGCCCATACACCACTCTTGACGCTAGCTCCAGCATTTGATCAGTGCGGCTCTATATCATGAGGCTTCCGTGCCAAAACGCTGTGCATCCTCGCCCAAGTCATTGTCGTCTCAGAATTCGCCAGATCCGATAGTCTCTCATGCAGGGCAGAAACTGACGAGGGGTCGATTATCCCGTTTTTGATCATCTGAGGCGCGAGGTCCCTCAAGCTCATCGCGTAAAGCAATTTCTCCTCGGGTGAATTCAGTAACGGATGATACAAGCGGCCATGTTCAATTTCCAGACCGAGATTCCTTATCACAGTCTCCATACGGAAGGCGATTTTATAATCACGGTTACTCATGCGAAAACAAGATCTTAAGATTCTTATAAACTCATCGATCGCTTCGGACGGTGGAAACGAGAATGATCCGTCATGAATCACCGGTTCCTCGCATAGCAAATGGCCATCTGGGCCGAGGACATTCACCATTTCACGGATTGCATGATCTGCATCCGCCACATGATGGAGCACCATCCGACAATAGACTAGGTCATATGAGTTATCCAAATGATCCAGACAATTAACGTCCCCTTCCAAAAATGTAACATTCTCGAAACCACTTTCTGTTACGAATTGGCGGGATGCATCTAGCTGCGCCTGACTGCTATCTATAGCCGTTACCGTTCCTTGAGGTCCGGCTGCGCGTGCCAGATGCAGTGTCATCGCGCCACTGCCGCAGCCAACTTCAAGGATTTTCCCGCCGCGGAGCGTGCCGGCTCGGCTGATAAGGTCAACACTTGACTGTTCGTATAACCGGCTTTGGATGCCGAGTCTTAGTCTGGCATTGTCATCTGTTTTTATGATGTAACCCATTTTTTCTCTCCTTGAGAGTGCTTCATTTCGATTGAGTGCTACTGCATTGTTGCAGCGCTCACGCCCTAGTGTTGCCCAGTTCGGGGACGTTCACATTTACGCAGTTCGGCCCATCAATTCGGATTAGTTGGTCATTGCTGTGAAAAGTGAGGCATCCAAGGACAGATCGCCAAACGCGATCTGGCAAAGAAGATAATTGGCCCCCTGCCTGCTCCAGTTGATCAAGCAGAGTTCGTCGCACAGGAGACGCTGTTCCTACTACGCACAATCCACTCTCTATTGCTGCGTCTAAGGTCAGGGGGCAGATTTGGGGGAAGGGGAATTGCATTGGGTCGTACAATTAGTTGAAGCTTTTAAGCCCTGGCTCGAAAACTGATGCCGCGAGCGAATATGCATGGCTTGCAGATTGGCCGACCACAATCATCCGAAGCAATCCAACAACTGATGGTTGGCCGTCGGTGCTGTGTTGTATCGTTCCTCGGCACGGTACGCGTCAGTAATCTTGCGGACAAACGACGCGGGTCCAACAGATGCGATATTTGTGCGGATGATGAAGGCTAAGCAGCATGACCAAGGGGCAGAGACGAAGTTTCCCGGTGCTCTGTGCGACGCTCGACAAGAACAGGTTCGGCGATGAGCCCCCTTCCATGCGGCGAACAATGGTGTTCTGCCAGGTGGGAAGCGTAAAAGCCGAGCCGGCCACAGGCTTCTGCCAACCTGAGGCGACCCGGGTATTATCGTCCAATGACGCTACCGTCCTCGTCCAAATGAACGAAAATGCCGCAGGCTAGCTTAGAGGCCAGTTCAAAAAAATCGCTGTGAGGGGCTGTTTACTTTCCTGGCGCGATGTTAACCTCTGCCGTCCAGACAACGGAGACCGAGGGGATGCAGGCGCCGATCATTGACAACGAATTGTGGACACTGATCGAACCGTTATTGCCGAAGCCGAAGCGTCGAAACAACGAACGTCGAGGCCGACCTCGTGTGTTGGACCGGGCAGCGCTCAATGGCGTCCTGTTCGTGTTACGCACCGGGATGCGATGGAACCACTTGCCGACCGCACTGGGGTTTGGCTCGGGCGCGACCTGCTGGCGTCGTCTGGACGCATGGCAGAAGGCGGGCGTCTGGAGCAGGCTGCATGCGCTGCTGCTCGACAAGCTGCGCGAATCCGGGCAACTGGACCTTTCGTATGCTGCCGTCGATTCTTCCTCCGTGCGAGCTGTTGGGGTGCGCGAAAAACCGGGCCAAACCCGACGGATCGTGCCCGACCAGGTTCGAAGCACCACATTCTCGTAGACGCCAACGGTGTGCCGGTCAGTGTGACATTGACCGGCGCAAACTGTCACGACGTCACCCAATTGCTGCCATTGGTCGACGCCATCCACCAGATTCGCGGCACGCGCGGCAGACCACTTCGCAAGCCCAAGATCATTTACGGCGATCGCGGCTACGACTCCGACACACATCGCCAGCGCTTGCGTAATCGTGGCATCAGACCGGTGATCGCACGACGTCGAACTGAACATGGCAGTGGTCTGGGCAAATTCCGCTGGGTAGTAGAACGGACTCACTCGTGGCTCCATAACTTCCGGCGTCTTCGTATCCGATTCGATCGTCGTAGCGACATTCACGAGGCACTCCTCAAATTTGCTTGCTCGCTCGTCTGCTGGAACATATTCAAACGAGCGGTGTCGGCTTTAGAGGGTGGCCGCGCTCCCTTCCAGAAACGCGGCCCCCGAAGAACCGTACGTGCGAGTTTCCCCGCATACGGCTCGCGCACGGCATTAAGCATCACGTCGATGCCGGTTGTGTTTGTGCACACACAACCTTCGCTAACGTCAGATCGTCGATTCCTCCCACCGCGGGAGAAGGGCGCTGAACCGTAGCCCAACCGGTCTCTCACAAGCTTCCCTTTGATGAATCCCTGACGTGGGCCAACGACAGCCGCACCACGCGCACGTCAGCACCCTTTCAGGTTGGGGCAAATCTTGAACCCCTATGTCACCCATTACAGGCAACCCTTCGCTTCTTGCGCGTTCTCACTCCCGCTTCCCCAACAGTGTTCCTTACGGTCCACCTGCCGACGCCCCAATAAACCGGAGCGGTGGCGGAGAATCGGGGTTTCCGCGTTCCCATCCCTGCCGACCCGAACACTTCCGGGCCTATCCGTTTAGCACCTGTCTATTCCCCGATGGCGCTTCGACGACGTGCACCCAGTTCAAAGAGATGCAACCGGCCACTCACCGTTTTGGTCAGAGCCTTTCAGCAGCTTTGGCTCTTTGAGGCTAACGAGGTTTCATTCGACAGTTCACATATGTTGTGCATGCGAAACTTGCCTGGCCCCCACACCGCACGGCTGCTGGCAGTGTCGATCCCTGCCCGGTCGCCCGGGTGAATCGCCCAGAGAGAGGGTACGTTGTCGCCGGAGCTTCGAACCCGACCGTTACCGATCGCGCACGTCCGACTAGGCAACTGCTGGTCGTACAGCAGGTCACAGCTTCAATCTCCGATATTCGGGTTGTTGAATGTGACAAGGCAGAGAAGAGCTTTGTCATCCACTACGCTGCCGATTTACGTCCGGCGGACGGCGACACGCGTCGCACTTGAACTGGCCTCTTAGAAGATAAGAAGTTTTTCACTCAACTTTCTCCAACTTACATCCGGGTGCCGGCCTTGATTGAAGTTAATCACGATTTGCGGGTGCGATTTCCATTGTGGTCGTCTCGCTCCAGCCCATAGACATCCCCCTCAAGCTCCTTCGCTTCCGCCAGCATTCCGGTGATGAGGTCGAGATCCTTGGCGGTCAGGGCGAGACCGGAGATGGCGACGTTCGAGGTCAGATGAGAGCGGTCGCGCGCGCCGATGATGACGGCCGCCACACCCGGTCGTTCGAGCATCGCAGCGCTGGCGACCGTGGCGATGTCGGTCCCGTGCCGGTCCGCGATCTGGCGAAGGATGGTCAGAAGGGCCTGGAACAGGTCCCAGCCGCCGACGTCGTCGATAATCCGCTTGTATTTGACCAACGAACGGTTCTCAAGCTGCTCTGTCGGTTCCGGTGCGCCGAACCATCTGTCGCCGAGGAAGCCGCCAGCCACGGTGCCATAGCACAGGAGCGGGATACCGTACTCGACCGCCGCCGCAGCCATTCGCCGCGCCGGACGGCGGTCGAGTAGCGAATACTGCACCTGCATGCAGGAAAGCGGCACGCCTGCATTCACGATCTCCAGCATATGGTAAGTGTCGAAATTCGTGCCGCCGATCTTATCAATCTTGCCGGTGCGCCGAAGATCGTCGAGCCACAGCGCTGCCTCGAGCCAACGAGGCTCTCGGTATTCCCACCAGTGGAGTTGTACGAGGTCGAGCCGCTCCTGGTTGAGGCGTCGCAGCGACTGGTCGATCACCCTCTCGACATAAGACTTGCTGATGCGCGGCAGTATGCCGAAGTGCGGCACAAATTTGGTATGGACCTTGATCCGGGTGAGCGCCTGCTCCCCGCGCAGATCGCGATAGCGCCTTCTGAAATGGCCGATCAGCTCTTCGACCCCGGTATAGATGTCGGCACAGTCGAAGGTGGTTATTCCCGCATCCGCGAAGGCCACCAAGTCGGCTACGGGGTCTTCGCTTCGGGCCGTGCAGTGGCCGCTCGCGAGTTGCCAGCCCCCGTGGATCACACGCGAGATCTCGTAGTTTGGAGCAAGCTGGAATCTCTGCATCTTTACTATGCCTTATAACAGTCATCATGGTGCGGTCCCGCTATGGTTGCGAAGCGGCTAAACCGGAACGGACTATTCCGATCGGAAAACTAAGCATATAGGAGGCCGATCTGCAGGTTGGTGCGCATAGAATCCGCCGAGCATAACGATGCGGAAGGCGCGTGGTACGCACGACACTTCTAAGCTTCCTGCGGTTCCCGCCCCGCTCTATGGCCATGTGTCCGATCTTGATGTTCATACGACCCGTTCCAGCAGCAGACGGCCAGCTTCAGCATAGTGCCGCTGCTGGACCATGGCGTGTTGCGCCGCCGCCTGCAGATCGCGCAGCCGCCGCTGAAGAGGTGAAGATTCATACACTGCGGCACCGCCGGCAAGGGTAAAGCAGGCATGTGCTGCGCTGGCACAGATCGTCGCAATCCAGATTCCGGTCTGTATGCCCTGGGTGTACAGAGCCTGGCCATTCAGCGTGTCGGCCAAGGCGTGCCGCCAATGACTCTCCGCCTGAACCTGCATGGCCGCCCGCGCTGCACGCACATCTGCTTCAATTCGACCCAACTCGGCCTGGACCATTTCTGAGTTGCGCATAGGAGCCGGCGCTCGAAGTTGTTGCCGGCCGCTGCGGGCGAGGTCGGTAACATCCGATAACGCACCCTCGGCGATGCCCACGCAGACAGCTCCGAGAAGCACCGACTGAAGGTGCCGCCAAGCTTGATATAGTGGTCCCGGTTCGCATGATGCTCCAGCTGGAAAGTCGAAGAAATTGGTCTCCGGCGCGAGTACGTTCTGAAGGGCTATGTGGTGACTGCCGGTACCTCTGAGGCCGGAGGCGTGCCAAGTGTCTTCAATCTGCCAAGCCGATGCCGGCAAGGCGACACACCGGACCAACGGTGGGCCGGCATCCCCTGCCGGTCCAAAGAGTGGTTTTCCGGCTTCCGACATGACACAGAGAGCCATCATCCAGTCGGCGTTGTGGCAACAACTGGCGAACGGCCAACGGCCGCTGACCCGCCACCCACCTGCCACTCTCTCGGCGGTGCCTCCTGGCGTGGTGACACCAGCTATGATGAGGTCCGACTTGTCCTGGTACATCAGATCGTAAGTCTGTCTCGGCAATCGAGGACTGATAATGGCAGATGAACTGCCGATCATCGCGGTCCAGCCGACTGAGCCGTCGATCCGAGCCAACGCGCTGATCACCTCCATTCCCCAAGGTAAATCTAGCTCTAGTCCGCCACGGCTGTGCGGCGCGAACATGCGGAACACTCCGATCAATCGCAACTTCTCGATAAGGTCGGACGGCATGCGGCGTTCCGCTTCGATCTCGGCTGCACGCGCGACAACGGCAGGAGCAAGATCGCGAATCGCGTCGAGGATCCGCCCGGCTGCAACAGCCGAACGCCCCGGGCTCTCTTTGCCAGACGGAGGTTGAGTTGCCGTTTGATGTCCCCTGTGCGCCGGACGATTTGGCCCGTGTAAAGCATCACTTTGCTTCATCAGTTTCTGCATGTGTCTAATTATTTAAGGAGTGCACATGCCGTCTGCCTGTGACAGATGCAGTGCGGCGGTGGTTAGTTGCGCGCCTTACGTCGCTATTTTGATCGCGCGGCACACGCGGCTTCCGCCGCAGCCTCGGGACGGAGAAGCTTCTTCATTCTCTGGTACGTGCAATAGTCGCCTGCGGCAGCAGGCTGTGCGGCAACCCCCTTTAGCATAGCGGTCAGCAGCCCGCCGTAAAGCATCCTCTTTACTCTGTGCATGGACTTGATGATGCCACGCGGTCGAGTATCGCTGCCAGAAGAAGAGCATCAAATATATTGATGTTGGTACGAGGCGCCCGAAGGCCGCACGGACAGGTCGGGACCCTGTCTTCGGTTCGACCCATGCAAGGGGATCTGTCAAGGGCAATGTCAAGTTGATGCGTGCAGTAAAATGTGGGCATGAAGAAGATCGAGTCGCCCGATCACGGTTTTCGTTTTCCGGCAGCGGTCATCAGCTTCGCGGTACACTGGTATCACCGGCTCAACCCCTGAGCCTGCGCGACATTGAGGGAACTGCTGCTCGAGCGCGGGGTGAGTGTGTCACCTACGAGTCGGTGCGCAAGGCTCTGGTGCAAATAGGCGGTCTGCACGAGATTGTTGTTATATAGAGGATGTCTAATGAAGCAGACAGGGCGGCCTCCCAGGCTGCGGGCGCAGTGGTATCTTTGAGGCCGAGCTTCGCGAGGCCGAATTGGCCCTTGCGAATACGATGTACCAACTCAATATCTGAGAGCGTGATCGCTGCGTTCCTGAAACGTTTGAAGCCGAGCATGACTTTCGTCCGGGACTTGATGTTGCGGTGATCCTGCCCGACCAGATTATTGAGATATTTCGAGGATCGGACTTTCGTGTCCTCAGGCAGCAAGCCATCGGCCTTCATCTCGCGCACGGCGCGGTGCGAGGCTGCATAGCCATCAAGCGTGATGGTCTTCGGTGGCTGGCCCTGAAGTCTGATTGCCTTCCTGAAAAAGG
>NZ_JAYMRZ010000036.1:0-68272 GCF_038900715.1 Paraburkholderia phymatum | reverse complement strand
GAATCCCGCGCATTGATCGACCGCCATCGCCAGTGTCAGTTGCTTCATCGTTTTTGGTTTTACCGTCGCATGTCCACGCTATAACGCATGACAGCCATGAGTGGTGGACTTGATCAGCATTGCCTTAATCGGATCTCGCTCTCCATTCCTCGATAGCTCCCGGCCCGAACAGGTGCAGACTGCTACAGCAGGACGGGCGCCGTCGACAGGCGGCGAGTCGGCCCGGAACGCGAGGTGCGCATCCGCAGTCGCGTTCCATCGCTTCGTTCATCGAGCCGGCTTGGCCAACGGCTCGTGTCTCCGTCCTTTATGCTTTTGTGTCAGCGACAACAGCGTTCAGACGCCGGGCAGCAGCGGCGGCGCGGCGCCGATCAATAGTCGCGAATCGCTTGCGCGCGATAAGGCGGACTGCAAACGCACATCGCGAGCCGCTGCCTCGTCCAGCGCGAACTGCGCAACCATATCGGTGAGCTGTGCGGCCTGGTCGCGCAGGGCCTGCGCTGCCGCAGCGCTTTCTTCCACCAGCGCGGCGTTTTCCTGCGTGACCTGATCCATCTGCGTAACCGCGCGGTTGATCTGCTCGATGCCGTCGCTCTGCTCCCGACTGGACGTACTCATTTCGCCGACGATTGCTGTCACCTGCGAGATGCTGTGCACCACTTCGCGAATGATCTGTCCGGCCTCGTCGACTATCTTGCTGCCGTTGTCGACATGGCCGACGGAGTCGTCAATGAGCGTTTTGATTTCCTTTGCGGCCACCGCGCTGCGCTGCGCGAGGCTGCGCACTTCCGAGGCCACCACTGCGAAGCCCCGGCCGTGCTCGCCTGCGCGCGCGGCCTCAACCGCGGCATTCAGCGCGAGGATGTTGGTCTGAAACGCGATGCCCTCGATCACGCCGATGATGTCGACGATCCTGCGCGACGAATCGTTGATGGCGCTCATCGTATCCACCACGCGGTTGACCGCCTCTCCACCCTTTGCAGCGACGACGGACGCATTCGATGCAACCCGGTTGGCTTCGAGTGCGTTGTCCGCGTTCTGTTTGACGGTGGACGTGAGCTGCTCCATCGCCGCCGCGGTTTGCTCGAGCGCACTCGCCTGCTGTTCGGTGCGGCTCGACAGATCCAGGTTCCCGCTTGCGACTTCTCGCGATGCCTGGGTGATCGTCTCGGTTCCCGTGCGCACGCGCACCACGATGCCATGCAGGTTCCCGATCATGTGCTTCAATGCGTCCAGCAGCCTGCCGACCTCATCCTTCGAGTCCGCTTCAAGACGCTGTGTCAGGTCGCCTTGCGCCACGGCTTCGGCAAGGCTGACAGCACGGTTGATTGGCCGCGTGATGCCTCGCGTGATGACGAAGCCCGTTACCATCGCAGCCAATATCGCGCCAATGGATAGCAGGATCATCTGCATCCGGGCGTTATCCCCTTCGTCGGCCGCCCGCGCGACGTCCTTTTGCATCTGGGACGCCTGATAGTCGACCATCTTGTCGACCAGCAGGTAGTACTCGTCCTGCTGACGTGCGAGGTCGCCGAGATAAAGGTCGCGTGCTTCCTGCTGCCGGTTCTCTTTCACCAGGTCGAAGAACTTGCGGACGCTGCCGCCGTACGTGGTGCGCGCCAGGAACTGCTCCTTGAAGAGCGCCTTGGCGTCGTCGCTCCGCAGCAGCTTTTCGAGCCGGGCGTACGCGTCCGCATTGGTTTTTCTGATGACGGCATACGCGTCCATGTATTTCTTCGCCTGCTCTTCGGTTGAGACCAGCAGCAGGTTGCTCAGAATGCCATTGGCCTTGTAGCCGTTGTTCTTGATCTGGTTGCTCAGGGCAATCAGCGCATAGCGCTCACTGACGATGCTGTCCATTCTTGCATTGCTCGACTCGAGGTGCCCGATTCCGACGATCGCCGTTCCTATCAACAGCGCCACGACGAGTCCGAACGCCGCGCCGAGACGGGCTCCGATTCTCAGGTTTGCAATCCACATTACTTCGTAACTCCTATATCGACAGTACTTCACACGCTGATACGACGATCTGACGGGATGAAGGCGATCGGCATGGACACATTGCGAGGCGGCCGGCGCTTCAGCAACGGATTTGCCGCTCAGGCGGCGCAAAGCCTTGCGATGCCGGGCGACGTGCCTTCGAGGCCTTCTCGCCAGTGTTTCCCGTCCGTCTGGAAGGCTTCAGACGGAGTTAACGGCTATTCGTACGAAGAATTAAGGATCGGCTCGTCATCCGTTATTCAGCTCATCGACGACACCAATTATTGGAATGGCACGAACACGACGCGCGCAGGCGAGCCGGCGTGGCCTCATGCATCGCGCATCAATCAGTCGTGTGCGCGGTGCCGACCTCTCCCCGTACAACAAGGTCTGTATGCGTTTTGGCAATTCACGAACTGGCGGCGTCTCGAAAGCCGTTTGCTTATCATTGGGCACGCCGGCTCGCAGTACGGGCGATAATGCGAGTCCGTCCGGGTCAAATGCAATGCTCCGCTCAAATCCATGGCCAAGTCCTACACCATCTACACGCTTCACGCGCAGATCCGTGATATCGAACCTCCCGTATGGCGACGAATCCAGGTCGACGGCAATATCACCTTGCGCAAGCTGCATCACATCCTGCAAGCGGCCTTCGGGTGGACCGACTCCCATCTGCACGACTTCGAGATAGACGAGCGGACTTACGCGATGGGCGACAACGACAACGTGCTCGATTTGTTCGCTGAAGATCCTGAAATGCTGGATGACCGCAAGGCACGACTACACGGACTCATCTATCAAGGACATCGTTTCCTCTATCGATATGACTTCGGTGATGATTGGCATCACGACGTCCACGTCGAAGAAGTCGCGCGGACCGACCGGGAACCTCACAGCGAAGCATGGATTCTCGCTGGACAACGAGCATGCCCACCCGAGGATGTTGGCGGTACGCGTGGATATGAAGAGATGTTGCGTGTTCTGAGCCAGCAACCGGGGAGCGACGAGGCCGAGGAGTACAGGACATGGGCAGGCGACGACTTCGATCCCGAACTGTTTGACCGACGCGCGGCCAACGCTGCCCTCCTGAGGATGGCGTGGAACAACTGGGGCAAAAAATAGCCAACGTTCAATGCCCGAGCGCTACGCTTGGCGATCCGGTGTGCTTAACTGGCGTTTACGATTTTCGGTCTTCCCATGCCTGAATCTGGTTGACGATACGTAAGCTTGTCGCGCAGCATCGAACTGGTGCAAGCACCCGCCTGTTTCAGATCGTTTCTCGTTGTGTAGAGCGGCGTCATAAGGGATTGCATTTCCGACGCCATGTGGGCGACGCGCGAAGAAAAGCGTCATGAGTCGTCTCGCAGGTCGGGGCGCAGTTCCGCCTCGATTTCGCGAATGGACGGCAGTTTTGTTTCCAGCGAAGGCGGTACCTCACGCAGAGTCGTTCCTCAAAGTTCGTGAAGGCGTTGCCGGTCCGGATGTGTGCGCCCCGTCTCGATCTGCATCGCGAGCACGCTTCGTGACCAGCCGTGCTCAAGCGACTTGTGCGCATACCAATCGCGCTGATCGCGATCGTCGAGCTTGTCCAGCAGCGTCACCACGAGGGACCACGGCAATTGTGCAACAGGTTGTTGCACAAATTCCGGCTCGGACCACGCTTGTGCCAGCGCGCGCATGTACTTGAGGTTGCGCGGCGAAAACCCGCCCTTGGGCGGCACGCCTGAAGTAGGCGACCACCTGCTCGATCACGTCTTCCATTCCGTAGAACTCACGGAATGCGGGGTATGCCTTGATGACCTTGTTCGCGAAGATCAGCGAAAGACGCGGATCGTAGCGTGTGTCTATCTGCTCGGGTTCTCCTATCGCCGATAGCATGGGTTCGCCAGCGGTCGCGTACACGGCGGGATTGTCTTTGCAAAGCGCGAGATACTCCTTGAGCGAGAAGCGGGCGTGCTCGATCGGCACAAATAGGCGCGAGCCACCGTGGGACTGTTCTTTCAGAGCACGCGCCGTCTTACGTGAGTCTCGCTGTGGGAAGCGTGAACCAGCCGAAAGGGGATGCTGGCGACAGACGAGCGAATCCGTTCTGCGCGCCAGCAGAAAAATAGACTACGGTTTATATTGACAAGCAGATCGACGGTGCTAGATTGGAGCCGTCGATGCTTGCATTAGGAAGGGTGGCTTAACGCTGCGGCGGCATAGAGTACAGCGATCATCGCGTATAGCCACGACATGATGATGTAAAAATTCACAGTTTTTCCTTTAAAAGGGTTTAGGAGTTGGCTTGCTCGGTCTGGAACACCTTGCTTGCCGGTTTTGAGGTTCATCGGCACTTCCCTCGCAAATCATCCTAAACCCTTTTAAATTTTTTTTCACGAACTACGTTGTGAAAATCTCGCCATAGCTAGCGCTCAGCCCTGCTCGCTTGATGACGCAAATTCGCTTACCTACAATCATTGACCACACCTCGCGAGAAACTTCACCAGCGTGCACCAGCGCTGCTGCATGGCATCTTGCGTTCCTTCCCCACGCTGTCTTCCACATGCATCTTTCACACGCGGCATCGCGTGGCGTCCTGCACTTTTCCGCACCTTTGCAAACACTCGTGTAGCACGCTGTCTGCCTGACCACACTACTGCGACACATTACTTCGTCTCACGCGTGCCTGCAGTGCATGCGACTCAGTGCATGTGGGCTGCGCGATCGACTTCAATAACCGCCGCGCAGGGGGACGTTGCCGCCCTTTCTGCTCTTTCTGCCATGACGCACGCATGGTTGCTTGCGACGACAGCTCAGCCGCTGTGTTACATGTTTTGCATGTGCGCAAGCGCGCAGTCCTGCCGTTCGTCCGCGCGTGCGTCAAATCGTTCAACGCATCACGCCTATGTGCAAGCGCGCATGAATCGGCGTGACGCGCGTCATCTGTCCTCTGACGCCATGCCCATTGGACGGCGCACGCGACGCGCATCTGAACAGGTAGATGTAGTCGCGTGTTTGCCCTTGATCAATTCGACTTCGACTTCGCCGAGTCCGTCGATATGGCCATACACGCGCCCCGGCCCATCGACCCGATGTGCGCCGATATACGAGCCCGTGGTGACTGTCCATTCGGGCTCGATGATGATATCCATGGCGATGCAGTAGTTGACGAACCACACGAGCAGGTTCGCGCGAGTGACGCATGTGGCGAGCTTCGCCCGTCACCACTGCGCCGTTGTGTTCCTCGCATTGGCGCGCTGCGCGACGGACACGACATTCGGCCATTCGGCGAAATGAGTGTCGACAATTTCGATCGCGAGCAGCACCGAGTCGACACGCGCCAGTACAGCGGGGCGACGTTCACCTGCTGCCCGAACGGTAAATGTGTTCCGATTTGCCGACTCCATCGACCGGCGCGAGGAGTCCTACGCGCGCGACGACGTTCTTCCATCCGTTCGGTGAGGCATACAGTGGTCAATGAGCGTCTTCAAAACCATCCCTGCATGTCGGCACCGATGACTTCGCGTGCATACGATGTGTGATGATGTTTGTTGCTTTAGTAGAGCATGGAGATTTCCGGTGGGGCGCGATCTCCGTCCTATGTCGCGTGACCGTCTCCGCATCATCCTCAACGTCACGGCGTGCAATGGCCAGCGCCGCATGGAGTCAAACGATCAAGCGCTTGCGCTTCGGGAGACTCGCGCGAGATCCAGGGGGCGGCAAAGCATCTATGCAGGCGGTTCGGTTCCATGAAATCGCCAGCAATCAATCGAAAAGTACGTTCAACCTTTGTAGGCTTACCCTTGAGGTGTGTTATCGCATTGCCTTCTGCATGGTCGAACATCCTGACAGGGTCAGGGATTTTCCCCAGTATTCGCAAAATGACCGGCGTGCGACGCTATTCACCAATGCCATTCCTCATGGAGACGGGCATGCAATCTGAGACGCACAAGAGAGCAACGGTCGCCGTTTTTCTGAATCGGTCGGCACTGTCCCTGTTGATGTTGCCGGTTGCCTGCTTTTTCTGGGCACTCCACGCCTACCCGCCTCTGGATGCATGCTGGCTTTGCGTCGCCGCTGCAATCTATGTCTGGCCTGTAGCCGGGATCCTCTTTGTCATCGCCGCGGGATTTCATATCTGCACTCCCGGTCAACAACTCAAAAAAACCGACGGATTGCAGGCAGCGCACGGGCTCTAGCTGCGCAAAGAAAACCCTACGGAGGGGCTACGGAGGGGAGGCTTTCAGAGTTTATGGATTGAGAGACCGGTTTAGCGGACGTTCGTCAGCCCGATCGTGGGGATCGAATCATTCGCGCCGCCGATCGTGGAGTCTTAACCTCGCGGCTTCAATGGACTGTTGCAGTTTTGCCTGCAACTGCTCACGTGGCGGCAGCACAGTCAGGTACTCCGCGACATGGATACCGCTTTTGTCGAGTTCGAGCAGCTCGATCTGCTCCTGCTTCTTGCCTGCACACAGGATGATGCCGAGCGGCGGTTCCTCGTCGGGTTCCTGCTCATGTTTCGCGAGCCAGCGCAAATACAGTTCCATCTGGCTTTTGTATTCGGCCTTGAACGCACCAAGCTTGAGTTCGATTGCAACAAGCCGTCGAAGCTTGCGGTTGTAAAAGAGAAGATCGATGTAAAAATCGTCGTGATCGATCAGCAGGCGTTTTTGGCGAGCTACAAACGTGAAACCCGCACCGAGTTCGAGAAGGAACTGCTCCATCTCCCGCAGGATGGCATCTTCCAGATCCTTTTCAAGGTAGTGATCGTTGAGCCCAAGAAAATCCAGCACATAGGGGTCTTTCAGCAACGCGTCGGGCGGCACGCGTCGCTCATCTCTCAGGATCGCGAGATCGCGCCTGATTGCGTCTTCGGGTTTCCGGGAGATCGCACTGCGCTCAAAAAGCATCGAGTCGATGCGCTCCTGCAATTGCCGCGTGGACCAGCGTTCAACGCGGGCAAGTTCGATATAAAAATCGCGCCTGACCGGGTCGTCGATGTAGATCAGGGTCTTCAGATGCGTCCAGCTCAATTCTCTCCGCACCGCGGAGAGAATCGTTTCGTCGGCAAAAACCTCTGCCAGGCGTAAGCAATGGCGTAACTGCTTGTCGCTCCAGCCGCGACCATATTCCGCTGTAAGCTGGCGCGCCAACGACCCGATCACCTGCTGCCCGTATTCCGCGCGAGCGCCGCGCAATACCTCAGCCTGAATACGACGCCCCACCTGCCAGTACAACAGTGTCAGTTCCGCATTGATCGCAGCGGCGGCCCGCTCGCGCGCCGAACTGATCAGCCGTCGGACTTCATCGAGCAAGGAGGAAGGCGTGAGGTCGTCATTCATACTTTCAGGTTCAGGTGTTGATTACTGGGTGAAGGGTGAGCCCCTCCATTTTCAAACGCGTCACTGGACATGCCTGGCCAACGTCCGTAATTGTCTCCGCACTGCGGAGACAATTACGGAAATCCATCTGGCCTCGCCGAGTGGCACCATGTAACCGTTCGCGGCCTTATGCTCACCGGTGCTGCACCTTCCGCGTCGCCATGTACGCATCGAACAGTCCTGCATGCAGGCGGCTCAGTTCCTGGCGCAGGCTGACCAGCGCCGGCAACGTGCCATCGTCCGGATAGTCGCACGCCAGCTGTTCCAGTGATGCGCGCGCGACCACTGCATCGCGCCGTTCCAGCGGCGCCAGTACGTCGTTGCGCAACATCACGTCGCGGCTGTCGGCAAAGATATCGAGCTGCTGCGTGGTCGGCTGCATCGTCATCGCGCTCAGAAAAGCTGGCTTTCAGGAGCGGCCAGATTAGCCCACTTCACCACGCTGCGGAAGGTGCGGCCGTCCCCGTCGACCGACTCGATGATTACGCGCTGGCCGCTGGCTTCGGCGATCACCCGCACTGTGCGCTCGCCGTAGCGCATCAGCGCGCCGATCGGCGGGCAGGCCGGGGCCTTGCGTCTTCTGCGCGGGCGGGGGCTACCTGTCATCGCTCTTGCCCCGCTTGCGGCGCACCGCGGTCTTGCTGGCGGGCGCGGACGCGCCGCGCGCCGCACGTGCGGGACGTGCGGGGCGTGTCGCCACGGGACGTACTTGGGTGGTACCCGCAGGCGGGGTCTTTGTACGGCCCGACCGGGCCGGCCCGCCCTCCCGCACGTCCGTCTCGCGCAGGGCAGCCAGCTGTTGCTGCAGCGTCACGTTCGTCGCCTGCACGGCCTCCAGGCGCCCCTGCAGCACGCCCGCCTGATGACGGGCGTCACCCAGCTGTGCCTGCAGCGTCTCGACTGCGCGGCGATGCTCCGCGTCGCGCCGGTCAGCGCGCCGGTTCAGCTCATCGAGCTCCTTCTGCAGCTTCGCGGCCGCCCCGCGCTCGCGGTCGATCTCGAGCAGCGCGCGCTTCTCGGTGGCACGCAGGCGCTCGTCGGACTGCGCCGCCGTCTCGCGCAGTTTCTCGAGATCGCGCGAGAAGCCGTCGCGCACCTTCTCCAGTTCACGGTCGCGTGCCGCGCCCTCGTTTTTGAGGCGCACGATGTCGGCTTCCATCGCCTGGCGCACCGCACGCCCCTCGGCCTGCGCCTTCTCCAGCTCGCGGACCTCGACCTGCGCGGCCAGCAGCGCCGCCGTGCGCTGCTCGAGCGCCGTCTCGGTGCGTTCGAGCTCGCTGCGTGCCGCGGCGACGCGCTGCTCCGCGGCCGTGCGCTCGCCCTCCACTTCCGCGCGCAGCGCGTCGAGTGCCGCCTGCGCCGACGCTGTGGCGCGCGTCCACAGCGTCGCGACCAGTTCGCCGGCCGCGTCACGCAGATCGGTGGGCAGGTCCGGATGCTCGATGCGCACGCGGCTTTTCTCGCGCAGCTCCGTCCAGAACTCGCCGAGTACCGCGGCGGGCGTGCCCATGCTGCCGCGTTTCACCAGCTGGTACAGGCGGTTCGCGGTCGGCGCCTGCCCGAAGCGGAAGAACAGCAGCGCACAGACCTCGCGGTACAGTTCGCGGGTTTTCGGGAAGTCAACCTTGAGGCGGTCGATTTCGGCCGCGAGGTGCGTGTCATCGGACGGGAGATCGGCAGGAGCGTCGGACATGGACGGAAAATGCGTTCGGATATGCTGATAATACAACGTAAGACGCTATATACCCAACCACCGAGGGGCGCAAATTTGACATTATCCGCATAATGTCGAAATAATGATCCACACGCCCGCGGCACAGTATTTGAGGGTCATATCATCAATTCCGCTCCCGGAAAAGCTCACCCTTCCTGAAAAGACTCACCTTCATGCCGAACCCGCCGAAGAACAGCCTCGTCGCCTTGCAGCCCGCCCCGCTCGAGACGCTCGCGATTCCTACCGCGCTCGACGGTCATGCCGGCACCAACCGCGCGACGGACGGCCACGCGCAGATTGCCGCCGCCAACGATCTCGACGCGATCCGCGCGTGGCTCGCGCGCTTCGCTGACACCCAGACGACCTTCGGGAACTACCGCAAGGAAGCGGAACGGCTGCTGCTCTGGTCACTGGTCGAACTGGGCAAGCCGCTGTCCTCGCTCACCCACGAGGACTGCCTGCGCTACCAGCGCTTCCTCGCCGATCCGCAGCCCGCCGCACTCTGGGTCGCTGGCGGCGGCCGCAAGCACCCGCGCGGCGATGCGCGCTGGCGCCCGTTCCACGGGCAGCTGTCGCCGGCCAGCGCGCGCCAGGCGATGGTGGTTCTCAACACGCTGTTCTCGTGGCTGGTGCAGGCTGGCTACCTCGCCGGCAATCCGCTCGCGCTCTCCCGCCAGCGCGCGCGCAAAGCCGCCCCGCGCATCACCCGCTATCTCGAACCGGGCCTGTGGCAGGCGGTGAAGGACTTCATTGCATCGATGCCGCAGGACACCGCCCGGGCGCGCGCCCACTATCAACGGGCGCGGTGGCTGTTCACGCTGCTGTATCTGGGCGGCCTGCGCATCGCCGAGGCGGGCGGCAACACGATGGGCCAGTTCTTCGTGCGGCGCGACACCGACGGCACGATGCGCTGGTGGCTGACTGTGCACGGCAAGGGCGACAGGGATCGGCTGGTTCCCGCGACGCGTGAAATGATGTCGGAGCTCGCGCGCTACCGGCAGTCGCTCGGGATGACCGCGTTGCCGTCGCCGCATGAGGCGACGCCGCTCGTGCTGCCGATCGGGTCAACTGCAGGCGGCACTTCCGGAAGGACCGGGCAATCGTCCCGGAGGAAAACTCCGGCGCCATTCAACCAGCCACTCACTCGAGCCGCGCTGCACACGATCATCAAGCGCGTGTTTGCGGGCGCCGCCCGCCAGCTGCGCGAGCGCGGCGCGGAATTCGAGGCCCGCGCCGCGCTGCTCGAGCAGGCGTCGGCGCACTGGCTGCGGCATAGCGCGGGTTCGCACATGGCCGACCGGCAGGTCGACCTGCGTCTGGTGCGCGACAACCTCGGCCACGCATCGCTGGCCACGACCAGCCTCTACCTGCACGCCGACGATGATCACCGGCACCACGAGACCGACGAGAAACATCGCATCGACTGGTGAAACCGGTGACGGCCCCGGGCTGAAATCCGGTCAGTTAAACTAGCTGCCCGATACCCAGACCGCATCGCGTATGCAAGAATCCTGGTGACCCGTCTAACGCGAACGCGTTTTCCTTTTACCGTTATGGAAACCCTGGACCTTGAACCGCAGGTACTTGCAAACCGTCGTGGCGTCGCCTTTGGTCTCGTGCATCAGAACGTCACGGTCGACTGCATGATCACGCTTGCGGCACTCGAAACGTATTTCTGGCTCGAACCCCGGGCCAGCGACGCCCGCATCCTGAAGACGTTCCGGGATGGGTACGGCCGCATCCGCGCGATCGCCGGGCGCAAACTGCTCGCCCATCCGGCCGCGCGTCTCGAACTGACGGCGGATGATTTTGCAAGGCCCTGACGCCGTGCGTGATGACCCTCACTTCTGTGACTACGACAGCAGAATGTGACCTGAGCACCGATGGAAAATCGCCCGTGTGCCGGTGCTACCAGGTCAAACACCCTGAGCTTCGACGATGAAGCATGCGTCGAACTGCCTTGCTATCTCGTTGTCGGCGAACCCGTTTGCATGGCGCGAACGGGCAACCGACTCAACACCGGGCGCCCGGTGGGATCCGGCGCATCTGGATAAACGCAAACGATGCGGTGTGACTGACCGGAGCGCGTTGTGATCACCTGCATGGCGACCTGCCTCGCACCCGACATGCTCGCCGTCACGGTTTCGATGATGTCATCAATAAAACGGTATCCGTACTTCCGCAATCAGTTTTCGGGGCCGCGCCATTGCTCCCATGGGTTGATAAGCCCCACCGCGATTCCTTCGAAGTCCCTGATATTTCGGGTGACAACCTTCATGCCATGAATCTGAGCAGTTGCCGCGATCATGGAGTCTTTTAGCGGACGCTGATCGGGCACATGCAGTCCCGCACACTGGATCGCAACACGCGCATCAAAAGACAGAATTCGATCGCCGAATCTGGGCAATACCTGACGATCCAGCCATTTGCGCAACACCTGCCCTTTCGCGGGATCAGCTCGTTCGGCACGCTTCACACCCAGTTCGAGTTCAAGCACCGTAATTGCCGAAAGATACTGGTCCGTGACCGGCTGCGAAGCCGCCCACGCCAGGACGTTCGGGTCGGTCTTCGCAGGATTGCGCAGTTCGGAAATAACGTTGGTATCGAGCAGGTACATCAGGAAAGGTCCGCAGGTTTTATGTCGAGGTCGATGGACGGAAAGTCAAAGTCGAAGTCCGCCTCCGTACCCTTCTGCGCAAGGGCGTCGGCGAGCGATACAAAATCGCCCTGCAGACGGCGATATTCCTGGATGCTCAACAACACGTGCGCAGGCTCGCCGCGGTCGGTAATGAATACAGGACCTTCGTTGGCGGCCCGCTTCGCCTCGCTGACGTACTGGTTGAACTCGCGGCTGCTGTAAGTATGACGGGTGGTCACAATCGCTCCCCTTTAGCGGGTAGTCACGTTACTACAATCGGTGTAGAAATGTTACTACATTGTTTCGTGGTACAAGCGCCTGCACGATGCATTTCACGCGCACCGCACCACTCCACCGCGTCGTTCATTGCCGTTCGATATACACGCGGCCGCAGGGAGCGCGGCTTGCCGAAAACGTTGCACGCGCGATCTCATCGTTCACACGAACTTTCTCCGCCGTGGCCAGTTCGGCAAGGTCCGCGCCACGCCATTCGCTCCGGGCGCCGTGATCGACTCGCAGCCCAACCGCTAGCGGCAGTGCGCGTCGCACGCGCATCGGCGCGCCAGCTTGATCACATGAAGCAAAATCACGCGAATAAGGAGACGGACGTTTCAGAACCGCAACATTTTCGGCGCGGGACTTCATGCCGCGCTGCATCGCGCTGAACCTCCAGGTCGCGACGGCACGGGGGGCTCGCGACGTGCGGGTTCAGACATTCGACGGCCAAATCAGGTTTCAGTTGTGAAACAGAATCGTCTGCTTTTTCCGTTGGCGCGCAATCCGCGTCTGGCACGCCGTACGCCACGCCGCAGCCGGGCACGCATGGCGCGCTACTTGCTTTTGGCCCTTCCTAAGACCAGTAGCTGAAAACGCAGCTACAAGAACAATCATAAACAACCATAAACGGGGTTCATCATGTACAGGGCCGGGGACTTCCCGACAGGGATTCCAGCATCGTCAGGATTGCTGGGACAAGCAGACCATTGCTTGCGTGCCGGCGTGCTGTAGATGCATTCCGCCACGACAGGAACCGCGGCCGGGTCAGCGGGGCAACGCGCTGCCCGAGGGTGGGACGTTCGGCCGACGTCCGGTGTCGAAGACGATCCTTTGCTGGGTTGCCTGCTCGTCCTGGCCCGGCTATTCGACCGACCAACACAAGCCGACACGCTCATCGCCGGGTTGCCGTTAAACGGCCGTCGTCTGACGCCCGACCTCTTTGTTCGCGCCGCTGTTCGTGTGGGAATCTCCGCGAGACTCGCGAGGCGCTCTCTGGAGAGCATCTCCGATCTCGTTCTGCCCGCCGTTCTGCTGCTCAACGATGGGCAGGCATGCGTGCTGGTGCAAAGGAGCGCGGACGGCAGCCTGCGCGTCATACTGCCTGAGACGGGCACGGGCGAACAGGAGATCAGCACAGACGATCTGCGGCAACGCTATGCGGGGCACGTGCTGTTTGCGCGACCCGCTCACCGTTTTGACGAGCGCAGCGACGAGAGCGCCGTGCCTCGCGTTCGACACTGGTTCTGGGGCGTAGTCGCAACGGCCTGGCCGATCTACGGCGAAGTGATGCTCGCATCGCTGCTCGTCAACTTGTTCGCGCTGGCGATGCCGCTCTTCACCATGAACGTCTATGACCGGGTGGTGCCGAACCACACGTTCGAAACACTGTGGGCACTGGCGGCGGGCATCATCCTCGTGATCGTGTTCGATCTGCTGATGCGAACGTTGCGCGGTTACTTCATCGACATTGCCGGCAAGAAGATCGACGTGATCCTCTCCGCCAACATGTTCGAGAAGGTGCTGGGCATTCAGATGTCCGTGCGTCCGCCATCCGTCGGCGGGTTTGCTTCGGGCATCCAGGAATTCGAGGCGGTAAGGGAGTTCCTCACCTCCGCGACGGCGGTCGCCGTGATCGATCTTCCGTTTTCGGTCGTGTTCGTGCTGGCGATGTTCTGGGTCGGCAGCGCACTCGCCTGGCTGCCGCTTGTCGTGCTGCCGCTCGTGGTCGGCGTCGGTATCGCCGTACAGGGCCCGCTCGCAAAAGCCGTCGAATCCACCCAGCGCCACGCAGCCCAGCGCCAGTCGCTCCTCATTGAAACACTGGTGGGCCTCGAAGCGATCAAGATCACGGGCGCCGAAGGCCCAATGCAAGCGAGGTGGGAGCAGTCGATCGGCGAACTCGCGAGGCTCGGCCTGCGCTCGCGCTTTCTTTCTGGATGCGCGGTCAACTTTGCCAGCTTTGCGCAGCAGATCGCCTATCTCGCCGTCGTTCTTTGCGGCGTCTACATGATCGCCGACGGCAAGCTCACGACGGGCGGCCTGATCGCCTGCACGATCTTCACGGGCCGCGCACTGTCTCCGATGGGCCAGGTCGCGACGCTCCTGACCCGCTACCACCAGTCGCGCAGCGCGCTCGCATCGATCGGCCAGTTGATGAACCTGCCAGGCGAGCGGCCGGCCGACAGAAGCTTCGTGCATCGTCCGACGCTGCGTGGCGACATCGAATTCAGGAACGTCAGCTTCGCCTACCCTCGCCAAAGCGGCACGGCGCTCGATGGCGTGTCGTTTCGCATCGCCGCCGGAGAGCGCCTGGCCATCATCGGACGCGTCGGTTCCGGCAAGACGACGATCGAAAAACTCATCCTGGGCCTCTATCCGCCGACTTCGGGCAACGTGCTGATCGACGGCGTCGAACACCGTCAATGGGACCCTGCCGCCCTTCGGCGCGGGATCGGACACGTACCGCAGGACGTCATGCTCTTCAGCGGCAGCGTCAAGGACAACATCGTGCTCGGCGCGCCCGGCGCGGACGATGCTGCCGTGCTGCGCGCCGCGCAGATCGCCGGTGTGACGGATTTCGTCAACCGCTTGCCGAACGGCTTCGATCTGCCTGTGGGCGAACGCGGCGAAGCGTTGTCGGGAGGCCAGCGGCAAGCCATCGCCATCGCGCGCGCGGAACTACTGGCGCCGCCCGTGCTGGTGCTCGACGAGCCAAGCAGCGCAATGGACAACCGCTCCGAAGAGATGTTCAAGGCCAGACTCGCTGCCGAACTGGAAAACCGCACGCTGATCGTCATCACGCATCGCGCCTCGCTGCTCTCGCTGGTCAACCGTGTAATTGTGATGGATCAGGGCCGGGTCATCGCAGATGGCCCCAAGGACCAGGTCCTCGCCGCTCTTGCAGGGAGGAAGCTCCATGTCGCTGCTGGCTGAGTCCAATGCGGATTCGTTACGGCGGGGCCGCGGCGCGCTCGCCACGCTGGCCCGCTGGATCATCGCGGCGCTGCGGCCGCGCGCGGACGACACCGCGTTCATGCGGGAGACCAGCGCAGCCGTGATGGAAGGGCCGCGGTACTTCACTCACTGGATACTCTGGTCGACGCTGGCTTTCTTCATTGCCGCGCTGACGTGGGCGGCGTTGGCGCAGATAGACGAAGTCACCGTCGGAGAGGGAAAGGTCATTCCGACCAGCCGCGTGCAGGTGGTGCAGAACCTCGAGGGCGGCATCGTATCGGAGATCATGGTGCACGTCGGACAGACGGTGCAGAAGGACCAGCCGCTGATACGCATCGACGATACGCGTTTCACGTCGTCTTACAAGGAAGGACAGGCAAAGGACTCCGCACTGATTGCGAGGATCGCGCGCCTCACGGCCGAGGCAAACGACACGCCGTTCGTCGCGCCCGCCCGGCTGGAAGCAACGAATCCGGCGCTGCTGAATGAAGAACGATCGCTCTTCGAGTCGCGGCAGCGCGAGTTGCACACGAACCTCGCGGTGCTCAGGCAGCAGGCCGAGCAGCACCGGCAGGAGCTGTCCGAGAAACGCGCGAGAGAGGCTCAACTGCAGCACAGCTACAGCCTTGTCGCGAAAGAACTTGAGTTGACGAGCCCGCTCGTGCAGAAGGGCGCGGTATCCGACGTCGAAGTGCTCCGGCTCGAGCGCGAAGCCAACGACATGAAAGGCGATCTCAACGCAACGCGGCTCGCGATGCCGCGCCTCGAAGCCGCCTATAGCGAGGCTCGCCAGAAGATGGATGAGCTGACCGCACACTTTCGCGCCGAAGCGATGAAGGACCTGAACGACGCGCGTGCTGAACAGGCCGCCTTGAGCGCAGCCAATGTCGCGCTGGAAGACCGCGTTACGCGCACGCTGGTGCGGGCGCCCGTAAAGGGGATGATCAAGCAGATCAAGATCAATACCGTCGGCGGCGTGGTTCAGCCTGGCATGGATCTGCTGGAGATCGTGCCGCTCGACGATACGCTACTGGTCGAGGCACGCGTGCGCCCGTCGGACATCGCGTTCCTGCATCCGGGGCAGGATGCCATGGTCAAGCTATCCGCGTATGACTTCTCCATCTACGGCGGCTTTCCCGCGACCGTCGAAGACATCAGCGCCGACACGCTGATGCCCGAGCATCCTGCCGAGAAATCTGACAGCTACTACCGGGTTCTGGTACGCACGAAGACGAACAAGCCGGACGGCCAGAGCCAGCCGGTTAGGATCGTGCCGGGCATGATCGCCACCGTCGACATCAACACGGGGCACAGATCAGTGCTGCACTACCTCCTCAAGCCCGTGATCAAGACGAAGGAAGCGGCGTTGCGCGAGCGTTGAGGCGCGCGGGCGGAAATCGACAACAGATGGCCGATCGCGGATGTACGGTCTGGCAACCAGGGGAAGAAGAAATGTCGGCAATCGCAAGTACAACGCCTACGTGACTGCCAGCTTGCGTCGAACGTCGGCTTCGTCATCGCCCGAACGTACGGCGATCCAGTTTGCAAATCAGCAGTGTCCGCCGCGACAACAGGCACGGCGGGCTGCGTTTCAGTGACACATATCGACAATAACGGGGAGCAACATGGCGACGATCTCGAACGGAACCGCGGTTTCCATCAGCAACACGCCGCAGGCGAACAACGATCTTTTTACATCGGCGCAGACGGGACTTAGCAACAGCTCGCTCGGCGTTGTCTATCTGAACGTGATGGCCAACGACCAGGGTGGCGCGGCAAAGTCGCTCTACTCGCTCGACTCCGGAACGGAAACCACTGTATCGCTAGAGCAGAAAGCTCTGCTCATTCAGGATACCGCGCGAGCCGAAGCCATCAGCGCGGACTACAGCGCGCACGGTGCGCATATCTGGATCACGGCGGACGGCAAGGTCGGATACGACGCGAGCCATCTGGACGCGTCCTGGCTCTCGCAGAGTTTCAGTACCGCCGGCTGCGCGCAGGACAACTTCACGTATGCAATCCGGCTCGGCAACGGGACGCTCAGCTGGGCGACCGCGTATATCGATATCGCACCGCCACCACCCTCGGTCACGCTTGCGCATGACACGGGGATTTCGAATACGGACTGCATTTCGTGCGACGGCACGCTGGCTGTCAACGGAATTGCGCATGGCGCGAACGTCGAATACAGCGTCGATAATGGCGCGCACTGGAGCAGCAGCTTCAGCGCAGTCGAGGGGCTGAATACCGTGCAGGTCCGGCAAACGGATGTTGCGGGGAATACTTCGGCTGCATGCTCGTATAGTTTTACGCTCGATACGTCGGCTGCTGCTGCGCCAGGCGTCGCACTCACGACCGACTCGGGCAGCAGCGCCACCGATCACATCACCAATACCGGCGCGCTGAGCGTCACCGGCGTCGAAAGCGGCGCCACGGTCGAGTATTCGGTGGATGGCGGTCATACGTGGAGTTCCACCTTCAGCGCCACCGAAGGCCTGAATGCCGTGCAGGTGCGCCAGACCGACGTCGCCGGCAATGTCTCGAGCGCCACCAGCTTCAGCTTCACGCTCGACACGTCGGCCGCCGCGCCAGGCGTTGCGCTCACGACCGACTCGGGCAGCAGCGCCACCGACCACATCACCAATACCGGCACGCTCAGCGTCACCGGCGTCGAGAGCGGCGCCACGCTCCAGTATTCGGTGGACGGCGGCCACACGTGGAGTTCCACCTTCAGCGCGAGCGAAGGTGTCAACGATGTCCAGGTGCGGCAGACCGACGTCGCCGGCAATGTCTCGAGCGCCACCAGCTTCAGCTTCACGCTCGACACGTCAGCCGCCGCGCCAGGCGTTGCGCTCACAACCGACTCGGGCAGCAGCGCCACCGATCACATCACCAATACCGGCACGCTCAGCGTCACCGGGGTCGAGAGCGGCGCCACGGTTGAATATTCCACCGATGGCGGGCAGACCTGGAGCGGGAGTTTCAGCGCGAGCGAAGGTGTCAACGATGTCCAGGTCCGCCAGACCGACGTCGCCGGCAATGTCTCGAACGCCACCAGCTTCAGCTTCACGCTCGACACGTCAGCCGCGGCACCGGGCGTTGCGCTCACAACCGACTCGGGCGGCAGCGCGACCGACCACATCACCAATACCGGCACGCTCAGCGTCACCGGGGTCGAGAGCGGCGCCACGGTTGAATATTCCACCGATGGCGGGCAGACCTGGAGCGGGAGTTTCAGCGCCACCGAAGGCCTGAATGCCGTGCAGGTGCGCCAGACCGACGTCGCCGGCAATGTCTCGAGCGCCACGAGCTTCAGCTTCACGCTCGACACGTCGGCCGCGGCGCCGGGTGTCGCGCTCACGACTGACTCGGGCAGCAGCGCCACCGACCACATCACCAATACCGGCACGCTGGCCCTCACCGGCGTCGAGAGCGGCGCCACGGTTGAATATTCCACCGATGGCGGGCAGACCTGGAGCGGGAGTTTCAGCGCGAGCGAAGGTGTCGACGATGTCCAGGTGCGCCAGACCGACGTCGCCGGCAATGTCTCCAGTGCCACCAGCTTCAGCTTCACGCTCGACACGTCGGCCGCGGCGCCGGGTGTCGCGCTCACGACCGACTCGGGCAGCAGTGCCACCGATCACATCACCAACGTCGGGACGCTCAGCGTCACCGGCGTCGAGAGCGGCGCCACGCTCCAGTATTCGGTGGATGGCGGCCACACGTGGAGTTCCACCTTCAGCGCGAGCGAAGGTGTCAACGATGTCCAGGTCCGCCAGACCGACGTCGCCGGCAATGTCTCCAGCGCCACCAGCTTCAGCTTCACGCTCGACACGTCGGCCGCCGCGCCAGGTGTCGCGCTCACGACCGACTCGGGCAGCAGCGCCACCGATCACATCACCAATACCGGCACGCTGAGCGTCACCGGCGTCGAGAGCGGCGCCACGCTCCAGTATTCGGTGGATGGCGGCCACACGTGGAGTTCCACCTTCAGCGCGAGCGAAGGTGTCAACGATGTCCAGGTGCGCCAGACCGACGTCGCCGGCAATGTCTCGAGTGCCACCAGTTTCAGCTTCACCCTCGACACGTCGGCCGCCGCGCCAGGTGTTGCGCTCACGACCGACTCGGGCAGCAGCGTCACCGACCACATCACCAACGTCGGGACACTCAGCGTCACCCGGGTCGAGAGCGGTGCCACGGTCGAGTATTCGACCGACGGCGGCCACACGTGGAGTTCCACCTTCAGCGCGAGCGAAGGCGTCAACGATGTCCAGGTGCGCCAGACCGACGTCGCCGGCAATGTCTCCAGCGCCACCAGCTTCAGCTTCACGCTCGACACGTCGGCCGCGGCGCCGGGTGTCGCGCTCACGACCGACTCGGGCAGCAGCGCCACCGACCACATCACTAATACCGGCACGCTGGCCCTTACCGGCGTCGAGAGCGGCGCCACGGTCCAGTATTCGGTGGATGGCGCGCAGACCTGGACCGGTACTTTCAGCGCCACCGAAGGCCTGAATGCCGTGCAGGTGCGCCAGACCGACGTTGCCGGCAATGTCTCCAGCGCCACCAGCTTCAGCTTCACGCTCGACACGTCAGCCGCGGCGCCGGGTGTCGCGCTCACGACCGACTCGGGCAGCAGCGCCACCGACCACATCACCAATACCGGCACGCTCAGCGTCACCGGGGTCGAGAGCGGCGCCACGGTTGAATATTCCACCGACGGCGGGCAGACCTGGAGCGGGAGTTTCAGCGCGAGCGAAGGTGTCAACGATGTCCAGGTGCGGCAGACCGACGTCGCCGGCAATGTCTCGAGCGCCACCAGCTTCAGCTTCACGCTCGACACGTCAGCCGCCGCGCCAGGCGTTGCGCTCACGACCGACTCGGGCAGCAGCGCCACCGACCACATCACCAATACCGGCACGCTCAGCGTCACCGGGGTCGAGAGCGGCGCCACGCTCCAGTATTCGGTGGATGGCGGCCACACGTGGAGCGGCAGCTTCAGCGCCACCGAAGGCATGAATGCCGTGCAGGTGCGCCAGACCGACGTTGCCGGTAATGTCTCGAGCGCCACCAGCTTCAGCTTCACCCTCGACACGTCAGCCGCGGCGCCAGGCGTTGCACTCACGACCGACTCGGGCAGCAGTGCCACCGACCACATCACCAATACCGGCACGCTGAGCGTCACCGGCGTCGAGAGCAGTGCCACACTCCAGTATTCGGTTGATGGCGGCCATACGTGGAGTGGCAGCTTCAGCGCCACCGAAGGCCTCAACAATGTCCAGGTCCGCCAGACCGACGTCGCCGGCAATGTCTCGAGCGCGACGAACTTCAGCTTTACGCTCGACACGACGCCGCCGTCCACCCTCTCGTGGCAATACAAGGGAAACACTCTGACCGCCAACACCGATGCGTCCAACGTCTGGAAAGTCACAGTCCACGACAACACGACGGCGGCCGACTACAGCGCAGTCCAGCAATCCGCCGGAACATGGACCCTCTCTCAGCAAGGACTCAATAACCACTCGTTGAGCGTCACCGAGTGGGACCTCGCGGGCAACACGCAATCCTCCACTAGCAAGGCCCCCGCTGGTACGGCCGGTTCGGAAATCAATCTCGCGCTGGTGGACCCGTCCGGCCATGCGGCCGATCTGACGGTGACGATCGCGGGCATCCCGTCCGGCTGGCAGCTGAATGCCGGAACCGACCTCGGCAACGGCACGTGGGCCGTCCCGGCAGACAATCTGAGCGCGCTCACTGTCACTCCACCGGCGTCGTTCACAGGCGCTACCGTCCTCACGGTGACCGAGAACTGGACCAACGCCGACGGCAGCCACGCGACGTTCACAGTCGCCGACAATGTGGAAGCGTATGCCGCCAATGCACCGATCTTCGCCTGGTCCGGCGACGATCACCTGACGGGTTCCGGCGGCGGCGATCTGTTCGTCTTCGCGCAGCCGATCGGCAACGATACGGTGCATGACATGAACGTCGCGGCCGACAAGATCGATCTCGTCGGTTTCACGGGCATCACGAGCTTCACCGACCTGCAAGCCCACATGACCGACGACGCCCACGGCAACGCACTGATCACGCTCGGCGCCAACGAAACCATCACCGTGCTCGGCGTCCATTCCGCCGACCTCACGGCAGGCAACTTCGTCTTCGATCAGACGCCCGTCATGTCGAACGCGGGCGTCATGACACTGAACGATGGCGCGATGCTTCCGCTCGGCGGCACGATCGACAACACGGGGACAATCGCGCTGGCTTCGACGGGCCACGAGACGGACCTCGAAGTCCTCGTCAGGGATGCAACGCTGAAAGGCGGCGGAACCGTCACGCTATCCGACGATAGTCATAACGTGATCTTCGGCGGCACCGCGGATGCGACGCTCATCAACGTCGACAATACAATCTCCGGCGCGGGTCAGATTGGTGCGGGCCAACTCAGCCTCGTCAATGGCGGCACGATCGTCGCGAACGGCACCCATTCACTGCTGATCGATACTGGAACCAACGCCGTCGTCAACACAGGCACGCTCGAAGCAACAGGCGCCGGAGGCCTCGAAATCAACGGCGCCGTAGCCAACTCGGGCAACCTGTGGGCCAACGGCGGCAATCTGATGGTTCATGGTGACGTCACGGGCAGCGGAAACGCGATCATCAGCGGCGCAGCGACGCTCGAGTTCGGCGCGGCATCGGCAGTCAACGCGACCTTCGCGGATGGTGCGGCAGGCACGCTCAAGCTCGACCAGGCCGCCGGCTTTACGGGCACCGTGTCGGGATTCGCAGCTGGCGACACCCTCGATCTGGCAGACGTGCTGAACAGCGATCACACGACGCTCAGCTTCGCGGCCAATGCCACGGGAACGGGTGGCACGCTGACCGTCAGCGATGGCGTGCATACGGCAAACATCTCGATGCAAGGCAACCTGTCTGGTGCCGGATTCCATCTGGCGCACGACCAGGGCAGCGGGACGATCGTCACCTACGTCGCCCCTCCGCATATCCAGGAGTATTGAACGCAGGTACACCGCAAGCGAGCCCTTTCGCCGGCCGTCGACCGGCTCGGGCATCGCTTGCGGATGCCTCGATTCTCAACGTCTTGCTCTCGAAATCTGAAGAAGTCGATGTTCCGTTATCGGGCATCCCGTCAACGGTATTTGCGCTTCTTGAAACCGCAATGTGTGTCAAGTAACATGAGTCGCCATGCGGTTCCGGGCGTCGGGGAGATGTCGATTTGTGCTTGTGCACCCCGGAAGGCAAGCCGCCCATGCGTTACAGGAAACGCGCAATGAAGAACAACAAGCTGTTGGCGGCCCTGCTCTTGCTGGCGTCGGGCATCGCGCTCTCGACGTCACATGCGAACGCGCAAACCCTTCAGGAAGCCGTCGAACTGGCTGTCAGGACCAACCCCGAGGTGCTTGCCACCACGCATAACCGGGAAGCGTCAGATGAAGGGCTGAAAGGTGCGCAGGCCGGATACTGGCCGCGCCTCGACCTCGACGCCGCCATTGGGCGCGAACGGCGAGACGACGCGGAGACCCGTCTGCTCGGCGTGAGTCAAACAACGTTCACACATCGCACGACCAGCGTGACGCTGACTCAAATGTTGTTCGACGGCTTCGGCGTCAAGAGCGAGGTCGCGCGTCAGAAAGCACGCATCGATTCCTCAGCCTATGCTGTCGCCACCACGTCGGAAGACGTGGCGCTGCGCGTCGTGGGCGCGTATCTCGAAGTCTTGCGCCGCCAGGAAACGACGGCCGCCGCCGAGGACAATATCGAAGCGCATCGGCGCATCCATGAGCAGATCAGGCTGCGCAGCGAGCGTGGCGTAGGACGCCGCGCCGATCTTTATCAGGCTGAGACCCGGCTGGCTCTCGCCAGCGACAATTTGCGTTCTGAACAGAGCAGCCTGAAAGATGCCCAGATCGCCTATGTCCGTCTGGTCGGCATGCCGCCCGACGCACTCGTCAAGCCAGTCGCACCGGAGAGCGGGATGCCCCCAAACGTGCAACTGGCCGTCGATGCAGCGCTGGCCTATCATCCGGCGCTCGCGGGTGCTGATGCGGACGTCGAACAGGCGCGCGCCCAACACGATGTCGCAAAATCCGCACTGTGGCCACGACTCGATCTCGAAGTCAGCACGTTGAACGATCGCGAGGGCATTCTCGGACCGACCAACGACCGCCGCGTCATGCTTCGGCTTCGCTACAACATTTTTCAGGGCGGTGCCGACAAGGCAAGAATCGGCGAGACGCATGCCCAGGTCCGCGAAGCCGAAGAGACTCGCAACCGCACCCGCCGCCAGATCGAGGAAAGCGTGTCGCTCGCGTTCAATGCGTACCTCACGGCACGCGACCGGGTTGTCGTGCTCAAGCAATACGTCGATTCCAGCGCGGCGACCCGCGAGGCGTATTCATTGCAGTTCGGCATCGGACAACGCTCGCTGCTCGACCTGCTCAACGCGGAGAACGAGTACTACAACGCGCGCACCGACTATATCGGCGGTCAATATGCCCAGGCGGCGAGCGCATATCGCGTGTTCGAAGGCATGGGGCAACTGCTCGACACACTGCATGTCGCGATGCCGCCTGAGGCTGTCGCGATCCACAGCGCGCGAATGCCGTAGCCATCGCGTTGCCCGGCAAAGGGTACAGGCGATCGCAGGCGAGCCGCTTTCTGCCTTTGCTTTGCCAGATGACACACAACAGGCACAAACGCGAGTGCCTTGCTTCTTCCGGGCGCCGCGCGCGATCTGCACGCTCGATGCGTCCAACAACCATGAAGCCACGCAGACGCGGCACGCGCTGCACGAGTGGTCGGCAACGCAACGGACCTATCAGAAGGAAGCCGAGCGGCTACGTCTGGTAGACGCTCACATCCTCGGTCGTGACAACAGGCGGGAGACTCGCTATCACGTTGCGTTGCCAACCAGCCCCGCACGGTCGGTATCACATGGCCGCGAAGTCCGATGGCCGTTGTGCGCGCTGGACGCAGCCTGCTCACGCCGCATTCACGACGTCCTTGAACGCCTTGCCAGCCGAGAACTTCACTGTTTTCGCGGCGGGAATCGTGATGGTCTCGCCTGTCGACGGATTGCGCCCGCTACGTTCGGCGCGGGCGCCCGTCGAAAAGGAACCGAAGCCGACCAGCTGGACGGTCTCGCCGCGCGTCACGGCCGCCGTCACGGTTTCGAGGATGGCATCAAGGGTCTCGCCCGTGCCGGCCTTGCTTTCACCCGTGGTGGCGGCGACCGCATCGATGAGTTCCTGCCTGTTCATGTGAGCTCCCTCTGATAAAAGCACCCGCCCAATGCGGGACAGGACGCTCAACCCGAACGCATGTCTACGGCGCCCGGCAACCGCGAGGCTGTCGAAAAGGCATCGCAGCATATGACGCTCGTGACCTGGCACCACGCTTCCTGCTGACTGAGTGTCTTGGCGAAGCCGGGGCGGTTCGCGCGAACGCCGGACGGTTAGTTGCATGCGAAACGGCACGCCTTGTTGAATACAGGCGATGGCGGCGATATGCTTCGCAGCAGAATCGGAATCACGATCACTGACACACCCTGCTGGCGGGAAACGACACACAATGCGACTGAAACGCATCACAGCACGACGCTCATCCGTACATGGCAAGGGGCTTTTTGCGCTGCAGCCGATCGCCGCCGGCGAGCGGCTCATCGAGTACAAGGGTGAAGTGACCAGCTGGCAGCGCGCCGCCGCCCGTCAGCGGTCCCAGGCCGGCCACACGTTTGTATTTGGTCTGTCTGACGGGCGCGTGATCGACGGCAGCCGCGGCGGAAACAGCGCCCGCTTCCTGAACCACGCATGCGCACCGAACTGCGAGGCGATCGAGACGGGCGACCGCGTGTTCATTCATGCGCTAACCGACATCGCGCCCGGCCATGAGCTGTTCATCGACTACGCGCTGATCATCGACGGCGAACTCAACGACGAAGTCAGGGAACAGTACGCGTGCCGGTGCGGCACTGCCGGGTGCCGGCAGTCGATGCTCGGGGCGGCAGGCAACTGAGGCACCTGGCCAACGCGTTTTTACCCGCCCGCATACCATCCCGCTTTTGCCGACATTCTTTTCGCCCCACGCGCGACTCTCTCGCAAACCTTCGCCGCCGCGTTGACGTCAGTGCGGACTGTGCCACAGCGAATGGCTGTTCCTGGGAACTCCGGATGCCTCTTTGCGAGATCTAGCAGCCGTTCACAACGAGCCGGTTACATCCGCGAAAAGAAAAACAAAAATAAATGGGGCGCGAACCGGTTCGCGTTGTCGCCGCCTCTTAGCTTCCGAAGAGGTCGTCTCTCACGTTGATAAGGGAAGCAAAACATGTTTTACGTCAAGAATGTTCCAGGCTGGGAGCGCGTTATCCGTATCGTTCTGGGTGTTGTCGGCGCGGCGCTTGCAATCATGTTCCTCAAGGGAGTCGCCGGAATTGTCGGAGCGCTGGCAGCCGCAGGCATCACCATTTCCGGTCTGGTCGGGTTCTGCCTCGCTTGTGCGATGGTGGGCCGGCGCCTCGCGAGACAACAGAAGCGGTGACATGGCCTTGGACGCACAAAAGCAAGCAGCAATCGACGCGGCACGTTCGGGCGACCCCGCCGCGCTCGAGCGCCTGCTGCTCCTCTTTCAGCCAGACATACGCCGCTATGCGCAGCGCAATTGCTTTATTTCGGACGTCGACGATGCAGTCCAGGAAGTGCTGCTCATCGTCGCACGCAAGTTCGAGTCGGTCCGCGCCGCCGCTGCATTCTCGGGCTGGCTCTTCAGCGTGGTACGCCACGAATGCAGGCGACTCGGTCGCAAGGCGTTGAACTTCGATCCTTACAACGAAGAGGAGGTCGATCGATGGCTGGCGCGGCACGACACCGATTCGCTGCGCCGTGAACTCATCGACGCACTGGAGTCGCTGCCGCCCGACTACCGCGATGTCCTCCTGCTTCGCGACTTTGAAGAACTCACGATCGGCGAGATCGCCGCGCGACTTGGTTTATCGGTCTCAGCGACAAAAAGCCGCCTGCATCGCGCGCGCACGTTGGCGCGCGAATACCTGCTTGCCTGACTGCGACGACCCACGCATCGCGCATCTCTGCAAATTCGGCATAGTGACGCCCATGAGAAATCGATTCGGCAAGTTCGAGCATGCTTGTCCGATGCTTGAGCGAAGCTGACGCTTGAATGGCCCCAGCGAAGCGATGGACGAACGTCGCTTCATGGCCGACAGTACGCGTTCATACGGTTCGGTGGAAGCGGCCAATGCTGATTCCAACGACAGCGCTCTATAGCACTTCGTCGAAGTGATCCTACTGGCCAACTTCGGCCATTCGACATCGACCTGTAGATAGCCAACAATCCGTGCTTTCAACACCACAGCATGCAGTGGCTCGACATCCTTATGCGGCGCTCTTAGCGAAGAGCAGCCGCCACCGCCTCGTCAATCTGCAGCGCAAAGCGCGCTTCAACGTCGGGCACCGTGTAGCCAATCGGCAGTTCCAGATACACGTCGCCTAGCACCAACTGAACGAAAGTCGCTGCCCGCAATGCAGCAGTCGACTGCCATAGATTACAACTTAGCCGCTACATGCGATGTCTCCGCCAAGTTTAAATGTCGTGGCTCCAGCTAAATAGAAATGTCGGGTTTTGCCGTGCTCTTTCTTATGTTTTCGGGTTGGGGCGGCGCAGCCGCCCCCCGTTCCCGCATTGCTTTGGCACTGACTTCAAGAACAGCCTGATTGATGTCGGCAACCTCAATCGCCCGCTGCTTCTTCAGCCCGAGCAGCGCCTGCTTCGCGCAAACCTCTTCACCGCAATGCGTGCGTGACGGTGAGCCCGCAGCCCGGCGATCGTCCCGGATCGCCTGCACGCACCGGGCAACCTCCAGCACGCTCGCGAGCCGCTTGTTCTCGACCTCGGCACCCCCTGATCGACAGGTGCGATGCGATCGTACTGCCGGCAGGGCAGCACCGCCCCCTGGGCCTGAACCTCGATCTGCCCGTCGGGATACTCGACCACCTCGACGTATTCGTGCATCAGCGTGCGGGCAAACAGCGTGTCGTCCAGCAGGTACATCACCCGAATTAGTAAGAACTCCTTCCGCGGCCGCTGCCGGCGCGGCACCCGCAGCCCCACGTCTGTCATCAGCCGGCGCACCGTTTCTTTCGCCAGGCGAATGCCATGACATTCATACAGCTTCTCGCACGCCAGCGTCGGCCAGAAATCCGCGTACCGATCACGGATGATCGAGATGGCCCGATCGGCCGTCACGGCGTCCAGGCGGTTGTTGCTGGGCTTCGAGCGACGACGCGATACGAGCCCCGACGCTCCCTGGTCACGCAATCGGCCGACCAGTCTGCGGATCTGCCGCGTCGTCAGCCCGAGTCGCTCGGCCGCCCGCGACGGCGTGAGTTTGCCGTCCGCCACATCCTGAATGACCTTGAATCTGTCCAGCTCTCGCATCGTCATCGTTATCCGTTCCATGACTGCCATCGAAGCTCCCCGTGCCGGACAACCGGCGGCCGGACAGCTTACGCGGCGCGAAAGCGGACATCGAGTTCGGTCTCAGCCGCAGGCCTTGATGCGCGTGTCGACACACCGGCCCAACTATATCGATTTCTTTAAAGCCAGGCTCCGTTGGCAATCAGGCGTTCACCGGGAAGTTGCTAGCGCAACCGCTATGCGGTGCCGGGGGCCGAAGCTGTAACAGCATCAAATAAGTACCGTTCCGCACAGCGATGGGCAACACGTCCGAACGTCTGCTTAGCAAGTCGGGGGGATGCTCCCGCTCAGGCAGCTCCCGCGATGATCATCTTCGCACGCTCGACCACGGGACGGTCAACCAGTTTGCCGTCCACAGCGATAGCGCCCGCACCGCCTTGCGCGATCGCGGCGAGCACGCGGCGCGCCCACGCGCATTCGGCGTCGGTCGGCAGGAAGCCGCGTTTCACCACACCCACCTGACGCGGATGGATGCACAGCTTCGCTCCCATGCCGAACATCCGCGCGTGGCGAACGTCCTCGGCGAGCTCGGCGTCGTCGCCGATCGTCAGCGTCACGCCATCGACGGGCGCCGGCAGCCTCGCATGGCGCGACTCGATCACCAGTTGCGTGCGCACCGGATCAAGCGCTGCGCGGTCGTCGCCGATGCCCGCGTCCGAGCAAAAGTCGAATGAGCCGAACGCGAGACGCGTCAGTCCCGCCACTGCTGCAATCTCGCGCAGCCGCACGACGGCATCTACGCTTTCAATCAGCGCATAGAGCGCCTGCGATTCACGCAACCCGGCGCGAACATGCGCGAGGTCGCTCGCGCGTTCGGCCTTCGGCAGCATGATGCCGGCCACGCCCGGCAGCGCCGCAAGGCGAAGGTCGTCGTCATGCCACGGCGTTTCCACGCCGTTGACGCGCACCAGCACGCGCGAATCGGCACCATGCTGTTCGAGCCAGTTGTGCAGCGTATCGCGCGCCAGCGATTTCGCCTCGGGCAGCACCGCGTCTTCGAGATCGAGAATCACGCGGGCCGCGCCGCTCGCGAGCGCCTTGTCGAATCGTTCGGCGCGCTCGCCGGGCACGAAGAGATAACTGGTTGCCGCTTCCATTGAGTGTCCCTTGCGCGGGCGCACCGTCTGAGAAGATCGTCCGCGCGCCGGACGATGCCTCAGGTCGCGCGCCAGTCGCGCTGAAATGTTTCCATATAACTGAAGCGCCCGGACGGGTGAATGCTGATCGCCGCCTCCACCACTTCCTCGCGCCGGTTCAGATAGCGCCGGCAAATCCACAGCGCGGGCGAGCGGGCCTGCGTGTTGAGCAGACGCGCCTGCGCCGCGGTGATGAGCGTCGCCCGGATCTCCTGCTGGACCGCCGCAATCTGCTCGCCGAACTGCTGCTCGATCAGCGCGTAGATCGGCGTGTGCAAATGCCCCTCGACTTCCACCGCGCGAAACGCCGGGTGAATGTAAATGTCGCTCACGCAGATCGGATCGACCTCGTTGTCGCTCGTGCGCACCCCTTCGAGATGCAGCCAGGTCTCGCCGTGGCTCGCGCGCAGCACCTTCGCGAGCGCGTCGTCCACTTCGACGAGATCGCGCCTGAGCAGCGTCAGCTCCGTGTCGGCCGTGTACTGGTGCAGGTCGTTCAGTTGCCTCATCACCTGCTGATAGCCGCTCACCGCCTCGCGGGCCAGCACACGCGTGCCGACACCCGGCTGCCGATCGACAAGGCCCATCTGCACGAGCCGGCGCACGGCCTCGCGCACCGTATGCCGGCTCGCGCCGAACTGCTCGCACAGGTCGTACTCCGTGGGCAAAAACGCGCCAACGGCGTACCGTCCGCTGCGGATTTCATTGATGAGCGTCTGCGCCAGTTGCAGATAACGAGGCTGCTGATTCAGCAAAGGTGTCATACGGGAAAGCGGCGGAGCCCGCGGCGAAAGCGATGCTGTCATTGCACCACAGCCTGCCGGCGCAGCCAAGCGATCGTGTCTTCCGCGAATCCGGCCTCGCGCAGCACCTCGTCGGTGTGCTCACCCATGCGCGGCGCGGCACGCGTCGGCAAGGCCGCGTCGATGCGCACGGGCGAGGCCACGCCCTTGATCGGCCCGTGCTCGGGGTGCTCGAACTCCACCACGCGCGCCTGCTCGGCCACGAACGGATTGTCGAGCGCCTGCGCAACGTCGTAGACGGGCGCAGCCGGCACCTTGCCGGCGAAGCGCTCCATCCACGTCGAAGTATCGGCCGTCATCAGCACGTCGTCCAGTTCACGGCGCACGCGGTTGCGATGTTTCAGGCGCGCCGCGTAGTTGCACAGTTCCGGGTCATCGATCCATTCGGGCTTGCCGACCACGTTCGCGAGCACGCCCCAGAACTTCTCCTTGTTGCACATGAGGAAGATCCAGCCGTCGCGCGTGCGGTACAGCTCGCTCGGCGTGAGCGACGGGTGGCTCGAACGCGGCTCGCGTTTCGTCGTATGGCCGCCGTTGAGATACCACGTCGCCACGTAAGCGAGGTTGTGGAGCGCGACATCGAAGAGGCTCACGTCCACGTCGCGGCCGCGCCCGCTCTGGCGCGCCTCGACGATGCCCGCAAGCAGCGCCATCGCCGCCGTCGTGCCCGTCATCAGGTCGATGATCGAGAGGCCGAAGCGCGCGGGCGGCCCGTCGGGCTCGCCGGTCAGCGAGAGATAACCCGCTTCGGCCTGCATCAGATAGTCGTAACCCGGCCACGCCTTGCGCGAACCCGTGCGCCCGTATGCCGAGAGATGCGCGCAGACGATGCCCGGATTGGCTCGCGAAAGCGCCGCGTAATCGAGCCCGAGGCTTGCGGGCAGATCGCCGCGCAGATTATCGAACACCGCATCGGCCTTCTCGACCAGTTTGCGCAACACCTCCTTGCCTTCGCTGCTCTTGAGGTCCAGTGCGATGCTGCGCTTGTTGCGGTTGAAGGCCTCGTAAAAGTGGCTGTCTGCTGGGCCGAAATAATGCGGCCCGACCGCGCGGCCTACGTCGCCGCCGTCCTTCGCGTTTTCGATCTTTACCACATCCGCGCCGAGATCCGCGAGATGTTGTGTGGCGAACGGGCCCGCGCCGTACTGCTCCACGGCGACGATTCGCACTCCCTCAAGCGGCAGGCTCATACGGGGCTCCTTGCAATCAGTTGCTTCGCGATGATGATGCGCTGCAGCTCGTTGGTGCCTTCGCCGATCACGAGCAGCGGCGCGTCGCGATACAGCCGCTCGATCTCGAACTCCTTCGAATAGCCGTACGCGCCGTGTATGCGCATCGCTTCCGTGCTGTTCTCGACACCCGCCTCCGTGGCGAAGTATTTCGCCATGCCGGCTTCCATGTCGCAGCGCTCGCCGCGATCGTAAGCCTGCGCTGCAGCGTCGACGAGCAGGCGCGCCGCATGAACGCGTGTAGCCATTTCGCCGAGCTTCAACTGAATGGCCTGATGCTCGCAGATCGGCTTGCCGAAGGTCTTGCGCATCTGGCTGTACGCCACCGAAGCGTCAAGCGCCGCGACGGCGATGCCGAGCCCGCGCGCCGCCACGTTGATGCGGCCGAGTTCGAGCCCGCCAAGAATCTGCTGCAGGCCACGGCCTTCCACACCGCCGATCAAACGGTCGGCCGGCACGCGGTAGCCGTCGAAATTGAGCTCGCAGGTGTCGATGCCCTTGTAGCCGAGCTTCTCCAGCTTGCGACTCACTTCGAAGCCCGGCCCCTTCTCCGCGATCAACAGGCTCATGCCCTTGTGCCGCGGCTGTGCGGCAGGATCAGTCTTCACGAGCAGCACGAGGCAGTTGCCGTAGAGGCTGTTCGTGATCCAGGTCTTCGCGCCGTTCACCACATAGTGGTCGCCTTCGCGCCGGGCCGTCGCGCGGATTGCCTGCAGGTCGGTGCCGCAATCGGGCTCGGTCAGGCCGATGCCGCCGCGCAGTTCGCCAGTGGCGAAACGCGGCAGGAATTGCGCCTTCTGTTCTTCCGTGCCGTTGCGCTGCACGGTCATCGCCATGATCAGATGCGAATTGACGATGCCGCTCAGCGACATCCAGACCGCCGACATGCGCTCGACGATGCGCGCATAAGTTCGCGCCGAGAGGCCGAGGCCGCCGTATTCAGGGGCGATCAGGCAACCGAACAGGCCCATTTCCTTCATCTGCTCGACGATCTCGGCCGGATATTCGTCGGCCTTTTCGAGCGCGTGCACATAGGGCTTGACCTCGGTCTTGAGGAAGCGGTCCAGCATATCGAGAATCAGCGCATCGTCCTCGGCCTGTTCCACTACGTTGTCGTCCACTTGAGACATGTGACTTCTCCGAACTGCGAATTGAATGAATTTCTACGCGACGATTCAGACGGCCTCGCCAAGCACTGCATGCCAGGCGCCGCCCGGCAACGTATCGAGCGCGAGCACGGCTTCGCGGATCTTCTCAACGCGATGCCCTGGCAAGGCGCGGCATGCATTCGCACGATACTTCGCGACGATCTCCTCGTTGCTGAGCGGCCGGTCGGCGCTGCCACGATGAATTGCCTCGCGGTGCGACAGGGTCTCGCCGCTCACCAGTTCCAGGCACACTTCGCCGGTGTAGTGGTGCGGGAACGTGCTGTCCGGATCGATCTCGTATTCGACCTTGGCGGCCAGTGCTAGCACTGCGTCGTCGCGCAGCGCTGCGGGCTCCAGTTCGTCGAGCGTGAAGCGCCCTTTCACCAGCGCGCTCGCCGTGACATACGGCACGCTGAATTGAGCGTCATACGCGTTGGCAGGGCGGCGCTTGTTCGCTACCGGCTCGCACACCACCTTCACGACGCCCTCGGGCACTTTCACACGAATACGCTCAATGCGGTCGACCAGTTCGGTAAGCTTATAGCCGCGCCGCTGCCATTCGTGATGCAGTGCGGTCCCGGCATCGGCGAACGCGTGCGTGAAATGGCAGGCCGGCACGGGCTTGATGGCGACTTCCTCGATCTCCCACTTCTCGCCGAGCCCGGCCGTCGCGAGTGAGAGATCGGCGTTGCCGCGCTGTTCACCAAGGTAGCTGGAAAACAGCCCGAAGCGCCCTTCATAAGGCGCCGATGCGCCGACATAGCCACGCGACGCAAGCGTCGCCGCCGTATAGGCCGATTGGGCCGCCCAGCCAGGATGCATGCGCTTGGTCCACGCACCATCCTGCAGAAATTCAAGGCTGCCGCTCGCCATCGAAAGCGCAATGCCCTGGGCCATCTGCGCCTGCTGGCGCGTCAGGCCAAGCAGGCGCGAAGCCGCCAGCGCACAGCCGAAGATGCCGACCACGCCGGTCGGATGGAAGCCGACCTGATGAAAGCCGCTTTTCGCCACCGAGCCGATGCGCGTGGCGGCTTCCATGCCGGCGATATAGGCGGCGAGCGCTTGTGCGCCGTCGAGCGGCCGGCCATCGGTCACGCCGAATACGCACGGCAGGAGGCTCGCGGTCGCATGAATCACGCCGCGCGAATGCGTGTCGTCGAAGTCGAGGCCGTGTGCGAGCACGCCGTTCATCACCATCGCGTCGCGTGCGGTGAGCACGCGGCCGTAGCCGATCACGGTGGCATCGCCCTTGCCGAGCACCGAAAGTCCGTCCAGCGTCACGCCCGCGAAATCGGTGGCGTGTGCGGCATACGCGAGACCGATCGCATCGAGCAGCAAATGCTTGGCACGCTCGCGCACGGCGACGGGTACGGCTTCGAGCTTCAGTTCGAGCGCGAATTGCGCAAGCTCGCCCGAGATACCACCTGCCGCCGTGCTCGCTTCCCGATCTTCCTTGCGTAGAGCCTGAGTGCTCATATCGTCTCCAATGGTTGCGCCGGCCGCCGTCGCGGCACCGGCTGGGTGAGTTCAGCGTTCCGCGTGCGCCGCGGTCATGCCCGTGACGTCCTCTTCGACCACCGTTTCGATCTCCTCGAGCGACTGGCCGCTCGTCTCCACGCGCAGCACCAGCAGCGCGACGATCAAAAGGCTCAGAATGCCGATCACCATCGCGAGCACGCCCGTGACGCCGAAGTTCTGGAACAGCGCGACGGCCACATACGGCGTGCACATCGAAGCGGCGCGGCCGCACACGCCCGCGAAACCCGTGCCGCGCAGGCGGAACGCCGTCGGGAAGAGCTCGGGGATATAGCCGTAGAGACCGAGCGTCACAAAGGTATAGATCGACGTGACAAGCGCGAATCCGGTGACCGAAATCGCGACGGGATCGCGCATCTGCGGATAGAGAAAGCCGAGGACGATGGTCGCCAGCGAAAACACGATCAAGCCGCGCTGCCGCCCAAGCCGGTCACCGACCAGGTAGCCGACTACCGCACCGCCGGGCGCGCCGAACGCCATCAGCGTGACGAAGCCGAGCGATTGCACGACCGTAAGCCCCTGCTTGACGAAGAACGTGGGCAGCCAGGCAACGAAGCCATACACCGAGACATTGACCGCCACGCACACCAGCGCCGCCACCAGCGTGCGGCCTACCACTGGCCGCGAGAACAGCACCGAGAGCGGCAGTTGGCGCGGCGTGACGGCTTGCGTGCCGAGCACGGGCGGCAGCTTGCCGGTTTCGCGCTCGATCTGCGCCTCGATTTCAGCGAGCGTAGCTTCCGCTTCGGCAACGCGCCCCACCGATTCCAGCCAGCGTGGCGATTCCGGCATGCGTTTGCGCATGATCCAGATCGCGATTGCACCCGCGCCGGCAATCGCGAACATCCAGCGCCAGCCGAGGTTTGGAATCACCACATAGCCGACGCTCGTGGCGATCAGAAGACCTGAGTTGATCAGAAGGCCCATGAGCGAGATCCAGCGTCCGCGATACGCGGGTGGCACGAATTCGCAAAGTGTGCCCGCGGCAACCACAAGCTCGGCGCCAAGTCCGATGCCCATCAGAAAGCGCAACACGATCAGCGTTTCGATGTTCGGCGCAAAGCACGCGAGCAGCGACGCAATACCGAACACCGCGAGATTAATCTGATACGAATAGCGGCGGCCGAAGCGGTCGCCCACCCAGCCGGCCAGGGCCGAACCGATCAGCATGCCGAAAAACGTGGCCGAAATGAACGCGGCATTGCTCGCGAGCGTCGAGAAGCCCGACTTCACCATTGCAGCAAGCACGCCCGCCGCGAGGTACACGTCGAAGGCATCGAGCAGCGCGCCGCCACTGATCAGGCCGAGAATCCTCCAGTGAAAGCGCGCCAGCGGCAGCCGGTCCAGTCGGGCCCCTGCGTTGACAGACGATACGTTCATGCGGTTGTCTCCTGAACGATGCGGCATCCGCCAGACTGCGCCAGCGTGATTCGATGCCGAATGTCATCATAAAATTAGTTATCCTGCATGTTGCTTTTAAGGAAAAATTGTCGTCCTGCTTCAGACGGCTCGTGGGTGAGAAAGTATCGAAGGCAAGTGCCAGTCGGTACGTCGCTGCAACTGGTGGGCGAGGCGCAACAACACGTCCTCGCTCCACGCGCGCCCGATGAGCTGTACGCCAACCGGCATGCCATTGCCGCTCTTGCCCGCGGGCACGCTCATACCAGGCAAGCCGAGATAGTTGATGCCGCGCGTCCAGTATGAGAAGTCGCCGAAACGTCGCTCGATTTCGCCGACGTCGCCTTTGAGCGTCTCCTCGATCGTCGGCACTGCATAGGGCAGCGCCGGCAGCAGCAAGGCATGGGCGCCGCCGAGGTGGCGCTCGACGAACCGCGCCATAGAGCGCGCGCGCAACCGCAATGCGTCGATATAGCGCGTGGCGGGATACAGTAGGCCGCGTTCGAGACGGCGCAGCACCTGTTCGCCATAGTCGCCTCGGCGCTCGCGCAGCCATTTGGCGTGAATGGAGGCGGCTTCCGCGCCGAGCACCAGCGTCGCGAGCGCGCCCGCTTCGCGCAGGTCAGGCATTTCTACCTTGCGAATCGTCGCGCCGCAAGACGCAAGCGCATCGGCAACGCGCAATACCGACGCGCGCACTTCGTCCGAGACAGGTGCACCGTCGTCGAAAGCGGGCACGGCGATGATGTCGTCGCGCATCAATGGCCGCTCTATCGAGCGTTCAAAATCCCGTGTGCCGGCCGCGAGGCAGTGCGGATCTACGGCATCGGCATCCCAGATCGCCTGGAGCATCGAGGCAGCGTCCTGCGCCGTGCGCGCGAGAACGCCTACACAATCGAGACTCGGCGAAAGCGGCATCACCCCTTGCATCGAGATCGCGTGCTGCGTTGGCTTCATCCCCGTAACGCCGTTCACAGCCGCGGGAATGCGCACCGAGCCCCCTGTATCGGAACCTAGCGCGCCCGCCACGAGGCCGAGCGCCACCGCAATGCCGCTACCGCTCGACGAGCCGCCGCTCACATGCGCGTCAGACCATGCATTGCGGCCATGGCCCAGATGCGCATTGAAGCCGGTGGGGCTCATCGCGAACTCGGCCATGTGCAAGGCGCCGAGATCGATTGCGCCCGCCGCGTCGAGTCGCCGCAACACCGTGGCCGTATGCGAGGCGCGATGGCCCGCGAGAATGCGGCTGCCGCATTCGCTCAGTTCGCCGGCGCGGAAGAACATGTCCTTGTGCGCGAGCGGCGCGCCCTGCAAACGGCTGGCATGCACGCCCTCGGCGGGTTGCCGGTCGACTGCGCGCGCTTGCGATAATGCGGACTCTTCGCGCAGCCGCACGAAGCCGCCGCGCTGCCCCGCTCGTTCCGCTTCGCGCAGCGCCGCTGTCGTGCGGTGCTCGCATGTTTGCGTTGACAGCGGGAATGTCTCAGCGCTCATGGCCCGGCTCCAGGTTTTGCAAAGTGTGCGTGAACGCGTCGGCCTCGAGCCAGTCGAGCGATTGCGCCGCATCGGCAACCGCCCGCACGATCGCGTGCGCTGCCTCGACCAGTGAAACGGCATGGCCGGAACTCAGCGCTGCGGAGCCAAACTGCTCCACCCACGACTGCGCCCCAACATTGAAATCCGTGCGACTTTCATTCGACACGCCCATCTCCTCCTGCAATCAATGCCGTCCGGCGAGAAAAGCCGCAACGCCCTGGCGCTGCGCATAAGGTGATTTGAGTACGACGCGCGCCGCGCACCTTGAAGGCCGCGGAAATCAATCGCCGACGCCGTGACCACGCTTCGGAATCAGCGCACTGCGCACGAAATCCATCACCTGCACGCCGTTCTGGTTGAACGCGCGTGTATGCACGGTGACGATCCCCTGGGTTGGACGCGAACGCGACTCGCGTTTCTCTAGCACTTCGGACTCCGCATAGAGCGTATCACTGCAAAACACGGGAGCCGTGAGATTGATCTCCTTCCAGCCAAGATTGGCAATCGCCTTGCCGCTCACGTCGTTGACCGTCATGCCGAGCACGATTGCCACGGTCAGACCACTATTGACGAGCAGTCGGCCGAACTCGCTCTTCGCGGCATGGGCGGCATCGCAATGCATTGGATGGAAGTTCATCGTCAGCAGCGAAAAATGGATGTTGTCGGCCTCGGTGATCGTGCGTCCGGGCCGGTGCTCGTAGATGTCGCCGATTTCGAAGTCTTCCAGATAGCGCCCATAGCTGGCGCGGATGCGGCGCGTTTCGCCAGCCTGCTCTCGTTTCACGTCCATTGCCTGCGTCTCCAGTTTCGACGGACTTTGTTCGGTTATTGTCACTTTGTACGGACAAAGTATTGAGCGAAGACGAATTGCTGTCAAGGCACGGAGTCGGGAATCTCGGCCAGGGTTTATGCCAAGGCGCGGCGAGAACGGAAGTTGAGAGAGCCACCGCAGCGACGGCAAACAGCGCGATACGCTACGTTACTACCGTGAAGCAAAATGAACTTTGTCTTGATCTGCACCGGATTATCGGGTGCCACCGCAGGTGGCAGTTTGCACTTCCGCATCTGTTCGGGTGGCGACTACCGACGCCAGATTTTATCCCACGCAGAGATGCTATCCTTTTTGAGTTGACCACCTGCAAGTTCCATAGCGGAACGTATGCACCGATGCGTCCTCGGTGCTGGCTGATCACTCGCACTGCGTCCTGGATTGACGGCCCAACCCCGCCCGATGCAATTGTGTCGCGATAAGAGCGGCGAGGTAAGTGCATTTGATAAGGATGGCTTACGTTGCCAGCAAGTAAAACTGCTCGGCGACCGTTCGGTGAGTAGCGCCGACTTTCATCTGCCCCTTGCGGATCATATGCATCACCTCAATGCCAGAGAGAATGATACGCGCACAGCGAAAGTCCTTGAAGCCCATCATCGGTTTAATGATGCGTTTGATCGCTCGATGATCCTGTTCCACAATATTGTTCAGGTACTTGACCTGCCGGATTCGGATGGGCGTTTCCCGTTCGACGACCACCAGCGTCAGCGAATCGAGCGTCACGGTCTCGCCATCGGTGGCATGGCGCGCGTAGCAGACGAACGATGACGCTACGGCAGCGCCGCATAACGCGGCGAATGGCAATACCAGCCAAGACGCAAAAATATGCCGAAGAAGGCGGCTGTAGCGACCACGAGCCCGATCAGCACTCCAATCGCGCCCGCGGATTGCCAGGAAGATAGCGCACAGTTGCGCCCCAGTCGCCATTGGCATGGCCAGCCATCGCCGGGGCGACCGCTCGGGCCACTCGCGCTACGCCAGTCTGCATACATCTGTCACTTCACCTTTGCTTACTCGCTGCGCACGCCGCCGGATCACGCCGCGCGACGCAGCCTGCAATCGCCATTTCGCATCAACCATTCCACAGTCCATCCGCAACGCAACGGCAACGGCGAGGCGCGGACGGCCTCACGCATGCACTTCGCGGCATCGCTGCGAGGCACGTCGCATGCGCGTGCGAAGCATTGGCCGATCTCCCGGAGTGTGTCAATGAATCGCGCGACACCTGTTCATCCCGTTCACGAACATGCCGGCCCGCCCGAGGGCGTGCTGCGCTGGCTCCTGACGACCAACCACAAGGACATCGGCACGTTGTACCTGACGTTTTCGTTTCTGATGTTCCTCGTTGGCGGCGTATTCGCACTGCTCATACGTTCAGAGCTATTCGAGCCCGGGCTACAGATCATGCGGCCCGAGTTTTTCAACCAGCTCACGGGACTTCACGGTCTCGTCATGATCTTTGGCGCGATCATGCCGGCATTCGTGGGGTTCGCGAACTGGTTGCTGCCGCTGCAGATCGGCGCATCCGACATGGCGTTTGCGCGCCTCAACAACTTCAGCTTCTGGCTTCTGGTGGCAGGCGCGCTGCTGCTGGTCGGATCATTCCTCGCGCCCGGCGGCGCAATGGCGGCAGGCTGGACCATGTACGCGCCGCTGTCCGTCCAGCAGGGCCCGGCCATGGACCTGACCATCTTCGCCGTCCACATCATGGGCGCCTCGTCGATCATGGGCGCGATCAACATCATCGTGACGATCCTCAATCTGCGTGCGCCTGGCATGATCATCATGAAGCTGCCGCTGTTCGCATGGATGTGGCTGATCACGGCCTATCTGCTGATCGCGGTGATGCCCGTGCTCGCGGGCGACGTCACGATGCTGCTGTTCGATCGCCATTTCGGGACGTCATTCTTCAACCCGGCAGGCGGCGGCGACCCGGTGATCTACATCCACATCTTCTGGTTCTTCGGCCACCCCGAGGTGTACATCATGATCCTGCCGGCGTTCGGGATCATCTCGCACGTCATTCCAGCCTTTTCGCGCAAGCCGCTGTTCGGCTACAGCTCGATGGTGTATGCGGGCGCGGCCATCGCAATCCTGTCGTTTCTCGTCTGGGCTCACCATATGTTCACCATCGGCATGACCGTGACGGGACAGTTGTTTTTCATGTACGCGACCATGCTGATCGCGGTGCCCACAGGCGTGAAGGTGTTCAACTGGACCGCCACCATGTGGCGCGGCTCGCTGACCTACGAAACGCCGATGCTGTTCGCCATCGGTTTCATCTTTGTATTCACGATGGGCGGCTTTACAGGCCTGATGCTGGCGATGGCTCCCCTCGATATCCAGTACCACGGCACGTATTTCATTGTCGCCCATTTCCATTACGTGCTGGTGGCGGGATCGCTATTCGCACTGTTCGCGGGCTGGTATTACTGGTCGCCGAAATGGACCGGGTGGATGTACAACGAGACGCGCGGCAAGATCCATTTCTGGCTCACGATGATCGCGTTCAACCTGACGTTCTTTCCGATGCATTTCCTGGGGCTCGCCGGCATGCCGCGACGGTACGCCGACTATCCGGCGCAATTCACGGACTGGAATCAGGTTTCGACAATCGGCGCGTTCATCTTCGGCCTGTCGCAGGTCTATTTTCTTTTCGCGGTCGCGTTGCCCGTGTATCGCGGAGGCGCAGACCTGAAGCGGGCAGATGCGAAACCGTGGGACGGTGCCGCCGGGCTTGAATGGACCGTTCCTACGCCCGCGCCTTATCACACGTTCGAGACACCGCCAGTGGTCCAGTAGGCGGACGGCGGCATCCCGACAACATCCGCGCACGCGCAACGCCGCGGGCACGGTCCACGCTTCGCGGCGCAGACGGATGTCGCCGGGCACGGTGAACTGAGTCCGTTCGCGGGTTAAACGAACCGGCTGATCCCGATGCGCTGATGTGAGGGGTCAGGGCTATGACGAGGGTCGGCAGATGACACGTGTAGGCGAGCGACAAGCACGCTTGCACGCAGCATCAGGAGGAACGTATGCCGATAAATGACGCATCTGGCGTGCCGTCCTGTGACGGTGCGTTGCTAACCGACCTGTATGAACTCACCATGCTGCAGGCTTATTTCGATCGTGGCATGAACGGGCTTGCTGTGTTCGAACTGTTTGTCCGGACGCTACCGCCGCGGCGCAATTTTCTCGTCGCGGCGGGGCTGGAACAGGCCATTGAATATCTGACCGCGCTGCATCTGCGCGACGATGAACGCGACTGGCTGCATCGAACCGGGCGATTTACCCCGGCATTCATTGCATCGCTTGCCGATCTGCACTTCACCGGCGACGTCCTGGCCATGCCAGAAGGTACAGTCTGCTTTCCGAACGAACCGTTGCTCCAGATTGCTGCGCCGCTGCGCGAGGCCCAACTGGTGGAGAGCCGGTTGCTCAATCTGCTTCATTATCAGACGCTCATTGCCAGCAAGGCTGCCCGTTGTGTGCAGGCCGCGGCGAACAGGCCTGTGATAGATTTCGGCCTGCGGCGGGCGCATGGAGCAGAAGCGGCTTTGCTCTCGGCGCGCGCCAGCTATCTGGCAGGATTTGCCGGCACCGCAACTGTTCCCGCGAACGCCTGCTTCGGCATCCCGTTGTTCGGCACCATGGCGCATTCGTTCATTCAGGTGCATGAGGATGAACTGGATGCGTTCGAGGCATTCGCCCGTGCCCAGGCAAACAACACGCTGCTGATCGACACATACGATACGGAAGCCGCTGCCAGCAAGGTTGTTGCGCTCGCCCACCGGCTCAGGGCCGAAGGCATCGAGATCCGCGGCGTACGGATCGATAGTGGCGACCTTGGTGAACACGCGCGGCGCGTGCGCACCATCCTCGATGCGGGCGGACTGCGGCAGACGCAGATATTCGCAAGCGGAAACCTGGACGAGTACCGGCTGGAAGCACTGCAACGGCAACGCGCACCCATCGATGGTTATGGTGTCGGCACCCATGTGGGCACATCGGCAGACGCACCATACCTCGACTGTGTCTACAAGCTGCAGGAATATGCCGGTCGGGCGCGGCGCAAACGCTCGGAGCACAAGGCCACGTGGCCGGGCCGAAAGCAGGTATATCGATACGCGGATGAAAGCTGCCACCTGCTGCACGATGTGCTCACCCTCGCAACAGATCAACAGGATGGCATGGCGCTGCTCAGACCGGTCATCATGGCGGGGCAGCGCATCCGGCCGCCAGAGCCGCTCGATCAGGCTCGCGTCTATTGCGAGGCTCAGATTGAAGCGTTGCCTGCGGCGCTGCGAGCGATGAACGGCACAAAGCCATACACCGTCACCATCGCCGAGCCGCTGCGCGCGCTGACACGTGAAGTGGACAGATCGATGACGCCCGCGACTACTCCAGATCGCTAACTGGCGAGAGCGGGACGTGGTGCGACGTTCTGTTTGAACGCGGACTTCGCGCCGCGCTTGTCGTAGTCTCCGCCAACTGAAGAATTCGCGGGGCTTCGTTGACAGTGTGTGCGCGACTGAGCGGCGGACTCCGCAGAGCATATCGCCCGGACGTCTCCGATACCTGCCGACGATGCCCTTCAAATCCGCGCGAAATGACGACGCGTCGTACAGCGTGGCGGAGATCGCGAGGTATCCTCGTAATTTTCAGCGCAAGCCCGCAAGATGGCTTGCCGTCGTGTCAAGGCTTGATGGCCGCGAGGATTGCTCCGCATGATGCCGGAGCCTGACCTCGCCGCGGCGTAGCCAGACCATTGCGCCCGATATGTCGACATCGTCGCACGCGATGGTGCTCCAATGGGGCACAGTCTGGCGTTCGCCGAGGAGACATGGATCCACCGGTCGATCAAGGGCAGAACCATACGTCGAGCACCCACGGCAGCGCGGCAAGACGGTTTGCCATGGCGACCAGCGCGTCGTCCGGGACCCACGTGAGGATTACCGTCATTTCTTCGTAGATCGCGCCGCTATTCGCCACCGCGCGACAGCGCTTCACGTGCGACGCGTACTGACCGATGACCTGCCATAGTGTGATGACCTGCAACCGTCCAGGACGACAGCGAACGCCAAACGTGCGAGTAGTGGCGCGTATCATGATGGGTTCTCGTGGCGATAGCACGTTACCGCCTCTGGCAGCTGTTGGATCCGGATCGGGTGTCGTGACTGAACGCGGCATTATTTTGCGAAGGGCGAGACCATGCTGGTGACCCAGGAGCACGCCTGCGCTGAAGATAAACCGGTTTGACTCACGCAGCATGTGTGCCCGATGATTTTCCTCAGTTGGACGTCGGCGGTTCTTCACGGGATTCGGATAACCGGTATGCTTCCCGGCAACGGCTCGCCATCCGACAATGGCTGGGAGTTTTTACCATCTGTGCGTAATCGAGGTGGTTGACGTTTCCCTGACCATTCAGACAGCGTTTCACCGCATAGGGCGGGCCAGATGCCTGCCTCGGCACGCATGAGAAGCACGAACTGCCCGAAATCATCAGAACGGAGATCGCATCCCCACTTGGGCAGCCGCATTCAGGCTTTGACGGGCGCATGTTGGTCGCGCACCGCGCGAATGCGATCGTGATCCTGTGCCACGCCCTGATAAAGCCGCTCGACCACAGCATTCACATCAGCAGGCAGATCCTGCTCAAGTGCATCGTGAAACCGCTTCTCTGCGGCATCTTCGTCCTTTTCGCAATCGTCAAGGATCGCGTGATCGGTGCGGCCGCCGACTGCGGACTTCAAACCGAGCCATCCGCGATGCAACACACCGGCGACGCTGCCGTCACTTTTAGGCCTGCCGCCAAGCTCTGACACGAGGTCCTGCAGTTCGCGCGCGTCACGCGAGCAGAGTTCGGCACTTTCGAGCAATGCATCGTTCAAGCTCGCGTGCCGTACCTCCTCGGCAGCTTTCATAAATCCGCGCTCGCCGTCTTTCGACGTTTCGATCAACTCGTTCAGCAGGGCAATGATATTAGCCTTCATAGGTCCGCTCCCATCGGTAGACGCGTGAGACGCCACCCTTCAGCACCCGACATGCCTGTCAGGCGCCGCACCGTCCATGGAGCGAACGATAGCGACACACTGCAGAACCGATCGCGAAGCGGATGTCGAGCTGCAACCACGCGAACGCGCAGCCTGCATCGCCGCATCGTCCGCTCGCCGCCATGATCTATGTTTCCGTTCATAATGGACAACTTGGGAACAGGTTCGCACGGCGCATTTGAGTAGCATCGCTGACGAGGTGGCTAGCGGCGAATGACTACGCGCCGATTCGGGCCATCAATACTTGCGGCCGATTCCGCTTCGTCTCGTAGTGCATCTACATCGAATTGAAATGCTATCCCGCAACCGGTACGTCCGTGCCATCGAGGTGTCGTCGCCCACTGTTGTCCAATGCGGCGCGGACGATTGCACCCGTATCTCTTTCACGGAATGCAGGAGCGACTTCGGATCTCGCGCGCGCCCAGGGCTTGACGAGCGACCGGTAACATGGATGAACGGGTGCACGATTACGCGCCGGGCCCGTTTCGGCGGCAACAATCGACTGTCACAGGCATGCGCAATCGGGTTTTCGACCTGATTTTCTTAACGGCTAGCGCGCGGCCCTCCGATTACAGCGGCGACTGCCGCAACTGCCGCCCTCCTCGCGTCAAGTTGCAGCGATGCTGGACGTCATGCGCTATTTGGCTTTTGCGGCGTACCAAATTCGCCACTTCCTGCTCACTGGAGATCTTCGTGACGAAGGTATTCAGCATGGCTTCCCAACCAGCGTTTCGGAAGCAAGACACACTTTCAGAATGCCCTCCTTTTGGGCGCTACCAGGCACCCCGCTTCCCTGCCTGACTGAATTTTGGCGAAGCCGGGTCGGTTCGCTAGAACGCCAGACGGTTAGTTGCATGAGAACCGGCACGCCTTGTTGAATACGGACGATGGCAGCGGTATGCTTCGCAGCAGAACCGGAATCACGATCCCGGACACACCCGGCTGGCGGGAAACGACACACAATGCGACTGAAACGCATCACAGCACGACCCTCGTCCGTACATGGCAAGGGGCTCTTTGCGCTGCAGCCGATCGCCCCCGGCGAGCGGCCATCGAGTACAAGGGTGAAGTGACCAGCTGGCAGCGCGCCGCCGGGAGTCAGCGGTCCGAGGCCGGCCACACGTTTGTGTTTGGCCTGTCCGACGGGCGCGTGATTGACGGCAGCCGCGGTGGAAACAGCGCCCGCTTCCTGAACCACGCATGTGCCCCGAACTGCGAGGCAATCGAGACGGGCGATCGCGTGTTCATTCATGCGCTAACCGACATCGCGCCCGGCCATGAGCTGTTCATCGACTACGCGCTGGTCATCGACGGCGAACTCAATGACGAAGTCAGGGAACAGTACGCGTGCCGGTGCGGCACTGCCGGGTGCCGGCAGTCGATGCTCGGTGCGGCAGGCAACTAGGACACCTGGCCAACGCGCTTTTGCCCATCCCCATACCATCCCGCTTTTGCTGACATTCTTTTCGGCCACACGCGACTCATACTCTCACAGACCTTCGCCACCGCGTCGATGTCAGTGCGAATGCGACGCCACAGCGAATGGCTGCTCCTGGGAAATCCGGATGCCTCTTAGCGACCCGTTCCTGCCGTTCACGAATGCCCGGTGGCCGTCTCAGGTCGGTCTTGAAGCGGCCCTTCGAAAGTTGGACGGACGATCATGGGCGCATATGGCCGTGGATTATGTCGAACGCCTGGTTGGCGACACGGTGTGCGACAGCGAAGCTGTTGCAGTTCCACGGCTTTCAATGGCCGCCCGCGTGCGTTGTGAAGTTCGCGCCGCGGCCTCCCGCAGCGATTCAACGAGACGCTCGAGATTAGCGAACTCGAGTCGTTGAGTCGGGATGATCAACGCAAGCGATCCGACCGCTTCACTGGAGTCGTCGGTGAATAGCGGCGACGCGAGTGCCGAAACCCCGTGTTCCAGTTCGTCTCTTGAGAGATAAAAACCCGCCCGTCGGATTTTGAGCAGCGAAGCCCGAAACTCTTCAAGCGTCGTCCCGAGGCCGCTCTGTGCAATGTCCTCGGGATATTGTTCGAACAGGATCGCGAGCTTGGCCTTCGGGAAGGTCGAAAGTATCGCCTTCGGAGCGGCGCCGAGAAACAGAGGTCTTGGTCGGCCGCGGCCGTATCGAAGATCAAGCGCCGCGTTGTACGTCTCCCGATGTGTGTCAACAAGCTCGTTTCCGTACCAGCGCGACATCACCACATCGAAGCCGGAATGCTCGCTTAACTCGTGCATGATCGGCTGGCCGATTGCCAGCAGCGGATCCGAAGCACGCAGGCGGTAATCCAGCCTGATTATGCGAGGGCCGAGCCCGTACTCTCCGCCCGTGAACCGGACGAGCAAACCCGCATCCACGAGTTCACGCACGTAGCGATAAGCCGTTGGCGCCGAACACTCCAGTTCAGCAGCGACATCTTCGGCGGACAAGAATGGCTTGGCCTCCGAAAACAGATCGAGTATGGATAAAAGCCGGGTGATGCTCGACATCTGCGCGCTGAGCTCCTTCTATGTGAGCGGATTATGCCACTCGCGCGCTTTCCCGCCGGGCTTCCCGGTTCACGGCAAACGCTCGGGCGCGCCCGACAGCCTGTCTTTCACGGCCGGCGATTTGTGCTTGCCCGGTAGACCGCCAACCGAGCAAGCAACTCGATTATGCAAAGCCCATGTGCACAGCCATCTCGGCTTGCCAATTGCTTCGCGGCCTGAATCCCGGCAGCCCGCTCGCGTGGCGCTCAACAGCCGCCATCAGTTGTGCGTCAGGCAAGTCGAAGTCCACTGGCACCCGCATCGGCTGGTCGACGTACCAAGGCGTATCGATGAAGAGCTCCAGCCGGTTGCCCTCGGGGTCGCGCGCATAAATCGAAATTGCGTCGCCATGTGTGACGGGATTGATCTCTTCCAGACCTTCCGAGACGAAGCGCGCGTGAAACTGCCTGCGCGTGTCGAGGCTGTCCGCTTCGAGTGAAATCTGATTTATCGGATTGAATGCCAGGTGCTCCGGTCGACCGCTTGCGAGCACGATTTGGTGATGCACCGCGGGATCGCGACTTAGGAACACCAGCCGCACTTCGCCGTGCGGCGTCTGCAGCGTCCCGCGATCGGTCACGGTGAACTCCAGCACCCGCGAATAGAAGTCTTCCACCCGTGCCATATCGCTCACGTAGAAGCCCATATGGCTTAACGACAGCCCGCTCGCGCTTTCTTCATACCGTCCATGCTCGTCTCCGGTAGTGATAAACCCTAACGAAAAACACGTTGCGCCCACAGTTGAACATAGTTCATTATCAAAATACGATAAGTTTACGACTTTATTGACGTTGCCAGCGCTGGTCTAACCGGATTTTTATCTTCTTGGATCGTCAATGAAACTCGTCAGCTTTTCGACCCATCAAGGCCCCTCCTTCGGCGTCGCTCGCGGCGACAGCGTGATTGACCTCGGCAAGCGGCTGAACGGCCGTTACGCCGACCTGAAGGCACTGATTGCCGCCAACGCGCTGGGTGAGGCCGCCCAAGCGGCTCAGGGTGATCAGGGCGACTACCCGCTGTCGGAAGTGACGCTGCTGCCGGTGATTCCCAACCCCGAGCAGATCTTCTGCGTCGGGCTCAACTATGCTGAGCATGTCAAGGAAACCAATCGGGAAACCACCGAGCAGCCGGTCATCTTCATGCGGCTTCCAGCTTCGCAAGTGGGCCATGGACAGCCGATGCTGCGTCCGCCCGAGTCTCAGCAATTCGACTACGAGGGTGAGATCGCCGTGATCATCGGGCGGGGTGGGCGGCGCATCGCTGAAGCCGACGCCTGGAATCACATCGCCGGGTATGCCTGCTACAACGATGGCTCGGTGCGCGACTGGCAGCGTCACACCACCCAGTGGGGACCCGGCAAGAACTTCTATCGCACGGGCGCCTTCGGGCCGTGGATGGTGACGAGCGACGAAATCGAGCCGAACGCCCTCATGATGCTCGTCACGCGTCTGAACGGGCAGGAAGTGCAACGCGCGACCACGCAGATGCTGATTCACGGCATCGCCAAACAGATTGCCTATCTGTCGACCTTCACGCCGCTCGCGCCGGGCGACGTCATCGTCACCGGCACGCCCGGCGGCGTCGGGGCAAAGCGCAATCCGCCCCTCTTCATGAAGCCTGGCGACCAGGTCGAAGTGGAAGTCGACCGGATTGGCGTGCTCTCCAATCCGATCGCCGACGAAGCATAAAGACCGTTGCCGGAAGCCCACCCGCGCCTCCGGCGCCTCATGAAGTGGATGTAGACATGTCAGATAAAACCATTTCGATGCACGCATGCGGCTACGATGTCGCGATCATCGGCCTCGGCCCGACTGGTGCGACGCTGGCCAACTTACTGGCGATCGAAGGCTTGCGGGTACTCGTGCTGGAGCGAGATAAGGACATTTTTGCGCTGCCCCGCGCGGTGCATTTTGACGGCGAATGCATGCGGGTGTTTCAGAGCATAGGGCTTGCCGACACGCTGCTTCCCAAATTGTTTGTCGGCCCCGGCATGAAATTCGTGAACGCCGCCGGCCAACTCCTTATCGACTGGTCACGCCCCACGTGCATTGGCCCGCACGGCTGGTGCGCCAGTTACAAATTTCATCAACCCGACCTCGAAAACGCGTTGCGCGATCGCCTGGCGGGTCAGGCAAACATCGACGTACGGCTGCGTCACGAAGTGTTTGCGCTTGACGAAACCAGCGATGGCGTCCAGCTCCGCTTCGAGGACACCAGCTGCGGCAAGCTTGGCCGTGCGACGGCTCGCTATGTGGTCGGATGCGATGGCGCGCGCTCGATTGCGCGACGATTCATGGGCACCGAACTCACCGATCTCAAATCGCATGAACGCTGGGTTGTCGTCGATGTCTTGCTCGACACCCCGCGCCCCGACCTCGGTGATTTCTCCATTCAGTATTGCGACCCGGTGCGCCCGACGACCTATACCCGTGGTCCGGGAAATCGCCGCCGCTGGGAAATCATGGTCATGCCGGGCGATGATGCGATGCAACTTGCGTCCCCCGAATGGCTGTGGGATAAGCTCGCGCGCTGGATTTCCCCGGCCGATGCCCGACTTGAGCGGTCCGCGATTTATACCTTCCACTCGGTCGTGGCGAACGGCTGGCGCCGCGGACGATTGCTGCTGGCTGGCGATGCCGCGCATCAGACACCGCCCTTCATGGGCCAGGGGATGGCCGCCGGCATTCGCGATGCGTCGAATCTTGCCTGGAAGCTCGCGGCCGTCATTCGCGGCACTTCGCCGGATACGCTGCTCGATACGTACGAATCAGAGCGTTCGCCTCATGTGCGCGAGTTTATCGAAACCGCGGTGCGACTTGGTTCGGTCATTCAGGCGACCCATCCGGAGGCTGCGACCAGCCAGGACATCGAAATGAGCGCTGCGATTCGCCATTTCGTCACTCCGCAACCGAAGCTCGGCCCCGGAGCCTACCTCCACGCATCCTCGTCGGCCGTGGTGGGCCAGGTCGCGCCCCAACCGCGCCTGGCAGACGGACGTCTGATGGATGACGTCGTCGGCTATCGGTTTGCGCTCGTCGCGGTGCCTGAGCTGCTCGCCGGATGTGATGACATTGCGGAGCGCGCTGAGCGGGCGGGCGTCCAGATCGTCTGCGATGCAGACGCGGTGAATACGTGGTTAGCGTCAACGGGCGCCGCAGCGGTGCTGATCCGCCCAGACCGCTACGTCTATGGCATTGCACACGACACCGCTTCTTTGTACAGCTTGCTCGAGCACGCATTCCCCGCACTGCAAACCGCCACCGCTTAACCGACCCGGCCGCCGCGCAGACAGCGTTGAACCACCGAGACAGCGCGGCCACGCACACCTATTGGCCGAAGAAGCCAACAATCTTTGGATGAGTCATGGAGCTATCTCACCACCCGGTCGGCGCCGCTGCCTTCGTGAACACCATCCGCGCTCGAACCGAAAGACCAGGCGTCGGTACAGCCGCGTGCTGTATCGAACTCGGAACATCGTCGAACGCTTCTTCAATCGCATCAAACATTTTCGTCGCGTTGCCACTCGTTACGACAAGCTTGCGGGAAACTACCTCGCCCTTACTTCGCTTGCCTGCGCCTTTGGACCCCTCGTGAGAATGTGAACAGAACTTGGCACCTTTTCATCATAAACAGTGTGCGACCGCGAGATGTTCAAGCGGCTCGCACATCCAGCACATTGAACGATTCGCCCTACGGACTTCGGATGGTGTTTGCACCCGACGGTCCATCAAGAGCGACGGATAGTGCATTCTTGACAGAATAGCTATGAAAGAAACAAATCGTCTTCCCGCTTTTGACCGATCGATTGCGACAAGTGAACAGGTGGCCGTGCTGGACGAGATCCTGAGCGGCCCGCGCGGCAATTTGGACGGCCCGTTCTTAAGCTGGATCCATAGTCCGGAATTCGCTCAACGCGCGCAACGGCTGGGCGCGTTTTGCCGCTATGACACAGGGTTACCGCTGCGTCTGTCCGAGCTGGCGATTCTCGTGACGGCGGCGCATTGGCGCTCGCAGGCAGAGTGGCACATTCACCATCCCATCGCCTTGAAAGCCGGACTTCCTGCCGAGGTTGCCGAGTCAATTCGATGCAACGAAACGCCAACGTTTGACGACCAGGATGATCGCCTGATCTACGACTTCGCCACGCAGTTGAATGAGACCCGTCGCGTCTCGAACGAGACGTACGCGCAAGCGCTGAATCGATTCGGCCATGTCGTCATCATCAATCTGACGGGATTGCTTGGGTACTACACGTTGGTCGCAATGACATTGAACGTGTTTGAGACTCGCACAGCTTCGCAGATTGATCTGCCGTTCCCAGAGTGATCAAGCCTCAAGGCCGATAGCTGCCCTGCCGACAATCAGCTCGCATGCCGCGTTTCCAGGAGAATCTACATGAACCACGCGTCCGTGAAATCCGCCGTCGATGCGCTCGAGCAACAGCGCTGCGACGCTACCGTGTCAGAAGACCTGCTCACGCTCGCCTCATTACTGGATGACGATCTGACCTTCGTCCATTCGTCCGGCTACGTTCACGACAAGCCGGAATATCTCACGTTCCTCAGCGACAAGGTCAAGACACATAAAATCGTGCGTGCCCAGTCTCTCGCGTACCGGTTCCTCCCCGAGCTAGTCATCACGACGGGCCAGCTTGAACAATGGTTGCAGCGCCGCAGTGACGGCTCGGAGATAAACATCCGTGCTCTCGTCACGCAGGTTTGGATCAAACGCGAGACCGGCTGGAAGCTCCTATACCTTCATTCAGGGCGCCTATCGGACTGAGTGCATTGGGCTCACGCCTTGGCTCCCGGAATCTCGGCGTACGCCATCCTCATAGGCTCGCCGTCTACGAAGGTCCGTTCGAAACCAGAGTGAAGCCACTCGGCAGACGCGTGCGATCGTCTCTTGATGGCGGGTTCGTCCCAATGCGGCAAATAGTCTCTTTATCGGATATTTGCATCACCATCCCCTCGCCCCACAAGGAGCCAACGTTGAATACACCAACAACACCCAGCGCCCCACTAGAGCGCCCCACGCCGCTACTAAGGTTGGTCACGCTGCGGATCATTCCCTTTCTGTTGCTTTGCTGGCTGATGGCGTTCATCGACCGCGTCAACATCGGTTTCGCGCAACTGCAGATCAAGCAAGACCTTGGATTCGGGGACGCCGTTTACGGACTTGGCGCGGGGATCTTTTTTATTGGCTACGTGCTGTTTGAAGTCCCGAGCAATATCTACCTTGAGAAAATTGGCGCGCGCGAAACATTTTCAAGGATCATGATCTGCTGGGGAGTGACATCGTCGCTGACCATGCTGATTCGGACACCCGAGCATTTTTACATCATGCGATTCCTGCTCGGCGCCTGTGAAGCGGGCTTCTTCCCCGGACTGGTGTTTTACCTCTCCTGCTGGTTCCCGGAAAGTTATCGGGCCCGCGTGATTTCATGGTTTTTCGTTACCTCGGCTTTTTCCGGAATCGTTGGCGGAATGATGTCCGGGACCATTATGCATTATCTCGACGGTGCATACGGATTGCGCGGGTGGCAATGGATGTTCATGATGGAAGGGATTCCCTCCATCATTCTTGGCATCGTCGCCATATTTTATCTCGACGACTCGATCGACAAGGCCAGGTGGCTCGATGCCGGGCAAAAGGTGGAACTCAAGGAACTGCTGCGCCCCGAGGTAAGCCGCAAGCCCGAGAAGATCCGGTTCCGGGATCTGTTCGGCGACCCGTATGTCTATATCCTGGCGATTGCTTACTTCACGTTGAATAGCGGCAATTTCGGTTTTGGATTCTGGCTGCCGACAATCTTGAAGGATTTCGGCATACGCGATCCCTTCATGATCGGCATGTGGAGCGCCGTCCCCTACGCGATCGGTAGCATCGGCATCGCGATCATCTCGGGCAGCTCCGATCGCCGCCAGGAACGTCGCTGGCACCTGCTAGCGTGCACTGTCTTCGGCGGCCTCGCGCTGGCATCGCTCACGCTGCACGTGCAGGCATTTTGGCTCGTCATCCTGCAACTGACCGTTGCCATCGCCTTCATGTATGGCAGCATGCCGCTTTTCTGGGCCGTTCCGTTCAAGGAATTGAACACTAAAGCTCTTGCCGGAAAGATCGCCTTGGTCAGTAGCCTGGGACAACTCGGGGGTTTTGCTGCGCCTTACGCTCTTGGCCTCATCAAGGCAGCAACCGGACGGCTCGACACGGGCCTCATCGGACTTGGGGCCTTGTTTGCTGCAGGCGGCGTCCTGGTATGGATAACCGCCAGGTCGCATCGGCAGGCAAGCGCGACGTTTCCGGCGCAATCGCTCGTCACTGCGGAAAATCCGGAAACTTGAGCGGGAAAGGCCTGTATCGCAGCAGAGTTTGCTGAAATTCACGATGCGCCAGCGGTTCCGCGTTGAAAAGCTTATTCAGCGCGGCATGGCGCCGATGGATAGTCTCAGACATTAAAAGTGCAAATGCCGTACGACCTACACTCCGACTAGCGGCCGGGTCGCACGGGATTATTTTCGTAAAGGTTGGGCGCTCGCGTCGTCGCCCCCGGTTGCTGCGTTGACCAACGCTCCACTACGGGGCGCATCGCACGATAAGCGTCACCCGACAACTCGCGCGCGAGCGCGCGTTCACGCGTCGCCTCCAGATCCGCGGGCGGCGGAAAGCGGTGGTCCCACGCACCCGCGTGCTGCACCTGCACCGGTACGCCGTGACCAACGAGGCCGGGCATGCGCCGAGCGCAGGCGATGAGACGCTCCAATTCGACGCCGGTTGCGGATCCCATTGCATCGAGCATATGGACGAGATCTTCGTTGCAGATATTGCCGCTCGCGCCTGGCGCGAAAGGACAGCCGCCAAGGCCGCCGAGTGACGCATCGAAATGGCGGATGCCTGCATCGTCATAACGATCAAGCCTCACACGCGCATCACATTGCGGACGGCCCACATGAGTCGCTGATATTGTTGATTTGCGCCGGAAACTGACCCACTTTCTAGCGGAAGTGGGTCAGTTTTATGCGCCTATCAACAATCCGTCCGACACCTTGAACACATCCACCGCGCGCTTGAGAAGCACGGCCTGTTCGCTCATCGACTGGGCGGCCGCCGTGGCCTGCTCGACGAGCGCCGCGTTTTGCTGCGTGACCTGGTCCATTTGGACCACCGCCGAATTTACTTGCTCGATGCCCTTGTGCTGTTCGTCCGAGGCGGCGGCGATCTCGCCCATCAGATCCGCCACGCGGCGCACGGCGGACACCACTTCGTTGATCGTCCGGCCGGCCTCGTCCACGTGTTCGGTGCCGGCGGTCACGTGATCCACCGACTCGTTGATGAGGTCCTTGATCTCCTTCGCGGCCGTGGCCGCGCGCTGCGCCAGGTTGCGCACTTCGCTCGCGACCACCGCGAAGCCGCGCCCCTGTTCGCCGGCCCGTGCGGCCTCCACGGCCGCGTTGAGTGCGAGAATATTGGTCTGGAATGCGATGGATTCGATCGTGGCGGTAATGTTGGCGACTTTCGTCGAGCTGTTCGAAATATCGCGCATCGTGTGAACCACGCGCCCCACCACCTCGCCGCCGCGCGCAGCGATTTCGGATGCGTGGGCCGCGAGCGTGTTGCCCTGTCTCGCGCTTTCGGTGTTGTGACGAACCGTCGACGTCAGCTGTATCATGTTCGCCGCGCTTTCTTCAAGTGACGCAGCTTGTTCTTCCGTTCGCGAACTGAGGTCCGTGTTGCCGGCAGCAATCTGCGCCGAACCCGTGGAAATGGTTTCCGCTCCCGTGCGAATCCGGGCAACCATGCTGGCCAGGCTGCTGTTCATCGCTTTCAGCGCCTGCATTAGCTGGCCGGTTTCGTCCGTGGTGGCCACTTCGATATGACTCGTGAGATCCCCGTCGGCCACGCGATTCGCCAGGGCCAGCGCACTACGGAGCGGCCCCGTGATGCGGCGTACCACAATACTGGACAAGACGATCGCGATGAGGAGCATCATGCCGAGCAGTCCGACCTGGACCAGCATCGCGCGATGCACGCGGTTCGAGCGGAGGTCGAGTTGTGCCTTAAGGCTGTCGAGCGCGCGGGCTTCGAGCGCAAAGAGCGGGTCCAACGCGCCCGTGAAGGTTTTGATGTAGTCGATTGCCGCGTAGTGGATCGCGTCGGCACTGACGATCTCTCGGGTCGCCAGATCAAGGGCCGCGCGAATCGACGTATTGGCGCGATCGAGCTCGTCCGCGAGCGCGGCACTGAGTTCGGGCTCCGCGTGAAAGGCCTTGTCGAAAGCCTTTCCCAGATCGTCGGCCTGATCCGATGCAGCGTTGGCCAGCGAGGCGAGCATGGCCCGTTCCGTCGGGCTCGCTTCTCCTCTGGCCAGTATTCCGGCGCCCCGGGACCGCGTGAGGCTCAGCGTTGCGGTGGCCTTCGGCAAGCTCACGAGCGCCGCCCGCACGAGATAGTGCATCCCCACCTCGGAATCGAGCGCGAGGCCGGTGTCGTCGAGCAGGAGATCGAGAATGGAGAGGTATTGTTCGATGATCTCCGTGTGGCGCACGGTGGATTCCTTGTCGCTGAGCTTGCGCGCGTCGACTGCCGCTGCAATCTCACGCCAGTTCGCGACCGCGCTTTCCCAGGTGCGCATCATGTCGGGACGGCGCGTTCGTGCTTTCAGATCCTGGTCGATGCGGGCGATGGCCTGGCCCACCGCTGCCCGCGTCGCTTCGCGACTCGCGGCGACGGTGTTGTTGCCGCCTAGCAGCGTGGCGGCTTGCGCCCGGTGCTGCAGCGTCAGCTGAATCAACGACAGGAGCGCGCGTGCGGACTCGAGGCCTGCCTGTTCGGTGCTGGCAGCGCTCACGGCGTTCAACGATGACTTGAGCTGGAGGTACGTTGGCACGCCTATGGTGGGCAGAATCAGGATCCCCAGCAGGAGAAGCTTTCGGGCGATAGGCAGGCGATCAATAAACGATATCAACAATTTCATGATTTCCGAGAGCAGGCGTTTCGAAAGCGGTCAGCGCGCAACGGCACGCCGAAACCGGTAGGGCGGATGCCAGGGGCGGGCAGTGTTTTATCCTTGCCGGCATACGCGTAGCCGGACGCGGGCGGCAGCGGCCCCTTGATCCGGCCGCCTTGCCCTGGCCGGTTGTCGGTGACGCGCGTGGTCCGTCCTGCCTTGACCTGCGCGAGCAAGTCGAAGGCTTTCTCATGCGGCACGTGCATGTCGTTGTGCCCCGATCGTTCCGTTCGCGCGCCACGCAGCGATCTCATTCATCGTGAACCCGGCGTCAAGCAGGATCTCGTCGTTGTGCTGCCCGAGCGTCGGCGGCCCGTGCGCGACCGACTGTGGCGCGCCGTCGACCTGAAACCCGCTGCGCGTGACCGTGATGCTGTCGCGCTCCGGATCGTCGATCAGCAGAGTCATCGTCAGTTCGCGGTGCGCCACCTGCGGCTGTGCGAGCGCCTGGGACACGTCCAGCACCTGTCCGGCAGGTACGCCGGCCTGGCTCAGGGGCGTTTCCCACGTGGGCGCGTCGTGCGCGGCGAGATGTCGTTCGAGCGCTTCCGTGAGCGCCGCGCGGTTCAGCCTGCGCGCCTCGCGCTGCGAAGCGCGGGTCGGAAACCAGTTCCGGTGCGCCGAGCAGCCCGCACAGTGCTTCGAACTGCTCCTGCTTGTTCGCGGCAATGTTAAATAGTCCTTCGCGGGTCCTGAAGGTGCCAGACGGACTCGCGGTGAAGTTGTCGTTGCCCATCGGCGTCGGGCTGCGCCTGGCGATCAGCTGGTTCGACACGATCCAGCCGATCGTGACGATGGCCGAGTCCAGCATCGACACGTCGATAAACCCGCCCGTGCCGTCGACCTGGCGCCGCACGAGCGCGTTCGAGATGGCGAGCGCGGCGGTGATGCCGCCGATCGTGTCGCACACCGGATAGCCCACGCGCAGGGGGCGGAATGCGCGTCGCCGGTCACGCTCACCACGCCGGAGCACCCCTGGATGATCTGGTCGTAGGCGGGCGCCGCCGCGAGTGGGCCGCTTTGCCCGAAGCCGCAGATCGCGCAGTAGACGAGGTCGTCGCGCACTTCGCGCAGCGCCTCATAACCGAGACCGAGCCGGTCCATCGCGCCGGGCCGAAAATTATCGAGCACGACGTCCGCGCTCGCCACGAGACGCCGGAAAATCGCGTCGCCGTCCTCGCTTTTCAGGTTCAGCGAGAGCGAGCGCTTGCCGGCGTTCTGCGCGAGAGAGGAGGTGCCCATGCCGCGCCGGTTCAGCGCGGCGTCGGCGCCGAGCAACGCGAGCTGATAGCCCGCGAACGGGCCGGCCAGCACGTTGGTCAGATCGAGCACGCGCACGCCCGTCAGTAGTTGGCTGCTCATGACTATCCCGACTAGATTTCGACTGTATTCGCGTTGTACGAATTTCACCGCTTCGACGCCGCCGTCTCGCCGGTTCCGGCACGTTGCGAAGGCGTCGTTTTTCAAGCGGGTGAAGTCAGGCGCGATGCGACTTAAGTGCGCGCTTTAGAACAGGTGACGAATGCCAGCCACGATCGCCGTCTGCTCCCCATTGCTCGAGGGTGCTAGCAGGTAGGTAACGGCTTTCGCGTTGGTGGCACGCTGATAGTTGGCAAAAACGTAGACGTTGGTACGCTTCGACAACAGATAGTCCACGCTGATCTGCCCCATGTTCCAGTGCGGGGCGGCGTCGATTCCACCACCGTATTGCCCCTTCGTGTAGACATAGGCCGCGCCCAGGACGATAAACGGCGTGAGATCGTAAGTCGCGTTGACGTCAAAGTTATCGAGATGCAGCGACGTCTGGTCGAGATAGTCGTACCGCACGTCCGTGACCATGCCGGTCAGGCGCAGCTGGCTAAAGGCATACTGCGCGGCGCCGCCGAACTCGCGCTGACGGCTCACGCCGACGTTCGGGTGGATCGGGCTGGTATGGAACAGCAGGAACGGCGGCCCGATGTAATCATCGGTGACCGCGCCGTTCGGGTTCTGCGTTGGGCCCGGATTATTCGTATTCAATCCGACTACCGCGAGCTTGAGCGGCCCGTTATCGTAGGAAACGCCCGCGCTCACCGAGCGATTCAGCGCCCACTGGCCGGGCGCGTTGCTCATCGCGTACATGATCGACCCACGCACGCCATCGACCGTCGGTGACTGGTACTTGATCGAGTTGTTATAGCGATAAGAACCGAACAGATTGTCGTTGTCGCCGATATGCGCGGCAAGGCCCAGCGAAGCAACAGGCGCTTCGAAACGGTCGAGATAATCGAAGGGGATGTCGTACTGGCGACCGAACGTCACCGTACCCCACGACCTGTCGCTAAGACCGACGAAGGCCTGGCGTCCGAACATGCGCCCGCCCTGCTGGAATTTGCCGTTGGTAATGTCAAAGCCGTTTTCGAGCACGAAGAGAGCATTGAGGCCGCCTCCCAGGTCTTCAACGCCGCGCAAGCCCCAACGGTTATTCTGCATGGTGCCTGAAATCATCTCGACGGCCGAGTGCCCGCCCACGTTACTCACCCAGCCCACCCCCGTGGAAAGAATGCCATAGAGTGAGACCGAACTCTGCGCGTGCGCGGTCGACGCGCCAAAGAGCAGGGCGGCGAGGGAAGCCAATGCTGCGCTCCGGCGCAGCACGGCGTTGGGTGACTTCGAATTCACATGCGTCTCCAATGCGTAGTTATAAGAGTGGACTGCAATACGAAAAGCGGATTGCCCGAAAGCAGTCGCGCGACGTGCCTGATAAACCGATCAATTTTCCACGTCTGGCACGACCTATAGCGACATTACTGTTGCGGCAGACAGAAATGCGCAGCGTCTAATACACGTGCCAGCACATCGTCTAGCTCCTGTGCCAAGCATTCGGCGGCAACCACATGGTCGGGACGAACGACAACCGCACCGACCGGCCTGGCGTCAAACCACGCTTGCAAGCTGGGCTCTCCACCCAAGTCACCGATCACCGTAACTCCCGCAGGGGCGTGACGACGCGCCCACGGCAGTTGTGCTTTAGGCACCACCTGAACAAGTCGTACGCGCAGATGCGCTAGCGCAGCGCAACGTTCGGCCGAAATAAAAGCCATCGGATTGTTGTTCCACATCAGGACGCGCCAACCCTGACCGGTGGCGTCGTCGAGCAGCATTTCGACGCCTTCAGCGTTGGTCACTCGTGGCTGCGGGAAGATGGCACCAGCCATGCGGGGCACATCGCGCGCCGGCAGCGTCTTGAAGCTCGGCAGCGGCCTGTGTACCACCACACCTTTGTCGAACTTGGGTTGAGGCTTGAAGGCCTGCCGCTTCTGTGCTTCGCGTTCCTCGGGTGTGCGGTTGGCAGCGATGCGGTCTCGTTCCGCAGCTTTCTCGGGGTCGTGATCCGTCATTTCCTTGGCCATGCCAAGTGAGACGGCGACCATCTGCTTGACGTGCCCCATTCGCTCCATCTCGTACGTTTCGAGCAGAGCATCGCCGCATGCGCCATTGATCACCGCACCAAGCTTCCAGCCCAGATTGAATGCGTCGCGGATGCCGGAGTTCCATCCCTGTCCACCGACCACCGGCATCACGTGCGCGGCATCGCCCGCGAGGAAGATGGAGCCAACCTTGAACTGTCCGGCCACACGCGCGTGGTGCCGATAGACCCGACGACGAATGATCTCCAGCTTGGTTGGGTCAGGCACATGCGGTGCCAGCAGCGCGTGGATATAGTCATCGTTTTCCACCACCGAAGGATCTTCGCTTTCGAACAGCGTGAATTCCCAACGACGGATCCCATGCGGCAGTGCGATGCTGGCATAGCTGCGTTTCGGGTCGCCGCCGAACACGGCGTGTGGCGTTCCAATGGGGTCGTTGGCAACGTCAATGACGATGCCAGCGGATGGTCGAGTTTCGCCGTCGAACGAAATACCCAGTTGCGTGCGAGTGCGCGAGGAACCGCCTTCTGCTGCGACTACGTAGCGTGCGCGCAGCTTCTCGCCACGCTCAGTCGTGGCCACCACCCCCTCGCCATCTTCGAGCAAATCGACGACCTCGGTACTGAACCGCACCGCTGTGTTCGGAAAACGCTTGAGCCCGTCAAGCAGCACCCTATCCACCAGCGGCTGTACAAATCCGTTGCGGCGGGGCCACCCAAACTCGCGAGTTGTCGGGTTGACTTCAGAAAGGATCTGTCGATCGCCGTTGACCATATAGATCTTCTGATCGGGGATGGTGTGAGGCAACACCTCATCCACAAGGCCAGCAGTCTGCATCGCCCGCAGGGCTTCGTCGTCGATGCCCACTGCGCGCGGGTAGTCGATCAGGGTCTCGCTCTTCTCGACGAGAAGAACATTAACTCCCTGCTGTCCAAGCAGGTTGGCTAGCATGAGGCCAACAGGCCCCGCACCGATGATGAGAACGTCCGCGGTTTTGCTCATGGGCGATTCCTTGTAGATAGAGCGGTCTTGACTTCGTTGATGTTGTCGCCGAACGCGCGATTCAACAAAACGAGGTCGATACCGAATGCGACATAGTCAACCAGTCCATCGGCCAACAACGCCGCGGTGTATGCAGATTTGCCTGAATAGATCCCGAGGGTCACGCCATGGGCCTGGGTGAGTTCGCGCAAGTGGACGATCGCGTCGCGAACAGGCCCGTCGTCCCAGTCACCACGCCCCGGCAGGCCATAGGAAACGGCAAGATCGGCAGGACCGATGTAGATCGAGTCCAGCCCCGGAGTGGAGATGATTTCCTCCGCGCGTTCGACGCCGATCCGGGTCTCGATCTGGGCAATGGTCGAGACGGCGAGGTTGCCTGCTTCGGCATACGAATCACCGATGTAGAGCCCTGGCCTCGACGGTCCCATGCTGCGATTACCAATGGGTAGATATTTGGTCGCAGCCACCAAGGCCTGTGCCTGCTCGCGCGACTCGATCGTGGGGGCAACGATGCCGCGCGCGCCGCTGTCAAGCAGGCGCAGGATCTGGCCGGGGTCAGTCGAGCCGACACGCGCCCAAGCGTAAGCGTTGTCGCGAGGAATCGAGCGCAGGATCCCACACGCGGCGTCGAGACCGAGTTCGCCATGTTGAAGATCGAGGATGACGCCGTGGTAGCCGGCAACCTTCGCCCATTCCGGAATGGCGAACGAAGGCAGTGTCTGATGCACCAATATCTTGGGCCCGCTCGCGAGATCTGCTGTTTTCATGGCTTGCTCTCAAGTTCTGTGAGCCGCGCCGCATGCGCAGCAGCAGCGTTGCCTCCGAAGACTGGCACGATCTCACGGCGGGCGAATCGCCACTGACCTTCAACCTTGCGATACCGCTCACGGAACTCACCCACAGAAGCGGGCTGTGTCTGCGGCTCGTTGGTGTCGCGGAACGTCAGATACTGCACGGTGCCGGCCACTTCATCGCCGTCCCAGACCAACCGCACTCCACCAATGAAATGGCGGCTGACGATGTCGGCTTGCTTCACCCGCTTGGCACCCCAAGCCTTGCTCTGCTCGCGATTCATCGTGCCCAAGGGGCCGACTGAGACACCGTCTTCGGTATAGAGCTCCCACGCGGTATCGGCCTGGTTGTGATCCAGGCGGTAAAGCATCTCGGAAATGAGCTGCTCAATCTCGACGCGGGTGACTGCATCAACGGGGCAATAGTTACTCATGGTGTAGCTCTCTCTCTAAACTCATGCCTTCGAATCGACACTCGCGACCACGCGGCCGAGACCGGTAATGGTGGCAACACACTCGACATCCACTGGCCAAGGCTCGATGTAGCCGATCGATCCCGAGAGCAGCACCTCGCCAGCTCTCAACGGCTGCCCCGTGCGGATGGATGTGTCGGCCAGCCAGAGCACGGCGTTGATCGGGTCGCCAAGTACATTGCTTCCGACGCCGCGCGTAATCTCCTTGCCGCCCCCGGTAATCACCATTTCGACCGCTTTGAGATCTACCGAGCCATGGGGATGCTTTTCCTCGCCTACCACGATGCCACTGCATCCGGCGTTGTCGGCGATGGTGTCCACAATCTGCCCCACGCTGCCGTCGTAGCGGAAATCAACGACCTCGAACGCTGGTGTCACGTAGTCAATGGCCGCCGCCACTCGCTCGAGCGTGGCATCGAAAATATCGCTCTTGAGCACAAATGCGACTTCGGCTTCGATTAGCAATCGGTTGTAGCGCGACTTGGGCAACACCGCACCCGACTGGAAAACCATGTCGTCGTGGATGACTCCGTAGTCAGGTTCACTAATGCCGACGCGCTTTTGCACGTTCGGATTGGTCAGTCCCACTTTTCGACCTACCCTGCGCACGCCCAGATTCCGTTCGCGCAGTGCGGCGAACTCAGCCGAGATTGCATAGGCCGCGTCAAGGTCGCGCTCAGGCAATCGCGGGCTGACGTAAGGAACGGTATAGACACCAACGCGGGCGTCGTAGAGCTCACGAGCGATGCTATGGATAGTTTCAGAGGGGATGGTCATAGTGGTCATGTTCTGGCTAGCTCTGGCGGTGCTGTTTGTCGAGGAATGAGACGGCCGCCGCATTGAACACCTCCGCACCTTCCCACTGGGGCCAGTGCGCAGCGCCCTCAACAAGCAGAAACTCGCCTTGAGGAATAAGCGCAGCCAAGCGCCGGCCTTCTGAAGCGTCGCCAGTGGGTTCATGGTCTGTCCAGACAAAGAGCGCTGGCACGGGGATGGCCGCGAAATCCTGATCTGTGACACGGTTGTTCCAACGCTGTTCCGGCTGACGCAACACCGAGATATGAGCCATGTTTGCCCCGCTCGGATCCCGGCTGTATATAGCTTGGCGAACGCGCACTAACTCTTCCGTTATCTTCTGTGGGTCGTGGATCACGACCTGAAGGCGCTTTTTGACGTTCTCGAACGTCGGCTCGGTGACCGCTTGCTTGCTCACTGATTGCGCCTTGTCTACCTTCTGCTCGCCAACCACGCGGCCGCCGGGCGCACTCAGAATCACGCTCAGCAAACGATTAGAGTGGTGGGCAGCAAACTTGACCGCGATCCATCCCCCGAGTGACTCCCCGGCAAGATGGACACGCTTGAGATTGAGCACATCCAGCAGCCCTAGCAAGTGCGACTCGTACTCGGGGATTTCCAAGTCGTGATCGGTCAAGGTTGTGTACCCATGACCTGGATAGTCGTAACCGATGACACGGTAGCCAGCCTGAACCAGCGCACGCACGTTCTGCGTCCAGGCCTCAATGTGGCCACTGGTGCCATTGGCAAGCACTACGACCCTGTCACCTTCGCCGAGGTCGAGCACACGCGTGCGCCACGGCCCGACGTCAACGTAATGCAGACGATGCGGAAGATCGGACACTGCTTCCCAGAAGGTCACAAGACGGTTCATGCTGCACATCCCGCCTGAACGGCAAAACCGGCGCCCCAGCTCTTGACGGCCCAATAACGGTCGACAGACAGCTTGTATTTACCAGCCGTTGAGAGCGCGGCATAAGCCGCTATCCAGCTGCGCATCTCATGTGCAGCTGAGCCACCATCAATGACGAACTGGTCGTTGTCCCACGTATCAACCGGTGACAAATCACCCGATCGGAAGGTGTCAAGCAGCAAGGTATCCCAAGCCTCGTTCAGCGGGGCACTCGAACCCTTGCCATCCGCAATCCTCTGGATCGCATCCACGATGGCCTGTTCACGTGTGCGGCGCTCTTCGCGCGTGGGGGCATAGGAAACCAAACGTGCTTTCAGTTCGGGAGGAGCCCCCTCCCAACGCGGAATTGGCGGGGAATGCGAAATGCCCCCCGAGGCGATGAAGAGCACGCGCTTTCCAAGCTGTAGCGCAGCTTTGCCAAACGCCTCACCCATCTCGCGCACACGCTTCATCGGTGTCAACGGAAAGGCAATTGCGTTGACGAACACCGGGACGATGGGCCGCGTATGACTCTTGCCAAACAAGAAGTCCACGGGCTGCATGACGCCATGATCAACCGTCATTCGCTCCGATCGCGCGATGTCGATGCCCTGATTCAGCACTGCGGCATGCAGCTGGCGCGCGGTCTCGCCATCAACATTGATGAAGCCCTCGGTCGTGCCGTAGTCGCCGATTCCCTCAGCCTGCGCACCGATCACCCACGGGGCGATGGACGAATACAGCTGGCCATTGAAGTGATCGGGCCCGAAGACGACGACGACCTCGGGGGCGAAACGCTCAACGAAGGCGCGAACCTGCTGGATGCCGGCCATGATTTCAGCAAGCGTGGTACCGCCTGGATCGACGTTACCGAAAGACGGCGCATGGGATAGAGCTGCGACAGCGAATGACATGTGTATTCCTTTTCGAGGCGACCTGAAGGGCAGCCCTCTTGTTAGTAGGCTTGCTGACTGTGGTCGGCCTGCTTGCCACCAGATCTCGCAGCCAAGGTTGCGCGCTCACGTGATGCCGAGCGCTTAAGCCCAACGTGCAGTACCAAAAGGCCGAGGGCTGCGATCAACATCGGAAGTGAAAACAGTGTGAAGGCCGTACCCATGTTCATGCCACCATCGAAGCTCATACCGCCAAGGATGGGCGCCGCGATGCCGCCAAAGCGACCCATGCCGATGACCACCCCGTAGCCCGTTGAGCGGGCCAACGTTGGATACAGGAGCGGAACGATCCCGTAAAAACCCGCCGTTCCGGCACAGACGAAGAACGACGCGATGAACACCGTCCACATCGCACCGGGCATCGCCGGGCCGGCGATGCCGAAGTACGACATGGCCGCCGTGGCCATCACCAGGAAAATGGGCGTCAAGATGCGCAAGTTGATGCGGTTGCCGATGAAGCCGAAGACGAGGCTCCCGGCGATCCCACCCAAGCTGAATGCAACAACGAGCTGGGGAGCCAGCGACGGCTTGTGGTTCATGCTGGCCACCGTGGCGGGCGCCCAGTTGGTCAGGAAGTAGAAGCTCACCATGTAGGCAACGTAGGACAAGATCATCAGCACCGTCTGCCAGAGCAACGGGGCGCTGGCAATGGTGCGCAACGCTCCGGTCACCTTGACATCGGGATTCGAAGACTCCGGCAACGCGGTCAGCGTGGGCTGCCGCATCTTCGCGAGGATCCTGTTCAGTTGCAGCAGCGCGTCGTGACGACGCCCCTCGGCCAACCAGGCGAGCGACTCCGGCAGCAAAAAGTAGGTCCCGAACGCGGCCAGCACGCTGAGGACGAACCCGACCCACCAGCCGAATTGCCACCCATGGGTGGCCAGCATCGGCCCGACAAGCATGGCGCCGAGCAATCCGCCGATATTGATCGCGGCCGCGTAGATCGCCATCACCAGCGGATAGACGCGCTTGGCGGTGTATTCAGACAGGATCACGCCGACCACAGCGACAAGGGCACCAATGCCGACGCCGGTGATGATGCGGCTGATGACCAACAGCATGATTCCACGGTCGACTGAAGCGAACGGGCCAATCAACATCCCGATCCCGATCACGCACGTCGCGAGCACACCCGTCAGGCGGCGCCCCATTCGGTCGGCAATGGGTGCGACGACGATCGAGCCGATCAACATCCCGATGAGGGCGCCCGACAGCACCATCCCCAACTGCGTCTTTGAAACGCCAAAGCCCCGCTCAATGAACGGCGCAGCGAATGCCGCCAGTGTCAAGTCGTAACCATCGAGCACGACGAGCACGATCGACACCAAGACGACGCGCAGCTGCAATCTGGTCATGGGCGAATCTGCGATGCGATCGGAAATTTTCATAAAACGCCGTCTCTTTTGTATAATTGGTTCCGCAAGTATATCTCAACAGTTGAGAAAAAAGTCATTTCCGGCGTTAGCGTATTCCCGGAGCCGCAGTTAGCACCACACACTTGAAGGAGTCAGCGCATGGCCGAGATTGGAGATAGCCCAGAAGGCACGGAAAAGCAAAAGGTAGGCATTGTTGTCGCAGGAGGTTCCGGCATTGGTGCAGCCTGCGTGCGTGAGCTTGCGGCCTGCGGCTGGCGTGTCGTGGCCCTGTCTCCGTCCGGCCGCGGTCGCATGCTCGCCGAGTCACTGGGCGGTGCTGGCGTTGATGGCTCCAACACCAACATCGCGGACCTGCGCGCGACAGTTGATCTCGCAATCGAAAAGTTCGGTCGCATTGACGCGGTGATCAACAACAGTGGCCACGCCGCACGCGGGACGCTGCTCGACCTCAGCGATGACGACTGGCTGCACGGTGTGGATCTGTACTTGTTGAGCGTCGTTCGCATGGCTCGCATCGCTACCCCGCACCTTCTTGCGTCGGGCGGTGGCGCGATCGTCAACATCTCCACAGCCGGGGCTTTCGAACCCAACCGGATGTTCCCTATCTCGACAACGCTGCGCGCCGCGCTGGGTTCGTTCACCAAGCTCTATGCCGATGAGTACGGGCCGCAAGGCATCCGCATGAACAACGTCCTCCCCGGATTTACAAAGGACGATCCCGCAGCAGTGCCGCCCGAATGGACCAGCAAGATCCCCTTGCGCCGCGCTCAAAGTACCGCCGAATTGGCCCGGGTCGTACGCTTTCTCGCGAGTGACGAGTCCTCGTACATCACCGGGCAGAACCTGCGCGCCGACGGCGGGGAAACCCGCTCGGTCTGACGCAACACCAATCATTTAGTCTTCCCAACTGCTACGCTACGCTTCACTCCCGCCTCAACACTTGCGCAGGTTGCGCTGCGCAAGTGTTGCTCAAGTGTTTGTGGGGCCCTTGCCGCCGGCGCTCATGCACAGATCGGGGAATCTGCGCCGCGTGCCTGCAGCAATTGCTCCAGCTCGCGGTCTGTCGCAGCGCCCCCCGCGACATAGCGGTCGGGGCGTACCAACGCGGCAACGATGCCCGACGCCTCCATCCAATTCGTCAGCGAAGGCTCGGTGACCACGACGATGGGCACACGGTCCTTGACCAGAGCCTTCACTGCACCTAGCGCGACGGGAGATACAAACAACGAATAGGCGTAGCCCGTGTCATCGTCTGTGCGCGATCCGTCGGCGCGAACCGCCTGCGGGATCATGCGTCCGCCAAGGGAGCCTCCCACATGAGCGCCAGGGCCGAGCGACGGTTGCGGAGTCGAAAACAATTCAGGCTGTGCAAACTCCTTGTCGCGCCGCCGCACGACATCGGGGTCGGTAGTTTGGATGATGCGCCCCAGGCGCACCGCTGTTGAGATGAACTCACGCACATGGGGCTCGCGCTCGGATTCATAAGTGTTCAACAAGTCTTCACCTGCCTCGCCGCGAATCACTGCCGCCAACTTCCACGCGAGGTTGGAAGCATCGCGGATACCCGCACACATGCCTTGCCCCATGAACGGCGGCGTCAGATGGGCAGCATCGCCCGCCAGCAGCAGGCGGCCTTTTCGCCACCCGCGCGCGACAACAGCGCGAAAGGTATAGAGCGCGGGGCGCTCCAGCGTAGCCTCTTGTGGCGTGACCCAGCGTGACAGCAGTTTCCAGATGGATTCCGGCTGCGTAATGGTCGCTGGATCGTCGCCCGGCACCAGCATCAGCTCCCAGCGCCGGCGCATGCCAACGCCGCGCACGTAAGTTCCCGGGCGCGATGGATCGCAATACTGGATGCTGTAGTCGCCCAAATCGGGGCGCTCATGATTCAGAACCACGTCCACCACGATCCATTGTTCGTGTTGCTGCAAATCGTCCATACGCGCTCCGATGAGTCCACGCATGATGGATCGCGCCCCATCGCAACCGACGACGTAGCGTGCTTTCTCTTGCAACGCTTCGCCGGTGGAAAGATCCTTGATGCGTAGATCGACGCCGTCTGACGCAACCGTGCAATCGAGCATCTCGTGCTTCACGCGAATGTCCGCACCGGCGTGCTCGGCCAGTTTTTGCCGCAGCGTTTGTTCCAGCCAGGGCTGGTGACAACGGTAGCTGGCATACCAGCCCATGGGCCCGATTTCCAAGTCGCGCGACCAATCAATCAGCAGCCGCCCGTCGGAGTCAATGAACTTCATGCCCGGCGATGGACGCACCTGGGATTTCAAGGCATCGGCAACGCCGATGCTCTGGAACACACGCATGCACTCACCATCGAAATGCACTGCACGCGGCAGGGGATAGATGCCCGCTTCGCGGTCGATCGCCAGCACCCGAAGGCCTTGCTGTGCGAGCAGGGTTGCCAGCGTTACCCCCGTGGGGCCGAGACCGATGATCGCAACGTCGTGCATAAATTCTTCTTTCGATAGAGCTTTGCTCTGGTTTGCCTGATGGCGATGTCCCGGATCGCCTCGTCCTTTTTTTGGAAGCCATTGAGTTGATTCGGGCTCCCGCAGATCACGTCTGCGCGACCTTGAGACGGCTAGTTCTGAGCTCTGTTCAGGACAGGAGGCCATGCGATGGGCACGCAGCCCACCATGCATCGGTATAGGGTCTGCATGCCGGTCTGTGAATGACCCTGAACATGAAAGAAGCCAAGGCTGATGCTCAATTCGTACGGAGCCGAATCACTGCTCGTCAGCAATCGGATTGCGCAGCACGCCGATGCGCTCCACCTCAATCTCCACCACGTCGCCCGCCTTCATCCAGACTGGCGGTTGGCGTCGTGCACCGACGCCTCCCGGCGTACCTGTGACGATGACGTCGCCCGCTTCAAGCGGTGCAATGGTGGACACGTAAGCAATCTGCTTGGCGATGCTGTGAATCATCATGTCGGTGGTGGTGTTCTGCATCTCTTGTCCATTAAGGCGCGTCACCATCTTCAGGCGCGTGTCAAACGGAATTTCATCTGCGGTCACCATCCAGGGGCCAAATCCGCCGGTGCGCCAAAAGTTCTTGCCCGGAATCCACTGCGAGGTATGGCGCTGCCAGTCGCGCACGCTGCCATCGTTGTAGCAGGCATAACCCGCGATGTGCTGGGCCGCATCTGCCGGGGCGATGCGACGCCCGCCCTTGCCGATGACAACAGCAATTTCCGCCTCAAAGTCGAGCTGCGTCGATTCCTTGGGCCGCACGATGGCCTGCTCATGACCGACTTGGGAACTTGCCACGCGCAAGAAGAAGGTCGGCTGTTCAGTGACTTCGCGGTTGGTTTCCTGAACGTGCTCGTGGTAGTTCAGACCGCAGCACCAGATCTTGCCGGGGTCGGGAATCACCGGCAGCAGCGTCACGTCCGACATCTGGAAATCTGCCTGGCGCCCCGATACCAGCTCGGCAGCCTCACCCACGGCATCTGCAGCCAGCAAATCCTTCAGGCTGACATACCGCCCGTTGAACGCCTGACCCAGGTCCACGATGCCTGCATCGATCACCGCACCAAAACCTGCACGGCCTTGCCATTCGAAGCTCACCAGTTTCATTTAATGTCCTTCAATAAAAGTTAATATATCTCATTATTCGAGATTTATGTTCGATCGTCAAGCCATGCAGGATTCGAATGCAAGCCTCAACCATCCCCAGGCAAGCTGGCGAAGCACTTCGTTTCGGTCGGCGCGTGGTGCCTGACAGGCGCTGGAAGTTGATCCCACGAGAGTCGCAAGACAAGATCTCAGAAGATGCATAGATTGAGGTTGACCCGGTTCGACGGACAGATTTGCAGTCAGCAATTTGATGTGATCTGGCCTCCGTTAAGCGTTGAGTCGCGGGTTGTCCACGGGCGGGCGGCGGGTCGCCCCTCACGACCATGACGCT
>NZ_JAYMRZ010000035.1:0-75174 GCF_038900715.1 Paraburkholderia phymatum | reverse complement strand
CGCAAGCTCCTGCGGTGTGCGTCCGGCCTTGACCAATTCCACCATCTGCGCCCGGAATTCCGGCGGGTACGGTGTACGAGTCTTGCCCATTTCGGCACCTCCTCTTCAAAAAGAATAGGTGTCCGTTCTTGCGGGTCAACCTCACCTCGCTTTCCCGAGCATTCCGGAAGACCCATGATTCGCTTTTCAAGCTCCCTTTTTAACAGGCCGGCGCTGTTTATCTACGCTGGAATCGGAATCACACTCGCGACCACGGGAGTCACGGTCGCCTCGCTTTACGAGATGAGGCTCGACGCGATGGCGCAGGCGCGCGATGCTGCCCAGAATATGGTGATCTCACTGCAAAACGAGATCGAGCGAAATCTCGACATCTACCAGCTCGCCATGCGCGACGTCGCGACAAGTGCCGAGACGGCCAGCATCGTACGGCTTCCCCCGGACGTCCGGCAGCTCGTCGCTTTCGGTTCGGCCACCAATGCGAAGGAACTGGGTGCCCTGTTTGCGACGGACGCAACGGGCAAGCTCGTGCTCGACTCGCGTTCGATTCAGCCGCGAAACCTAAATGTAAGCGACCGCGACTACTTCCAGGTTCAGCGGCGCCAGAAGAATGCGGGCCTCTACATCAGCGCGCCTTACGTGCCGTACACTGCCACGCCCGGACTGCCGCATATCGCGCTAAGCCGGCGGCTCGAGGACAAGGACGGCGGTTTCGCGGGCATCGTCGGCGGCACGTTGCGGCTCAGCTATTTCCGGCAACTTTTCGAAGACTCGATACTCGGCCAGCACGACACGATTACGTTACTGCGCACGGACGGAACGGTTCTCATGCGTCAACCGTTTCACGAGGGTGACATCGGCAAGTCCCTCGCGAGCGGTCACTCGTTCGGGCCGCTCGTGCAATCCGATCACGGCACCTATATCGATATAGCCGTACTTGACCACATCGAGCGCCTATATACTTTCCGGCGGATCGGAAGCTATCCACTCGTCGTCGTCGTTGGCTTTGCGACGGACGACATCTTCGCAGGATGGCGCAAACGAGCGATTGCAATTGGTATCGTCAGCGTCATTCTCGATGCGCTTCTCATCCTGCTGTCACTGATGTTCAGCAGACAATTGCGCAAGAGACTGGCCATGGAGCGCCGCTTGCAGCGACTTGCCTGGTTCGACTCACTCACGGGTCTGCCAAACCGGACGCAACTCCAAAGAGAAGCTCTACGGATTCTGACGAACGCCAAACGGATGGGGTCGACGCTCGCGGTGCTGTTCATCGATCTGGACCGTTTCAAACGCGTGAACGACACTCAGGGCCATGCCGTCGGTGATGAGGTCCTGAGCCAAATCGCACGACGCCTCCAGAACGAGATCCAGACTGGTGACATAATCGGCCGACTTGGGGGAGACGAATTTCTCGCCGTTCTGCAGGAGTGCGACATGCTAAAAGCCAAACGTGTCGCCGGGCGCGTTCTGCAGGCCGTGTACCAACCGATCCTCATCAACTCGAAGCAAGACACCCGTATCACGATCAGCGCCAGCATCGGTATCGCGCTCTCGCCGCACGACGGGGAAGAAACCGACATCCTGCTGCGCAACGCGGATCTGGCGATGTATAAGGCCAAGAGTGCGGGACGCAACCAGGTGCGGTTCTATGCTCCCGAGTACGAGCGTCAGGCGAAGGAGCAGCTCGAGCTGGAGATCGCGCTACAGCGGGCATTGCGAGGGAACGCCCTGAGTGTCGCCTACCAGCCCAAGGTCGATGCCACAGGCGTGCTACGTGGTGTCGAGGCGCTCGTGCGGTGGGACAACGCCGGGCAAAGCGGCATTGCGCCGGATCGCTTCATCGCCATTGCGGAGGAAAGCGGGCTGATCGCGGAGATGGATGCCTGGGTGATGGGCGAGGCCTGCAGGCAACTTGCCGACTGGCGAGCCGAAGGTCTTGACGTACCCAACATGTCGGTGAACGTCTGCGCCGCAGACTTCAAGCGTCCGGATTACCCAGGCTTCGTCACCGATACGCTGCAGGCTCATGGTCTGGTTGCCGCAGACCTGACGCTCGAAATGACCGAGCGGGTCTTGTTCGATGAATCGGTCGAAGATATTCGGAAATCGCTCGATGCCATCCATGCACTTGGCATCGCACTGTCGATCGACGATTTCGGCACGGGCTACTCATCCCTGAGCTACCTTCACCGATTTGCCGTCAAGGAACTGAAAATCGACCAAAGCTTCGTGCAGGGCATCGGCAGGGACAAGATGGCAGAATCGCTGGCGCAAACGATGATCCATATCGGTGAAATCCTGAAGCTGACCGTTACCGCCGAAGGCGTGGAAACGCATGCCCAGCGCGATTTTCTGAGCACACACGGCTGCCATCTGTATCAAGGGTTTCTGTTCTCGCGGCCGCTCGCACCTCGCGACTTCGCGCGCTGGGTGCAAACGCATCGGCCATGCTCATCGCCTCGCGAGGCGGACACCAAAGCCACCCCATTTGGCGCCACCCCTGCCTAGAAAACGACGCGAGACAACCATATCCGCGCCATGCCGATTCGAGGTGATGTCATTCCGCCGGTCGGGTTTCGGAACCGATGTGTGTCTTTAATTGAGAGATGTGTGTCTTTACTGTAAATAACGCTGTCGTCTACGCTCGGGGTGACCTGGCAGACCCTGTTGTAAAGGCGGCGACGAAGGCTTACATCGCCGGACTGACAGCGGAAATCAAACGCCTGTTGCCGAAGCGGTCGGCGCATGTGACGCTCGGCATCGGTGAATTGAAGTTTCTTGCATGCGCCGAAATCAACGATGCGCTCGCGACGATCCGGTAAAGCCGCTGCAACATTTTGCTCGCGGCGCAGTCGATCGCGAACCTCGAAGCACCGGCTGACAAGCGACTGGATGGCAAGGCATTGGCGCGGGAATTCGAAGTCAACACGCCTGTCAAGTTCGTCTACAGGGACGCAGATGAGCGCACAGCTGAGTGGGCGGAAAAGCTTTTATCAATTGGACGTATGAAGCCGTTGCGTGGAAACGGGCGTCGGCGGGCTTTGACATGACAGACATGACAGACATGACAGTGTAGCCGCTTGCGCCCGATAAACCCGGGTGGCTCGAATTTCTCGCCCGCAAAAGGCGTCGTTCCAGAGGTTTGCCGTCAGTAGCACCATATGGAACTGGGCGCAAATCCAGCCGACCTGGCGCTCACGGATCAGCGGCGGCATCGTTGATTGATCGACGCCGTCAACGACTTACAACAGGACCGCTTGTTGTAGGAGTTCCAGCGCTTTCAATTCGTCCAGTCGACCCGTGCGCGCCTTGCCCGCCAGCGTCTTGATCAATGCTTCTGCTATCGGTGCAATACCGTGAAGATTGTCCAGGCTGGTCACGGTAGCGAAGGGGAGCGGAGCCGGACTTTGCTGCGGCTGCGCGGAGGCGGGCATCGACTCAGACGGTGCTCGCGTGGGTGCCGGAACCGCTTCATCATTTTCTTCGAATGAACGGGTGGCAAGGTCGTCGGGGAAATCATTGACATCCGCTCGCGGGCTGACGACGATCGTCTCCCTGTCTTCCGCGACGTCCGCCGAAACAGATGCGGCGCTTTCCGATGCATCCAGGGCGGTCGCACGCTCGCGTCGCGTGCGCACCTTCCCGTCGACGCGTTTTCCCTGTACGCCATCGTTCGTTGCCAGCGCAGGCGGCTCATGTTGTTGAACGGATGCGCGACCGCGTGGAGCAGGCGCAAGCATGCGCGACACCGACTCTGGAATGTCGGCTTCCGTGCGCGGACTGTCTAACCAGCCAACTGGCAATCCGAGTCGCTCCGTGAACCGGGTTATTTCCACACTGTCCATGCGCTTCTTGCCATGTAGCCGATCGGCGATGTTGAATCCACTCATCTCCATCACCACGCCGAGTCTTACTTTTGATCCGTTGCGCTTGGTGAGAAGGTGGAGGTTAGCGCGTCGGATGTTCTCCACCTCGGTGCTATCGCTCAATGCCAACGGTTGCTGTTGCGGCGTCTTGGGAGGCGGCTTGTCTTTCGAGCGCGAAGCTTTGCGCGGCGCACGAGGTTCAGGCTGTGCAGGCATGTCGCTTCGACGACTCTTGACGGCTCTTGGCGAACCGCCAGCTACTTTCTTTGGCATTTGCGCGTCCTCGGACAAACTATCTTCAGGAACTGGTTGCTGGTCGACGGTCCTGGCAGGAGCCGGCTCAAGTGCTTCGGGCTCTGCGTCGATTCCTTCGTCGATCTGGACGAAGTCGAGCGGTGACTTCAGACGGGCGATAATCTCGTCCGCGAGCGCAGGATTGGGTTGGTCAAAAAAGCCATGCGGTAATCCAAGCGTGGTTTCCATGTGAAAGGCAGTCTCGGGCGTGAACCGCTCGCCTTTCATCAGTTCGGCCACGCGCGCCATGTTCGATTCGAGTGCGATGGCGATATTCTCTGCGCCTACCGCGTCGACCAGAAACTGAAACGATCGTGTTTTGAAGATGGAGGCTGTCTGGGCGGAGTCTCGGGGAGGCACCTTCACATACGGAGGTCCCGGCCGTTGGGGCGGAGGCTTTTTCTCGTGGTGAGGTTGACGCTCGCCGTTGCGCCGGGATCCCGCATATCGCCCGCGGGCTTGACTCATATAGTAGGACTCCACGCGACGTTGATTCCGGCAGTGATTATAGACGAGGCGATGTCGGTATTTAACGCCGTCCTCATGCTGTCACATTTCGGGATTAAGCTTTTCGCCCTCGGTAGTCCGCCCACGGTCGTGGGCGTCATGCAGCGCCCGTCACCGTACAACCTGACGACCGGCGTTTCTCTCTTTGCATCAGGAGCATCCCGTGTTGAGCGCCCACGAATTCGCAACGTTGATGCTGGTCAAGGACTCGGCCGATCACATTGCTGATCGGGAAGAACTTGGTGCGTTGCTTGAACGCCAGCTTGTCGCCCTGGAGCGACTTGCGGGCGGAGCAGTACGCCCTCGCATCACGGAGGACGGGGAGTCTCTTCTCCGTAACCTTGCGTTTATCAATTGATGGAAATATCCGTCGTGTGCCGCGTGAAATTTTGCCAACCGCACGACTGGCGGGCGGCAGGAACTCAACGCAGCGCTTCCAGGTGGCGTTGGCAAATTTTGTCGTCGCCACCGCGTCGATAGCTCTGCATGGCCTTCGTGCGGTCCGGAATGAATCCGTTGTCGTCCGCGCCCCACAGGCCTTCCCAGAAAAGCCCGAGATTGTGTGCCGCGGCCTCGTGGCCCAGTTCAATGGCCTGCTCGTAGAGCGATCGCGCACGGCTCACATCAACCTGCATACCCCGTCCGAGCCGGGCGCTGTCGGCCAGCGCGGCGGCGGCCATGCCGCGCAGACGATCTTCCGCGGTTTCATCCTTCATCACGTCTTCAAGGATCGCGTTACCTCTCTCAAAGTCCGCCTCTCCACCTGTCGGCGTGACTAGGGAAATTGCCATGGCCATTCGCCAGGCCGGATGGCGATTGACGCCAATGCGCTCCAGTAACCAGCGACCCAGACGCGGGGCATGGCTTAATGTGCTGGTGAGTAGCGCATTTGCGATGGCGGCGAGCGACTCGGGTGACAGGAAGCCGGTCTTGTTCGCCGCAATGACGTGATGGGAGAACTTTTCAACATCGAGTGCAGGGTCGGCGCGACGCAACTGATGCCATTCACGCTCGATGGTTCCCACCCAGCTTTCCATTTGCATGGTGAGCAATCCGTTGGTGAAGAGTGCACCTGATTCTAGTTCACCTTTGACTGAAATTGCAATTATCGGTTTTTGTTGCGGTCCCGCCGGTTCCAGCCGACCGTGAAGAATGCCTCGGGGACGACTGGGAATTGCTAGTTGCCACGGAAGCGCAGGTACCTGTCGAGCTTGCCATGGAGCCTTCGCGCGAGGCAGCCAATGCGATCCATTGGTCACGTCACATGATGGTGCGGCGCGAAACTTGCTCAGCTACCCTTGCGCAGCACCATACATTGCGAAAGACGGAGAGCGGGCATGACAGCGCGAGGCAAGATGAGTGACAAGGCGGAGCGAGACCGGCAGGCACAGCAGAATGAAGAGGAAAGGACTGTCCCGACCGATGTTTCCGGGTCTTCTGACGAAGGCACAACGGTGCGCGAGGCGCGAGTGTGGGAGGATGATCTCTCGCAAATAGCACACAAGCCGGACGATTGAGCATCACGCCATGGAACGCGGCTGTGCCGATGTCAGCATGTCCGTCATGGATCGCTGATCGAGCGCTACGTTTTTGACGCACGACCTACGGATCACCAACTATAAGAGATCGTCGTGACTATTTCACCGGGTGCTGCCACGTCGTTTCGAAAATCCGTTATTGATAGATAAGGAGTGCTATCTTGAATCCAACCCATCAGTCCGCCAGTGAAGGCGGAGCACAGATCACGCGCACGAGCGCCGATCCGGCCGACGGGCCGGGTCCCGATGTGATGGCTGCTGCGACACTCGACGGCAATACCGTGCTGAGCGCAGACGGTGACGACGTCGGCAAGATCAAGGAGATCATGCTCGACGTGCGCACGGGCCATATAGCGTACGCGGTGCTGGCAAGCGGCGGGTTTCTCGGTATCGGCGGCAAGCTGCTCGCGATCCCGTGGGCCATGTTGACGCTCGACACATCGCGCGAACGCCTTGTAGTGTCGGCATCGTCCGAGCAGATCAGGAACGCACCTGGCTTCGACAAGGATAACTGGCCCGCGATGGCCGATCCGGACTGGGCCGCCACCGTACATGCATACTACGGCAGCAAGCCATACTGGAGAGGTCGCACGGAACTACCCGTCGACGAGCGCGGCGACATGCGGATTGGCGAAAGCGTCGCGGATTCGCCTGCGTCGCCAGAGCGAGGGGACGTCAAACTTTAACACTGGCGATACGTGCGTCGCACGGCCTCACGCGAGCGCTGACCTCCGCAGGTACTACTCAAGCCTGCCGGCTGGGTCCATGCGACCATGCAGGATGCGGACAACGAATATCGTAACGCCCTGCAGACGATAAAAGATAGGATGCCAGGCCTGCCTGGGATAAAAGGCCTTCTCGGTTCAAAAAAAGCATTCTGGCGATGAGAGTGCGAGACCTGATGACCAGGTTCGTGGTGACGGTAAGCTCCGACGACACGATCGAAACCATCATGGAAAGCTTTGAGAAAGCGTTTTCATCAACCCGCGCGTTACCGGACAACCCGCCCCGCTATCGTGTGGTGACCTGACATGAACGACAGGCGGCGAAAGATCATCCATGCACAGAGGCAACGCCTCGAGGCGCTGAAAGTCAAGGTCGAGGAGCTGAAGGCGGAAGCCGGGAGCATCCGGAGCGAACTGGAAGCCGTGCGTGACGACGAACAGGCAGCTTTCGCCAACATGTCCGCAAGCAGGCAATCCGGCGAGCCCGGGCAAAATGCGGAAGCGTCCATCGACAACCTCGACACGGCCCTCTGTGCGCTCGATGAAATTGAAGACCTGACGGACCTCGTCGATGCCATCGAAGCGCTCGGCGATGCGGGGAACGGATAACGTGTCCACGGTGGTTGCCCGGCCTGGGCAGCGCGAGAGACCCGGCATCAAGGAAGACGCCGCCCAGCGCTCCAGGTCGCGTCGTTTCATGAGAGCGTGTGACTGGCTCAAAAAATCCGGTTCCCTGACGTCAACGAAACCGGGCCCGATGCGTTTTGACAGTGGACGACGCAATGATTCGTCGCCTTCCCCCCACTGGAGACTCCAATGAAGAAGCTTGCTGCCACCGTGATTGCATCGCTGTTTGCTACTGTCGCATTCGCCCAGGCATCCGCACCTGCTGCGACCGCACCGGCAGCCACCGCTACGGCTCCGGCCACGGCCGCCACGACGTCGGCGCCTGCACACAAGACGACGAAGCACATGCATAAAGTGAGTCATCACGTGACGCACAAGAAGGCGGCGCAATAAGACACGGCCTCGGCGCGAAGTATCAGAACCCTGCTTCGGCAGGGTCCTATGCTTTGAGCGATCGGCCCTGAACAGGCAATCGTTTAGACCTCTTCAAGGTGTTCGCGGCAGTCGGTGGGCGCGGCTGCATTGGTCTCTCTCAAACAACTCTGCCTGATGCGAACGCGAGCACCTTGCTGCCAAGGCATTCGCGGCGGCCCGTGGGCGGGGCCGTCAGAGTGGGCAAGCTGGCGCTTGTGCCTCTCAGAATCCCGCAAACGCTGCCTTATGCGAGCGCGAGTGCCTTGGCTCTTCATGTCTTGCGTCGCGCATCTGATCCGTGTCGGTTCGTGAGCACGTTGAGTTTGGCGCGCCGGAGCACTTTTTCGACACCGTCCTCAAGGCTGTCAGCTTACTGGTCAGAACGTGTATCCGACCGACAAGAACGTGACGATCGGATCCAGCCTGAGCTTGGATTCGCTCCTGACCTGACCAACGGCAGGGTTCGTCGTGAGCCTCGCGCGGCAAGGTGGCGTTTCCGCCGCTCGCCCGGGCGGCACTCGATCAGTATCTCGTGCAGCGGTGCTTGTCGCGAACCTTGAGGAGGACGACGCCGGCATCGAAAGCACGCGGGTGTCGCGCGTGCTGAGGCGGTTCTTCGTGCTGTTGGCCGATGCGATCCAGGACGAGCGGCCCGGGACGGCCGAGAAGCTGCGCCGGGCGAGCACGCACTGGATGCGGCGCATACACGCGGCACATGTGCTGGCGAGGGGCACCGAGCTGATCATGGTGCGCGACAATTTGCGCCTTTCGATCTCGACGACGTCGACCTATCTGCATAGCGACGAAGTGCAGCGCGCCCGGCGGTTCGATCAGGCGTTTACCGCACGGGACTTCAGGAAGTAGCCGTTTATATCCACCTCCCGCATAAGCACACGAATTTTCATAACTTCGCTGCCTGGCGTCGAGCGCAATCATGCAACCCAAAGTGCCCCGAGCGCGACGAGCAAGGCCGGCGGCATGACGACCAGGCCCAGCCTGAGAAACTCGAGGGCTCGCACATCAATCCCTTCGCGCCGTAGCGCCGTCAGCCAGAGGATGGTGGCCAGCGATCCGGTGACGGACAGATTGGGACCCAGGTCGATACCGACCAGAACCGCGTTCAACACGTGGAGTGGCGCATGAGCCGCCACCACGGTGTAGCCGGCAATCAGGCCGGCCGGGAGATTGTTGATGAGGTTGCTGGCCAGCGCGACGGTGATGCCCGACAGCCAGCCCGCCTGTGATGCGGGGTCAAGCGACAGGGGGCTCATCGCATGAGCCAGGCAGTCGATGACCCCCGTCCGTTGGAGGCCGTCCACGAGCACGAAGAGACCGGCGACCAGTGGCAGGACGGACCACGAGATTTCCGCCAGATAGCCCCACAGGAGCCGCCGCTTCTGCATGCAAACGCCAGCGAAGACTCCGATGCCGGCTGCGAAGGTCGGCCAGCCTAACGGTGCGCCTAGGGCGGAAGCGCCGAGCATGAGAACTGCCATCATCGCGAGGCCCCAGCCGGTCGCCTTTCCGGCAGCAGAGAGTCTGGGGATGTCGGTTTTCTTTTCGATGCTCTGAGTCAGCGACCCGATGTGGTCCCTGCATGTGGTGCTCACTTTCGCCGCCGCGATGTGTCCAGATGTTTACGGGCGCTGGCGATAGCTGCTGCTTGCACTATCTATCGGTTCGCGACGAAGGGATCCTGGCCACGAGCCCAGACGAGTTGCTTGACGTTCTGGCAACGTGACCGCGTCGCGCGAATGGATGCGTCGGACAGGGCGCTTGACGCTAACGCCGCCTGCGATGTCGTAGACGCAGGTGCATCATGTTGTCGAGCGTGTCCGTTCGTCAGATGACCACGTGCCCCCGACGCCGGTGATCCGCGACAATCCATATCGCGGTGCGCGATCATCACGCCCCCCGCAATGCGCGAATGAAGAAGTACGGTCTGCCGGAGCTTATGATCCGGCGCTTCATTGAAGTCGTGATCGATCAACGTTATCGGCTTGCGGCTCGTGATCCGGTGCAGCGCCTGCTCAACGTACATGCATCGCGCTGAGTTTCCACCATCGTGCCCGGTAATCGGGCTCAGCGCGCACCAGGTCGCGATCAGACGCGATGCCTTGGAGCTTGCCGTCTCCGACGGCGAAGGCGATGAACCGCCGCCAGGTGCGCGCGGAGGTCCTGCGCCGAAATCTGTGGGCAGTTATTTGATTGCCTTACGCCAAAAGACCAGGTATGCGGCTGCACAGGATGCGATAAGCAGGACGCCCCACATCGGGGCCATGCTGACCAGAACGGAGGTGACAGACATATCGGTATCCTAACTATAGTGATTGATTTTCAACACACAACTGCTTCATCGCTATGCCAGCGATCTGGCCAAGCGTTGTGTTCCGTTTATCGATGCATCGATGCTATCTCCGTAAGCGGTGTCATGCCTGTGGTTTCCTGTCGCACGACCTTGCGCCAGGTCAACCATCATTCAGTGGAGACGCGGTGTCCGTCCGCAATCCACTGTCACTCCCACCGAAGGACGAAGTCATCCCCCTGGTGCACGTTGGCTCGGGATTTTTGCTACCGGGGGTGCCTGTTGCCCCATGCAACTTGTTGCCCGTCAGAATGCTGGCGGTCACGAGGCGGCTCAGCATGACAACACGAAGGGAATTGACTGGCGCAGTCGACGTCGACATTTGTGTGGAAGCGAGTCGAGCTCAATAGGCGCGTAACCCAGCTGTTGCCGGCCGAGCGGGATGCCCGCGCAATGGAGTGCGGCGGATGTTGGACGCTCGCCCGGGATTTGGTCTCGAAGGGCGCGCAAGGCGGATGACGACTGAACAGCCCCGCCCCTTGACGTCGTGGAGCAGATATTCCCGATGCAACCAGGCTGTACCGGAAAGACTTACATCTTTTGCGGCTTATTGGGGTTAATTCCAATGCGGTATTTGGATTGCCAGAATTGTTATACGGCACAGCTTGCTGTAACTTTATCGCTCCAAAAGCCAGAGCAGACATCCCCGGCTTTTGGTGCGTGCTGGGAAATCCCGCCTGTTTTGAGACCAGCCCTCTCATGAGAGAGCTGCGGGGCCTTTTTTGTAAAAGCGGGAAGGCGCTGCGTTTACTGGCTGTAGAGCATGTTGCCTTTGCAACGATCGTGCTTCCCGGCTTCGACTGAAAATATCCTGTTCCGGCGACAGACTGTCCGCGCGGACGGTAGATGTTATTCGTTGCCACGCCGCGACGGCAATATAAGCACTTCTGAGAGACTTTAAACAACATGAATCGATATGCTCAAACCATCGAGCACCTCGAGCGTAGCGGTGAGAACAGCGGCCTGAGACGCGCCCTTGCTGCGCGCCTCAACACCGCCCTCAGGCGAGCCAACGTGAGTTCGTCTCGCGTTGCCAGGTGGCTCGGCGTCAGTGAATCTGATGTTCAGTTCTGGCGCCGAGACATTACGGTGCCTCCGCTAAATGCATTCAAACGGATCGCCGGCGCTCGATCTTGATGTGCATTGGCTGTGTACCGGACAGATACGAGGGGTGGCCGGCTGAGCTGCCTCTGAAGGATTGCGATGCTTGCCGTCCCGTGAGCAATTTGGCAATGACATGTCGAGTCGCCTCCCGAAAACACCTATTGCCGGCAGAAGCCGCTTCATCAGATATTGACAGGGCGATCGGCGAGTTGCCGGTCGCATTTCAACTCAACGGTTTGGAAAGAACAGGAAAATGGCAACAGGTACAGTGAAGTGGTTCAACGATGCGAAGGGTTTTGGATTTATTACGCCGGACGACGGCGGTGAAGACCTGTTCGCACACTTCTCCGAGATACAGGCAAAAGGCTTCAGGTCTCTTGAGGAAAACCAGAAGGTGAGCTTTGAGGTGAAGCAGGGGCCCAAAGGCAAGCAGGCGGCAAACATCCAGCCGATGTAAGACACCGGTCTGCACAGGAAGACGAGGCGCGTCTGATCGCTGTACGATTTCGCGCGCCTGATGCGCGGTCTCTCTCGCCGCTTCTGTTACTGGACTCCGCGGGGAGACCCAAACATCAAAGGCACGAAGTCTGCGTTGTGGCATTGCGTCCCTCCGCGCAATACCGATGAGAGAGGAAATCACAGTGGATCAACGAAAACGGGACAGCATTGTCGCTTACCTGCGCCGTCGAATGGCCGAGGTCGGGATTGGCCTGGACGATGTTGCAGCCGCCATAGCGCAGGACGAAAACGCTGCACGGTATCGTAGCGCAACAGGACAGACATGGTCCGGCGATGGCGAGACGCCCCAATGGCTTAAACAGGCCATCAGTGCCGGTCAATCTCCCGAACACTTTGCCGTTGATGGAACCGCGTCGCAGCGCGACGCTGCCACGCGTCGAAAAACAGACAGGCGCGAAGATCCGTTCGCAGGAACGCGCCTCGCAACGGTTCACCCTTCATATGCTCATGCCCGTTGATGCCTGAATGCGGTACTGGCGTGGCGCGCTTCTGCTCGCAGATTGGCACGGAGGGAAGGTACTCTGCGGCGCTGCTGCCGAATCGGGCAACTGCGCCACATAGACCCACGGGAAAATGCCGCGCTCGTGTTTGTCGCTGAATACCAGTTGCATGCCGTAACCGGCCGGGCGAATTTCCGGAATGGCGATATCGGGTAGCACGACGGGTGCATTCCCATCGTGGCGAAGCCGCCGGCATTCGGCGCAAGGGCACCGCATTCGCAGCACGCGCGATGCGATCCGTTGTGCCGGACCGTCGTTCCAATGCAGTGTCAGTGCCCATGCATTGAATTCGATCTGCCGTGGACTCGTCATCGCGCGGCTTGCTCAAGCTGTTGCAGCGCAATCCGGGCGGCCTTGCGCACGTCGGGATCGGCATCGCCGGATGCTGCGTGCAGTGCGTCTGCTGTCGAGGTGTCGCGCAATTCGCCGAGAGCAAGCGCGGCTTCCTTGCGCAGCTTGCCGAGCGTTGTCGCGGCCTCTTCACGGACTTGCCACACGGGATCATGCAGCGCTTGCAGCAGCGCAACCGGCGTTGCGGAATCGTCCATATGCGCGAAACCCAAAGCACCGATAGCAGCGCGGCGAATTTCGGCGCTGCTATCGCGCGCGGCGATATCGGCAAGCGGCGCGAGTGCTCGCACGTCCTTGAGCCACCCGAGCACGCCGACGGCTTCGATGCGCGCGCGGGGATCGACATGCGCGAGCGCGCGCAAGGCGGGCGCGAATGCGTCGGCCACGCGCAGTTCGCGCAACGCGTGCAACACGGCGGCCTTCACGAACGGTTGCGGATGATCGACCCACGCGCAAAGCACCGCACCCGATGATGCATCCTTCAGTGCAGACAGACTCGACGCAGCGGCTTCGCGCACTTCGCTATCCGCGTCGATCAATGCATGACAGAGCGCTTCGACGATTGCCGGCCTCCCATGCGCCTAACACGCGCGCCGCTTCACTGCGCACCGCGGCGGAGTCGTCGTGTTTCAGCGCCGCGACGATGGGTTGAAGCGCGTCGGGGTCTTCGAGATCGGCGAGTTCGATCAGCGCGATGCGTCGGACGACGGCATCCGCATCCGAGAGTCGCGGCAACAAGGCAGCGACTTCCGGTGCGAGCGTTTGCGGATCGTAGGTCAAAAAGTTCGAGGCGGTCATGAACGGTCGAGGAGTGGAGTCGCGCGGCGTCACGCTGTATCGCGCAGCAGCGAAAGACATTGACGCTTGATGTCGATGAAGGAGGGATCGAGCGTCGCGTCGTCGGAGCGTGGGCGCGGCAGCGGCACGGCAATATCCGCGACCACGCGCGCGGGCCGCTTCGACAGCATCAGGATGCGATCCGCGAGAAACAGCGCTTCTTCGATGTCGTGCGTGACGAACACAACTGTCGTGCGCACCTTCGCCCAGATGTCGAGCAGCAGCGTCTGCATCATGCGACGCGTTTGCGCATCGAGCGCGCCGAACGGTTCGTCCATCAGCAGCACGCGCGGCCGGTTGATCAGCACACGCGCAATTTCGACACGCTGCTGCATGCCGCCCGACAGTTGCGCGGGGTAATGCGTGTCGAACCCGCCGAGTCCGACGAGTTCGAGCAGTTCTGCCGCTTGCCTGCGCCGCTCGTTCGCGCCGATGCCCTTCATCTTGAGGCCGACGCGACGTTGTCGATCACGCGCTTCCATGGAAACAGCGTGTGTTGCTGAAAGACGAGCCCGCGCTCGGGATGCGGACGATCGACGGTTTCGTCATCGACGGCGATCGTGCCTTGTGTCGCCGCGATGTGTCCGGCGATCGCGCCGAGCAAGGTCGACTTGCCGCAGCCCGAAGGACCCAGCACGCAGACGAACTGACCGGGCGCGATATCGACGTCGAGACCGTCGAGTGTCGTGATGCGCGCATGCGGCGGCCTGACTTCGACGGAAACGTGCGCACGTTGACGCGTGCCGGTGCGTAAGCGGTTTCGGCGGCGACGGTGCTCATCGGCGTGTCTCCTGCAATCTGTACCACGGTGTGAGCGCGACGCCCAGACGCTTGACGAGCACGCTGCTGCCCATTCCGAGCGCGCCGATCAGTGCCATGCCGACGACGATGTCTGGGTAGTTCTGCAACGTGTACGACTCCCACGTGAAATAGCCGATACCGTACTGGCCCGCGATCATTTCGGCCGTCACCAGACAGAACTACGCGGTCCCCATGCCGATCGCGAGGCCCGTGAAGATGGCGGGCGCGGCGCCCGGCAGCACGACTTCCCTGTACAGCGCGAGCGGTTTCGTGCCCAGACTGCGAGCGGTCGCGATAAGCCTTGGATCAACGCCTTCCACGCCGTGCACGGTATTGAGCAGAACCGGGAACAGCGCGCCGATGAACGTGACGAACATCATGCTGAGTTCCGACGAAGGAAACATCAGGATCGCGAGCGGTATCCACGCGACGGCGGGAATAGGGCGCAGCACTTCGAGCGCGGGTAGCGCCGTATCTTCGACCGCGCGATAGCGGCCGATCGCGAGGCCCAGACCGATACTCACGACAGCCGCCGCGCAAAAACCCGCGAGCACGCGCCATATGCTCGCGGCCAGATGCATCGGCAGCTTCGGCGAATGCAGCAGCGTCCACAGCGCGGGCAGTGCATCGGAGGGCGCAGGCACGTTTGCGAACGTGATGAAGCCCGCCGACAGCCGCGCTGGAGCTGCTCAAACGTACGCCCGACACGCACGAGCGCGCGCGCCAGGAACTTGCCTTACGCATCACGCTGGCTCCCGCGTTGGTCGCGACGAAGGGCTATGCCTCCCCCGAGGTTGAGGCGACCGACCTATACGCGCGCGCTCGCCTTGTGCGATCAGGGCGGCGAAACCCGGCAGCTTTTCCTCGCGAAGTTGGGACTGCGAACGTTCTTTTCGCTGCGCGCAGAACACAGAATGGCATACGAACTGGGTGAAAGGCTGCTCGCCTTGGCCGAGAGCGCGGACGACCCGGGCCTGCTGGGACAGTCGCATATCGTACTGGGAACGTCATCTTTCTATCTCGGTGAGCTTGGCCGCGCGCGAACCCATCTGGACCGGGGCGTAGCCTGCTTCGACCTTGAGAACCACTGCGCCGACGCGTTTCTCCTGGGGCAGGACCCGTTGGTGCATGGGCTGATTGCCTCTGGCCGGGCATTATGGTTCCTGGGCTATCCGGATCAGGCGCGCAAGCGAATGCAGGAGGCGCTCGCGCTCGCCCGGAAGCTGTCTCACCCCTACAGCCTGGCGCTCGGCCTGACCCTGGCCGCCGAGCTGCACCAGTGCCGACGTGAAACGGAACGGACGCTCGAGTACGCCGAAGCGGCCATCACGCTGTCAACTGAGCAGGGGTTTCCGCTTTGGCTGGCATGGGCGACGATTCTGCGTGGGTGGGCGTTGGGCCAACAAGGCCGCGCGGAAGAGGGCATTGCCCAAATGCGCGAGGGCCTGATTGCCTATCGCGCGACGGGTGCCGAGTTGGCGCGGCCCTATCAGCTGGCGCCACTCGCCCAGGCCTGCGGGAACGCGGGGCAGGCAGAAGCGGGGCTGGAGACGCTGCGCGAGGCGCTAAACGTGGCTGATCGCAAAGGCGAACGTTACTATGTAGCGGAATTGCACCGACTCAGGGGTGAACTGCTCCAGCAGCGGTCAGGCGCGCAATCCCGCTACCTCGCTGACCACGAAGCAGCGCAGGCATGTTTCCGTGACGCCATCGCGATCGCCCGCCAGCAAGGGGCGCCCGGTCGCTCGAGTTGCGTACGGCGTCGAGTCTGGCTCGATTGCGCCAGCGCGAGGCCAACAGGGGCGCCGCCCGGCAAACGCTAGCCGCGATCCATGGTGCTTTTGCAGCGGGCTTCGAAACCGCGGACTGGCAGGACGCCAAAGCGCTGCTGGACGCGCCGGTGTGAATCGGATACACACCATCTCGACAAAAGAGACGGTTATGTCGTCGATGTGGCGTTGCTAGCGTTGCCCCGACAACGCCAGCAGGAAGACCTGTTCGCGTTCATCAAAACATCAGCGGCACGGGTCACACGCGGCGACAGGTGAACTTGCTGTCAGTTGTAGCCCAGAATTGCAGCCATCGCGACATCGGGCCGATCGTTCGGGTTACCGGCCAGCGAGGCGGTCGGCTCCCGCAATACCGAAAGATACGACGGCGTATATGCTTCGTTCGCTGTCTTCGCATCCCGATTCATGCGTTCCTGCGCGTGGCTGTTTTCCGGATGAGTCATCGATGTTCCTGCTCGAGGGTTTGTGGTTTCAAATCAAATGATTCACAGGACGACGACCTGTGCTTCATCGCTCGCATTGCGCTTCAATAACCGGCTGCGGGTCCGCCGTGTGATCGCGATCACGGCCAGCACGACGGGCCCTATCGCGAGGCCTTCGGCCAGCTCGGGCTCGATGGGAAGATTCAGCACATGCAACGCCTTGAACGCCGCGGCCGCCAACGAAAGCACGTAGTACGAGATCGCGGCCACGGACAGCCCTTCGACAGCATGCTGCAAGTGCAGCTGGTTGCGTGCCGTGCGCTCCATGCCGGCGAGCAGGCGGGTGACGTCCTTTTCCTGCGCGAGATTGACGCGCGTGCGCAGCAGATCGACGGCGCGCGCGATACGGGCGGCGATCTGTTCATGGCGCGCCCAGACACTGCGGCATGTTTCCATCGCGGGTGCAAACCGCCGTTCCATGAATTCCTGGATCGTCGGCATGCCTTCGATGCGTTCTTCGCGCAGTTCCTGAATACGCGCCAGCACCAGTCTTTCGTAGGCTCGCGACGCGCTAAAGCGTCCGCCTGACCCGGATAGTGATTCGACGCGAACCGCGAGGTGCGTGAGCTTGACGAGGAGCTGCGAGTCGTCACCATCGGCGCCTTGCGCATCCATGCTCTGCATCAGCGACTGAAGCGACGCATGGATCTCGTCCAGATCGCGGCTCATCCGACGCGCGATCGGCAACGCCAGCAGTGCCATCATCCGGTACGTCTCGATTTCATAGAGCCGCTGCAGCAGCCGTCCACCCTGTTCTTCGCGAAAGCCCTCGTCGATAACGAGAAAGCGCATGAAGCCGTCCTGCCTCACGTTCCAGTCGCAGAACACCTGGCCGCCGCCAAGCACGTTGCTGCCGACGAGAATCGGCCCGTCGATCCATTGACGCAACGAATCGCGCGCCGCGCGTGCGCTGTCTCCCGTCAACAGTTCCATGCGGGACGCGACGAACCGGCTTCCGGCGAGTTGCGTGAACCAGCCGGCGGGAATGCCCTGGATTGCACTGTCGTTGAAATAGTCGCTGTCGTTGCGCGGGATGACGAACGTGAACGTGGAGAATTCGGTATGACGCTCCCACTTCAGATGCCATCCGCACGGCGATTGCACCGAATAATGGGTGGCGCCTTCCGCGGGCATCGGTATGCCCGTGTCCCGGCACAATGCGTGTAGCAGCGTCCCGTGTATCGATGGATTGTGTTCGGCATAAATCGCGTAGTGCGTGAGGGCGACAGACTCGGCCAGCTTCAGGAACGGGCGAGCATGCAATTCCGCAGCCAGCATGGCGCGCAATGGATGGTCCATGGTTGATGTTTTCACGGGTTGCTATTCACGCAGCCATCGATGCTGCAACATACCTGCATGCAGAAACTATGGCAGAAGCGTGCCGACTATGAAATCTCATAGTTTTGATCGCCGTCTTCAGGTTTTCTGATGGCATGAGGACGGCACGGCTGCGAAGGATCACGAGGATGCCGTGTCTGGAATTGTGGACGACCTTCGCGACGGACCTGGATGACTTGAATTGGTATAGATCTCGCTGGCGTGCTTTGACAGACGTCGAAGCGGTTGTGTGCCGGGCCTCCAGGCGTGCAAACCGCTTTCGGTGCAGGTCTCCAGAGGGAGCTGCTGTTGAGAGGCCTTACCCGAGGGTTATGATTTGCTCGGGTGCATCTGGCAGCGAGAACGGAAGTTGAATAGCGGAAGAGGCACACCTGTCGTGTAAGTGGCAAAAGGTGTGAAACCCGGCGAGCGGGCACCTGTCCGGGGCCCGCCCGGATGATGCCGCGCACCAGGCAGCCAGTACGACGCTACTTAAGCCGCTGCGTCCTTCAGTTTCTTCAACGCGCGTGCCTTGATGCGAACCGTTGCCGGCTTGGCGTCGAACCAGCGCTCCTCGCGTGTAAAGGGATCCTTGCCGAAACGGCGCTTCTTCGCCGGTACCTGCTGAACGCTGATCTTCAGAAGACCCGACAGCGTAAATTCGCCAGCGCCCTTCTTGTGGATCGAGCCGAGCATCGTGTCTTCCAGCGCGGCGAGCACCGCCTTTGCAGCCTTCGGCTCAACATTAGCGGCCTGTGCAACGTGCGCGGCCAGCGACGCCTTGGTGAATTACTCCTTCACGGGCGCGCCGGCGACGAGCTTTTTCTCAGTACCCTTTGCAGCCTTCGCGCTCCCCCTGGTAGCGGGTGCAGCGGCCTTGCCTTTTGCGGCGACTTTCGGTGCAGCCTTCGTTGCAGTCTTTGCCATGGTCGTAGGGGACTCACTTTCGGATTAGGAGGCGCCGGCTATTCTGTTTATGAAGCAGGCAAAGCCATTCTATGACGCCCCACGATCGACGTGTCAAGAAAATGCCTTAAAACATGCTCTCAAATGATTTTTCTGCAACACACATGGCACGGGCAATTCAAAGGCATGCGGCATTTGCCCGTTTTCCTGTACTATCAGATCAGGAAAAGGTGAGGATACCCAGGGGCCGCCCGGTTCTGATCTCCCGGGATCTGATCGGGGCGAGCCGATATGCTTACAACGCTGAGGCCTCGGTGGACCTCCAATGCGGGTTCCGACGAATGCGGTTTTCCGCTGCGCGACTCCACAAGTTGCGCTGACGCAGCGCTGCATCGTGCGAAGTGGAATGGAAGAAGACGCGTTGAAGTGACAAACGCCGAATCACAGGCTGCACGATATGTCGCGATCTTGAGCAAGTGAAGGTGTCTTTCAGTCGAACGGGCGAGCAGGCCGGCGGCGAGCGCGCCCGCCGGCTGGCAATGGACACTAGCGTTTGCTCAATGCTGTGTGGCATAGTGCGGCCATCGCTAAGTCAGGGGAACAAAATGGCCACGCTCGAAAAAGTACAGGTACAAATAACAAAGCTTCAAGCGCAAGCCGATGCGCTCATCAAGCGCCAGTCGTCGACCGCCATCGCCAGGATTCGTGACCTGATGGAGAAGTATGACCTGACGATCGCGGACATCGATGCGCACGTCGGCGGCAAGAAACGTGGTCGCAAGCCGGGCGTCGCGGCGACCGCCAAACCTGCAGCTGCGGCGAGGTATCGCGATCCGAAGACGGGCGCCACCTGGTCGGGACACGGGCGCGCTCCAGCTTGGATTGCGAGCGCCAGCGACCGTACCAGGTTTCTGATTGACGACAGCGCCGCACAACTGGCTCCTGTCGCCCGGTGGACGGCAAAACCCGGCAACTACGTGCGGGGACCCCAGGCCCCGAAATATCGGGATCCCGGGAGTGGCGCGACCTGGAGTGGCCGCGGTCGGGCACCCGCATGGCTGGCTGGCGCCAAGGATCGTTCGACGTTTCTGATTGCTGGCGCGGAAGACGGACTCCCGACCTCGAAATCTGCTCCGGCCACGAAGGCAGCGGTGAAGAAAGCCGCGACCAGGAAAGTTGCAGGAAAGAAGGTCACCGCAAAGAAGGGCAAGGCAGTAACTCAATCTGCGCCGGCGAAGAAGGCCGCAGTCAAAAAAGCCGTGGCGAAGAAACCTGCGACGAAGAAAGCGCCGGCGAAAAAGGCACCGCGCAATCCGGAAAGGGTTGCGCTGACCAGCGATATGGCTTCGGAGGCGGTCTCGGCCTGATTTCCGCAGCAGGATGTTCGGTATGAGCAGGACGTTTCCGTCCTGCTCGAACAGTTCGGGTTTCGCGTAACGACTTCTGCGACGCAGCCCATATCTGCCTCGATATGGCTTCAAGCCGCCCCCGCAGGCCTTTCCGTTTTCGAGCCGCCGGTATACTGCACGGCACGACAACTACGAGAAATGCTTGTCCATGAAGGGAAAAATCGCTGATGGCGAAGCCCGCGACCGGCTGATCGTCTGGATCCGCCGCCGGATGGAAGAATTCGGCATCACGCCGGAAGCGCTCGCCGAATCGCTTCAGCACGATAAAGACCATCCACCGCTGTATCGCGACGCGCGCGGTAACGAGTGGAACGGCCTCGGCGACGTGCCAGCCTGGCTGCGCGCCGCGCAGAACGTCGGCGTCAATCCGGCCTTCTTCCGGATCGAAACAAGAGCACACGAGCCAGCCCTGGTCGAAAGCTCGACCGTCTCTGAGCAGATAGGTGACCAGCGCCAGCTCGACCTTTTCGCGTAATCCAGGCCGGTCGTCTCTTTCAGGAGGATCTGGCGGCAGAAGGGCGCAGAAGCGTCCTTGACAAGGGTTGCGTTGCCCGAGGGCCGCGCGCTCGTGTTACCCAAGTGGCAGACGCAGGTGAACCGCGGGCTTCAGCCGCTGCTTCATCGCGGTTGCCAGGCAGGGGTTTATGGTCAAATGTGTGCGGAGTAGCAGTGATGCCGAAGCAACCTTTTCGCAAGCCTCGATGTTGTCGTCGAGCACGGGACAGTTTATCCACGCTGGTACGTCACAAGAACAGGCCAGCTCGTCTCCCGTAGCAGGACGTTCTGCTTCATCAGAAGTGTTGCGTTGGCGGTGTAACCGGCTGCCAGCTTGTCGGCGATTCGCGAGGCGCTAGCGATGGCAGCGCGCGACGAGGCGAACAAGGCTTTGTGAAATGCCGCGGAACCGTGCCCGTCACACGAGACTGACACCGAGCTCAAATGCGAGGTCAACGATCGTGACATAGATTCTTACGTCGCCTGTCAGGCTTGCAGGCCCTTCGACCTGTCTGATGTCCTTCGGGTCAACACGATCGCCGAAGAGCATGACGGCAACTTCGCGGTCGTGCTGTCGCGACACACAGCAAAGGCCGTCCAGACGTCAATCACGCCTTCTACGGCCAGATCCCCCGCATCGACATCGCGCGGCTGCTCTGGTTCGTTGCCGGTCGCACCGGCTTTCTCAAGGTATTCACGCATGTGCTCGACCGGTACGTCAAACACGAGGCCGATCCACGGGAGCTCCTCGCCTGCATCATCGCGATGGGCACCAATATGGGGCTGCGCAAAATGGCCGAAGTCTCGGGCCTCAGTTACGCCGCGCTGTTGAGTTGCGCACGCAATTATCTTAGAATCGAAACTGCCCATGCGGCCAACGATGCGATCAGCAACGCGACCGCCGCGCTGCCCGCTTTCCACCTTTTCAACATCGGCGACCAGATCCATTCAAGCAGCGATGGTCAGCGCTTCGAGACCCAGTTCGACACCTTCCAGGCACGCCATTCACCCAGATACTTCGGCCTCGGCAAAGGCATCAGCGCCAACACCGCCGTCGCCAACCATGTACCGTTCAACCTGACCGTCTTCGGCGCTCACGAACACGAGAGCCATTACGTGTTCGATCTGCTCTACAACAACACCTCCGACATCCGCCCGCAGCTGCATTCCACCGACACGCACGGCACCAACCAGGTGAACTACTGGACCCTGTATGCCTTCGGCTATCAGTTCGCGCCGCGCTATCGCGACTTCCATAAGAAACTCGGCGGCCTCGTTGGCCGTCACGCCCCGGGCCACTATGGCAAGTGGCTCGTCAAACCCTCGCGTAAATCCAATGACGAACTGATCATCCGCGAATGGCCCGCCGTGCAGCGCATCATGGCCTCGCTCGGGCAGAAGCAGGTCTCGCAGGCCACCATCGTACCCAAGCTCTCGAGCTACAAGCGCCAAACCAGACGAAAAAGGCGCTCTGGGAACTCGACAACCTCTGCCGTACGCGCCACATCCTCGGCTTCATCAACGATGTCGATCTGCGCCAATCAGTGCAGAGGGCCCTGAACCGTGGCGAGGCGTACCACCGGCTGCGCCGCGCGGTCGCCTTTGTCAACGGCGGCAAGCTGCGCGTGCATACCGAGGCCGAGCAGCAATTGTGGAACGAGTGCGCCCGCCTGATCGCGAACGCCATCATTCACTACAACACGGCCTTGCTCTCACGCGTCCACGAGCACAAGCGGGCCGCGGAAGACAGGGCCGCGATGGCATTCATCGCAGGCATGTCGCCAGTCGCCTGGCGACACGTCAACCTGTTCGGCGCGATGGATTTCGGCGCCGCGACCGCGCCAGTCGACATCGACGCGCTCGCCTCGTTTTACACCGACCCCGAGTACTGGGCCCGCATGCTGCAGGCGGCAGCCGAAGAGGAGGATGAGGAAGGCTGACACCCGACTTTCAGGACGCCAGTTCCGCCATTTATCTGGCCCGGGAAGCCTTGTCCGTGAGGGGCTAAAGGAGATTTTCGGTTTTCGGGGGTTGGGCGAAATTAGCCATGCTGGCACGCGCGAACAGCGGGCGAAATCGAGCACCGTGCAAGGCATCGTGACGTCGAATGACACAAGTCATCCGCACCCGACGGAGCAAAGCCGGACAATCACAGCCGACGTCCCGCCCGCGATTGACGGTTCATCGGCGACGCTCGCTGCGACGGCTTCCACAGTGGTGCCGCGACTGTCTGAGGCGTCGTCATATAGTTCGCAGAACAGGGAGATGCCATCACAGAACTCGACGTCGAGTGACAAGGGACATGAAGGCGAACAACTCAGGCTGAGGTCGCTTGCACTTGCGCGAGCACACGGCGGTCTTCAGAAAAACGACCTGCATACGGCGCGATCAGGAGTCTATTGGGCGCTTTCGCTGCAGCCGGACAATCGCGAGGCACTCCTGCTGAAGGTGGATCTGATCTCGCGCGAAAGGGCTCGTGATGCGGCACTGACGGCGGCGCGCAGTTGCGTCGAACCCGAACGTCGGCAGTGCGTTTGGCAGAATGCCAGCAACGCGCTATCAATCGATTCGAGCAGCACCGAAGCCAAAGCGCTCGTCAAGCACTCGGCAACGCCCGCAAAAAAATGACCTCGACTTCCTGAACAAGTCGAGGCCGCAAACATCGCCACCCTGACCGACCGTTGCGGAGACAGCCCATCTCCAACGGCAGATGACGATGACCCTTGGATTCCCATGAAGCCGCAGCGCCCGGAGATTCGCCGACATTCGATGTGAACGTGGCGGGCCACGGTGTCAGTCCATGTTCGATGCCGCTGGAGCAGTTTCAAGTGTTTGAGTGTTTCGTTGAAACCCATTGCGTTTTGCCGCTTCGATCCGGCGCTGCCTGCTCCGTACAACAGCCTGCCTTGCGATAGATTCCATTGCGCTCACGCCCAGGGACTCGGCAACAGCTTGCGCGTAAATGTGGTGCCGTTCCGTAAGCGGTGCAGCGAGGTCTCTGGCGTCCATGTACCGGAGCAGAGCGATCCTTCTATGACCGCATTGGATGCTATGGTCGTATAACGCCAGCGCGGCCATTGCGTCGCACGCCGTCCCGACATCATTGATTAGACTTCGCGTGTCAGATCGTTTCATTGGAACGGCATCGTGATCGAAGAAGCGCGGAAACACGGGCGCTGAGACTTCCGCTGGGAACAGCAAAACGACTTCCATCGGTCCACAGTGTCAGTTTTGGGCAAGCCTATGACAACTCCCTTGTGGAGATACCACCAGGTAGGTAGAACCCGGCGTGATCGCAATCATCTATCCCCGGACTATCTCGCCATAGGGGCAGCCATTCCTGCTGACGACGACGCATAAGCTGTCCAGGCTTCCCCTCGATCGCTTCGACTACCCCCAGAGAGGGAGCCCCCTCTGGCAGATTGCAACGCGCTGTTGACGGGGCATACTACAGACACGAATTACCGGAACCTCGCAGCGGAGCAGCATCATGGAAAGCCGTAAGTTTCTGACCCATCAGCAGATTTTCGACCGGGCAGTGGAGCATCTCTTCTGCCAAGGCCGCGCGGTGCTGCTGCCACACGGCGGCGGTGCATATCGCGGTTATTGCGGAGGGTGTCCCGTCGGCAGCTTCATCAAGGCTCGCGATTACATGACTGCAATGGAAGGGGTGCCCGTCCGCTATGTCGGGAAAGAATCACTGGACGCGATACCCGCGTACATGGACGTCGGTGTCGCGGCGCTCAGGAAGGCGCTGCTTCGCGCGCATATCAACGTCTACGATCCGGCGACGATCGAATTGTTGAGTTGTCTCCAGAACGTGCACGACGTATTCGGGAAATGGGAATGGTGCGAGCGGCTTCAGTCGATCGCGCGCCAGTTCGGCCTGTCGGCCTGCCTGCTGAAGGCGGCGGCGTGATCGCCGCATGGGTCGGCTGCGTCGGCTGCAATGGCATGAACGAACCGGCAATCATCAACGGGCGATAGGGCGGAGATCGTGAATACTTACCAGCACTCTTTACGCGACCTCGTCGAGAAATGGCTCGCGCCGACGTCGACAACACCCGTTCGCGTGACCCGGTTCAGTCGCACGCGAGACGGCAACAGGCGCTATGTCTGCGTCGAGGTCGCGCAGCCGGCATGTTCCGTGGCGATCGTTTTCTTCCGGCATGACGACGGCTCGTGGCGTGTCTTCCCGCCCCGGCGCGAGCGCCCGGCGATGACTTGCCCGCAAGCCGCTTGACGCGTGGCACCATCGGGTTTGACCTATGATGAAAGTGTCGGGAAGCGCGGCAAAATCGTGTGCGGCGCTTGTGCCAATTCAGGTATGAGGAATGGGACGTGGAGCCTGTCAATACCGTACTGCTGATCGACGATCATGCGCTATTTCGCAAAGGTGTCGCGCAACTCATTCAGATGAACCCGGCATTTCGTGTGGTCGGCGAAGCGTCCTCGGGCCGCGTGGGCGTCGACCTCGCGGTGCAGCTCAAGCCGGACGTGATCCTGATCGACCTCAACATGCCGGAAATGAGTGGAATCGAAACGCTCGAGATGATGAGGCAACGCGGCGTCGATGCGCGCTTTCTCATGTTGACGGTCTCGGACAACGAACGCGACGTCGTGGCTGCGCTGCGCGCGGGGGCGAGCGGCTATCTGCTCAAGGACATGGAACCGGAAGAGCTATGCCTGAACTTGCAGAAAGCGCTGCAAGGAACGGCGGTGCTCAGCGAGGCTGTCACGGGCAAGCTGTTTCACGCGCTGTCCTCGGGGCAACCTTTGCCTGCCAATGAGACGGGCCTTTCCGCGCGCGAGCAGGAGGTGCTCGACTATCTCGTCGAAGGACTGTGCAACAAGGAAATTGCCCGCAAGCTCGATATCAGCGTCGGTACTGTCAAGGTGCACGTCAAGCATCTGCTGCACAAACTCGACCTGCATTCCAGGGTTGAAGCCGTGGTGTGGCATCACGAGCACCTGGCGCGCCGCAATACGCCACGGGCATGAACTCGCCGCATTGACTGCATTCGCTCGGCTTGTCCTCATCGTCGCCGGCCACTGGTACTATTCGCACTGCGGACGCCCGGAAAGGGCCGTGCCGCATCTCCGATTGCCGATAGTCGGATAGCCCTAGTCAGATAGCCACGTGTAGAGCCAAGCGATGAAGAGCGAGACAAATGCCGATCTCACCACCAGTCAACTCGACGATCCGGGCGATGGAAGGTCGATCGAGTCATTCCTGGGCAAGGTTGTCAAAGAGTACCGTACGAATCAGGGGCTGACGATCGCCGACCTGGCGGAGCAAAGCGGCCTGTCGCGAAGCATGGTGTCGAAGATCGAGAACGGGCAGGTGTCGACTAGTCTCGATTCCATCGTGAGCCTTGCGCGCGCACTGGGCATTTCGATCTCAGCGCTGTTCAAGAACTTCGAGCATCGCGAGGGCAACGCGCAGCATGTGAAGGCCGGCAAGGGCATGGAGGTGGTGCGTCGCGGGACCACGAAGGGGCATACGTACCATCTGCTCGCCTACGATCAAGGCCCCGTCAAGCTGTTCGAGCCGTTCCTCATCACGATGGACGACGAGGCCGAAGTGTTTCCGACCTTCGAGCATCCCGGCACGGAGTTCATCTACATGCTGCAAGGCAAGATGGAATATCGCCATGGCAATCGCAGCTATCTGCTGCAGCCCGGCGATGCGCTGACCTTTCGCGGCTCCGTCGCGCATGGCCCCGAGCGTCTGATCAAGCTGCCCATCAAGTTCATCACTGTGATCATGTATGGCCAGTCCCCGGAACTGGACACCTGATCGATCCTCGCCCGTCTGACAGACGAGGCGATCGCTGCGCGCGCATCGAGACGTGCGCCCGCTTGCATTTCCTTCCTGCACGTTCCTCCTTCCACCACACGCACGCCTTGTAGCCGTCTCATCAGGACGGATGGCTGCGCGTCCTCCCCATCTTTCCAGTGCAGCTTAGTTTGGAATGCAGATGTATTCAGGGCGGGCGGCCACACGTCCATCTCGCGCGCGCTTGAGTGATATGCGCACGGCGATACTCCCGGGTGGGTAGAGAGCCAATACAGAAGATGTACGTGGTTTCCTGACAGGAAAAAAAGTTGATTGTCATTGACACGCGAATATCGCCTGGCTACTGTTGTGCTCAATGATTCCTCCTCGAATCGACCCACACCATGTCCTCAAATACGCACCGTTTCACGCTTACCCTTTCCTGCCCCGATCGCATCGGGATCGTGTCTGCTGTAAGCACGTTCCTTGCCGAGCATCACGCATGGATCATCGAGGCCACCCATCACGCGGACGAAATCGAGAAGCGCTTCTTCATGCGCCACGAGATCACCGCGGATTCACTGCCATTCGGTGTCGATGGGTTTCGCGAGCGCTTCGCCCACATCGCCAGAGAGTTCGCGATGGACTGGAAGATCTCCGACAACTCCGTCAAAAAGCGGGTCGTGATACTCGTGTCGAAGCTGGAGCACTGTCTCTACGATCTGCTTGCGCGCTGGAAAGCGGGTGAGCTGGACATCGAGATTCCGTGCGTGATCTCGAATCACGAGACATGGCGCAGCTTCGTCGAATGGCACGGCATTCCGTTCCATCACGTGCCCGTCACGCCCGACAACAAGGCGCAGGCCTATGACCAGGTGCAGCGCCTGTACGAGGATGCGCGCGCCGACACGATGGTGCTCGCGCGCTACATGCAGGTTCTGTCGCCGAAGCTGTGCGCCGCGTATCCGGGGCAAATCATCAACATCCACCATTCGTTCCTGCCGAGCTTCGTCGGCGCGAAGCCTTATCACCAGGCATTCGGACGCGGCGTCAAGCTGACGGGCGCCACCTGCCACTACGTGACGGAAGAACTCGACCAGGGGCCGATCATCGAGCAGGACGTCATTCGCGTGCGTCACTCGGACCGGCCGGATGATCTCGTGCGTCTTGGCCGGGACATCGAGAAGGCCGTATTGGCGCGAGGCTTGCGTTATCACATCGAGGATCGCGTGCTGATCCACGGCAACAAGACCATCGTGCTGCGCTAGGCACGTGGCCGATTCCCCATCGAACAGGTCGTAGAGCCGCCCCCAGCGGGGCAGCACAAAGGAGCGTTTTATGCCATGGCGTCTCGTCCGCTTCGCTCTCTCGAAGAAACATCCCGAACCGAGGATGTTCACGAGACACGACACTTTGCGTCGTTCCTATGACGTTGTGATCATCGGCGCGGGAGGTCACGGTCTCGCGTCGGCCTACTATCTCGCGAAGGAACACGGCATCACGAATGTGGCCGTGCTGGAGAAGGGGTATATCGGAGGAGGTAATACCGGGCGTAACACCACAATCATCCGCTCGAACTATCTGACGCCCGAAGGCGTGAAGTTCTACGACGAGTCGGTGAAGCTGTGGCAAGACCTGTCACAGGACTTCGACCTCAACCTGTTCTATTCGACGCGCGGCCACTACACGCTGGCCCATACCGATTCGGCGATGCGCACGATGCGCTGGCGTGCCGAGGTCAACAAGCACTACGGCGTGGACTCCGAAGTCGTCGGCCCGAACGAAGTGAAGAAGGCGGCGCCGATGATCGATATCTCGTGCGGCGGCGTCGCGCCGATCATGGGCGCGCTGTATCACGCACCGGGCGCCGTCGCGCGGCACGATGCCGTCGCCTGGGGTTACGGGCGCGGCGCGGACCAGCGCGGCGTCGAGATCCATCAGCAGACGGAAGTGCTCGGCATCGACGTGGTGGGCGGCAAGGTCAAGGGCGTGAAGACCTCGCGCGGCTATATCTCGACGAACAAGGTGCTGTGTGCGGTGGCCGGATCGACGCCGCGCGTGACGGACATGGTCGGTGTGCGCACTCCCATCTTCATCCATCCGCTTCAGGCGATGGTGAGCGAGCCGCTCAAGCCGTGGCTCGATCCCATCCTCGTGTCGGGCAGCCTGCATGTCTACATCAGCCAGTCGGCGCGGGGCGAACTCGTGATGGGCGCTTCGCTCGATCCGTACGAGTTGCACTCGACGCGCTCCACGCTCGACTTCGTCGAAGGGCTCACCGCGCACATGCTCGAAATGTTTCCGTTCCTGTCGCAGGCGAAGGTGATGCGTCAATGGGCCGGTATGGCCGACATGACGCCCGACTTCGCGCCAATCATGGGCAAGACGCCCGTCGAAGGCTTCTATCTGGATGCGGGCTGGGGCACCTGGGGCTTCAAGGCCACGCCCGTGTGCGGCAAGACGATGTCTCACACAGTGGTGAACGACGCTGCCCATCCGCTGATCGAGGGCTTCTCGCTCGACCGGTTCCGCCGCTTCTCGCTCACGGGCGAAAAGGGTGCGGCCTCCGTTGGCCACTGACCTGGAGAATGACGATGAAGATCATGACCTGTCCGGTGAATGGCGCGCGCCCGGTGTCGGAATTCGCGTACTGGGGTGAGATTCGCCCGATGCCCGACCCGATCGAAGCGAGCGACGCGCAATGGGCCGACTATGTGTTCTGCCGCAACGGCGCGGCGGGCGTGAAGCGCGAATGGTGGTGCCACACGCCGAGCAACACATGGTTCATCGCCGAGCGCGATACCGCGAAAGATCTCGTGCTGCGCACGTGGCTTGCCGGCGAGGAGGCTTGAATGCGTCTGACTCCCCACCGCGGCGAATGGATCGAGCGCAATACGCGCGTCGATTTCTCTTACGAAGGCAAGCACTACAACGGCCTCGCCGGCGACTCAATCACGAGCGCATTGTGGGCTTCGGGCGTGCGCGTGCTCGGCCGCAGCTTCAAGTATCACCGGCCGCGCGGCGTGCTATCGCTCGCCAATCACGATGTCAACGTGATGCTTCAGGACGGCGCGCGGCTGAACGTGCGCGCCGACGTGACGGCACTGACGCAGGGCGGCAACTGGCATTCCGTCAATACGTTCGGCGGCGTGGAAGCGGATCGCGCCCGGATCGTCGGCAAGCTCGCTGCGTTTCTGCCCGTCGGCTTCTACTACAAGGCTTTTTATAGCAAGCGCTGGTTCCCGCGCTGGGAACGCATGTTCCGCACGATGACGGGCCTCGGCACAGTCGACTTCGATGCGCCGCATATCCGCACGCCGAAGCGTTATGGCTTTTGCGACGTGCTCGTGATCGGCGCGGGGCCATCGGGTCTGTCGGCGGCGCTGGCGGCGGCGGAGTCAGGCGCGGATGTCGTCATCGTCGACGAGAACGCGCGCATCGGCGGCAGCGGCGGCTATCAACTGGGCGGCGACGAGAGGCGCTTCGACGCGATCCGTGAACTGGAGAGCACCGTGCTCGGCCATCCGCGCATTCGCGTGATGACGGGCACGCTCGCGGCAGCCTATTACGCTGACCTCTGGGTGCCGCTCGTGGAGGCGACACGCATCACGAAGATGCGCGCAAAGGCGGTGGTCGTCGCGAGCGGCGCGTTCGAGCAGCCCGCCGTGTTTCGCAACAACGACGTGCCCGGCGTGATGCTGGCTTCGGCGGCGCAGCGGCTCGCCTATCGTTACTCGGTCGCGCCGGGCAAGCGGGCGGTGGTGCTGGCGGCGAACGCGGACGGCTACCGCGCGGCGCTCGACATGCTCGCACGGGGCATCGAAGTGGTTGCCGTCGTGGACCTGCGTGCATCGCATCTGAGCAAGGACCTCGAGCGCGCGCTCCGCGCGAAGGGCGTCGATGTGATCGCGTCGAGCTGTGTCGTCGAGGCGGTGGCGGACAAATCGGGTGGGCGCCTGACGGGCGTGCGCGTCGGTGCGTTCTCGACGCAAGGCGGCTTGCGCTATTCGACGGCGACGACGCGCCTGATTGACTGCGACACGCTGCTGATGAGCGTCGGCTGGGCGCCTGCCGCGAATCTGCTGTACCAGGCGGGCACGAAGATGCAGTTCGATCATGCCGTCGAGCAGTTCGTGCCCGAGCAATTGCCGCCAGGCGTGTTCGCATGCGGCCGGGTGAACGGCGTGTACACGCTCGACAGCAAGCTGCGCGACGGCGCGCGCGCGGGCATGCAGGCGGCCACGCACTGCGGCTTCGGCGACGATACAGCAGGTGCCGCTGCGCAGCCGCGTCTCGCCGAACGGGAGTCGCCGTCGCATCCGTGGCCGATCGTCGGCCATACGTCGGGCAAGAACTTCGTCGACTTCGACGAAGACCTGCAACTCAAGGACTTCGAAAACGCGGTGCAGGAAGGCTTCGACAACATCGAACTATTGAAGCGCTTCTCGACCAACGGCATGGGACCGAGCCAGGGCAAGCATTCGAACATGAATGGCCTGCGCATCCTCGCGCGGTTGACGGGCAAGAAACCGCAAGAGGTCGGCACGACGACGGCGCGTCCGTTCTTCCATCCCGTGCCGATGTCGCATCTCGCGGGGCGCGGCTTCAATCCGGAACGGCGCACGCCGCTGCACGCACAGCATCAGTTGCTCAATGCCGTGTGGATGCCGGCGGGCGTGTGGCAGCGGCCGGAGTACTACGCCGTCGCCGGCAAGGATCGCGCGACCTGCATCGAGGAAGAGTCGCTCGCCGTGCGCAACGGCGTGGGCATCATCGACGTGGGCACGCTCGGCAAGATCGAAGTGCGCGGACCGCAGGCCGCCGAATTTCTGGAGCGCGTCTACGTGTCGAAGTATGCGGGGCTGAAGGCTGGCATGACCCGCTACGCGGTGATGTGCGACGAGTCCGGTGTCGTGATCGACGACGGCGTGGTCGCGCGTCTCGCCGACGACCACTTCTACTTCACGACCACGACGTCGGGCGCGGCCGCCATCTATCGCGAGTTGTCGCGGCTCAATACGATCTGGCAGCTCGACTGCGGGATCGTCAACGTGACGGGCGCGTTTGCAGCGGTGAACCTGGCGGGCCCCGTGTCGCGAGCCGTGCTCGGCAAGCTCGTCGATCTCGATCTGTCGTCGGCGGCGTTTCCGTATCTCGGCGTGCGCGTGACGGGCGTGGAGCTTGGACAGAACCGCGCGCCCGCGCGGCTCATGCGAGTGGGCTTTGTCGGCGAATGGGGCTACGAAATCCATATTCCCGCCGAGTACGGCGCGGCGCTCTGGCGCGCGCTGCTCGAAGCGGGCAAGGAACACGGCATCCGTGCATTCGGCGTCGAAGCGCAGCGTCTGCTGCGGCTCGAGAAGGGACACGTGATTGTCAGCCAGGACACCGACGGCCTGACGACACCGCGCGATGCCGGCATGGAATGGGCCGTGAAGATGGACAAGCCGTTCTTCGTCGGCAAGCGCAGCCTGCAGATCATCGACAAGCTGCCGGCCAAACAGCGTCTCGTCGGCTTCGCGCTCGATGCCGGCGTGCGCAATGCCGGTCTGCGCGAGTGCCATCTCGTGATCGAGCGCGGCGAGATCGCGGGGCGCGTCACGAGCGTCGCGTGGAGCGCGACGCTGCAAAAAACGATCGGCCTTGCCTTCGTGCGGCTGGAGCAAGCCGAACCCGGCACACGCATCACGTTCCGTTTGAGTGATGGCCGCATGCTGCCCGCGACTGTCGTGCCGACACCGTTCTACGACCCTGAGAGCGAGCGTCAGAAAGACGCCGTAACGACAAAGGCTGCCGCGCCGAGGAAGGAGACAGCATGAACGCGCCACTTCGAATGAGCCCGGTCTGCGACGCACGGAAGGCGAGCGGCCAGCAAGGGAGCGTGCGCGAGAACATGCGCGTCGAGGAGCACGTCGATGCTGCCGACAGCATCCGCGCGGCGGCGCTCGGGATCGCCGACGTGTCGTATCTCGCCCGAACCGGCTTCAAGGGCAAGGGCGCGGCGGCCTGGCTGCAGGCGCAGGACATCCCCGTGCCGGAGCAGCCGAATAGCTGGGCACCGCTTGCAGGCGGCGGTGTCGTGTTGCGGCTCGGCCTCTCCGAGTACCTGATCGAAGACGGTCTCACGCATGGCAGCTCGGCACGGATGGCGCATCTCGAGACGCCCGTGCATGTGTATCCCGTGCTTCATCAGGACGTTGCGCTCGTGCTGTGCGGCGAAGCCGCGCACGAGTTGCTGCTGCAAACCTGCAATGTCAATTTCGGCGCGCTCGATCTGGCATCCCGGCCGGTCGTGCTGACTTCGATGGCGGGTGTCGCCGTCACCGTCATGCCGGGTGCCCGCGCAGGCAGGGCTTACTACCGGGTATGGGCCGACGGCACATATGGCTTGTATCTGTGGGAAACCCTCTCGGGCATCGCCGCCGAGCTGGGCGGCGGCCCGGTAGGGCTTGCCGCGGTCACGGATATCGACCATCTGGCCGTCCGGTAGCAAGCAAAGGTAGCAGACCGTAGTAGTCGGCGCGGGCGCGAAGGACGGGCCGGCGTTTTCCGAAACCCTGGACTTATCACGTTTGAGGACATTCACATGACCCCCGAAGACGCCCGGAAATTTCTCAAGGACAACGAGGTGAAATACATCCTCGCGCAGTTCGTCGACATTCACGGAGTCGCCAAGACGAAGTCCGTGCCTGCGGCGCATCTCGACAGCATTCTCACCGCAGGCGCCGGTTTCGCGGGCTTCGCGGTGTGGGGGCTCGGCATCGATCCGCAGGGCCCCGACTTCATGGCCGTCGGGGACGTCAACACGTTGCAGATCGTGCCCTGGCAGCCGGGTTATGCGCGCATCGTCTGTGACGGACATGTGAAGCGCGAGCCCTGGCCGTTCGAAAGCCGTGTGACGCTGAAGAAGCAGGTGCGCCGTCTGGAAGATCACGGCTGGATCCTGAACACCGGTCTCGAACCGGAGTTCTCGCTGCTGCGCAAAGGGCCCGACGGCGCCATCGTGCCGTGCGACCACACCGATGCGCTGCACAAGCCGTGCTACGACTACAAGGGTCTCTCGCGTTCGCGCGAATTCCTGGAGCGGCTGACGGACGCGTTGATCAAGGCGGGCATCGACGTCTATCAGATCGATCACGAAGACGCGAATGGCCAGTTCGAAATCAACTACACGTACACCGACTGCCTGAAGTCTTGCGATCACTACGTGTTCTTCAAGATGGCGGCGGCGGAGATCGCGAACGAACTGGGCCTCATCTGCTCGTTCATGCCGAAGCCTTTCGCGAACCGTCCCGGCAACGGCATGCACATGCACATGTCGATTTCCGACGGCAAGAAGAATCTGTTCGCCGACGATCACGACGAGAACGGCCTCGGCCTTTCGAAGCTCGCGTACCACTGGACGGCGGGCATTCTCAAGCACGCGGGCGCGCTCGCCGCGATCTGCGCGCCGACGGTCAATTCGTACAAGCGTCTGGTCGTCGGGCGTTCGTTGACGGGCGCGACATGGGCGCCCGCCTATGTGAGCTATGGCGACAACAACCGCTCGTCGATGGTGCGCATTCCTGGCGGCCGGATCGAACTGCGCTTGCCGGATGCCGCCTGCAACGCCTATCTCGCTACAGCCGCCGTGATCGCAGCGGGCCTTGATGGTGTCGAGAACCGTCTGGAGCCCGGTAAGCCGTGCAATGCGAACCTTTACGAGATGTCCTCGCAGGACCTCAAGGAGAACGGCATCAGCATCCTGCCGCAGAACCTCGAAGCCGCGTTGCATGCGTTGGAGCGCGACGAACTGATGCTCGAGGCGCTGGGGCCGGCAGGCGACGAGTTTCTCCGACTGAAGCACATGGAGTGGATCGAGTACATGCGCCATGTGTCGGACTGGGAACAAAAGTCTTACCTCGAATTTTTCTGATCAAGGTTCCTAATCAGAATTTTTATTGAAATTGAGCGCGAGGAGATAACGATGTGTGGAATTGTCGGACTACTCGTCAAGAAACCGGAGCTGCGTGAGCGGCTCGGCGAATTGATGGTGCCCATGCTGCTGGGCATGACGGAGCGCGGCCCCGATTCGGCCGGTCTTGCGGTGTTCACGAAGCCCGTCGCGGACGGCACGCGCAAGATCAGCCTCTATTCGGGCCTGACGGACGAGGGCGCGGATTTCAACTGGCAGGGGCTCGTTCATGAACTGAACCAGCACCTCGGCGCGAAGGCCTCCGTGCATGCCAAGGACAATCACGCCGTGCTGAGTGTGGCCGCCGATCCCGAGACGGTCAAGCACTGGATCCGCGAAACGCATCCTGGGCTGCATGTGCTGTCGACGGGCCGCATGATCGACCTGTACAAGGACACGGGCACGCCCGGCCAGGTCGCGGACCGTTACGCGTTCAGCGGGCTGACGGGCACGCATCTGGTTGGCCATACGCGGATGGCGACGGAATCCGCCGTGACGCCCGATCGCGCGCATCCGTTCACGGCGGGCGAGGACTTCTGCCTCGTGCACAACGGTTCGCTGTCGAATCCGAACGGCGTGCGGCGCATGCTCGAACCGCAAGGCATCCGCTTCGACACCGACAACGACACGGAAGCCGCGTGCCGTTTCCTCGAATACCGGCTGCGCGAAGGTGACGATCTCGAAGTCGCGCTGCAAAAGGGCTTCGAGCAGCTCGACGGCTTCTACACGTTCCTGATGGGCACGCCCGACAAGCTCGCGCTGATCCGCGATCCGTTCGCCTGCAAGCCGGCTGTGGTCGCCGAGACGGACGATCTCGTCGCGATCGCTTCCGAGTTCCGCTCGCTCGCGCATCTGCCCGACATCAAGCATGCCCGCGTCTTTGAACCGGCTCCCGAGGAGATGTACGTATGGACAGTGTGAACTTCGACCTGGCGTCCGGCTCGGTGACGGACGTGAACGGATTCCTGCACCGCGAGGCCGCGAAGGCGGGCACGCGCAAGGTGCTGATTTCGAATCCCGACGGCGCGCACAACATCGCGGTGGGAATCGATCTGCCCATCGAAGTCGAGATCGACGGCCATGCTGGCTACTACGCGGCCGGCATGAACAAGGAAGCGAAGGTGACGATCTCGGGCAGCGCCAGCACGGGCGTGGCCGAGAACATGATGAGCGGCCGCGTCCACGTGAAGGGCTTCGCCTCGAACGCGGCGGGCGCATCGGCGCACGGCGGGCTGCTCGTCATCGAAGGCGATGCGGGCCTGCGCTGCGGCATTTCGCTCAAGGGCGCGGACATCGTCGTGAAGGGATCGGTTGGCAGCTTTACCGCGTTCATGGCTCAGGCGGGCCGCATCGTGATCTGCGGCGACGCAGGCGACGCGCTCGGCGACTCGCTGTACGAGGCGGTGCTTTACGTGCGCGGCAAGGTCAAGTCGCTGGGCGCCGACGCGCGCGAAGAGCCGATGCAGGCCGCGGATGTGGAAGCCGTTGCGCAGTTGTTGCGCGCAGCGGGGCCCGCGTTCGCGGAATTCGATCCCAAGGAATTCAGGCGCGTTGCGTCGGCTCGCTCGCTGTATCACTGGAATGCCGATGCGAATCAGGAATATTGAACCGGGGACCCCGCCATGGAAATCAAGCCCGTACATATGAAACACATTGCCACTGAAGAGTCCTGGGGCTTCGACCGCAAGACGATCGACTATATCCAGAATGCCGCGGCACACGGATTGTACGAGATCCGTGGTCTCGGGGCGAAGCGCCGCGTGCCGCACTTCGACGACCTGCTGTTTCTCGGCGCATCGTTGTCGCGCTATCCGCTGGAGGGATACCGCGAAAAATGCGTGACCAAGACCGTGCTCGGCACGCGCTTCGCGAAAAAGCCGATCGAGCTTGCCATTCCCATCACCGTCGCGGGGATGAGTTTCGGCGCGCTGTCGGCGAACGTGAAGGAGTCGCTCGGCCGCGCCGCCACGGAAGTCGGCACGTCGACGACGACGGGCGACGGCGGCATGACACCCGAAGAGCGGCGCTCGTCGAAGACGCTCGTCTATCAGTGCCTGCCGTCCCGTTATGGCTTCAATCCCGACGACGTGCGCAAGGCCGACGCGATCGAAGTCGTGATCGGGCAGGGCGCCAAGCCCGGCGGCGGCGGCATGCTGCTCGGCCAGAAGATCTCGCCGCGCGTGGCGAAGATGCGCACGCTGCCGGAAGGCATCGACCAGCGTTCGGCATCGCGCCATCCCGACTGGACGGGTCCCGACGATCTGCAGATCAAGATTCTCGAATTGCGCGAGATGACCGACTGGCAGACGCCCATCTATGTGAAGGTCGGCGCGACCCGCACGTTCAACGACGTCAAGCTCGCGGTGCATGCGGGCGCGGACGTGATCGTCGTCGATGGCATGCAGGGCGGCACGGCCGCGACGCAGACGTGCTTCATCGAGAACGTCGGCATTCCGACGCTCGCCGCGCTGCGCCAGGCCGTCGATGCGCTCGAAGACCTCAACATGAAAGGCCAGGTGCAGCTGATCATCTCGGGCGGCATCCGCAGTGGGGCCGACGTCGCGAAGGCGCTGGCGATGGGCGCCGATGCCGTGGCCATCGGGCAGGGCGTGCTGGTGTCGCTCGGCTGCAATAGCGCGTCGTATATCGAGAACGGCCAGCATGTGAATGCGCTCGACGACTACGCGAACCTCGGCACCGCGCCGGGTTTCTGCCACCATTGCCACACGGGCAAGTGCCCCGTCGGCATCACGACACAGGACGCGGTGCTGCAGGAGCGTCTGAAGCCCGAGGTCGGCGCAAAGCGTCTGAAGAACTATCTGAAAACGCTGAACATGGAGCTGACGACGATCGCGCGCGCGTGCGGCAAGCAGAACGTGCACCATCTGGAGCTGGAAGACCTCGTGGCGCTCACCGTCGAAGCAGCGGCGATGGCGCGCGTGCCGCTCGCCGGGACCAACTGGATTCCCGGCCTGAACGGCGCACGATGACCGCGCAACTGATCGATGGCCGGCACCTCGCACGACGTCTGCGCGCGCGCTTTCGCGAGCGCGTCGCGGCCCTGTCCGCGCGAGGTGTCGTGCCTGGTCTAGCCGTGGTGCTGGTGGGCGACAATCCCGCGTCCGAGGTGTACGTCGCGAACAAGGTAAAAGCCTGCGCGGATTGCGGCGTGCGCTCGTTCATGCATCGCTTCGATGCGGACTGCCGGGAGACGGAACTGCTCGATCGCATTGCCGCGCTCAACGTCGAGCGCGGCACGCACGGCATTCTCGTGCAATTGCCGTTGCCGCCGCAAATCAGCGTGCGTCGTGTGCTGGAAAGCATCGTCGTCGACAAGGACGTCGACGGCTTCCATCTGTACAACGTCGGCGCGCTGGTGGTCGGCAATTCCGTCTTTCCTCCGTGCACGCCCTACGGCGTCCAGCTTCTGCTGGAGACGACGGGTATCGACGTGGCGGGCAAGAACGTCGTCGTGGTCGGCGCGAGCAATATCGTTGGCAAGCCGATGGCGCTGATGCTGCTCCAGAAGGAAGCGACCGTCACCGTCTGTCACAAGAAGACGCGCGACCTCGCGCAGCATACGATACACGCTGACATTCTCGTGGTCGCGGCGGGCAAGCCGGGGCTTATCAAGGCGGAGATGGTCAAGGAAGGCGCGATCGTGATCGACGTCGGGATCAACCGGATGGCTGATGGACGCATTGTCGGCGATGTCGATTTCGAGCCGGTGCGCGAGCGGGCTTCGTGGATTACGCCGGTGCCCGGCGGCGTCGGACCGATGACGGTCACGATGCTGATCGAAAATACGCTGCGCTCGGCAGAGCGTTTTGCAGACGGGGAAGCGTTTCACCCCGCGCAGCCTTTCTGGCAGATGCCGGCGGGGTAGGCGGGCAGAAACGCGTTAATTGCGTTCAAGATCACAGGGAGGCCCGGATGGCAGACGATACACACAAGGCACCTGGTACGGCCGCACAGTTCGCGCTGTCGAGCCGCATGGCCCGCCGGCTTGCGTTGGGACCGGGCGTTGCGTTGGTTGACGAGGTCGAATCGAACCTGGTGTTCGTGCGCTTCGGCTCCGCCTATGACGACTCACTCGCCGACCAGCTGACACTGCGCACGATCGCATGCATCCAGGCACAGGGCGTTTGCGATGTACGTGAGGCCGTGTGGCAAGGACGTGCCGTGATGCGCCTGTCGGTCAATTCGTGGGCGAGCATCGGGCATGACGCCGATTGCGCCGCCGATGCCATTCTGTCGGCCTGGAATCAGGTACAGGGCGACTATCTGTGTCAGGAACGTGAGGCAATGGCGCTGGCGTTTGGTTGAACGTTGTACTGCACATCTTGATGAAGGGCGGCCCGCAGGCCGCCCTTTCCCCTACCGCTTGCTGTTATTCCCAATCGCATCCGCAGTTGCGAGCAACGCCTCGGCCATGCGTATACTCGCGGCGTCGATCAACCGGCCATCGAGCGAAACAGCGCCTTTGCCTTCCTTCGCGGCTTGCGCCATCGCATCCATGATGCGGCGAGCCTTGGTGACTTCGGTGTCGGCGGGCGTGAACACCTGATTGGCAAGTTCGATCTGCGACGGATGGATCGCCCACTTGCCCTCGTAGCCCAGCACGGCTGCGCGGCGCGCGGCGGCATCGTAGCCATCGGGATCGCTGAAATCGCCGAACGGACCGTCGATGGGACGCAGCCCATACGCGCGGCAGGCGACCATCATCCGTGTCTGCGCGGCATGCCATTGATCGCCCCAGAAGTAATCGCGCTCGCCGCGCGCGTTCTTGTCCGTGAGCACGCCGTAGTCGCGATTCACGCCGCCGATCACCGTCGTACGCGCGCGCGTCGAAGCCGCGTAATCCGCGACGCCGAACGACATCGCCTCCAGACGCCGGCTCGATTGCGCGATGCTCTCGACGTTCGCCATGCCGAGCGCGGTTTCGATCAGCACTTCGAAGCCAATGCGTCTGGTGCGTTGGCGCGCGGCTTCGATCTGCGTGACGAGCATGTCGACGGCGTACACGTCCGCCGCCACGCCGACCTTCGGAATCAGGATCATGTCCAGTCGCGGACAAGCCTCGACGATATCGACCACATCGCGATACATGTAATGCGTATCGAGACCATTGATGCGGACCATCATCGTCTTGCTGCCCCAATCGATCTCGTTGAGCCCTTCGATGATGTTCTTGCGCGCCTGTTCCTTGTCGTCCGGCGCGACGGCGTCCTCGCAGTCGAGAAAGATGATGTCGGCGGCCGAGCGCGCGGCCTTTTCGAACATCGCGGCATTCGAGCCGGGAACGGCCAGCTCGGAACGATGCAAGCGCGCTTTGGCCTGCTCGATGACAGTGAAGCTCATGCGGATTCTCCTGTAGGCAATCTACGGTGGCGGTTATCGACGACGGGCGACGGCGTTCAGCCCGTCGCGCCGAAACCCGATGCGATGCAGTTGATGGACAGCAGCAGCGGCACCTGATACGCGCGCCGCTGCCGTTCGGTCTCTGCGGAGCGATAGAGGCGAAGCAGTTCGATCTGCTGCCGGCTGATGAGATCGATCGCGGGCAGGCGGCGCTGCAGGCGGGCAGTGAACTTCGGAAAGCGCGCGCCCAGTCCGGGCGAACCCGTGACTGTCTTCACCATCCTCACGGTGAGCTGGTATTCGGCCTCGATCTGCCTGAAGAGCGTGTCGCGGGTCTGCTCATCCTGAACGAGGCTCGCGTATTCCCGCGCAATATCCAGGTTCACCTGGGCCAGCGTCTTCTCGACTTCGTCGATGACGAGCCGGAAGAGCCGCGACTCGTCGAACATCCGCCGCAGCAGATCGAGCCCGCGTTCCTGACGCACCGACAGAAAGCCTTCGATCGCGCTGCCGACGCCGTACCAGCCCGTGAGCGCGTGGCGGTTCTGTGCCCACGCGAACACCCACGGAATCGCGCGCAGATCCTGCAAGCTCTTTGCGCCGAAGCGGCGCGCAGGGCGCGAACCCATGTTGAGCATCGACAATTCTTCGAGCGGGCTCGCCGCCTGAAAATACGCGAGCACGCCCGGCTGTTCGATGAACTTCGCGTACGCGGCTCGCGACGCGCCGGAGAGCGCTTCCATCGCCTCATCGAATTCGCCTTTGGGCAGCAACGCTGCTTCGCGTTCCGACTTGAGCGTATGTTCGAGCACGCTCGATGCCAGCAACTCGACGTGATACTGCGCGGTGCCTCGATTCGCGTATTTGAACGACACCACTTCGCCCTGTTCGGTGACGCGAAAACGTCCGTTGACCGAGCCGGCGGGCAACGCGGCGATCGCGCGGCCAGCAGGGATGCCGCCCCGGCTCACTGAACCGCCGCGTCCATGGAAGAACGCGATCGAAATGCCGAGTTCGTCTCCGAGCCGCTTGATCTTCGTCTGCGCCTTCGACAGCTCCCAGTTGCTCGCGAAGAATCCGCCGTCCTTGTTCGAATCGGAATAGCCGATCATGATCTCCTGCACGCCGCCCTGCGCGCGGATGCTGCGGCGGACCATCGGCACGGCCAGCAGTTCGCGCAGGATTTCAGGCGCGCGGCGCAGATCGTCGATGGTTTCGAGCAAGGGCACGACGGGCAGCGTGCAGCTCTCCGTGCCCGCCGCGTCGGAAAAGAGACCCGCTTCCTTCGCAAGCAGATAGACGCCGAGCACGTCGTTCGCACGATGCGTCATGCTGAGAATGAACGCGCCGAACGCATTGCGATCCACCTGCTGACGCATCTGGCGCACCGTGCGGAAAATCTGCAGCGTCTGTGCTGCCTCGGGCGGCAGCGCGAGAAAACGGCGCTCCCGTTCCGCTTCGCTGTCCGACGCTTGCCCCAGTTCGCTCAAGAGCCACGCTTTCCATTCTTGCGAGTCGCTCGCGGGTGGCTCGCCGGACGTGCCGCAGGTCGCGCGCCACAAAGCGCGCAGGGCTTGCTCGATGACATTCGTGTTCTGGCGCAGATCGAGCTGCACGGTGCTGAAGCGAAACGTCTCCACTTCGTGCCGCAATGGCCGTATGAGCATCCGCGCCAGCCGCCCGCTTTCCGTCGCGAGGAGTGTCTGCTCGATCACGAGCAGGTCGGCGGCCAGTTCGTCGGCGCTCGTGTAGCCGCCCTGAACGGGCATGCTGTCGGCGGGACGGCTCGCGTTGGCGAGCGTCGCATCGAGCCGCCGCAGGATGCACGTCAGGTATTGACGGAACAGTTCGCCCGGATTGCGTGACGCGATGGACGTGGGCTCGCCGCTCGCCATCAATGCGCGCGCAAGCGCCTCGTGGAAACTGTCCGGCGCAGGCAACGCTTCGGATGTGATGCTCAGCATCTGCGTCAGTTCGACGAGACGCAGCCGATAGCGCTTCAGACACGCCAGCCTGTTTTCATGCAGCGTCGCGCGCGTGACGCTGTCGTCGACGAACGGATTGCCGTCCCGGTCTCCGCCTATCCACGAACCGAACTGGAAAAAGCGCGGCAGGTCGAAGCGCTCGCCCGGATAGTGGCGCTCGAGCGCGTTCTCCAGCTTGTCGAACAGCAGCGGCACGGCTTCGAATAGCGTCTCGCCGAAAAAGTGCAGTCCCCACGCGACTTCCTGTGCGACAGTGGGCTTTTCGAGCCGCAGTTCGCCGCTCATCCACAACAGCTCGATATCGTTTCTGAGCGCGAGAACGAGCGTATGGCGTTCGCGAGGCGTCCAGCGTGGCGATTCGAGTTCCATCAGGCGCCGGTAGATGCGCCTGTGAATTTCGAGCACGGTGACCCGCTTCGCTTCCGTCGGATGGGCCGTCAGCACGGGCCGAACTTTTAGATGGCTCAGCGCGTTGCGCACTTCGGCAGCGGGAACGCCGGCGTCAGCGACTTCGGCAATCACGCGCGCAAACGAATCGGGCAACTGGTCATAGCCCCCTTCGATCTCGATTTCGCGGCGCCGGCGCATCGCCGTGCTTTGCTCGGCAATGCTGAGCAGCTGGAACCACATGCCTTGCGCTTGCAGCATGCGCCGGAGCACGACGCGGGAGGTGCGGTCATCCATCCGCTCGCGCATCAGCTCGCTCATCGATTCATGCGCGGACTCGCCCCGCAGCGTGCGTTCGACTTCGGGCTGACGGGCGTGCGCGATGTCGCGCAACAGCTCCGACAGCAGATCGATCACTGCCTCTTCATAGTCGTCCGCGCTGAGGGCGGGCAGCGACGCCGACGCGGCCGCGAGCTTGTGCAGCCCGTCGGCGGCAGCGTGCCTGCCCGCATGGAGGGGGCGCACAGCTTCGACGCGCGGCGAGTCGGGCTGTGTGTCGATGCCGTAGCCCCAGTCAGGCAACGCGGCGCGCGACATTGTCTTCGAGCACAGAGGCAACCGTGGAACCCAGCTCGGACGCGCTGGGCGCAACCGGGAGGCCGTAGGACTTCATGATTTCCGCTTTCTCGGCGGCGCTATCGCCTGCCGCCGAGATGATGGCGCCCGCATGTCCCATACGCCGGCCCTTCGGTGCCGTCAGGCCGGCCACATAGCCAACGACGGGCTTCGTCATATGCTCGCTGACCCACTTTGCCGCTTCCGCTTCCTGCGGTCCGCCGATTTCGCCGATCATCACGACGGCTTCCGTCTCCGGGTCCTGCTCGAACAGCTTCAGATGATCGAGGAACGAGCTGCCGTTGATGGGGTCGCCGCCGATGCCCACGCTCGTCGTGACGCCGAGGCCGAGCGCGTTGAGTTGCGCGGCGGCCTCATAGCCGAGCGTGCCCGAACGCGACACGATGCCGACATTGCCGCGCCGGTAGATATGACCCGGCATGATGCCGAGCATCGCGCGTCCCGCGCTGATGATCCCCGCGCAGTTCGGGCCGACCACCATCGTGCGGGTTTCCTTCGGATAGCGCAGCAGATAGCGTTTGACGCGCATCATGTCCTGCGCCGGGATGCCGTCGGTGATCACGCAGACGAGCTTCAGCCCCGCGTCGGCGGCTTCCATGATGGCGTCGGCGCAGTAGGGCGGCGGCACGAACACGAGGCTCGCGGTCGCGCCCGTTTCGCGCACGGCCTCTTTCACGGTGTCGAACACGGGGCGCTCGATGTGATGCTTGCCGCCCTTGCCGGGCGTCACGCCGCCGACCACGCGGGTCCCGTAGGCAATCATCTCCTTCGCGTGGAACGAGGCCTTGTCGCCCGTGAAGCCCTGCACGATGACGCGGGTGGTTTCGTCGATCAGGATACTCATGTCTGTGCTCCTTATCTGTGATTGCCGGCCTGGCGCGCGCGGTGCGCCTTGGAGGCCTCGACGGCCTTTTGCGCCGCTTCCAGCAGCGACTCCGCCGCGATGATGGGCAGCCCGCTTTCCTTGATGATGCGTCGTCCTTCCGCGACGTTCGTCCCCGCCAGTCGCACGACCAGCGGCACTCTCAGGCCGCGTGCCGCCTGCACGACGCCCTCGGCGACCCAGTCGCAGCGATTGATGCCGGCGAAGATGTTGACGAGGACGGCCGACACGTTCTGGTCCGACAGCACGAGGCGAAATGCGGCCGCCACGCGCTCGGGCGATGCGCCGCCGCCGACGTCGAGAAAGTTGGCCGGTTCGCCGCCCGCATACTTGATCGTGTCCATGGTGGCCATCGCGAGGCCGGCGCCGTTGATGATGCAGCCGATGTCGCCGTCGAGCCCCACGTAGTTCAGGCCGAACTGCGCGGCTTCGGCTTCGCGCGGATCTTCCTGCGTCGCATCGCGCATCTCGGCCACATGGGGATGGCGGAACAGCCCGTTGTCGTCGAAGGAAATTTTCGCGTCGAGGGCGATCACGCGATCGTCAGCCGTCACGACGAGCGGGTTGATCTCCACCATCGTCGCGTCGAGATCGCGAAACGCGCGGTATGCGCCCATGATCGTCGAGACAGCGCGGCTCACCTGCTTGATGCTCAGGCTCAGACCGAAGGCGATTTCGCGGGCCTGGAAGGGCTGCAAGCCGACGGCGGGCTCTACCACCGTCTGGAGCACGGCCTGCGGGTTCGTGCGCACGATGTCCTCGATATCCATGCCGCCCTGTGCCGAGGCGATCACGCGCACGCGTTCCGCTTTCCGGTCGAGCACGATGCCGAGATAGATCTCGCGTTCGAACTTCTCCGCGACTTCCACGTACACACGCTCGACGACCTTGCCTTCCGGCCCCGTCTGCGTTGTCACCAGATGCTTGCCGAACAGCCCGGTCGCCGCTTCGTGCACGTCGTGATAGGTCTCGCACAGCTTGATGCCGCCCGCCTTGCCGCGCGCGCCCGAATGGATCTGCGCCTTGACGGCCCAGTGCCAGCCGCCGAGTTCCGTTGCGCAATACACGGCCTGATCCGGCGTGTAGGCGACCGAGCCGCGCTGGATCGGCACGCCGAAGCCAGCCAGCAGGTCTTTGGCCTGATACTCGTGAATGTCCATATCGATGTCTCCGATGTAGTGCTGGTTTCCGTTGCGTGGTTGCGTGGCCGTCAGGTCACGAGGTTGCGCGGCTCGCCACGCGCGAAGGCCTCGATGTTCTCGATCAGCTGGTCGGCCAGCGACTGCATGGCGTCGTCGGAGGCCCACGCAACGTGAGGGGTCAGGATGAAGTTGGGCAGATCGAGTTCGAGCAGCGGATTGCCCGCGACGGGCGGCTCCTGGCTCAGCACGTCGAAGCCCGCACCCGCGATCAGCCCTTCCTTGAGCGCCGTGGCAAGCGAGGCTTCGCACACGAGCCCGCCGCGCGCCGTGTTGATCAGCAGGCAGTCGCGCTTCATGATGCGCAACTCGTCGAGTCCGATCAGGTTGCGCGTAGCGGGCGTGAGCGGCGTGTGCAGCGAGATCACATCGGACGTGCGCAGCAGCGTGTCGAGCGGCACGTAGTCGAGACCCGGCGTGCGTGCGCGCTTCGAGTCGTGGGCGGCGAAGATCACACGCATGCCGAAGCCGCGCGCGATCCGCGCCGTGCCCTGGCCGAGCGCTCCGCCGCCGATGATGCCGAGCGTCGAGCCATGAAGATCGCGGATCGGGTGATCGAAGAAGCAGAACTGCCTCGCCTGTTGCCAGCGTCCGCGCTGCACGTCGTGGCGGTAAGCGAGCAGATTGCGCCGCAACGCGAGGATCAGCGCGAACGTGTGCTCGGGCACGGTGTGCGTCGCATAGCCGCGAATGTTCGCGACGGCGATGCCGCGCTCGCGGCAGTACGCCGTATCGACGCAGTCGTAGCCCGTCGCGGCCACGGCGATCATCCTGATCGACGGGTGCCGGTCGAGCACGTTCGCCCGCAACGGCACCTTGTTGGTGATCGCGATGGTGGCGCCTTCGAGCCGCTGCTCGACTTCGTGTGAGGAGGTCGATGCGTACTGGACCCAGCGGTGCTCGAACGCGGGACGCCGGACGTCGGCGTTCAGCGTCGAACGGTCAAGAAAGACGATGTCGTGTTGCATGATGTCGTAGGTGCCGTGATGTGAGCGGGAAGATTGCGATCCGAAGCGCGTCTCATCGGGCCACTGCGGGCCACTGCATCAGGCCGCGACGACGCGGCGCACGGCGGGCTCGGCTGCCTGCTGGGCCGTCGAATGTGTCGCCGCTTGCGCGCCCGGCGTGTGTGTGCGCCAATACTGTCCCGCTGCGCCCACGCCGCTGCCTGGGCGTACGTCGATACCAGCATCGAGCATGGCCATTTCCGCGCCTGCAATTGCGCTCGTCAGCATCAGTTCGTTGAGGTCCCCAAGGTGGCCGATGCGGAACACCTTGCCCGCGACCTTCGACAGCCCCGCGCCGAGCGCGAGGTTGTATCGGCGATACGCCGTGTCGATCACCTGAGCGGCGTTGAATCCTTCAGGCACGACGATCGCGGACACCGTATCGGAGTGCCACTTCGGCGCCTTCGCGCATACGTCCAGTCCCCAGCCTTCCGTGACGGCGGCGCGCACGCCCGAGGCAAGATAGTGGTGGCGAGCGAAGACGTTTTCGAGGCCTTCCTGGAACAGCAGATCGAGTGCGGCGCGCAGCCCGTACATCAGTGACAGGGCAGGCGTGTACGGGAAGTAGCCGGTTGCGTTGGCGCGCACCATGTCGGCGAGATCGAAGTAGCAGCGGCGCGATGTCGCGTGCGCGATGGTCTTCAGCGCCTTCTGGCTCACGCACAGGATGCCGAGGCCCGCAGGCAGCATCAGCCCTTTTTGCGAGCCCGTCACGGCGAGATCGACGCCCCATTCGTCCATGCGAAAGTCGATGCAGCCGATCGAACTCACGCCGTCGACGAACAGCAAGGCCGGATGACCCGCCGCATCCATCGCGTGGCGCAATGCGGCGATATCGCTCGTCACGCCCGTTGCCGTTTCGTTATGGCAGGCGAGAATGCCTTTGATCGTGTGCTGGCGGTCGGCCTTCAAAATCTCCGCGATGCGTTCGACGGGCACGCCTTCGCCCCAATCCACATCGAGAATCTCGACGTCGAAGCCGAGGCGCTGCGCCATGTCGGCCCACAGATGGCTGAACTGGCCGAAGCGCGGCACCAGCACTTTCTCACCCGGCGACAGCGTATTCGTGAGCGCCGCTTCCCATGCGCCCGTACCCGACGACGGGAAAATAAACGGCTGGCCTTCGGCTGTCCGGTAGATTTTCTTCAGATCGGAGAGCAGACCATGCGCGAGTTCAGGGAATTTCGTCGAGCGGTGGTCTTCCATCGACACGACCATCGCGCGTTGCACGGCGTCGGGAATATTCGTCGGGCCGGGGACGGCGAGGATGTTGCGTCCTGCGATGCGCGTGCCTGAAGTATTCGACATGATTCGTCTCCTTGAATGATGGACTTTGAGAAGTCGTTTGGCGTGTTTCAGTGCGCCGTATGGCCAGCGGCCGATCTGTCGTCCCGTGACGCAGACGGGTTGTGACGCAATGCGTCGGGTGCGTCGCGATAGACGGGGAACTTCGCGGTGAGCGCGAGCACGGCATCGGCTGTGCGGCGAATCACGAGATCGTTGCCGGGCGCATCGAGCACATCGGCGATCAGATGCGCAAGCTGTTCGGACTCGGCTTCGCGCAAGCCGCGCGTCGTGATGGCAGGCGAGCCGATGCGCACGCCGCTCGTGACGAAGGGCTTTTGCGGATCGTTCGGAATCGCGTTCTTGTTGACGGTGATGAACGCGCGGCCAAGCGCGGCTTCCGCCTCTTTGCCCGTCACGTTCTTCGCACGCAGATCGACGAGGAATACGTGTGAATCGGTGCGGCCCGACACGATCCGCAAGCCACGCTGCTGGAGCGTCTGCGCGATGGTCCGCGCGTTGACGAGCACCTGTTGCTGGTATTGACGGAATTCGTCCGTCATCGCTTCGCGCAGCGCGGCGGCCTTGCCCGCGATCACATGCATCAGCGGGCCGCCCTGGATGCCGGGGAAGATCGTCGAATCGATCGCCTTTGCTGTCTGCGCACTGGCGAGAATCAGGCCGCCGCGCGGACCGCGCAGCGTCTTGTGCGTGGTGGTGGTCACGTAGTCGGCGATGCCGACGGGGCTAGGGTAAAGTCCCGCCGCGACGAGGCCCGCATAGTGCGCCATATCGACGAGCAAGGTCGCGCCCACGCTATCGGCGATTTCGCGAAAGCGCTGCCAGTCGATCACGAGCGAATACGCGGAAGCGCCCGCGACGATCATGCGCGGCCGATGCGTCTGCGCGAGTTTGCGCACTTCGTCGTAGTCGATTTCTTCCGTATCGGGATCCAGACCGTACGACACGGCGTTGAACAGCTTGCCGCTCACGTTGACGGACGCGCCATGCGTGAGGTGTCCGCCATGCGCGAGCGACATGCCGAGAATGGTGTCGCCCGGCTTGAGCGCGGACAGATACACGGCCTGATTCGCCTGTGATCCCGAATGCGGTTGCACGTTCGCATATTCGGCGTTGAACAGTTGCTTCGCGCGATCGATCGCAAGCTGCTCGACGACGTCGACGTGTTCGCATCCACCGTAATAGCGGCGGCCCGGATAGCCCTCCGCATACTTGTTGGTCAGCTGCGATCCTTGCGCTTCCAGCACGGCGGGCGACGTGTAGTTCTCGGATGCGATCAGCTCGATGTGATCCTGCTGGCGCTGCGTTTCCGCTGCGATGGCCTGCTTCAATTCCGGATCGGTGACCGCGAGCGTGTTTTGGTAGCTGAACATGGATGAACCTCTCTTGAGTCGATGAGACAGGTCGGACGTACTGCTCGTCCGCTGTTTCGTCTTTAAGTCAACTTGGCATTCCTGTTGAAACGATGGTAGTGGCGCAGCGCCAAAAGCACTCATTCGGGTTACTTATCCGACCCATAAGCTCGCGTGTGAGCCTTGCCGGCTGGGCATGAAGCCTCATGGAGTACCTCTTCATGGGCATTGCCCGCGTAGCCCCGGCTGGTAGAGTTGAGGCGTGAAAGCAGGCCGTTCTGGCGTGCGTCCAGGAGGAAAGAGAGCGAGATGCTGCACCTGACTTTGCGTCAGCTACGCGTGTTCGAAGCGAGTGCGCGCCATCTGAGCTTTTCGCGCGCGGCGGAAGAGCTTCATCTGACGCAGCCCGGCGTTTCGTCACAACTGAAGCAACTCGAAACGGGCATTGGCATGCCGCTGTTCGAGCAGGTTGGGCGGCGCCTCTTCCTGACGGCGGCGGGCAAGGAACTGTATAGCCATACGCGGCTGCTCCAGCAGCAGCTGTCGTTCCTCGAAGAGTCGCTCGACCAGTTGCGCGACATGAAGCAGGGCAAGCTGAAGGTGTCGCTGGTGAGCGGGACGGCCAATCCGCTTGCATTGCAGTTGATCGCAAAGTTCACGCGGGCATTTCCGGGCGTCAAGGTGAGCCTTTCGGTCGGGAACCGCGAGTGCGTGCTGAACGAACTGGCGAGCAACGAGACTGATCTCGCGATCATGGGGCTTCCGCCTGAAGGACAAGGTCTCGCCGCCGTGCGCGTGGCGAAGAATCCGCTCGTGATGATCGCGCCGCCCGATCATGCGCTCGTGCGCGAGCGCCGCATCGCGCTCGATATGCTGGAGCGCGAAACGTTTCTCGTGCGCGAGTCCGGCTCCGGCACGCGCCGCGCGATGGAGCGCTTCTTTGCCGAACACCGCATCAGTTTTCGTCCGGGCATGGAAGTGAGCAGCAACGAGGCCGTCAAATGGGCTGTGCAGGCCGGCATGGGCCTGTCGGTCGTGCCTCTCGCGACGATCATGGCCGAACTCGAAACGCTGCGGCTCAAGGTGCTCGATGTCGAGCACTTTCCGATCGTCCGGTATTTGTATCTGGTGCATCGGGAGAGCAAGCAGCTATCTGCTGCCGCGTCCACGTTCAGGGAGAGCCTCGTGAACAGCGCGCAAGAAGCGGGTGAGCGGGTGTCAATGGACGCCTAACCTCGCAGCAGTTTTCTCCTTTACCCCGAACCGATACGTCGCCGCGCAGCCGCCGCTGTGTATATGCGCGCGAGACAACATCGCAAGCACGCCGCCATCACGCGTATAGCCCGCATTCGTGTGTTTTGCGTCGTGCGCGATGCAGATTGTCACGCGTCGTCCGATTGCGATGGCCGGGATCGGCAGGGATCTCGCTGCACGCATGCAGCGAATCGATTCATGGCATGGAACGTGAATATCCCACCTCCAATGCGCCAAGACCTGGCGATGAAAAAAATCGTTCTGTAGGAGTGTCTGAGCGACAAGGGCGGCGCGGAACGAGGCGTGTCAGCGGCGCGTGCCGCATGGTCGAATACTTGCTCCTGCTGTCGCAATACATCGGCACAGGCGACGGACAGATCACGTTTGAAGAATCAACGGCGAACTTGATTGCGTTATTGCATCGCGCGGCCGATGCGACCTCTTGAAACCAGGCAATCACCTCACACGGAGCGCCTATGTGGGTGGTAAAGATTGGCGGCAGTCTGAGCCGCGATCCGTTACTCGAAGAATGGCTCGCGGATCTGAGTGATTTCGGCCGCGGACGGGTCGTGATCGTGCCGGGCGGCGGCCGGTTCGCGGAGCAGGCTCGCGAGCATCAGGACATCTGGCGATTCGATGATGTCGCCGCGCATAACATGACCGTGCTGGCGATGGCGCAATATGCGCTGATGATGCAGGGCCTGTGCCGTCAACTGCTGATTGCCGCGACGGATGCGCAGATTCGCGCCGCGTTGCATGCGGGGCGCGTGGCCGTGTGGGTGCCGCTCGATCTGCTGTTCCAGGAAGCCAACCGGCTGACCAGTTCGGACGTGACCTCCGACAGCCTCGCCGCCTGGCTCGCGAACCGGCTGAATGCGGAACGCCTGGTCGTCGTGAAGTCATGTGAGATCGAACCGTCGCGTTCGATCGAGGAATACGCCGCGCTCGGCATCGTCGATCGCTCATTCGCGAGGTTCACCTGCGACGCGTCGTATCCCGTCGACCTCGTGAACCGCAGCGACGGGTCGCGCGTGCGCGACCGTTTGCTTCACGCGACAGCGGATTGAGCGGGTGCTTCGATACCGATATCGTTTGCAGCGCCGTGAGCGCTACGTGCAGGGCCCGGCAGTTGCGCGCGCAGATCGCGCACGCGCGCGGGATCGAGCCGGCTAGTGCGCGACCCATCGCGCAGCGCCGTGCGGAAACCGGCGATGTCGGGACCGAGTGCGCGGATCAACGGCACGTGCTTGCCAAGCAACTCGCCCGCGAGTATCGCCATCGCATCGTGCATGCGCACGATCTGCACCATGCTGTCGAGCACGGCAAGCGGCACGCATTGAAAGAGATTCGCGAGTTTCCTGCTGGTCGTATCGACCATGACGCCCGCAAAGCGCAGTTTGGACGCGTATTCGACCACGCGCAGGTCGAGGCCATTGTCCACCAGCAGCACGGGCACCATGTTCCCGTGAAGGCGACGCATAGAAGCGAGCGTTCGACACGCGACGTCGAATGAAGCGCCATCGGCCGGGACGCCAGCCTTCACATAGCCGACACCGCAACGTGCCGTCCTCGACGCGCGAAACGCCAGCGACGCGTCGTCCCCGGCCCGCCCGTCACCGATCGTTGCGCTGACGGGCAGATGGGGATATTCCGCGCGCAGGGATTGCGCGATGCGCGCGATCCGCGCCGCCGGGATGGCGCCGAATGCGCCGGCGCCAGGTTCGTCCAGATCGATGAGATCGGCGCCGGCTCTCGCGGCGTCGCGCGCCTCGTCGAGCGTGCGCACACTGGCGAGCATACGGATCATGGAGCCTCCTTGTTCAAGCCGTTCTCGCATAAAGACGCGCGTAGCCAGGGTAGCCAGGATGTTCAGTTTGCGGTACACACTGCAACGCCTCTCGACCGGTCATCTGTGCGGCTATCCGTCGTCTGCGCGATGCACTCAGGCTTGGTCGAGAACGTTTACGCCGATCGCTTGCGACATTCGTGCCTGGGCCGCTTCTTGCATCAGCGAGCACCACACACAGGCTATAAGGACACCCAATGAACGTGATCGACAGGAACGTAATAGAGCGGCCACATCTCGCTTCGTCCGGGATGGACCTGATCTTTATCGAAGGGTTTCAGGGTGATACGGTCATCGGAATCGACCCGGACGAGTTGACCCGTCTGCAGCCGGTGCGGATCGACCTATGGGCAGGCGTGCCGCGCAGTCACGCGTGCGACACGGATCGTATCGGCGACACCATCGACTACAGCAAGGTGCGCGCGGCGCTGGAATGGCTGCTGGACATGCACAAAGTGCAGTTGCTGGAGGCGCTGGCGGAGTCGATTGCGCAAATGCTGCTTGCCGACTTCGGTGCTCACTGGGTGCGCGTCTCGCTCGCCAAACCCGAGAAGTTCGCAAACGTGAAGGCGGTCGGCGTGACGATCGAACGGACCGCGCGGTGGCCTTGATCCGATGCGTGCATGCTGTCGAACACTGTGCAGAATCAGTGACATTTTGCTTCATGTCTGCAAGAACGGACTCGCGGCATGAGCGGGCGGCGTGAGGTCCGCGAACTGACCTTCGAGCCACGCCCCCGTTTTCTCGATCAGAAAGCGCCGGAACGCCGCGCAGGTCGGCGACATCTGCTTTGCGTTCATGTGGACCACGTGCCATACGCGATCGATGGGCGTGCCGTTCACGTGCAGGATCGACACCTCGCGTGCCAGCAGTTCGAGCCGGAGCGTGTGCAGCGGCAACAGGCTCACGCCCATGCCCACCATCACCGCCTGTTTGACGGTTTCGTTGCTGTCGAGCGCGAGGGTGCGAGCCGGCGTGAACAGATGATGCTGGAACATTTCGATCGCGACGGCCGCTGTGTCGGAACCCGGTTCACGCATCAGAAACGTGTCATGGCGCAAATCGTGCAAGTCGAAAGACGCTGCATCGACGAACGGATGAGTCGTGCTCGCGGCGATCACATGCGGGTTGTACGCGAGCGGCTCGCAATGTGCATCGAGTTCGACGGGCGTACGCCCCATCACGGCGAGATCGATCGCGTTGTCCTGCAACTGGCGCAGCAGCACGTCACGCTTGCCGATCGAAAAGCGAATATCGACTTTCGGATAACGCTCCGCGTATCGCGAGATCTGGCGAGGGACGAAGTACCGGGCCGCGCTGACGAGACCAATGGAGACGGTTCCGCCATCGGCAGACGAAAGGGACCGCATCGCATCTTCGGCGTCCTTGATGTCGCCGAGAATCCGCTTCGCGTGATGCGACAGCGTCGCGCCGGCTTCGGTGAGCGTAATGCGCCTCCCGATGCGTTCGAAAAGCGTCAATCCGACCGCTTCTTCGAGCTGCTTGATCTGCATGGAGACGGCAGGCTGCGTCAAATGCAGGTCTTCGGCGGCGCGCGCAAAGCTCTCGTACTGTGCGGCAGCAGAGAATATCTGCAACTGGCGCAAGGTGAGGTTGCGAAGCAGATTGAGCATGGTCGGCACTCCATACGGCGACTGATAAGCGTCGCTTAAAGCGCAAATAAAAATTTCTGAATTTCTATCGAGGGCTCACCGGCTTACTGTGGTTGCCAGTGGTCATCGCACGCAACGGACGATCGAGGTCACGATGAATGCACGAATCGAACCAGGCGAACAGGAGCGCTCCGCCGGCATCACGGGCGACGGCTGCGCCGCCGCCATGAGTGCCGTCCAGCCGACACTGTCGAGCTTCCTCGCTGCCCATCTGACAGAGCGTCACGCGCAGGCGGCCAACGTCGTGCACGCCGCCGCCGATGCCGCGCTCGGTGCCCTGATCGACGAGATCGCTCAGGCAGTGAAGAACATTGCGATGCACATCGCGCAGGGTACGATCAGCGGGCCGCGGACCGTCTGCCCGGCGCGCGCGTCATCGTTTCACGCGACGCTCGGCGCCACCGTGCATGACGCCCTGATCGGCGTGTGCGAGCGCAGTGCGGATAGCGCGGGCATGGTCTCGCGTGGCATGGAGTCCGTTCGCGTGGTGCGGGCGGGCCGTTACGTGATGTTGGCTGATGCGCTCGACAGCGCGGCGAATGCCGAAACGAACGTGGCGCTCGGAACGGTTTTCTCGATACGGTCTGCCGATGCAGCGAACGCCGACGAAGGACGCGAAATCACAGGCACGAATCAGCTTGCCGCCGGCTACGCGCTGTATGGACCGGCAACGATCCTTGTGATAACCGTCGGACGCGGCACGCATGGCTTTACCCTGTGCCGCGAACGCGGCGAATTCCTGTTGACGCATCCTGCTATCCGCATTCCCGAACAGGGCGCCGAACTGGCTATCAATGGCGGCAATGAACGCCTCTGGGAGCCGCCCGTGCAGCGATACGTGAGGGAGTGTCAGGACGGCAGCGCGGGCATGCGCCAGCGCGACTTCGACACGCGCTGGATTGCGTCGCTGGTTGCCGATACGCATCGCACGCTGCTGCGCGGCGGCCTGTGTCTTTTCCCGCGCGAGTGCCGCCGTGCGGCGCGCGCCGCGCGTCAGCCTTTGCTGTATCAGGCGCAGTCGCTGGCGTGGCTCGTCGAGCAGGCGGGGGGAATGGCCAGCACCGGGCGCGCGCGCATTCTCGATGTCGCGGCCGATACGCATGCGCGCACGCCGATGTTTCTCGGCACGCAGAGCGAGGTCGAGCGCATCGAGCGCTATCACCGCGAGCACGAGCGAGGCGAGGATGCACCGTTCACGTCACCGCTCTTTAACGAGCGCTCATTGTTTCGTCCGGAAGCGCGCGTGTAGAGGAGAGTGACGGCATGTCGATCAAACATCCGATTGTCGCGGTGACGGGTTCGAGCGGGGCAGGGACGACGACCGTGATGAACAGCTTCCAGCACATCTTCCGGCGCGAGAAGCTCAATGCGCAGGTTATCGAAGGCGATGCGTTTCATCGATTCGACCGCACGGCGATGCGCGCCGCGATGAAAGAGGCGGAGGAAAGCCGCCGTCAGTTCAGCCATTTCGGCCCGGAAGCGAACCTGCTGGAGGATCTCGCGGCGCTGTTCAGCGAGTATGCCGCGACGGGGCGAGGACGGGTGCGGCAATATCTGCATGACGAAGCGCAAGCCGCGCAGTACGATCTCGAACCCGGCATGTTCTCGCCGTGGACGGACATCGAGCCGCCCACCGATCTGCTCTTTTATGAAGGCCTGCATGGCGGCTTCGTCGGACGCGGCATCGATGTGGCGCAACACGCGGACCTGCTGGTCGGCGTCGTACCCATCATCAATCTCGAATGGATCCAGAAACTGCATCGGGACAAAACGCTGCGCGGATATTCGCAGGAAGCCGTGATGGACACGATCCTGCGCCGGATGCCGGACTATGCGCACCATATCTGTCCGCAGTTCAGCCGCACGCATGTCAACTTTCAGCGCGTGCCGACCGTGGACACGTCGAACCCATTTACCGCCCGCGACATTCCGAGTGCCGACGAGAGCTTCGTCGTGATCCGTTTCGCCAACCCGAAGGGCATCGACTTTCCCTACCTGCTCACGATGCTGCACGACTCGTTCATGAGCCGGCCGAACGTCGTCGTCGTGCCGGGCGGCAAGATGGGACTCGCGATGCAACTCATCTTCACACCCATGATCCTGCAGATGATCGACCGCCAGAAGCGGGCGGCCTGACCCGTCTACGGGAACACCCTGACCGTCAACAAGGAGACACAGACATGCAAGTCATGCCGCGCAATATGCCAATCGATGCCGTGCTGTTCGATCTCGACGGCACGCTGCTGCACACGTCGCCGGATATCGGCAACGCGCTCAACCGGGCGCTGGCCGAGAACGGCTTTCCTTTGCTCGCGCCGGGCGTGGCGCAGACGTTGATCGGCGGCGGTTCCGAAATTCTCGTCGATCGTGCGCTGACGCTGCTGGGTGTCGAATCGCGTCCCGCGACTCTCGACCTCGTGCTGCGCCGCTACGAGACGTGCTATCACCAGATCTGCCGCGATGAAAACCAGTTGACGGCGCTTTATCCCGGCATCGAGACGACGCTCGACAGCTTGCGGGGCATGGGGCTCAAGCTCGGCGTGGTCACCAACAAGGAATCGCGCTTCGTCGATCCGCTGATGTGGCGCTTCGGCTTGCATGCATGGTTCGACATGGTCGTCGATGGAAGCGCGCGCTTGCCGCGCAAGCCCGATCCCGATCCGCTCCTGCACGCGTGCGAGGCGCTGGGCGTCGACCCGGCGCATACGCTTTTTGTCGGCGATTGCGTGACGGACGCGCTCGCGGCGCAGGCGGCCGGGATGCCGATGGTGTGCGTCAGCTATGGATACAGCAGCAACCATCCCGTGTCCGAACTGCCTTGCGTGCGCGTGATCGACAGAATCGGGGAGTTGACGGAGTTGATTGGCGGGCCGCGCACGTGGCAGCGTGCAACGCGTATCGATCACGGCATCGCAACGCACGAGATGCAGGCGAGCCAGTTGAACTGACTTCGCCGGGGCGCGTCACGTATTGATGTGGACGCGCCTCATTTTCCGATAGAGCGTGTTGCGCGTGATGCCGAGCGCAATCGCGACCTGGCTCACGTTCCAGCGGTTCTTGTCGAGCAGCGCGAGCAGGGCTTCGCGCTCCGCCTGGAGGATCGCATTGAGCGGCGCGGCACTGGCCGCTTCGGCGTCTGCGGCGTCGGCGAAGTCATCGCTATCGGGCAGCGCGGGCGCCGGGCTGGCAGGTTGCGGCCGATGCAGATTCTTCTCCCGCTGAACGAGCCACGCGGGCAGATGGTCCGTGGTGAGTACATCGCCGTCACACAATGCAGCCGCCGTGCGCAGCACGTTGCGTAGCTGGCGGATATTGCCGGGCCAGTCGCTGTCGAGCAGAATCTGCCGCACGTCTGCCGAAAGCCGTGGAGCAGGGCTCTGTTCCTTCTCGAGCAGATGGCGGATCAGCGCGAGCTTATCCGTGCGCGCGCGCAGCGGAGGAAGCTCCAGCATCACGCCGTTGAGCCGGTAATACAGGTCCTCGCGGAACTGTCCGCTTTCGACCAGTTCCTCGAGATCCCGGTGGCTTGCACTCACGAGCTGAAAATCCACCTTGACGACGGCTTCGGAACCGAGGGGCGTGACTTCGCGTTCTTCGAGCACGCGCAACAGACGCGCTTGCAACGCAAGCGGCATGTCGCCGATTTCATCGAGAAAGAGCATGCCGCCATCGGCTTGCAGAATCTTGCCGCGTCGTCCTTCGCGTTGTGCGCCTGTAAAGGCGCCCGCGCGATAGCCGAACAGTTCGCTCTCGATCAGGTGCTCGGGCAACGAAGCGCAATTGACGGCGACGAACGGACCATTCCTGCTTTTGCTTGCCGCATGCAGCGCATTGGCGAACACTTCCTTTCCGCTGCCCGTTTCACCATGAACCAGCACGGCGACGCCGCGATCGATCACGCGTGCGCCGAGATCGAACTGACTGGCAATCTGCGCGTCGCCGAATTCGACGCGCGCAGCGCCCGGCCCTGACGCGGCTGTCGGCCTTGCTGCCCGTGCCGGACGGCGGACGGCTGCAACGGGCTGCGTTGTGATCCCTTCGTGCGCCGCACGATCGCGCGGCGCCTGCGCGACGACGAAAAAGCGGCTCGACGCATGCGTGCAGTAAATGGCGACGGGATAAAACGAACTGCCTGCGCTGCGCGTCACGATCGCGTTGAGCGAAGCGTTGAAGATTTCAGTGACCGATTTGCCCGCGATATCGTCGAGCTTCGCAAAGCCGAGTTGCATCAAGGCGCTGCGGTTCGCACCGAGTATCGTGCCGTCCTCGTCGACAGTGAGCCTGCCCGCATGCAGCGTGCCGACGAACTCGGGGCGGCTGTGAAACTGGATACGGTAGGCGTGCGTGTGACGTGCATCGAGCAGGCGGTTCTCGATCATCTGCCGCGACATGCCGACAAGCACGAGCGAATGCTGCTGCAACAAAGGCGAGCGGCTCGTGACGTCGAGCACGCCTGCAATCGTTCCGCGTTCGTCGAATACCGGTGCGGCCGCGCAAGTGAGCGTGGTATAGCGCTTATAGAAGTGCTCGTGCTGGCGCACGGCGATGGATTCGCCTTCGGCGAGACAGGTTCCCATGCCGTTGGTGCCCGCTTCACGCTCGTTCCACACGGCACCGGCGCAAAGCCCCCAGTCTTCGACTTCGCCCGCGAATTCGGGCGACGAAGCCAGATGCAGGATGACGCCTTCGGCGTCCGTCATGATGACGGCGAGTTCGGGATCGCCGAGCTGCTGATAGAGCGTAGCCATTTCGAGCTTCGCGCAATCGACCAGATCGACATTCAGCTCGCGGCGCTGCGCGAGTTCCGCACTGGAGATCAAGGGTGGCGGCGCGCACACGTCGGGATCGAGGCCGTAGTCTTCGATGCAGCGCGTCCACGAGCGGACCACGGGCTCGCTCGGGGCGAATCCGCCGACGCGCTCACGCATGATGCTTTCGACCCGGGTACTGTTTCTTGAGAGCGACTGGCATGACGACATGGTGGGCATCTCCGAGAAAACACGAGCGCATATGCAAGCTGGTGCGCCACACTGAGCCAATTATTGGCATTCGGATTCGACGTGGCAATGCGCCTCGTTGGATTACCTACTGGTGAGTAAAGGTTAACCACAGGGGCGATGCGGGAGCCCACGGGAAAGCCACGAGACGACGCCGCAAGATGGCGCGGCGTGTGCGTCACTGATTCACTGATGAAATGAGAGAGGAGCGAGCGGCGAGCGCGCGTGCAGCCGCATTGTGCTGGCGCATTAGTGAGGCGAGCGCGTTCCGCCGTGTTCGCGTTGCCACAGAACGGCTTCAAGCCGCGAGTGAAGATCGAGCTTGCGCAGTACATGCTTGACATGCACTTTCACAGTACCCACGCTGATATCGAGCTTGCGCGCGATGGCCTTGTTGCACAGACCCGCGACCAGATAGTCGAACACCTCGACCTCGCGCGCGGTCAGTTCGTTCTGCGCGGTGGGAATGCTTTGGCCGTGGCCGCCCGAGAGCGCCTGAACCAGGGCGCCCGTGACGGACTCGCTTAGAACAGCCGTGCCCTTGAGCGCTTTTTGAAGCGACACGCACAGGTCCTCGGGGTCCATATCCTTGAGCAGATATCCGTGCGCGCCTGCGCGTAACGCGGCCACCACGTCGCGCTCGTTGTCCGACACCGTCAGCATGATGAAGCGCGCGTCCACGCCGGCTTCGCGCATTCCTTCCAGCGTTTCGATACCGTTCATGCGCGGCATGTTGAGGTCGATCAGGACGACATCCGGCTTGAGCCGGACAGCCAGTTCGATCCCGTCCTCGCCGGAGATCGCTTCGCCGGCGACCTCGAACGCAGGGTTCATCTTGATCAGTTGCGCGACGCCCTTGCGAAACAACGGGTGGTCGTCGATAAGAAGTACGGTGTGAGTGACCATCTGCTCTTCCTGGGTTCATGGACCAGAACAATGAAGTTCATCGGTCTGGACGCGTAAACTGCACCGTTTGACGCAGTACGATCTCGTGAACGTGCGAGCGGTGGTTAGTGTTGTTATTCCCGGAATCGATGCCGAAACAGTTTAACAACATGCTGCGAGCGAAAAAATAGCCTGGTGCCGGAACGCTGGCTTATTCCGGGTTTTCCATAGTGTCGGAAGCGACAGAGCAGTTCTTCTGCAATGTCAAAGATGTCTCCGGCGATGCTCGGCCGGTTTGACTATCGCAGCGTCGATGATCGCAAGTCTTTGTCGTCCAATTACATTTCGCAATCGCCCAGTGGCATTACCTCTTTGTGGGTAGGTCGTGCTACCCGAATCGGGACAGCGCGGCTGACCGCACAAGTTCTGGGGTAGTTGCGGATTCCACCATTGCGCGCGGGGACGGTAGAGTGAGGCAACGATCGCTGCGCAATGACCAATGACTACGGCTCATGAATCACGGCCGCACGCTGATCGGACAGACGCACGACACAGGCGGCAGCCGCGTCCGTAAGTTCGGCGAAAGCGTCTTGCGGACCGGTCAACGAACGCCCGAGCCGCTGATTGCGCGCGCCTTGTGCGCGGCGAGCGCTGTCGGGACGAAGCTCAATACGACGCGCGAGCCGCGTTCGGCCGGCTTGAGTTCGAGGCGGCCGCCGAGGCTGCGAGCGCGTTCGCGCATGATCGTGAGGCCGTAGTGATGTTCGTCGCCCTGCGCCCGGTCGATGCCGCGCCCATCGTCCTCGATCGACACCGTCATCGCGTGACCGTCCGACATCAGTTGTACCTGCGCAGTCGTGGCGCGCGCATGGCGGAGCACATTCGTGAGCGCCTCGCGCACGATCTGCGCGACGTGCATTTCCTCGTTGACAGTCAGGCGCATGCGCGGCACACGATTGTCAATCGAGATTTGCACCTCGCTGCGTGAGCCGAATTCTTCGGCAAGTTCTTCGAGCGTCGAGGCGAGACCATGCGCATGCATCGGCGAGCGGAATGTCGTGAGCAGTTCGCGCAACTGCCGGTACGCGCTGTCGATGCCTTCGCGAATCGCCCGCGCAATTTCGCCGACGTCGGTTTGCGAGAGTTCGGGCGGCAGCACGGCCTGGAGGCGGGCAAGCTGGATCTTCATGTACGACAGCGATTGCGCGAGCGAATCATGCAGTTCGCGCGCAATCGCGTTGCGTTCTTCGAAGAGCGCCATCCGCCGGTCGCGCACATCGCGGCTGACGTTGGAGATCGCGTGTGCGAGCACGCTCGCGATGGTCTCCATCAGATACAGGTGGCGCTGTTCGAAGCGTGTGTCCGGCTCGCCTTCCGCGATCAGCACGCCATAGCTGGCGAGCGGCACGCGCACCGGGGCGGCCAGCACGGGCGGCGGCGGCACCTCGCCGTTGATCGGCGAAAACGTGTAGGTGCCGACCAGCGTCATCAGTTCGTTCGTGACGCGTGCGCGGACAATGGACGGCACGTCGCCATTGGGCGATACGACGAGGTCGATATCGAGTAGCTGGGCCGTCGATTCCGTCACCACCAGCGCGATACGCCTCGCCTGGAGCACGCCGACGAGACGTTGCAGCAGGGCCTCGAGCGTGCGGCCCGAAGGCTCTTCTTCGGCAAGCTGCGCGCAGATGTGGTGAAGCAGTTCGAGCGATTGGTCCGCGAATGCAATGTAGTCTTCGACGATCCGCTTGAGTTGCGCCGACTCGTTTTGCTCAGTGCGCAGTCGAACGGCGAGTTGCGCGTGGAGCTTCAGCAGCCGGTCGATTTCATCGCTTCCTTGCGGTATCGCCTGGCCTATGTCCGCGAGCGCCTGCAAGGCGGCGTTCGGCCGCGTGACGACCGCGCGGCGCGCGCCGCGCGCGAGCGCGATGACACCCAGAATCAGGAGGCAAACGGTGCCGGCCTGCAGCAGTCCGAGCACGGCCATGTGCACCTGTAACTGATCGGCGACCTGCAAGCGCAGCGCCTTCAGCGTAGAGATCCTTGCATCCGGCTCACGCGCGATGCCGGACGCAGACACTGCGCTCGTGGCCGCAAGTAGTGCGGCGAGTTCCGTGGTCGGCGCGCCGCGTTGCCTCCAGTCGTTCAGTAGCGTATCGTTGCGGACAAGCGAGTCGGCCAGTTCTTTTTGCGCATCGGCCTTTTCCGGCGAACTGGTTTGCAGGTTCTTCGCACTGGTTCGCAATCTCGCGGCTTCGTCCAGAGAGAACAGCGTCTGCCGGAAATCTTCAGTTCCCCTTGCCTGCATGAACGCGCTCACGTAGAGCAGCGCGATCAAGGCAACGATGCAGGCCAGCAGTGAGCACACCCTCGCATAGAGCGGGTAGCGGTAAACGGGCGCAGACTGGTCGGAAACCCGCTCACGAGCGGTGATCCTGCTTTTTCGAAGCGAGAACGTCATGTCGGTTTATCTGTTCGCCACGGTATTGCTGGGTGCGGTAGCCGCGCTGGTGATTCCCAGGCTCGTATATAGTCCCGGCAGTAATGATCTATTGTATGTCGCGATTGGGTTGGCAGGATGCCTGACGGCCTTTCTGCTTGCCATGGCGTATGGCGCGCGCCGCAGTGCGCCTCGCGTCGTGCGCGCCGTCGAGTCGCCGGAACTGGGCGCATTCGCGGCCAATCTCTCGACGCCCGCCGTGCTGCTCGACAACGACGCGCTCGTGTTCGTCAACAGCGCCTTCCTCAAGCACGCCCGCTGGGAACCCTACGCTGACGAAATCGTCGGGATGCCGTTCAGCAATCTCGTGCATCCGCAGTCGCTGCTCGATTTGACGGCATTGCTCACGCAGTCGCGTGATGGTGAAGAGCGCACGTCGGGCTCGTTGAGGATTGCATACGGCGACGGCAGCTTCCGGTTGCATCCGGTCACAGCCCTGCGCGCACGCGGTTCGAGCATGACGCTGCTGCAGTTTCCCGCTCCCTACACGAGTGCGGACGCGCAGCGCAGCGAGCTGCAGATCCTGCATCACTGCCAGGATGCCGTTCTGCAGTTGCCTCAAGCGCTGTTCCGTGTCGATCGCGAGTTACGTCTGATCTTTTCGAATCCTGCGTGGCGCAGCCTCGTGCGTGCTGTCGGCAGCGAACCGGAGCCACGGCCGTTCTCGGCGTTTTTCCATCCGGAAGACGCGGAAACCTTGAATGCGCGGTTGAAAGCGCTGCTCGATGGACACTTGAGCGAACTGGTGATGGAAGCGCGGCTCATCCGCGCCGACAACACGACGGCGCATGTCGAACTGCGCGGCCACGCCGTGACCGACCACGAAGGCATTCTGGTCGGCGCCGTGGGCCTCGCGACGGACATATCGAATCGCCGGCGCAATGAAGAAGCACTGCGCGCGAGCCGGCGCAGCCTGCGCACGCTGCTGTCCAATTTGCGGGCGATGATCTATCGCGGCCAGAACAACCGCGACCGGTCGATGGCATTCGTCAGCGAAGGATGCTTCGATCTCACAGGATATGAGGCGTTCGAACTGATTGACGAAAGCCGGATGACCTTCCGCTCGCTGATTCACCCGGATGACCGTGAGTTCGTCTGGAACGAGGTGCAGACGCGAATCGTAGCCCGAAAGCCTTATGAACTGACTTACCGGATAGTGGACCGCTCCGGGCAAACCAAATGGGTATGGGATCAGGGATGCGGCGTCTATTCGGCGCGTGACGAACTGATGGGCCTGGAGGGCTTCATCGTGGAAGTGGCGCGCAGGCAGATGATCGAAGAAGACGCCCGTCGGCGTTTGACGTTCGAGAACTCCACGGGGCTCATGAGTGCGTCGATGTTTGTCGACCGCGTGGCGTTTTCCATGTCCATGTCATCGCGGACTTCGCTGCCGTGTGCGATCTTCGCGATCAACGTCGGCGAACTCGAACGTGTGGCGACGCGCTTTGGCCAGGACTACGCCGATCGGGTTCTGATCGCGATTGGCAGAAGGCTCGAAGTCATACAAGGGCAATTGAATTGCGCAGCGTTGCTCGACTCTCACGTGTTCGCGGTGCTGCTGGTCGACTTCAGCGCCGACGCCCTCGCATGGTGCAGCGAAGCGCAACACCTGGCGCAACGCGCGGCGGCCAACATGGACGAGGCACTGGAGGCACTGCGGGACAATCTGCGGAAATTGCTCGAAGCCCCGGTCAAGGTGGAAGGCCACGAGTTCGAGGTGCAGACGCGTGTTGGCTGTAGCTCGCTTGGCAATGGGGAAACCGACGCCAAGAAAGTGCTCGACCATGTGCTTTCCGCTTCAGGCTGGGAAGTGGCTGGTGCGGCGGATGATACGGACTGAGCGTCAAGACCCGCTCACATCGCCCCGTTTGTCTCCCGCTTACCTTCCGCTAACCCAGCGGATCAATCGCAGATTCGAGCGACGGCGGTGGCGCCGCGCGTCCGAAACATCTCCCACCGATACCTCGCGATGAAATAGGCGTCCATTACCGCAATGGCGTAGACAAAGATTCCACCAGCGTGCTGGCCAACAAAAGACCGCCCGGGTGCCGCGAGTTGCATCGTCACGAACCCGAGCGACAGCATGAAAAATATCATGATCAATGCACGCGTCGGCATGCCGTTGATCACCTGCCCGGCTCCTGGCAGAAGTGCGGCCGCCACCAGTACGAGATAAGGATGCACGGGTCGCTGTGCGCGTGCGGTCTTAAGCCTGTCCATGAACACCTCCTCTGGTTATGTCCGCGCACAACTGCACAGCCTGATCCAGCAGCGATTCGACCAGCGCCGCAGACAGCCTCGCTTCGCGGAACACGGCCCGTCGCAGCACGAGGTACTCGCTGCGGTCGGCGCCTTGTGCCTGATAAACCATCCTCACGCCGTGCCGCGTAACGAGCATCTCCTTCGCGCGAGGATCACCGAAGAATCGCCTCACGTGAGGATCCAGCACGGAAAGCGGAAGTTCCGCAGCGGATCTGTCAGCTTTGATCGTCGTCTGACTGGGCCACTCTTGCGGCGTGACGACCCGCACCGGCAAGCTGTCCGCGGGCGAATAGAACTCGGTATTCTGCGCGCGGGCGAGCAGGTCGACGGCACCATTCATCGGCAGCTCGCGTTTAACCGTAACGAGAAGCCATAGCGACGGTACTTTGCGAAAGGTGACATCGTCGACCAGCGGTGCAATGTGCACTTCATACCCGTCATAGGCGCCGACGAGCACAGGCCAGGCGGCGTCTTGTTGTGTCATGCGGTGGTGGTCGAAGAGCGCGAGGCACGCGTCGAACAGCCTGCTTCGCTCCGCTTGCAGTGCCTTGCTGTCACGCCGATACATCAGGCCAAGGGCGATGAGAAACAGAACGGCCAGTGCGATTCCCGTCGAGTGCATGTCGAGGCGTTCCATGTTGGAGCCGCGCGGTGCGCGGCATGAGTCGCGTCAATAGTCTTTCGGACGGGGCCAATCCATGGTGAACTGGTCGCCGCGTTTGACGTACTTGTAACGATGCAGCGCGAACCAGATGGACGCCGTGATATAGAAAGCCATGATCGACAGAAGCGAAGTGCCATAGCCCAGGTAAGTCGCGAAGTAAGTCGCCGTGCAGAGCACGGCCAGCACGATCGCGGGGATCGGATGGAAAGGGTGAATGTAGCCGCGATTGATACTGCCAAGCGGCCACTTCCGGCGGAACTTGACGATATTGATCGACATGAACGTATAGCCGAGCAGGCCGGAGAGAATCGAGAACTTGATCACCTGGTCGAGCAGACCCGTGAACGCGAACGAAATGGCAATCGGCACGAGAAAGATGATGGCGCGGTAGGGCGTGCGATAGCGCGGGTGAACGGCGCCGAACCACATCGGCATATACCGGTCGCGCGACATCGAGAACCACGCACGCGACGCATCGTTGATGCAACCATTGGCTGACGCGACAGCCGAGAACAGGGTGCCGACGAAGAGCAGTGCCTGCAACCCCTTGTTGCCGGACAGCCGCGCAGCGTCATAGAGCGGCGTGACCGCCTGGCCCAGATACTCCCACGGCATGAGGCCCGTGGCGACATACCAGGTCAGGGCTGCCGCGACGAGCAGTGTGATCATCCCGGACATCGTTCCAAGCGGAATGGAACGGCCCGCCGAGCGAACCTCCTCTGCCGCCTGACAGGTGCCTTCGATGCCGAGGTAGTACCACATCCCGAACTGCAAGGCGGCGACGACACCCAGCCATCCGTACGGCAACTGTGTCAGCAATTCGTGATGAATGAGCACTTGCCCCGGATGCCACGGCGCGACACCGAAGAACAGCACGACGATTGCGATGAATGCAACGGCGGTGATCACGAAGTTGACCGTGAGCGTCACGAATACGCCACGATAGTTGAGACAGGCGAGAAAGGCGATCGTGAGGAGCGTGAATGGACGCGAATCGAAGTTCGCATAGCCCGAATCGATGGCCACCGCCTTGACCAGATCGCCGACGACGAGCGCGTCGGCCGCTTCGAGCATCGTGTAGGCCATCACGAGATAAAGCCCCACGTTGAACGCCATCAACGGCCCGATGATGTGCTTGGCCTGCGTGTACTGCCCACCGGCGGCGGCGACGGTCGACGTCACTTCCGAGTCGATCATGGCGACGCATGTATAGAGCAGGCCAATGATCCAGCACGCGATCAGCGATCCATATGCGCCGCCTTTCGCGACGGAAAAGTTCCATCCCATGAATTCGCCGACCAGCACGATGCCGACGCCGAGCGCCCACACGTGAATCGGCCCCAACACTTTCAGCAACGCGATGCGTTCGCCTGTTTGTGGTACTGCTGCTGCGTCACTCATGAGCTGCTCCTCTGCGGTTAATGCCGACCGTCTGCCTGTGTCCCGTCTGCCTCGCGTCTGCCCTCGCGTTTGCCTATTCGTTTCCTTCTGTGGAACTCATCAGGAAATCATCGTCGTACTCGCGACTGACCTTGAACGCATCGATAAGAATCCACGCGAAGATCAGGATCGCCAGGCCCCACGCGCCATTACTCAGCAGTTGCCAGAAATTCATGACGTCACTCCCCAAATTTTTCCGCGATCACCTGTCGGTATTGCTTGTCCGACACGCGCAGGACGAACAGGAAATAGCCGACGATGACGAGTGCCGTCACGATGAGCGAGACGGGTTCGATCTCGTAATCGAATCGCGTGGTGATGATCGGCTTGGCCTGCTCTGCGTTGTAGCCAAGCTTGCGCCATTGCGCTTCCATCGCCGGGTTTTGGCCAAGTTCTCGCCAGGAAACCTGCTTGCTTGCGGCTTGGGTTTCAGGCGGCTTGTCGGGCGCTTTGAGCAACAGGGGTGCAAGCAGGCTGCAGTACACGAGTACGAGCAGAAAGAGGCTATCGACGAACTGTCCGAAGCCTTTCTGGACGGGCGGGACATAATCGGCTGCCATGTGGGTTTCCTCCCTGGTCGGCATTTCCGGAAAACCAATGCGGGGTCGACGCAGTTGCCGGACGGGCGACTGCGGCGCACATTGGGGCACAGCAAAAGTAAGGCCGTCAGGCCTGAACGCTTACTCGACGACTGGACTGAGTGCTTCTTCTTCGCGCTTGGCCAGTTCCGCCTTGGCTGCGCGATTTTCGTCGAGGTGACGAATGTCGAGGCCGTAGATGTGATCCTTGTCTTCCGCGTAATGGCGGATCATCGCGAGAATGGAGGCGGAGTTGAATATCAGCACCGCGCCTGCGCCAATGGAGAGTGCGACTTGAACGGATGTATCGGTTGTCTGGGATGTAATGGCGAAATAGACGTAGGCAAACGTGACCCATAACAGCAGGAGAGCGATTTGCGCCATGCGCTTGTCGCGGAAGAACATTCGATCAATGCGCTTTCGAATTGTGTGTTCCATGTCGGCAACTCCTTGGTTGTGCCGGCAACGCCGGCAAGGTCAATGATCAGGCGGCTTCATCCAGTTCCGTTTGATCAACAAAGTGTCCCGCCAATGTTTGTGTTCCGCAGCGTCGTTGTCAATACGATTTGAGGGGGTAGACCGTTTGAAGGTGGCCCTGTCTACCCCATTGTGGGTAATGGCGAGTTGTACCGTTCAGTACTTCGTCGTGTCAGGAAAGCAAGCCATGAAAAACAGTCGTGAACATCGCGTCGGGCGATTGATTCATGGCTTGTGGCGATACTCCCAAAGGTGTACGTGAGTTTCCTGACGGGAAAAAAAGGTGATCGACGTTGACACGCGAATATCGCCTGGCTACTGTTGTTTTCGACGAGTTCTCGACGATTCGGCTTCGAATCGACGCTCGCCTTGGCCTCTCGATCACGCCTGTTCATCTTCAACCACGGGTCCCGCTGATGAATACCGAACGATCATCTTTCGCTGATCCCACGCTCATCATTGATGGTGCAGCCGCAGCCGCCGACATTCTCGAGTCGATCAAGGCGCGGGTGCAAAGTGAACGGCTGCGGCCCGGACTGGCCGTGGTTCTTGTGGGCAAAGATCCGGCAAGTAGCGTGTACGTGAGAAGCAAGAAACGCCGGGCTGAAGAATGCGGTTTTCTATCGCGTCAATATGATCTGCCGGAAGAGGTCACCGAGGTTGAACTCCTGGCTCTGATACGAGAGCTTAATCAGGACCCCGCCATTCACGGCATTCTGGTGCAGCTTCCCTTGCCGCCGCAGATCAATCCCCATTCAGTGATCGAGGAAATTGTACCCAGCAAGGATGTCGACGGATTTCACTACTCGAATGCCGGACGCCTTGGAACGGGAGACATCGAGCAGGCTATTGTTCCTTGTACGCCTCTGGGTTGCCTGCATCTGCTGAAGCAGGTTCTCGGCGAAGGTATTCGTGGCAAACATGCGGTGGTAATTGGACGTTCCAACATCGTCGGCAAGCCGATGGCGAACCTTCTCATGCACAACGATTGCACAGTCACCATCGTGCATAGCTGGACGGTAGAGCCGCAGAAGATTTGCCGACAGGCCGACATAGTCGTCGCTGCAGTCGGTATTCCTCGGCTCGTGAAGGCGGACTGGATAAAGCCGGGTGCAGTCGCTATCGACGTAGGGATTAACCGCGTCACGAAACCCAATGGTGAAACTGGGCTTGTCGGCGACTTCGACTACGAAAATGTGTTTCCGCTGACATCGGCAATCACGCCTGTTCCAGGCGGGGTTGGCCCTATGACGATCGCAATGTTGATGCAGAACACGCTGAATGCCGCGTCTCGTTCAAATGTTCAGCCAGCTAATGCCCAGTAATACGAGTCAGGCGCGTTTGTGATGAGTGGGGTCGTTATCACGACGCGCTTTTTTCGCGTTTGCTGTGTCAATAAATCGCGAGACTGTGCGTGACCGCGACCACGAGGATACCGGCGAGTATCGTCAAATAAGGCAGAATCCCCGCGCGCTTGCCGACTTTGGCCCCGTTCACGAGTTGCATGTCCTCTTTCATCGCTTCGGGGAAGTGTCCTTTGTCAGTGACGTAGTGTCGAAAGAGGAACACCGGAATAATCAGCGCGGCGAAGGCCAGCCCCGAAACCAGCGTGCCCGCGCCCCAGATGTCCGCACCCATGCCGAGCAGTGCCAGATCCACGAACGAAAACACCGTGCCGAGTGCGATCAGCCAGTTCGGCGCGCGGTAGGGCCGACTCCAGTGCGAACGGTCGAGCCGGTGAATCCACGCGGCATTCAGGTTCAGGAAGATGAAAATGATGTAGCCGACATTGGACATCGCCAGCACGAACACATAGTCCGACATCAGGAGCAGGATCAGGTTGAAGCACAGGTCCGTCCACATCGCGCGGGTCGGTGCGCCGTTTGCATTGACGTGTGACAGGTACTTCGGCAGCCATCCGTCCACCGACGCCTGGTATAGCGTGCGAGAGGAGCCTGCCATCGATGTCATTATCGCGAGGACGAGCGCCAGGACCAGCATGACCACGAGGACGCGCTCGACCAGCAAGCCGCCGTGGATCATCGGCGCCATCGCCTTCGCGACACCGGTGCCGCTATAGATGTCGGGTGCCAGCATCCCGCTATAGACGGCCGGTGTCACGACGTTGCCGGCCGCATCCGTGACTTGGGGGGTGACGAGGTGGCCGAGACCAAGCACGCCTTGAAACGAGAGCGGCAATACGGTGAAGACGAAGATGGACAGCAGGCCCGAGTAAAGGTTGGCCTTGAACGTATCGACCCTCGGGTCGCGGAATTCACGCGTATAGCAGATGGCGGTTTCGAATGCGTAGGTCGAGTATCCGGCGATGAACAGGCCGCCTGCCATCAGCGTGACGCCTGCGCGGTCCCAGGTGCCGTCGATGATCTGTCCGCTGCTGTCTTTAGCGAACGGCAAGAGCGGCAGCAGATTATGCAGCGGCAGATCACCAGTCAGAAGGGGCACCGTGCCGACGATAATCAGCGGGATCAGCGCAACGACGCCAAGGATCATCTGAATGCGCGCCGCGTGCAGAATGCCCCGGTTCTGCATCGCAAACGTGACCAGCAGGATCGTCGCGCCGAGAATGAATGTAGCGTTGATCCGCAGGCTCAGGCCACTGCGCAGCCAGTCGAGATTCACGAGCGTGATCTGCCAGGTGTTGATCGCGGCGTCGGGGGGATACATGATCGAGAGCACGTAGCCTGCCGCAAGCCCGGAGCCGATCGCAATCACGGGCGACCATCCGACCCAGTCGCACCACACCGATAACGGCGCGAACAGCTTCGAATAGCGCACCCACGCGATCGCACCGTAGACCGATGCGCCACCTGATTTGTGCGGGAACAGTCCCGCAATCTCCGCATAGGAGAATGACTGGATGAAACCCAGGCCGATCGAGATGATCCACACGGCCCACGACAGCTTGCCGACCGTCGCTGCAATCGAGCCGATCGAGAACAGCACCAGCGCCGGGGCGCCACTCGCTACCCAGAATGCGCCTGTCCAACTGATCCTTCGTTTCAGCGAACCTTCCGGTTCGCCGGCATATTGTTCAGGAACCGCACTCATTGCAGTTTTCCTTTGCCGGTAGGGGCACCGCGAGGGCACCGCGCCGGGTGTCGTTAAAGGACCGATTTTGGGGCTGCCGTGACAGGTATTCTGCGCTTTGCCATGCAAAGCCTGGACGTGGGCTTTTACGCATGGTCGGCGCAAGAGTGACAACCGAATGTAGCATGGACGCGCTAACGGCAAAAGACGATGACTCCGCAGCGCGATCGCGCATGCGGGTCAGGCCAGCCTTCGCGCATCCGGTCCGTTAGCAGTGTTTCAGCGCGTTCGACAGGTCCGAAATGAGGTCCTCCGGGTGCTCCAGTCCAACCGAGATGCGAATCAAACCCTCTGAAACGCCCGCTGCCGCGCGGACATCGGCAGGGACACCGGAATGCGTCGTCGACGCCGGGTGACAAATGAGCGACTCCGTGCCGCCCAGACTCACTGCCGATTTGAAAAGCGTCAGGCCATTGATGAGCCGGAACGCCTGTTCGCGGCCTCCATCGAGGATGAAAGCGAACGTCGAACCGGGGCCGCTGCACTGTCGCCGATACACGGCCTGGTAGTTCGGATCGTCGATGATCTCTGGATGCAGTACCTTGACGGGCCTGAACGGATTGCTTGCGAGCCGTCGCGCAACAGCGGCGCCGCTTTGCGCCGCGCGCTCCATGCGCAGCACGAGCGTCTCCATCGAGCGAGTGATCATCCACGATGAGTGCGGGTCCAGTTGTGAACCGAACGTGCTTCGCGTTGCACGGATCATCGTGATCAGGTTCTTGCTGCCTGTGACGCCACCTGCGACCAGATCGCTGTGTCCACCGATGTACTTCGTTAGCGAGTACACGCTCAGGTCGATGCCGTGTTTTGCAGGCTTCTGGAACAACGGTCCTAGCAGCGTGTTGTCGCATACCGAAAGCGGCCGATAGCCATGACGTTTTTCGAAAGCGTCAATTTCCGTGCGTAGCGCTTCGAGATCGAAGAGTGCATTGGTCGGATTCGCGGGCGTTTCTATACAGCACATCCTGACCTTGCCTTTTGTCGAAGCGGCTTCGAGTGCAGCGCGAATCGCCTCTGCCGACAGCCCGTCATTGATCACTTGCGAACTGACTCCCCATTCCGGCAGAAACTTCGAGATGAGCGTTTCGGTGCCGCCATAGAGCGGCGTCGATTGGACCACACAGTCGCCGGGTTTCAGGAACGTAAGCAGGATCGCCGCAATGGCGGACATTCCGCTGGATGTCGCGATTGCGGCTTCCGAACCGTCGAGCAACGCGAGCCTGTCTTCGACAATTTCCAGATTCGGATGACTGAAGCGGCTATACACCAGGCCAGCGCTTTCGCCTTCAGGAAGTGGCTTGCGCCCCGACACCATGTCGAAGAAGTCTGCACCGTCCTCGGCCGTACGAAACGCGAACGTCGAGGTCAAAAAGACCGGCGGCTTGACGGAGCCTTCCGACAGGAACGGATCGTAGCCGTACGACATCATCAGTGTTTCGGGATGCAATTCCCGGTCTTCGATCTTGCGCCTCTGGTAGTTGCGCTTCGACATCGTTCGCTCCATACAAGGAATTAGGAACGGCTGAACAAACAGTGGCCGCAATCGGCGCGTGCGATTCGTCTGCGCGCGAAAAGATTGCGGGGCTTCGTGCCGACATCTGATTATGCTACCGCGGCGGGCATGAACCAGAAACACAGGACCTTTCCCACCCCGCGCAACATCGATACTTGAAATATCACAATATGATGTAATATTTATTGAGCGATTTGCTGGCTTCATCTGCAAGATGTCAGCGAAGGCTCTGTGTCGCGGCGAACTCGTGCGCCGTGCTTGCGTTAGTTGAAAGGCGTGGACGGCACCGAACTTGCTTGATTTGGGTATCGGTTCCGAACTGGCCGTGGGCCTTCACCTTAGGGTTAATCCTGCTAGATGTGATTGCCATCACGAGCGAACCCCAACCCGTTTATTGAAGTGCAGTGCTTTGATCCAGTTCACTTGAAAAACAGGTTATTCAGGAGGCTTTCATGAACCTCGAATATAGCCCTCGGGCCGGCGCGGACGGCCAGGTAACCGCAAGCTCGACGAAGGCCTCGCGTTGCGCGCCGTGACGATCATCCGCGAGCGCTACGCCGATTTTGGGCCCACGCTGGCGCGCGAGAAGCTGGACGAATGCCACGGCATCCGGCTGTGCAAGGAAACGGCGCGCCAACTGATGACCCAGGCCGGCCTGTGGGTGCCGCGCAAACAACGTCCGCCGAAGGTCTACCAGCCGCGCGCACGACGCGCGTGTTTCGGCGAGCTGGTGCAGATCGACGGCAGCGACCACCGCTGGTTCGAGGATCGCGCGCCGGCCTGCACGCTGCTGGTGTACGTCGACGACGCGACGAGCCGGTTGATGCACCTGCACTTCACGCAGACGGAGTCGACCTTCAGCTATTTCGAGGCGACCCGCGCGTACCTGGAGCGCCACGGCAAGCCGGTGGCGTTCTACAGCGACCGCGCCAGCGTCTTTTACGTGAAGCGCCGCGCGGAGACGGCGGGCAAAGGCGTCACGCAGTTCGGCCGCGCTATGTACGAACTGAACATCGACACCTTCTGCGCGAACAGCAGCCCCGCCAAGGGCTGCGCTGCATAGTGCACCTCATAGGTCGGTTGAGTTGGTGTTTATGCGGCCGAGCGTCGGCCACGGGTCTTTCCCTGGTGCGGGAATTTCACCGGTGCGTCAGCGCCGGGCGGTTCGAAGAGATATCCTCCCTTGTCGTCGTAGCGGTGCGCTACAAGCAGGCCTGCACGACGCCAGGTCTTGATGGTCGTCGGCATCACATCCAACTGCTCTGCGATCTCGTCCAGGGTGAGCATTCCGCGTGCGCGCAGCCTGTCATGATGACTCGGTAGCTTGTGGGATAGTCGAAGCCGCGTGATCATTCTGGAAGTAAACCGCTTGCCCCAGCCGGAGGCGCGCCCCTGACGATTAAGCTGCTCTGCCGTTTCACTCTCGGTGTAATCGTTGAGAAGCCGGTCCATTTCGGCGATGACTGCGCGAGGGGTTTGCCGTAATATCCACGCTGGCTTGGACAGCGGCACATGTAGCGTATCCGTGGCGCCGCCATTAAAGCGGACCTGAACGCAGATGTCTGCACCCTTGAGCAAAGTCACATCAGCAATGAGCAGTCGCGCCATGCGCTTTCGCTCGCGATCAGGTGTGCGCGGATCGTTCCAGAGACGAGGGAAGTCTCTCGCGAGAGTCATGATGCTTGCACGCTGTTTATCGTTAAGTCCTGCGCGATCAGCTTCGCGCTGCTTTTCGTAGTGGTCCTGAGCTTCGGTGAGAGCACGTAGCGCCTGATTCCATTCCGATTCAAGCGAATCCGCGACCAGTCGATAGAGTCGTACAACGGTTTCGCGAAATGGCTGTCGTTCGGCGGCGACGTGATCGCGGAGAACGAGCCGGAAGAGCAGCAAAAACGGCTACGCTACAATGACCTCATCGCATCGGCCGTGATCCTGCAGAACACGGTGGACATGATGCGGGCCCTGCGCGACATGGTGGCCGAGGGCGAGAAGGTCCGCACCGAGGACATTGAATTCGTCAGCCCGTATGCGACGCACAACATTCGCCGCTTCGGGCGCTACCGGCTGCATCTGGAACGTCCGCCCGAAAGCTGGATCAACGATGCCCTGTTTGGCCGGGCGGCCCGGCCTCACGACGAAATGAGGTAACGCCCGATGAGTGCAAGAGCCGCGGTGACCACCACGCCCTACGGTGAGGTTGATGCCGCCGCACTGGAGGGGCTGCAGTCGCGCTATGACACGACGCGGGTGCTCGATGCGGTGGATACGCTCGACGAACTGCGCACAGGCCTTAACGATCCGGAAGGCCTGCAGGACGATCTGTTGCGCCTGCATGGCATCGCGCATGCACTCGTCAACGGTGCGAACTTCGCGGCAACAACCCGGGACGTGTCGATTGTCGAACAGATCGAGGACGTGCTCGACCAGATCGATCACTATGTCGCCGGGCTTTTATCGATCCGTGATGTGGTGCGCCCGCTCGAAGCGCTCCGCCATGAAGATCTGGCTGGTCCGGATCGCGATTGAGCTTGCAGCGAATCTCCCCCGGTACATGTTCGCCAGGGCGGCGTGGAGTGATGCCTCAATCCAGCGTTATGGCGCAGGCAATGCGAGGACTGGTAGTTCCTGCACGGCCGTGCCTGGCGTTGCGAGTGCCGATTCGATGCGGTGTTGCGCGAACGGATCGGCCGCGTCGATGTAGCGCATCGCAGAGCGCACGTCTTTCCAGCCAACGTACTGCATCAGCATTTTCAGATCCCAGCCGTTCGGGTTGGCCCACGTTGCGAAGCCCCGCCGTAGTGAGTGACTGCTGTAGCTGTCCGGCACGGCCAGGCCTGCCGCATGGAAAAGCGCACGCAACAGAGGCACGAAGCTGCCCGCATGCAGTCCCTCGTCGCTGATGTTTCCCCAGCGGTCAATGCTCCGGAACACGGGCCCTTCCGTCAGGCCGGAGGCCGCAATCCACGCCTCGTAAGCCGTCACCGGACACAGCCGTGAAAGCGCCGGAGCCTTGAAGGTCGTGCCCAGCTGCGCGCGGTCGCCTTTCGTGCGCGGCAGGTACAGCGTCATGCCGCGGCCGGCTTCAACGGCTACGTGCTCGATCCGCAGCCGGCTGAGTTCGTCGGAGCGAAAGCCGCGCCAGAAGCCCAGCAGCACTAGTGTCATGAGTTAAAAATTCATTGAATGATGTCGATCACGTACTAAAGTGTTCTGTGTGGCACTCGATACGAGGAGGCATCGATGAGCGGACGGCCCAAAGGGGAACTCGTGCTGAGCGAATCG
>NZ_JAYMRZ010000034.1:0-82720 GCF_038900715.1 Paraburkholderia phymatum | reverse complement strand
ATCCTATTGCCCCGCCGACGCGGCGCCGCCGGTGGTTCGTCGTCTCCGGCGGCTACGCCGCCTGCGACTCCTCACCACCGGCCAAAACAAACGTCAACGACCGGCCACGATAATTGTCGCCGCCCAAATCCCGTCCGACGGTTTAAAAGCAGTGTTATAAGAACACAACAACTATTACCACCAATGCAAAACGGCCCCGAAGGGCCGCTAGTCGCGTCAATCACATACACCATGTCTTCGGTCTGCTCTGCCCCGCTCATGCGCTCTTCGGGAAAGCTCGGCGTGCCCTGCTAACGGTCGCCTCGCTGACCCCGAAGTGTTCTGCAGCCTTGGTGATGCTGCCGTTCTCCCAGGACCACGCGGCAATGGCGGCTGCATCATGCTGGACCGGTCGACCCAAGCTGGCCTTGCCCCTGTGGGTCTTCCCGGTGGTCGCAAGGGTTTGCTTGGCAAGCTCGCGACCGGCATCAGTACGGGCGACGATACGGTTACGCTCCATCTGCGCTACCTGGGCCAGCAAGGCGAGGATCAGTTCGCCAGCGTCGCCGACAATCGGACCCAACCCGTGGACGTCGACGATCACGCCCTTGGCTCGCAGGTCGCGAACCGTGGTCTGTACGTCGATGCTGTCGCGGCCCAAGCGGTCGACCGCGAACACTTGGAGGGTGTCGCCTTCGCGGAGGTAGTCGGCACAGGCTTTGAACCCCGGACGCTCCATGGCGACCACGGTCCCGCTCACGCCGTTGTCGCTAAACTCCTTGTCGAAGTTTCCGCCCATGGCGGCGCGTTGCGATTCGATAGATTGGTCTCGAGTCGAGACGCGGTAGTAAGCGATGCGTGCCATGTGTTCCCCCGTCAGATACTGTCATAAGTTGAATTGGATTATGACTGTACTATCATAATCAGTCAATAGGACTTTTGACAGGAGTGCTGCATGGGTTCCACAGGGACTGTCACGACTTACTACTTGTGACAGGTCGCGACAGGTATAGAGGCAGGGTTGAGTGACAACGGAAACCGTGGTCTCCGTCTCGGCCCCAGGTCTCAGCGGCGCTCATGGCCAGCCGCGTCTACGACACCCAATAATCTTCGAACATCGCAGTAGTCTCGAACTTGTTTCGCGGTGGACTCGCGCACGATGTCGCTGATGCGTGTGACTGCAAAGTCGTTTTTCGGATCGGGGCGCATCATCATCATGAACAAATTTACACACACGCCCGTCGCCACGAGGCGGTCATCCGCTGTGATTTCCGCTAAAGCGGATGTGTCCGTGCAGACAACCTTGTTAACCCTGCCGCGCACCGTCGGTTTGCGTTCGCGGAGCGTGCCGCGCTGGATGCAGTCATCTACGAAGCCGGACGCTGCCTTCAAGCTCCCAATAATCACCGCTGCAGAAACGTCGTTCTCAGATGCGGGGTAGCGCTCCTGGATATTCGGCCCATCTACAGTGAGGCGCTGCTCCCATTTGTAGTGCGCTGCTTCATACTCTGCCAGCAGCGGGGAAAGCTGGGATTGCGTCGCCCCCGACTCCCGTAAGTTAATCAAGGCAATTGACCGATAGAAATAGTCGCTGAATGCGGCGCTCAGGTCGTCCATAGATGCCCGAAGGTCGTCCATGCTTTTTACAATAGCCTCGCGTTCCCGTTGCTGCTGATCCAACAGATGGGTTACCCAGGTACCCAACCCCCCCGTCAACAGAAAACCTAGGATTACCAGAATCGCCGGATGCCTCGAAAGCCGGTCAAGCAGTCTGCGTCGCCGTCTGCCCTCCTTCGGATCTGGGGCGATCCTGAACCCCTTGCGCGTCAACGTGCGCCATCTCGCCGATACAATCCTTCTTTCTACCCCACCCTTCAAGTAATCGCGAAGCACATCGAGCAACAGCCAGACAAACACAATAATGGCCACCCACCGCGCGATGGTTACCCACTGCTGCATCAGCGTCGCTTTGAGAGTTTCTAGCATCGTTCCCCGGCACGGATGTTCTTATGCACTGGCGTGTTCCCTCACAAGCCTTTGCGTCTTATCAGTTCTGCTGCGAGTCGATTGCTCGCGTCGTCGACGTAGTCAAGCGGATTGGCGCGGCAGTAGTTGGTGACCCACAGGAAAATCGACTCGTTGTCGGTGCCCACAATGAAATCTTTGCGCCTCTCAGTTGCAACAGCGGACAGATAGCCGATAACCCAGCCCTCTGTCGCAATGCTACCGACGGAAGTGTCGGGAGACTGGTGCGCCTCCGTCCATTGCCCGCAGCTACGATCACCACGAAGCGTTACGGCATCTACCTCGATAGCTGTCCAAGACAGGCACACGATAAGCGAAACGAACAATCCCCTTGCTTTCATGTTTCTTGTTTCCCGGTCCTTGTTGTGATTCTTGGCGGCACGTGTCGATCCTCGCGCGTTTCGTCAGAGTTTATCTCGGGCCGCGTGGAATCAGGTACCCCCTATGCGCCTTTCCGAGGCTCTTCAAAAAGACCGCTAAAGGCTCTCGGTTGTTCGTTGTTGTTGAGCCTTGTGCGTGAGGGAAGTCGCCAGAAAATCTCAAGACCCATTGGACAAAGGTACCCCCTATAGCCCCCGGGGAGTCTCCGCAGAATGCGGGGGTATATTTTTCCAGAAGGGTCACCGCCCGGTAGCGGCCGCGCCCAGTCTGTGAAGTTCCGTGGATGTAACGCGACTATGCGATTAATGCAATAACGAGTCTTATAAAGCAAAATCCGAACAATAGCGGTCCGACGACTATATTTGAAGGTCGAATGCTGTAAAGATTTGCATATCTCGCGTCACTGATAATTCTATCCTTGACTGTCTTGCGATAATCCCCGCCTTCATTAACGGAAGAGTCCCATGCGTCTGAAACCTGGCTAACGAAATTCTTTGGCTTTACAAATAAAACCGGCACTGAATTGTAGTAATCCTCGTACAGTTTTCCAAGTCTAGAGACAAACTCATCCTTATTTATCGGCCCAGTTGAATCAAGCTCGCGCGTCATATTAAAAACCCTCTGGAGCTTAACATCGTGACGCACAAGAAATGTGGCGTCAATCGTCGCCAGCATTGAATAAATCAACAGCAGAAGCCAGACAAGACCAATTGATAGAATTCTGACTTTTGCAGAGGGATTTTCGACTTCATTTATACAGTTAATTTTCTCGACATCCCTGATCAGGCCGGAAACCTTAATTTTATCGGGGGCCGTATAGAATACTGAGGTATTTATCGTGTCGTTTGGGTTGAGCAAATCCCACAGGAATGACACTGAGTGTTGGTCGTGCCTCGTATTGGGATCAGACGAGCTGACATCCACTACCGAACCTGGCCCTTCGAGCAGAATTGTTACTGGCTTGTAAATGTAATCTCGAGGTAATCCTCGGCGACCTGAATTTTTAATCAAGACCTTCAGCAAGTAAGCCGGATTCGCTTTTTTTCCATTGGGGGTGAATTGAAGTTCGCCACTCAAAACCCTCACCTCAAGGGCATACTCATCTCTCTCCATTGTCCACTGAAAGAACGCGATAGCGCCGCCTATAGTCGAAATGACTACGATCGCGGGCCATACTCGTTTGGCGATGAAATTAATCATAGAGGATTGGGCTAACAAGACACGCTCATCGGGTGCGTGGCAAGCATCCAAAGCAAGTGAACGCCGTCGTGGGTCTTACTCACGCCATTGTTGTGATGAAACGAAGTAATGATAGATCACTTGCCGTCGAAGCGACGCAGTCTTAGGAAATGGGATACGGTTCACCGGAAGAGACAACCTCCTGTAGGGGCGCGGGGCGGCGCTGGCTGTACCACAACTCGCCCGCATGCTGTACCACAGGGCCGCGCAGGGGCGCTTGCCACTCCCCACAGAGCCTTGCTAGACTTGGGTCTCGCGCTTCAGGGCCGGTCTGGATTCGATTCCTTTTTGCCTGTCGGGGGGACCAGACACCAGTTCGGTGACGGAAGGCGCCCCAATAAAAAACCCGCAACGGCTCACGCTGTGCGGGTTTTTTGTTGGCTGCAACGCCGGCGTCGCATCGGACGCCGAAACTTGGACAGCAATGCGTCGTCTAGCGTCGCCGCGAGATTCGAACCGTCGCCAGCTGCTGCTGGTCCCGGCGATCGAAGAATCGGGCGAGCGCGAACAGCGATGCAGCCGCCAACGGCCAGAGCACAAAGAAGGTAACGAGCATGATTGGCTTCCAAAGCGAAATATCTAGCTTGAGTCTACCGGCTCGCGGCGCAGAGAGAATCACCGGATTTGCCAAAACACCATTCCCTTTTTGATAGCAAAAAGGGATGGGGCGCTGCAGAGGAAGGCGTGGCGCGGATCGTGCGGCGGCTTCGCGGACTGCCGCGTCCGGTCGGTACCGACCGTCCGTGACAAAATCACGCACTTTGCGCAACGCGCCAAGACTACGAAGGACACTTTCCATGGACATCAACAAGCAAATCGCCGCCCTCACCGCTTCCGAACTGCAAACGGCGGGCGCAAGCCAGGCGACGGCGATCGCCGTCAGCGTGCTGCTGCGCCATCTGAGTTCGCCCGAACTGTCGAAGCTGCTGAACTCGGCGTTCGAGAATCATCAGGCGGTAATGCTGCAAACGCCGTGGCCGGAGCAGATGCTGCAATCGTTCGAAGCGACACGGCGATTCCTCGAAGGTGCTGCTGCCCAGCCGCCCGCCAGTCCGACGAATCCGGCCAATCCCGACAAGCCCGCCTGACGCATCGCCGAGCGGCGCGCTGCCCAGTGCGCCGCCAAGACGCGCTGGCATCAGCCCCATAACGCAGCGAACCAACCGCGACCGCGACGCGGTTAACCTTGGCCATCCCCGGCGCGAGGCGACGTGAAATAGTCATCCACGCCATCCTGAGTCCGACGCCCGCCTGTTTGCCCCTCCCCGAATCGTGCGCGCCGCCGGCCAGTGTGCGCTCTCCAACCTAACCCGCTATTTGTCTGAGGACGCGCGGGCGGCGTCCTCATATCATTGCGTCACTCCTCCGATACGTCAGGTTGAAGAGATGCCCTACCCGTACAACCTCGCCGTCGCCGCCGGCCTGATGATCGTCGTGCTCACGTGCAGCCTTGCGCTGGCGCTGACATGAGTTGACCGGTCAACGCAGGCGAACGCCGTCCACATCGGCGCGCCGGCCGGAACGAAAAAAATATTTCCACAGAGCTCTAAAGTTTTCCCGGCCCCTGCCGTAGTGCGGGGCATGGACAACTTCCTCACTTCATCGGCGGGATCGTTCAAATCGACTCTGATCGATCAGGACATCGCGCACATTGCCCGCGTCATGCGGCCTTCAATGCACGGCGACCTGGGTGGGGCAATTTTCCCAGCCGCCTACTGGCGAAAGCGGCTCTTCGAGCTGCTCGAAGCCGAGCATCTGACCAACTCGCAACTTTGCGCAATCGACGACTTGCTGCTGCAACTCGACGACCTCTGCGCGAAGGAACTGGCGCCGCTGCCGGCGGCCGCCGCGCAGCCCGCGGCCTCGCGCGACGCGAACCGCCATCGCGTGCGCCGCCGCCGCTGAGCGCGCGAGTGCGACGACGAGTGTGACCACAAGCGGCTGGCCGCCCAGCCGCAGGGTCAACGCGCCTCGCGCATTTGACGTTGGTTGACGCGCGACGCGCGTCCATCCACGACGCTGCTCGCGGCAGCGCGAACACCCGGCGGCACGGCGACAGCGCGAGCTGGCGCGCCGCCGGGGCTGTCCCCTGCCGGCAGCATCGACGCCGTCAGTTCATTCAAGCTGGGTATTTTCTCCGCCGACCGCGCAACGACCGCAAATTGGGGACATTCATAGGCCATAATGTCCGCAAAAATACCCAGCAAGGACTCCAGTGACCCAGGCTTCGCCGCTTGACCTGCTGAAGCAGGCGCGCACCCGCTTCACACAAAAAGAAATCGCCGCGCATGTCGGCAAGGACATCAAGACGGTGCGCCGCTGGGAGAAAGGCGAAACGCCTTGCCCCGCCATGCTCGAACCGTCGCTGCGCGCGCTGCTGTATTCCACGGCTGGGCAACGCACCTCACCGTCAACGGGCGATCATTCGTGCCTGCGCTTCATCGATCTGTTCGCGGGCATCGGCGGAATCCGCATGGGCTTCGAGACGCACGGCGCGCAGTGCGTGTTCACGAGCGAGTGGAACGATTTCTCGCAGAAGACGTATCGCGAGAATTTCCGCGACGAGCCCGCGCAACGGGAAGACGCCGCGCAACACACGCTGATCGGCGACATCGTCACCTTTCCCGCCGAAGACGTCCCCGCACACGACATCCTGCTCGGCGGCTTTCCGTGCCAGCCGTTCTCGATCGCGGGCGTCAGCAAGAAGAACGCGCTCGGCCGCCCGCACGGCTTCGAGTGCGCAACACAGGGCACGCTTTTTTTCGACGTCGCGCGCATCATCGCCGCGCGCCGGCCGGCTGCGTTTCTTTTGGAAAACGTGAAGAACCTGTTGTCGCACGACAAGGGCCGCACATTCGACGTGATCCTGCAAACGTTGCGCGACGAGCTTGGCTACGAAGTTCACTACCGCGTGATCGACGGCGCGCATTTCACGCCGCAGCATCGCGAGCGGATCATCATCGTCGGCTTTCGCGGCAAGACATCGTTCACGTGGGATGATCTGCGGCTGCCCGAAGAAGGGCCGCGTCTCGCGTCGATCCTGCACAGGACGGACGGCACCGAGCCCGTCCTGCCGTGGGATGGCGAGCGTTTCTTCGACCACGCCGCCCGCCACGTTCAGCCGAAATACACGCTGACGCCCAAGCTCTGGAGCTACCTGAAGAGCTACGCCGACAAGCATCGCGCGGCGGGCAACGGCTTCGGCTACGGGATGGCGTATCCGCAAAGCGTAACGCGCACGCTGTCGGCGCGGTATCACAAGGACGGCTCGGAGATTCTCGTCTATCAGGGCGAGCGGCAGCGCCCGCGCCGTCTGACGCCGCGCGAATGTGCGCGCCTGATGGGCTTTCCCGACACATACCGCATTCCCGTCAGCGACACGCAGGCGTATCGCCAGTTCGGCAACAGCGTCGTCGTGCCCGTGATGCGCGAAGTCTCGCGCATCATGCTGCCGCACGTGCTGGCGCTCACGCGCGCGGCGCACGCCGATGGCGCGGTGGAGCTGGCGGCCTGATGATCGACATCGTCGACGCCGCCACGCGCAGCCGGATGATGTCCGGCATTCGCGGACGCAACACGAAGCCCGAGATCCTGATCCGCAGCCTGCTGCATCGGCGCGGCTTCCGCTTCCGGCTCGACGCGCGAGATCTTCCCGGCCGCCCCGACATCGTGCTGCCGCGCTACCGCGCCGTCATCTTCGTGCATGGCTGCTTCTGGCACGGTCACGATTGTCATCTCTTCAAATGGCCGCAGACGCGCCCGGACTTCTGGCGCGAAAAAATCGGCCGCAATCGCGCCAACGATGCGAAGGCCCAAGCCGCGCTGCTCGATGGCGGCTGGCGCGTCGCGACGGTGTGGGAATGCGCCTTGCGCGGAGCGAACCGGGATATCGACGGTGTTCTGCAACGCCTGATCGACTGGCTGCATGGCGACGCGCCGCTGCACGAGGAACGCGCCTGACGCACCGCTTGTTGCGCCGCTTGTTGCGCCGCTTGTTGTGCCGCTTGCTGTGCCGCTTGCTGTGCCGCTTGTTGCACCGCTCTGCACCGCTTGCCGCGCCATTTGCCGTGCGATTTGCCGCATCGCCAGCGACACCACCCGCTGCCCTCGTCGGCGAACGTTGCAAGGCGCCGGTGCTACACTCGATTGGCCCGCTGAACGCTCTCCAGCGGTCTCTCAGCGGCTTCCGTCCAATCCTGGAACCACCCCTGAAGGAGGCACACGATGGCTGATTTCCGAATCTGGTCGGACGACTTTCCCACCAACGGCTTCATGCCGAAAGCGCAGGAGATGAACGACAAGTCGTTCGGCGTCGACGGCGACGGCGAGAACGTCTCTCCGGCGTTGCAATGGGAGTCGCCGCCCGCCGACACCCAGAGCTTCGCGCTCACCGTCTACGATCCCGACGCGCCCACGGGCAGCGGCTTCTGGCACTGGGTCGTCGTCAACATTCCCGCCGATACGCGCTCGCTGCCGCGCAACGCCGGCAAGGCCGACGGCAGCCTGCTGCCGCAAGGCGCGCTGCAGTTCCACAACGATTACGGCTCGGTCGGTTTCGGCGGCGCTGCGCCGCCGCGCGGCGACAAGCCGCATCGCTACATCTACCGCGTTCACGCGCTGAAAGTGGCGAACCTGCCCCTTTCCGCCGATACGACGAATGCGGTTGCGCGCTTCATGACTCACCTCAACGAAATCGATTCGGCGACGTACACCGGTCTGTACGAACTGAAGTGACGTTGCGCGCGTGCAAGACAAAGGCGTCGCCGCGCTTTGCCTCGCCCGCGCTTTCACCGCGCGGCCCGCATGATCCGGCGTGAAAGCCGCGCGCAACGCGAGCTTCATGCAGGGCCGGCGCGGTCGCGCATCGTCCTGTCGACGACAGGAACCGTAACCTGGACTCTACCGGCGGCCATGCAGGCGGCCATGCCCGGCCGCGCCGCCGTCCATCACAACAACACAATGCAAGCATCTTCTTCGAGGGACAACCACAACGCTTCTGGCGCGCCCGTCTCTGCCGCCACGTCGTCCGCGCCGGACGCCGAACTCGGCTTGCCGCTGCCGCAACGCTACTGGGCGATTCTCGTCGTCGCGCTCGGCATCACGCTTGCCGTGCTGGACAGCGCGATCGCCAACGTCGCGCTGCCGACCATCGCGCGCAATCTGCATGCGAGCGCCGCGAGTTCGATCTGGATCGTCAACGCATACCAGTTGTCGGTGACGATCTCGCTGCTGCCGCTGTCGTCGCTCGGCGATCGGATCGGCTACCGGCGCGTCTATCTGAGCGGGATGATGCTGTTCACGGTTGCATCGCTCGGCTGCGCGCTGTCCGGCTCTCTGCCGATGCTCGCACTCGCCCGCGTGATCCAGGGCTTCGGCGCGGCGGGCATCATGAGCGTGAACACGGCGCTCGTGCGGATGATCTATCCGCCCGCGCGTCTTGGGCGCGGCATCGCGATCAACGCGATGGTCGTGGCGATCTCGTCGGCCGTCGGGCCGACCGTGGCGTCGGGCGTGCTGTCGGTCGCGCCCTGGCCGTGGCTGTTCGCGATCAACGTGCCGATCGGCATTGCGGCGATCGCAATGGGCCTGCGCGCGCTGCCGCGCAACGAACGCCATCCGTCGCCGTATGACTATCCGAGCGCGATCATGAACGCGTTCGTGTTCGGCCTGCTGATCTTCGCCGTCGACGGGCTCGGACACGGCGAACGGTATGGTTTCGTCGCCGTCGAGCTGATCGCGGCGGTCGTGATCGGCTACTTCTTCGTGCGGCGCCAACTGACGCAGCCCGCGCCGCTTCTGCCCGTCGATCTGCTGAAGATTCCGATCTTCGGGCTGTCGGTCTGCACGTCGGTGTGCTCGTTCTGCGCGCAGATGCTGGCGTTCGTGTCGCTGCCCTTCCTGCTGCAGAACCATCTCGGCATGTCGCAAGTGGAAACCGGCTTGCTGATGACGCCGTGGCCGCTCGTGATCGTCGCTGCCGCGCCGCTGTCGGGCGTGCTGTCGGACCGGATTTCGGCGGGCTGGCTGGGCGGCGCCGGGCTCGCGACGCTCGCCGTCGGCCTTGTGCTCCTCGCGACGCTCGGCGCGCACCCGACAGCCGGCGATATCGTGTGGCGCATGGCGCTGTGCGGCGCGGGCTTCGGCCTCTTCCAGTCGCCCAACAACCGGACGATGCTGTCAGCCGCGCCGCGCCATCGCAGCGGCGGCGCGAGCGGCATGCTCGGCACGGCGCGGCTGACGGGGCAAACGCTCGGCTCGGCGCTCGTCGCACTCGTGTTCGGCGTCTCGCCGGAGCATGGCCCCGTGATCTCGCTCTACCTGGCGGCGGGCTTTTCGGCGGTGGCGTCCGTCGTCAGCACGATGCGCGTGACGCAGCAGGGCACGGCGACGCCAGCGGGATAGTTTCGGGGTGTGAGTCATCGCGCTCTTTCGGATTGCGCCCTTTCTTCCGCCGCCCCGCTTCATCCCGCCGTTTACGCGCGAGCGCCTTCCGTCACCGCACTTTGCGCCTATTCTTGTAGTCGAAGGTTATGACCCGCCGCCGTCCGTCGCGACGGCGGGCGGAGCTTTCGCTTTGGCCTTTGAACGATAGGGGGCGCCATGTCACTCATCGTCGCTGGACGTTTCACCACGTTCCCCGCCGCCGAAGACGCAGCACAGAAGCTCTTCGACAACGGCTTCCTCGGGGAAGACGTCACGCTGTTCTTCGTCAATCCGCGCGGCCAGCACGCGCGCCATCCGCTCGACGAACACGCGGGCGCACCGCCCACGATTTCGAGCGCGCCGTCGCCGACGCTGCATCGCCATCACCACGCGGTGACGATCGGCGCGGTCGCGGGCGCCGTGATCGGCGTCGCGGTGTTCACGGCGTTCGCGGCGTCGATGCCTGTCGTCGTGATCGCGGCGGGTACGGGTGCGTATCTGGGCGCGCTCGTCGGCAGGATGGTGCACGCGCGCAGCGGTCCGCACGAGCATCACGACGTCGTGCATCACGAGCTGCGCAATTCGGGTGTGCTCGTCGCCGTGCACGTGTGCCCGGAGAATCAGATGGAGGCCGCGCGCATCCTGCGTGAAACAGGCGGCGCGGACATCGAGCGTGCGACGGGCCGCTGGCAGCGCGGCAAATGGGCGGATTTCGATCCGCGCCAGACGCCCGTGCCGCTCACCGACCTCAATCAGCAGCAGGCCTGAGCCCGGCTGGCTGGAAAAGAAAACGGCAGCCGATATGGGCTGCCGCTTCCGCGTGCGCGTGTTGCAGGCGCGCATGGCGCGCCGCGTTTCGCACGTACCACACGTCTCGCACCTATCGCGCACCTATTGCATACCTATGGCGCCGATCACGTCATGCCGTGACGTCGGCGCGCTTGACCGCCTTCTCCGTCACCGATGAAGCCGTCGCGACGTGCCGCAAGTCCGCAAGGAACGTATCGCGCCACACCGACAGGTTGTTCTCGCGCAGAGGCGCCATCATGTCCGCGTGACGCGCCTGGCGCTCGGCGAGCGGCATCGACAGTGCGCGCTCCAGCGCCTCGGCCATCTGCGACAGATCGAACGGATTGACGACCAGCGCGCCCGGCAGTTGCTCGGCGGCGCCTGCGAACTGCGACAGCACGAGCACGCCAGGATCGGCGGGGTCTTGCGACGCGACATACTCCTTCGCGACGAGGTTCATCCCGTCGCGCAGCGGCGTCACGTAGCCGACCTGCGACTGGCGGAACAGCGCCATCAGCAGATTGCGTTCGTACTTGCGGTTCAGGTATTGGATCGGCGTCCAGTCGAGTTGCGCGAAACGTCCGTTGATGCGCCCCGCCTCGCCTTCCAGGTTCTGACGAATGCGCTGATAGGTCTGCACGTCGGAGCGCGTCGGCGGCGCGATCTGCACGAGCGACACGCGGCCATGCCAGCCGGGCGCGTTCAGCAGAAGACGCTCGAACGCCTGGAAACGCTCGACGAGTCCCTTCGAATAGTCGAGCCGGTCGACGCTCATGATCAGCTTGCGGCCGCGCATTGCGTCGCGCAGGCTGCGGACCTGCTTGCGGTCGCTGAACTGCTCGGAGGCTTTCGCGATCGCGTCGGGATAGATGCCGATCGGATAGGCAGCGACTTTCAGGAACCGGCCATACGCGTGGACCATGTTCTCGTCGCTGAGCGTGCCGTGGTTGCCGCGCTCGATGTAATCGACGAACGACTGCCGGTCCGCGTCCGTCTGAAACCCGACCACGTCATAGCTGCACATGGACTTCACCAGCTCTTCGTGCGGCGGCACCGTGCGCATCACTTCGGGCACGGGAAACGGAATATGCAGGAAAAAGCCGATCGGGTTTTTCACGCCGAGATCGCGCAGGCACCGCGCGAACGGCAGCAAGTGATAGTCGTGGACCCAGATGATGTCGTCCGGCCGCACCAGCTCCTTCAGTTGCTGCGCGAGCGACGCGTTGACGCGCAAGTAGCCCGCGTATTCCTGCCGGTCATAGCGCGACAGGTCGTTGCGATAGTGGAAAGTCGGCCACAGCGTCGCATTCGAAAAGCCGCGGTAGTACTGGTCGTAGTCGCGCTTGGTCAGGCCCACCGTCGCATAGGTCACGTTGCCCTGCTTTTCGATGACGGGCGACGAGGGCTCGGCGGCGATTTCGCCGCTCCACCCGAACCACACACCTCCCGTTTCCTTTAGGGCATCCAGCACCCCGATCGCCAGACCGCCCGCTGCGGGGCGTCCTTCCTGAGTCGGCGCGACGCGGTTTGAAACTACGATCAATCTGCTCATTGCGGCTCCACCTCATTCAGTTGACTTACATGCGGTGATACACCGAGAGACGGTACGCAAATTCCATGCCGCATTGCGCAAATTCACGGAATAAAAATGTATGTAAATGTGACGAACAAGTAAAAACACGCTGCGCACGCGAGTGCGCGCAGCAAATTATTCGCTCTGCCGATGAGCCCGGACCAGCCGGAAAGGTGCGTCAGGAGTCCTGCTCGGAGCCCAGATCGCGCTGATAATCCAGCCCTTCCTGGCGTGTGCCGCCCTGGTTGTGTTCCCCGTCCGGCGGAGCGTCGGGCGCGGCGCGGTTCTCGTGCGCCGGGTCGGGTGTCGCTGGTTGATTGCCCGTGCCGCCGGCTGGGCGCTGATCGCGCTTCGAATGGCGCGCGGAGCGCCGCAATGCGGGATGTCTCATGATGGACGCCTCCAGGGAAGGCCGCTGCCCGGGCGTGGGGTCGCTCGGGCCGCATCACATTAGTCTAGGCCGACGAACGTAATTTGCCGGTAAAAAGTTCGCCGGTTTTGTAACAGATACATCTCTCAGGCCCGGCAATTGCACTCGCGCCGCGCATGCCTGCGAGCGGCGGCGCTCACGGCGATGTTTTTCATGACGCGCCGTCATGCAGCGCGGCGCCGGGGCGCGTATGCGGCGTCTGCGAGGGTTGCGATGGCGGATCGCCGATGGGCGGCGTGTCCGGTTCGACAGGCTCGCGCGTCGGATCGGGCACCGTGTCCGGCTGGCCCGGCTCCGGCGGCTGGCCGGGGTCGGGCGGCTGCTCGGGGTCGGGCGTGTCGGGTATATCAGGCGTGGTGGGATCGGGGCGATGCGCGTGCAGATCGTGAACGGCGTCGTAATCCGGCATATTGGACTCCCTGTTTTCGTTCGCTGTCGTCTCGCTCGTGCGATGCAACTGTCGAACTGAATTCAGCAAAGCCTGTGCCGTTCGGACGCGGTCCGCCGTGCGGCGAGGATGATCGGACTGACTGAGCGGCTGACTGAGCGGTCGAATGAGCGTGCTGACTGAGTCGGGTTGATTCAGCGGCCTGACTGAGCGCACTGACTGAGCGCGGACTGACTGAGCGCGGACTGAGCAAGCGGGTTCAGAGTCAGGTTGACTCAACGGCCTGACTGAGCGGACTGACCGGGCGGCAAATAAGCGGGCCGACCAAGCGCGGACTGACCAAGCGGGTTCACAGAGCCAGGTTGACTCAACGGCCTGACTGAGCGGACTGACCGAGCGGCAAATAAGCGGGCTGACTGAGTCACGCTGACTCAGCGGCGACTGAGCGAGCCAACCGACCGGCCCGCCCCTCAGCCCCGCTCACACGTCCGCCTTACCGAGCGCCTGCGGTTCATCGTTGACATCGTCGCCGTCGGCGCGGCCGGCGTCGTTGCCGTACTCGACGAGCCGGTTGTACAGCGTCTTCAGGCTGATGCCGAGAATCTCGGCGGCGCGCGTCTTCACGCCGCTGCACTGCTCGAGCGTGGCCAGAATCAGCTGACGGTCGGCTTCGGCGAGCGACGTGCCGAACGGAATCGTGATCGCCGTGCCCGCCGTCGGCTTCGACAGCGAAATCTGCAGCGGCACGGTCGCCGTGCTGTCCGAATCGGCGCTCGACATGATGTGCGCGCGCTGCACGTAGTTCTTCAGCTCGCGCACGTTGCCCGGCCACGGATACGACAGCAGCATCTCGCGCACGGCGGGCGGAAAGTGCTTCTTCGTGCCGTGCTGCTCGTTGAGATCGTCGAGGAACGATTGCGCGAGCAGTTCGACGTCCTTGCCGCGCTCGCGCAGCGGCGGCAGGCTGATCGGGAACACGTTGAGCCGGTGATACAGGTCCAGCCGCAGCTTGCCTTCCAGCACCGCCTGCTCGGGATCGCGATTCGTCGCGGCGATCAGGCGCACATCCGTTTCGATTTCCTTCGTCGTGCCGACGCGCATGAACATGCCCGTCTCCAGCACGCGCAGCAGCTTCACCTGCAACTCGATCGGCATTTCGGTGATTTCGTCGAGGAACAGCGTGCCGCCGTTGGCGCGCTCGAAATAGCCTTTGTGCTGCCGGTCCGCGCCCGTGAACGCGCCGCGCTCGTGGCCGAACATCTCCGATTCGATCAGGTTCGGCGAGATCGCGCCGCAATTCACCGCGAGAAACGCATGCTTGCGGCGCAGGCTCAGTTGATGCAGCGTCTGCGCGGCCACTTCCTTGCCCGTGCCCGATTCGCCGACGAGCATCACCGAGGCCGCCGTCGGCGCGACGCGGCTGATCTGGTCGTACACCTGTTGCATCACGGACGAGTTGCCGAGCATCAGGCCGAAGCGGCCCATGCGGCGCAACTCGCCGCGCAGCGTGCCGATCTCGGCCTTCAGATCGCCGGCGCGCGGCAGGCGGCTCAGAATCGACTTCACGCGCTGCATGTTGATCGGCTTCACCAGATAGTCGGCGGCGCCCATCTTCAGCGCGCTCACAGCCGATTCAACCGTCGCGTGACCCGTGATTACGACGAACTCGACGCCCGAACGCGGATCGAGATCCTCGAACAGGTCGACGCCCGTTCCGTCGGGCAGTTTGAGATCGGTGAACACGACATCGGGCATCTGCCGCACGAGCTGGATGCGCGCCTCGCGCAGGTCGCTCGCCGTAGCCGTCGTCAGCCCGTCTTCCGCGATGATCGCCGCAAGCGCATCGCGGGTACTTGGATCGTCATCGACAATCAATACATGTGGCATCGCGTGTGGAAAGCTCGAAAGTACTGGTAGTGAACACGCACAGCCTGCGTTCGCCAGAAAGTTGCGACGACGAAAACGCCCGCGCGCTGCGATTCCAGGCCTTTACTGCCTGCGTCGCGACGCCGGACGCTCGAATCGGAAAAACTTTCCGACTTAACGCATCTGCGCAACAATTTCCGTAAATTTTGCCGTCAAAGCCATATATTGTTGTGGTTTTTGATCATTATACGGCTTTATACCGAAAAAATATCGGCAGTTGGCCAACAGGCGCATGGCGCGTGCGCGACCGGTCGCGGCCGTGGAAACGGCAGCGGGATCATCCGCGCGGAAACGGCCATGCGTCGCCGCTCGCGCTGTGATCCGCGCCGTTGCCGCCGCGCAGATGCGCTGCCGGCGCCATTTGCGCGCCAGGCGGCTGCTCTGAATCCGTCACCGAGCCGCCTTCGCCTTCCCAGCGTGTCAGATCGCGCGCCATCGGCTGCTGCGAGCCGCGCTGTCGTTGCACCCAGCGCCAGGCCAGTACGCTGCCCACTGCGAACAGAGCGCCGAATATGCCGATTGTGGGTCGTGCCATCTTGAACTCCTTTTGTCGTGAATGGGGACGGGGGCGTCGTCAGTGCGCCCGACAGCTTTCATGAACGCCGATCAACGCGACGCGAGCAAGCCGAGCGCGAAGCCGACGCCCGCCGCGATACCGAGCGACTGCCACGGGTTCTGGCGCACGTAGCGCTCGGTCTGAACCGTCGCGCTGCGGTAGCGCCGATGCGCCGAAGTCTGCGCATCGCCGAGCGCCGCCTGCAACGTATCGACATGCGTGCGCAACCGATCGCGCAAGGCATCGAGGCCCTCGCCCGGAACGGTCGCCGCAAGCCGCAGCATTTCTTCCGAGTCGGTCAACAGCACCCTGAGATCCTCGACAATTTTCTGCTTGCCCAATGCGAGCTGCTCGGTCGTTTCTGTCATTGCAATCTCCTTTCCGGCGCGGGACCGGTCTGTCTCATTGGCCGACGGACGGTTCCGGTGGGGGTCAGCGGGGCGTCGTGAAGGAGCCTCGTTGCGCTCACCGCCACGCGTGGCGCGCGTCGCCGGCTCGACCTCCGGCGCGCGTCTGCTCACCCTTTGCGGTGTCTTGCAACGGACGTACCCGGCCATCCCTATGCGATCCACGCCTGCCCGTCGAGTTCCGCCTCGCCGCTGATTTCAAGATACATACAAGGCGAGCAAATACAGACAAAGTTGCCGGAAGATTGCATGACAGACGCAAGTTTTTCCGGTATCTCACGCCCATCGTCCGCCAAAGCCTGCCCATTTTCAGCGAATGCCAAATTTGCGCGCGCCTTGCCGGATATGGTGCGCCAATGGTTAAATTGCCTTTTATGAGATAGTGGACCCACTAACAGAGCAGTCAACACAGTCGATACTGGCCTGCGCCATTCAGACACTCACCCGAAATTGCACAGGACACCCTTGGTTATGCCGTCAACCGATCTGGACTCGCCTGCTGCGGAAGCCGGTGGCAGCGCGCCCGCGCCACAGGGCAAGCAGCGCACGGCGGAAGGCGTCCCCGGACTGAAGTCGTACGGCGTGCTGTACGGCTCGTCGCCGGTGATGCTGGATCTCTATGAGCAGATCGACCGCGTGGCGGCGACGGATGCGACCGCGCTCATCATCGGCGAATCGGGCACGGGCAAGGAGTTGATCGCCCGCACGATCCACGAGCACAGCGCGCGCAAGGACGGCGCGTTCGTGGCCGTCAATTGCGGCGCGATTCCCGACGAACTGATCGAAGCCGAACTGTTCGGCCACGAGAAAGGCAGCTTCACGGGCGCGGTGCAAGGCCGCATCGGCTACTTCGAGCACGCGAACGGCGGCACGCTGTTCCTCGACGAAGTGACGGAGATGGCCCCCGTGCGCCAGGTCAAGCTGTTGCGCGCGCTGGAAACGGGCACGTTCTATCGCGTCGGCGGCACCGAGCTGATTCGCGGCGACGTGCGCGTGATCGCCGCGACCAATCGCGACCCGGCCGTCGCCGTGAAGGAAAACGGTTTGCGCGAGGACCTGATGTACCGGCTCGCCGTGTTCCCGCTGCGCGCGCCGCCGCTGCGCGAACGCGAAGGCGACCGCGAGCTGCTCGCGATGCATTTCCTCGATGAGCTCAACCGCCAGGAAGGCACGAACAAGGTCTTCAGCAAGCGGTCGATGGAAACGCTGCGCACGTGGTCATGGCCGGGCAACGTGCGCGAACTGAAGAACGCCGTGTATCGCGCGTTCATTCTCGCCGAGAAGGCCGTGGAATTGCCGCATCCGCATCTGATGTCGCGCGTGAAGAAGCCCGTCACGCTCGGCGATTCGATGAGCGTGTGGATCGGCACGCCGCTCGCCGATGCGCAAAAGCAGATCATTCTCGGCACGCTGAAATACTGCGGCGGCGACAAGCGGCGCGCGGCCAAGGCGCTCGGCGTGAGTCTCAAGACGCTGTACAACCGACTCAGCGCATACGGCGACGAAGATTCGAATCCCGACGAATCGTGACACGCGACGCGGCACGTGATGCATCGCGTGCCGCGCCACACTCGCGCGCTTCGTTGCACGCTCATCTATCGCGCCTCGCGGCATCTCCCTGCCACTCATTCACAGGCGATACTTCCCCACGCACCGCGCATGTCCGCGCGTTGGCGGCGACGCTGCGCGGCCCGTCCGGGCATGCGGACTGCTAGAGCAAATCAAGCAGAAAGACGGCAGCCCCGCAGCATCTTTTGCAATTGCTTGCACTTTCCCTATGCCAATTACAAAAGGCATCCTGCACAATGCCGCTGCGTAAAAATCAGACGCAGTCCGTCCTTCGCCGGCGCGGTTCGCGCATCGAAGGCACGAGCAGGAGCCACGACCAGAAAATGCAAAAAGCCATGCACCGCAAAGCGCACACGGCGCAGCCCGCAACGATGCGGCGTTCAATCTTTCCGGGCGCCACGCTGATTGCCACGCTCGCCGTCGCCGTCACGACGGCACTGAGCGGCTGCAGTTCGCTCTACACGGAAGGCGCGACGGCGGGCGCCGGTATCGCCGGCGCGGCGATCGCCGGCAATGTCACCAACAACGCAGCCGTCGCAACGGGCATCGGCCTTGGCGCCGTCGCCGCGGCGCGCGCGGGCGTCCAGTACTCCGAGCGCATCATCCACCGCAATACTCAGGACAGCATTGCAATCGCGGCAGGCCCGCTCGCGGTGGGCGCCGTCGCGCCGTGGAGCATCACGCATTCGGTGCCGCTCGAAGACGACGAGCACGGCCGCGTGACCGTGAGCCGCACGATCAGCATGGGCGAGCTCGACTGCAAGGAGATCGTTTTCTCCGTCGACAAGACCGCGACCAAGAACGTGCCCGCATCGAGCGCGTTCTATGTCGCGTCGATCTGCCGCGACGGCGCTGCGTGGAAGTGGGCGTCGGCCGAACCTGCGACGGAACGCTGGGGCTCGCTGCAATGATCGCGCGCTCGACACACAAGCGGGCACTGCATCGTCGGCTGCGCATGACGGCGTCCGCCCGGCTCGCGCTCGCCGGCGCGTTGTGCGTCGGCGCGCTGACGCTCATGAGCGGCTGCAGTTCGTACTCCGTCGGCGCAGCGGCGGGCGCGGGCGCAGGCGCCGCGACGGGGCTCGTCACGGCGAATCCCGCCGTGGGCATCGGCGTCGGCATCGCGGTGCAAGCGGCCACCGACGAAGCCGTCGCGCGGTATATGCGCGTCATGCATTCGGATCAGCAGAACATGATCGCGGCGCTCGCGGGCGCGATGCCCGTCGGCGAAACGCGCGACTGGAGCGTCAAGCACACGCTGCCCATCGAGAACGGCCACGGCCAGGTGCGCGTGACGCGCGCGTTCGCTTCGTCGCTCGCGATCTGCAAGGAGTTCGTGTTCTCTGTTGTCGATGGCGACAAGCCCGACTCTAAGGTCTACTGGTACACGGCCGCCGCATGCCAGCAGGACAACAAGTACTGGAAGTGGGCATCGGCGGAACCGGCTGTCGAACGCTGGGGCAATCTGCAGTGACGATCGGCTGACTCGCGCCGTCGCACGATCACGACGTGACGCGGACGCGTTGCATCAACACGAAGGGGAGCCTCGGCTCCCCTTCTGCATTTGCGCGCGCCCGAATCGATCGGGAGCGCAGACACGCAAGATCAGGACTCGACGTCCTCGAGACTGAAGATTTCCGTCTGGTCGTTGTACGAGAAGATCTCGGCATAACGGCCCCAGTTGATGACGGCATCGAGCGTCTCCTCCGCCGCGCTGTCGGACAGGAAGTCTTCCAGCTCCTGCTCGAAGCGCACGCGCGGCGCGCGATGTCCCGGACGCTCGTTCAGCACCTTCTTGATCCGCGCCGCGAGCGGCACGTGATGCAGCAGATGCTCGGCGAACATCATCTTGCGCTCCTGCGTGCCGAACTCGGCGAACACGCGCGCGGGCGGCGTCAGGAAAATATCGCCCTCGCGCACGTCGGCGAAGCCCAGATGCTGCAGCACTTCGGCGACGGGGAACAGGTCGTCCACTTCCAGATGCAGCGAGCGCGCGATTTCCGGCATGTCCGCGCGGCCGTGGTAAGGCGCGGCCGCCAGCATCTCGATCAGACCCGCCATCAGGTTGGTCGACACGTGCGGCAGCCAGCTGTGCAGCTCCAGCCCCTTCTTCGTCGTTTCGTCCTTCTGGCGCGCGGTCATCTTCGCGTAGATGTCGTCGACTAGGCGGCGGAACGCCGGGTCCAGACGATTGCGCGGATGCTTGAACGGCACCTTGATCTCGGCGATCACGCGGCCCGGATTCGACGACAGCACGAGAATGCGGTCGCACATGAACACCGCTTCTTCGATGTTGTGCGTGACGATCAGCACCGACTTGATCGGCATGCGGCCCTGCGTCCATAGATCGAGCAGATCGGTACGCAGCGTTTCGGCCGTCAGCACGTCGAGCGCGGAAAACGGCTCGTCCATCAGCAGCAACGTCGGATCGACGACGAGCGCACGCGCAAAGCCCACGCGCTGACGCATGCCGCCCGACAGCTCGCGCGGATACGCGTTCTCGAAGCCGTCGAGACCGATCAGATCGATCGCGGCCAGCGCGCGCTCGCGGCGCTCGCGCGCCCCGACGCCCAGCGCTTCAAGACCCGCCTCGACGTTCTGCAGTACGGTGAGCCACGGAAACAGCGCGAACGTCTGGAACACCATCGCGACGCCTTCGGCGGGACCTTTGAGCGGCTTGCCCATATAGGTCACTTCGCCGTCCGTCGGTTCGATCAGCCCGGCGATGATGCGCAACAGCGTCGACTTGCCCGAGCCCGAACGACCGAGCAGACCGACGATCTCGCCTTCGCGCAGCGACAGGTTCGCGTCGTCGAGGACGAGCAGTTCGCCCTGCGTCTTGTTGAACCCGCGGCACACGTCCTTGACGCGCAGAATTTCTTCGCCGAGACGCGGCGGCATCGGCGGCGTCTGGATCGGCGTGGCGGTAACGGCTTTAGGGTTTTGCATCGCGTTTTGCCTTCAATGAATCTCAATCGAGCCGCAGACGGCTTTCGGCATAGGCATACAGCGGACGCCACAACACACGATTGAACAGGGACACGAACAGGGACATCACCGCGATGCCCAGAATGATCTTCGGATAGTCGCCGGCGGCCGTGTATTGCGCGATGTACGCACCAAGCCCATGCGCCGCGACCTTCGTATTGCCCCACTGCACGGCCTCGGCAACGATGCTCGCATTCCACGCGCCACCCGAGGCCGTGATCGCACCCGTCACGTAGTACGGGAACACGCCCGGCAGCATCGCCTGACGCCACCACTGCCAGCCGCGAATGCGGAAATTCTTCGCGGCTTCCTTATAGTCGTTCGGATAGGCGCTCGCGCCCGCAATCACGTTGAACAGGATATACCACTGCGTGCCGAGCACGATCAGCGGCGAGAGCCAGATGTCCGGATTCAGCTGGAACCTGACGATGACGATCACGAACACCGGGAACAGCAGGTTCGCAGGGAACGCCGCGAGGAACTGCGCGAGCGGCTGGATCTTTTCGGCGAGCGCCGGACGCAGCCCGATCAGCACGCCGAGGGGCAGCCACACCACCGACGCGAGCGCGATCAGCAGCGTCACGCGCAACAGCGTGAAGAGGCCGAGCAGGAACACATGGCCGACCTCGTCGAGCGTCACGCCCGTGCGCACATACTCGATGACGCGATATACGACATACAGCGTGACCACGACGAGGATCACGGCCCACACGATGTCGCCGACCTTCGACGACGTCTCGCTCGCCGGCTTCGGGAACTTCACGGGACGCATGCTCGGCCAGCGGATCGGAATACGCGCGGCTCTCGCGAACATCCAGCCGATCGGCACGAGCAGACGGTGAATCAGCCGCGTGCGGCGAATCAGGTCGAGCAGCCACGACTCGGGCGCGTCGCCGGAACTCGTGGTCTCCATCCGGAACTTGTCGGTCCACGCAACGAGCGGACGGAACAGGAGCTGATCGTATGCGAGGATCACGACCGTCATCGTGAGGATCACCCAGCCGATCGCGTGCAGGTTGCGCTCGGAGATCGCCTGCGCCAGGTACGAACCGACACCCGGCAACGTGATCGTGTGATTGCCGACCGTGATCGCTTCGGATGCGACGACGAAGAACCAGCCGCCCGACATCGACATCATCATGTTCCAGATGAGGCCCGGCATCGAGAACGGCACTTCGAGCTTCCAGAAGCGTTGCCACGACGTCAGATGGAAGCCCTTCGACACTTCGTCCAGATCGCGCGGCACCGTGCGCAGCGACTGATAGAAGCTGAAGGTCATGTTCCACGCCTGGCTCGTGAAGATCGCGAAGATCGCGGCCAATTCGGCGCCCAGCACGCGCGACGGAAAGAGCGCGAGGAAGAACGTCACCGTGAACGAGATGTAGCCGAGCACGGGCACCGACTGCAGGATGTCGAGAATCGGCACCAGCACCTGGCCCGCGCGGCGGCTCTTCGCGGCGAGCGTCCCGTAGACCAGCGTGAAGACGAGCGACGCGACCATCGCGGCGAGCATGCGCAGCGTCGTGCGCAGCGCGTATTCGGGCAGGTTCGACGGATCGAGCGAGATCGGCTTCGCCTCGAGCGTCGAGATGGGCGCCATCGTCTGGTGGAAGCCGATGGCCGCCATCGCGATCACGCAGATGATCAACGGAAACGCAATGAAGTCCCAGCGGTTGGGCAGTACCCGCCACGCCGACGCGTTGGCGGTACGGTTGAGGCTGAAGCCGAACACATCCATCAGGCGGCCCTCCCGTCGTGCGGGAACGCGAGCTTGCCGCGAGCCATCATGGTTACGCCCGCGGGGCACGCGGCGCGGCGGTCCGAGTTTCGATCCGGAAAGCGGAAATCAGGCATGACAAAACGCTAATGCGCGGTAGATCGTTGGCGTTGGTACGCATTGGCCGGCAACGATGACGTTGCGCGGCGCCCCATGCCGGCCTGCGCACACGGCCGGCGCAATCGGTTGCGCGGGCCGTCGCCGGCAGAACGGCGAGCTTTCCTCGTTTTGGACGGCACGACACTACTACAACCTGTGTGACAGAAACAACCGTTGACATTCAAATGTCACGCTGAATGGTTCTCGGAATGCATCTGTAAGCAGCGAGCCGCGCGGCGCCTCCCGCGCATGCTCGCGAACCGTCGCGCGCGAGCCACATTGGAATCGCGCCGCGCTATTCAGAAAGTCCGTTTCCAGGCCGTTAAAGACCACACGGGACTTTCAAGCGAGCAAATCCTGACTGGCGCCTTGCCGCACGACGGTTAAAATCTGGAAGCGGCGTATCCAGCAGGCTGCCAGCAACGAGGACGGCGGACCGGCGCATCTATCCTGGGTCCGTGCGGCGCACGGAAAAGATCGACAGGAACGGCCCAGCGCCGGCGCGTTGCAACGAAAGGCTTTGTTGCATGAATCAGTCAGACGGATCAGAGGGTCGATGAAAAGGACAATCTTGCGCCAGGCATCGGGACCGGCCAGTTTCATACTGGTCGTGATCGCATGCTGGTTCGCATCCGGCCTGGTCGCGGACCGGATGGTACAGCAAGAACTGGATGCCGCCTTGCGCCAGCAGCGGCAGATGTCCGGCTCGATCGTCTACAACATGGCCGAAGTGATCGCGAGCGACCTGGCGATGTCACGGGCCATACCGGCCACGATGGCCGAACTCGGCGTGATCCAGCAGGCGCTGACGCATTCGCAGAATTATGCCGTTTCAGGCGTCGACGGGGAACCCGCTCATCGGGAAGAGCTGTTGAAATCGCCCGAGCTGGCGGGCATCGACGGTTTTCTGCGCGACGCCCAGGGCTTCTCCGGCCTCGACATCATCTGGCTCGTCAACGCGAACGGACTATGCGTCGCCTCGAGCAACGCGCAGAACCAGCAGTCGTTCGTCGGCATCGACATGCGCTCGCGCAGCTATCTGACCAACGCGCTGCTCGGCGCATTCGGCGAAGCGTATGGCGTGGGCCGCTCGAGCGGCGAGCCGGGCATCTTCATTTCCGCGCCTGTCTATGACGACGGCCTGCTGGTCGGCGCGATCGTCGCGAAGGTCGGCATTGCGCGGCTGCGTCACTGGGTCGCGCACGCGGGCACCTTCGTCACCGACGACAACGGCGTGATCATCATGGCGCACAACGCCGCGCTCGAAGGCCAGGCGATGCCGAACTCGCGCGTCACGCAGATGCGCGAGGCCGAGCGCATGAGCACCTATCACCGCGACCATTTCCAGCCCGTGCAGATCCGGGCCGTCAAGGGGCAAGTGCGCCGCGATGCGCCGTGGGTGCCACCCGAGATCGCCGAGCAGCTGTTCGACATGCCCGGCCAGCCGATCCCGACGCTCTACCAGTCACGCGAAGGATTGAACTCGGGGCTCTCCGCGCATCTCGTCGACCCGCTCGCCGCGTGGCCCGAGCTGATGCGCAATCACAAGCGCGATCACATGCTCGTGTTCCTGACGCTCGCGGGCACCGTCGCGCTGGCCTGGGTGATCACCGTGTCGTATCTGCGCGAGCGGCGCCACCATCGCGCGACGCGTGTGCTCGCCGAACAGTTGCAGTCGGCCAATACGCTGTTGTCCGCCGAGGCCCGCCACGACGCGCTGACGGGCGCGCTGTCGCGGCGCTATTTCCTCGACCTGCTGCGCCATGAGATCGACCGCGCGCACGCGGCGGGCGAGCCGCTCTGCATGGCGATCGCCGACCTCGATCACTTCAAGCAGATCAACGACCGCTTCGGCCATGCGGCGGGCGACCGCGCGCTCGAACATTTCGTCGATACATGCCGCAGCGAGCTGCGTGGCGGCGACGCGATCGGACGGCTGGGCGGTGAGGAGTTCGGCATTCTGCTGCCCGCGACGGCGCTCGGCGCGGGACTCGAAGTGGTCGAGCGCCTGCGCGTGAGGCTCAAGTCGATGCCGTCGACGAAGCTGCCTCCGTCGGTGGGCTTGAGCGTGAGCATCGGCATCACGGAGCTGTCGCAGGAGGACTTGCCGGAGCGCATCGTCAGCCGCGCCGACCAGGCGCTCTATACGGCGAAACAGGGTGGCCGCGATCGCAGCGAAGCCGTTCCGCCCGACGATACCGCGCCGCCCGCACGCGCGTCCGCCAGCGTCTGGTGATCGTCTGAAATGCGTGGTCGGGCACGCACAGTCCGTTCGCGGGCCATGCGGCCCGCATCGCTGTGTCGAAGCCGCCGGGCAAGCGAAGCGCAAGCAGGTATCATCGACTTTCGAACGAAGGTTGTGATCACCGCTGTACGCTCCCCCGGAGGTTCGCATGAAGGGAAATCTGGTCATCGTCTGCCGCGATCAGGACGCAGACGCATTCGATCATCTGCTGGCAGAGTACGGCGCGTTTCAGACGCGCCTGTCGTCGACCGCGTGGTATCTGAAACTGGAAGTCGCGCCGGAAGTGATCCAGGAAGAAATTCTGGCGCGTCTTGGCAAGTACACGACGCACTACATCTTCGAGGCGGACACGGTCACGTGGAACACCGTCGACAGCGAAGCGGCCGCCGCGCTCAACTCGCTCTTCACCGAATAGGCGGAAGCCTCTCGCCTCGCGTGCAGCACGCGTGAACGGAATGACGGGCGTTACCGCCCGTCGATACCCATCCATTTCCGTCGATCCTTCTCACCCGGCGCAGCGAATCACCACACGCTTTCCGAGGCCGCCGTCGCGCGCGACTCCGATTCCAGCGGGAACGTCATCTGCACGCGCAGCCCTCGCCCGCCGTTGGTTGCGGCGTCATTGTTGCCGATCTGCCATTCGCCGCCCGCGCGCCGCACGAGCCGCTCGACAATCGCGAGCCCCAGGCCGCTATGGCCATTGCCGCCGCGCGCGGGATCGAGCCGCACGAACGGACGGCTCGCGTTGATCAGGTCCTGCGCGGCAATGCCGCTGCCGCTGTCGCTGATGGTCAGCGTGAAGCCGCGCGGCGTGCGCGCCGTGGAAACGACAACGGGCGGCGCGCCATACGCATGCGCGTTGTCGAGCAGATTCGACAGGATGCGGTCGAGCGTCGCGGCGGGCAGCATGAAACCGGGACCGGCGCGCAAGTCCGTCTGCACCGTCGGCACGCCCGACGATACCGCGCGATAGCTGCGCACCACGCGCTCGCATTGCGCATCCACTTCGACGGGCTCGCTGCGATCCGCGCCGTCGTGCGCGAACACCAGAAACTGCTCGACGATATGCGTCATCGAATCGACGTCGCGCACGACGCCGTCGCGCATCTTCGGCTCGTCCATCATTTCGGCGCGCAGCCTCAGACGCGCAAGCGGCGTCTTCAAGTCATGCGCGACGCCCGCGAGCATCACCGCGCGGTCGTGCTCCGTGCGCTCGACTTCCTGGACCATCTGATTGAAGCCGTGCGTCAACTGGCGCAGTTCGCGCGGCCCGCGCTCGCGCAACGGCGGCACGGGCAGGCCGCGCCCGAAGCGCGCGACGGCCTGCGCGAGCGAGCGCAGCGGCTGCTGCAGTTGCCACGCCGCGAAGAGCGCCGCCATCACGCCGGCCGAGAAAATGATGCCGAGCCACAACACCATCCGGTCGAGCGGCCGCGGCGGTCGCAGCGGCTGCACAGGCACGACAATCCAGCTCGCGTCGCTCGCCGAGCGCACCCATAACGTGGGCGGCTTGCCGGGCGTGCCGATGCGCACCTGCGTCGAAGTCGGCATGCGGTCGCGCACGTCGTCGAGGAAGCGGTTGAGCGGCATGGGCAGGTTCGACGCGTCGGGCGGCACGTCGTTGCTGGCGGGATCGACGAGGCGCACGCGCGACGGCAGCGGCTGGTCGGGCTCGCGCCTTACGTGATCGCGGACGGCATCGACGAGGAACACCGCTTCTTCGACGGCATAACGCGTCTGCAACTGGTTGCGCTCGAAACGCACCAGCAGATACCACGCGAAATGCGACAGCAGCAGCACGCAGACGACCAGCAGCGCCAGCCTTCCGAACAGCGAATCAATTGGACGACGCATGTTGCTCGCCATCGGGGACGAACACATATCCGCGCCCGCGCACGGTCTGGATGAAGCGCGGCACGGACGGATCGGTTTCGAGGATGCGGCGCAGGCGCCAGACCTGCACGTCGATGCCGCGGTCGGTGCCGTCGTATTCGGGACCGTGCAGCAGTTCGAGCAGGCGCTCGCGGGTGAGCGTGCGCATCGGGTGATTGACGAAGATCTTCAGCAGCGCGAATTCGCTGCCGGACAGCGTGAGCGGCTTGCCTTCCTGATGCAGCGTGCGCGACTGGAAATCGAGCGTGAAGCGGCCGAACGAAAACGGCTCGCGCTGCTCGGGCGCGGCCGCCGACGGCTGCGTCTTGCGGCGTCGCAACACCGCCTGCACGCGCGCGAGCAGCTCACGCGGATTGAACGGCTTGCCGAGGTAATCGTCGGCGCCGAGTTCCAGGCCGACGATACGGTCCACGTCGTCGGCGCGCGCCGTGAGCATGATGACGGGGATATCGTCGCCCGACGCGCGTAGCTTGCGCAGCGCCGTCAGCCCGTCGACGCCTGGCATCATCAGGTCCAGCACGATCAGGTCGGGACGCTCGCGCTCGATGCGGCGTTCCAGGGAACTGGCGTCATGCAGCACCGAAACCTCGATGCCTTGCCGGGCCAGGTAATCGCGCAGCAGATCGCGCAGTTCGACGTCGTCATCGACGACAAGAATTTGAGTAGCCATGGTTTGAAGTGTAACGCGCACCCCGACGGCTATTCGACCCAACTGACCCCCTAAAGGGTTACGGGGTGTTACCGCGAAAGGCACACGTAATGTCGCGTAACTTCCGCAAGGATACGCGTAACACGCCCACCGTTCGATCCCTCTACGCTGTGCCTTACCGAATGCACGCCCGTCCACCTTCGAGACAGGCGGCATCGTCGGCTAGTCATCAAGGAGCACTGTAATGTCCAAAAAAACATCACGCTTTCTCGCCGTCGCCGCTGCATCGCTCGCACTGAGTCTCGGGTCCGCGTTCGCCGCGCAGCCCCAGGGTGGCCCCGGCGGTCCCGGCGGCATGGGTCCCGGCGGTCCCGGCTGGCATCACGGCCACTTCATGAAGGACCTGAACCAGTTGCACGGCCAGCTCAAGCTGAACGCTGACCAGGAAAAGCAATGGCAGGCCGCGCTCGACACGATGAAGCAAAGCCATGAAGCGGAACGCGCGAACCACGAGCAGATGCGTCAGCAGTTCAAGCAGATGCAGCAGCAACCGATCCTCGACCTGAACGCGATGCACGCCGCGCATCAGCAGATCGAGCAGAAGGACGCGCAACTGCGCGAGCAGACGGCAACAGCGTGGCTCAACTTCTACAACGGCCTGAACGACCAGCAGAAGACAACCGTCAGCACCACGCTCAAGCAGCACTTCGCGAAGATGGAGCAGCGTCACGAGAAGATGCACGAGCGTTGGGAGAAGCATCGCGGCGACGCGGCGGCTTCGGCCGTGAAGCCGTAAGCGTCGACCGTTCGTGACGCGTCGCGCAGGGAGGCGCGGTCGGCCGCCCTTGCCGCGCGCTGAGCATCGCGCGCTACACGTAAAAGAAAACGCCACGGGAATGATGTTCCCGTGGCGTTTCTCATCGATCGACCGGCAAAAGCGCGAAAGCGGCGAACGCGCGGATGACAACACCCGCCGACGGCCGGCGCTTAACGCAACTGCCCCAGGTCGAACAGCAGCACCTCGGCGCCCTCGCCGTTCTCGAGCGTGACCACGGACGCATCGACGATCATCGCCGCGTCGCCCGCCTTCAGCGCTTCGCCGTTCACCGTCAGCGCGCCTCGCGCGACGTGCACATACGCCTCGCGCCCCGCTGCGAGCGCATGCTCGGCGCGCTCCGCGCCGTCGAAAAGGCCCGCGTGGATCGATGCGTCGGCGTGAATCGTCACCGAGCCGTCGCGCCCGTCTGGCGACACGACGACGCGCAGACGGCCACGCTTGTCCGCATCGCTGAAGCGCTTTTCCTCGTAGCCTGGCTGATCGCCGGCGCGCTTCGGGATGATCCAGATCTGCAGCAGATGCAGGAGGTCTTCCTGCGACGCGTTGAACTCGCTGTGCATCACGCCCGTGCCGGCGCTCATGCGCTGCACGTCGCCGGGACGGATCGTCGAGCCGTTGCCCATGCTGTCGCGATGCGACAGCGCGCCGTCCAGCACATACGTGACGATTTCCATGTCGCGATGCCCGTGCGTACCGAAGCCCTGCCCGCCCGCGATGCGATCCTCGTTGATCACGCGCAGCGGGCCGAAATGCATGTGCTCGGCATCGTAATAATCGGCAAACGAGAAGCTGTGCTTCGAGTCCAGCCAGCCGTGGTTGGCGTGGCCCCGTTCGTCGGAGCGGCGAATCGTGATCATGTGACTCTCCCGTGAAAATTGGCGATGACGGGAATGTATGGGCTACGCGCGCCCGGAACAATCGCCGCCGCCGCACCGCATCGTTCCGCAAATGACGGCAATGACAACGGCTGCGCAATGCGTGCCGCATCGGCCGCGACGACATCCGCGCGCGTGCCGGGATCTCGCGCCGCGCACGCATGTCTCTGGCGGCAAAGGGCTTTTTCGGCACGGCTGCCACACGATTGCTACTGGCACCACGCCCGGCTTCGGGTAAAATACCGCGCTTTTTGGAAAGGGTCGACGCGCGTGCCGCGTCCGGACGGATCGCCGCTCATGGCGCGCGCCGCCGGACAGCAAGGGGAGCACGCCTCGCGGCCGCCCGGGTGGGGAATGAGTCCGGCAAGCAGCAGGCGGCTCGGGCCAATGGACCGGCGGCAAAGCCGGTCAATTTGCCCCGAATCCGGGCAGCATTATTTTGTCCGCCTAGAATGGCGACGGCCGGCAACCAGCGGGCGGTCGCCGGCGCGGGACGGCACCGCGGCGATCGGGAAGTCAGGAGAAACATGAAGAAGCTCGCACTGTGCGTAGCGCTCGCCGTCATGGCCACGGGGGCTATGGCAAAAGAATGGAAAACCGTGCGCATCGGGGTCGACGCCAGTTATCCACCGTTCGAATCGATGGCGCCGAATGGCCAGATGATCGGTTTCGACGTGGATGTGACGAAGGCGCTGTGCGCGAAGATGAACGTCAAGTGCGTGTGGATTCCACAGGATTTCGACGGCATCATCCCGGCGTTGAAGGGCAAGAAGTACGACATCATCGTGTCGTCGCTGACCGTCACCGACAAGCGCCGCGAGCAGATCGACTTCTCCGACAAGCTGTTCGACGCGCCCGCGCGCATGATCGCGAAGGCGGGCTCGCCGCTTCTGCCGACGGCTGAATCGCTGAAGGGCAAGCACGTCGGCGTCGAGCAGGGCACGACGCAGGAAGCGTACGCGAAGGCGTACTGGGAGCCCAAGGGCGTGACGATCGTGCCGTATCAGAACCAGGATCAGGTGTACGCGGATCTCGCGACGGGGCGCCTCGACGCCTCATTGCAGGATGAACTGCAGGCCGACGCCGGCTTTCTGAAAACGCCGCGCGGCAAGGGCTTCGCATGGGCCGGCCCGGAAGTGAAGGACCCGAAGACGATCGGCGAAGGCACGGCCATCGGCGTGCGCAAGGAAGACGGCGAGCTGAAGGCGAAGCTCAACAAGGCGCTCGCCGACATCCATCAGGACGGCACGTTCAAGCGGCTCGAGAAGCAGTACTTCGACGTCGATATTTATCAGAGCCGCTAGGCTTCGATGGGCGAGCCGTCTGCGCCGGCATCGCGCAGCAAAGGCTCGGGACAGGCCCGGATGGGCCCGTCGCCGGGCTTCGTAATACAGTCGGACAAAGCAGCAAACAAGCAGTAGCAAACAAGCACAGCAGCAAACAGGCAGTAACAAACAAGCTGGAAAACGCGCTGCCGGCCGGCAACGGCCAGGCAGTCATGATTCGCACAGCGGGATGCTGTGCGCCGCATGGGAGACATCGAAGGCGATATCGCATCGGCCTTCGCGCGACCCGCCGCAGCGCACGCGTTCCGCGTCTTTCGCGGCGCGCGGGAGCGTCGTCAAGGACTCACTATGTTCTTTCAAGGCTACGGCCCGCTCATCTTTGCCGGCACGGTGCAGACCGTCAAGCTGGCGATCCTGTCGCTTGCGCTGGCGTTCCTGCTCGGTCTGCTCGGCGCGGCAGCGAAGCTGTCGAAAAACCGCCTGTCGTATGGTATCGGCACCCTCTACACGACACTCGTGCGCGGCGTCCCCGATCTCGTACTGATGCTGCTGCTCTTCTACAGCATCCAGATCTGGCTGAACAATCTCACCGACATGCTCGGCTGGGACCAGATCGACATCGATCCGTTCGTCGCCGGCGTCGCCGTGCTCGGCTTCATCTACGGCGCGTATTTCACGGAGACCTTCCGCGGCGCGTTCCTCGCGGTGCCGCGCGGCCAGCTCGAAGCGGGCGCCGCATACGGCATGACGGCCTGGCAAGTGTTCTCACGGATCATGTTCCCGCAGATGATGCGCTTCGCGCTGCCCGGCATCGGCAACAACTGGCAGGTGATGGTCAAGGCGACGGCGCTCGTGTCGATCATCGGTCTCGCGGATGTCGTCAAGGCATCACAGGACGCCGGCAAAGGCACGCTGCGCTTCTTCTTCTTCACGCTGATGGCCGGCGCGATCTATCTGGTGATCACGACAGTGTCGAACTTCGTGCTGATGTACCTCGAAAAACGCTACTCGACTGGCGTGCGCAAGGCGGAACTATGATCGAGCTGATCCAGGAATACTGGCGCAACTATCTTTTCACCGACGGCTACCGCTTCACGGGCGTCGTCATCACGCTGTGGCTGCTGGTCGTGTCGATCGGCCTGGGCTTCTGTCTGTCGATACCGCTCGCCGTCGCGCGCGTGTCGAAGAAGAAATGGCTCGCGAGCGCAGTGTGGCTGTATACGTATATCTTCCGCGGCACGCCGTTGTACGTGCAACTGCTGCTCTGCTACACGGGCCTCTACAGCCTCGAAATCATTCGCTCGAACGCGCTGACCAACGCGTTCTTTCGCGACGGCATGCATTGCACGCTGCTCGCGTTCACGCTGAACACCTGCGCGTACACGACGGAAATTTTCGCGGGCGCGATCAAAGCGACGGCGTATGGCGAAATCGAAGCCGCGCGCGCGTATGGCATGTCGCAGTTTACGCTGTATCGCCGCGTGATCCTGCCGTCAGCGCTGCGCCGCGCGTTGCCGTACTACAGCAACGAAGTGATCCTGATGCTGCACGCGACCACCGTCGCCTTCACGGCGACCGTGCCGGACATCCTGAAGATCGCGCGCGACGTCAACTCGGCGACGTACCAGTCGTTCAACGCTTTCGGCATCGCCGCCCTGCTCTACCTGATCATTTCTTTCTCGCTCGTCTGGCTCTTCCGCCGCGCCGAGCGCCGCTGGCTCGCTTATCTGCGCCCGCAAGGCAAGTAAGTACGGCGAATAAGCAAGTCAAGGAAACCGATGAACACTCAAGCCACACAGCAAATGCTTTTCGTCGACAACCTGCACAAGCAGTACGGCGACAATGAAGTTCTCAAGGGCGTCACGCTGCGCGCGAACCGCGGCGACGTGATCAGCGTGATCGGTTCGTCCGGCTCGGGCAAGAGCACGATGCTCCGCTGCATCAACTTTCTCGAGCAGCCGAACTCCGGGCGCATCTTCGTCGACGGCCAGGAGATCCGCACGCAGAAGGACAAGCAAGGCGCGCTGCGCGTGTCGGACCAGAAGCAGTTGCAACGGATGCGCACGAAACTGTCGATGGTGTTTCAGCACTTCAACCTGTGGACGCACATGACGGTGCTCGAAAACGTCATCGAAGCGCCGCTGCACGTGCTGGGCATGTCGCGCAAGGATGCCGAGGAACGCGCCCGCACATATCTGGAGAAAGTGGGCCTCGCGCCGCGCCTCGAGAAGCAATACCCGTCGCATCTGTCGGGCGGCCAGCAGCAGCGCGTGGCGATCGCCCGCGCGCTGACGATGAACCCCGACGTGATGCTGTTCGACGAGCCCACATCCGCGCTCGACCCCGAGCTGGTCGGCGAAGTGCTGAAGGTCATGCAGACGCTCGCGGAGGAAGGCCGCACGATGATCGTCGTCACGCACGAGATGGCGTTCGCGCGCAACGTGTCGAACCACGTGATGTTCCTGCATCAGGGACGCGTCGAAGAGGAAGGCCATCCCGACGAAGTGTTCAGGAACACGAAGAGTGACCGCCTCAAGCAGTTCCTGTCGGGCAGTCTGAAATAGTTCTGCGATGTAGTTTATGTAGTATTACAGGGCGCTTACCGGCGCCCTTTTTATTGCCCTCGTGACGCCTCACTGTCCCGCCTGCGCCGCATCAAAGCTTCGGCATCCCAACATCTGCGCCACCCACGCTCCGGAACGCCTCTACTCCGGACGATTTATCGCGTCAATAGTGGCAATCCTTGACACCACTCGTTAACACCCGTGCTTCCCTTGTCGGACAAGGCCTGGAGCCCTGTTCGAAGCCCTCGTCGCGCCACTTGTCTCACAGTGGTATTGCAATTTAGAGACATCTTTACCGAGCATCGCTAATTTATTCGCCAACCGAGGGGTATTTTGCTAAATTAGTAACGAAAGTAGCAAAACAAAGTTCAAGAAAAGTAGTTTCACTTCAAAACGAACAGGAGATACCGGTCGCGAGAGAGATCGGCGTGACGATCAGACAGCCACGAAGCTGTATCGACAAAACAACCGATCACCCGCCCATCTCCCAGAAAGGGATTCCTGCTCGGCGCCGCTGGCGTCCGGGCACCACTCGCAGTACTGGCTTTACTTTTTGACAGGGTATGGAGGAGAAGATGAAGAAAGCTTTGGCTGCCGCAGCGCTGCTGACTTTCGGCGTTGCCGCACACGCACAGAGCAGCGTGACGCTGTACGGGCGTCTGGACGCTGGTCTGGAGTACATGACGGGTGTGCCGACGAACCCGAACGCAGCGGGTGCCGCGCAGAGCAGCACGCACCGCTTCCGCGCTGAGAGCGGCGACTGGGGTACCAGCCTGTGGGGCTTGAAGGGCGCTGAAGATCTGGGCGGCGGCACCAAGGCCGTGTTCCAGTTGGAAGGCTCGTTCAACACGATGACGGGCGCAGGCCCTGGCGGCGGCGGTCTCTTCAATCGTTGGGCGACGGTCGGCTTCGCGAACAACCAATACGGTACGTTCACGATGGGCCGCATGCTGTTCATCTCGAACGGCGTGTGGGACTTCGACCCGTTCGGTCAGTCGAACTGGTCGTCGGCATCGCTGGTGCGTGGCCGCAACTGGCCGCAGTCGAGCAACAACGTCGCTTACCAGTCGCCGAAGATCGCAGGCTTTGACTTCTACGGTCAATACGCGCTGTCGAACGCGACGAACTGGAACGGTAACGGCACGACGCCGCAAGGCCGCGAAGCCGGTGCGCAAGTGACCTACACTTCGTCGCTGTTCCAGGTTCGCGGTATCTATGACGAAATCCGCAACCCGGCTAACGGCTTCCTGTACGGCCCGCAAACGGGTCTGATCAACACGGGCAACGCAGCAGGCGGCGTGTTCGCAGCATCGCGCGAATACTCGGCTCTCGTGAACGTGTTCCTCGGCCAGTTCAAGGTTCAGGCTGCGTACCAGGCTATCCGCTCGTCGGGCGCAACGAACGTTCTGCCGGGCCAGCCGACCACGCTCGATCACGAGTGGGGTGGCGTGACGTGGCAAGCAACGCCGGCAGCAGCGCTGATCGCGGCCGTCTACCACGTGAATGCCAACAATGGTGGCGGCAATGCGACGATCTACACGATCGGCGGCTCGTACAACCTGTCGAAGCGCACGCTGCTGGACATTCAGATCGCAACGACCCAGAACAGCAAGGCTGCTAACTTCGGCCTGAACGCGAACAACGCGGGTACGGCAGTCGCAACCGACAACCCGCTGCCGGGTCACAGCCAGTCGGGCGTGTATGCAGGTATCCAGCACTCGTTCTAATCGAACGGTGCAAACAGAAAAGCTTTAACGGAAACGGTTTTCACGCTGCTGCGAGAGGCGCGTATCGGTGCGATGTCCGAAAGGGTGTCGCACCTTTTTTTATTTGCGCAGACGGCGAAGTTCCGGGCCGAAGCTAAGGCACTCCGCTCGTGCATCGAAGCACCGGCGCAGTGCAACGCCGGCGCGCGGTCCAACGAGACGCGCGACGCTCGCAAAGCAAGACGCGCGCGAGCGGCTTACACGGCCGCTTCGTTCTCCTCACCCGTGCGAATGCGGATCACGCGCTCGACATCCGCGACAAAAATCTTGCCGTCGCCGATCTTGCCCGTGCGCGCCGCGCCGATGATCGCATCGATCACCTGATCGGTCTGGTTGTTCGCGACCACGACTTCGATCTTCACTTTCGGCAGAAAATCGACGACGTATTCGGCGCCGCGATACAGCTCGGTATGTCCTTTCTGACGGCCGAAGCCTTTGACCTCGGTGACGGTCAGCCCCGTCAGGCCGACTTCGGCGAGCGCTTCGCGGACTTCGTCGAGCTTGAACGGTTTGATGATGGCGGTGATGCGTTTCATGGCAGGCCTCGTCTCGGTTCGAAAAAGGAAGGTTCAGATGCGTTAGATTCTACGCCGCGCTGCACACGTTGCCAGCATGGGCACGACGCCGCGCGCAGCGGCGCGCACGCGGCGTCAGATAACGACGGATTTCAGGCGGCTTTATCCGGAACCGTTGCAAGATCATCGGTCCAGACGGTCGCTTCCGAATCGCTAGGCGCGCGCCAGTCGCCGCGCGGCGACAGCGATCCGCCCGAGCCCACCTTCGGCGCGTTCGGCACGCAGCTCCGCTTGAACTGGCTCGTCTTGAAGAAGCGCCACAAAAAGATGCCGAGATTGCGCTTGATCGCGGCGAGGTCGTACTCGTTGCGCGCGACGTGCGCGCCTTCGGGCCAGCCGCCCTTCTCCTTGTCGCGCCATGCGTGCAGCGCGAGGTAGGCGACCTTCGAAGGCGCGAAGCCGTAGCGCAGGATGTAGTACAGGTTGAAGTCCTGCAACTCGTAGGGCCCGATGAACGACTCGGTCTTCTGTTCAATCGCCCCAGCCGCCTTGCCGGGCACCAGCTCCGGGCTGATCTCGGTAGCGAGAATGTTGAGCAGCGTGCCGGAACCGCTCTTGCCGATCGCGCCCGTCTCCGCAACCCAGCGCACGAGGTGCGTAATCAGCGTCTTGGGCACACTGGCGTTCACGCTGTAGTGCGACATGTGATCGCCGACGCCATACGTGCACCAGCCGAGTGCCAGCTCGCTCAGATCGCCCGTGCCGATCACGATGCCGTTGTGGAAATTGGCGAGGCGGAACAGATGGTTCGTGCGCTCGCCCGCCTGCACGTTCTCGAACGTGATGTCGTACTTCGCCTCGCCCGCCGAATACGGATGGCCGAGGTCCTTCAACATTTGCTCGCAGCTTGGCCGGATGTCGATTTCCATCGACGTGCAGCCCACCACTTCCATCAGCTCGCGCGCCTGATTCAGCGTGCGGTCGCTGGTCGCGAAGCCCGGCATCGTCACGCCGATGATGTTCGTGCGCGGCAGCTTCAGACGGTCCATTGCCTTTGCGCAGACGAGCAGCGCATGCGTCGAGTCGAGCCCGCCCGACACGCCGATCACGACCTTCTGGATAGCCGACGCCGACAGCCGCTGCACGAGCGCCTGCACCTGGATGTTGTAGACCTCGTTGCAGCGCTCATCGCGGCGCCGCGTATCGGCGGGCACATACGGGAAGCGCTCGACCTCGCGCTCGATCGGCAATGCGCGCGACGTATCGTGATCGATCGCGAAGCGCACGATCCTGAACTTCGCCACTTCTTCCTTGTGACGCTGCACCGACATGCCGAAGGTCGTCTGCCGCATGCGTTCGTGCGAGAGCCGCTCGAGATCGACGTCGGCGAAGATCACGTGCGAGTCGTCGAGAAAGCGCTCGGACTCGGCGAGCATCTCGCCGTTTTCGCAGATCAACGCCTGGCCGTCCCACGCCATATCGGTCGACGATTCGCCGCGGCCCGCCGACGTGTACAGATACGCCGCGAGACAGCGCGCCGACTGCTGGCCGACGAGCTGATGCCGGTAGCCCGACTTGCCGACCACGATGTTCGACGCCGACAGGTTCACGAGCACCGTCGCGCCCGCGAGCGCCGCGAACGACGACGGCGGAACGGGCACCCACACGTCCTCGCAGATCTCGACGTGAAAGCGGAAGTCGGGCACGTCCGTCAGTTCGAACAGCAACGACGCGCCGAACGGCGCGCGCTCGCCGAGCAGATCGATCTCGCGCGCGACGGCGCTGTCGGCGGGCGTGTACTGGCGCGCTTCGTAGAACTCGCCGTAGTTCGGCAGATAGCTCTTCGGCACCACGCCCAGCACGGCGCCGCGCGCGACGACCACCGCGCAGTTGAACAGGCTGTGGTCCACCTTCAGCGGCATGCCGACGATCAGCGCGGCGGACAGCTTCTTCGACGCGTCGACGATCTTTGCCAGCGCTGTCTTGCATGCATCGAGCAGCGCACCCTGATGAAAGAGATCGTCGCAGGTATAGGCGGGAAGGCCGAGTTCGGGAAACGCGACGAGCGCCGCGCCCTTTGCGGCGGCTTCGCGCGCGAGCTTCAGCGTCTCGTCGGCGTTGAAGGCGGGGTCGGCCACCCGGCAGCGCGGCACGCCCACCGCGACGCGCGCAAAGCGATGCGAATACAGGTTAAAGAAATTGCCTTTCATGTCAGAGATTCCTTCGGGCGCGTGCGTCGGCCAATTGAACGGATCGAGCGGATCGAATGAATGGATTGGACCGGACCGATCGGACGACTAGGCGGTCACGCGATACGGCTGCTATCGAACAGCGTAGATGATAAGCGGTAAGCGCATTCCAGGTCTCGATCGCGTGCGCGCAAGCCTTCGCGCAATCGCCGCGCCCGCCGCGAAGACCGCGCCGCGCACTTCGCGCACGCATTTGCATTAACATGGCCGTTCGTCGCGCCGCGGTGGACGCGGTGGAGTTAACACGGTGGAGTAAGCGCCTTGTCATCGAATCGCCGTTGCAACGAGGCGAACGGGTCCCGCGCGCGCAGCACCCGCATATCGGCATCACTCCGTCCTGTCGGGTCGCGAGCCCACGCGAACGCGCCAACAGTATCGCCAACGGTCGAACAGATTGAACCAGGAACGTTTTGATTACCGCGCGGGCATTCTCGCTTCGCCGCTCGAAGTGGATGCCGCCGAGTGGAACGCGCTGCTCAGCCAGCAGGCGCAACCGACGCCTTTCTTGCGCCATGAATTCCTGAGCGCGCTGCACGCGACGCAATGCGCCGTCGCGGACACGGGCTGGGCGCCGCAGTTCGTCACGCTGACCGATCCGCGCACGGGCAAGCTGGCCGCGGCCGCGCCCGTCTACGCGAAAGGCCACTCGTATGGCGAATATGTGTTCGACTGGGCATGGGCCGACGCGTACAAGCGCAACGGCCTGCCCTACTATCCGAAGCTGCTGTGCGCGGTGCCGTTCACGCCCGTGCAGGGCACGCGCCTCATCGCCGCCGACGAGCACGCGCTGCGCCATCTCGCCGCCACGCTGGTCGCGTTCGCCGAGCAGGCCGACGTGTCGTCGCTGCATGTGCTCTTCCCCACCGAAACGGAAGCGCAGGTGCTGACGGACCTCGGCATGATGCAGCGCGAAGGCGTGCAGTTCCACTGGATCAACGAAGGCTATCGCGATTTCGACGAGTTCCTGTCGACGCTCGAACAGAAGAAGCGCAAGAACATCCGCGCCGAACGACGCAAGGTGCGCGAGGCGGGCATCACGTTTCGCCGCGTGCTCGGCGAAGACATCAGCGACGCCGAATGGCGCTTCTTCAGCAAGTGCTATCGGCAGACGTACCGCGAGCATTTTTCGAGTCCGTATCTGAATCTCGACTTCTTCCGGATGATCGGTGCGTCGATGCCCGAGAATCTGATGCTGGTGATCGCCGAATACGAAGGCAAGCCGATTGCCAGCTCGCTCGTCGTCTATCAGCGCGACGGCGCAAACGCGGGCGGCACGCTCTACGGGCGTTACTGGGGCGCGCTCGAACACGTGCCCTGCCTGCACTTCGAAACCGCGTACTACCAGCCGCTCGAATTCTGCATCGAGCGGAAGCTCGGCGTGTTCGAAGGCGGTGCGCAGGGCGAGCACAAGATGGCGCGCGGCTTCATGCCGACCGTCACGCGCTCGGCGCACTGGCTCGCGCATCCGGCGTTCTCGGATGCCGTCGCGCGGTTTCTCGACAGCGAGAAGAATCACATCCACGCGTACGTCGACGAACTGCGCGAACACAACCCGTTCAAGGACTAGGCGCGCGCGATGCCGTGGTTTCTGTATCTGATCGAATGCTCGGACGGCAGCGTCTACACGGGCATCGCCACCGACGTCGCGGCGCGCTTCGACAAGCACTGCAACGGCACGGGCGCGCGCTACACGCGCTCGCGCAAGCCCGTGCGCCTGCTCGCGTCGTTCGAGCTCGCCGACCGGTCGAGCGCATTGCGTGCCGAATACCGCGTCAAGCAGCTCGCGCCCGCGCAGAAGCGGGAGCTGGCGTCGGGCATGCGGACGCTCGAATCCGTGCTGCCCGCGCCGAGCGAAGCAGAGGCGCCGGACGCCGAGGAAGCGTGATCCAGAAGCCTTATCTGGAAACCGACGTGAAGGCGCCGTTGTCCGCGCAGCAACAGTGTTTTCAACAATCGCGCCTCGACGCGCCTCTGACCCGAAAGCATACTTCCCCACACCGAACCAATACCGACGCAGTGCCTCTACCTGGCAGCAACCTCAAGGGGAAAGCAAATGGACGAGCGTAAGCGTGACAGCATGATTGCGTATCTGCGCCGCCGCATGGCGCAAGTCGGCATCAAGATCACCGATCTCACGGCGGCACTCGCCGAAGAGCGCACACGCCAGAAATCGGCGCGCTTTCGCAGCGCTTCCGGCGATACGTGGGACGGCAAAGGCAATCTGCCGCAGTGGCTGAGCCAGGCCGTCAGCGCCGGTCAGTCGATGGAGCACTTCGCCATCGAGAAGCGCGCCACGCGGTCCAAAGCGGCGGCTCGCCCGACCGTCGATTGGCGCCAGGACCCGTTTGCCGGCACGCGGCTCGCGACAGTGCGTCCACAGTAAGGGCGCGCCGCGTCGCCGCCCAAAAAACAAAACGCTCCCGAAGGAGCGTTTTGCCAACAGACTTTCAGCGCGCCGATTACTTCTTGTAGTTCGCGACGCCTTCGCTGATTTCCTTGTGGGCGGCATCGACGCCCGCCCAGCCTTCGACCTTCACCCACTTGCCCTTCTCGAGCGCCTTGTATTGCTCGAAGAAGTGCTTGATCTGATCCTTCAGGTATTGCGGCACGTCGTCGATCGACTTCAGATCCGCCGTCATCGGGCAGATCTTGTCGTGCGGCACGGCGATCAGCTTCGCATCGACGCCCGATTCGTCCGTCATCTGCAGCATGCCCAGCGCACGTGCGCGCACCACGGAACCGGCCAGCAGCGGGAACGGCGTGATAACGAGCACGTCGACGGGGTCGCCGTCGCCCGACAGCGTCTGCGGAATGAAGCCGTAGTTCGCGGGATAACGCATGCCCGTGCCGATGAAGCGATCGACGACGAGCATGCCCAGTTCCTTGTCCGCCTCGTACTTCACCGGATCGCTTTGCGCTGGAATTTCGATGATGACGTTGAAGTCTTGCGGGAGGTCTTTACCAGGGGGGACGTGATTGAAGCTCATGGCGCTCTCTGATCAGGATGAAATGTGAAAGATGGCGCGCGGCGCGCGCTGCGTTCGCGATACGGAACGCGGCGCCGCAACCCGGACACTGCGGAATGCGCCATTATAGCCAATCGGCCAATGACACCCTCGTGGCGATCGGCGCGATAATCGTCTTACGACTGGCGGCTTCCGTTCGCGACGTGCCCGTAGTGCGGGCATCCGTCTTTAGTCGCCGCGCATCGCGCGCGCTGCCAGTCCTGATCGACGGATCCGTTGTGCCCGTCATGCGCGCAAGGCCATCGTCGTCCGCTGTCCCGTTTTTTCGTGGGTCGTCCTCTGTCGCCTCAGGCAAGGAGCATGTGTGGAAGAAGCGAAACACTTCATCGGCGGTGATTGGGCCGCGTCATCGGGTGGGGAGACGATCCCCGTCGTCGATCCCTCCGACGGCCAGCCGTTCACCACGCTCGCGCGCGGCACGGCCGCCGACATCGATACCGCCGTGCAATCCGCGCGCCGCGCGTACGACGGCGCGTGGGGCGCCGCCAGCGCAGCCGAACGCGGCCGTCTGCTGTACCGGCTGTCGATGCTCGTCGCCGCCTGCCACGAAGAGCTGGCGCAGATCGAAGCGCGCGACACGGGCAAGCCGCTCAAGCAGGCGCGCGGCGACGCGGCCGCGCTCGCGCGCTACTTCGAGTTCTATGCAGGCGCCGCCGACAAGCTGCACGGCGAAACGCTGCCCTACCAGAACGGCTACACCGTCTTCACGATCCGCGAGCCGCACGGCGTCACGGGCCACATCGTGCCGTGGAACTATCCGATGCAGATCTTCGGGCGCAGCGTGGGCGCGGCGCTTGCCGCGGGGAACGCGTGCGTCGTGAAGCCCGCCGAGGACGCGTGCCTCTCTGTGCTGCGCGTCGCCGAACTCGCTGCCGAAGCGGGCCTGCCGGCGGGCGCGCTCAACGTCGTCACGGGCTATGGGCACGAAGCAGGCGCGGCACTCGCGCGCCATCCCGGCATCGACCACATTTCGTTCACCGGCTCGCCCGAAACGGGCAAGCTCGTCACGCAGATGGCCGCCGAAAACCACGTGCCCGTCACGCTGGAGCTGGGCGGCAAGTCGCCGCAAATCGTCTTCGCCGATGCCGACCTCGATGCCGCGCTGCCCACGCTCGTCAGCGCGATCGTGCAGAACGCCGGGCAGACCTGCTCGGCGGGCAGCCGCGTGCTGATCGAGCGGAGCATCTACGAGCCGCTGCTCGACCGGCTCGCGACGGCGTTCAGCGAGCTACGCGTCGGTCCGGCGCATGCCGATCTCGACTGCGGACCGCTGATCAGCGCGAAGCAGCAGCGCCGCGTATGGGACTTCCTGTCGGACGCACAGCACGACAGCGTCCCGATGGCGGCGCACGGCGAAGTGATCGCGGAGGCGCCGGAAGACGGCTTCTATCAGGCGCCGACCCTGCTGCGCGACGTGCCGCCCACGCACCGGCTCGCGCGTGAAGAAGTGTTCGGCCCGGTGCTCGCCGCGCTGCCGTTCACCGACGAAGACGAAGCGCTCGCGTTGGCCAACGGCACGCAGTACGGCCTCGTCGCGGGCATCTGGACGCGCGACGGCGCACGCCAGTTGCGCATCGCGAGACGTGTGCGCTCGGGGCAGGTGTTCATCAACAACTATGGCGCGGGCGGCGGCGTCGAGTTGCCGTTCGGCGGCGTCAAGCATTCGGGACACGGCCGCGAGAAAGGCTTCGAAGCGTTGTACGGCTTCACGGTGCTGAAGACCGTCGCAATCAAGCACGGCTGACGCGCAACCCCAATCGATTCGCACAACAACAGCAACCATCTTTCATGGACAGGGAGCAAGGGCAACAGCCCTCACTCCCATTGACAGAGGAGACATCATGCGGCTGACAGGCAAAACGGCCATCGTCACAGGCGGCGGCTCGGGCTTTGGCGAAGGCATCGCGAAAACGTACGCGCGCGAAGGCGCGAACGTCGTCGTCAACGATCTGAACGGTCCGGCGGCCGAGCGCGTCGCGAGCGAGATCGCGCTGGCGGGCGGCAAGGCGATTGCCGTCGCGGGCGACGTCACACGCGCGGACGACTGGAGCGCGTTGCGCGCCGCCGCCATCGGAGACTTCGGCAGCGTGCAGATCGTCGTCAACAACGCGGGCACCACGCATCGGAACAAGCCGGTGCTCGAAGTCACGGAAGCCGAGTTCGACCGCGTGTACGCCGTCAACGTGAAGAGCATTTACTGGAGCGTGCGCGAGTTCGTCCCGTACTTCCGCGAACAAGGCGGCGGCGTGTTCGTCAACATCGCGTCGACGGCGGGCGTGCGGCCGCGCCCAGGCCTCGTCTGGTACAACGGCAGCAAGGGCGCCGTGATCGTCGCGAGCAAGGCGCTTGCCGTCGAGCTCGGGCCTGACCGCATCCGCGTGAACTGCGTGAACCCGGTGATAGGCGAGACGGGCCTGCTGACGGAGTTCATGGGCGTCGAAGACACGCCGGAGAACCGGCAGAAGTTTCTGGCCGGCATTCCGCTCGGCCGCTTCTCGACGCCGCAGGACATCGCGAACGCCGCGCTCTATCTCGCGTCGGACGAAGCGGAGTTCATCACGGGCGTGTGTCTCGAAGTGGACGGCGGACGCTGCGTATAGCGGCGAATGCAGCGTGCGTCCGCGCAGGATGTTCCGGCCATGCGCGGGCGCACGCCGCGCGCCGTACTGCCGCCGTGCTGCGAGAGGCGCGTTAGTCATTGATAACTCGGTGTTTTCCCCGACGTCAAGCGGCTTTTCAGCGCGCATTGAACGTTTAGAATCGCGAACGGCGGTACGTCATTTCCACAATAACGAGCTTTACATAGGACCGGCGTAAGGCGCCAAGCGCCAACGCTGGTCGATAGGAGACACGCGTGTCCAGTCCTGCGAATCCGCTTCACCATCCCGGCGCGGGCGCGCCTTCCACTTTCGAAGAGGCGACCTACAGGAAAGTCGCCTGGCGTCTGACGCCGCTTCTGATGCTCAGCTATGTCGTCGCGTATCTTGACCGCGTGAACGTCGGCTTCGCGAAGCTCGGCATGAGCACCGACCTGGGCCTCTCCGACGCCGTCTACGGTTTCGGCGCGGGCATCTTCTTCATCGGGTATTTCATCTTCGAAGTGCCGAGCAACATCATCCTGCACCGCGTCGGCGCGCGGGTGTGGATCGCGCGGATCATGGTGTCGTGGGGCATCATCTCGATGCTGACGATGTTCGTCACCACGCCCACCATGTTCTACGTGATGCGCTTTCTGCTCGGTCTCGCGGAAGCGGGCTTCTTCCCCGGCATCATCCTGTACCTGACCTACTGGTATCCGGCGCACCGGCGCGGGCGCATGACCACATGGTTCATGACGGCCATCGCGATTTCGGGCGTCGTCGGCGGGCCGATCTCGGGTTACATCCTGAAGGCGTTCAACGGTGCGAACGGCTGGCATGGCTGGCAGTGGCTGTTCCTGCTCGAAGGCATACCGTCGGTGATCGTCGGCATTCTGGTGTTCGTCGTGCTCGACGACCGCATTTCGAAGGCGAAGTGGCTGACGGAGCAGGAGCGCGAACTGCTCGAACGCAATATCGCCGCCGAAGAGGCGACGAAAGAGGATCACTCGATCGGCAAGGTGATGATGAGCCCGCGCGTGCTGCTGATGAGCCTGATCTACTTCTCGTTCGTAATGGGCCTGTATGGCGTGAGCTTCTGGCTGCCGACCATCATCAAGTCGACGGGCGTCACCGATGCGTTCATGATCGGCCTGCTTTCGGCGATTCCGTTCGCCGCCGCCGTCATCGCGATGGTGCTCGTCGCGCGCAGCGCCGACCGCACGCGCGAGCGCCGCTGGCACGTCGCGCTGCCGGGCTTCGCAGGCGCGCTCGGCCTCGTGTTGTCCGTCGTCTGGGCGCACGATACGACGCTCGCGATGGCCGCGCTCACGCTCGCGACGATGGGCATCATCACGACGCTGCCGCTCTTCTGGAGCCTGCCGACGTCGTTCCTCGCGGGCACGGGTGCAGCGGCGGGCATTGCGATGATCAATTCGATCGGCAATCTCGCGGGCTTCCTGAGCCCGTATGCGGTGGGCTGGCTCAAGCAGATCACCTCCACCACCGACTCCGGCATGTACATGCTCGCCGCGTTCATGATTCTCGGCGGACTGCTCGCGATCAGCGTGCCTGCGCGGCTCGTGAACAAGTAGGCGCGCACCGTTCTCGGCGCTTCACGCAAGAAAAAACCCTCGGTAACTACGCAGTCACCGAGGGTTTTTTATATCTGCGCTACCGCGCGATCTGCACTAGCTGCGGCCCGAGCCGTTCAGCCCATCAGACGATATTCATCGCCAACGCGCTCTCGCGATAGTGCTCGCTTGCCTTCGAAGCATCGCCCAGTTGTTCGTGCAGACGCGCGAGCGCACGGTGCGAGCGGATCTTGAGCGTCTCGTTATCGGCTTGCTTGAGCGCCTGTTCGAGGAACGATTGCGCCTTGCCCCACAACTGCTGATGCAGGCACAGACGGCCCAGCGTGAACAGCAGATCGGCGTCGTCGGGGCGCTCCTTGCGCCAGCCTTCGGCCTTCTGGATCAACGGCAGCGCGTCGCCGCCCGTCGTATCCGGATAGCGGCGCAAGAGACGCGCGTCCCAGTTCTGCGCGAGCGCATCCTCGACGATCTTGCGCGCCTCCTGCGGACGGTTCAGCGCAACCAGCAACTCGGCCGCGAGATCGGCGAGGCGCGGCGAATGGCGCTCGGTCGGCGTCAGCGAATGCCATAGTTCGAGCAGCGCGTCGGCATTGTGCCGGCGATCGCGCAACAGGTTTTCCGCCGCCAGTTGACGCAGACGCACGGCCACGGCGGGATGAATCGCCTCGCGCTTTTCGAGCGTCTTCACGAGCTTGAGCACTTCGCCCCAGTTCTTCAACTGCTGCTGCGCGCGCAATGCGATCTGCTGCGCGTGAATGCGGCGGCCGCCCTGCGACTGCATTTCGGTGAGCGCGAGCAGCGCGCCATCGGCATCGCGGCCATCGGCGCGCATGTCGGCCGTCGCCATCAGACGCGCATCCTGCCAGTCGGTTGCATCGATCTGCGCGAGATATTCGTCGCGGCGCGCGTACTCGTGCATCCGGTGCGCGGCGTTCGCCGCGATCAGGCCCGCCGCGCCCTTGTTGTCGGGATTCGCGAGCGAATCGCGCGCGGCCTTTTCGGCGCGCGAAAAGCGCCCGGCATACAGATTCGCGATCGCGTCACGCAACGCCGAATGCGCCTTCGCGACGCGCTGACGCGCGCGGTACGCGGCCACGCGGCGCGGCATGCCCCAGATGTTGCGCACGATGCGCAGCAGCACATACATCACGATGAACGTGACGATCAGGCCGACGACGAACAGGTTCAACGAAATATCGACGCGATACGGCGGATAGACGAGCAGCACCTGGCCGGTGTCGAAGCGCCCGACGAGCGCAAGCACGACGGCGATCGCGAACAGGAATGCGAGCCAGAGAAGTCCACGCAGCGCCATGATTAACCCCGGTTCCGGTACTGATGCACGGCCTGCAGGCTCGTATTCAGGTTCGGCACTTCGACGGTCCCCGAGCCCTGATCGACTTCCTTCACGAGATCGCGCGCGTTCTGGACTTTCTTCGACGACGCGTCGAAGTAACGCGCGAGCGCGTCGTCCGCGGCCTTGAGATCGGACTTGAGCGTGGTCTGGTTACGCGCGAGCAGCGCCAGTCGCGCCGACAGCAGACGCAGCTTCAGGTTCTCGCGCAGGAAGTAGCCCTGATCCGGCGACACGAGCATCGTGTCGGCGTGATCGAGGCGGCGCACCTGCACGAGACTGGTCAGCTGCTGGCCGACGCCCGTCACGAACTGGTTCCACCACACCTTCCACTTCGGCTCGCCCGTAGCGGCCGCGACGCGGTCGACGTCCTTCGGCTCGGCCGCACGCGGCGTCGCGTGCGCGATGGGCGCCTCGCCGGAAAGCGGCAGCTGGTCGACCTGGTCGATCGCATTGTCGAGCTTGATCGCGAGGCCCGTCAGATCCGTCGAGGGCGCGGACTTGAGCTTGTCGATGTCCTGCGCGATCGCCTTGCGCACGGCCAGCGCCTGCGCGCCATCCGAGGCGGCGAGGCGCGTGTCCGCGCTTTGCAGCGCGAAGAGCGCGAGCTGCGTGTTGCCCGTCAACTGCAACTGCTCGCTGGCGCTCGACAGCATCTGGCCGACTTCGGCCATCGTCCAGTCGTCGCGATTGCGCGCGAGATCCGCGTATTGCTGCTGCAGCGCCTGTTGCGAGTTCTGCGCGTCGGCGAGCCTGCCTTCGAGCTGCGCGATCTGCGCGTTCGCGGCCTGCACGGTCGCGACGGCCTGCTCCGTCTTCACGCGCAGCTCGGCAGTCGACGCGTCGTTGGCCTGCTGGCGATGCGACAGCTGTTGATCGAGCTTGATCACCCTGCGGTTCAGCGCGAGGCCGCCCGCGACGGCCACGATGAGCACCAGCGCGATGACGACCCAGAGCAGCCCCGTGCCCTTGCCGCGTTTCGGTTGCTGCATTTCATAAGGCGTAAAGGGTTGATTCGGCGGCAGCGTGGTGGCGGGCCGCGGCGCGGAGTTGGGCGTGGGATTCGTGGATGCGTTGGTATCAGTCATGCGTTCTTGTGCCGGGTTGGACTGGACCGGTTGAACTTCGGGAGGAACAGCGAGGGACAACAGCGTGCGCGCGATACGTTCATCGCCCGCACCGGACACCGTAATGCTATCAAAACCCAATCCCCGCGCGGTTTCCGCGATGCGCGGATGGGGCGCGACGAACATCGCGCGTTTCAGTTGCGCTTGCTCGCTGACGGTCAGATGGTCATTCGCGAGTTCGCCGAGATTGCGCACGCCTTCGGAACTGGTCACGAGCCACGCGTGCGGCATCTTCGATTCGCCGGACAACAGCGCATGAACGCGCGACCATGCGCCGATCGACGGCTCGGGCACGAGCCGCCGGTAAGCCGCGACGGTCTCGACTTCGGCGCCCGCTTCGCGCAGACGGTCGGCGAGCCACTCGCGGCCGCCGTCGCCGCGCACGATCAGCACGCGCTTGCCTTCGAATGCGTTCTCGCCGAGCGACGCTTCGAGCGCCGCGTACAGCGCTTCGGAGTCGAAGCGCGCGCCATCGTTGTCGTCGGCGGAAGCGCCCGGGCTGATCACCGCGTATGCGGGCGCTTCGACGCCGTGCTTCGCGAGCGCCGCGACGCTGCCCGGACCGACGACGCCGACGGGCAGCGCATGCGGCCATATCGCGTCATGGCGCGCGAACGCGTAGTCGACGGCATTCGGCGACACGAACACGACGAGCGCGTACCGGTCGAGCGACGCGAGCGCCGCGCGCAGCGGGCCTTCGTCGTCGGCGGGCGCGATCTCGATCAGCGGAAATTCGACGGTCGCGACACCCGCGTCGTGCAGCAGCTTGGCGAGCGTATCGGACTGTCCCGCCGGCCTCGTCAGCACGACGCTCAGGTGCGCGCCGCGCGACGGGCCTGCGCCGTCCGTCGACGGGGAATCAGCGGATGTCGGATTCGAGCCGGCCGCCATCACGGGGCATTCGCCGGGCCGGCCGCCGTGCTCAGCGCGCGGACGATGTCCAGCGCGCCTTGCGCTTCGAGCTGCCTCGCGACTTCGCGGCCGAGTTCGAGCGCGGCGCCCGTGGTCGGCGCGGGCGCCGAGGCCTGTGCGGAGAGCACGCGCTGCCCGTCGGGCGTCGCGACGATGCCGCGCAGATGCAGCGCGCCGTCATGCCAGATCGCGTAGGCCGCGAGCGGCACTTCGCAACTGCCGCCGAGCGCGCGCGACACCATGCGCTCCGCTTCGACGGCGGCGGCCGTGTGCTCGTGATGCAGCGGCGCGAGCCACGCGGCGAGGTCCGCGCGGTCCGCGCGAATCTCGATGCCGAGCGCGCCCTGGCCCGCGGCGGGGAGGCTATCGGCGGGATCGAGCAGCGAACGGATGCGCGCGGCGAGACCGAGACGCTTCAGCCCTGCGGCGGCAAGAATGATGGCCGCGTAGTCGCCGCGATCGAGCTTGGCGAGCCGCGTATCGAGATTGCCGCGCAGCGGCTTCACGATCAGTTCCGGATAGCGCACGCGGAGCATCGCTTCGCGGCGCAGGCTCGACGTGCCGACCACGCTGCCGGGCGGCAGCGCGGCCAGCGTGTCGTACTGGTTCGAGACGAACGCATCGCGCGGGTCTTCGCGCTCCATGATGGTGGACAGCGCAAAGCCTTCGGGCAGTTCCATCGGCACGTCTTTCAGCGAATGAACGGCGAGATCGGCACGGCCGTCGGCGAGCGCGTTCTCCAGCTCCTTCACGAACAGCCCCTTGCCGCCTACCTTCGACAGCGTGCGATCGAGAATCTGATCGCCGCGTGTCGTCATTCCGAGGATTTTTACGTCGCAAGATGGATATAATTTGTGCAGCGCACACCGCACGTGCTCGGCCTGCCACATTGCAAGGCGGCTTTCCCGCGACGCGATGACGAGCGTAGTGGGCGGCGTGAGCGCAAGCGTCTCGGAATTCATTGATTGAGTCATTGAACGACGGGATGTGATAACAAACAATGTTAGCACGCGCTTCGGCAACCTCTCGCTGGCCGCACGGCCATGCCGAAGCAGTTCGATGGAGGAGACGGGTTCGCGCACGGTGTCGGCAGCGGACTGCTCCATGAGCCGTATCGATTCGTGACTTGCGTGGCCGCCAGAAGCCCGAGCACGGTCGTTCGCGCGTCGATGCGCCGCATGCGCGATCATCTAATGCGGCGCAGCACGCACAACCGGCCCTTCCTCCATCGCGCGCCGCTTCGTTGACAGGCTTTTAGCGCAGTTCCCCGCAGTAACCGAAGTTGCAGTCCACATTCTTTAGACCCTGGCTTTCCTGAGGAAACATCGTGACGTCTTCCGGATCGGCGCGCCCTGCCCGCCGCAACACTGCCTCGCCCGACGCTGCAAACGCCGCATCGGCCGCTTCCGCCGTCAAGGCTGTCAAGGCCGCGAAGGCCCTGAAAGCAACGCAAGCCCTCGAATCCGGCAAGACCGGCAAATCCACGAAGACCAAGGCGGCCAAGGCGGCCGCCAACAGCCTGTCGAAACGAATCAAGAACAACGGCGGCAGCAAGCAGCAGGCCGCGCCACTGAAAGACAACGCCCGCACGCGTGAGGACAAGGACCAGCCGCTCTTCGAGGACATCCGCTATCTGGGGCGGCTGCTCGGCGACGTGGTGCGCGAGCAGGAAGGCGACGAAGTGTTCGACGTGGTCGAGACGATTCGCCAGCACGCGGTGCGCTTTCGCCGCGAGGACGACAGCGTCGCCGCGCAGACGCTCGAAAAGAAACTACGCGCGCTGTCGCCCGAGCAGACGGTGAGCGTCGTGCGCGCGTTCAGCTACTTCTCGCATCTCGCGAACATCGCCGAAGACCGCCATCGCAACCGCCGGCACCGCATTCACGATCTGGCCGGCTCGACGTCGCAGCCGGGCACGGTCGCGCACGCGCTCGACCGTCTCGTCGAAGCGAACGCCGCCGCGACGCCCGTCTTGCAGCAGTTCTTCAACGACGCGCTGATCGTCCCCGTGCTGACGGCGCACCCGACGGAAGTGCAGCGCAAGAGCATTCTCGACGCGCAGCACGACATCGCGCGGCTCCTCGCCGAGCGCGACCAGCCGCTGACCGCGCGCGAGAGCCTGCAGAACGACTCGTTGCTGCGCGCGCGCGTGACGTCGCTGTGGCAAACGCGCATGCTGCGCGATTCGCGCCTGACCGTCGCCGATGAAATCGAGAACGCGCTGTCGTACTACCGCGCGACGTTCCTCGAAGAGATTCCCGCGCTCTACGCCGATATCGAAGAAGCGCTGGTCGAGCACGGCCTCGACGCGCGCCTGCCGTCCTTCTTCCAGATGGGCAGCTGGATCGGCGGCGATCGCGACGGCAATCCGAACGTCACGGGCGAAACGCTCGAAAACGCGATCACGCGCCAGGCTGCGGTGATCTTCGAGCACTATCTGGAGCAGGTGCACAAGCTCGGCGCGGAGCTGTCGGTGTCGAATCTGCTGGCGGGCGCAAGCGACGCGGTGAAGGCGCTCGCGGACGCCTCGCCCGATCACTCGCCGCATCGCACCGACGAGCCGTACCGGCGCGCGCTGATCGGCATCTACACGCGCCTTGCCGCGAGCGCGCGCGTGCGTCTCGGTGAAGGCGTCGTGCCCGTGCGCAGCGCGGGCCCCGGCGTGCCGAAGATTCGCGCGATCCCGTATGGCGACGCTTCGGAGTTCGTGCGCGATCTGCACGTGCTGATCGAGTCGCTCGCCGAGCATCACGGCGCGTCGCTCGCGACGCCGCGACTGTCGCCGTTGACGCGCGCGGCCGAAGTGTTCGGCTTCCATCTGGCGAGCATCGACCTGCGCCAAAGCTCCGACATTCACGAAGCGGTGATCGCCGAGCTGCTGCGCCGCGCGGGTGTCGAAAGCGATTACGCCGCGCTGCCCGAAGCGGACAAGCAGCGCGTGCTGCTCGCGGAACTGTCGCAGCCGCGCCTGTTGCGCTCGCCGTACGTCGAGTACTCGGATCTCGTGAAGAGCGAACTGGGCGTGCTCGAACAGGCGCGCGTGACGCGCGAGAAGTTCGGCGCGCGCGCGGTGCGCAACTACATCATTTCGCACACGGAGACGGTGAGCGATCTCGTCGAAGTGATGCTGCTGCAAAAGGAAGCGGGGCTGCTGCAAGGCTCGCTCGGCAATCCCGTCGATCCGGCGCGCGCCGGCCTGATGGTGATCCCGCTCTTCGAGACGATTCCCGACTTGCGCAACGCGCCGCACATCATGCGCGACCTGCTCGCGCTGCCGGGCATCGATGCGATCATCGAGCACCAGGGCAAAGAGCAGGAAGTGATGCTCGGCTATTCGGACAGCAACAAGGACGGCGGCTTCCTGACGTCGAACTGGGAGCTGTATCGCGCGGAGCTTGCGCTCGTGTCGCTCTTCAACGAGCGCAACATCACGATGCGTCTGTTCCATGGCCGCGGCGGCACGGTCGGACGCGGCGGCGGCCCGACGTATCAGGCGATCCTGTCGCAGCCGCCTGGCACCGTCGATGGCCAGATCCGCTTGACGGAACAGGGCGAAGTGATCGCGAGCAAGTTCGGCAACCCGGAGATCGGCCGGCGCAATCTGGAGACGGTCGTTGCCGCGACGCTCGAAGCCTCGCTGCTGCCGCACGGCAATGCGCCCGCGCAGCTGCCCGACTTCGAGGAGACGATGCAGACGCTCTCCGACGCCGCGATGGCGTCGTACCGCGCGCTCGTCTATGAGACGCCGGGCTTCACCGACTACTTCTTCTCGTCGACGCCGATCTCGGAGATCGCCGAGCTGAACATCGGCAGCCGGCCGGCGTCGCGCAAGCTGCAGGACCCGAAGCAACGCAAGATCGAGGACCTGCGCGCAATTCCGTGGGGCTTTTCATGGGGGCAATGCCGGTTGCTGCTGACGGGCTGGTATGGGTTCGGCAGCGCCGTCGCCGGATGGCTCGACGCGTCCGACTCGAACATGGAGCGCGAGCGCCGGTTGAACCTGCTGCGCAAGATGCACAAGACGTGGCCGTTCTTCTCGACCCTGCTGTCCAACATGGACATGGTGCTCGCGAAGACGGACCTCGCGGTGGCGTCGCGCTATGCGGCGCTCGTCACCGACAAGAAGCTGCGCAAGCATGTGTTCGAGCGCATCGTCGCTGAGTGGGAGCGGACGTCGAATGTGCTTACCGAGATCACGGGCAGGAAGGAACGGCTTTCCGATAATCCGTTGCTCGCGCGCTCGATCAAGAACCGCTTCCCTTATCTCGATCCGTTGAATCACCTGCAGGTGGAGCTTTTGAAGCGGCACCGCGGCGGGGATACGAACCTGCGCGTTCGGCGCGGGATTCATTTGACGATCAATGGGATTGCGGCGGGATTGAGGAATACTGGTTAATCTTTGCCCTGCGGGCGGCGGGTCTTTTTTGATTCGCCGCTTTTTCTTTTTTGTCTGCGACCGCTTTTTGGTTTTTATGGCTTGCTGCCGGCGTCCGCGATGCGCCTCGCGGCGCGGGCGTTGCCCCTGTGCGGGGCGGCACTCACTTTCTTTGCCGCCGCAAAGAAAGTAAGCAAAGAAAGCGGGCTCACACCGCCAGTACTTGACGATTACCCACGGGCTCTCAACGTCCCCGTGTTTCATGCGGCAGTGTGCTGGCTTGCATTCGTTGCCAGCGCACTGCTCAAGCGCCTCACCTGCTTCACGCACCCGCATCGCGGCTCGCGATATCGAATAGCCGGTGCCCCTTTGCGGCAAACTGTGTGTAGGCATTCGCACCGCACGGGAAACCCTCGCCACGCGATGCGGCTCAAGTGAGGGCGATGCCCTGTACGACACAACAACTTCATTCACTACCGACATGCTGCGCTGAAACGTTCGATACCGTTAGCCGTGCCACACGTGCATGAAGCGGGTGAGGCGTTTAGCTGGCGCGTTGGCAACGAACATGAGCTGGCACATTGCCGCATGTAGGATGGGGACGTTGAGAGCCCGTGGGTAAACGTCAAGGGCTGGCGGTGTGAGCCCGCTTTCTTTTGCCTACTTTTCTTTGCGGCGGCAAAGAAAAGTAGGTGCCGCCCCGCACAGGGGCAACGCCCGCGCCGCGAGGCGCATCGCGGATGCCGGCAGCAAGCCACAAAAACCGAAAAAGCCGTCGCAGACAAAAAAAACTCAACACCCCTCGATCATCAACGCATCGAGCTTGAACGACCCATCGTCCTGCACATCGAAGTATTCGCGCACTTCATCCGGCGCCGAAGCCCAGACAGAGCGGATCGCAGCGACGCGCGCCTCGGGCGTCCTCATCCGCGCGACCCACGAAGCGAATTCGATCGGCAGGCGCCACCGCTCGCGCACGACCGCGGAAAACCCGGTGGCGGCGAAAAATGCGAGCCACTCGTCCACGCGATAGTCGCGGATATGCGAAGCGTCGCGCAAAACTTCGACTGCCTGAAGATGCGTATCGAGCAACGGATGATCGCTGCCGGCAATGTCGATGAACAGCACACGCCCGCCTCGCTTCAACACCCGCCGCACTTCGGCGAGCGCCAGCGGCACGTCGTGCCAATGATGCGCGCTCATCCGGCTGATCACCCAGTCGAACGAAGCATCGGCGAACGGCAGCTTCTCGGCCGCGCCCCGCGAGGTCCGGATGTTCGACAGCCCGCGCTCCCGCGCGGCGGCGTCGACGGTGGCCAGCATCTGTGGCGCGATGTCATACGCGACGACGGACCCGGCGTGCGGCGCAACGGCAAAACCCGCGTGCCCCGCCCCACACCCCATGTCGAGCACGGACGCGCCCGGCGTCGCCGAGACGGCCGCCGCCAGGGCCTGCAAGTCCGCACCCGTCGCGTGCACCTGGCTCGTCAGATACGCGGCCGCTGTCGAGCCGAACGCATCGGCCACCTGTTCGTGATGCTTCATCGTGTGCTCCTGTCGACCGAAGTTGGCGCTTTAGCGGCTACTCCGGTCCCATACAAAGTAGTCGACCGGAATTGGCGCTTTAGCTGTCGGCCGGAGTGAGTGCTTTAGCACTTACTCCAGCCCCATGCGGAGCGCCTACTCCGGTCCCATACCAATTAGTCGACGGGAATTGACGCCTCAGCGCCTTACTCCCGTCCCATACAACGTTGACGAAAATTGTCGACCCAAGCTGACGCGTCAGCGCTCTACCCGTCTCATGCAAATGCTTGCAGCCCTTTCAGGGTTGTCTGCGACGCTCATAGTCGAGGACTGGAACGAGCCCGCGTATTCGCACGCTCCGTTCCAGTCGCTACAATAGAGCCCGCCCTGTACCGGTACAAGTCAAGCGATTATTCTGGTATCGAGATTACTAGCCACCGCAGTCCGCAACATGACCACGCCGTCTCCCGCCGATTCCGCCCCGCCCCTCGATGCATCGCCCGCCCGCGCGCTCGGCGAGTTCATCCGCGCGCATCGCGAGCGCCTGTCGCCGCAAGCCGTCGGCCTGCCGCCCGGCCCGCGCCGCCGCACGCCCGGCCTGCGCCGCGAAGAAGTCGCCCAGCTGTGCGGCGTGAGCCCCACCTGGTACACGTGGATCGAACAGGGACGGCCTGTCTCTGCGTCCGCCGATGCGCTCGCGCGCATTGCCGTCGCGCTGCAGCTGTCGCGGGCCGAGCGCGCGTATCTGTTCGAACTGGCCGCCCAGCGCGATCCGGCCGAGCCCGACCCCGCCGCCGCCGATGCCCCCGCGATGCTGCTCAAGGCCGTCCAGCTCGTGAACGCGCCGGCCTACGTGCTCGACCGCCAGTTCACGGCGCTCGCGTGGAACGCGCCGGCCGCCGATCTGTTCGTCGGCTGGCTCGACGGCGAACATGACCGCAATCTGCTGCGCTACACGTTTCTCTCCCCGGATGCGCGCAGCCTGATCGTCGACTGGGAAATCCGCGCGCGCCGCCTTGCCGCCGAGTATCGCGCCGATTCGATCCGCCACCAGAACGACGCGCCCACGCGCACGCTGATCGATTCGCTGTCGGCGGCAAGCGACGCGTTTGCGCGCTTCTGGGCGTCGCAGGACGTCAACGAGCGCGAAGGCGGCCAGCGCCAGTTCAACCATCCGCGCGACGGCCATGTCGTCTACAACCAGATCACGTTCAAGCCCGCGCATCGCGAAGACCTGAAGCTCGTCGTGCTCGTGCGCGAAGAATGATCTCCGCGTCGTCGTCCACGCTATCTGCCTGATCCGCTCATCAAGCCGCGCCGCAAGGTTCGCCGCTCGGCGGGTGTTAAAATCGATGTCTTCCCGAGGCGGCGCAGCGATGCCGCGCCGTCCGCGTCTTCACCTCGCACACTGCCCATCACCATGACGTCCCAACTGCATAAAAAAGGCGAAGCCTGGTCGGCTCGCTTCTCCGAGCCGATGTCGGAACTCGTCAAGCGCTATACGTCGTCGGTTTTCTTCGACAAGCGTCTCGCGTTCGTCGACATCGAAGGCTCGCTTGCGCACGCGTCGATGCTGGCCGCGCAAAAGATCATCAGCGCCGACGACCTCGCTGCGATCCAGCGCGGCATGGCGCAGATCAAGGGTGAAATCGAGCGCGGCGAGTTCGAATGGCAACTCGATCTCGAAGACGTGCACCTGAACATCGAGGCGCGCCTCACCGCGTTGATCGGCGATGCGGGCAAGCGTCTGCACACGGGCCGCTCGCGCAACGATCAGGTCGCGACCGATATCCGCCTGTGGCTGCGCGGCGAAATCGACCGCATCGGCGATCTGCTGAAGGATCTGCGCGTCTCGCTGCTGGACCTCGCGGACAAGAACGCCGCTACGATCATGCCGGGCTTCACGCACCTGCAGGTCGCGCAGCCGGTCACGTTCGGCCATCACCTGCTCGCTTACGTCGAAATGTTCTCGCGCGACGCCGAGCGCATGCTCGACACCCGCAAGCGCGTGAACCGTCTGCCGCTCGGCGCGGCGGCGCTCGCGGGCACGAGCTATCCGATCGACCGTCATGCCGTCGCGAAGACGCTCGGCTTCGACGGCATTTGCGCGAACTCGCTCGACGCCGTATCCGACCGCGACTTCGCGATCGAATTCACGGCGGCGTCGGCGCTCGTGATGACGCACGTATCGCGCTTCTCGGAAGAACTGGTGCTGTGGATGAGCCCGCGCGTCGGCTTCATCGATATCGCGGACCGCTTCTGCACCGGCTCGTCGATCATGCCGCAGAAGAAGAACCCGGATGTGCCCGAGCTCGCGCGCGGCAAGACGGGGCGCGTGAACGGCCATCTGATGGCGCTGCTCACGCTGATGAAGGGCCAGCCGCTCGCGTACAACAAGGACAACCAGGAAGACAAGGAGCCGCTGTTCGATACCGTCGATACGGTGGCCGATACGCTGCGCATCTTCGCCGAAATGGTCGCGGGCATCACGGTCAAGCCCGACGCGATGCGCTCGGCCGCGCTGCAAGGCTTTTCGACGGCGACCGATCTCGCCGACTATCTCGTCAAGCGCGGCCTGCCGTTCCGCGACGCGCACGAAGCGGTGGCGCACGCGGTACGCATCTGCGATCAGCGCGGCTGCGATCTCGCCGATCTTTCGCTCGACGAGATGAAGGCCGAGCTGCCGAACGTCGCATCGCTGCTCGGCGACGATGTGTTTGCTTATCTGACTCTGGAAGGCTCGGTGGCGAGCCGCAATCATCCTGGCGGCACTGCGCCGGATCAGGTGCGGGCGGCGATTGCGGCTGCGCGGGCGGCGATGAACTAAGCGCTTCTTCGGGTTCTGTTTGCTTTGTGCCAAAGGCGAATTCTCTGACGAGGATTCGCCTTTTTCGTTTCTGATGAGCTCCGCCACGCAGAGCAAAGGCCGGCACCATTCGATACCATCACGATGCAATTGCCCGCACAGGACTCACATCGTCATGATCATCCGCCCGCAACTCCACTGGTTCCGCATGCTGCTCGCGTGGCGCGGCTCCGTCCTGCCCGAACTGCTGCCGCGCCTCGGCCTCATTCTGCTGATCTCGATCGTCGCGCTCGCCGTGCATGTTCACGTGCTGCATATCAACGTGAACGTCAGCACCACGCCGTTCTCGCTGATCGGCATTGCGCTCGCGATCTTTCTCGGCTTTCGGAACAGCGCGAGCTATGACCGCTATTGGGAAGCGCGCAAGCTCTGGGGACAGCTGCTCAACGAAACGCGCTCGCTCACGCGTCAGGTGCTGACGCTGCCATCCGCACAGATTTCCGCGAACGACACGCATGAATTCGTACAGGTGCTGGGCGCGTTTGCGCATGCGCTGCGTCATCAGCTGAGAGGCACCGATCCGTCGCAGGACCTGTCGAAAAGGCTCGACACAGCGCTCTTCGAACGCGTCATGATGTCGCGCTATCGTCCCGCGACGATCCTGCTCTGGCTCGGCGAATGGGTGCAGCGTCAGGCCCGCGACGGCAAGCTCGACGCGTGGACGGTTCACGCGATCGACCGCAACCTCAACGGACTGTCGGATGTGATCGGCGGCTGCGAGCGGATCGTGTCGACGCCGCTGCCGTTCGCGTATTCGGTGATGATCCACCGCACCGTGTACTTCTTCTGCGCAGCGCTGCCGTTCGGCCTCGTGGAGAGCGTCGGTGCGTTCACGCCGATCTTTTCCGTGTTCGTCGCGTACACGTTCATGGCGCTCGACGCGATCGCATCGCAGATCGAAGAGCCATTCGGCACCGACGACAACGACCTGGCACTCGATGCGCTCTCCGCCACCATCGAAGACGCCGCCCGCGATCTGCTCGCACAGCCTTCGTTGCACAGCGCGGGTTTGAAGGACGACTATCTGCTCACGTAACGCGTGAGCATGCTTCGATGAAACACGCGCCGGCGACACCAGGCGCGCGCGTTTGTCACGACGACGTTAGTCCGTGCCGTACTTCGGCGAACGCGGACCATACAGCAGGCCGTTCGGGCCGCCGCTCGACAGCAGCTTGCGGCTCGTCAGTCCCGCTACGTCATGCGATTCGTCCGCGAGCGAATGCGCGACCTGCTTGACGGCCGCCTGCACCATTGCGCCGATCAGTCCACCCGTATTCACACTGAAGTTATTGCCCAGTTCCTTGCCCGTCGCGCTTGCCGTGCCCTGCCAGAGCGTGTCGCCCGAGCGTAGGTCGACGAGCTTCGCGCCGGCTGTCACAACCGTCGTGCTGTCGACGATCATGAACTTCGAACCGTACTGCGTGATCGTCGTGTACAGCGCCGCATCGGCGCCGAAGATGCTGCGCAGCTTGTCGGGCGTGACGCTCTGGATGTCGTTCGAAGTGGTCAGGCCGTTGTGTTTGAACGTCTCATCCATCTCGACGACGGGCACCACGTAATAGCCGCCCTCGGCGAGCGGCATCGTCATCTGCGACAGCATGCCGTACGTGGCGCTCACATCCGATGTGTTGTTGACGGGAGGCAGCACAAGAATCGTCTTCGGCTTGCTGTTGCGGAACGCGGTGTAGTCGGCCTGGCGGGGCGCGTGGGCGACGCATGCCGTCAACGTGAACAGCACCGACAGCGCGGCGATCAGCTTGAATGAAAAGAAGCGCTTCATGGTCATTGGAATTTGCTCAACAGAAAGTCCATATACGTCGACGACTCGGGAAACGACTGCTTCTCGGCGAGCAGTTCCTGCTTCGCTTCCTGACTCTTGCCGACGCTCGCGTACAGCATCCCGAGATGCGCATGGAAGCCCGGCGGAACCGATGCGCCCTTCGCGAGAATCTGCTGACGTGCCTTTTCGAGCGCATCGATCTGCTCGAGCGGACTCTTTTGCCCCTTGAAGTACTCGTAGACTTGCGGCTGATAGCCGTCCCATTGATAGAGCGCGACGCTGCTCGTCGTGCTCGCGCACGCGGACAACAGCGCGCACGCTGCCGCGGCCGGCAGCGCAAAGCCGGTCCGCCAATTGAATCGCTTCGACATGTTCTTGTTGATCGTGATGGGTGGTGTTACTTCGCTGCCTGCAGCGCGCCCGCGTCGACCTGTTCGACGAGGTGATTCACGGCTTCCTTGATGGCTAGATCGAGCACCTTGCCGTTGAGCGTCGAGTCGTACGACGCGGTGCCGCCAAAGCCGATGATCTCGCGGTTCGACAGGCTGTATTCGCCGGCGCCCTCGCTGGACGTAATCACTTCCGACGTCGTCGTATCGACGATGTTCAGGCTGACCTTCGCGTAGGCGACCTGGCTCTTGCCGCGCCCCAGAATGCCGAACAGCTGCTGGTCGCCGACTTCCTTTCGACCGAACTCGGTCACGTCGCCGGTGATCACATAGTTGGCGCCCTTGAGTTGCTGCGCCTTGTTGGCGATCTGCGCTTCCTGCCTGATTTCGCTCAGGTTGTCGCGCTCGAGCACCGAGAAGCGGCGGCTCTGCTGCAACGCCGTGACGAGCAGCGTCTTCGCCTGGCTGCCGACTCGGTCGACGCCGTCGGAGAAGATGCCGCGCATATAGCTCGAGCGATTGTCGAACTTGCCGACGGCGACAGGCACCGGCTTGCCGGCGTGCGGTACGTTTGCACTGCTGACCTCGGGCGTCGGCAGCGAGCGCGACGCCTCGGTCGCGCATCCGCCCAGTGCCGCGGCGGCCAATACTGCGACGAGCAATGCGCAAGGTGTGAATGGTTTCGACATGTTGGTCCCGTTCAAAGAATGACTCGCGCTACGAGCGGCCTTCCGGATCGGGCGGTGTGCCGCGCTTGCGTCGGTCGCTCTGATAGCGAGACGAAAGATACCGGCACTTGCACCTGCAACTTTAAAAAACTGTCATTCGGCGCATGAAGGGATTTGCGCATCGTCACGATGCGCGCATGTCACGCGAAGCCGCGCGGCATGGCATGGGCAAACGTCAGCAGGCGCAATGCGATGCGCCTGCCGGATGAATAACCTGGAGACTGGAAGGAATGCGATGCTGGCGACAGCGCGACTCAATCGTTGCCGGCCGTATCGCCCATGCGCTTCAACAGCGCAACGCGCGCGCCGATGATGTCGATTTGCGTGCGCGCGTCCATCAGCGGAACGGTCGCGTCGCGATACGCGGTCCACGCGCGTTGCGCGCGCGTCAATGTCGAGCGTGCATGCGCGGGCAGCTTCGCATGCAGACGCCGGTAGTAGCGGTTCAGATCGAACATCGCGTGCTCGCATTGCGCGTCGAACGAACACGCGCGCGGACGCGTCTTCGGGTCCTGCTTGCCCGCGTTCGCCGCGACGGTGCGCAGCGCGAGCGCGCGGTCGCGCACGGGCTGCAACTGCATGTCCGCGCCGGCGATCTGATACGAGGTGCCCTGCGTCGTGGCGAGCACGGCCGCGAGCAGCTTGCCGTCGGCGTCGCGCCACGCCTGCCAGCGGCGCTGGCTCTCTTGCCACTTCTTGCGCTGCGCGTCGGGCACCTTCGCGAGCACCTGCTGGAACGACTGGTCCATCGATGTCTGCCACGCGAGCCGCGCCGTGTCCGTGCAATGCACCTGCCCCGCCGCCGAAGACATGTCCGCGCGCGCGAGACACATGCGCATCGATGCGTCGATCGGGTCGGCCGCCGCCGCTTCCGCGCGCGCCGCAGCGGGCGCGAACGTCAGCGCGGCGAGCGACGCGAGCACGCCCAGCAGCGCCGCGCATGCAGCCGCGCGCGCACGACGCCGAAGTCCGAAGCGCGGTGCCTGCTTCATGATCACGAGTCGCGCACGCAGTCGACGAAGTACTCGATGCGCCCGTTGATCGTTTCGCCCACGAGGCCGTGGATATCCGTATGAAAGCCCGGGAAGCGCTCGTTGAACTCGCGCGCGAAACGCAGATAGCTGACGATGGTCTTGTTGAAGCGCTCGCCCGGAATCAGCAGCGGAATGCCCGGCGGATACGGCGTCAACAGGATCGACGTGACACGGCCTTCGAGTTCGTCGATAGGCACGCGGTCGATCTCGCGGTGCGCGAGCTTGGCGAACGCATCGGACGGCTTCATCGCGGGCTCCATGCTCGACAGGTACATCTCGGTCGTCAGGCGCGCGATGTTGTTCGCGCGATAGACGCTGTGAATCTGCTCGCACAGATCGCGCAAGCCGATGCGCTCGTACGCCGGATGCTGCGCGACGAACTCGGGCAGCACGCGCCACAGCGGCTGGTTGTTGTCGTAGTCGTCCTTGAACTGCTGAAGCTCCGTGACCATCGAGTTCCAGCGGCCCTTCGTGATGCCGATCGTGAACATGATGAAGAACGAGTACAGGCCCGTCTTCTCGACGATGATGCCGTGCTCGGCCAGGTACTTCGTGACGATCGCGGCGGGGATGCCCGTCTCGCCGAATTCGCCGTCCACGTCCAGGCCCGGCGTGATGATCGTCGCCTTGATCGGGTCGAGCATGTTGAAGCCGTCCGCGAGCGCGCCGAAGCCGTGCCAGCGGTCGTTCGGGCGCAGCATCCAGTCGTCGCGCGAGCCGATGCCCTCTTCCGCGAGCTCTTCCGGGCCCCACACCTTGAAGAACCAGTCGTCGCCGTATTCGGCATCGACCTTGCGCATCGCGCGGCGGAAGTCGAGCGCTTCCGCGATCGATTCCTCGACCAGCGCCGTGCCGCCCGGCGGCTCCATCATCGCGGCGGCCACGTCGCACGACGCGATGATCGCGTATTGCGGGCTCGTCGACGTATGCATCAGATACGCCTCGTTGAAACGGTGGCGGTCGAACGTGCTGTTCTCGGAGTCCTGCACGACAATCTGCGAAGCCTGCGAGATGCCCGCGAGCAGCTTGTGCGTCGAGTGCGTCGCGAACACGAGTGCGCCCGTGCGCGGACGGCCCGCGCCGATCGCATGCATGTCCTGATAGAACTCGTGGAACTCGGCGTGCGGCAGCCACGCTTCGTCGAAGTGCAGCGTGTCGAGCATGTCGCCGAGCAGGTCCTTGATCATCTCGACGTTGTAGATCACGCCGTCATACGTGCTCTGCGTGATCGTCAGGATGCGCGGCTTGAGGTTCGGATTCTTCGCGAGCGCCTCGCGCGCGAACGGATTCGCTTCGATCTTCTTGCGGATGTTTTCCGGCTTGAACTCGTCGCGCGGAATCGGGCCGATGATGCCGAAGTGATTGCGCGTCGGCGTGAGAAACACGGGGATCGCGCCCGTCATCGTGATCGCGTGCAGGATCGACTTGTGGCAGTTGCGGTCGACGAGCACGATGTCGCCGGGCGCGACGGTCGCGTGCCAGACGATCTTGTTCGACGTGGAGGTGCCGTTGGTCACGAAAAACAGATGGTCCGCGCTGAAGATGCGCGCCGCGTTGCGCTCCGACGCCGCGACAGGCCCTGTGTGATCGAGCAGCTGGCCGAGTTCGTCGACGGCATTGCAGACGTCCGCGCGCAGCATGTTCTCGCCGAAGAACTGATGGAACATCTGGCCAAGCGGATTCTTCAGGAACGCGACGCCGCCCGAGTGGCCCGGGCAATGCCACGAGTACGAGCCTTCGTCCGCGTACTGCACCAGCTCCTTGAAGAACGGCGGCGCGAGCGAATCCAGATACACCTTCGCCTCGCGGATGATGTGGCGCGCGACGAATTCCGGCGTGTCCTCGAACATGTGGATGAAGCCGTGCAGCTCGCGCAGGATATCGTTCGGCAGGTGCCGCGACGTGCGCGTTTCGCCGTACAGGAAGATCGGGATGTCCGCGTTGCGGCGGCGCACGGCGGCGACGAACGCGCGCAGGTCGATGATCGCGGGCGCCAGTTCGGGCACCTGGTCGTCGCCGTTCTCGACGTACGGCAGCAGCTCGTCGTCGTCGATCGACAGGATGAAGCACGACGCGCGGCTCGACTGCTGCGCGAACGAGGTCAGATCGCCATAGCTCGTGAGACCCAGCACTTCCGCGCCTTCTTTCTCGATAGCTTCGGCAAGCGCCCGGATGCCGGAACCGGAGATGTTCTCGGAGCGGAAATCTTCGTCGATGATGACGACGGGAAAACGAAACTTCATGGGCGATTCTCCAAAAAGAACGACCGCTGCTTAGTGCTGCGCAGCGGTCACCTGGATAGCAGGTGATTCAATGCGCGTTATCGTTACGTCTTAGGCAACGTCACGCCATGCTGACCTTGGTACTTGCCGCCGCGATCCGCGTAGGATACGTCGCAAATCTCGTCGCTTTCGAAGAACAGCACCTGCGCAACGCCTTCGTTCGCGTAGATTTTCGCAGGCAATGGTGTCGTATTTGAGAATTCGAGCGTGACGTGCCCTTCCCATTCCGGCTCGAACGGCGTCACGTTGACGATGATGCCGCAACGCGCGTAGGTCGACTTGCCGAGGCACACCGTCAGCACGCTGCGCGGAATGCGGAAATATTCGACCGTCCGCGCGAGCGCGAACGAGTTGGGCGGGATGATGCAGACGTCGCCCTTGAAATCGACAAACGACTTCTCGTCGAAGTTCTTCGGGTCGACGATCGTCGAATTGATGTTCGTGAAGATCTTGAATTCGTCGGCACAGCGAATGTCGTAGCCGTAGCTCGAGGTGCCATAGCTGACGATCTTGCGACCGTCTTCCGTCGCGCGCACCTGATTCGGCGCGAACGGCTCGATCATCTTGTGCTCTTCGGCCATGCGCCGGATCCACTTGTCGGATTTGATGCTCATAGGTGAACGCTGCTGACGGGTTGTGTCGGGCCGGCTGACGCTCGCGCGCCGCTCACGGAGCGCGCGCCGCCGGACGAAAGGCGCTTATTTTACGCGATCACGGCACGCGTGCCCGATGCGGCGTGTATCGCGTCGGCTCACGCGCTTCGCTTCGTGCGTTCACCGGAAAAAACGCCGCGGCTGACGTCCGATTGGATGGCTAGGGAGTACGGACGAAGAACGATGAATTTGCGCGCTGCGCAAACGATTGGCCAGTGCGGCGCAACGACGCGCGATGCGCGAGCGCAACTGATGAACGACAGGAAGTTACGGGCGGATCAGCCCGCATGCGATGGCGGGGCCGGCGCCGTGCTGCGGATACGCGTAGGGATCGGACGCGTCGCGATGCAGCAGCACGGCGCGCTGCATCACGGAGCGCACGCCGTCGAGCGATACGTCCGGCGCGACGATAAAGCCCGCCGCCACGCCCGCTGCGTCAGCGTGAATATTGCCGAGATCGCCTTCGACGCGCGTGCCGATCTTCAGGCGCTCCGCCGCCGGCGCAAATATGGCGCCCGCGCCCGAGCCGTCGGCGGAATTGCAGTCGCCGCGCTCGTGGACCTGCAGCGCGTGATCGCTGTTGGGCGGCAGCCCCGTCAGGTTGTAGGTCACCTGAACGCCGTCCGAGTGCTCGATGAACGTGACCATCCCGCGCGCGTTGTTGCCGAGCGTCGGCACCAACTGCGCGTCTGCGCGCTTCTCCTGCGGCCTAAGGAAGCTGCACCCCGATAACAGGACACAGGTCGCAGCCAGGACGATGCTCGTCTTGATCGCCTCGCCGCCGATTCGTTTTCTCATGCGATCCTCTTGTCGAGCGCCGGCCGTCCCCGCGACCGCGTTGCCGGACCTGATGAAGCCGACATGATACCGCGAGCGGGCCCGCATTCAGACCCCTTTCAACCCGCCTTCTGAATACTTGTTCGACCGGCTGGCCTGGCCGGCCCGGCCGGATCGTGCCGCGCTCTGCGCCGCGAGCCGCCGCCCGCTGCACGACGTCCCGATCGCGCGTTGGGCGACGCGGTGCGTCTTACGTGTTCTGCACGACGATGGTCGGGAACTTCGAGCTCATGTCACGCGAACGCTCGGCGATGTGAATCGCGACCTTGCGGGCAATCGTCCGATAGATCTCGGCGACGCGGCCATCCGGGTCGGCGACCACCGTCGGATGACCCGAATCGGCCTGCTCGCGGATCGCGATGTCGAGCGGCAGGCTGCCGAGCACGTCGACGCCGTACTCCTTCGACATCCGCTCGGCGCCGCCCGAGCCGAAGATATGCTCTTCGTGGCCGCAGTTCGAGCAGATGTGCAGGCCCATGTTCTCGACGATGCCGAGAATCGGAATGCCAACCTTCTCGAACATTTTCAAGCCCTTCTTCGCGTCGAGCAGCGCGATGTCCTGCGGCGTCGTGACGATCACGGCGCCTGTCACGGGCACGCGCTGCGACAGCGTCAACTGAATGTCGCCAGTGCCCGGCGGCATGTCGACGATCAGATAATCGAGATCCTTCCAGTTGGTCTGCCGCAGCAGTTGCTCGAGCGCCGACGTGGCCATCGGGCCGCGCCACACCATCGGGTTGTCCTGCTCGATCAGAAAGCCGATCGAGTTCGCCTGCAGGCCGTGGCCCGTCAGCGGGTGCATCGACTGGCCGTCGGGCGACTCGGGACGGCCTTCGATGCCGAGCATCATCGGCAGCGACGGGCCATAGATGTCGGCATCGAGGATGCCCACCGATGCGCCCTCGCTCGCGAGCGCCAGCGCCAGATTGACGGCCGTCGTGCTCTTGCCGACGCCGCCCTTGCCGGACGCGACGGCCACGATGTTCTTCACGTTGGGCAACAGTTTCACGCCGCGCTGCACCGTATGCGCGGCGATGTCCTGCGATACCTGCACGCGCGCTTCGGCGACGCCCGGCACGCCGCGCAGCGCATCGGCGACGAGCGCGCGGATCGTGTCGAACTGGCGCCTGGCCGGATAGCCGAGTACCACGTCGACGCTGACCATGGCACCATCGACGGTGACGTTCTTGAAATTTTTAGCCGCGGCGAAAGGACGCTGCGTGTTGGGGTCGGTGATGGCTGCGAGGGCCGCGTCTATCAAAGCCCGATCGATGCTCATTGAGTCTCCGTGGGAACGCTCGGCGTGGCGCGCGATCGAAGGATGCGCGACACGCCGGAAATATTGAAAGAAATTGTTAGCCGGCATTGCCTAAAACCTGTCTCATTGGCACGCTTGCCGCGCAAGTTTGCTATAGGGCCGAATCGTCGCTGACTCAGTCGTCATTGTAGTGTCTGGCGCCGGGGCTTGCCGGAAGACCCTTTCTGGCTATCGGCGCGATCGCGGGCCCTGCATCTGTGTGTCGACCGTCTTACCAAGTCTTACTCAAGAGGACTCAAAATGAATGCAAAAATCATGACGCGCCTGTCGGCGTTGGCTGTCGTTGGCGCGCTGCTCGGCGGCTGCGCAACCCAGCAGGGCACCAATACGGCCGTCGGCACGGGTGTCGGCGCGGGCACAGGCGCCGCACTCGGCGCGATCTTCGGCGGCGGCAAGGGCGCGGCGATCGGCGCGGGCGTCGGCGCGGCCGTCGGCGGCGTCACCGGCTACAACTGGCAGAACATCAAGAACAAGCTGTCGGGCGCGACGAAGGGCACGGGCACGCAGATCAGCGAGCAGCCGGACGGCTCGCTCAAGCTGAACATCCCGAGCTCGGTCACGTTCGATACGAACAGCTACGCGATCAAGCAGTCGTTCGCACCTGTGCTCACGCAGGTCGCGCAAACGCTGAACCAGAATCCGGAAGTGGTTGCGCAAGTCGTGGGCCACACCGACAGCACGGGCCAACCGGCCTATAACCAGACGCTCTCCGTCAATCGCGCGCAAAGCGTGACGAACGCGCTGGCGCAGGACGGCGTCGCGTCGCAGCGCCTGTCGGCTTCGGGCATGGGCGCGAACCAGCCGATCGCTGACAACAACACGGAAGCGGGCCGTGCGCAAAACCGCCGCGTCGAAATCTATCTGCGCGCAATGGCGCAGCACGCGCAATAAGGACAGTGGGGAAAGGAAGGGCTTCTGCGTCGCAGAGCCCTGTTCAGACGGGTTCGTGCGGGAGCGGAAGGCCTACGCGCAGGATCAGGCGGAAAGCGGCCCCGATGAGCCCCGAAGCGCCTCGCAGCGGACCGCACAAGCGAATCGAAAATTTTTTCGAACTCTTCTGAAATTCCGCTGTCTGTCTTTACGGTACGCGTGCGGCGACGCCGCCGCGTCACCATTCTCCTCTTGTCGTTGTTGCTCCGGGGCCCATAGCCCCGGTTTTTTTTGCCTGCTTTCCCGTCCCCTTCCGCATAAAGCCGCGCACCGCAAATGCGTGCATCGCGATCCTGGTCGCATGCGCTCGACTGTGTGATGCATCCAGTGCGAGCGCGACGCGACTCCTCTCTGCGTAGTTCACGCACGCAATTCAGCGCGACACGCATCGCCACCGCCTCGCCGCCAGATTGCAACCGAATGCCCGCGCTCACCCGCGCGCTGCCTCCACGGGTCCACGCTGGTAAAATCGGCGATTCGGGCCGGTTTTACGCGCGACGACAATCCGCGAAGCCGCGTTCGACAACCCGAGCTGCTCGAGCGGACACCCCGCCCGTGTGGTCCTGGGCGCAGCGCCGTCCGCGTTGACGTATTGACGGCCGCCCGTACCTTCCGCCAGTCCATAGAACCCACATGTCAGCAACCGACGCCACCGCGGTTCAATCCGCGGACCTCACCGCCGCCGGCGCGCCCAAGAGCCGCCGCCAGATCCTCGTCACGTCTGCCCTGCCGTACGCGAACGGGCAAATCCATATCGGCCACCTGGTCGAATATATCCAGACGGACATCTGGGTCCGCGCGCTGCGAATGCATGGGCACGAGGTCTACTACGTCGGCGCCGACGACACGCACGGCACCCCGATCATGCTGAAGGCGGAACAGGAAGGCATCACGCCGAAGCAGCTGATCGACCGCGTGTGGCAGGAGCACAAGCGCGACTTCGACAACTTCGGCATTTCGTTCGACAACTACTACTCGACCGATTCCGAAGAGAACCGCGTGCTGTCGGAGTCGATCTACACGGCGCTGCAGGAGGCCGGCCTGATCGAAGCGCGCGATATCGAGCAGGCATACGACCCCGTCAAGGAAATGTTCCTGCCGGACCGCTTCATCAAGGGCGAGTGCCCGAAGTGCCACGCGAAGGACCAGTACGGCGACAACTGCGAAGTGTGCGGCTCGACGTACCAGCCGACCGAGCTGATCAACCCGTACTCGGTCGTGTCGGGCGCGACGCCGATCAAGAAGACTTCGACGCACTACTTCTTCAAGCTGTCGGACCCGCGCTGCGAGTCGTTCCTGCGCGGCTGGGTCGGCGGCCTCGCGCAGCAGGAAGCGACCAACAAGATGCGCGAATGGCTCGGCGACGCGGGCGAAGCCAAGCTCGCCGACTGGGACATCTCGCGCGACGCGCCCTACTTCGGCTTCGAGATTCCGGGCGCGCCGGGCAAGTACTTCTACGTGTGGCTGGATGCGCCCGTCGGCTACTACGCGAGCTTCCGCAATCTCGCGCAAAAGTGCGGCGTCGATTTCGACGCCTGGGTGAAGAAGGGCTCGAAGGCCGAGCAGTATCACTTCATCGGCAAGGACATCCTGTACTTCCACACGCTGTTCTGGCCCGCGATGCTCGAATTCTCCGGCCATCGCACGCCGACCAACGTGTTCGCGCACGGCTTCCTGACCGTCGATGGCGCGAAGATGTCGAAGTCGCGCGGCACGTTCATCACGGCCAACAGCGTGATCGAAACGGGCATGAATCCGGAATGGCTGCGCTACTACTTCGCGGCCAAGCTGAACAGCACGATGGAAGACATCGACCTGAACCTCGAGGACTTCCAGGCGCGTGTGAACAGCGATCTCGTCGGCAAGTACGTGAACATCGCGAGCCGCGCAGCCGGCTTTCTGATCAAGCGCTTCGACGGCCGCGTGCAGGACAGCGCGATGCAGCATCCGCTGCTGGCGTCGCTGCGCGCAGCGATTCCGCAGATCGCCGCTCACTACGAAGCGCGTGACTACGGCCGCGCGCTGCGCCTGACGATGGAGCTGGCCGATTCCGTGAACGCATACGTCGATACAGCCAAGCCTTGGGATCAGGCGAAGGACCCGGCGAACGCCGTCGCGCTGCACGAGACGTGCAGCGTGTCGCTCGAAGCGTTCCGTCTGCTGTCGCTGGCGCTCAAGCCGGTGCTGCCGAAGGTCGTCGAAGCGGCCGAGGCGTTCCTCGGCGTCAAGCCGCTGACATGGACGGATGCAGACAAGCCGTTGAGTTCCGCGCGCGCGATCAACGCGTACAAGCACCTGATGACCCGCGTCGATCCGAAGCAGATCGAGGCGCTGCTCGCCGCGAACCGCAGCTCGCTGCAGCCGGCGGCTGGCGCGGCGGCCGAAGCCGACAAGACTCAGGCGCAGGCCAAGGCCAAGGCGCACGCGAAAGCGACGGCAGCCACCCACGGCGACGCGCACGCAAAGCCCGACGACAGCGGCATCATCTCGATCGACGATTTCGCGAAGATCGATCTGCGCATTGCGAAGATCGTCGATTGCCGCGCGGTCGAAGGATCGGACAAGCTACTGCAACTGACGCTCGACGTCGGCGAAGAAAAGACGCGCAATGTGTTCTCGGGCATCAAGTCGGCGTATCAGCCCGAGCAGCTGGTCGGCAAGCTGACGGTGATGGTCGCGAACCTCGCGCCGCGCAAGATGAAATTCGGCTTGTCCGAAGGCATGGTGCTCGCGGCATCGGCCGCCGACGAGAAGGCCGAGCCGGGCATCTACGTGCTCGAGCCGGACAGCGGCGCGAAGCCCGGCATGCGCGTCAAGTAACGCGAGCACATCGCGCTTTTGGCGCGATCACGCCGTACACGAAAGCACGTCTTCGGACGTGCTTTTTTTTCGTCCTGGCTCCGGCAGCGGTGACGGGCCGCGCAAGACCACGCAAGCCGAGACGGAACAGCTTCCGCAGCCGAATCCTTTCTCAAAATAAGAGTGTTCCTACATTCAGCTCAATCGAATTCTTCGAAAATTGCGATCGGTTTGTCGGACGCCCGACTGCCGGCGTTTCCGCTGACGCGACAAGCGTTTCAGAGCGGGCATCTCAACGCGACGACACAGCCCCTCGTCATCCCGAATCGACCACCGACATGAGCACTGAATTCTCCCTCGACCAGTTCGAAGCCCTCGTTGCTTCCCGTGACTACGACGCCGCGCACGAAGCGCTGATCGTGTTGATCAACACACTCATTTCGAACCGCAGCCGGCTGCCGGGCGTCGACCTGGCATTCGCCGATCCGAATCTTCCGGCGAGCAAGGAAGCAGCCGCGACGCTGCAACGCATCGCCGACGCCCTCACGACGCTCCTCGCCGATCCGCAATTCCGCCTGAGCGACAAGCAGTTCAACCAGCTTTTCACGAGCCGTCATTGGCTCAACATGCTGTTCGTCGCGTCGGCTTACGGCAGCACGGATCACATCCTGCGCGCGCTGCTCGAACACGCGCCATCGTCGGACGATGCCGACAGCGCGAAAGCGCTGATCAGAAAGCAGATCGTTCTGTACACGGTCGAATCGCAGTACGAAATCGATCTGGCCGATCTGGCCAGGAGCGAGCCGGTGCTCGCGACGGGCCTCGGCATGTCGATCGTGGGTTCGGCCGTCGTGATCTCGCCGGCGGCGCATGCAAAGCGCGAGCGCCTGATCGAATGGCTGCCCGGCGCGCTCGAAACCATCGACGACCTCGACGATCTGCCGGGCGCGGCCGTCTGCGGCGCGTACATGCATTGCAGCTATTCCGATCTGCCGAACCGTCATGCGATGAAGCGCGGCATCAGCCAGTTCGTGCGCAGGAAACTCGACTCGCTCGGTCTGCTCGCCCACGAGGCGGACGTCGCGCGCGCCCGCGCCGGAAGAACAGGCCGAGCGCAAGCCGCTGATGATCGTCGTGCTCGAATGGTTCAACGGCGGCCATTCGATCTATCGCACGCATTCGCGCACGATGCTCGCCGCGCGCGAGCGCTTCGAAGTCGTCGCATTCGGCGAGGCGCAGCACGTCGACGAAGCAGGCCGCGCCGTGTTCGACCGATTCATTCCGTTCGAGCATCCGGAATATGTCGGCGAGATCGTGCGGCAGGTGCAGAACTTCGCGCGCGACAATCCGCCCGCCGTGCTGTACATGCCGAGCGTCGGCATGTTCCCGCACACGATCTTCATGACGAACGTGCGCGTCGCGCCGCTACAGATCGCAGCGCTCGGCCATCCGGCGACGATGCACGCGTCGTGCATCGACTACGTGAGCGTCGAGGAAGATTTCGTCGGCGATCCCGCGTGCTTCAGCGAAAAGCTGATGCGCCTGCCGAAGGACGGCCAGCCGTATGTGCCGTCGAAACTGCTCACCGACATCACGCCTGGCATTCCCGAGCGCGGCGAGTTCATCGACATCGCCGTCACCGCGAGCGCGATGAAGCTCAATCCGCGCTTTCTCGGCGCGTGCCGGCGGATCATCGAAACGGCGGGGATTCCCGTGCGCTTCCATTTCATGACGTCGTGGGCCGAAGGTCTCGATATCGCCTACGTGCGCCGGCTGATCGAGGCGGCACTGCCGCGCGAAAACGTGCTGGTGTACGGCGGGATGGGCTATCCGGCCTACCTCAAGATCATCAATACGATGGACATGTTCGTGAGCCCGTTTCCGTTCGGCAATACGAACGGCATCGTCGATGCGCTCACGCTCGGTCTGCCCGGCGTCAATCTGTGCGGCGCCGAAGTCTTCGAGCATATCGACAGCGGCCTTTTCGGACGCGCGGGCATGCCCGCGTGGCTGACCACGCATTCGATCGACGAATACGTGCGCGCCGCCGTGCGGCTCGCCACGCAGCACGCCGAACGCGAGATGCTGCGGCGCCGGTTGATCGAAGAAAAGGCGGTCGAGCGGATTTTCGAGGGACGGCCCGAGGCGTTCGGCCGGATCGTGCAGGCGCTGGTAAATGCGCAACGGCAGGCAGACGCGCGCTGACGCATCGCCGCCAACTGTCCGCTCTCGAAACGGCCGGCCGCTCGTACAGCGTGCCGGCCTTTTTTTGATCACCACCGCAGCTTGTCGAAGCGCCGCGTGTACTGCAAGTCCATCCCCTGGAACGTGCCGCCGTACGCGGCCACCGACCAGTAGCGCGTCAGGTTCACGGTTGCCTTGATCGCGTTGCTCGCCGACTGCAGGCCCTGTTCATAGCCGATCACGAGCCACTCGCTGATCGCCTTCGACACCATCACGACCTGCGGATCGGTCAGCCCCACCTCGCTTCGGCCGATCGAGAATTCATCGAGCCCGAACTCCTGCGCGATGCGCTTGCCGCTGGCGCTGCCGAGCAGCGCAAGCGCCGTCGTCATCGTGCTCTGCTGGCCGACGTTGTTGCCCTGGTCGGTGCCGTGTCCAAACAGCAGCCACGAGAGCTTTTCGTTGTCCGGCACGCTCGGCTCCGACACCAGCTTCGCGACGGGCGACTGGATCGTGCCCGTCACCTGCACGCCTGCCTCGACCTGCTGGTTGCGGCGCATCGCGAGAATGTTGATGCCGGGATTCGCGACCGGCCCGTTGAACGTGAAGAAGCCGTTTTCGATGCCGAGCTTGCGGCCGAACGCCGTATAGGTCGAACCTTCCGTGACGCGCACGTTGCCGACCGCGCGCAGCGGCATGTTCGGCGCGCTCAACGCGGTGATCGTGCCGCGCAGGCCGACGTCCGCGCCCTGGCCGCGGAAGCGGAATTTCTGGCCCAGATCGATATCGATGTTCGCGCGCGGCGCAAACGCGCCGACCGGCTTGTTCGAATTGCCGGTTTCCTGCGGCTTGCCGCCCGCCACCGATCCATCCGCGCGCACGACCACGACATCGTCGCCGAGACGCGGCTCGCCCTTCTCGGGCATGTCGAACAACGCGTGATCGATGACGAACTTGCCGTTGATCGCGAGTCCGCCTTGTGCACCCGCATTCGCCACGCTTGCGCTGCCCGACATCGTCAGCTGCCGGTCCGGCGCTGCGAACAGTTCGAGCTTGTCCGCGATGATGTTCGCCGTCAGATCGGGCTCGGCGTTGTCGAGCCGCACGCGGCCCGTCGCGCGCAGCGTGCCCGACGCGCCATGAAACTCGACCTGCTGGAAATCGACGAGATTTTCGGAGAGCGCGATGTGCACCACGCCGTCCTTCAACTGCACGCCCTGGTCGACGAGCGTCGCCGACAGTCCGTCGCCGATCAGCGAGCCCGACAGGTTCGGCTTCGCGACCGTGCCGCCGAGCGCGAGCTTGAGCGCCAGATGGCCGTCGAGCAGATAGCTCGGCCCGAACAGCCCGCCCGTCGTCTTCAGCGACGGCACGTTCGCGTTGATGCTGCCCGTGAGCGGCCCTTCCTGATTGAGCGTCAGCACGCCGTCGCGCGGCACGAGCGTCGTATGCGCCGACGCGTCGACCACGCCGATGCGGCTCGCCAGCGCATGCACGGTCGCGTTCAGCTGATTGCCGCCGCTGAAGTCCGCGCGCACGGCGACGTCGCCGATGCCGACGGGCGCGTAGCCGCGCCCCACTTCGAGCGTGATGTCGCCGCCGCGCCGCTTCAGCTCGATATGACCCGTCGCCGTGTCGGCGAGCGCGAAGTCCCAGTTGCCGTCGAAGATGAGATCGGTTTTCAGCGTCGACGGCACGCCAGTGAACTCCTGGCGCAATTCGAGCATCCGCGCGACCGATACGCCCGTCAGCGTGCCCGCCGAACGGATGCGCCCGTGATCGAGCGCGAACGACTTCAGATCGAGCACCGCGCCTTCGAGCGTCAGCCGCGTCGCGCCGAGCGTCACGCGCTGGCCGCCCGCGCTCACGGTGAGCGGCGATTCCATGTTCAGCGCGGGCGTGCCCTTGTTCGACAGGCGCGTGACGGTGCCGTCCCAGTGCGTGCCGTCGCGCGCGTCGGTGAGCTTGCCGTTCGCAGCCAGCGCCAGGTCGAGCGGCCGGCCTTGCAGCGTGCCTTTCGCGGCGGCATCGAGCGTGTGTTTCGCGCGCGTGCCGTTCAGCCGCGCGGTGAGCGTGTTCAGCTCGACACCGGCCGTGCTGACGTCGCGCGCGTCCGTCGTGAAGACCATCGCGCCGTTCGCGCCATCGCGCAATTCGATGTGTCCTTCCGCGTGCCCGAGCTTGTTCGACGCGAACACGACGTTTTCCGCCTTGTAGTCGAGCGCGACATTCGGATGCTCGAACGTGCCCGTCACGTCGCCCTGCGCTGCGACGAGACCCGCGAGCCCGAAGCCGAGCCGTTCGAGATCGGGCGCGTCGACGTGAAAGCGCAGACGGTCGCCGCGCGCGCCGAAGCTGCCTTGCAGATCGACCTGATTGCCCGCGACGGAAAGATTCGCGCGGCTCGGCAGGATGCGCGAGCCGGCCAGTTGCACGGTGCCGCTGCCCGTCATCGGCAGGCCGTCGTAGACGCTTTCGCCGAGGCGGAACTCGGCTTTCGTCGTGAACACGGGGCCCAGCACGCCCGCCGCCGACAGCGTGCCGTTCACGCGCGCCTCGATCTTGCGCGACGCGGGGGCTTTCGCCGGTGAATGCGCCGCTGTTTTCGTGGGTGCCGTCGTGGGTGTTTTCGTGGGTGTTTTCGTGGGTGTTTTCGTGGGTGTTTTCGTGGGTGTTTTCGCCGACGCTTTCGACGACGCTTTCGTCGACGCCGTCGTCGGTGCCGTCGTGGGTACCTTCGTGGGCGATTCAGGCGCGCTCGTCGTGGTGTTGCGGCCTTTACCCGACTTGCCCTTTCCTGCGCCACCCTTGCCGGCCGGCGCCGCGCGCGACGGCGTTTGCGTGGTCAGCGTCAGCGGATCGAAATCCGTCAGCGTCGCCTTGAGGTTGTACGTGGAGTGCTCGTCGCGCTTGATCGCGCCGTTCAGGTCGATGCGGCCCTTGCCGGACGTGATGCGCACGTCGTTGAAGCTCGTGCGCGCCGGGTCCAGCGTGATCTTGCCTTGCGCGCGCAACGCCGATTTCGGATCGTTCAGGTCGAGCGTGACGCTTTGTATATCGTCGTTCAGCCGGATCGAAACGGGCCCGGCGAACTGCGTCGGGCGCACGCTCGCCTGCAACGCATTCAGGTCCAGCTTCGCCACTTGCAGATCGAACTGCCCGCGCTTGCCCGTCAGCGTGCCGCCGCCCGTCACGGTCGCGTCCTTCACGAGCCGCACGTTCAGGTTGGAGAGGCGCTGTGCCTGCGCGTCGAGCCTCACGTCGACATGCGCGTCGATCAACGGCAGCAGGTGCTGGTCGATCGAGCCGGGCTTCGCGTTCACGATCGACACCGCCCCTTGCACGGCGAAGGCGCGCGCGCCGGGCTGCGATGCCGGCGTGGGGGCGCTCGCTACGCTTGCCGGATGAGCGGAACTGGCGACGCTGGCGGGGCTCGCCGCCCTGGCCGAACTTGCGGTCGCCGCCGGACCCGCCACGCTCGCCGCACCCACGCTGCTGGCGCCGCTCGCCGCCTCACTCGCCGCCCCAAGCATTGGCTCATGCCCCGCCGCGTCGCGCTGTACGGGCTGCAACTCGGCACGCACGGCGAGATCGGCGAGCGGCGCGCCGGGTGCGAAAGCCTGCGGATTCACGTGATCGAAAGTGAGCGTCGCGCGCTGCAACGGCACATCGGCGAAAGGCGTCGCCTCGACGCGCGCATGGCCCGCCAGCTTCATCCCCGTTGCGTCGAGTTCGGCGACCAGCGTTTCGAGCGTGCCCGACAGATGCGCGCGCACCTGCACCGGCTCGTCGTTGACCTTGCCGGAATAGCCGGCGTCGCCCGTCAGCGGAAACGGCCGCACGCCGTCGAGCTTCGCCGCCGCCGTCACCGCGCCGAACGGCGTGTCGAGCCGGTCGACGGACGCCTCGTGATGCCGGCCGTCGCTGCGCCCGTGGAATTGCAGCCGCGCGTATTCGGACGTCGATCCGCCTTCGTGCAGGATCAGCCTGTCGACGCTCAGATTGCGCACGGCCAGTTGCAGCGGCACGCGCAGATCCTTGGGCAGGCTCATCGGCTCGGACTTCGACGTGGACGGCGCGATGCGTGCGTCGACCGTGCCGATGTGCAGATAATCGACGACGAAGCGCCAGGGCTTGTCGGACAGCGCCCATCGCCCGTCGATGCGGTCGATGCGGATATCGGTGCCGCTGCCGTCGAGGCTGCGCCAGCGCACGTCGCGCAGGTGCAGGCCCGTCGCGATCGCGCCGCCGTCGAGCTTGCCTTCGAGCTGCCCGTGCAGCAGCTTCACGGCCGCCTGCCACGCGTAAGCGGTGCCGCGCTCGGTGACGAACACGCCATACAGCGCGCCGCCGATCAGCGCGACGAGCACGACGGGCACGGTGATCCCCCAGACGATCGCCTTCCACAGCCGCCTGCCGCGGCGCGGCTTGTTTTCGGGCGGCGGCGTGCCGGACCCATCCGGGCCGCGAGGCGGCTCGCCGCCCGGCGGGTTGCCGCCTGGCGAGTTCTCTGATGGATTCGCGGATGGGTCCGTCGTCATGCTTGGGAATGGCTATCGGGTTCGGTGTGAGTTCAGTGGGAAATCAGAAGGCGATGCCGAGCGTCAGATAAGGCCGCACGCTCTTGTTGCGAATGCCATAGGCGAGATCGACGTTCACGGGACCGACGGGGCTGCGCCAGCGCGCGCCCACGCCGACGCCCGGATAGAAGACCTTTTCGCCCCAGGTATCGGTGGCCGTGCCGATGTCGAAGAACACCGCCGCGCCCCAGTCGCGGTTGAACCAGTGCTGATACTCGGACGTGCCCGTCACCAGGTACTTGGTCGGCAGAATCGAACCGCCGACGTTGTTACCGATACTCTGATATCCGTAGCCGCGCACCGAATTCGAGCCGCCCGCACGGAACAGCAGCGACGCCGGCACGCCGCTCGACGGTCCGCTCGTGAATACGCCGCCCAGCTCCGCGCGGAACAGGATCAGGTCGCGCACGCCGACGGGCACGTACTGCTGGCCGCGCGCATAGCCGCGAATGAAGGTCTGGTCGGTCAGGAAACCCTTTACCGCGAAGCCCGCCTCGACGTGCAGCAGGTTGCCCGAGCGCGGGAACAGCACATCGTCGGTATTGCGGCGCGTCCACGACCAGGCGGGCACGAGCGCGCGGCTCGTCGTCGGCGCCTGGATGTTCTGGTCCAGCCGGTCCTGGTAGTACAGGATCGAGTACGCGTAGTCGATGTACTGCGAGGTGCGCGTGCGCTGCACGCCCGCGCGCAGGCTGTAGATGCGCGTATCGGACACGTCCGTGCTGGTGTACGACACAATCGCGCTATTGGTCCAGCCACGGCGTCCGGGCGGCATCGCGAGCTTCACCTCGCCGTACTGCTGGATCTGGTCGAGCCGCCCGGCGACGGAAAACGGCCACGCCGCGCCGAACGTGTCGAGATACGAATACGAGCCCTGAATGTGCGCGCCCGTGTCCGTCGAATAGCCGACGCCGCCGCGCACGCTGTTGTACGGGTACTCGCTGACCTTCACGTGTACGGGCGTTTCGAGCGGCTTTTCCGTATCGTTGCCGACGTCGATCGCGACGCTCGCGTAGTACGGCGTGTTCTGCAACTGGCGCTGCAACTCCGTCACGCGCTGCACGTCGTAGACTTCGCCCGGCGAAATCGGATTGACGTTCTCGACGATGCGCTCCGGATAGCGCCGCGGCCCCGACACGTCAAGCTTGCCCATCGTGAAGGTCGGGCCGCTGTCGAAGGTGACGGACAGTTTCGCCTCGTGCGTGCGCGGGTCGACGCGCGCCTCGGAGCGCGCGATCTTCGCGCCCAGATAGCGGCGCGCCTGGAGCGCCTTCAGCGCCGCGTCCTTCGCGTCGTCCCAGTCCGACTGCGTGAACGGATCGCCTTCGTGCAGCGAGAAAGCAAAACGCGTCGCGTTTTCCTGCGTGGGGTCTTCCGTCAGCACCGGGCCGCGAAACGACAGCGAAATCGACGAGATCGTCGTGCGCGGGCCGGGATCGACGGAAACGTGCACCTCTTTTTTGTCGTCCACGGTGCGCACGTCGGTCCGCACGACGGGCGTGAAATAGCCTTGCGTCGAAGCGAGATCGCGCACCTGCTGCGGCGTCGCCGTCACGAGGAAATCGAACTGCTCGGCGGAGATGTCGTCGCGTTTCGCGAAGCGGGAAATGTCGAGATGCTCTTCAAGCAGCTTGCGCAGCGAGCGCGGCTCCGCCTCGACGTCGACCTTGAACGACGGCTTCGCGCGCGCGGCGTGGGCGTGCGAAGCCGTCAGCAGCAGCAGCACGCAGAGCCCGCATGACACGCACGCGCGCAGCAGCGCCGCCGCATACGATGCGTGGTGCATCGCGGCACGGTCTTGTACCTGGATTTCGGTGCGGCGTTTGCATGACCGCTCGATGGCCCACCCCGCCAAACACGACCTCCGGCTCTTGTTGACGATTTGTTGAAGAATGCCGACACCCGGCCAGTCAAGGCGCAGGGGAACCCCCGCTATTTGACCACATCGGCGCTGGCGCGCAATTTATCGAACGCGCGACGTCAGCCCGTGCAAACGCACCGTGACGCATGCCCGACGCATGTCACGGGTGCCCGCCTTGGACGTCACAGACCGCTCGCGGTTCCGCTGACTTTTCGCTTGACCTGCCCGGGCTTGCGGTAAAATCCTGTTCTGCATCGGCGGCCCCGCCTTCCAGGCCATCTTTCGGGCGCCGTCACCTTCATTCACGGACGTCGAGCCATGTATCAATCGGATATCACGCAGTTCCTGAACCAACTGAAGCAGCAAAAGCCCACTCTGGAGGAAGAGCAGCGTCGCGGCCGCTCACTCTTGTGGGACAAGCAGCCGATCGACCTCGACGAACGCGCGTCCAATCAGGCTGCGCGCGTAAAACAGACGCCGTACGTCTACTACCAGAACTTCTAAGTGACCACCGCCGACGAGGCCCGCGCCGCAACGGAAAAGTCCGACGCAGCGCTCGCCACGCCCGCTACCGACTCGACGCCCGACACCGTCGACGGCATCGCTTTCGCTCGCCTGTACGGCGAGCCGCTCTTCAAGCTGCCGCAGGACCTGTATATCCCGCCGGACGCCCTCGAAGTCTTTCTCGAGACCTTCGAAGGCCCGCTGGATCTGCTGCTGTACCTGATCCGCAAGCAGAACTTCAACGTGCTCGACATTCCGATGGCCGAAGTGACGGTCCAATACCTCGGCTATGTCGAACAGCTGCGCAAGACCAATCTCGAACTCGCGTCCGAATATCTGCTGATGGCGGCGATGCTGATCGAGATCAAGTCGCGCATGCTGCTACCCGTGAAGAAGGCGGACACGGGCGAGGAAGCGGAAGACCCGCGCGCCGAACTGGTGCGCCGCCTGCTCGAATACGAGCAGATGAAGCTCGCGGCGCAGCGCCTCGACCAGTTGCCGCAGCTCGGCCGCGACTTCCTGCGCGCCGAGGTGTACATCGAGCAGAGCATCTCGCCGCGCTTCCCGGACGTGAACACGGACGACCTGCGCGCCGCGTGGGCCGACGTGATCAAACGGGCCAAGCTCGTCCAGCATCACAAGATTTCGCGCGAGGAGTTGTCCGTGCGCGAGCACATGAGCGTGATCCTGCGCAAGCTGCAGAATGCGCGCTTCATGGAGTTTTCGGAGTTGTTCGACACGACGCGCGGCGTACCCGTCGTCGTCGTGAACTTTATTGCGATGCTCGAGCTGTCGCGTGAATCGTTGATCGAGATCACGCAGGCCGAGCCGTTCGCGCCGATTTACGTGCGGCTGGCTTACCTGCCGGCCTGACAGGCGGCGTCGTCGGCGCGGGGAACGAGCGTTGCGTCATACTCCCGCCGTAGCCGTCCGCGCACTTGCAGCAGGGCCTTCTGGGCGCTCCAACAGACGCGCTCCCGGCAGCGGCTGCGGCCCCAAAACCAGGGTCGAGATCCGGCGCCAGGCCAGGCGTTTACCCCCCGCCCGGATCTGGTGCACCACAACAACAAATCCACTACAATCCCGCGCTTTGAAGGCTTCAAAGCCGGCCCAGCCGGCTCTGCGTGGATATCACGAAAGCGCGCGACATTTCGCGCAAACGAGACAACCGCGAGCCATCCAACCGCCGTTAGCGGCCCGAATGGCTCACAACACCGCCCGATCATGAAAGTCATCAGCTCGATCCAGGAATTGCGCGACCAGTTGCGCGGCCAGAACCGCACCGCCTTCGTGCCGACGATGGGCAACCTGCACGAAGGGCATCTGTCGCTGATGCGCCTCGCGCGCCAGCACGGCGACCCGGTCGTGGCGAGCATCTTCGTGAACCGCCTGCAATTCGGCCCGAACGAAGACTTCGACAAATATCCGCGCACGCTCGAAGCGGACATCGAGAAGCTGCAAAAGGAAAACGTCTACGTGCTGTTCGCGCCGACGGAACGCGACATGTATCCGCAGCCGCAAGAATACCGCGTGCATCCGCCGCACGACCTCGGCGATATTCTCGAAGGCGAGTTCCGGCCTGGCTTCTTCACGGGCGTCTGCACGGTCGTGATGAAGCTGATGTCGTGCGTGCAGCCGCGCGTCGCCGTGTTCGGCAAGAAGGACTATCAGCAGCTGATGATCGTGCGCGCGATGACCGAGCAGTTTGCGCTGCCCACCGACATCATCGCCGCCGAAACCGTGCGCGACACCGACGGCCTCGCGCTCAGCTCGCGCAACCGCTATCTGAGCGAAGCCGAGCGCGCCGAAGCGCCGATGCTCGCGGTCACGCTCGGCCGCGTGCGCGAAGCCGTGCTGTCGGGCAGCCGCGATTTCGCGAAGCTGGAGCAGGAGGCGATGGCGTCGCTGGCTTCGCGCGGCTGGAAGCCGGACTACATCGCGATCCGCAAGCGCTCGAACCTGATCGCGCCTGCCGCGCACGAACTGGACGCGCCGCTCGTCGTGCTCGCCGCCGCGAAGCTCGGCGTGACGCGACTGATCGACAACCTCGAAATCTGAACTCAACCGCGGCGCCAGTTCGCGCTAGGGCAAGGCCAAACGCGGCCTCAAGTGGCCTCAAGTGGCCCCAAGCGGCCAGAGCGGTCAAAGCAGTAGCAACGCCAAAGGATTAGCCATGCAACGCAACATGCTGAAGTCGAAGATTCACCGCGCGGTGGTCACGCACTGCGAGCTGCACTACGAAGGCTCGTGCGCGATCGACGAAAACCTGCTGGAAGCGGCGAACATCGTCGAGAACGAGCGCATCGACATCTGGAACATCAACAACGGCGAGCGCTTTTCGACGTATGCGATCAAGGGCGAGCGCGGCAGCGGCATGATTTCGCTGAACGGCTCGGCGGCGCGGCGCGCGCAACTGGGCGATCTCGTGATCATCGCGGCGTTCGCGAACGTCGACGAAGAAGAGCTGAAGGCGGGCTGGAAGCCGGATCTCGTGTTCGTCGACGAAAACAACGCTATCAAGGGCAGCCGCGATCACGTGCCGACGCAAAGCTGGACCTGATCTGGTCGCCAGCGACGGGGCTGGCAACAAAGGTGGCAACGAAGGCTGAAGCGGCTATCGGATCGAAAAGCCGCGTTCAGCCTTTCTTCCCGCTCCCCTTCCCGCCCGAGCCTTTCCCGTTGAGCCACGCGGTGATCGACTGCCACTGCTCCAGGTCTTTCTCGACGCGGCTTTTCGCGACGTCCCACAGCGTCAGGCCGTGCGCCGCCAGTTGCACGTAGTTCTGCGTATCGCGCAGGTAGCCGAGCACGGGCAGATCCAGTCCCTCGACAAAGCGATGCAGCTGGTCCGCCGACTTCGTGCGCGCATCCACGCGCATGCCGACCACGCCGATCTCGATCGCGCCTTTGCGCACGGCCTTTTCCTTCGCGAGCCGCTCGAGAAATTCCTTGGTCGCGAGAATGTCGAAGATCGACGGCTGCAGCGGCACGATCACCTTGTCCGCGAGCGACAGCGCCACGTTCAGCCGGTTGCCGTGCAGCCCGGCGGGCGTATCGACGACAGCCTGCTCGAGACCCTTGGGCGGCTTGGCAGGCGCGTCCGGATCGACGTGCCACGTTTCGATGGCCGGCAGCGTTTCCGGGCGCAGATCGAGCCACGCATGCGCGGACTGCTGCCGGTCGAGATCGGCGAGCGCGACCCATTGGCCCTCAGCCGCGAAATAGCCAGCCAGATTGGTCGACAGTGTGCTCTTGCCCACACCGCCCTTTGGATTCGCCACCACGATCACCGTCATGAATTCTCCCGGGAAGATGGCTGGCGCTGCCAGCCGGTTTGCCGCTCGACTTCCGGCCCGCCCGCGCTGCGCGGCCCGTTGATACGGCATGGGCGCTTTGGCTCGGTGTGGGCCGATTATTCCAGCCGTTGATAATATCGGCAAAACCTGTCGCGTCGAAGTCCCTACGCATCCGAGGGACGCTTCCCTCCCTTTTTTCGAGAGTACCAGGATTATGAGCAAACTGCGCAGCGATTACACGATCGACCGGCTCCATGAGCGCCAGAAAGGCACGCTGCCCGGCTTGCTGGGCGTGCGCGTGATCGACCTCGCCGAAAGCACGCTGACGGCCGAGCTGACCGTGCGCAGCGAGCTTCTCGCGCCGAACGGCTTCCTGCACGCGGCCACCGTGATCGGTCTCGCCGATACCGCGTGCGGCTACGCGTGCCTCGCGCATCTGCCCGACAACGCGCGCAATTTCACGACGGTCGAGCTGAAGAGCAACTTCCTCGGGACGTCGACGGAAGGAACGATCCGCGCGGTCGTGAAGGGCGTGCATCTGGGGCGCAGCACCCAGGTGTGGGACGCGACGGTGACTGATCCGAACGGCAAGACGATGGCGCTGTTCCGGTGTACGCAAATGGTGCTGTACTAATGAGATTGACCCGCAAGAACGGACACCTATTCTTTTTCAAGAGGAGGTGCCGAAATGGGCAAGACTCGTACGCCGTACCCGACAGAATTTCGGGCGCAGATGGTGGAACTGGTCAGGGCCGGACGCA
>NZ_JAYMRZ010000033.1:0-84891 GCF_038900715.1 Paraburkholderia phymatum | reverse complement strand
CCTGCGGTGTGCGTCCGGCCTTGACCAATTCCACCATCTGCGCCCGGAATTCCGGCGGGTACGGTGTACGAGTCTTGCCCATTTCGGCACCTCCTCTTCAAAAAGAATAGGTGTCCGTTTTTGCGGGCCAACCTCAGTAGAGGCGGTTGGCTTCATCTAGCTTTGCGATCTCGGTATCAAATTCGAACTTATCGAAGATGTCGCGGGCGCGCGGCGAGAATCCCTGAATATAGGCGATAAGGTTGCCCGCGATATTGGGTGCATCGCCCAGCAGCTTTTCAAATGTGAAGCCGCTAGTGTTGAACAGCTCTTGCTTGCGGCCAGTGGTAGCCGATACGCGAAAGAGCTTTCTCCAGCGCGGGGCCAGTGATGCGTTTGCGTTCAAGACGCTTTTTTTCCTCCAGCACCTTCTGCTTGTTCTCGGCCAGCACCAGATCGAAGCGGCGCAAAACAATCAGCGGCAGCATGACGCGGCGATACTGCGGTGGACGGTAGGGGGCCGCGCAGCTTATTGGCAATATTCCAGATGAACCCGACCAGGCTTTGGTGTTGTGCGCTTTGCATGAGCTTTCTAAATACTGTCTAAATTTGTCGATTGCTATTTCTTCACAGCATTGACCGGTGGCTGATACCCCGGGCGCGAACCGTGCTTTCTACCCCGTACGAGGCCAACGGTCGATCAGCCAAGGATGGTACTGCTCTTCTCTAAGATTGTGATCGGGCGACGCATCGACGCTCCAGCGCAAGAGCATGCAGCCCGCGACCGCAGCACGTGCACGAACTGTCGGTCATGCTGTAGTGCATCCAGATAATCTGGGGCGGGTGAAGCGCGGGTGCGACACCAAATCCAATCCAGCACGCAATCTATCTTCGCTAATTGACGAATCGGATGTTCCGGAAACAAAAAACCCCGCGACCCTTACGGGACGCCGGGTTTGCGGAATACGACAGAATCTACTGCAATGTGCGGAGGAGGATCGAACTCCCGACCTTCGCATTGCGAACGCGACGCTCTCCCAGCTGAGCTACCGCCCCACGATCACGCGATTCTAGCACAGTGCATTCTTAACGCACCATCCCGCAACTAGCGTCATTTAGCCGGTGCCCCAGCCAGCACCCAATCGACGACGATGCGGATATCCGCATCGCTCATCGCCGGATGAGCGGGCATCGGAATCGCGCCCCACACGCCCGATCCGCCGTCCTTCACCTTGCGCGCGAGCATCGCGGGAGCCCCGGCATTGCCCTTGTACTTCTCCGCGACCTGCTGAAACGAAGGTCCAACGAGTTTCCGATCGACCGCATGACAACCCATGCACGCGTTGCTTCGTGCGATCGCGAGCCCGCGCGGCGTATCGGCGGCGGACGCAGACAACGCAAACGCCCCCACAGCCAAACTCACCAGCACCCCGCACAGCACGCGCCTGACAAAGAATCCCAATCTCATTGCACCGCCTTAGGACTCCCCGGATGGACCGCCGTCGAATTGCTGACGGGCGCAGGCGACTGTTGCTCCAGCGGACGCGAAGTCACCGACGAATCCGGCACCGCGCCCGACGTCACATCCGCAGCTTCCGGTTGCGCGGCGGCTGCCGGCGCACTGGAAGCAGCCGAAGCCGCCGCCGCCGATGCCGCCACCGCTTCCTGCGGCTGGATGTACTGGAAGACCTTCACAACCTGCACGACGCCCGGCACCCGGCTCGCGACATCCGCGCCCCGATTGCCTTCGTCGGCTGTCACGAGCCCCATCAGATACAGCGTCCCGCGCTCGCACACCACCTTGTAGTTGTTCGCCGAAATATCCTTCTCGGCGATCAGCGCCGTCTTCACGCGCCCCTCGAGATACGTGTCGTTACTCCGCGACGAGAAATCGCTCGCCGGCGCAATAACCAGTTCGTTGACGATCGCATTCACGTTGTTGAGGCTTCGCACGACGCTTTCCGCGCGCGCCTTCGACACCTCGCCGGCCACTTCGCCCGTCAGCAGCACGCGCCGGTTGAATACCGTCACGTTGACGTGCGCATTGTCCGGCAGATTCTGGCTGATCAGCGACATCGCCTTGACCTGAATCTCGCGGTCTTCCGTCTGCGCGCCGAGCGTGCGCCGATCGGTCGCGACGAGCGCGCTGCCGCCCGCCGCCGCGCCGACAGCCAGCACGCACCCCTGCAGCGTCGCGGCCAGTCCGGCGACGAGCCCAACCACCAGCGTGGTCCTCACAAACGTACTCTTCACGCGATATGCGCTCATCAACTCGCTCTCCTTCGGAATCATTCTTCGCCGAGCAACATGGCATCGATGCCGTCGCACAGACTATGGATCGTCAACAGATGCACTTCCTGCACGCGCGCCGTGCGCTCGGACGGCGCGCAAAGATGGATGTCGGTATCGTGCAGCACTTCATTGATCTTGCCGCCGCCCTTGCCCGACAGCGCGACGACGATCATCTCCCGGTCGTGCGCGTCGTCGATGGCGGCGAGGATATTCGCAGGATTGCCGGATGTCGAGATGGCGAACAGCACGTCGCCCGGCTGTCCGAGCGCGCGAACCTGCGTCGCGAAGATCTGATCGAGCGAAGCGTCGTTGGCTATGCCGCTGAGGATCGACGAACTCGTCGTCAGCGCGATGGCGGGCAACGCCGGCCGTTCGCGCTCGAAGCCGCCGATCAGTTCGGCAGCGAAGTATTGCGCGCCGGCAGCGGATCCGCCGTTGCCGCACGCCAATATCTTGTTGCCGTTCGCGAGCGCGGCAAACATCGTGTCGACGGCGGCTGCGATCGGCATCGACAGGCTTTCTAATGCTGCGAGTGTGACTGCCGCGCTGTCGCGGAAGTGTTGTTGAATGCGTTCGACTGACATCGACTCTCTATCGTGTACTGCATGCGCCACCCGCCCGGCGACGCTGGTTCATGTGGACGTTCGTCCTTCCCTGCGCGACTGCATACGGCCGCTCCAATCGGCACGCCCCGATACGATAGCGCGCCGCCCCGTGCGCGTCCGCAAGTTTATCGTACTCACACTACTATTCCGGCGCTTCAACAGCTGGCAGCGCAGTCGTCCGCGCGAAAAGCATCGCGCAGCCACAGCAGACGTCCGCGCTCGAACGCGATCACATCGAAGCGGCACGCCGGCATCGCGCCATCATGTGCCGACAAAAAATGCTGCGCGGCGCGCACGATGCGTTGCTGCTTGCGCCACCCGACGCTCGCCGCCGCGCCGCCGTATCCGCTTTGCGCACGCGCCCGCACTTCGACGAACACCAGCGCGCCGTCCGGCTCCTTCATCACGAGATCGATTTCGCCGCCACGACAAACGACATTGCGCGCGACGAACCGCAAGCGCTGCCGCTGAAGAAACGTCATCGCGCGCGTTTCGAATGCCGCTCCGACGGTTTTGGACCGGGCGCCATCGGAAAAGTTGTTCGGGCGGCCCGCTCCATCACGCGTGTCCTCTCGTGCGCGCGCGGGCGCGTGGCACAATGTCGGCCTTGTTTTGTGTGTCTGCGTCTTTCGTGTCATGACTCCTCTTTCCGAACTCGCGCAAGGGCAGCACTATCCCGCTTCCGCGCTCTATGTCGTGGCTACGCCGATCGGCAACATCGCCGACATCACGTTGCGCGCGCTGCACGTTCTCGGTCTCGTCGATCGCATCGCCGCCGAGGACACGCGCAACACAGGGCAACTGCTGTCGCGCTACGGCATCGCGAAGCCGCTCGTCGCCGTGCATCAGCACAACGAACGCGAGGCCGCGCAGCGCATCGTCGAGTATCTGCAGGCAGGCGAGCGCATCGCGTATGTCTCCGACGCGGGCACGCCTGGCATTTCCGATCCGGGCGCAAAACTCGTCGATGCCGTGCGCGAAGCCGGTTTCGCCGTCGTGCCGCTGCCCGGCGCAAGCGCGCTTGCGACCGCGCTCAGCGTGGCGGGAGACTGGGTCGCGACGTTCACGTTTCTCGGCTTCCTGCCGCCCAAAGCCAAACAGCGCGCCGCCGCGCTCGCGTCGCTCGCGAAGCATCCGCACGCGATGGTGTTCTACGAAGCGCCGCATCGGATCGTCGAAACGGTGCAGGCGCTCGCCGATGCCTTTGGCGGCGAACGTCGTCTGTTGATTGGCCGTGAGTTGACGAAGTTACATGAGGGATTGCATCGCTGCACCCTGGCCGAAGGGCCTAGGTGGCTCGAAGAAGATGCGAACCGGCAGCGTGGAGAATTCGTGCTGGTCGTGGAAGGCGCACCCGCCGAAGCCGAAGGCCAGCACGATCACGACGCGCTGCTTGGCTTGCTGCTGGAGGAGTTGTCGGTGAGCAGCGCGGCCAGAATCGCGGCAACATTGACGGGCGCATCACGTAACGCGTTGTACTCGCGCGCGCTAGCAATGAAAAAGGACGGCTGAAAGAAAAAAGGGCTGCGTAGTGCAGCCCTTTTTGCAGCCCGCAACGCAGCCCTCCATTGCAGAGATCGCGTCTCCGAATCCATCCCGGCAATGACGAGACGATCTTATTTGTCGTTCGAATCGCTCTGGTTCGAAGCCAGGATCTGATTCATCTCGGCCTTCGCCTCACGCTGCGTCAGCCCTTCGATCTTCACGCGCGCCGTGCCGATGCGTGCAAGGTGCAGGACTTTCGCGGCCGCATACGACAGGTCGATCACCCGGCCGCGCGCATACGGGCCACGGTCGTTGATCCGCACGACGACGGCGTCGTTGGTCGCCGGGTTGGTCACGCGTACATACGAGCCGAGCGGCAGCGTTCGATGAGCCGCCGTCAGCGCGTGCATGTCGAAGCGCTCGCCGTTCGCCGTCTTGCGTCCGTGGAAGCCGCGGCCGTACCAGGACGCGCGACCCAGCTGATGGAAGTCGGCGATATTGGGACCGTCGGTCAGCGGTTCAGCGTCCGCGAGCTTGCCCTTCTGACCTGCCGCATCCGGCAGTTCTTTCAAACCTGAACCATACGACGGCGGAGCGAGCGCAGCTTGCGCGTCCTTCGTTGCCGCGGACACACCGCTGACCTGGGTGTTCGCGCCCGGAGGCACCGCACAGCCGGCGAGTGCCAAAAAGGCAAAAACGCTCCCAACGCGTCGGGGTAGCCGAGTTTTCATAATACGAATTGATACAAATGCGAGCCGCATCACGCGAATGGCTGCGTGTTTGCTTGCGACTCCGGCGGCAAGGGGCCGACGCGCGCTGCGCAACGCTGGCGCAGAACGACAAAAGCCCGGACGCGGCACATTCAGCCGCAACCGCACGGTTAGTTTTCACGTCTGACGCAACCTGTCCCCGCAGATCAGCCAGACCCCACAAGCCGCCATCGAACGTTCACACGCTCAGCGCCGGAAACTCACAGCGCTCAGGAAGGCGGCGTAGGCCCCATCCGGCGTTACGGCAGCGAGGCCGTGGCAGGCGCGTGGCACCTGGCTGGACAGGACGTGCGCATCGACAAAAGCAATCGATGCTGGATTTGCCGTCGGATGCACCCGACAGCACTTGCTTGATGGTGAATCAGCACCGTTCATTCCAGTTTCATATGATGAAACGGCGGCTGCTCACCCAAAAGACAGCGCGGTCTCCCACGCTCAATACGCGCATTATAGCAAAAACTCAATTCCGTGTTCCCTACCTGCTGATTCCGTCGATGAATTCTCACTATTACTGTAAAAATGAGCATTCGCCAGTAGGCTTTCCGGCCAATGGCGCGTGTCGCGACGGTCGGTACAATCGAGCTTTTCACGTCTCGCACCGTCACTCATGAAAGTCACTCTGATCCCCGTCACGCCGTTCCAGCAGAACAGTTCGCTGCTCGTCTGCGAGCAGACCGGGCGCGCGGCCATCGTCGATCCGGGCGGCGATCTCGACATCATCAAGGGCGAGGTGGAACGCCAGAATGTGTCGATCGAAAAGGTGCTGCTGACGCACGGCCACATCGATCATTGCGCCGGCGCGAAGACGCTCGCCGCGCATTACGGCGTGCCGATCGAAGGTCCGCATGTCGACGAGCGTTTCTGGCTCGAAAAGCTACCCGAGCAAAGCACGCGCTTCGGCTTTCCCGCCGCCGATGCGTTCGAGCCGGACCGCTGGCTCGACGACAACGACACAGTGACGTTCGGCAACGAAACGCTAGAGGTCTATCACTGCCCCGGCCACACGCCGGGACACGTGATCTTCTTCAGCCGCGCGCATCGTTTCGCGGTGGTCGGCGACGTGCTGTTCGCCGGCTCGATCGGACGCACGGACTTTCCGCGCGGCAATCACGGCGACCTGATCCGCTCGATCCGCGAAAAGCTCTGGCCGCTCGGCGACGATGTTACCTTCGTCCCGGGCCACGGCCCGACGTCGACATTCGGCGACGAACGGCGCACGAATCCCTACGTCGCGGACGGAGTCAGCGCATGACGGTGGAAATCTATGTGAGCACGGACGTCGAAGCGGATGGCCCGATTCCCGGTCCGCATTCGATGCTGAGCTTCGCGTCGGCGGCTTATACGGCGGACAAGCTGCTGATCGGCACGTTCTCGGCCAATCTCGAATTGCTCGAAGGCGCGGCGCCCCATCCCGTGCAGGAAGCGTGGTGGAAGACGCAGCCCGAAGCGTGGGCCTCGTGCCGCAAGGATTTGCAGCGGCCGGAGGCGGCGCTCGTCACGTATGTCGAGTGGGTCGAAGCGTTGCCGGGCAAGCCGGTGTTCGTGGCGATGCCCGCAGGCTTCGATTTCACGTTCATGTTCTGGTACATGATGCGTTTCGCCGGCCGCTGCCCGTTCTCGTGGTCCGCGCTCGACATCAAGACGCTCGCGTTCGCGATGACGGGTTTGCCGTATCGCAAGTGCATCAAGCCGCGTTTTCCGAAGCACTGGTTCGACGATCATCCGCACACGCATGTCGCACTCGATGACGCGATCGAGCAAGGCGCGCTTTTTTGCAACATGCTCGCCGACCTGCGGGCGCGTCAGAGCTTGATATTGTCCGATGTTGAAGGGGACGACTCAGCAGAAAACGCCAAAGACCCGGCGCGAAATTAGGTAATCTCCCTCAGCAAGGGCAGCTTCGGTTGCGTTTCGTTTTCCGTGCCTCTAACATTGACGAAAAGGCGACGCGACAACGGAGGCGCAGTTGACACTCGATACGTTCTCTCAAAAGATCCTGCGTCTTTTGCAACTCGACGCGCGCCGTTCGGTGCAGGAAATATCCGATCAGGTCGGGCTCTCCAGCACGCCGTGCTGGCGCCGCATCAAGGACATGGAGCAATCGGGCATCATCCAGCGCTACACGGCGTTGCTCGACCGCGAAAAACTCGGTCTCCATGTCTGCGCGCTCGCGCATATTCACCTCACGCGTCACACGGAAGGCGGCGTCGAACAGTTCGAGCGGGAAATCGCCACCTGCCCCGAAGTGACCGAGTGCTACAGCACCACGGGCGAATCCGATTACATCCTCAAGATCGTCGCGCCCGACATCAAGGCATACGACACCTTCTTGCACGACCGCATCTTCAAGATTCCCGCCGTCGCACAAGTACGCACGAGCGTCGTGCTGCGCGAGATCAAGTTCGATACGCAATTGCCGCTCTGACGCCGCCGCGCGGGCGACGGTCACGCATCGCCGCGCGGCTCGCGCGCGAGTTCCTCGCCGGCCGTCGATACATCGACCGCGTGCGTGACGTTCAGCTTGCGCGCGCCCAGCTTGCGCTTGAGCGCATCGAGATCGACCCGCGCCAGCTGCTGCGCTTCGCTTTCCAGCGCGCCGAGCCTCGACGGCTGCAACGTGACCTCGACGTCGAGACCCGTGCTCAGATAGTGCAGGTTCACCGTGGCCGCCGTGAGCCCTTGCGCGGCGAGCGCGGATTCGACTTCAGCGGCGATCTTTGCACGCGGCGGCAAATTGACGGGCGGCCGCGCGATCGCGTCGTTTTCCGGGTCTACGTGAATCAGCGCGTCGAGCACGCGGCTGTCTACCAGCACCCGTGAGCGCGCCGTCTCCGCGATGTAGTGGCCTTCGGAAACCGAGATCATCGGATCGACAAGAATGTGCGCGTCGACGAGCGCGAAATCGCCCATCTTGCGCGTGCGCAACTCGTGCACGTCCCGCACGCCGGGCGTCGACATCAGCCGTGTGCGTAGATCGGCGGTGGCCGATTCGTCGAGCGCGCGATCGGACAAATCCTGGAGCGCGTCCCAGCCGAACGTCCAGCCCATACGCGCGACCATGAAGCCGACGATGGCCGCGGCGATGGGATCGAGCAGCCTCACGCCGGCCAGACTCCCGAGAATGCCGAGCGCAACCACCAGCGACGACGCCGCGTCCGACCGCGCATGCCAGGCGTTCGCGATCAGCATCGCGGAACGCACGCGCTGCGCCTCGTGCAGCATGTAGCGGAAGAGCCCTTCCTTCGACAGCAGCACGACCACGGCCACGGCCAGCGCACTCATATGCACGGCCGGGATGTGCTGAAGATCGGTGAGCCGCGTGCCCGCGCGCCACAACATGCCGACGCCGACCGAGATCAGCAATCCGCCCAGAAAAAGCGAAGCGACCGTTTCGTAGCGGCTATGTCCGTAATTGTGATCGGCGTCCGGTTCCGCGCCGCTATGGCGATTCGCGACCAATACGACAAAATCCGAAATAAGATCGGCAAGCGAATGCACGCCGTCCGCGACGAGTGCCTGGGAATGCGCAATTACGCCCACGACGATCTGCACCGACATCAACACCGTATTGAGTCCGATGCTGACGTAAGTGCTTTTGCGCGCGACGCGCTGTTTTTCCGCCGATTGCCCGGCTACGTTGGAAGGCATGTGAAAGAAAGCAGGTTCGATGGTTTTAATTCTACCTGCTGCTCGGTGAAACCGCTGTTAAGCGACGAAAAAACATCTTTCAAATCAGATGCTTATCAAAACGCGAAGCATTCTCATTGTGAGGCTTTGCTCGTCGCGTATGAAGTTCAATAGCGCAGTCGGGCAATCACAGGCCAATAAAAAAACCGCAGCCGGAAAAGGGCTGCGGTTTTCTTTAATGCATTGCTCGCGATGCGAGCATTAAGTCATATTATTTCTCGATGAGAAATTTATCGCGATCCTGGCCTGCGATCCAGCGCGGCGGTTTGCCACGGCCTGACCATGTGCTTCCACTGGCGGGATCACGATATTTCGGCGCAACGCCAGCGCGCGGACGAGACGCCGCCTTCGCTGCCTTTGCGCGACCACCGCCGAGTTCGGCCAAAGTAATGCCGTAATCAGCCATTTTCTGCTTGATTTCGTTTAGCACTTCCGCATATTCGCGCGCTTTCGCCTCTTCGATCTGCTTCTCGAGCTTTTCGCGCTGCGCGAGTAGTTCCCTGTAGGAGGACATAGTTCCCTTGTGGTTCGATAAATGGACGTCGGTCTACGCCGAATAGTCCTGAAAGTGATCATGCCTCGGAATTTGCTGGCGAGATTAACACGAAATAGAAACCGGAGAAAAGACTCCGTGCGAAATTAATTAATCTCAATTTCATAAACTTTCACTACCGTCGCAATTGTCAGCGCTCTCCGCTCTATTATTCTTTCCCTGAAAAAACGGATCCAAGAATAACGCTCTATTTAATTAGCAAAACATGAAACACAAAAGTTAATTTACTCGGGAACATTTCATCGCATGCGAACTTGCGTCGCAAAATGCAAAATCATCTTTTACACGGCGGTTAAAACCCGACGATCGAACGGAATTCACGCCCCCGTCAGCCGCTCGATGCAATCCTCCAATGCGGCGCACAGCGCGTTGTCGTCGAGTGCCGGCGTTTCGAACGGAACACGGCTGCGCGCGCCCGCCATCTCGAGGTCGGCACCATAGCGGTCGATTCCCGCCAATCGCACATGCTGCGGCCGGCGCGGATGACGCTCGAAGAATTCGACCAGCCCCTCTTCTTCGTCGAACGAAACCGGGCCGAGCGGATCGAGTTCATCCGCCGTCAGCCAGCCCATCGCGCCAAAGCCGCCGATGTAGCGCATGCGTTCGACCGCCATCACCCAGAACGAGAAATCACCCAACACCAGGTAACGCTCGGCGTCCGGGTGATAGCGCAGATAGCGGTGGATCACGGGCGGCGTCGACTCGACGTGCTCGAACGTGCCGACCAGTGTGATCCGCTGGCCGTTGAGCACATCGCCGTCCGGTGCGTGGACGATCAGGAAGCCGGCGCGCGGGTCTAAATGAAGATTGCGCGTGTGTTCGGCGAGCCGGCTCACGAGTATGGTCGGGCGGTGGCGCGCGTCGGGCGCGAACGGCAGCACGGTCGGATACGGAAAGCCTTGCGGCTGACGCGCGTGCGTCGCGAGCGTGCCGATCGAAGCCTGATGCAGCAGATGCAGCGGAGCGTCAGCGGGGATGTTCAAGTGCGCGTCCTCGGTGGAATGGATGCGGCAGTCTGCGAAATCCAATGGTGAGCCGATGCGATGCAGACGCGCCGCGCGCGGATAGTCAATATTAGTTCAAGGGCTTGCCGGCACGACACGGGATGCTTCGCTAGAATCCAAAATCGCTTTCAGCGCGCTTCCCCCTGCTGTCTTCCCATTCACCGAGATCTCCGTGTCCGATCGTCCGTCCGATTCCGCCTCGCTGCCCGCCGCGCACCGCAATCTGCCCGTAGGCACGCGCAACCGCGCCCGCTACGCGACGATGGCGCTCTTTTTCATCGCGGGGATGATGTATGCGTCGTGGGGCGTTCATGTGCCGACGGTGCGCGATCGCTTCCATCTGAATCCCGCGATGCTGTCACTCGCGCTGTTCGCGGTCGCGGGCGGCTCGATCGGCGCGATGGTGACGAATGCGCCGTGGATTGCGCGCGTTGGCACGCGCCGCGCGTGTCTCGCGGGCGGACTCGCGATGTCCGCTTGCGGCGCGTTGATCCTCGTCGTCCCGTGGTACTGGATGCTGCTCGTCGTGCTGGCGATCTTCGGCGCGGGCATGGCGACACTCGACGTCGCGATGAACGCCGAGGCCAGCGCCGTCGAAGAGGCGCTCGGGCGGCCGATCATGTCGTCGCTGCACGGGATGTTCAGCGTCGGTGGCATGGCGGGCGCGGCCGTCGGCGGCGCGGCGCTCGCGCACGGCATGACGCCCGCGCTGCATCTGCTGCTCGCGTCGCTCGTCAGCGTGGGCGTGCTGGTCGCCGCGTGCCCTGCCGTGTTGCCGCACGTGCCGCACGCCGAGCATCCCGATGCGCACACGCCGCGCGCGAACCGCTGGCGCTCGCCGGCGCTGTGGGCGCTCGGCGCGATCGCACTGATTGCGCTGATCGCCGAGGGCGCGATGTACGACTGGGCGACCGTCTATATGCGCGACGTCGTCGCGTCGACGCCCGCCGTCGCCAGCGCCGCCTATGCGGCTTTCTCGGGCGGAATGGCGGCCGCGCGTTTCGCCGGCGACGCCGTGCGCGCGCGTTTCGGCGCGCCGCAGCTGATCGCCGCGAGCGCGTCGCTCGCGTGCGCGGGCATGATCGGCGCGCTGCTCCTGCCGAACGCCGTCGCCGCGCTGACGGGCTTCACGATGATGGGCCTCGGTCTCGCCAACATGATGCCGGTGTTGTTCGCGGCAGCGGCGCGCGTGAAAGGCATTCATGCCGCCGAAGGTCTCGCGCACGTCGCGGGCCTCGCGTACTTCGGCTTGCTGCTTGGGCCGGTGATCATCGGCGGCGTCGCGCAGGTGACGAATCTGCCGATCGGCCTGTCCGTCGTCGCGCTGTGCGCGGCGCTCGTCGCGTTCATCGGGCCGAAGGTGCTGCGCTGGCTCGGCATCTGAGCGCCTCCGCTCGCGTTCGTTGGCCTCGCCAACGCGTCGTGCGGCGCTACGTCACGTAACGTGCTACGTGACGTGCGCGGACATTTCACGGCACGCCACCTCGTCGCAAATCTCCAAGCATTTCGCCCATCGCACCAAACCCATTGTTTTTGTTAGGGTTCCAGACTATGCCGAGCGATCTCACACGCCGTGCGCGCAATGGCATAGGCTTTGCTCAAACGTCAGACGATGCGCGACGCAGACAAGCTCATCGCCTCACCGAACAACTAGCGACGGCAACTGAAGCGTCAGGGAGGACGGCGGACCGGAACATCGGTCCGCCGTATTTATCGCGGCATCGTCGTCTCGCGCGACGGAAGCCGCTCCGTCCCGATCGATCAAAGCTCGTGGAACGTGCTGTACGTCTGCCCGAAGTCGTTGCGTTCGAGAAAATTCGTGTAGGTCATCGTCACCGACGCGTCGAGCGCTTCGACGTAATGCCACCAGCCGATCGGCAGAAACAGCAGTTCACCCGGCTCGAGCGTGCACTCGATCATTCGTGCCTGCCGGACGGAAGGAAAGCGCTCGACGTCGATCGCGCCGCCGTCGATCTGCGAGTAGCAATGCAGATGGTTGTACATGTGCGCGGTATCGGTGAACGGCACGAGCAGCACGCGCTTGCGTCCGACCACTTGCGCCATCACGTTGTTGGTCAGATCGTGATGAAACGGCGTCTTCGTGCCGGCCGGTCCGAACCAGAAAAAGCCCGCGTCGGCGGCGCTCGCATCCAGATACTCGCGAACCGGCGGCGCATCGGCCCATAACGCCGCGAGCGCCTCACGGTTGCGCGACGCGTTGTTCGCCGTCATGTAGAAGTCGTTCGTCACGCCGCTCTGCTCGACGAGATCGACGTAGTCACGAAAACGCATCGTGCGCTTCAGCGCCGGCTGGTTGACCTCGTAGTCCGCGTCCGCATCGCGCCCGAATTGCACTTCGACTACCGCGTCGCCGCAGCGCGCACGGAAGTAATCGAAATTCCATCGCTCGCGCGCGGGCCACGAATCGAACATGCCCGTGATGATCACAGGCCGGTTCTGGAAATAGAACCGCTCATAAAACGCATCGCGCGGCAGACGCGCGCATCGTTCGATGGAATCCGCTCCGGCGCGCATGCGATTCAGGTCGCCATACACGGAAAGCATCCATTCGCGCTTACGCAAACGATTGCGCAAGCGCGAACCCGCTTGAAAATAAGGGCTTTTCAGCGTGCTATCGATTTCGCATGACGCGTGATCGCGTTCGAACCCGTGCTGAACGAGCACGGCATGCACGGTTTCGGGCGCGGCGTCGAGCAACAGGTTCTCGGCGATCCAGCGACGCCATTCGTCATCGATCAGACGTGTCACGACAGCCCCCAAACGTTGATGTCCCGTTCGACAATATCTCCGGCATTGCGCACGAACGTGCAAAGTGATGCGCAAGGCGCGCGCCCGCGAAGCAAGCCCGACACGCATGAAAAACAAAAGGCACGCGGGTCGAAACCCGCGTGCCTTCTTAGTGCCTTCCGGCCGGCTCGCGTCAGACGGAAAGCGGCGAGCCGCTTGTCCGTCCGCGATAACCGCTCTTACATCTTGACGACGTCGAGCAGCGTCTTCTTGCCTGCCTTGTAGTTGTACAGCGAGATCACGCCGTGCTTCAGGTCGCCCTTCGAATCGAACGTGGTTTCGCCGATCACACCCTTGTAGTCGGTGTTCGGCATCGCAGCGAGGATCTTCGCCGGATCGGTCGAGTTCGAACGCTTCATTGCGTCGACGATGATGTACACAGCGTCATACGTGAACGGAGCGTAGATCTGGATCGGCTGGCCGAAGCGCTTCTGATACTTCGCCTGGAACGCCGCGCCGCCTTCCATCTTCTCGAGCGCCATGCCGGCTTCCGAGCAGACGATATTGTCGGTTGCGTCGCCTGCCAGGTCGGACAGCTTGTCGGTACACACGCCGTCGCCAGCCAGCACCTTCGCGCGCAGGCCAAGCTGCTTCGCCTGCTTCGCGAACGGGCCGCCCGTTGCGTCCATGCCGCCGTACATGATGGCGTCGGGGTTTTCGCCCTTGATCTTCGTCAGAATGGCGCGGAAGTCGACGGCCTTGTCGTTCGTCGCGTCATGCGACATCACGTTCAGGCCCAGCGACTTGGCCGTCTTCTCGAATTCGTTTGCGAGACCCTGGCCATAAGCCGTCGAGTCGTCGACGATCGCGACGCTCTTCACCTTCAGGCCCTTCGCTGCGTAGTTAGCCAGTGCGGGACCTTGCTGCGCATCGGTCGCGACGACGCGGTACGTCGTCTTGAAGCCCTGTTGCGTGTAGGCCGGGTTCGTTGCCGACGGCGAGATCTGAACGATGCCTGCATCGCTGTAGATCTTCGAAGCCGGAATCGACGTGCCCGAGTTCAGGTGGCCGACCACGGCAACGACCTTGTCGTCGACCAGCTTCTGCGCGACCTGCGTAGCCGTACGCGGGTCGGCTGCGTCGTCCTGTGCGTCCAGTTGCAGCGTGACCTTCTGGCCGCCGACCGTCAGCCCCTTCGCGTTGATTTCCTCGACTGCGAGACGTGCGCCATTCTCGTTGTCCTTGCCCAGGTGAGCGATGCCCCCGGTCAAAGGTGCAACATGGCCGATCTTGACAACGGTGTCGGCCGAAGCCGTCGTCGCCATCGTTGCAAACAGCATCGCCGCAGCGCTGATCGGCAACAGCTTTTGAATTTTGATGTTCATGTAAGTCTCCGATTTCGGTCCCAAAAACAACGTAATCGCCCTTGTGCCCCGCTTCCTTCACGTGTCGCTCAAATCCCGTGGACGACTCCGCCGGATGCATCGTTCATGCACTTGGCAAGCACGCGTTCCAGCCTGTTTGTGGCAGGTGGCGCCCCGCGCTTGCGCGCAAGTGTAGGCCATCAAATTAATTTGTGGGGTTTTTTTGAGTAAGTGGGAACACTACCAATAGCGTTTGTCCCATTTAGTCGTGAATCGGGCCACAACGCTGCCCGGGAAGCGCCAATCCATACGGCTCTGGGGAATACGAGGCTTTCTTCTATAGCGTGGGTCTCAAGCTTTGCCGATATCGTCCGTTAATGCGCCGGATATGCGCCGATCCCGTCATAACGCGTGAACGTAAAGGTGATAAAGCAGCACTGAGAACGTTCTCATTTTTTCTTATGCGCTGCTCGCTATATATAGGTGTAGGTGCAAGCGGCACTTTCGCGTTCGACGCACGCGCGGATGCCGTGGCTCCCACGTGAAACTCTGCGCATAGCGCGCCGATCGGTATCGCTGCACTCACGCCCGTCGCGGCGCTTGCGTGCATTCGGCGCATTCAGGATTGCGTTCCTCATACGAGTGCGTGGACGCGTGCGCGACTCATGCATCGACGCCTGCGAAGCCCGCGCGGCGGGCCGGCGAACCATCGCCAGCGTTTCAATCCGCTTACGGGAGCCGCGCTGTCGCCGAAGCGCGTCAGTCAACCGTCAGCGCGCGCGAGCGCTCGCTGCAGCCGCTTTCTTTTGATGGCACACTGAGCGCCCGCCTCGGGGCCGGGCGCGCGCAAACGATTGTCTGCCGGCAGCGGTCGAACGGCGGCGGTCAACAGCAGCAATTCAATAGCAGCAGCCCGACTGCGGCATCCCCGTTTATGCAAGGAGAAACAACGTGAGCGTGACTTCCCGATGGATCGACATTCCGACCGGCAATGACTCGTTTGGTGCGTACATGTCGACGCCGAAAAGCGGCAAGGGTCCGGCCGTCATCATCATTCAGGAGATCTTCGGCGTGAACGGCCACATTCGCGACGTCGTCGATCAATATGCGCAGGACGGCTATATCGCGATCGCACCGGACATCTTCTGGCGCACGCAGCCGCGCGTCGAACTTGGGTACGTGGGCGCGGACCGCGACAGGGGCATCGAGATCCTGCAAAAGACGAATGTCGAACTCGCCGTCGCGGACATCGGCGCAACGGCGACCGCGCTGCGCGCGATGCCCGAGGTAACGGGCAAGGTGGCGGGCATCGGCTACTGCTTCGGCGGACGTCTCGCGTATCTGGCGGCAGCCGAAGGCACGCTCGATATCGCCGTGGCGTACTACGGCGGCGGCATCCAGAACCAGCTCGACAAGGCGCCGCAGATCAAGGTGCCGATGCAGTTCCACTACGGCGAGCTGGACCACGGCATTCCGCCGTCGGCAGTCGGCGAAGTGAAGGAGCGCTTCGCGGGCCGCGACGACGCCGAGCTGTACCTCTACCCGAATGCCGATCACGGCTTCAACTGCACCGAGCGCGCGAGCTATCACCAGCACTCCGCAGCGCTCGCGCACGGCCGCACGCTGACTTTCCTCGCGACCCACGCGTAAGTTACGCTAGAGGCGTGACGTGGCTGCGTCGCGCCTGACGTCTGTGCGTCACGTCACCGGCAGCCCGCGCGTGTCGTCAACAACATGCCAAACGGGGCGGGGGCCTTCGTCGTGCAAGCCGATTATCTCGATCATGATGCGATCGGCCTCGCCGATCTCGTGCGCAAACGCAAGGTGAGCGCGCGCGAGCTGCTCGAAACGGCGATCGCGCGCGCCGAGGCCGCCAATCCCGCAATCAACGCGATCGTTCTGAAGGATTACGACGCCGCTCGCCAGCGCGCGTCACGCGAGCGCGTGAACGGCAGCGCGTTTGCGTCGGGTGCCAATGGGCAGGCCGCCGATGCGCCGGGCGCCGATGCGCTCGGCGACGGTCCGCTCGCCGGTGTGCCGTATCTGATCAAGGACCTAGGGCTGCCCGTCAGAGGGCTGCGCATGTCGATGGGCAGCCGCCATTACCGGCACTACGTTCCCACCGAAGACGCCCCGCTCGTCACGCTGACCCGCGCCGCCGGCCTCAACATCTTCGGCAAGACGAGCACGTCTGAAATGGGCCAGATGCCTTTTACGGAGCCCGAACTTTTCGGCCCGTGCCGCAATCCGTGGAGTCTCGATCACACGCCGGGCGGTTCGAGCGGCGGTTCGGCCGCGGCCGTCGCGGCGGGCATCGTGCCGCTCGCGCATGCGTCGGACGGCGGCGGTTCGATCCGCATTCCCGCTTCGTGCTGCGGCCTCTTCGGACTCAAGCCGTCGCGCGGGCGCCAGCCGCCGAATGCCGTGCCCGCGCCCGGCGAACTCGGCATCGATCACGCCGTCTCGCGCAGCGTGCGCGACAGCGCGTTGCTGCTCGACCTCACCTCCGGCAACGCGGAGCGGCCAATGGGCGCGCCCGGCACTTTCCTCGCCGCGACGCGCGAGCCGTGCAAGCCGCTGCACATCGCCTTCGTGACGGACCCGATGTTCGCCCCCGCGCTGTCCCTCGACGCCCGCGCCGCGCTCGACGATGCCGCGCAGCTCGCGGCGTCGCTGGGCCATCGCATCGAACCCGTTTCGCTCGGCATCGACTTCGCGAGGCTGCGCGAAGCGTTTCTGATGATCTGGTCGGTGAGCGCCGAAAATCTCGTGCTGAAGGCCGATCAGATCACCGGGCGCAAGCCGAACCGCGACCAGTTCGAAATCGCGACGTGGACGATGGGCCACATCGGACGCAAGCTCGGCGAGCGCGAGCTGCCCGAGGCGCTCGAAGCGCAGCGCAGCGTCAGCGCGAAACTCGCCGATCTGATGACGCGTTACGACGTGATCCTGTGCGCAACGCTTGCATCCGCACCGATCAAGATCGGCGAGATGCAGCCGACCGTCGGCGAGAAAATGCAGATGCGCGCGGTCACGACAGTCCCCGTCGAGCCGCTGATGCGCAAGCTGCTGACGGATGTGTCGAACAAGGCGTTCGCGTGGGCGGGCTGCACGGAGCTATTCAATCTGACGGGCCAGCCGGCGATGTCCGTGCCGCTCTACTGGAATGCGCGCGGCCTGCCCGTCGGCGTGCAGTTCGCGGCGCGCGAGGGCGGCGAAGCGACGTTACTGCGGCTCGCGGCTCAACTGGAGACGGCGCGTCCGTGGTTCGACAGGCGGCCGCCACTGATGCCCGCGCGAACCTAGGCCGTCGCAAACGCATTCTCAAAGACACTCAGGCAGGCTTGCGCATCGCGTCGAGATCGGCGTGACGCTGGGCGGGCACGCACGCGACGGCGACGATCGACAGCGCGAGCCCGCACATCACGTAGTACGTCGGCGCAAGCGGAGAGCCCGTCGTCTTGATGAGCCACGTGACAATGAACTGGCCGAAGCCGCCGAACAGCATCACCGCGAAGTTGTACGCGATCGAAAGTCCGATCGAGCGCACGTTCGCCGGAAAGAGTTCGGCCATCAGCGCGCCGAACGGGCCGTAGTAACCGGAGAGCGTGATCGACAGGATCGCCTGCACGACGATCAGCTTCGATACGCTCGGCGCCGCTTCGAGCCATACGAAGAGCGGATAGATCAGCAGCAGCGTGAGGATCAGCGACCACAGCGAAATGCCCTTGCGCCCGATGCGGTCCGACCACGCGCCCATCACCGGCGACAGCACCACGAGCAGCACATTGCCGACGATCACGGCCGTGAACGAATCCGCATAGGGCAGCTTCAGCTGCGTGACCGCGAAGGTCGGCAGATAGCTGATCAGCACGTAGATCGAAACCGTGAGCGCGATCACCGAGCCGAGTCCGCACAGCACGTCGCGGCTATGGTGGGCAAAAAGCTCACGGAGCGTCGCGCGGCGCGCGGTCTGCTTCGCGTGCAGAAATGCTTCGGAATCCGCGAGATGCCGGCGGATGTAGTAGCCGATCGGCCCGATCACGAGCCCGATGATGAACGGCACGCGCCAGCCCCAGGACTTGAGCGCTTCCGGCGACAACCCGCGCGTCACCAGCGCGCCGACGACGGCGCCGAGCAGCAGCGCCGCCGCCTGGCTCGCCATCTGCCAGCTGCCGTAGAAGCCGCGCTTCGAGAAAGGCGCCGCTTCGATCAGCAGCGCGGTCGAACTGCCGAACTCGCCGCCCGCCGAGAAGCCTTGCAGCAAGCGGCCGATCACGATGACAACCGGCGCGCCGATGCCGATCGCCGAGTACGGCGGCGCGATCGCGAGTAGCAGAATGCCGAGCGTCATCAGCGCGATCACGAGCGAGAGCGCAGCCTTGCGTCCCGCGCGGTCCGCGTACAGACCGAGCACGATGCCGCCGACAGGCCGCATCACGAACGCAACGCCGAAGCTCGCGGTCGTGAAGAGAATCGATGAATAGTCGCTGCTGGTGGGAAAGAACAGTTCCGCGATGACGACGGTGAGAAAACCGAAGACGGTGAAGTCATACCATTCGAGCGCGTTACCGATGACGGCCGCCGTGACTGCACGGGTATTGAGGCTCCTGGATGCACTCCTCGATGCTGTCGACATCCGTGTCTCCCGCCTTCGTCAAGGCGTCGGGTGCGTTGGATTGAAGTTCATTCGAATGGGGCGGCCAGGCCCCGCGCGCACGCCTTGCGAGTGTATAAGAGCACGACATTCCGTTTCAACCACATTCATAAGGCAAAAGCGTGTTCACAAAACAAGAGAGCGCCACGCCACATTGCGCGGCGGGCGCTCTCTTTCGGCTGCTGTGAATCTGCTGGAAATGGCACGCCGAGCGATGCTGCGATGCATCGCCCGTCACGCGTCCCATCGAACCTGGCTCAAGCCTTCTTGTTATATGCGCTGCACCAGCCCTTGTTCGCCACCTGCTTGCCCGCGAACATCGGGCACGGTGCATAGGCGTCGGTGGCTTTGCCCTGGAAGAAGCTGCAATTGCCGCAGTCCTGGCCGGCGGCGTATTTCGCGTACTTGGCCTTGTCGACTTTCGTCGCGTCTTCCTTGTAGCCGAGTGCCTGCGCAGTCGGATCGGATTCGGCGACCTTCGGCGCATCGGCGAATGCCTGGCGGGACAGCGCGAGCGAAGAAGCAACGCCGATGCTCGTGATCAAAAAGGTACGACGGGAATTCTTCATGGGGACTCACTCCGTTTCTCTTGTGGATATTGTGATCAAGCCGTTCTGATGACAGCCGTCCCCAAGCATAGCAATGAAGCCGACGCGCGTGATGCCTGAAATGCCCGTCATAAGCGAATCCGTAGCGTGGACGTTGAATCGCGCGCGGTCGGCTTATGAAGATCAGATGCGTGTCACGGCGGCGTCACCATCGCTACATAGCGGCGCTTGCGCGGAGTTGGTTTTGCGAATCCGCAGTTGGCTCTGCAAATCCGCAGTTGGCTCTGCGAATCCGCCGTTGGCTCCGCGAATCGGCCGTTGGCTTCGGGGAATCCGCCGTTGGCTCTGCGAACCGCTCGCAGCTACGCACGACCGCTCACTTCGCACACGCGCTGCGCGATCGCAAGCGATGCCGTCAGCCCCGGCGATTCGATGCCGAACAGATTCACCAGCCCGCGCACGCCATGCGCAGCGGGACCTTGAATCAGGAAGTCGGCAGCTGGCTCGCCCGGTCCCGACAGCTTCGGACGAATGCCCGCATAGGCCGGTTGCAGCGCTTCATCGGGAAGTCCGGGCCAGTACGCGCGGATCGCCGCATAGAACGACTCCGCGCGACGCGGATCGACGTCGTAGCCGATCGAATCGACCCATTCGACGTCGGGACCAAAACGCGTCTGTCCGCCGAGATCGATCGTCAGATGCACGCCGAGCCCCGCTTCGTTCGGCATCGGATAGATGAGGCGGCTAAACGGCGCGTGGCCCGACACGCTGAAGTAGTTGCCGCGCGCGAGATAAAGCGGCGGCACGTGGCGCGCGTCGAGTCCGCGTATCTTGCGCGCGAGCGCGTTTGCATGCAGGCCCGCGCTGTTGATCACGCACGCGGCGCCGATCGTGGTCGGCGAACTGCCGCCGACCTTCACGACAAAGCGCCCGTTGATCGCCTCGACCGCTTCGATAGGCGCATGAAACGCGCAGATTGCGCCGTCGCGTTCGGCGTCGCCGAGCAGCGCCAGCATCAACTGATGGCTGTCGACGATGCCCGTCTGCGGCGAGAACACCGCTTCGACGCATCGTAGCGACGGCTCCAGTTCCTGCGCTTCCTCGCCAGTGATGCGCATCAGGTCGAGCACGCCGTTTTCCTTGCCGCGCGCCATGAGGCTTTCGAGTTGAGGAATCTGGTTGCGAGCGGTCGCGACCAGCAACTTGCCGCAGCGCTGATACGGCACGCCGCGCTCGGCGCAGTAGTCGTAGAGCATTTCGCGGCCGCGCACGCAAAGCGTCGCCTTGAGCGAGCCGCGCGGATAGTAGATGCCCGCGTGTATCACTTCGCTGTTGCGGGAACTCGTGCCGACGCCGATGGCTTCGGCCGCTTCGAGCACGATCACTTCACGTCCACGCGCAGCCAGAGCGCGCGCGACGGCTAGACCGACGACGCCAGCGCCGATCACCACACATTCGATCTGATCCATGTCCATTGGACGCGGCTCGATGCGCCGCGTTCTGTCTCGTCATCCAACTGGATATCGAAAGCGTGCGGCACCGTATGAATCGCGGCCGCACGCTGTCGAACGCTTCACATGCACAATGCGAAATCGCACAGCGCGCCACAGACACAAATGCCCGCAGCCTGAACTGGCTGCGGGCATCGATATGTGGGAACGCTGGCGCGTTTGACTCAGTGTACGCCGACGACGCGCATTCCTGGTGAATTCGGGCGCACTCTCGCCGGCTGGCGTTCCGCGCGCGCCACAACAGGGTTGATCAATCCACGGCGGTTGTGCGTTTGAAAAGATGGTGCAGATTCACTTGCGCGACGGGCACCGTATAGCCGCCCGTCGCGAACTGCTGCGGGTACGCGGGCGCGTTCGGATTCAGGCTCAATTCGCCGTTCGCGCGCGCTTGCGCCAGTTCCGCCCTCACTTCGGCGCGCGTCTTCGGGCCGTTCTGTGTGGACGGCGTTTGCGACGGAGCCGGGCTATAGCCGCTCGCGAAAGCCGGCACGGCGACCACTGCGGAGATCAACAGCGCTACAAGCGAAGACTTTTTCATGATCGGTTCCTGACGTGAGGTTGGAAACGCGGTTCGCATTTCGATGAACGCAGTCTAGTCCTCGTCTATCACGTTGCCGACCCTGATTAATGGAATTGACTGTTGCCGGATTCATCCATATCGGACGCGAATCGCCCTTCATGCGACGTGGAATAGTCTCATCATTGGAACAATAAAAAGGCCGAGCAAGCGCGGCCCGTTCGCATGAATGGCGCTGGCGCCGTTAGAAACCGATCGGTTTGCGGCGCGAGTTGTAGTCAAGGCGGATGTCGTCGGAGCCGATGTGGTCGCGGCCCGCAATGCGCGCCGAGCCGAAGCCGTTCAGAATCGCGCGCCGCATTTCGCGCGGCGATGCTTGCGCCAGCGCATCGAGCGCTTCTTCGCCGATTTCCGCCGGAAAGCGCTGTCCCCAGCCATGCACCGAGCGGATCTCGTCGTAGATCGACTGCGCGATGCGGCGCGAGCCCTCGCGATCCGGCGGCGGAATCTCGTAGACGTTCATCCGGTTGAGGATCGGCTCGGGAATCGCGCGCTCGTCGTTCGCGGTCGCGATCCAGATCACATGGCCGGCGTTGATCGGAATCTCAGCGAACTCGTCGATGAACGTCTGCGCCGTGTCGTGTTCGAGCAATGCGTAGAGCGCGCCGAGCGGATCGTATTGCGAGTCGCCCGTGGCCTTGTCGATTTCATCGACGGCGATCACCGGGTTCGCGTAACTGCCGTGCACGAGCGCGTCGAACACCTTGCCCGGCTTCGCGTTCTTCCATTGCGACGATGCGCCCGACAAAATCCAGCCCGCCGTCAGCGAACTCATCGCGACATAGTGATACGACGTGCCGAGCATCCGCGCGAGCTGCTTTGCGAAGTGCGTCTTGCCGATGCCCGGATCGCCGAGCAACAAAATCGGCATCAGCTCCAGCCGGTCATCCGTTTCGAGGCACAGCGCGACCTGCTTGCGGATATCGTCGAGCGGCTCGGTGAAGTTCGGCAGCGCGCCGATCAGATCGTCGATCGACGGCATCCGGTTCGGCTTCACGCAAAAACGCAGATTGCCGACCTTCAGCATCTTCTCGTATGTCGAACGCAGTGCGTCGCTGGCGCCTTCGCTCAGTTCGTTCAGCGCCGTCTCCACCTGATCGAGGTCGTAGACCTTGCTGAACGATGCAACCGCGATTTCCTGTTTCACCATTGCCGTTGTCATCGCTTCACCCCGTTGTGCCGGACTTGCAGCCGCAGCGTCCCGGACGCCGCTCCGATTTCAGTGTAACGACGCCGCAATCCCATGCAAGCCAGCAGCCGCGCGGGTGTGCTGCTAACGACGGGCGGGCGAGGCGCTTGCTTGAATCGCCACGTCCGCGCCCTTATCTGCTGCACTGTTACCGCCGAAGGCTGAACCTTGGTTCCAGATCGGGTGTCAGAAAACCGTTATCTCGATAAAGCGTAAGATGGTCGGCGGTCGCAAGAAAGAACGCGCGGACACCGCACGCTTTGGCGAAACGCAGCGATTCCGGAGACTCTCTTTTCATGTTGAAAACCAGCTTCGCCGCCCTTCTGCTCGGCACCTCGCTGATCGCACAGGCCCCGATGGCTCACGCGCAACAGCGCCCCGCGGCGGCCGTCGTCAAATGGGAATTGCAGGTGATGCGCGACGGCCAGCAGATCGATACGTTCGACGGCACGACGACCGTCGGCCAGGCGCGCACCGACACGCATCATCACGTGGTGCAGAACAACGTCGGCTGCAAGAACGTGCCGGCGGGCAGCATCGATCTCGCGCGCACGCTGACCGTCTCGCCGACACAGGTGGACACGACTGGCGTCACGTTCGCGATCGACGCGCAGGAAACGCTCGAAGAACCGGGCACGCGCACCACCGACGCCGGCTGCAAACTGCCGCCGCAGCCGCGCCAGGTGAGCGCGAATCATCCCGCGCTGAAGGTGCCGCCGGGCGACTGGACCACATGGACGATCGTCGACAAGGACCCGAATCTCGTCTACCGGTTGCGTGCAAGCGTCGCAAACAATCCGTGAACTCAACGAACGACGTGGATAACGCGGCATGCGAAACCCCGAAGAACTGATACGCGAAAACATCGACCGGAAAGACTTCATCGCCGTGAGCTGGAACCTGCACAAGGGCCGCTCGCCGCTCGGTTTCCAGGCGTGGGAGGCGATGCAGCGCTGGGTGCAGTCCGTTCATGCCGATGCGTATTTCCTGCAGGAAGCGATGGCTCGCCGGATGCCCGCGCCCGTGCTGGCCAGTTCGTTCGGCGCGCGCATGGGCGATTTCGACAGCGACGTATGGCATTGCCAGGCAACCGAAATCGCCGAGTCGCTGGATTTGCAGATCGCGCTCGGGCCGAACGTGTTCAAGCCGTCGTGGCGGCATGGCAATGCGATCCTGTCGCCGCATCCGCTCGATCTCGGCGGACGCTGGGACATTTCCGCGCACCGTTTCGAGCGGCGCGGGCTGCTGGTCGCGCGCGCGGCGTTCGGCGGCCATGCGGTGACGCTGCTGTGTGCGCACCTCGCGCTCACGCGCCAGGCCAGGCTGCGTCAGATGCACTGGATCGCGCACTGGATCTCGAAGGAAGCGCCGGACGGCCCGCTCGTGCTCGCAGGCGACTTCAACGACTGGCGCAACGATTCGGTGCCGCTCTTCCGCGAACACGGCCTCGTGGAAGTGGCGACGCTGCTCGGCGAGCCGGGCCGAACGTTCCCCGCGTTCTCGCCTGCACTCGCGCTCGACAAGATGTTCGTCCGCGGAATGAAGCCCATCGAGTGGATCCAGCCGGCGCAGGAAACCGCGTGGCTGTCGGATCACCTGCCGTATATGGCGCGACTGCGCGTCGAATAGACGCGGACTCGTGAAGCGGACTTGCGAAGCGGACTTCGCTGTCAGTCGCGCCGCGGCGTCCAGACGAGTTGCGCACTGATCGTTTCACCGGGCTTTAGCAGCCGGTAGCCAGCGCGCTCGCGCATCTGCCTGTCTTTCGCGTTGAAGCAGTCGGTCGTGTTCGTGACGGGCTCGACGCACAACTCTGCCTCGTTCGCAGGCGCAAACACCACGAGATGATCGAACGGCGCTTCCGCCGTCAACGTCAACCGGCGACGCTCGTCCCGCCACGCAACCGTCGCTTCGCGCGACCAGCCGCTGAAGTTGTTGTCGAGGTCGAACGCATCGGCGCTCATGCCGTGCTTCAGCGCGTCGACGGCGGGATGCGGCCCGAGGTGAGTCGGCAGCACGTCGTCGTCGGTGTGCCACATCTGCTCGACGTGCGCGGTGATCGTCGTATTCGCGGTGCGCGGGTAATACGGATGATGACCCATGCCGAACGGCATCGGGCCGCCCGACAGATTCTGCGCAGTCAGCGCGATGCGCAGCACGTCGCCCAGCAACTCGATGCGCTGGCTCGCGCGATAACGAAACGGCCAGTCGCCGCGCACAGCCGGATCGGGCGCATGCTCGAAATGCAGTTCGACGGATGCGCCCGTGCGCGCGCCGACACGCCACGGCCTCTTCCACGCATGACCATGCAGCGCGTGCGCGAATGCGTCGTCGTGCGAGGCCAGATCGATCGTGCGGCCGTCGAACTCGAAGCGCGCGTCGCGAATGCGGTTGCAGTACGGAAAGAGCGGGAAGCTCGCCATCCGCAGCGGATCGCGTCTGGCGATTGCGTCACGCGTCGCGGGGCGCAGCCAGTGCAGCACGCGTTGCGACGTCCGTTCACGCACCGTTGCGTAGTACGCGGCGATCGATCCGCCGACGTGCGGCGCAATCACGAGCGTCGTATCGCCGCTCGTCAGCACGACGAGCGAAGGATCGTCGATGCGCAGATCGGTGGCCGCGTCGGCCGCAGACGATTTGAAGAAGGCTTCGCGCATGATCGTTTGTGTTGGCGTGGACGATTGCGGCGCAAGGCGGCGTCCCAACATGCCGAAGCGGCTCGCGCGACCGAGAATCGCATGCCAAAGCCTTTCGGTCAATATTATTAGTAATAGTTTCACCTGAAAAACGGCTGTTCATGCCATGGGCCGACTCCACGGAAAGCGGGGTTTGCGCGTGTTGTCCCGTGCATATTATTAGTGTTACCGTCAGCACGACGATGCCTGCGGCATCCCCCGTCTACAAGCCGCGTTGCGCGGCCAGATCAATGAAAAAATCGACCCAGCGCCGCCCGACGATGACCGATATCGCCAAGCTCACCGGCGTATCGCAATCGACAGTTTCTCTCGTCCTCAACAACGCGACCAGCGCGAAGTTTTCCGAAGCGACGCGCAACAAGGTGCTGAAGACGGCGCACGAACTCGGCTATCGGCTCGCCCCGCGCGAACCGCTGCCGAGGTCTTCCGACGAACGCAACCTGATCATCTATCTCGCCGACGAAATCTCGACGAGTCCGCACCCCGTCGTGAACATCGACGGCGCGCGCGATGCCGCCTACGCGAGCGGCAAGCTGCTCGCTGTCTACTCGACGCACGGCAACGCGGACATCGAGCAACAGGTGCTCGACGCCGTGCTCGCGAGCCCGACCGTGTTCGGCGTGGTCTACGCCACCGTCTACACGCGCAAGGTGACGCTCCCCGCTGCGCTGTCGCGCGTGCCGACCGTGCTGCTGAACTGCTACACGAGCGAGGGCGGCCAGTCGTCGATCGTGCCCGCCGAAGTCGCGGGCGGCCACGTCGCGACGGAATACCTGCTGCGCGCGGGGCACAGGCGAATCGGCTATATCAACGGCGAGCACTGGCAGGACGCCGCGAAAGACCGCCTGAAGGGCTATCGCACCGCGCTCGCCACCGCCGATCTGCCGTTCGCGCCGGAGATGGTGCGCGACGGCGACTGGAGCTCGGGCACGGGCTTCGAGCACACGCTTTCGCTGATGCGCGAGCCGCATCCGCCCACCGCGATCTTCTGCGCGAACGACCTGATGGCGCTCGGCGCGATCGAGGCGCTGAAGCAACTCGGCTACCGCGTTCCCGACGACGTCTCCGTGCTCGGCTACGACGATCAGGAGATCGCGCGCCACACGCATCCCCCGCTTTCGACCGTCGTGCTGCCGAACTACGAGCTGGGCCGCTGGGCCGTGGAAACGCTGCTTCAGGAAGTGCAGAACCAGGCGGCGGGCGCGCCCGTGCGTCACCGGATGGTGAAGCTCGACGGCCCGTTGATCGAGCGCGGTTCGGTCAGGGTAATTACCGAGGTAAAAGCGCCAGCAAGTAATATTATTAGTGATTGACCAATAATAATTTGCGATGAAATAATCGGCGCGACCGGTCACGTCATCACCGGAGTGCCGGCGGCAGTTGAAGCACAAAAGCACAACACATCCAACTGGTACCTGGAGGAAGACATGGCGTCGCACAATCGGGATTCGCGCCGGCAACGGCTTCAGCCGCTCGCCGCATCGCTGTTGGTAGTCGCGCTGGGTTTCGGCGTCGCGTCGGCACGGGCCGACGATCTGCCGAAGCTCGTCACCAAAACGCCGCTGAAAGTCGGCTTCGCGCAGACGGAGAGCAACAATCCGTGGCGTCTCGCGGAAACGAAGAGCTTCAAGGACATCGCCGCGAAGTGCGGCTGGCAGCTCGTGATGACCGATGCGAACGGGTCGAACTCGAAGCAGGTCTCCGACATTCAGAGCATGATCGCGCAGCACGTCGATCTGCTCGTGTTCCCGCCGCGCGAAGAGAAGCCGCTCGCACCCGTCGTGCTGCAGGCCAAGAAGGCGGGCATTCCCGTGATTCTCGTCGACCGCAACGTCGATCAGTCGGTCGCGAAGGCGGGCCGCGACTACATCACGTTCATCGGCTCCGACTTCATCGACCAGGGCCACCGCGCCGCCGACTGGCTCATCAAGGCGACGGGCGGCAAGGCGAAGATAATCGAGCTCGAAGGCACGACGGGCGCTTCCGCCGCGAATGACCGCAAGAAGGGCTTCGACGAAGTGATCGCGAAGCATTCGGGCATGTCGATCATCGCGTCGCAAAGCGGCGACTTCGCGCGCGACAAAGGGCGTCAGGTGATGGAAACGCTGTTGCAGGCGCATCCGGACGTAACGGCTGTCTACGCGCACAACGACGAAATGGCGCTCGGCGCGATCGCCGCGATCAAGGCGGCAGGCAAGCAGCCTGGCAAGGACATCCAGATCGTGACCATCGACGGCACGAAGGGCGGCCTCGACGCGATCGCTGCCGGCGAACTCGGCGCGAGCGTGCAGTCGAGTCCATTCTTCGGCCCGCTCGCGTGCGATGTCGCGCAGCGCTTTGCGAAGGGCGAAAAGATTCCGACGTGGGTCAAGGTGTCGGACCGCTTCTACGACAAGGGCAACGTTCAGGAAAGCATGCAGTACGGTTACTGAGCGGGTTTAATGAGTGGGTTTGAGCGGGTTTGACGAGCGGCTGGCGCTTGTTGAGCAGTGACCCGGCCGCGCGCCCCGATCCGTGCAGCGAGGCGCGCAGCGAGCCGGACAGGCAGGGCCTCATCGAGGCGCACGCGCGCCCCGCTGACGGGAAGGGTTCGAAGCGACGTGTCCGTTGCGCGCGTTTTCGCGGTCGACGGGCCGTCGCTTCGCTTTGTCGGGCGTACCATTGGACGTCGCGGCCGACGGGCCGCCGTTCATCGTCGCGCGGCACTGTCCGTCGACACTTCGTTGAGGCTCATGCAGCGTAGGTATCGGTTGAGACGCTTACTCCCGTCTACCGCTTGAACATGGAAAGGGAGCAAGCGCTAAAGCGCCAGTTCCCGTCGACCGCTTCTGCAAGGGACGGGAGCAAAGCGCTAAAGCGCTAACTCTGTTCACCGCTCGGCATGGGACCGCAGGCAGCGCTAAAGCGCCAACTCCCATCGACCGCTCTGCATGGGACCGGAGCAAGCGCTAAAGCGCTAACTCCGGTCGACCGCTCTGCATGGGACCGGAGTAAGCGCTAAAGCGCTAACTCCGGTCGACACAGGAGACACACGTGACGCAAGCCGACGCGCATTCCAACGCTCCGCAGTCTTCCGCCCGCGCGCCCCTGCTCGACATGCAGGGCATCGACATTTCGTTCGGCGGCGTGCCCGCGTTGCGCGGCGCGAATCTCACCGTCGCGGCGGGCGAAGTGCACGCGCTGATCGGCCAGAACGGCGCGGGCAAATCGACGATGATCAAGATCCTCACGGGCGCCTACCGTCGCTCGGGCGGCAGCGTGCGCTTCGAAGGAAGCGAGATCGACTTCCGCACGCCGAAGGAAGCGCGCGAAGCGGGCATCAGCACGATCTATCAGGAGATCAACCTGGTGCCGTTCCGCTCGGTCGCCGAAAACATCTTTCTCGGACGCGAGCCGCGCCGCTTCGGTCTGATCGACTGGCGCGAAGTGCAGCGGCGCGCCTCCGCGCTGCTCGAATCGTTCGGCTTGCAGATCGACGTGAGAAGGCCCGCGGGCAGCTATTCGACGGCGATTCAGCAGATGGTTGCACTCGCGCGCGCGGTGTCGTCGGACGCGAAGATGGTCATCATGGATGAATCGACTTCGTCGCTCGACGAGCGCGAAGTCGAGCTGCTGTTCAGCGTCGTGCGCAAGCTGCGCGACGACGGACGCGCGGTGATCTTCGTGTCGCATCGTCTCGACGAACTGTATGCGCTGTGCGACCGCGTAACGGTGATGCGGGACGGGCAAACCGTCGCGCAAAGCGCGATGAAGGACATCGACAAGCGCCAGCTCGTCACGACGATGCTCGGCCGCACACTCGCCGCCGTCGTGCAGGACGACAGCGCGACGCGCGAAGCGAATCTCGCGCGACGCGGCGACAAGGCGATTTCCGCGCACCATCTCGCTGCGCATCCGAAAGTGAGCGACGTGTCGCTCGACGTCCACGCGGGCGAGGCCGTCGGCCTCGCCGGCCTGCTCGGCTCGGGCCGCACGGAAACGATGCGCCTGCTGTTCGGCGCGGACCCGGCGGAGCGCGGCGCATTGTCGATCGACGGCGAGACTGTCGCGCTGAAGTCGCCGCAGGATGCGATCGCGCGCGGTCTCGCGTATCTCACGGAGGACCGCAAGGCGGAAGGCATCGTGCCGGACCTGTCGGTGCGCGACAACCTCACGCTCGTCTGTCTGCGCACGCTGTCGAAGCACGGCGTCGTCGACGTGAAGAAGCAGCAGGCGATCGTCGAGCGCTTCATCGCGTCGCTCGGGATCAAGCTGCGCTCGCCCGATCAGCCGATACGCGAGCTGTCGGGCGGCAATCAGCAGAAAGTGCTGCTCGCGCGCTGGCTCGCCGCGCAGCCGTCGTTGCTGCTGCTCGACGAACCGACGCGCGGCATCGACGTCGGCGCGAAGGCCGATGTCGCGAAGATCGTGCGCGAGCTGCGCGACGAAGGCATGGCGGTGTTGCTGTCCGCGTCCGAACTCGAAGAGCTGACGGCCGTCGCCGATCGCGCCGTCGTGATCCGCGACGGACGCACGGTCGCCGAACTCGACGGCGCACACATGAGCGAATCCGCGATCATGGATGCAATTGCGTGGGGCAGCGCGGGCACATCGCAACTGGTGGAAGCGGCGCAGTCCGCGCATATCGGCGATGCACTGGAGGGCGATCGTCATGGCTCATGAGTCGCTGCGCAACGACGCCGCGCCGCTCGCTTCGAACGCATCGGCGCCCGGCGCAACGGCATCCAGCGCAACGGCCCCCGGCGCCTCGCAACCGGGTGCGTCGACGGTAAAGAAGAAACGGCGTCTCGCGATTCAGCGTGAAATCGTCGTGCTGCTCGCGATGCTCGTCTTCAATCTGCTGTTCACGCAGCACTTCTGGTCGCTGCAAACCTTCAACGTCAACCTGACGCAGGTCGTGACGATCGTGATCGTCGGCATCGGCATGACGCTGGTTGTGGCGACGGGCGGCATCGACCTGTCAGTGGGCGCATCGATGGCGATTGCGGGCGCGCTCGCGCCGATGCTCTTCATGCACATGGCCGGGCCATCCGGCATCGCGCTCGCGTTCGTGCTGCCCGTTCTGGCCGCCGCGCTTTGCGGCGTGTTCAACGGCTTTCTGGTGACAAGGCTCGCCGTTCAACCGATCGTCGCGACGCTCGTGCTGTTCATCGCCGGACGCGGCATCGCGCAGGTCGTCACCGACGGCAGCCTTCAGGCGTTCAACAATCCCGCGTTCCAGTGGATCGCGCTCGGCAAGGTGGCGGGCATTCCGTTCCAGGTGCTGCTGATGTTCGCGCTCGTCGCGTTCTTCGCGTGGGTCGTGCGCAAGACGCTCTTCGGACAATATCTGCTCGTGACGGGCGGCAACGAAAAGTCGGCGTACCTGAGCGGCGTGCCGACCGCGCGCGTGAAGATGATCGCGTACACGCTGTGCGCGGCGCTGTCGGGGCTCGCGGGGCTGATTTCGATTTCGGTGAATTCGTCGTCGGATGCGAACGTCGTCGGGCTCGGCATCGAACTCGACGCGATTGCCGCCGTCGCGGTCGGCGGAACGGCGCTGACGGGCGGCAAGGCGTATATCGGCGGCACGCTGATCGGCGCGCTGATCATCCAGCTGCTGCGCTACACACTGCTCGCGCATGGCATCCCCGATGCGGCCGCGCTCGTCGTCAAGGCCGCCATCATCATTGCGGCGGTGTACGTGCAGCGGCGCTCGCGCTGAAGCACTCGAACGATCTTGCGAGACACGATCCGATGAAAAAGAACCTGCCCATCCTGATCGCGCTCGGCGCGCTGATCGTGCTCGGCCTCGTGCGCTACGAGCACTTTGCGTCCGAGTACAACATCATGTCTTTCTGGCGCTACAACTCGATGTTCGCGCTGATCTCCGTCGGCATGGCCTTCGTGATCATCACGGGCGGCATCGATCTGTCCGTCGGCACGGTCGCGGCGCTGGCAAGCGTCGTGTCGGCGCTGGCGAGTCCATACGGCGGCTGGATCGCGGTGATCGCGGGTGCGGGCGCGGGCCTGCTGGTCGGCGTGATCAACGGCGTCATCATCACGCGGATGAAGATCCTGCCGTTCATCACGACGCTCGCGACGAGCCTCGGCGCGCATGGTCTCGCGCTGCTGCTCGGCAAGAACGACGCGGTGTCGATTTCGTCCGATACGAACTTCGCCAACTTCGGCCAGGGCGATCTGTTCGGCCTGCCGATTCCCGGCCTCATCGCACTCGTCGCCGCCGTCGCGGGCTGGCTCGCGCTGCGCAGCACGCGCTTTGGCCGGCATTCGCTGGCGATCGGCGGCAGCGAGGAAGCGGCGCGGCTGATGGGCCTGAACGTCAACCGCACGCTGATCGCCGTGTACGCGGTCAGCGGCTTGCTGGCGGGGCTGGCGGGCGTGATCCTCGCTGCGCAGTTCGGCGCGGGGCAGCCGAACGAAGGCGTCGGCTGGGAGCTGTTCGCGATCTCGGCCGTCGTGCTGGGCGGCACGCTGCTGACGGGCGGCGAAGGCTCGATCGCGATGACGATCGCGGGCGTGTTGCTGCTCGGCCTCGTGTTCAACCTGCTGAACTTCGAGAACGGGCTCGGCTATATCAGTCTGTCGGCGTACTGGCAGTCGGTGATTCGCGGCGTGTTCCTGCTGGTCGTGATCGTGCTGCAAGCGCGCGTGCTCAAGCAGCGCGCGCACAAGCGCCCGCTCGTGGAAACCGGCGCGAACGCGGGCGCGGGACCGGCTGCGGGTTGAAGTCCGGGTTTAAGTCCGGGCTGAATTCCGTGCGTCGCCGGCATTCAAACGGGCGTTGGCCAGAGTAAGATCGCGGTTCCCGTCGTTCCCTTTCAGCCCAACGCGCCGCCATCCGGTGCGGCATATCGTCGCCATGCATCACTACCTGCCGATCCTGCTGCAAATCGCCATCGTCTATCTGATCGCGCTCGTGAGTCCCGGTCCCAACTTCTTCATGATCACGCAGCTGTCGCTGGCGGGACGGCGCGGACTCGGCGCGGCGTCGGCGCTGGGCGTCGGCACGGCATCGACGATCTGGGCCTCGCTCGCGATGCTCGGCTTCGCGACCGTGCTGCAGCGGATCGACTGGCTGTACAACGGCATCCGTATCGCGGGAGCGGTCTATCTCGTGTGGTTCGGCTTCAAGCTGCTGCGTTCGAGCGCGAAGCGCGGCGACGCCGCCGCTGCAGCTGTCGAGACGCCGCCCGCAAGCGACCGTGGCGCCTATTTCCGCGCGTGGCGCTCGGGCCTGCTCACGTGCCTGACAAATCCGAAGTCGTGCGCATTCTGGACCAGCGTGTTCGCGACGATGTTTCCCGCGCATCCGCCGATGTGGTTCTACGGCGTCGCGCTCGCGATGATCGCGACGATGTCGGCGAGCTGGTACAGCAGCGTCGCGCTGATGTTCGCGACGGAGCGCACGCAGCGCGGCTATCGACGCCTGCGCCGGCCGATCGACGGCCTGTGCGGCGCGGTGCTCGTCGGGCTCGGCGCGAAGCTCGCGGCGGAAAGCTGACGGCACGCGCGGCGCCCCGGTTCCAGCTTCATCAGAAGGGTCAATGCTGCGGTGCGTGATCCGTTTCCGGTATTATCGCGAAATAGCGCTTACCCGCGCCCTGTAAAGCGGCTGCCGTCATCCGACGACCGCAGGCAAGCGCCCGTCACGCGGGCGTCGTTCGGTGCCCGCTGCGATGGGCGAGACCCGAAGGGCAACACCCGCGACGGTCGGCAGCCGGGGCACAGGACCCGTTCCGTACCATCCCAGCAGTGCGCTCTAGCCGCGCCGCAGTCGTCCGTTCCGGCAAAATTGAACGACAGCCGCGCCGGCGCTGGACAGATCCCCGGTTCACCGCCCAACCGGCCGCGGCAATGCCCGGTGTGCTGACGCGGTAAAATATCGGATTGCGCGTCATGCCCATGTCGCTGCCGACACGGGACGATGCATTGCCTTTGCCGTGCCGGCCTCGCTGTTTGTGTGGCCGACCTTGTTTTCGCACCATCGAAGAAGCCATGAGCAACCTGAATCCACAAACCGTCCTGAGCGTCCATCACTGGACCGATACGCTTTTCAGCTTCACCTGCACGCGCGATGCGTCGTTCCGCTTCGAGAATGGCCAGTTCACGATGGTCGGCCTCGAAGTCGACGGCAAGCCGCTGATCCGCGCCTACAGCATGGCGAGCGCGAACTACGAAGAGAACCTCGAATTCCTGAGCATCAAGGTGCAGGACGGTCCGCTGACGTCGCGTCTGCAGCACCTTAAGGTGGGTGACCAGGTGCTGATCGGCAAGAAGCCGACGGGCACGCTGATGGCCGACAACCTGCTGCCCGGCAAGACGCTGTGGCTGCTCTCGACGGGCACGGGCCTCGCGCCGTTCATGTCGATCATCAAGGACCCGGACGTCTACGACCGCTACGAAAAGGTCGTGCTGACGCACACCTGCCGTTTCGTCGACGAACTGGCGTACAAGGAATACATCACGAATCACCTGCCGGCGCACGAGCACATCGGCGAACTGATCCGCGACAAGCTGGTGTACTACCCGACCGTCACGCGCGAGGCGTTTGCGAACCGCGGCCGCATCACGGACCTGATCGAAACGAAGAAGCTGTTCGAAGACCTCGACCTGCCGCACTTCTCGCTGGAAAACGATCGCGTGATGCTCTGCGGCAGCCCGCACATGCTGCGCGACACACGTGAACTGCTCGACAGCATGGGCTTCCAGGAAGGCAGCAACAACAATCCTGGCCATTACGTCGTCGAAAAGGCGTTCGTCGGTTAAGCATTTAGCCGAACGAGCCGCGGCGCGACCCTTCGTCGCGGCCGCATGAGCCGCATCACCCGAAACCGGAGCCTTCGCGCTCCGGTTTTTCTTTTGGCGCGCCGCTTTCCTCTCGCGGAACGGCTCGCGAATCGTGCGTCACGCACGGCAACCGGGTCGGCTATGCGGATGCAGTTACAAATTTCATGGCGATCGTTCCATTTTCCTTGTAGGTATTTGTCTGACACAAATGCTCGCCGACATAATCCACTGCGTGAAAAATACGCGGCAAAACCCTACAGGCGGCCATTTTTTCTTTTTTTTGAGATATGATCGCAACGCAGCACCATTTGACAGACTATTAACAAAACTGTCGTCTTTTTGTTACAGAATGTAAATTTCGTTACGTCAAAGCGTAGCGTTTTTCCGTCGCGGATCGTGACGCGGCGGACATATCTGGGGGATCAAGGTTCGCATGCGTTCTTTCGTCTACGTGCTGTCGGTATCGGGCTGGCGCTTCGGCGCATCCGTTTCGTGAGCGGGATCATGGATACGTCGACCGTCGTCCCGATGCATGCGCACAGCGCGGCCGCGCTCGCGGGCGACGCGCAGCAGCCGGAACAGCGTGCGTCCGAGCGTCTCGCGAGCCGTTCCCGCGCCGCCCGCAAGCCGATTGCTCCCGTTACGCCGGCGGCATCGCGCGATGAAGTCGCGCGTCTGCAGGCGCGCGTGCGAGAACTGGCCGCCGAACTGACGCGCACGCAGGAAGCCACGCGCCGCCAGGTCGCGCACGAACTGCACGACAGCGTCGGCGCGGAGCTGACGGCCGCGCGCTTCGCGCTGGCCGGCGTCGAAACGTGGCTGCCCGCCGATGCGCCGGCGCAATGCACGGCCGCGCTCGCAACGGCGCAGCGCTCGCTCGACGCCGTGACGGAAGCCGCCCAGCACGCCGTCGCCGACCTGAACGCGCCGACACTCGACAAAGGCATCGTGAACGCGCTGTCGCACTGGACCCACAGCTTCGCCGCGCGCACCGGCCTGCGCATGAGCTTCGTGTGCGCCGCCGATGCGCGTCTCACGCGCCTTTGCGCCGACGCGTCGCTGGCCGTGTTCCGCGTCGCGCAGGAAGCGCTCAACAACGTCGCGAAGCACGCGCGCGCGGCGGGCGCCGACATGCGCATCGAATCCACTCCCACCCATCTGAGCATCGTCGTGATCGACGACGGCGTCGGCATTCCGCCGCACGCTGGCCTGGACGAGCGCCAGTTCGGCCTCGCGGGCATGCGCGCGCGCTGCAATGCGTTCGACGGCGAGTTGCGCGTTGCGGCCGCTCCCGTCGGTCAGCCGCGCGGCACCACCGTGCAGGCCCGTTTCGCGTGGAAAGCGCTGCTCGGCAACGCATCGCGCCCGCGCGCGCGGCGCACTGCAATCCGTCTGTGAATACCGATATTTCCTCATGAGCTTGCGCATTCTGATTGCCGAAGATCACGCCGTCGTTCGCGAGGGCGTGCGGCAGCTGCTGATCGACCGGGGTGTCGCCGACGAAGTCGACGAGGCGCAGACGGGCGCCGAAGCGCTCGCGCAGGCCTCAAAGCACGTGTACGACGTGATCCTGCTCGACATCTCGCTGCCGGACATCAATGGCGTCGAGGTGTTGAAGCGCCTGAAGCGCAAGGTGCCGCGCATCCCCGTGCTGATGTTCTCGATGTATCGCGAGGACCAGTACGCGGTGCGCGCGCTGAAGGCGGGCGCGGCCGGCTATCTGTCGAAGACGGTCGACACCGTGCAGATGATCGCCGCGATCCAGCAGGTCGCGGCAGGGCGCAAGTACGTGAGCCCCGCGATGGCCGAAGCGCTCGCCGATTATGTTTCGTATGACGGCGAGCAGATGCCGCACGAAAAGCTCTCGGACCGCGAATACCAGACGCTGTGCATGCTCGCGTCGGGCAAGCGGCTGACGGACATTGCGGTTGCGCTGTCGCTGTCGGTGAAAACGGTGAGCGTGTACCGCACGCGGCTGCTCGAAAAGATGAAGCTGCGCAACAACGCCGAACTCACCTTCTATGTGATGAGCAACCGCCTCGTCGACTTGAATCCGGCGATGACCGCCTGATCGATCGCACGCCGGCGCAGCACAACGCAACGCAGCGCGACGCCATGCCGCGACCGCACGTCGCGCGCGTCCGTTGCACGGCAGAAAGGGTTAGCTAGTCCACTTCCGCTAAAATTGCGGGTTTTCCCGACATTGGCCGCGCCCACACGCGTGCTTCACAGGAGACCCCGCCAGATGTCCCTTTTTCGTAAGAAGAACGTCGAGCACATGATCGCCGGCGCGCAGGCCGCCGGCCTGAAGAAAGCGCTCGGCGCGCTCGACCTCACCTTTCTCGGTGTCGGCGCCATTATCGGCACCGGCATCTTCGTGCTCACGGGCACGGGCGCCGTGCAGGCCGGCCCGGCGCTGATGCTGTCGTTCATCATCGCGGCCATCGCGTGCGGCTTCGCGGCGCTCGCCTACGCCGAATTCGCGTCAACGATTCCCGTCGCCGGCTCCATCTACACGTATTCATACGCGACGCTCGGCGAACTGGCCGCGTGGATCATCGGCTGGGATCTGATGCTCGAATACGGGCTCGCGACGTCGGCGGTGTCGGTCGGCTGGTCCGGCTATCTGCAATCGCTGCTGTCGGGCTTCGGCATTTCGCTGCCGGTCGCGCTGACGGCCGCGCCCGGCGCGCTGCCCGGCCACGAGACGCTCTTCAACCTGCCCGCCTTCCTCGTGATGATGGCGATCACCACGCTGCTGTCCGTCGGCGTGCGCGAATCGACACGCGTAAACAACCTGATGGTCGCGATCAAGGTAACGGTCGTGCTGCTGGTGATCGCCGTCGGCGCGTTCCATGTGACGCCCGCAAAATGGCATCCGTTCATGCCGAACGGCTGGAACGGCGTGTTCGGCGCGGCAGCCGTGATGTTCTTCGCGTTCATCGGCTTCGACTCGGTGTCGTCGGCGGCGGAAGAAGTGAAGAACCCGAAGCGCGATCTGCCCATCGGCATCATCGCGTCGCTCGGCGTGTGCGCGGTGCTGTATGTCGCCGTGGCCGCCGTCGTGACGGGCATCGTGCCGTCCGCGCAGTTCGCGAACGTCTCGCACCCGGTGTCGTACGCGTTGCAGGTCGCGGGACAGAACTGGGTCGCCGGCTTCATCGATCTCGGCGCCGTGCTCGGCATGCTGACCGTGATTCTCGTGATGGCATACGGCCAGACGCGCGTGATCTTCGCAATGTCGCGCGACGGCCTGTTGCCCGCTGGACTGTCGAAAGTCCATCCGCGCTTCGCCACGCCGTTCGCGACGACGTGGCTCGTCGGCATCGTCTTCGGTCTGATCGGCGCACTCGTGCCGCTCAACGTGCTGGCCGAGCTGATCAACATCGGCACGCTTGCGGCGTTCTCGATGGTGTCGATCGCCGTGCTCGTCCTGCGCCGCACGCACCCCGACCTGCCGCGCGCGTTCCGCTGCCCCGGTGTGCCTGTCTTGCCGGTGCTCGCCGTGGCGTCGTGCCTGTTCCTGATGATCAACCTGAGCGCCGTCACGTGGATCGCGTTCATGATCTGGCTCGTGATCGGCATGCTCGTGTACTTCGGCTACTCGCGCCGCCATTCGAAACTGGCGCACGGTCAGCATTGATTGCATACGCTCGCGCCGCCAGAGCAATAAAAAGGCAAAGGCGTATTGAACGAAACGGCACGCGCGGCGTGCCGTTTTGCATTTCAGGCGTCAACGCGTGCAGCCGTCAATCGGGGCGCGTGCCGCGCAAGCTCCACGCCCCAGGCGCAACGGCGCAAGCGCAATGGAAGCACGTGCACCGCAGCATCTTCTCAAACTCAACGATCTGTCATTCCCTGTGCGGCTCGCCCCATAGCCTGTTACCCTTTTTTGTGTTTTACTTTTTGGCACAAAGATAAAAGCACCAACCGAACCGGACCCTCACAGCAGGCAGGCGGTAGGTAGTGAACGCGGGCCCGAGCCGGTTTCGCCCCATCCGGGGCTCATTCCAAGGGCGTCCCCAAGGAGACAGTTCATGGCGATCAGCATCAGTCTGACGGTGAACGGTTCACCCGTCACCGCGAACGTCGAACCACACACCCTGCTTGTCCAGTTTCTACGCGAACAGTTGCGGTTGACGGGTACGCACGTCGGCTGCGACACAGCACAATGCGGCGCGTGCACGGTTCATCTGAACGGCCGCGCGATCAAGTCCTGCAACATGCTCGCCGTGCAGGCCGAAGGCCAGCAGGTCACGACGATCGAAGGACTGTCGAAGAACGGCGAGCTGCATCCGATGCAAGCGGCTTTCCGCGAATGCCACGGCCTGCAGTGCGGCTTCTGCACGCCGGGCATGGTGATGAGCGCGACCGCGCTCGCCGAAGCGAATCCGGATCTCACTGAAGACGACGTGCGTCGTCAGCTCGTCGGCAACCTGTGCCGCTGCACGGGCTATCACAACATCGTCAAGGCTGTCATTCAGGGCGCGGCCGGCATGAAAGCCGGCGCGACCGCCTGAGGAGCCCGCCATGAACGCACCCGATACGCAACGCATGGTGGGCATGCCCGTCAAGCGCAAGGAAGACTATCGCTTTCTGACGGGCAACGGCCAGTACACCGACGACATCGTTCTGCCCGGCCAGACCTACGCCGTGTTCCTGCGCTCGCCGCATGCGCACGCGCACATCAAAAGCATCGACACCGAAGCGGCCAGGCAGTCCCCCGGCGTGGTCGCGATCTTCACGGGCGCCGATCTCGCCGCTGAAAACGTCGGCGGCCTGCCGTGCGGCTGGCTGATACACAGCGTCGACGGCAAGCCGATGAACGAGCCGCCGCACCCGGTAATTGCGCATACGAAAGTGCGCCACGTCGGCGATCAGGTCGCGCTCGTCATTGCCGATTCGGTGAAAGCGGCGAAAGACGCCGCCGAGTTGATCGACGTGATCTACGACGAGCTGCCCGCCGTCGTCGACACCGCGCACGCCGCCGATTCCGGCCAGCCCGCCGTGCACGACGAAGTGCCCGACAACACCTGCTACACGTGGGGCCACGGTGACAAGGCGGCGACGGATGCCGCGTTCGCGAACGCCCATCATGTGACGACGCTCGACATCGTCAACAACCGCCTCGTGCCGAACGCAATCGAGCCGCGCGCGGTCAACGCCAGTTACTCGCAGCAGGACGACAGCTACACCGTCTATGTGGCGAATCAGAACCCGCACGTCGAACGGCTGTTGATGGCGGCGTTCGTGCTGTCGCTGCCGGAATCGAAAGTGCGCGTGGTCGCGCCGGATGTCGGCGGCGGCTTCGGCTCGAAGATTTTCCTCTACGCGGAAGACGTCGCGCTGACGTGGGCCTCGAAGAAAATCCGCCGTCCGGTGAAGTGGACTGCCGAGCGTTCCGAAGCGTTTCTGTCGGACGCGCACGGCCGCGATCACGTGACGAAAGCCGAACTCGCGATGGACGCCGACGGCAAGTTCCTCGCGATGCGCGTGCATACGATCGCGAACATGGGGGCGTATCTGTCGACGTTCGCCTCCAGCGTGCCGACCATCCTCTATGCGACGCTGCTCGCGGGCCAGTACGCGACGCCCGCGATCTACGCCGAAGTGAAAGCGGTGTTCACGAACACGGTGCCCGTCGATGCGTATCGCGGCGCGGGCCGCCCCGAAGCGACGTATGTCGTCGAGCGGCTCGTCGAAACGGCCGCGCGCGAAATGAACATCGAGCCCGCCGAAATCCGCCGGCGCAATTTCATCCGCTCGTTCCCGTATGCGACGCCGGTCGGCCTCACCTACGACACGGGCGATTACGAAGCGTGCCTGAGCCGCGCGCTGGAACTCGCGGACGTGAAAGGCTTCGACGCGCGCCGGCAGGCATCGGAAAAGAACGGCAAGCGCCGCGGTCTCGGCTACTCGTGCTACATCGAAGCATGCGGCCTCGCGCCGTCGAACATCGCGGGCGCGCTCGGCGCGCGTGCGGGCCTGTTCGAAGCAGGCGAAGTACGCGTGCACCCCACAGGCTCCGTCACCGTCTTCACCGGCTCGCACAGTCACGGCCAGGGCCACGAGACGACCTTCGCGCAAGTCGTGGCCGACCGCCTCGGCGTGCCGCTCGACAACATCGAGATCGTGCACGGCGACACCGGGCGCATTCCGTTCGGCATGGGCACGTATGGCTCGCGTTCGATTGCCGTCGGCGGCTCGGCGATCATGAAGGCGCTCGACAAGATCGAATCGAAGGCGAAGAAGATCGCCGCGCACCTGCTCGAAGCATCGGCCGACGACATCGAGTTCAAGGACGGCACGTTCCGCGTCGCGGGCACGGACCGCACGAAGACATTCGCCGACGTCTCGCTCGCCGCTTATGTGCCGCACAACTATCCGCTCGACAAGCTCGAGCCGGGTCTTGACGAAAGCGCGTTCTACGATCCGTCGAACTTCACGTATCCGTCGGGCGCGTATATCTGCGAAGTCGAAGTGGACGTCGATACGGGCGAGACGCGCATCGAGCGCTTCACGGCCGTCGACGATTTCGGCAACGTGATCAATCCGATGATCGTCGAAGGCCAGGTGCATGGCGGTCTCGGCCAGGGCATCGGCCAGGCGATGCTGGAGCGCTGCGTGTACGACAACGAAACCGGCCAGCTGCTGTCCGGCTCGTACATGGACTACGCGATGCCGCACGCGTCCGATCTGCCGTCGTTCACCGTCGAGACCGCGAAAGGCACGCCATGCACGCACAATCCGCTCGGCGTGAAGGGCTGCGGCGAAGCGGGCGCGATCGGCTCGCCGCCAGCCGTGATCAACGCGATCATCGACGCGCTCGCGCCGCTCGGCGTCGAGGACCTGCAGATGCCCGCCACGCCGCATCGCGTGTGGTCCGCGATCCACGCTGCGCAAAACGCGCAGGCACGTCCATAAGCGCTCACAGCGGAGGCCAACATGTATTCGTATTCATTCGACTATCAACGTGCAGCCGATCCGAAGAGCGCCGTGTCCGCGCTGACCGCCGACAGCGAGGCGAAGTTTCTGGCGGGCGGACAAAGCCTGTTGCCGACGATGCGTCTGCGTCTTGCGCAGCCGTCGAAGCTGATCGACGTCACGCGCATTCCGCAACTGAAGGAGATTCGCGTCGAGCCCCAGAAGGTGACGATCGGCGCGGCTGTCTGTCATGCGGACGTGGCGAACAACGCGGACGTGCAGCGCGTGCTGCCCGCGCTCGCGCTGCTCGCCGGCGATATCGGCGACCAACAGGTGCGCGCGCTCGGCACGATCGGCGGATCGATCGCGAACAACGATCCGGCGGCGGACTATCCCGCCGCCGTGCTCGGGCTCGACGGAACCGTCGTGACGGACCGGCGCAGCATCCCCGCTGCCGACTTTTTCGTCGGCATGTACGAGACCGCGTTGCACGCCGATGAACTGATCGTCGCCGTCGAGTTTCCCGTGCCGGAAAAAGCGGCGTATGAGAAGTTCAAGAATCCCGCCTCGCACTTCGCGCTGACGGGCGTGTTCGTCGCGAAGACGGCGGGCGGCGTGCGCGTCGCGATCACGGGCGCGGGGCCATCGGTGTTCCGTGCGACTGAGTTGGAGAGTGCGCTGAGCGCAAACTTCGCCGAAGCGGCCGCGCGCGGCGTGACGATCGCACCCGACGACCTCAACACCGATCTGCATGCGAGCGCCGACTACCGCGCGCATCTGATACCGGTGCTGACGGCGCGTGCGGTGCGAACGGCGTTGGGCTAGCGGGCACGTGTCGCCGCAAAGCGTTTGAGCATGCAGAGGCCCGGCGCGTCCGGGCCATTTCGTTTATCGGCGTCGTTTGTTTGAGCCATGCGAGCCGACGCGCCCGGGAGAACCATGCAGCCAGCTTCGATCGACGAAACACTCGCGCTGCTCACGCGCCAGGGCTATTACGCGAGCCGCGACCTCGCGACCGCGCTCTATCTCGCGCTGCGCATGGAGCGGCCGCTTTTCGTCGAAGGCGAGCCGGGCGTCGGCAAGACGGAGCTGGCGAAGGCGGCAGCGGGCATGCTCGGCACGTCGATGCTGCGGCTGCAATGCTACGAAGGGCTCGATACGGCGAGTGCGTTGTACGAATGGGACTATCCGCGGCAGATCATGGCGTTGCGCCTCGCCGAAGCGGCCGGCGAAAAGCCCGACAACAGCACGCTGTATCGCGGCGAATTCTTGTTGAAGCGCCCTCTGCTGCAGGCGCTGTTGCCCGATGAAAACCATCCGGGCGCGCGGCGCGTGCTGCTGATCGACGAGATCGATCGCGCCGACGAGCCGTTCGAGGCGTTCCTGCTCGAACTGCTGTCGGACTTCCAGGTATCGATTCCCGAATACGGCACGGTGCGCGCCGAACATCCGCCTCTCGTCGTGATGACGTCGAACCGCACGCGCGAAGTACACGATGCGTTGAAGCGCCGCTGCCTGTATCAATGGATCGGTTATCCCGAGCGCGAACGCGAGCTGGCGATCGTCGCGGCGCGCGCGCCGGAGACGGGCGAAGCGCTGCAACGCCGTGCCGTCGATTTCGTGCATCGTCTGCGCGGGATGGATCTGTTCAAGGCGCCCGGCATCGCCGAAACGATCGACTGGTGCCGCGCGCTCGCGGCGCTCAGCGTGACGGAACTCGATCCGCAATCGGTGCAGAACACGCTGGGCGTGCTGCTCAAGTATCAGGACGATCTCGCGCGTTTCGACGCCGCGCAGATCCAGCAGTGTCTCGAGGCGACGGAGTAGCGCCGATGATGCCCGACTGCGATCCCGGCTCACCGACGCTCGCGCGCAACGTCGTGCACTTCGTGCGGCTGTTGCGCGGCGCGGGCCTGCCGATGTCGCCGGCGCAGGCCGTCGATGCGCTCGAAGCGCTGCACTTCATCGATCTCGATCGCCGCGACGACGTGCGCGCGGCGCTCGCTGCGCTGCTCGTGCGCGCGCCCGATGAGCGCGAGCTGTTCAATGCCGCGTTCGATCTCTTCTGGCGCGATCCCGATTGGGAAGGCAAGCTGCGCGCACTGCTGTTGCCCAAAGCGACGAGCGGCGTGCCGCCGCCGAAGCGCAACAACCGGCTCGCCGATGCGCTCGCCGTCCATCACGCCAACCAGCGCAAGCAGGCCGCGCAACCCGACGACAAGGACAAGCTCGAACTGCACGCGCACGTGACGTTCAGCGCCGAAGAGCGCTTGCGTCATCGCGATTTCGACACGCTCACAGCGGATGAATGGCGCACGCTGCGCCATCTGATTCGCGCGCAGCGTTTGCCGCTCGCGATGGAGCCGACTCGTCGATTGAAAGCGGCGTCGCACGGCACGCATGCCGATCTGCGCGCAAGCGCGCGGCATGCGGTGCGCGCGGGCGGCGACTGGACCGTGTGGAAGTATCGCGCCGTCGTCGCGCGCAAGCCGCCGCTCGTGCTGCTGCTCGACATTTCGGGCTCGATGAGCAGCTATTCGCGCGCCGTGCTTTACTTCTGTCATGCGCTGTTGCAATCGCGCGAACGCTTGCAGGTGTTTCTGTTCGGCACGCGTCTCACGAACGCGACGCGCGCGCTGAAGGAACGCGACCCCGATGTGGCGATTGCGGCGCTCGCGGATCAGGTCGTCGACTGGTCGGGCGGCACGCGGATCGGCGCGGCGCTCGCCGAATTCAACCGGCGCTGGGCACGCAGAGTGCTAACGGGCAGAGCGACCGTGCTGCTCGTCACCGATGGCCTCGATCACGAAGCGATCGACGTGCTGGAAGCAGAAATGGCCCGCTTGCGCCGCTTTGCGCATCGGATCGTGTGGCTCAATCCGCTGCTGCGGTACAGCGAGTTTGCGCCGAAAGCGCGCGGCGTCCAGGCGATGTTGCCGTTCGTCGATGCCCACAAGCCTGTTCACAATCTCGACAGCCTGGCTGCGTTCGGCCGCGATCTCGCGCAATTGACGCGCGCGCCTCGCGACGCCGCGCGCGCCGCCCTATCTGGAGGAGCAACGTCATGGAGCTGACCGAAACCTACACGCTGCCGGTGCCGCAGCAGCAGGCATGGGACGCGCTGAACGACACGGAGATCCTGCGTGCGTCGATTCCCGGCTGCGACAGCATCGAACCCGATGGCGTCAACGCGTACGCGGTCACGCTGAGCGCGGCCGTCGGTCCCGTGAAAGCGCGCTTCAAGGGCCGCATGGAACTCACCGATATCGACGCGCCTCACACCTATACGATCGTTTTCGAAGGCCAGGGCGGCGCGGCAGGCTTCGGCAAAGGACAGACGCACGTGACGCTCGAACCCGACGGCGACGACGCAACGAAGCTCACCTACACGGCCCACGCGCAGGTCGGCGGGAAGCTCGCGCAGATCGGCTCGCGGCTCGTCGACGGCGCGGCGCGCAAGCTCGCCGGCGAGTTCTTCAGACGCTTCGGCGAGCAGGTGACGGGCGGCGGTGGCGCGGCGCAAGCACAAACCGGCGACTCGGGCGACACTGTAAGTGAAGCCGCTGACGGCGAAGCCGCCGGTAGTGGCAGTGCCGAAGGCGAAGAACCGAAGAGGAAGAAATCATGGACAGCGTGGATCTCGAAGTCCTGAAGAGCAGCGCGCGCTGGCTCGATCAGGGACATCGCGCGCTTCTCGTGACGGTGGTGAAGACGTGGGGCTCATCGCCGCGTCCCGAGGGCGCGATGCTCGTGGTGCGCGACGATGGCGCGGTGGTTGGCTCGGTATCGGGCGGCTGTATCGAAGACGACCTGATCGATCGCGTGCGTCAGCGCGGCATCGAGCAGACGAAACCCGAAGCAATGAAGTACGGCATCACGGCGGAAGAGGCGCATCGTTTCGGCTTGCCGTGCGGCGGCACGATTCAGCTCGTGCTGGAGCCGTTGAAGAAAGCGAGCGGTATCGCCGAACTATGTGAAGCCGTCGAAGCCGGGCGTCTCGTTGCGCGCAGGCTCGATATGGAAACGGGCGTCGCGAGCCTGGGGCCCGCGCAGGCGACCGATGGCGTCGATTTCGACGACAAACGCCTGCTGACGATACACGGCCCGCGTTACCGGATGCTCGTGATCGGCGCGGGGCAACTGTCGCGTTATCTGTGCAATATCGCGGTGGGGCTGGACTATCAGGTGACGGTGTGCGATCCGCGCGAAGAGTACACGGATGAGTGGGACGTGCCGGGCACGAAAGTGGTCCGCACGATGCCTGACGATACCGTGCTCGACATGAAGCTCGACGAGCGCTGCGCAGTGATCGCGCTTACGCACGACCCGAAGCTCGACGATCTCGCCTTGATGGAGGCGTTGAAAACACCTGCGTTTTACGTAGGCGCGTTGGGCTCTCGGCGCAACAACGCGGCGCGGCGCGAACGGCTGAAAGAGTTCGATCTCACTGGAACGGAACTTGCGCGGCTGCATGGGCCGGTCGGGATTTATATCGGCAGCAGGACACCGCCTGAAATCGCCGTGTCGATTCTTGCCGAAGTGACGGCAGCGAAGAACGGCGTATCGCTGCCGACCTTGCTGCAAGTCGAAGGCGCCAAGGCCGCGCGTGAGATCGCGGCAAGCGGCGGAGCAGCCTGTAGCATTCCGGATTAGTTTTTTCTTTGTTCGGCCGCGAGAGAAGGTGTCGTTCGCGGTCGATGTCTCTTGCCCGGCATTGGCCATTCGGCTGAGTGTCGCCGGGCCGCCCTGATCCCTAGCATCGAATTTCTGCGGACCGCCGACGCGAGCTTCGTGCTCGCGTCGCAACAGGTCAGCAGCCGTCATTATTCCCTTGACGGAATATTCCTTGGGGGCTATATTTTCGATGCCATGGGACGTTGAGTACACCGATGCATTTCGAACCTGGTGGGAAGGGTTGCGAGAGGCAGAACAGGAGTCCGTCGACGCGACGGTCCGCTTGCTCGAAGAATGTGGTCCGGCTTTGTCCTTCCCGCATTCGAGCCGGATCGTTCGCTCGCAGTTCGGCAATCTGCGCGAGTTGAGAATTCAACATCGCGGCAGACCGTATCGCGTGCTGTACGCGTTCGACCCACGGCGCGTCGCCATCCTGCTCGCTGGCGGCGACAAGACAGGGCATGACCGTTGGTACGAACAGAACGTACCGCGAGCGGAAATTCTTTATCGGTTGCATCTCATGCAGCTAGCGCATGGAGAAACAAGAGATGGCGAGAAAATTTGAAGAACTGCGGGCAAGCATGTCGCCTGAATCGCGTGCTCGCGCAAAGGCGCTGGCGAACAAACTCCGCGCCGAAATGCCTCTGCACGAACTGCGTCACGCGCGCGGTCTGTCGCAGGATGCGCTCGCGAAGCGGCTCAACATCAAGCAACCGAGCATCGCGAAACTCGAACAGCGCACGGATATGTACATTTCGACGCTGCGCGATCATATTCACGCGCTCGGCGGCGAACTTGAAATCATCGCGCGCTTTCCCGAAGGCGAGGTGCGGATCACTAACTTCGCGCAACTCGACGAACCTGTGCGCGAGCCCGCTCAAGACGACTAAACGCGCGCGACAAACACGCGCCCACTCGTCACATCAACCCGCACACCGCAACCGCCACGATCGATCCAAGCACCAGCACAACGCCTACCGTCCGACGCCGGTTCAACTCCGTCCACAGCAGCACGCCCGTCAGCGACAGCAGGATGAGACTGCCCGCGATCGTATCGACGAGCAGCACCCAGCCGACGCTCATTCCCACGCCCTTGTGCAGGTTGTTCATCGTGCCCAGAAACGAGTTCTGCGTGCGCTTCACCGACACGAAGCCGTTGCCTACCCAGTACTCTGCCTGCACGTTCTGATGCGGCCCGGCAATGCCCACTTGCCAGAATTCCGGCTGCATCGCGCTATGGTCGCCCCAGGCGACAGGATGCGCCGGCTCACGGCGCGGCTTGCCCGGCTTGCCGTCGATATGCAGTTCGTCCTTCAGCCAGCGCGCCATATCGGCGGGCGACTTGAAGCTGCGCTGCGGCAGCGCGATCTGCAACTGCTCCACCTGCGGCTCACCCGACGACACTCTCAGCGGCCCGCCGCGATGATTCAGCAGAAACCCCGTCGTGCCGAACAGCAAGCCGAGCACGGCGCCCCATAGCCCGACCCAGCCGTGCACCTTGCGCAGCCACTTGATGAAGTTCGCGCGCCGCGAGCGCTGGCGCCGCGCGGCGAGTTCGTCGGCGTCCATCGGGTGCACGCTTTCAGGCATGACGCCGGCACGCGCGGCAGGCTTGAGTTCGATCGATTCGGGCGCGTTCAAGTCGGCTCCTGGCAAAACGGGTCGCACGTCGCCGGCGCGCGGCAACGCATTCAATTGCAAATGGGAAGTGTCGTTCCGGACGGGAAAGACGGATGCCCGGCGCGCATCCGCTCACCGTCCGTCAGACGGCGGCGGCCAATGCGCGGGACGAAGCAGGGCGATCATCGAAAGGCTGGCTGGCGATCACCGAGGAGAAAGATGACAAAAAGCTGGCGACGCCTTTCCGATGAGAATGACTATCATTACATAGAAAGGCGTTTTGCTCAATCGCGCGGATTGCGCACGCGAGTCACACGGGCCAGAGCGGCCCCTCCTGCATCGCGCCGATCTGCTCGCGCAATTCGAGAATGCGGTCTTCCCAATAGCGCTGCGTGTTGAACCATGGAAACGCGACGGGAAACGCCGGATCGTCCCAACGGCGCGCGAGCCACGCCGAGTAGTGAATCAGCCTCAACGTCCGCAACGCTTCGATCAAATGCAGTTCGCGCTGATCGAACTCGCAGAAGTCTTCATAGCCCGCGAGCAAATCGGTGAGCGCGCGCGACGCTTCTTTCCGCTCGCCCGGCAGCAGCAGCCAAAGATCCTGAATGGCGGGGCCCATCCGGCTATCGTCGAAATCGACGAAATGCGGGCCGGCGTCCGTCCACAGCACGTTGCTCGGATGACAGTCGCCGTGCATGCGGATGCGCCGCACGTCGCCCGCCGCTTCGAATGCGCGCTCGACGCCCTCCAGCGCGAGATTCACAGCCGCTTCCCACGCGGCGCGCACGTCGGCGGGCACGAAGTCTTGCGCGAGCAGATACTCGCGCGGCTCGTAACCAAAGCTGTGAATGTCGAGCACCGGACGCGCCGCATAGTCGACCGTCTGACCGACCGCGTGAATGCGCCCGATAAAGCGGCCCAGCCATTCGAGCGTGTCTTTGCGATCGAGCTCAGGCGCGCGGCCGCCGCGCCGTTCGAAGACGGAGAAGCGAAAACTGTCGAACGTGTGCAGCGTGCGGCCATCGAATGCACGCGCAGGCACGGCGGGAATTTCACGCGCGGCCAGTTCGGCGACGAACGCGTGTTCTTCGAGAATCGCCTGGTCTGTCCAGCGCTCGGGACGATAGAACTTCGCGACGACGGGCGGCCCATCCTCGACGCCCACCTGATAGACGCGATTCTCGTAGCTGTTGAGCGGCAGCATGCGCCCGTCGGTGCGCACGCCGATGGTATCGAGCACGCTGTCGAGCGCGTCGAGCACGACTTCCGGCGTGAGCCGGGCGAAGGGAACGGCGTGGCCGTCCTGCGGAAATGGAGTGTCTTCGATCATGCCCGCATTGTGCGCCGTGCCGCGCGCAAAGACGAGCGCCAGGAGAGGCACGAGCGTGACTGGCGTCGCGCCACACACCTGGTGCGGACGCGCATCGCTACAAACGAAAAGTGGCGAGTCAGTCGCCCGCGATCAATGTATCTGCGCGCCTGCGGGACGGACGAATTCGCCCGTATCGATCAGATCCTCGAGGAAAAAGGGTTCCGTGTTCAGCTGCTTCGATGTTCCGGGCTCGCCGGCGTACCACGCCACCATCGCCATGTCGCCCAGGATGCGCATCACGATTCCGCGCGCGCCTTGTGGCACGGCAATATGCACGGATCGAACAATAGAACCGACTTGCATGATATTTCCCCGTCCTCCCTATTGCCGGCTTGTTCGGGACTGCGCCGGTCAATGTGCTGATAAAAGCGCCGCAACATGTGAAAGGTTGCACGCGCACCTGATTCGAAAAACGAAGCGCTCCTCCGAGCCTTCGCATCGGACACCCTGATGCGGACCGGAGTCCATTGTTGCCTGTTTGGGCACTTTGGCAAAGTAAAAACTAACGCCTCGCGAGGCCGCCGTTCGGTCGATTCGACTTACGAAACCCTGACTGTAACCTCTCGTAACAGGGTCATCATAAACCGCGACGCACACCCGTCTCAAAAATGTCGATGTAAGCTACGATACGCGTTATATTCCTGTCGCGCACGCCCGGCCGGGCTGTCGTTCGCGCAACGCTCGCTGCCACCAGAAGCAGCCGCTCCCCGCCCTCACCGGACCGCACCTTCATGTGGATCGTTCGTCTCGCGCTGCGGCGCCCCTACACGTTCGTCGTCCTCGCGCTGTTGCTGCTGATCATCGGCCCGCTGACGATCCTCCGCACGCCTACCGATATCTTCCCGAACATCGACATCCCGGTGCTGTCCGTCATCTGGACTTATAACGGATTGCCCGCCGACGAGATGGAACGGCGCATCGTGTTGAACTACGAGCGTGGGCTCTCGGTTGCGGTGAACGATATCGAGCACGTCGAATCGACTTCGCTTAACGGCATCGCCGTCGTCAAGATCTTCTTCCAGCCGCACGCGAACATCAGCGAGGCGCTCGCCCAGGTCACAGCGCTGTCGCAATCGCAACTGCGTTCACTGCCGCCCGGTATCACGCCACCGTTCATCCTGCGCTACAACGCATCGACAGTGCCGATCTTGCGGCTTTCGCTGTCGTCGCCATCGCTCACCGAGCAGGAACTGTTCGACTACGGTAACAACTTCCTGAAGACGCAGCTCGCGACGGTCCCGGGCGCGTCGGCGCCGTTGCCTTATGGCGGCAAGCAGCGGCAGATCATGGTCGACATCGATTCGCGCAAGCTTCAGGAGCGCAACCTGTCGCCGATGGACGTCGTCAACTCGATCACCGCGCAAAACCTGATCGTGCCGACGGGCACCGCGAAAATCGGCTCGACCGAATACTCGGTGCAGATGAATTCGAGCCCGGATTCGCTCGCCGGCCTGAACAACATCCCGATCAAGTCGGGGCCGAACGGCACCATCTATATCCGCGATGTCGCGCATGTGCGCGACGGTTATCAGCCGCAGACGAATATCGTTCGCGTGAACGGGCAGCGCGCTTCGCTGCTGACGATCAACAAGAGCGGCAACACGTCGACGCTCGAAATCGTCGATCGCATCAAGAACATGATGCCGGCGCTGCACAATCTCGTGCCCGAGTCGCTGAACATCGACCCCGTCGCGGATCAATCGCTGTTCGTGCGCGCATCGGTGCAGGGCGTGCTGCGCGAGGCGCTGATCGCCGCGTGCCTGACGGGCCTGATGATCCTGCTGTTCCTCGGCAACTGGCGCGCGACGCTGATCATCGCCGTGTCGATTCCGCTGTCGATGATCACGTCGATCATCGCGCTCTCCGCGCTCGGCGAAACGATCAACATCATGACGCTCGGCGGGCTCGCGCTCGCCGTCGGTATTCTCGTCGACGACGCGACCGTTGCAATCGAGAACATCAGTCATCAACTCGAACAGGGCAAGAACCTCGAACAGGCGATTCTCGACGGCGCGCATCAGATCGCGATTCCGACGCTCGTGTCCACGCTGTCGATCTGCATCGTGTTCGTGCCGATGTTCCTGCTGACGGGCGTCGCGCACTATCTGTTCATTCCGCTCGCGGAAGCCGTCGTGTTCGCGATGCTCGCGTCGTACTTCTTCTCGCGGACGCTCGTGCCGACGCTCGCGAAATACCTGCTGCGCTATCACCACCGGCCCGCCGACTTCCATCATTCGAACACGCGCAATCCGTTCATGCGCATTCACCTCGCGTTCGAGCGCGGCTTCGCGAACGTGCGCGAGCGCTATCGCGACTTTCTCGTTGCGCGCGTCGCGCGGCCCGGCATCTTCGTGACGGTCTTTCTGTTGTGCTGTGGCCTGTCGCTTCTGCTGATGCCGTTCCTTGGCCGCGACTTCTTCCCTTCCGTCGATGCCGGCACGATCGCGTTGCATCTGCGCGCGAAAACGGGCATGCGCGTCGAGGAAACGGCCGTGGTCACGGATCGCGTCGACACGCGCATCCGCCAGTTGATTCCGCCCGGCGAACTGCATTCGATCATCGACAACATCGGCTTGCCTGTATCCGGTATCAACCTGTCGTACAGCAACACGGGCACGATCGGCACGTCGGATGCGGACGTGCTGATCAGTCTGAACCCGGACCATCACCCGACAGCCGGCTACGTGCGCAAGCTGCGCCGCACGCTCACCGACGAATTCCCCGGCGTGCAGTTCGCTTTCCTGCCCGCCGACATCGTCAGCCAGACGCTGAACTTCGGCATGCCGTCGCCGATCGACATTCAGATCGTCGGCCGCGACGTGCAGGGCAATCGCGCGTTCGCCGCCATGCTGCTCGACAAGCTGCGCGCAATCCCCGGCCTCGCCGATGCGCGCATTCAACAGCCTTCGGACCTGCCGCGCATCTTCGTCGACATCGATCGCACGCGCGCGCAACAGGCGGGCTTCTCGCAACGCGACATCGCGAGCAATCTGCTCATCACGCTATCCGGCAGCCAGCAGACGACGCCGACGTTCTGGCTCAATCCGCGCAACGGCGTGAGCTACAACGTGATCACGGAAGCGCCGCAATACACGATGGATTCGCTGCAATCGCTCGCCAACATTCCATTGAACGCGAACGGCCACACGAACATTCTCGGCGCGCTGTCGACGATGCAGCGCACGTCGGGCAACGCCGTGCTCACGCACTACAACGCGCAGACCACGATCGACATCTACGGCACCGCCGACGGCCGCGATCTCGGCGCGGTTTCCGACGACATCAAGAAAGCGATCGCCGACACCAAAGCGCAATTGCCGAACGGCTCGACGATCGAACTGCGCGGCCAGGTGCAGACGATGAACGATTCGTTCTCCGGCCTGTTTGCGGGCCTGATCTTCGCGATCGTGCTCGTGTATCTGCTGATCGTCGTGAACTTCCAGTCGTGGCTCGATCCGTTCATCATCGTCACGGGCTTGCCGGGCGCGCTGGCGGGCATCGTTTGGATGCTGTTCCTCACGCACACCACGCTGTCGATTCCCTCGTTGACGGGCGCGATCATGTGTATCGGCATCGCGACGGCGAACTCGATTCTCGTCATCAGCTTTGCGCGCGAGCGGCTGCTCGAACATGGCGACGCGACGCGCGCCGCGATCGAAGCGGGCTTCACGCGCTTTCGCCCCGTGCTGATGACGGCGCTCGCGATGGTGATCGGCATGGTGCCGATGGCGATCGGCATCGGCGAAGGCGGCGAGCAGAACGCGCCGCTCGGGCGTGCAGTGATCGGCGGCCTCGCCATCGGCACGCTCGCGACGCTCGTGTTCGTACCCGTGGTGTTTTCGATGATCTATCGACGGCTGTCGGACCGGCGCGCACGCGCGGCCGCGCACGTCATCCACCGACCGCAGTGATGCGGCCGCAGCCATAACAACGATGCCAAGCACAGGATCTGGAGTGCCGATGGAAGGGAAACGTCCTGATGAGTCCGCGCCGCACGGGGAACGCCCGCGCGCCTCATCGAAACGCACACGCTGGATCGCGGCAGGCGCGGCCATCGTCGTGATCGCGCTCGCGGCGCAGGGCATCTGGTCGCGTCACGACGCGCAGGCCGCGCTCGAACGCGACGCGCAGCATGCCGCGCAACTGAGCGTCGAAGTCGTGCAGCCGCAGAAGTCGACGGCGGCGCTCGACCTCGTGCTGCCCGGCAACGTGCAGGCGTTTCTCGACACGCCGATCTACGCGCGCACCAACGGCTATCTGAAGAAGTGGTACGCCGACATCGGCGCGCGCGTGAAAGCGGGTCAACTGCTCGCGGAAATCGACACGCCCGAAGTCGACGATCAATTGAAGGCCGCGCGCGCCGATCTCGCGAACGCCGAAGCGAATTACGCGCTCGCGAAAAGCACCGCTGAGCGCTGGACGGAGATGCTGAAGAGCAATTCCGTCTCGAAGCAGGAAACCGACGAAAAGGTCGGCGATATGCTCGCGAAGAAAGGCACGCTCGATGCCGCCCGCTTCAACGTCTCGCGGCTCGAAAAGACGCAGTCGTTCCAGAAAGTCTTCGCGCCGTTCGACGGCATCGTGACGGCGCGCAACGTCGACGTCGGCGCGCTGATCGATGCGGGCAGCGCGGGCGGTCCGGCGAAGGAGCTGTTCCATGTCGCGCAGGCGGACAGGCTGCGCGTCTACGTGAACGTGCCGCAGGCCTACGCGCAGGAGGTGAAGGCGCGGCAGACCGCGTATCTGACGCTGACGGAATCGCCGTCGAAGCATTATCCCGGCACGGTCGCGCGCGCGTCGGGCGCCGTCGATCCGCAGCAGCGCACGATGCTCGTCGAAGTGGACGTCGACAACAGCAGCGGCGATCTGCTGCCGGGCGCGTATGCGCAGGTCCATTTCGCCCTGGGCGCGCAGGCTGCGCCGTTCACGCTGCCGGGCAACGCGTTTCTGTTCCGCCCCGACGGCGTGAAAGTCGCGACCGTCGACGCGCAACAGCACGTGAAACTCATCAAGGTCGCGCTCGGCACCGACTACGGCACGCGCGTCGCCGTTGCATCGGGCCTGAAGGGCGACGAACTGGTGATCCTGAATCCGCAGGATTCGATCGTCGATGGCGCATCGGTGCGCGTCGTGCATCCGAAGGCGAGCGGCGCTGCCGGTGCATCGGATGCATCAGGTGCTTCGGGTGCGGCCGGCAGTTCGGGCGCAGGCGAGCAGTCGGCGAAGGCGCAGGAATGAACAAGCGGCGCATTCGTCTCCGTTCAACGGTTCTCGTGCTCGCGGGCGCGAGCGTCGTCGCCGCATGCACGGTTGGCCCCGACTACAAGCGGCCCGCCGCCGCGACGGCCGTCACGTACAAGGAACTCGAAGGCAGCGGCTGGAAGAACGCGCAGCCCGCCGACACGCAGATCCGCAGCGCCTGGTGGGAGGTCTACGACGATCCCGCGCTGAACGCGCTCGAACAGCAGGTCGCGAGCGCGAACCAGAACGTGCAGGCCGCGCAGGCGCGCTTTCGCGCGGCGCGCGCGCAGGTTGCGCAGTTCCGCTCGCAGTTCTTCCCCGTCGTCACTGCAAGCGGCGGCTATTCACGCGCGCGTTCGTCGGAGAACGTGAAGTTCAAGTCGTCGGCGGGCAGGACGCTCGACGACTGGATCGTCGGCGCGGACGCAACGTGGGAGCCCGATCTGTGGGGCCGCGTGTCGCGCAGCGTGGAAGGCGCGAAGGCGAGCGCGCAGGCCAGCGCCGCCGATGCGCAAAGCGCGCTGCTGTCGATGCAAGCCGAACTCGCCACCGATTATTTCGAACTGCGCGGCATCGACCGCGAACGGCAACTGCTCGACGACACGATCTCCGCGTACAAGGAGGCCGTCGATCTCACGCAGAACCGCTACAAGGGCGGCATCGCCACCGATGCCGACGTCGCGCAGGCGCAGACGCAATTGCGCACGACGCAGGCGCAGTCGATCGATCTCGGCGTGCAGCGCGCACAGCTCGAACACGCGATCGCGATCCTGATCGGCCAGACGCCGTCGACGTTCTCGGTGCCCGTCGCGCCGCTCGTCGCTGTGCCGGTGATCGCGCCCGTCGGCGTGCCGTCGGCGCTGCTCGAGCGGCGGCCCGACATCGCCGCCGCCGAACGGCATGTCGTCGATCTGAATGCGCAGATCGGCGTGGCGACGGCGGCGTATTTTCCGAACCTGATCCTGTCGGTGACGGGCGGGCTGGAAGCGACCAACTTCAGCCAGTGGCTGCTTGCGCCGAGCCGCTTCTGGTCGCTCGGGCCGACGCTCGCGGGCACGCTGCTCGACTTCGGCGCTCGCGCCGCGCAAAAGGAGCAAGCGCAGGCGAACTACGACGAAGGCGTCGCGCAGTATCGGCAAACGGTGCTCACGGCGTTCGGCCAGGTCGAGGACAACGTCGCCGCGTTGCGCGTGCTCGAACAGGAAGCGCAGGCGCAGAACGACGCCGTCGCGGCGGCGGAACGATCGCTCGCGATCGTCACGAACCGCTACAAGAACGGCGCGATCACGTATCTCGACGTCGTCGTCGCGCAGACGACGGCGCTCACCAACGAGCGCGAAGCCGTCTCGATCGCGCGCCGCCGGATGGCCGCGAGCGTCGCACTGGTGAAGGCGCTCGGTGGCGGCTGGGATGCGTCGGCGCTGCCCACCGACGAGCAGCTCACGCATCCCGATGCCGCCCGCCAGCCCGCAAGCGCGCCGGACGCATCAAACGTGGCGCCCGGCTAGCGCGCGTTCAACACCTGAACCGGACCGCCCGGCTCGACGACGTCGACCGCTCAACCAGCGTATCGTTGAACCTTTGCACGCGTTCCAGCGCGTGCTCTGCGCGTTTTCCGCGTCGTGTGTCATCGTTTCCGGGAGTTTTGTTGTGACCGCATCGTCGGACCCGAGTCGGCCCGCTGCTTCATCCTCATCCGCTTCATCCCCTTCCTCTGCCAACGGCGTGCCGTATCTCGAACGCGGCACGCGCGCGTACTGGCGCGCGAGTCTCGCGCTGCTGTTCGCCGGCTACGCGACGTTCTCACTGCTTTACTGCGTGCAGCCGCTCTTGCCCGCGTTCTCCACGTCGTTCGATGTCAGCCCCGCGCAAAGCAGTCTTTCGCTGTCGGTGACGACGGCGGCGCTTGCGCTCGCGATCTTCGTCGCCGGCTTCGTATCGGAAGGATGGAGCCGTCATCGGCTGATGACTGCTTCGCTCACGGCGTCGTCGCTGCTGACGCTCGCCGTCGCCTTCACGCCGCAATGGCACGCGCTGCTGCTGTTGCGCACGCTCGAAGGGCTCGCGCTCGGCGGCGTGCCCGCTGTCGCGATGGCCTATCTCGCGGAGGAAGTGCACCCGGACGGCCTGGGTCTCGCGATGGGCCTCTATGTCGGCGGCACGGCGATCGGCGGAATGGCGGGGCGCGTGATCACGGGCGTCGTCGCTGATCTGTTCTCGTGGCGCGTCGCGATCGGCACGATCGGCGTGCTCGGCATCCTGTCGATGCTCGCGTTCCGCTCGCTGTTGCCGCCGTCGCGCCATTTCGTGCCGCGCCGCGGGCTCGGTTTTTCGCATCATCGCGCAGCGCTGCAGAAGCATCTCGCGCGCCCCGGCCTGCCGCCGCTGTTCCTGATGGCGTTCGTGCTGATGGGCAGCTTCGTCACGCTCTACAACTACATCGGCTACCGGCTGCTCGCGGCGCCGTTCCATCTGAGCCAGACTGCCATCGGCGGCATCTTCGTCGTGTATCTGACGGGCGTCGTCGCGTCGCCGTGGTCGGGCCGCATGGCGGACAGCTTCGGACGCGGACGCGTGCTGATCGGCAGCATCGTCGTCATGCTGTGCGGCCTGCTGCTGACCACGACGCAATCGCTCACGCTGATCGCGTGCGGCATCGCCTGCGTGACGTTCGGCTTCTTCGCCGGACATGCCGTCGCAAGCGGCTGGGTCGGCCGGATCGCGAAGGAAGCGAAGGGCCAGGCGGCCGCGCTGTATCTGCTCGCGTACTACCTCGGGTCGAGCATCGTCGGATCGTATGGCGGGCGCGTGTGGACCGCGTACGCGTGGCCGGGCGTCGCGGTGCTCGTCGGCGGACTGCTGGCGGTCGGCATCCTCGCGTCGGCTCGCCTGCGCGCACGCGAACGCGTCGGCGCAGCGTGACGGGCGTGCATCAGCCGATCCGCGCACGCGACGAACGCAATCGATTTTAGAAGCGCCCCGCGCCGCCCATTCGACAGGCAAAACGCATATTCAGAAAGGCCCGTGTAAGAGAAAGGCACGCAATGCAAGGGAGCGCGCGGACGGCGGATACGGCGGGCCGAGCCTTGTCCCGCTTTGATTTGCCGCGCCGGGGACAGACGCGCGTATGCGCCGCATCGCGCACATTGCCTCGACACCGTCGCCTATACTCGTTGCAGGCGCGCCGCATGCAGTGGATCGATCTCGACGCCGCGCGTCCAACGAGTACAAATGCAACCATCTTGCATGGGACCACGGTAAGCGCTAAAGCGCCAACTTCCGTCGACCGCCTTGCATGGGACGGGAGCAAGGCGTTAAAGCGCCAACTCCCGTCGACCGCCGTGCATGGGACGGGAGTAGGCGCTAAAGCGCCAACTCCCGTCGACATAGGAGACGAGCATGCACTATTTCACGATCGGTGATTTCATTCTGGTCATCCCGATGGCACTGGCCGGGGCTCTCTTTCTCGGCGCTCTGCCCTGCAAAACCGAGTTCAGGCACAACACATTGCGCGTGTTAGGCGCGCTGCTCGGAGTCGTGTTTGCAGTCGTGCTCGTCGAAGGTCTTCCCGCTCTCGTCTAGCGAACTGCCCGCTCTTCGCCCGTGACGAACGCCGAATCGCCGTCTTGCGATGCTTGCGACGCTCGATAAAAAAGCCGCCTTCACAGGCGGCTTTTTCATTTTTGCGCCGGGCAAATCTGCTCGGCGGTCCTGTGCAAGTACGTGGATCAGATGTGCTGATCCGTCGACGGCTTTTCCCACAGATTCACGCCGCCTTCCGTCGCATGGCGGTCGATTTCCGCGAGTTCTTCCGCCGTGAACGACAGGTTCTTCAGTGCCGCGACGTTCTCGCGCACCTGCTCGGCCTTGCTCGCGCCGATCAGCGCCGAGGTCACGCGCGGATCGCGCAGCGTCCACGCGAGCGCCATCTGCGCAAGGCTCTGACCGCGGCGCTGCGCGATGTCGTTGAGCTTGCGCACGCGCTCGATGTTCTGTGCGCTCAGGTGCTCCTGCTTCAGCGAGCCGCCGCCCGCCTTGTTGACGCGCGCATCGTCGGGCACGCCGTTCAGATACTTGTTCGTCAGCAGGCCTTGCGCGAGCGGCGTGAACGCGATCGCGCCCGAGCCGGTTTCTTCGAGCGCACCGAGCAGGTCCTGTTCGATCCAGCGGTTCAGCATGTTGTACGACGGCTGATGGATCAGCAGCGGCACCTTGTATTCTGCGAGCAGTTTCGCCATTTCGCGCGTCTTTTGCGCCGAGTACGACGAGATGCCGATGTACAGCGCCTTGCCCTGCTGCACGGCGCTCGCCAGCGCGCCCGCCGTTTCTTCGAGCGGCGTGTCGATGTCGAAACGGTGCGAATAGAAGATGTCGACGTAGTCGAGGCCCATGCGTTGCAGGCTCTGGTCGAGACTCGCGAGAATGTACTTGCGCGAGCCGCCGCCCTGGCCATACGGACCGGGCCACATGTCCCAGCCCGCCTTCGACGAGATCAGCAGTTCGTCGCGGTACGGCTTGAAGTCGTCCTTGAAGATGCGGCCGAAGTTCGTTTCCGCGCTGCCGTACGGCGGGCCGTAGTTGTTCGCGAGGTCGAAGTGCGTGATGCCGAGATCGAACGATGTGCGCAGGATTTCGCGTTGCGTCGAGATAGGCGTGGTGTCGCCGAAGTTGTGCCACAGGCCAAGCGACAGCGCCGGCAGTTTGAGACCTGACTTGCCGCAAGCGCGGTACTGCATGTCCGAATAGCGTGCTGAAGCTGCTTCGTAAGCCATTGATGGAGTCCTTGTCGAAAACAGGAGTGAAGTCCGCGATGCATGGGTGCGCATCGCGTGAAGGGGGTTCTTAATGGTGATGCGTTGGTTTTCCAGTGTGCCGACACCACGTTTTGATACCGGTATCAAACATGGTACCAAAGCGACGGTTCCAGCAACCCGACGCGCCCGGTACACAGCGTGCCATCGCGCGGCGACCGACCAGCACGCTATGTTAGCCAATCGCCGCGCAGGCTGCAGTTGCTCAGATTGCGGGACGGAGCCTAGACTCGGCGGTGTCGGTCACATAGACTTCGGCCACTTTCATCCATCGAAGAGGATTGTTCATGACCAAAGCGATTTCGCTCGCATTGATCGTCGGCGGCGTCGTGCTGCTGTACTTCGGCGGCCAGTCGTTTCATTCGTTCAGCAACGACGTGTCGCGCGTGTTCACAGGCGCGCCGACCAACAAGACCATCTTTCTGATCGCGGGCGGCATCATCGCGACGCTCGCCGGATTGATCGGGCTCGCGTCGTCGAAGCGCTGATCAGGCGCTCACCTCGCGCAAACCGCTTTCGACCGCCGCTCAAAACGCCACTTCGGGTTTCGACGCGGATCGCGAGCCCGGCAGCGGCACGTTGCTCGCGCCGTGATAAGTGAAGACCAGCGAGAACTTCACCTGATCGGTCAGATTCTTGCCCGCCGAATGCAGCGTGTTGCAGTGGAAAAACACGACATCGCCCGCCTTCAGCGCGGGCGACACCGCCTTCTGGATCAGCAGTTGATTCTCCGGCAGATCGGAGCGGAAGAACTTCGCTTCGTCGAAGCGCTCCGACGTGAAGGCCGACGCGTGAGAGCCCGGCACGAGCCATAGCGCGCCGTTGTCGACGGTCTCGTCGCCGAGCGCGAGCCACACCGACACCAGATCGTCCCGCTCGAACGACCAGTACCGCACATCGCGATGCCAGCCCGTCAGGCTGCCATACGCGGGATGCTTGGTCATCATGCAGTTGTGATGCGCGCGCGACAGGCGCGGCTCTTCGCCGAAATACAGCTCCATCCAGCCGCGGATTTCGGGCGCCGTCGCCCATTCGGCGAAGCGCGGATGGCGCGCGTACGCATCGAGAAGGCGCCGCACCGTGTGGCCCCCCGGCGCGTGCTTCGACTCGGGCGCGCCGGGATAGCGCAAGTCTGCTTCGAACTCGATGGGCGCCGCGGCTTCGTGCAACTGCTCGCGCGCGATTCGTTTCATCTCTTCGCATCGCTCGGGCGCGATGAGATCCGGCACCACGACAAAACCCTGTTCCCGCAGCACCTGTATCTGCTCTTTCTTCGAATGGACTGACATGGACGTTCCGCTCAACTAGTGTTCTTCGACAACCCGGTAGCCATTGTAAAACGGGCACGATCGGACAGTGTGCGCGCTACGCGCCCAGCATGCGATGCGAACGGGCGGCGTTGCACGCGGCGTGGGCAGCCGTGCACGTTCGTCGAGCGCAAAGGGCGCAATCAGGTCGGCTTCGTCCTCGTAAAAACCCTGATCGCGCTGGACTTTCGACGGTCATCAATCACGTGTAGCCTTGCACGCATGTCGATTGCACTACACGCCTCATTGCCGTCGGCGCGGCCATTCGCCGCCGCTGCCGCCTCATACCGCCTTTCCTCAGGCTATTGCGTCCCAACCGTTGGCATAGATGGTGCTGGTTTCGCAGCACTCTTCGTCGCGTGTCACGCTGCCTGATCTAATGCCATGCATAGTCCATTGAGCACTCGACTCACCCGCGCGTTCAACGCCGCGCGTCCCGCACGCCGCCACGTGGTGCGTGCGCTCCGTCATCATTCCGCGCGTACGCGTGCGCTCGCCGCGCAGTTGCGCGACGCAAGGCCCGTCGATAGCGTGCGCACGTGGTTCCGCACTTTCTTCAGCGCATTGCGCATGCACGACGCGTCGCGGCGCTTGTCGCTGCGCGCGCTGCTGCGCAATCCGTCGTCCGTGCGCATGCTTGGCGTTTCGCCGCGCGCCGCGAAGCAAGTCGCGCTGGCAGGCGCCGCCAAGCCCGCGAGTTCGCCGCATAGCACGAGCCGCCGCCCGCGCCGCGTATCGGCGACGAGCGAAGGCTGGTTCGCGTTCGCGCACTGAGGTTGGATCGCTAGGTTTCGTCGCAGGGTTCGCGTCGCCGGATTTGCGTCGTTTGATGATCGCGTTTGCGTGCGATCGCGCCTGATGCCCGCCACTGCCCACGCGAGCATCGCCCGGTTTGCCCTGCATCACGCGCGTTACGCGTAGTAAAAGCGCGCCAGAAGGCACAAAAGACAACGCCCTGCATGTGCTTCACAGCGCATGCAGGGCGTTTTTCGCTTCGGTCCGGGCGCTCTGACCGAACCGCGCGGCATTTAGCCGCGCGAGTCCTTCGCCGAACCGGCTCAGGCGATAGCGGCAACCGGCTCCGTGCCAGCGGCCTCGGCGAGCACGAGCGCCTTATCGGCGGCTTCCCACGAGAATTCCGGCTCTTCGCGGCCGAAGTGGCCATACGCCGCCGTCTTTTCGTAGATCGGGCGCAGCAGGTCGAGCATCTGGATGATGCCCTTCGGACGCAGGTCGAAGTGTTCCTGGACGAGACGCGTGATCGTCGCATCCGACACGCGGCCCGTGCCGAACGTGTTGACCATCACCGACGTCGGCTGAGCAACGCCGATCGCGTACGACACCTGGATCAGCGCGCGCGATGCGAGGCCGGCCGCGACGATGTTCTTCGCGACGTAGCGGCCAGCGTACGCAGCCGAGCGGTCCACCTTCGACGGGTCCTTGCCCGAGAATGCGCCGCCGCCGTGCGGAGCCGCGCCGCCGTACGTATCGACGATGATCTTGCGGCCCGTCAGGCCGCAGTCGCCCTGCGGGCCGCCAATCACGAACCGGCCGGTCGGGTTCACGAGGAATTTGATGTCGCCCTTGATCAGATCGGCCGGCATCGTCGGCTTGATGATCTCTTCGATCACGGCTTCGCGCAGCGTCGAGAGCTCGATTTCCGGCGCGTGTTGCGTAGACAGAACGACGGTGTCGATCGAGTGCGGCTTACCGTCGACATAGCGGACGGTCACTTGCGACTTCGCGTCCGGACGCAGCCACGGCAGACGGCCGTCGCGGCGCAGATTCGCCTGGCGCTCGACGAGACGGTGCGACAGATGGATCGGCAGCGGCATCAGCTCGGGCGTTTCGTCGCATGCGTAGCCGAACATCAGGCCCTGGTCGCCCGCGCCCTGATCGAGGTTGTTGTCGTGCGCGCGGTCGACGCCTTGCGCGATATCCGGCGATTGCTTGTCGTACGCGACGAGCACCGCGCAGCCGCGATAGTCGATGCCGTAGTCGGTGTTGTCGTAGCCGATGCGCTTGATGGTCTCGCGCGCGACCTGGATGTAATCGACGTTGGCCGTCGTGGTGATTTCGCCCGCCAGGACGACAAGACCCGTGTTGCACAGCGTTTCCGCTGCGACACGCGAGTATTTGTCCTGCGCGAGGATCGCATCGAGAATGGCGTCCGAGATCTGGTCTGCGACCTTGTCCGGATGACCTTCGGAAACGGATTCAGAGGTGAAGAGGTAATCGTTAGCCACGTTGCAGGCTCCTTTATTGGTTACGGTTGAGTTTCACGTAGCCTGCTTCGAGCCTGAAGCGGCGACGCTTTAGCGGATTTCTGCACGACCGGACGATAATCTGAAAGATCACCGACCGCCCGCTTCGCCCCGCAAGTTGTCTATTAACTCGGCGAAGCCCTTATTATAGCGACTTCTTTCATTTGTCACAGAGTGTCTGCGCGTGCGGTATATCGACCTTTTCGCCGTTTCTCTTTACCCAGCGAGACCATGCGCGCCCATCGGAGCAGCCGCATGCTGAGCCGCCTGGGCGTCACGTTCGCAATCGGTCTTCTCAAGCTGTTCGCCCTGCTGCCCTATGGTTTCGTCGCGCGCCTCGGCGACGGCCTCGGCTGGCTGCTCTACCAGATTCCGAGCCGCCGCCGGCGCATCGTCCACACCAACCTGAAGCTGTGCTTTCCCGAGTGGAGCGACGAGCGCCGCGAGGAAGTCGCGCAAAAGCACTTCCGGCACGCGATCCGCAGCTATCTGGAGCGCAGCGTGCAATGGTTCGGCTCCGCAAAGAAGCTGGAGAAGCTGATTCAGCTCGACAGCGAAATCGATCTCACCGATCCCAATCTGCCGCCGACGCTGTTTCTCGGCTTCCATTTCGTCGGCATCGAGGCCGGCTCGATTTTTCTCAACTATTCGCTGAAACGCTCATGCGGATCGCTATATCAGCCGATGTCGAACCCGCAGCTGGAGGCGGTCGCGAAAGCGCAGCGCGGCCGTTTCGACGCCGAAATGGCGAGCCGCGCAGACAGCGCGCGCATCGTGCTGCGCTGGCTGCGCGAGCGCAAGCCGGTGATGCTCGGCGCGGACATGGACTACGGAATGCGCAATTCGACGTTCGTGCCGTTCTTCGGCGTGCCGACGTGCACGCTGACGGCCGTCGGCCGGCTGGCGAAAGTCGGGCGCGCGCAGGTGGTGCCGTTCATCGGCGAAGTGCTGCCGAACTACAAGGGCTACCGGCTGAAGGTGTTCAAGCCGTGGGACAACTACCCGACGGGCGACGACGACACCGACGCACGCCGCATGAACGAATTCCTCGAAGAGCACATTCCCGACATGCCCGAGCAGTACTACTGGGTACACAAGCGCTTCAAGACGCGTCCGCCGGGCGATCCGAGCTTTTACTGAAACGCGCCTGCACACAGTGGGCGAGACTGACAATCAGTCACTTACAATAGCGGCATGAAACTGAAATTCACCAAGATGCATGGCGCGGGCAACGACTTCGTCGTGCTCGACGGCTACACGCAGCCGCTCTCGCTGACGCCAGCGCAGGTGCGCGCGCTCGCGAACCGGCACTTCGGCGTCGGCGCGGACCAGTTGCTCGTCGTCGAGAAGCCGACCGTCGAAGGCGTCGATTTCAGATATCGCATCTTCAATTGCGACGGCGGCGAAGTCGAGCACTGCGGCAACGGCGCGCGCTGCTTCGTGAAGTTCGTGCGCGACACGCGCCTCACCGACAAGCACAGCGTCCGCGTGCAGGTGCAAAACGGCGTCATCACGCTGACCATGCAGGACAACGGCGAAGTCGTCGTCGACATGGGCGCGCCTGTGTTCGAGCCGGCTCAAGTGCCGTTCGACGCAAGCGGCCTCGACGCGCGCCACGAAGGCAACGATTCGCTCTATCCGCTCGACGTCAACGGCGCGACGCGCCTGGTGTCGGTCGTGTCGATGGGCAATCCGCACGCAGTGCAGGTAGTGGACGACGTCGAGGCGTTTCCTGTGCTCGTCGACGGTCCCGTGATCGAGCATCACCCGCGCTTTCCGCAGCGGGTCAACGCGGGCTTCATGCAGATCGTGAGCCGCAACGAGATCAAGTTGCGCGTCTACGAACGCGGCGCGGGCGAAACGCTCGCGTGCGGCACGGGCGCATGCGCGGCCGTTGCGGCGGGCATCCGTCGCGGGCTGCTCGATGCGCCCGTCAAAGTGCACACGCACGGCGGAATGCTCACGATCACGTGGAACGGCGAACCCACATCGCCGCTGATGATGGCGGGCCCGGCGGCCACGGTGTTCGAAGGCGAAATCGAAATAGCCGATTGAATCGGATTGAACCGGATTGAATTTCTTACCGCTGCGCGGTCAATGGACGGCAGCAAGACAGCACGCAAGCGCGCAAACCAAAGCCGAAATCATGAACGATCGCGAAGTCGCCGACTATCTGCTAGCCAACCCCGAATTCTTCGCCGAACACGCGGAACTGCTCGCGACCGTGCGGCTCGCGAATCCGCACGGCAAGGCCGCCGTGTCGCTGCAAGAACGCCAGATGGACATGCTGCGCGAGAAGAACAAGCATCTCGAACGGCGTCTCGCCGAATTGCTGCGCTATGGGCACGAGAACGACAGCATTGCGTCGAAGTTCGGCCGCTGGACGACGCGCGTGATGGCCGAGCGTGATCCGGGCGCGCTGCCGCGCACGATCGCCAACGGGCTGCGCGACGTATTCGATGTGCCGCAAGCCGCGTTGCGCGTGTGGGACGTGTCCGATCCGTATTCGCAGGCGGACTTCACGCGTCACGTCGGCGAGGAAGTGCGCATCTTCGCGAACAGCCTCGCCACGCCGTACTGCGGCGCGAATACGGGCTTCGAGGCCGCTCAATGGCTGACGCCCGCCGTATCGGCCGTTTCCAGCGATGCCGCGACTACCGTCGACGGCGCGCCGCCCGCCAACGGCACCGAATCGATCGCGCTGATCGCGCTGCGCGATCCCGAGACCAAAGACGAAGCTGCCTCATTCGGTCTGCTGGTGATGGGCTCGCCCGATCCGCGCCGCTTCCACGACGGCATGGCCACTGACTTTCTCACGCAGATCGGCGCGCTCGCCAGCGCGGCGCTGAGCCGTCTGCTGCCGCGCTAAGCGCTCGCCACGTGACCTCCGCCGATCCGATCGCCCTCTATCTGTCGAGCCTCGAGCACGAGCGGCGATTGTCGGCGCATACGCTGCGCGCCTACACGCACGAACTCGACGAACTGAAGAAGCTCGCGAACGGACGGCCGCTCGAAGGCCTCACGGCCATCGATATCCGCGGCGCGGTCGCGCGTGCGCATTCGGGCGGCCTGTCGGCACGCTCGATCGGACATCGGCTGTCGGCGTGGCGCGCGTTCTATCGCTGGCTCGCGGGACGCATCGATTTGCCCGCAAACCCCGTCGCCACCGTGCGCGCGCCGAAACGCGCGAAGACACTGCCGAAAGCCTTGTCCGTCGACGACGCGCACACGCTGATGGAATCCCCCGCGACGGCCACGGCCGAAGGGCTGCGCGATCACGCGATGCTCGAGCTGTTCTACTCGTCGGGCTTGCGGCTCTCGGAGCTGGTCGGTCTCGACGTGCATTTCGTCGACGCCGACGGCTACCGTTCCGCAGGCTGGCTCAAGCTCGACGAGGCGGAAGTCGAAGTGCTCGGCAAGGGCAACCGGCGACGCTCGGTACCTGTCGGCAGCAAGGCGCTCGATGCGTTGCGCGCGTGGCTCGCCGTGCGCGTCGAACTGGTGAAGCACGATCCGCATCCGCTGTTTCTGTCGGCGCGCGGCAACCGGATGTCGCCGAACGTCGTGCGCGAACGCGTGAAGCGCGCGGCGCTCACGGCGGGCATTCCGGCGAACGTGCATCCGCACGTGCTGCGCCATTCGTTCGCGACGCACGTGCTGCAATCGAGCGGCGATCTGCGCGCCGTGCAGGAACTGCTCGGCCACGCGAGCATTGCCGCGACCCAGGTCTACACCGGGCTCGATTTCCAGCACCTCGCGCGAATCTACGATCAGGCGCATCCGCGCGCCAAAAAACGCAACTGACGCGGCCGGCGCTTTGCCGGCAACCAGTCATATCCGCTTTGCCGCTTCGCGCGGCACATTGTTCCGCTGAAATTCTCACGAAGTCATGAATACCGTTACGCTGAAACCGTCGAAAGAGAAATCGCTGCTGCGCCGCCATCCGTGGGTCTACGCGAATGCGATCGATCGCGTCGACGGCAAGCCCGCCGCCGGCGCGACCGTGCTGGTGCGCGCGCACGACGGCCGCTTCCTCGCGCGCGCCGCGTGGAGCCCGCATTCGCAGATCCGCGCGCGCGTCTGGAGCTTCGACGAAAACGAACCCGTCGATCACGCGTTCTTCAAGCGCCGCGTGCAGCGCGCGCTTGCGCATCGTCAGGCGATGGTGCGCGGCACGGGCGCGGTGCGGCTGATTTTCGGCGAGGCGGACGGCCTGCCGGGGCTGATCGTCGATTACTACATCGCTGACGATGCAACGAACCCGGTCGACTTGTCGGATGCGGGCGCGCGCGGCCAGATCGTCTGCCAGTTCATGGCGGCCGGCGTCGAAGCGTGGAAAGACGCGATCGTGCAGGCGCTGATCGGCGCGACGGGATGCCCGAACGTCTATGAGCGCTCGGACGTGTCGATCCGCGAAAAGGAAGGGCTCGAGCAGACGACGGGCGTGCTCGCCGGCGACGCGCCGCCCGAAACGCTGATCGCCAGCGAGAACGGCGTGCGTTATCACGTCGACGTGCGCAACGGCCACAAGACGGGCTTCTACGTCGATCAACGCGACAACCGCGCACTGGTGCGGGAACTGTCGAAAGACCGCGACGTGCTGAACTGCTTCTGCTACACGGGTGGCTTTTCGCTTGCGGCGCTCAAGGGCGGCGCGAAGCGGGTCGTATCGATCGATTCGTCGGGCGAAGCGCTGGCGATCGCGCAGCAGAACGTCGCGGCCAACGGCTTCGACGCGCAGCGCGCCGCCTGGCTCGACGCAGACGCGTTCAAGACCCTGCGCCGCCTGTACGACGACGGCGAGCGTTTCGACCTCGTCGTGCTCGATCCGCCGAAGTTCGCGCCATCGCGCGAACACGTGGACCGCGCCGCGCGCGCGTACAAGGACATCAACCTGACAGGGCTCAAGCTGCTGCGGCCGGGCGGGCTGCTGTTCACGTATTCGTGCTCGGGCGCGATCGATGCTGAGCTGTTCCAGAAGATCGTCGCGGGCGCAGCCGCCGACGCGCGCGTCGATGCGCGCATCCTCAAGCGGCTGGGCGCGGGCGTCGATCATCCGCTGCTGACGGCGTTCCCCGAAGGCGAATATCTGAAAGGCCTATTGTTGCAAACCGCCTGATCGCCCATAGTTAGGCGTTTATTTCCCTGGCAACGACGGGGCTTTAACCGCCCGGCAGCGGCGCCCCGGCAGTTATGCTTCAATATTCCGCTGAATTCCTGCGGTTCGGGCCCTGCGCGGTCCGTACCCCAGACTGACGAACACAAGGCAACTTCACATGGCGAACAACATGATCCCAGTCACTATCCTGACCGGCTTCCTCGGCAGCGGCAAAACCACGCTGCTCAAGCGCATCCTGAACGAGAAGCACGGCATGAAGATCGCCGTGATCGAAAACGAGTTCGGCGAAGAGAACATCGACAACGACATCCTGGTTCAGGACACGGGCGAGCAGATCATCCAGATGAGCAACGGCTGCATCTGCTGCACGATTCGCGGCGACCTGTCGCGCGTGCTCGGCGACCTCGCCGCGCAGAAGCAGGAAGGCAAGCTCGATTTCGACCGTGTCGTGATCGAGACGACGGGTCTCGCGAACCCCGGCCCCGTCGCGCAGACGTTCTTCATGGATAACCAGATCGCCGACGAATTCCTGCTCGACGCGATCGTCACGCTGGTCGACGCGAAGCACGGCAACCAGCAGCTCGACGAGCACGAAGTCGTGCAACGCCAGGTCGGCTTCGCGGACCGTCTGTTCGTCACGAAGGCCGATCTCGTCGACGACGCGACGCTCGGCGACCTGCGTCATCGCCTGTTGCACATGAATCCGAAGGCGCAGATTCGCGTCGTGAACTTCGGCGAAGCGGACATCAAGGAAGTCTTCGATCTGCGCGGCTTCAACCTGAACGCGAAGCTGGAAATCGACCCGGACTTCCTCGCTGAAGACGAGCACGATCACGCGCATGGTCATGATCACGACCACGATCATGACCACGCGAACTGCGATCACGACCACGGCCACTGCGATCACGAAGGCCACGATCACGGCCATCACCACCATCACGCGCATCACGACGACAAGATCAAGTCGTTCGTTTTCCGCAGCGATCGCCCGTTCGATCCGAACAAGCTTGAAGACTTCCTCGGCGGCATTCTGCAGATTTATGGCGAGCGTCTGCTGCGCTACAAGGGCGTGCTGTACATGAAGGGCGTCGATCGCAAGGTCGTCTTCCAGGGCGTGCATCAGATGATGGGCAGCGATCTCGCGGCCAAGTGGCAGCCCGTTGAGAAGAAGACGAACAAGATGGTGTTCATCGGCATCGAGTTGCCGCAGGATCTGATTACCGACGGGCTCGAAGCCTGCCTCGTCTAAGCCGGTCTTATCTTTCTCTTGTGCGGGGCAGGCGTTTGATGTCTGCCCCAGCCGCCATTTTCTCGCCGCTGGCGCACGAAAATCGATTCAAATGCGCAGGCACGGCAATTAAACAGCCGGTTCCCGGTCAAAGCACGTGAAAACCCTGTTGTGAGAATACGTGTACGACCATCGCTTTTTAGTGAACAGCGCGTTATATTTTCACGATAAGTGGAGTTTGCGGCAGGGATTTCCCCCGCTTGCAGCTTAGTATTGTGATTCAGTTACAATACGGCCCCACTGGAGAAAGACAACGATTTTGCCCGGTCTAAAACGCGTAGCCGCGTCGCAGCCGTGCCGGGCCTGAAAACGGCGCCGGAAAATCTCATCCGGGGATATCGCCGATAGCCGGCCGGCACACTCCGGCTTAACGCGCTGCCGGGAAGCATTGCCTCAGGAGCATTTGAAGAATCGGTTTCCAGAGGAGTTCGGCCCCGCAACGGCGCTTCGGCGTCACGACAGCCCACCGTCCGTGTTCGCCGGCGCTCAAACGAGCGTCATCGAGGCGTCTTTGCGGGCAACACGAAAGTGCGGGCAATGATTTGCCTCACATTGAAGAAGCAAGCCAGATGACGACGAAACGACTCTTGACCGAAGCCGAAATCCTGAAGATGAGCGACAAGGATTACATGAATGAGGATCAGCTCGCTTTCTTCAAGAACCGGCTCGAACAGCTGCAGGCGGAAATCCTCCGCAACGCCGGCCAGACCACCGAAAATCTGCGCGAAACCGTGATCGTGCCGGACCCGGCCGACCGCGCGACGATCGAGGAAGAGCATGCGCTGGAACTGCGCACGCGCGACCGCGAGCGCAAGCTGCTGAAGAAGGTGCAGCAGTCGCTTGCGCGCATCGAATCGGGCGAATACGGCTGGTGCGAGGAAACGGGCGAGCCGATCGGCATCCCGCGTCTGCTTGCGCGTCCGACGGCGACCCTGTCGCTCGAAGCGCAGGAACGCCGCGAATTGCGCCAGAAGCTGTTCGGCGACTGATCGCGACAGACGGCGCGGTTTTCGGGGTCCGCGCCCCATAGACGCTTCGCGAGAGGCGCACGGTGAATCGTGCGCCTCTTTTCTTTTGTAAAGCCGATCTTTGACAATGCCGGCACCCATATCGGCTCAGCCGTCATCCGGCAATCGGTAAATGCGCATTGCATCGACGTCGATGCGGAATAACGCCAGCACCTTTTACCGCCGAATCCGCCGCGCACCTTTTGTGCTTTTCTCACGCTGTCGATACTTCGGCTCTTGATATGACAGCGCCCGCCCTAAAATAAACCGGACATGCGTTGCACGCACGCGCGGCACCTGGCATCGCGCGGCGTCCGCTCCGGATTCCGTGGTGGCGCATCGGCGCCTCCGCGTCCTCCCTGTCGGCCGAAGTCAGCGCTTTGGCGCTTACTCCGGCCCCACGCAATTAGTTGCGGTTTTGCAAAAAGGAACGCATATGGAGCAATTTCACGGCACGACGATCGTTTCCGTGCGTCGCGGCGACAAGGTCGCGCTCGGCGGTGACGGCCAGGTTACGCTGGGCAACATCGTCATGAAGGGCGGCGCGAAGAAAGTCCGGCGCATCTACAACGGCAAGGTGCTGGTCGGCTTTGCGGGCGGCACGGCCGACGCCTTCTCCCTGCTCGACCGCTTCGAAGCGAAGCTCGAAAAGCATCAGGGCAATCTCACGCGCGCCGCCGTCGAGCTGGCGAAAGACTGGCGCACCGACCGCATGCTGCGCCGTCTCGAAGCGATGCTGATCACAGCCGACGCGACCACCACGCTGGTCATCACCGGCAACGGCGATGTGCTCGATCCTGAAGGCGGCATCTGCGCGATCGGATCGGGCGGCGCGTACGCGCAGGCCGCCGCGAAGGCGCTCGCCGACAACACGGATCTTTCGCCGCGCGACATCGTCGAAAAGGCGCTGGTGATTGCCGGCGACATGTGTATCTACACGAACCACAACCGCGTCATCGAGACGATCGAGTAAGGACACACGATGAGCACCATGACTCCCGCCGAGATCGTCTCGGAACTCGACAAGCACATCATCGGCCAGCATCGCGCGAAGAAAGCCGTCGCGGTGGCGCTGCGCAACCGCTGGCGCCGCCAGCAGGTCGCGGAGCCGCTGCGCCAGGAAATCACGCCGAAGAACATCCTGATGATCGGGCCGACGGGCGTCGGCAAGACGGAAATCGCGCGGCGTCTCGCGAAGCTCGCGGACGCGCCGTTCATCAAGATCGAAGCGACCAAGTTCACGGAAGTCGGCTATGTCGGCCGTGACGTCGACAGCATCGTGCGCGACCTGATGGAAATCTCCGTCAAGCAGACGCGCGAGACGGAAATGCGCAAGGTCCGCACGAAGGCCGAAGATCTCGCCGAAGACCGCATCCTCGATATCCTGCTGCCGGGCGCGCGCACGGTCGGCTTCGGCTCGGGCCACGAAGCGAGCGGCGACGAATCGAACACGACGCGTCAGACGTTCCGCAAGCGTCTGCGCGAAGGGCAGCTCGACGACAAGGAGCTCGAGCTCGACATCGAGATGCCGCAACCGGCGATGGACATCATGGGGCCGCCGGGCATGGAAGACATGACCGAGCAGATCCGTTCGATGTTCGCGAATCTCGGCGGCGGCAAGAAGACGCGCCGCAAGGTGAAGGTGAAGGAAGCGCTGAAGCTCCTCACCGACGAAGAAGCGGCGAAGATGCTGAACGACGAAGAGGTCAAGACGAGGGCCGTGCAGAACGTCGAGCAGAACGGCATCGTCTTTCTCGATGAAATCGACAAGATCGCGTCGCGCAGCGAAGCAGGCGGCGGTGGCGGCGAAGTCTCGCGTCAGGGCGTGCAGCGCGATCTGCTGCCGCTCGTCGAAGGCACGACGATCAGCACGAAGTACGGGATGGTGAAGACCGATCACATCCTGTTCATCGCGAGCGGCGCGTTCCATCTCGCGAAGCCGAGCGATCTGATTCCCGAACTGCAAGGCCGCTTTCCGATCCGCGTCGAACTCGATTCGCTGTCGGTGAAGGACTTCGAATCGATTCTCGTCGCCACCGACGCGAGTCTCGTCAAGCAATACCAGGCGTTGCTCGAAACGGAAGACGTGCACCTCGAATTCGCCGACGAAGGCATCCGCCGTCTCGCGGAGATCGCCTACTCGGTGAACGAGAAGACGGAAAACATCGGCGCGCGCCGTCTCTATACGGTGATCGAGAAGCTGCTCGAAGATGTGTCGTTCTCGGCGGGCAACCACGCGGGCAAGAGCGTGGTGATCGACGCGGCGTATGTCGATGGTGCGCTGAACGACGTCGCGCAAGACGAGGACCTGTCGCGCTACGTGCTCTGATTCGTTGATTCGCGCGCGTCTCGTCAGCGAGCACGCGAACGATGAATCAGGCGAAACGGGCGACGCTCCGCGAGGAGCGTCGCCCGTTTTCATATGCGTGTGCAGCAGCTATCTATCGCATTCGATGCAATGGCGAGGGCATCACTGCTTGACGGGCCGCTTCGCCAGCTTGCGCTGCAACGTGCGCCGGTGCATGTTCAACGCGCGCGCCGTCGCCGAAATGTTGCCGCCGTTTTCCGCGAGCACGCGCTGGATGTGCTCCCATTCGAGCCGCGCCACCGACAGCGGCACTGGCTTCTCGATGGCCTCTTCGGCTTGCAGCACGCTCGCTTCCGTTTGCAGCGCGGAGAGAATCGTCTCGACGTTCGCGGGCTTCGCCAGATAGTTGTCCGCGCCGTCCTTCACCGCCTGCACCGCAGTCGCGATGCTCGCGTAGCCCGTCAGCACGAGCATCCGCGCGTCGGGCTGCAGGTCGCGCAGCGGCGCGACGAGGTTCAGACCCGAGTCGTTGCCCAGATGCAGGTCGACCGTGATCTGCCCGAACTTCTGCTGATTCGCGAGGCGAATCGCTTCGTCGGCATTGTGCGCTTCGGACACCGTGAAGCCCCGGCGCGTCAAACCGCGTGCGAGGATGCCGGAGAACACTTCGTCGTCGTCGATCACCAGAAAATTCTTGTCGCTCATGCTTGTTTCTCCGTATTGGACGACGCGGCGCCATGCCGGCCCGCGCCCGTTTGCTCGCGGGCCAAAGGCAACCGCAACACTGCGCGCGTTCCGCGCGGCTTGATTTCACTGACATCGGCGAGCTCGATCGATCCGCCGAGCCGCGCCGCCGCCGAAAACGCCAGATACAGCCCGACGCCATGCCCGCCTTGCGTGCTGTCGACGGGCGCCGCGCCGAGCACGCTGCGCAACGACGCCGGCACGCCCGGCCCCGCGTCGCAGACTTCGAACTCGATCGATCGGTGTGGGGCGAGCTTTGCGGCCAGCGTCACGTGATCGCGGCTCGCGCGCGCGGCGTTGTCGAGCAGGATCGTGAGAATCTGGCTGACGGCAACCGTGTCGTCGATAGAAACATCGGCGGGCGGCTCGCCCAGGCGCTCGAACTTGACGTGCGGGTGGCGCAACCGCCACTGATCGGCGAACGAGCCGAGCCATTCGTCGACACGCTGGCGGCTCCCTTGCGTCGATGCGCGGCTGCGCAGACGCGCGAGCGCCGATTTGCACAAGGCCATCTGCTGATCGAGGATGTCGAGATCGGCGACGTAGGGCTCGAGGCCCGCGTCGGCGCGCGCGGCATCGCGCAGTTCCTCGGTGAGCATCGCGATCGTCGAAAGCGGCGTGCCGATCTCGTGCGCGACCGTCGCGGCCTGCACGCCGAGCGCAACCGCGCGCTCGTCGCGCAGCAGACGCTGTTGCGCTTCGCCGAGCGCGGTATCGCGCTGACGCAGCGCCCGTGACATGCGCGCCACGAACCACGCGATCAGGCCGACGCTCACCATGAAGTTCACCCACATGCCGGCGCGGTAGTAGTCGAACAGGTTCGCGGGGTTGTCGAGATTGAGCGGCACCGATTCGAAGCCGAGCACCGCATAACAGGCGACCGCGAACGCGGCGAGCCACGCCATCAGATGCCACGGCAACACGGCGGCCGCAATGGCCAGCGACGGCAGATACAGCGAGACGAACGGATTGGTCGTGCCGCCCGAGAGAAACAGCAGCGCCGACAGCGCGCCGAGATCGACCCACAGCTGCCCGAACAGTTCGAGACTCGACTCGGGCTTCTGACGCGACACGCGCAGCCACGTGAGCCCGTTGAAGATCACTTCGAGACCGATGACGAGCAGCATCGCCGGCAACGGCAGCTTCACGCCGACAAAGATCTGGACGAACGCGATCGTCACGAGCTGGCCAATGATGGCGAGACTGCGTAGCCAGAAGAGATGTCCGAGGTTGACCCGGCCAGTGAGGGTTATGCGCTGCATCCTGCGAGTTTACCTGTTGGGAGCGGTCCGATTCATCGATCGGACTTCCGGAACTATAGTTTCCATTGTTGTTTAACGTGCGCTCGCCACTCTTTACTGACAATGCTTAAAACGTCCCTTGATCCAGATCAAGTTCTTTTGGAATCCTTCCAGACATTCGTGCGTCATGCGGCCGCCGCGCAACAGCAACGCGATCAAACCGCCCATGACATCTGGCTTCAGGCCGCCGCCCATCTGTTTCCGACCGATCCCGATTCGCTGGACGCGATGTGCCACCAGCTGACGGCAACCCAACGCGCCGCTCTGGCCGAATCCATTGCCCACGCGTTCGTTGCACTCGTCCCCGGCGACGCGCGAGCGCTCTTTCGTCTGGGATTCACACTGCAATGGATGAACCGCCACGCCGACGCGATTGCGCCTTACCGCGCTGCGCTCGCCATCGCTCCCGATATGCTCAGCCTGCGCAACAATCTGGCGGGCGCGCTGATGTCGGCAGATCCGGGATCGACGGAGGCGCTCGCGTTGCTCAAGACCGCGCTCGAAAAGAATCCCGCGGATGCGAATGCGTGGATCAACCTCGGCAAAACGCATCTCGCCCGCCTCGAACTGGACAGCGCCCTCGAAGCCGAACGGCGCGCGCTCGAACTTCAGCCCAACAATCCCGTCGCGCTGGGCAATCACGGACAGACGTTGCGCGAAGCGCAGCGGTGGGACGACGCGGAACGCTTCACATCGGCCGCGCATCGCATCGCTCCGGACAACCCGGCGTACCTGTCCAATCTCAGCATGATCCACCTTCTGCGCGGTAACTACGCCGACGGCTGGCGAGAGCACGAAGCGCGTTGGGACGGATCGAAGGAACTGGCCGGCAGGCGGCCCGTGCTGCCCGGCCCCGCATGGCGCGGCGAGCCGCTCGCAGGCAAGACGCTGCTTCTCTGGGGCGAACAGGGCATGGGCGATCTGCTGCAATTTTGCCGTTACGCTCCGCTGCTCGCCGAGCACGTGCATCGAGAAGGCGGACGACTCGCCTGGAACTCGTTTCCGCAAATGGGCGCGCTGCTCGGCCGCACGCTCGCGCAGCACGCCGATGAGTTCACGCTGGGTGGCGGCGTCGAGATGCTGCCGAAGTTCGACTACGAAATCTCGCTGCTGTCGCTGCCCTTGCTGTTCGACACGCGAGAAGACACGATTCCGTCGGCTGTTCCGTATCTGCAAGCCGATCCCTCAGCCGTCGACGCATGGAGCAACCGGCTCGCGGGCGAAAAACGGCTGAAGGTGGGACTCGTGTGGACGGGCAGCCACGGACATCAGCGCAATCCGTATCGCCGGGTCGGCCTCGAGCGTTACGTCGATTATTTCCGCGAACTCGACGACGTCGCCTTCTATTCGCTGCAACCGGGCGCGGCCGCCGATGTCGCCGCCGCGCGCACTGCCGGGCTCGATATCGCCGATCACACGGCGGAATTCAAGTCGTTCGACGACACCGCCGCGTATATCGGCGCGCTCGATCTGGTGATTACCGTGTGTACGTCGGTCGCGCATCTGAGCGGCGCGATCGGACAGCGCACGTGGGTGCTGCTCGACGTCAATCCGCATTGGGTGTGGCTGCTCGATCGCACCGACAGTCCATGGTATCCGAGCGCGACCTTGTACCGGCAGCCGCAGTTCGCGCAGTGGGAACCCGTGTTCGACAAGCTGACCAGCGATCTCGCGGCGCTGGCCCGCGCGCGCAGGTAGCCGGCCTATTCCGGCGCGACGGCCACGCCTTGCGCCGACGCGCGTTCGCGCGCAATGGTATCGGCGAGACATTCGGGGCACAGACAGCCGATGCCCGCCTTTAGCGCATCGGCGGGTAACGCAGGCATCGAGACGCACCAGCACGTCGATCTGTCGCCGCGCGCGCCGCAGTCGAACACGCGACGGCAGCGCGGGCAGCGCGCGCTGGATGCTTCGGAGAATTCGGGCGATTCGAATAGGGACGGGTTCATGACAGCGTGATGAAACCGGTCGGTGACACAAACATGATGCCACGTCCCAGCGAGTGAGCAAAACGCCTGCCCGTCACGACGGAAACTGGACCCGCGCGCGGCAGTCCGACGAGCGTTTGAGTGGAGCCCCATCAGCGAGAGAACTTCCCGACCAGATTGCGGCCCAAAACCCTGTCCGGCGCCCGTCGGAAAGCGGTCGCCGGCCGGCCCCGAAGCGCCCGTTTGCGCACTGCGGAAAAGCGGCCGTAATCGCCGTGGCAGGGCGCGTCGAAATCCCTGTTGCACCGCGCCAGTTGTGTACAATTCGGCCTTGTTTTAACCGTTTCCCTGTCCGAGCCGCCGCCATGTCCGAGATCCCCGACCTGTCCCAGATCGCACCCACGCTGAAGGCTGAAATTCTCGCCGAGGCTCTGCCCTATATTCGCCAGTATCACGGCAAGACCGTCGTCATCAAGTACGGCGGCAACGCGATGACGGAAGAGCGCCTGAAACAGGGCTTCGCGCGCGACGTGATCCTGTTGAAACTGGTCGGCATCAACCCGGTGATCGTGCACGGCGGCGGTCCGCAAATCGATCAGGCGTTGAAGAAAATCGGCAAGCAGGGCACGTTCATCCAGGGCATGCGCGTCACCGACGAAGAGACGATGGAAGTCGTCGAATGGGTGCTGGGCGGCGAAGTGCAGCAGGACATCGTCACGCTGATCAATCACTTCGGCGGCCACGCGGTCGGTCTGACGGGCAAGGACGGCGGCCTGATCCACGCGCGCAAGCTGATGATGCCGGACCGCGACAACCCGGGCCAGTACGTCGACATCGGCCAGGTCGGCGAAGTCGAGCAGATCAACCCCGCTGTAGTGAAAGCGCTGCAGGACGACGCGTTCATCCCCGTCATTTCGCCCATCGGCTTCGGTGAAGACGGCCTGTCGTACAACATCAACGCGGACCTGGTCGCGGGCAAACTCGCCGTCGTGCTGAACGCCGAAAAGCTCGTGATGATGACGAACATCCCCGGCGTGATGGACAAGGAAGGCACGCTGCTGACGGATCTGTCGGCGCGCGAAATCGACGCGCTGTTCGCGGACGGCACGATCTCGGGCGGCATGCTGCCGAAAATCTCGTCGGCACTCGACGCCGCGAAGAGCGGCGTGCGTTCGGTGCATATCATCGACGGCCGTATCGAGCACTCCGTGCTGCTCGAAATCCTGACGGAACAGCCGTTCGGCACGATGATCCGCTCGCACTGAGCGCATCGCGCGCCGGTCGCGCCGCCACGTTGCCACGCGGCATCCCGGCTACACAGCATCACGCGGAGCACGGCACGCTGGCCGCCGTGCTTCGCAGAAGGCATACTGGTCTTCGGTCTTTTCGCGCAGCACCTGCGCTGTCTCACGCTTCTTCCCCGCACGCATCGCGCGCCGCCTGCTCGCATCGCAGCCGTCGTCACCCTGCGCGCGACACATCACGCGTCACATCATGCGCACTTCCCGTCCGAAGCGTCGTCGGCCGCAGATTCACGCCGGCAATCCCGTCTGGCTGTTCGATCTCGACAACACGCTGCATCACGCGTCGCACGCGATCTTTCCGGCGATCAACACCGCGATGACGCAGTACATCATCGACGCGCTGCAAGTCGAGCGTGAAGAAGCGAACCGTCTGCGCACCGGCTACACGCAGCGCTACGGCGCGGCGCTGCTGGGGCTCACGCGCCATCATCCCGTCGATCCGCATGACTTCCTGAAAGTCGTGCACACGTTCCCCGATCTGCGCTCGATGCTGCGCAGCGAGCGCGGCCTGAAACGTCTCGTCGATGCGCTGCCTGGCCGCAAGATCGTGCTGACCAACGCGCCCGAAACGTACGCGCTCGACGTGCTGAAAGAGCTGGGCATCGAGCGGCTGTTCGAGCGCGTGATCGCGATCGAGCACATGCGCGATCAGCGCATGTGGCGCGCGAAGCCCGATCACGCGATGCTGCGCCGCGCGATGCGCGACGCGCACGTGCGTCTCGCCGATGCGATTCTCGTCGAGGACACGCGCAGCCATTTGAAGAACTATCGGCGTCTGGGCATCCGCACGGTGTGGATCGTCGGTCATCTGCCGCGTCAGAGGCGCGCGGACGGCAGCCTCGTGCGCCTGCCGGGAACGGGCCGCCCGCACTATGTCGACCGCCGGATTCGTTCGCTAAAATCACTGAGACTGGGCACCCGTGCGGGACGAGAGGCGGGACGACAACAGGGACGACAGACATGCAGCCTATTCGCAAGCATGACGAGGACGTAACCGAAGAGCAGTCGACCACCGCGCGCGCCCCACGCCTCAAACCCGGCGAGCGGCGCGTGCACATCCTCGAGACGCTCGCCGCGATGCTGGAGGCCCCAAAGAACGAAAAGATCACCACAGCGGCACTCGCGGCGCGGCTCTGCGTATCGGAAGCCGCGCTGTATCGTCATTTCGCGAGCAAGGCGCAGATGTTCGAAGGGCTGATCGAGTTCATCGAGCAGACGCTGTTCGGGCTCATCAACCAGATCGTCGCGAAGGAGCCGAACGGTGTATTACAGGCACGCGCAATCGCGCTCACGCTGCTCAACTTTTCCGCGAAGAATCCCGGCATGACGCGCGTGCTGACGTGCGAAGCGCTCGTCGGCGAGCATGAGAGGCTCACCGAACGGGTCAACCAGCTGCTCGAACGCGTCGAGGCGTCTCTCAAGCAATGTCTGCGGCTCGGGCTGATGGATGCGTCGAACCAGAACGAGCCGAACGCGATTCCGAATCCGATCCCGCTTTCCGCCGACTACGATCCCGTCGTGCGCGCGAGCCTGCTGCTCAGCTACATCGTCGGACGATGGCATCGCTATGTGCGCAGCGGCTTCGCGCGCGCGCCCATCGAACAGGCCGACGCGCAGTTGCGGCTGATCCTTCAGTGAGTCGACTTGAGTGACGCCCGGCAGCAAGAGAACCGGGCAGCTCCCCAGCCCGGACATCCCGCCGATTTTTCCGCGCGTTTTCCGCTATACTTTGCGCTTGACCGTTTCTGACGGTCCAATAAAGCAGTACAGCGCGCCGATTTGCTGACTCGATTGCGGGCGCGCGAACCAGCGGATGTGATCTATCGGTCTTCGCGGTTCACTATAAATGCGGCTAAAGAGGTCGTCAGCCGCGCACATTCTTCCTCCGCGCAATCGCCGACACCATTTAGCCGCCCCATGTCAGAAGGCGGAATGAATGGAATCGATCGGGATCGTCGCTCCACAAACAATGCATTTCTCCGAGCCGCTGCGCCTGCAAAGCGGCAGCTCGCTCGCGAACTACGACCTCGTGGTCGAAACGTACGGCACGCTCAACACTGCGCGCAGCAACGCCGTGCTCGTGTGCCACGCGCTCAACGCGTCGCATCATGTCGCGGGCGTCTATGCGGATGATCCGAAAAACGTCGGCTGGTGGGACAACATGGTCGGTCCCGGCAAGCCGCTCGATACGAACCGCTTCTTCGTGATCGGCGTGAACAACCTCGGTTCGTGTTTCGGCTCGACGGGCCCGATGAGCATCGATCCGTCGACGGGCCGTCCGTATGGCGCGAGCTTTCCCGTCGTGACCGTCGAAGACTGGGTGAACGCGCAGGCGCTCGTGGCCGACGCGTTCGGCATCGAGAAATTCGCCGCGGTGATGGGCGGCAGCCTCGGCGGCATGCAGGCGCTCGCGTGGAGCATGATGTATCCGGACCGGCTCGCGCATTGCATCGTGGTCGCATCGACGCCGAAGCTCTCCGCGCAGAACATCGCGTTTAACGAGGTGGCGCGCTCGTCGATCCTGTCCGACCCTGACTTTCACGGCGGCGACTACTACGCGCACGGCGTGAAGCCGAAGCGCGGGCTGCGCGTCGCGCGGATGATCGGCCACATCACGTATCTGTCCGACGACGACATGGCCGCGAAGTTCGGCCGCGCGCTGCGCCGCGCGGAAGGCGCGGAGGACGTCTACAACTTCAACTTCGACGTCGAGTTCGAAGTGGAATCGTATCTGCGCTATCAGGGCGAAAAGTTCGCCGATTATTTCGACGCGAACACTTATCTATTGATCACGCGCGCGCTCGATTACTTCGACCCCGCGAAGGCCTACGACGGCGACCTCACGGCGGCTCTCGCGCACACGAAGGCGAAGTACCTGATCGCGAGCTTCGCAACCGACTGGCGTTTCGCGCCCGCGCGCTCGCGCGAACTGGTGAAGGCGCTGCTCGATCACAAGCGTCAGGTGACGTACGGCGAGATCGACGCGCCGCACGGCCACGATGCCTTCCTTCTCGACGACGCGCGCTATCACAACCTGATGCGCGCCTACTACGAACGCATTGCAGCAGAGGTGAACGCATGAACGAGCGCGCTTTCGATTATCTCGCGACGCGCCCCGATTTCCGCGCGATCGCCCGCTGGGTCGAACCCCGCGCGACGGTGCTCGATCTGGGTTGCGGCGACGGCTCGCTGCTGTCGCTGCTCACCGAAGAACTCGAAGTCAGCGGCTACGGCATCGAGATCAACGATGCCGGCGTGCTCGCGTCGACGAAGAACGGCATCAACGTGATCCAGCAGAATCTGGAAGACGGCTTGCGCCTCTTCGAAGACGGCAGCTTCGATTTCGCGATCCTCTCGCAAACGCTGCAGACCATTCATCAGACGGCCGCAATCCTGCGCGAGACCGTGCGCGTCGGCAAGGAATGCATCGTTTCGTTCCCGAACTTCGGATATTGGGCGCACCGTCTGTCGGTATTGAAGGGACGCATGCCCGTGTCGAAGTCGCTGCCTTATCAGTGGCACAACACGCCGAACGTGCGCGTGCTGACGATCAGGGACTTCGAAGCGCTCGCGCCTGAAGTCGGTATCGAGATTCTCGATCGCGTGGTGCTGCACGGCGGACAGGCGGTGCGTTGGGGCGTGAACTGGCGTGGTAGTCTTGCGGTCTATCGCGTCAAGAAAAGCTAACGCCACTCAACTCATGTCGAACCCGCCACACGAGGCGCCCGCACTTACCGCTCACGAAGAACATCCCGGCTGGCGCGCGTTTCTCAACGCGCGCATGCTGATCTGCGTCTTCCTCGGCTTCACGTCGGGGTTGCCGCTCTTCACGCTCGTCTATCTCGTCCAGGCCTGGCTGCGTTCCGAAGGCGTGAACCTGAAGGAAATCGGCCTGTTCGCGCTGATCCAGTTTCCCTATACGTGGAAATTCGTCTGGGCGCCGCTGATGGACCGCTACGTGCCGCGTCTGCCAGGTTGGCAACCGGGGCGCCGGCGAGGCTGGATGCTCGTCACGCAGATTCTCGTTGCCGCTGCGATCGCGTCGCTCGGCATCGTGTCGCCGCGCGATTCGATCTGGACGGTCGCGGCGCTGACGGCGCTCGTCGCGTTCTTCGGCGCGAGCCAGGACATTTCGATCGACGCCTATCGGCGCGAACTGCTGCACGACGCCGAACAAGGGCTCGGCAATGCGGTGCACGTGAACGCGTACAAGGTGGCGGCGCTCGTGCCCGGTTCGCTCGCGCTGATTCTCTCCGATCATCTGCCGTGGGCGACCGTGTTCATCGTGACGGCTGCGTTCATGCTGCCCGGCATGGTCATGACGCTCGTCGTGCGTGAACCCGAAGTGCACGGCGCGCCGCCGAAGAATCTTCGCGACGCGATCATCGAGCCATTCCACGAATTCATTCTGCGCGACGGCTGGCGCGGCGCGCTGTTCGTGCTCGGCTTCATCTTCCTGTACAAGCTCGGCGATACGATGGCGACCACGCTGTCCACATCGTTCTTTCTCGACATCGGCTTCTCGCGCACGCAGATCGGCGTGATCGCGAAGACGACGGCGTTCGGCGCGAGCCTCGCGGGCGGCATCATCGGCGGCATCGCGTTGATGCGCATCGGCATCGGCCGCGGGCTGTGGATCTTCGGCATCCTGCAGATGGTGTCGACGCTCGGCTTCGCGTGGCTTGCGCACGTCGGGCCGACGTCGCCGGGACTGACGGTCGTCTACGACATCGCCGTCGCGCTGAGCGCGGCCACGACGAAGCTGCTGTCGCTGCTCGGCATCGGCTGGACGGTGCAGCTCGATCCGATGTCGGTTGCGCTCGCGATCGTCTACGGCTTCGAAACGTTCGCGACGGGCCTGACACTTGCTGCGTTCACCGCATACATCGCGAGCACCACCGACCCACGCTATACGGCGACTCAATTCGCGCTCTTCACGTCGCTTGCTTCCGTGCCGCGCACGCTCGCATCGGCGGCGAGCGGCTTTCTCGTCGCGCGTATCGGCTGGTTCGACTACTTCATCGTCTGCACGGCGCTCGCTTTGCCCGGCATGCTACTGTTGTTCCGGATCGCCCCTTGGAGAAAGCAGTCGTGATGGTGTTCGCGTCACGGCGCGCAGCCAATCGATCGGCCCTGCGCGCCCGTTCCGCTCAGGCTCCTGCATATCGCGTGCTCGTGCTGCGGGCGCATGCGTTGCGTCTGGCCGTCAGCGCTGCGTGCGTGATGTTGGGCGCTGCGTCGTGGCAGGCACGCGCCGCCGACGCGGCGTCGAATGTCAGCGCGCCGCCCGCCGCGAATGCGCCCGCAGCACCCTCTGCGCCCGCTGCTCCTTCGGCGCCGTCCGCGCCGTCTGCACCGTCCGCGCCCAGGGCCGAATCGGCGGCGTCGGGCGCATCGGCGCCATCGACTGCGGCCTCCGCGCCTCCGCCCGCGGCCGGCACGGCGCGCAATCCCGCGCCCGCTTCCGCCGCCGCGTCCGCGCCGACCGCGTTTCAGCCGAACCAGCAGTTGCGCTACGGCAACTACGCGGTGTTTCGCAATCTGATTCCTTCGCCGATGCTGGAAGCCCAATCCGCTGAGGAATTCGATCAGATCGCGCGCGGCGCCGAGCACATGAACCGGCTTTATCCGCCATCGGATGCGCGCGTGACGCGCGTGCAGTCGATCGTCGACAAGCTGATCCCGTATTCGCTGAAGTGGAGCGACCGCGCGAAGAACTGGAAGTGGGATATCGCGGTGCTGCGCTCATCGGACATTCGCGCGTATTGCCTGCCGGGCGGCAAGATCGTCATCTATGGCGGCATGCTCGACAAGGTGCGCCTGAACGACAACGAACTCGGCATGCTGCTCGGTCACGAGATCGCGCATGCGCTGCGTGAACATGCGCGCGAACGTCTCGGCGAACAGCAGGCCGCGCAACTGGGCTCGGGGACGATGCCGCCGCTCTTCGGCCTCGCCGATCTCGGCGAAGCGCCGCTCGGCATCGGCACGCAGTTGCTGGAAATGAAGTACGAGCGCGCCGACGAAACGGAAGCCGATGTGATCGGCAGCGAGATTGCGTCGCGTGCCGGCTTCGATCCGCGCGCGGCGATCACGCTATGGGACAAGCTCGCCGTCGCGACGCGCAACAACCGCGATCAGGGCTTTATCTACGTGCATCCGTACAACCCGGTGCGGCGCGCGGACATCATGAAGCGCCTGCCCGACATGCTGCCGCTGTACGCGAAGGCGATCGGCAAGACGGTCGATGCGCTGCCCGATTACGCGGGCATCGGCCGCCCGCGTCGAACGACCGCGAGCGACTGACGCGCGAGCGCTTATTTCGCGAGCTTGTGGTTGTAGTCGATGGTCAGCGGCGCGTGGTCGCTGAACTTGATGTCGCGGAAAATCGAGGTCTTTTTCGCGGTGGCCGCAATGCCCGGCGTCGCGATCTGATAGTCGATACGCCACCCGACGTTCTTCGCATACGCCTGGCCGCGATTGCTCCACCACGTGTATTGCTCGGGCCGCGTGTCGAGCGTGCGGAACACGTCGACGTAACCGACGTCGTCGAAGAGCTTCGTGAGCCACGCGCGTTCCTCCGGCAGACAGCCCGAGTTCTTCTGATTGCCCTTCCAGTTCTTGATGTCGATTTCCTTGTGCACGATGTTCACGTCGCCGCACAGGATCACTTCGCGCTCTTTCGACAGCTCGGCGAGATGCGGCATGAACACATCCATGAAGCGGTACTTGGCCTGCTGGCGCTCGTCGCCGCTCGACCCCGACGGCACATACACCGAGATCACCGACAGGTTGCCGAAACGCGCCTCCACGTAGCGTCCTTCGGAATCGAACTCTTCGCTGCCGAAGCCGATCACGACTTCATCCGGCTCGTGACGCGTATAAACGCCCGCGCCGCTATAGCCCTTCTTCACGGCATGCTGGAAGTAGCCGGTAAAGCCGTGCGGCGCGAGGAATTCCGGCGTCATGTCGTCCTGCGAGCATTTGATTTCCTGCACGCACACGACGTCGGCCTTCTGCTCGCCGAACCACTCGAAAAAGCCTTTCTTGGCCGCCGAACGAATGCCGTTCAGATTGGCGGTAATCACACGCAACATGTTTTTTATATGGACGCCTCCCGTTTGCCAAGAGATTGTGTGTGCTGGTGGACAGGAAGGCTGCGGTTTTATATCCGGCCTTGTTGCAGGTCGAACCCGCTGGCCTCGATGGAATCCGCTGACC
>NZ_JAYMRZ010000032.1:0-96444 GCF_038900715.1 Paraburkholderia phymatum | reverse complement strand
CGTGATCAGACCACGCCCATTCATGATTCACCCCCGGGTCAACGCATCGCGACAGCGTGAGCCTAAGGGGGCAAAAATCGGACATTTCTAATTAGCCTGAATCGGACATTACTAAAAAGCTTCTACAGCGATAAACGCGAAAATGGGTGATAGCCGCCATTATGTAAAACTACTCTTACACCCCAAAACCGGCTCCGCCTTGCTGGTGGCTATTTGGATAAATGTAATGTTGGTGTAGGCAGTGCCGATGTAGTAAAACCGGAAATCGCCCCATTTTGTAAGGTATCGATGTAATCCGGTAGGTAGATCAATGGCTGCCACCTAGCGATAGTATCCGCCAGCTACCCGCCCGAAACCGCCAGCATGCACTCCGCCGATGGTTGCCAGTTCCACTTCATGTGGTAGGCCACACCATACCTTAAAGGTTGTGGCGGCGGCCCGCTGGCGGGAGGGTGTACCGGGGAGCGCCAACGCCAAGAGATTGAACGGCGGTGGGCATGCTTGACACTCTTGACAAGCGGACTTCCGGTTTACTTCATTGAATCGCGGCGCGATGTTCGGGTTTTCTTCATTCGTTGCGAGCCGCAACCAAAGCAAGCCCCCTACAGAGGCCCGTAGAGACGATGGCCTCCCAGATGGCGGCGCGGCATCGATCATCGAACGGGAGGCCCACGCAGAGGCAGGGAGATAGGCCAGCGGGGCACCATGGGCCGGACCAAAACGTCAAACCCTGGCCCGCGCCGGGGGCGGCCTTCTAACCTCTTGGGTAAAAATTTTGGGGGCTTGAAAACGAAGTGCAATCAGGCGGTTTGTCAAATGCCGTGTGGACTATGGCATCATGCTTCGGCGGGGTGAATGGCCGATAACTGACATACGACGGGGGTAAGACGATGGACGTGCAAGAGCCGCCCGAACGCCGGTTCAAATTCAACAGCACGGATGATAAGGCGGCATCCGAACTGGAACAGTTCATCAACATGATTGGGCTGGATCGTGCCGCCCCCGGTCGCTACAGTTTTCTGCTCGCGGTTAGCCTGTTCGGGGCATTCAAGTCGGGCTTACAGAATCCGCATACGGTAGTGCGTGAAATCATGGCGCTTGAAGCGGGCACGCCTACGGGACTCAAGGCACCGATTCAAAACAGGCACCCGCCCCTTAAAGGGTTGTGGCACAAGCATTACTTGCAGGATGGCTTGCGTTCGATGGCGATGAACGTGCAGCAAGGCTTGAAGCGCTACGGGATGCCGTACTTTCAGCAAAAGATCAAAGAGGCGCAGGAAACTGGAGAGGAGCGCTATGTGACCGTAGAGGACATAGAAGCACTGTCCAGCGACGTGATACATGGAAACCTCAGCCGCTTGCGGGCCGATGAGCGCTATACCGGGGAATGGCTTGTGTTTGCCCGTCATGAGGGCTTGAATTTTTATCTCTGCATCGCGACTCATGACAAGTCCACGCATGACCATATCCGCCAATTGATCGACAACGTGTGTTGCATGGAATTTCCATTCCTGAGCAAGCTACTGGCGGATGCTGAGAGCGAGACTAACGGTTTGGGGTGAGGCATGGACCATCTGGCGAACCTGATAGGCAGAGCGGTTATCGGTTGCGTGTTGCTGGCCGTGGTGTATCTCGCGGTGCGGGGACTAATACGGTTCATCGATATCATGCACTGGCACGCCACCAAGGATGAGCGGGAGGCCAGAGCCAGAGAGCGCATGGCCTTGCCGCCGATAGACGATACCCCGGTAACGGATGAGGACCGCGCCGCGTTCGATGAGTGGACGAAGCGCATCGACAAAATGAACAGAGGCGAATGATTGCCTTCCCGACGTCTCCCCGCCGCGTCTAGTCCTTGCAGACCGCGTGCTGAACGGATAGCAGATCGGCATCTTTCCTTGTGTCGAATGGATTCGTGGGGTTATCCAGTTTCATCACTACGCCATTCCTGATGTTGACCCATTGCCCCGCCAGCGTTGTTTCCGTGCTGTGCCAGCAATCGAAATCGATGAGTAGCGTAGTGATATACGTGACCCTCTCCAAGTCCTTGGCGTCTTTCATGCGCGGGTCTTGCATGGCATCTTGAAGAGCCAGATTCCTTTCACGCTCCCACACGATCACATGCCAGCCGTCTTGATCGACCTGCCCTGTCTGTTTGAGCGTTGAACGGTCAATCTGTATTTCCTTGTCGCCTTTTTTCCAGATGACGGTTTCCCAATCATGTGGCGGGGCCGCGTGTGCGCTGATGATGGTTGCGCCAGCAATCAGGCTGGCCGACAGGATGAGGCTAGATAGTTTCTTGATCATGGTTGATTGCCCCTTGGCTACCGCCGACAATTTCTGATTCCACTTCACTCTTGATGTATGGTCGCACAGTGCCGACCCTCCAGTAAGGATGCTTGCCGCGCATTTCATCGGGCGGCGGAAACTTGCCGGAGTTGATGCGACGATACAGCGTTGGCGAAGAAATCCCCAACAGCGTGAGCACGTGACCGGCCCTGAGCCACGTTCGATCATCGTCCAGCAACATGCCCTGTACAGATCGGGGCTTGGTGTTGCCGGGGTAGGACTTTTTAGCTGGCGAAATTATAGCGGGGCGATTGATGGTGATAGCCATGATCACTCCCCCTTGCTGGCCGGGCCGGTTGCCGGGGCCGCCAGATACGCCTTGATCGAGCCTGTGAGCCAGTACGGGCGTTTGTTGTCCTTTCCATCGGCGGCGGGATACCTGCCAGCGGCAAGGCCCTTGTAGAGCGTGGGGCGGGCAATCCGTAGAATCACCAACAGATCAGCGATAAACAGGCGTCCCGGTTGATCCAGATTGATCGGGGGGCGTTCGGTTTGCATAATGTACTCCTAAATACATGGCTCACTCCATTGAGGTTGACGAAAGCGCCCCACAAGCGGCGCAATGAATTTCAGATTCCACTACAGCGCCCCCGAAGGGGCGCGGTTCAGTGCTCAGAGAGTTTCGATCGCTTGCGCCTGATTCGCGCAGTGCTGCGCATAGTCGCTTTCCAGCGCTCCGCGAGCTTGCAGCAATACCGTTGCAAGTTCACCGAGTTTGTTGGATAGCTCGCGGTAGCTCGCTTCGTGCTTCTGGCGGGTTTCCGGTTTCAGGCCGGGGCGCACATACATACCGAACGCCTTGCGCGATTTCTTGCGGGCCTGTTCCAGATCGAAAAGCGTAGCCGCCCAATGGTCGTAATGCGTGGGAAGCGCGGCGCACATCGCCTGTTCTTTGCGAGCAACGGCAATGCCGTTTCTGAACGAGACAAACTCGTGGGGAAGCTGATGACTAGTCATGTCAAACTCCAGTTACCTTGGTGTTGGTGAAGCGCCCCTCTCGCGGGGCGCACGTGTCGATCAGTTAGGCCGGTTGACTCAGCGCTTTGTGTTCGCTGATGGCCGACTTCAACGCACGATGAATCTGGCTAGGCGTGCAGGTTAGCATCGCCTTAATGACTGCGTTGACAAGGATTTCTTTATCCAAGTTTTTGTAACTTGTCGATTCGGATTCGTCGACAATGCTTTCAATACAGTCGATAATTCGTGAGTCGATAAATAAATAGTCGCTGATTTCGTTTACCAGCAGACCAATAGCGTCTTCGTATGCTTCTGTGTCAATGTTCATTTCAAGCTCCTAATTGCCTTGGTTTCAAATAGGAGCCGATCAGACGGACGAAAAAATGGAGTCCGCCGCCTTCAAAAGGCATTGATCGGACTCCATTCCGGGGTGAATCAGGAAGGTTGTTTGCCTTACCTGTCTCCAAGTATATCCGGCTTTCTCTACGTGTCTATCCTGTCTTTATTAAACTTTGTTTGATGGCGGAACCTCAGCCAGCTTTCTGGAAGTGGCCGATAAGGACGTTGGAAGAAAACACCGCCTGTAGGTGCGTCCCGAGAATTTCCCATGCCGCCTGTTTCTCTTTCGCGTAGTCATACCGCTGATATGTCCGACGAATCCGGTTTTCGTCGCGATGGTTCAAACACTTGTCCACTACAACCGGAAGCACCCCCAAGGCTTGCATTAATGTCGCGCTCGTTCTCCGCAGATCATGAGGCGTCCATTTTTCATCCCCCAACACCAAGGCGTTCTCTTGCTTGGTTCGCTTGGAGTGCGCGGGACGGTCATAGAATTTAATCTGCCTGTCGGAAATCTGTTTCGTGATCGATTTGAGATCAATGTATGTCTCTGTATCGTCCTTGGTGCGGGCGGGCATTAAAAATACTTCCGACTTTGACAACGCCATGAGTTTGGCTAGATGAAAGACGGCAAAATCTGACAGATAGATAATGTGAGGGTCCGTGTTCTTCGAATCGGTGGAAGGGATGCGCCAGACCTTATTTTCCAGATCGATATTTGCCTTACGGGCCTGAATCAGTTCACCGATGCGCACCGACGTTGCGAGCACGACGTAAACCGCGTGAATGGTACTGTCCAGCAGATCGGCGGATTTAAGGGCGGCGGGAAGGGTTTTTAATTCCGACTCGCTCAGGGTCCGCTCACGCTCATTCTCTTTGCCGCCCACGTGTTTCTTTTCGATGCCCGCCGTGCAATCGACCGTGACCAATTCCCGAACGAGGCCATAGCCCCACATTTGACGAATCTCCGCCAGAAGGCGATTAGCCAGACGCAATGCACCGCGCTCGACTACCTTATCCAGCAACGCCATTACATCGGCCCGCCGAATTTCATCCGCGTATCGATTTCCGATTACCGGCAGCACGTCTTTATTGAATCCCCGGATAGTCTCCGCGCCTTTGTCCTTTCGCTTCGTCAATTCGGATTGCGACCAGCGATCAAACAGGCCACGGACCATTAATCGATTAGCCGCCGCTTCTGCATCGGCTTTCGCCTTTTCTATGGCCGCGTCTTTCGCCGCTTTATCGGCTTTCTCTTTGTCGATCGGATCGACGCCATTAGAAACCAGCGTGCGGGCGGCATTACGGGCCGCGCGAATCCCTTTCAACGTGAGGGCGGGCCATGAGCCTATGGTGTAATCGCGCGTGCGCTCCCCGATCCGAAAGCGGTAATAGAACGTCACGGCAATGTCATTCGCCGCACCCTTACGGACGATGCCCCAGAGGCCGCCGCCGTCTTGCCGCTTCTGTCCTATGTCGGAGGGAGAGAGGGCCTTTAGCTCAACATTGGTGAGCCGGTTTTCCGTCCTTGCCATGCCAGTACCCCCACACAGTACCCCCACAAAAACGGGAGATAGATAGAGATGAGTGGAGACGGGTAGAAACACACGAAACCCGCCAGAGCCTTTATTTTAGCGGGTTTGAGGGTGATTGTGTGGATAACTGAAGATAGGCGGAGACAGGGCTAAACCTAGATGGGGTGCAGGTGGTCGGAGGTTCAAATCCTCTCGCCCCGACCAGATGGACAAAAGGACTTACGGTGAAGGCCGTAAGTCCTTTTTTCTTTGTATTGTGTGCGCACCATCGGTCGGCAGCTATAGAGCAAGACGACGCAGGTGCATCGGTATCCTGATTAACCGACCCGCTGCTTCCATCGGCCCGTGGATGCCCGCAAAGCATGCCGTCAGCAGACACGGCTTCGTCACCTCACTTCCCCGCCTGGGCCTGATACGCCCCCAGCGCCGCTCCGAGTTCCTCGTCGGTGACAGCGGGCGAGATGGTGAACTCGAAGATATCGCCCCACTGCAGCATCCACGCCGCCATGGGTGCGGTGCTCTCAGCCTCGATGATCGCGCACCCGCTCAGTTCGCCGATCGTATGCCATCGTCCGAGCATCTTGATGCCATCGGGTGGCAAGGCGCCACCCGTTTTCATGAAACGCTCGATGGCCGATTGCTGCGCCGTCGGTTGCCCGTTCCACTGAACAATGAACTTCATCGGAGACCTCCACTCGACTCGCGACGATGCCGGCCAGTGGCAAGCCGTCACCGTCATAGACGCCGCAGCACGCGGCGCGTGGGAGCCTGCATCGGAGACGGATTCGTCCTACGTTATCCGACATTCCTTGCCGCCACCGTGGCACTCTAAAAGCTCGCTCAAAGAATGATAGGCAGCGTCTCTGTAACTTCCATCGGCGAAGCAGCGAATTCAATCGAACTCTGTGCGACATCCCGCATTCGACTGGGCGCATCCCGCTGCTTTAAGTTTCCGTTAAGGCTGCGCTCATAGAGTATTCGGGCGCTCGGACGATGCTGTAGGTGCTGCGAGGAGTCGTCCGACGCTTCTTGGTCCGCCGGGGGGCGAACCAGAGGAAGACCATCGTCGATGCGCATTCGACCGCCGCAAGGGTGCCAGATGGCGTGTGGTAAGCGGCCGATCAGCCTTCGCCCGAGGGCTGTGGGGGACGGCCATTCGAACCCGGTGCTTCACCGGGTTTTTTCTTTTTGAACGCGATGCGGCTGCGCAGCGCAAACGCGTCGCCCCGCTGTTGAACAGCCCTAAGCCACGCCGCGCTTGAATGCGTCAGAAACCGGTCATTTGGCCTATGCCGTTTGCCGCCGCGAACGTCGTGCAATCGCCGTGCAAAACTGTATAAACATACAGTATAGTATTCACCTATCCGGAACCGCGGAAGACACTTCGAGAACAGGCCGCACGCCTGTTTCCCGTCCCGCGGTGCGCAGCCGTGGCCGCAAACCCTACGGCCAGCATGCCCCGGCAACTCATTCAGACGGACAGTCAAATTGTCATCTAACGGAACGATCCGAATTCGAGGCGCACGCCAGCACAACCTGAAGAACGTCGATCTCGACCTGCGCACGGGCGAAATGACCGTCGTGACGGGGCCGTCGGGCTCCGGCAAGTCAAGCCTCGTCTTCGATACGCTGTACGCCGAAGGGCAGCGGCGCTACGTCGAAACCTTCAGCGCTTATGCCCGCCAGTTTCTCGACCGGATGGACCGGCCGCAGGTCGACCGCGTCGACGGCGTGCCGCCCGCTATCGCGATCGACCAGACGAACCCGGTGCGCAGCTCGCGTTCGACGGTCGGCACGATGACGGAGCTGAACGACCATCTGAAGCTGCTTTACGCACGCGCGGCCGAGTTGTTCGATCGAAAGACGGCACAGGCCGTTCGCCACGATTCGCCGGAAACGATCTATGCCGAGCTGAGCGCGCGCACGACGGGCGACGATCCGCGCATCGTCGTTACGTTCCCCGTCGAGTTGCCGGACTCGACGAGCGAGGCGGAAGTCGAGCAATGGCTTTCCGCAAGCGGCTATACGCGGGTTCAGGCGCAGCGTGAAGTCCCCTCGCCGACGGGGATGCGCAAGATGCTCGATGTTGTCGCCGACCGCTTCCGTCTCCATCAGGTCGAAAAGGCGCGTGTGGTCGAAGCGATCGAAGCGTCGCTCAAGCGCGGCGGCGGGCGTGTGAACGTTTATGTGCTGGCGCAAGAAGGCACACAAGGCGAACCGGCTGGGCAGCAGATCTGGCGTTTCTCGACGGGCCTGCACAACCCCGACAGCGACCTGCGCTACGCCGATCCGCAGCCCGCGTTGTTCTCGTTCAACTCGGCCTACGGCGCGTGCGACACCTGCCGGGGCTTCGGGCGCGTGATCGGCGTCGACCTTGGGCTCGTGATTCCGGACGAGCGCAAGACGCTGCGAGGCGGTGCGATCAAGCCGATGCAGACGCCCGCGTGGAAAGAATGCCAGGACGACCTGATGCGCTATTCGGCGAAAGCCGGCATTCGCCGCGACACACGGTGGTCCGAGCTCACCGAAGCCGAGCGCGACTGGGTCATCAACGGCTCGCCGGATTGGGATGGCGACTGGCAGAAGCAGTGGTACGGCGTGAAGCGCTTTTTCGGCTACCTCGAATCGAAAGCGTACAAGATGCACATCCGCGTGCTGCTGTCGAAATATCGCAGCTACACGCCGTGCGAGACATGCGGCGGCGCGCGTCTGAAAACGGAGTCGCTGCTGTGGCGCCTCGGTTCGAAGCTGAACGCGGACGCCGTGCTGGAACCGGCGCAGCGCTTCATGCCGCGTGGCGTCGACTGGAACCGTGCGCAGCTCGAAGCGTTGCCGGGCCTGACGGTCCATGATCTGATGCTGCTGCCCATCGAGCGTATCCGGCGCTTTTTCGACGAGATCACGCTGCCGAGCGCACTGCTCGATGACGCGCTGAAACTGCTGCTCGCCGAAGTGCGCACACGCCTCAAGTATCTGTGCGATGTGGGGCTGGGCTATCTGACGCTGGATCGCCAGAGCCGCACGCTTTCCGGCGGCGAGGTGCAGCGGATTAACTTGACGACCGCTTTGGGCACGTCGCTGACGAAGACGCTCTTCGTGCTCGACGAGCCGAGTATCGGCCTGCACCCGCGCGACCTGAACCGGATCGTCGAGGCGATGCAACGTCTGCGCGACGCGGGCAATACGCTCGTCGTCGTCGAACACGATCCGTCCGTGATGCTGGCCGCCGATCGTCTGATCGACATGGGACCCGGACCGGGCGAGCGGGGCGGCACGATCATCTACGACGGGACGCCGAATAACATTCGTTCGGCAGGCACGCTGACGGGCGAGTATCTGGGCGGGCGCAAGCATGTCGCGGACGCGGCGCACTGGGCGCGACGCCCCGTCGATGAAAGCACGCCGCGCATCGTGCTGGAAGGCGCGCGTCAGCACAATCTGCGAGATGTGACCGTCGAAATTCCGTTGCAGCGTCTCGTGTGCGTGACGGGCGTTTCAGGCTCGGGCAAATCGACGTTGATCCAGGACGTGTTGAATCCGGCGCTGTCGCGGCAACTCGGCAAGGCCACGGAAGCGCCTGGCGCACACCGAAGCCTGACGGGCGTCGAGCAGATCAGCGACGCCGTGTTCGTCGATCAGTCGCCCATCGGCAAGACGACGCGTTCGAATCCGGCAAGCTACGTCGGCGCATTCGACGAAATCCGCAAGCTGTTCGCGAAGGCGCCGCTCGCGCTGCAACGCGGCTACGGCGCAGGCATGTTCAGCTTCAATTCGGGCGACGGCCGTTGTCCGACTTGCGGCGGCTCAGGCTTCGAGCATATCGAGATGCAGTTCCTGAGCGACGTCTATCTGCGTTGTCCCGATTGCGACGGTAGCCGCTACAGGCCCGAAGTGCTGGAAGTGAAGATCGGGCGCGAAGGGCGCGAGCTGAGTATCGCGGACGTGCTCGAACTGACGGTTCACGAGGCCGTCGGCCTGTTTGCGGGAGACGGCGAAGTGTTGCGCGTGTTGCAGCCCATCGTCGACGTTGGTCTCGAATACGTGAAGCTCGGGCAGCCGGTGCCGACACTGTCGGGCGGCGAGGCGCAGCGGCTCAAGCTCGCTGGTTTTCTCGCGGAAACCGCTCAGGCGCGCACGGCCCGCGGTGGCACGAAGCAGGCGAGCGCGGCGCGTCTTTTCATGTTCGACGAGCCGACCACGGGGCTCCATTTCGACGACATCGCCAAGCTGATGCAGGCGTTCGGCAAGCTGCTCGCGGGCGGTCATTCGCTGATCGTGATCGAGCACAACCTCGACGTGATTCGCGCGGCTGACTGGCTGATCGATCTCGGTCCGGAAGGAGGCGATGGTGGCGGTCTTGTCGTGTGCGCGGGCACGCCCGAAGACGTCAAGCGATGTCCCGATTCGCATACGGGCGCTGCGCTCGTGCAATACGACAGCGCGATGGGTCGCACCATCGAGCCGACGGAAGCAGCCGAACAAGCCGAAGCCGCAACGCAGGGCACGCCGCTGCAAACCGCGCTGAACGCCGCGCGCGCACGGCGCGCAGTGGAAGGCGAAGACGTCGTACGCATCGTGAATGCCCGCGAGCACAACCTGAAAGCGCTCGACGTCGACATTCCGCACGGCAAGTTCAACGTGATCACGGGCGTGTCGGGTTCCGGCAAGTCGACTCTCGCATTCGACATCCTGTTCCACGAAGGGCAGCGCCGCTATCTGGAATCGCTGAATGCGTATGCGCGCTCGATCGTGCAGCCGGCGGGGCGTCCCGAAGTGGACGCCGTGTACGGCATTCCGCCAACCGTCGCAATCGAGCAGCGTCTGTCGCGCGGCGGCCGCAAGAGTACTGTCGCGACCACGTCGGAGGTGTGGCACTTCCTGCGTCTGTTGTATGTGAAGCTCGGCATCCAGCACTGCATCCATGACGGCGCGCCCGTCACGTCGCAAAGCGTTGAATCGATCGTCGCGCAACTGATGCGTGACCACAAAGGCGAACACGTCGGTTTGCTCGCGCCGCTCGTCGTGAACCGGAAGGGCGTCTATACCGACCTCGCGAAGTGGGCGAAGGCACGCGGCAATACGCATCTGCGCGTCGATGGCGAGTTCGTGCCCGTCGATCCGTGGCCGAAGCTCGACCGCTTCCGCGAACATACGATCGAACTGCCCGTCGGCGACATTGTTGTGTCGGCGGACAACGAAGCGGAGCTGCGCCGCCTGCTCGAAGAAACGCTTGAGGCAGGCAAGGGTGTGATGCATTTGCTCGCGCCGCTCGACGGCCTCGAACATGCGATGACCAGTAACGGCACGACCGCTCATGTCGGCGAAGTGAAGGTGCTTTCCGTCAAGCGGGCGTGCCCGGTGTGCGGCACCAGCTACCCTGAACTCGATCCGCGCATGTTCTCCTATAACAGCAAGCACGGGTGGTGCACGACCTGTGTCGGTACGGGACTGGCGTTGACGCGCGAGCAGCGTGCGGCTTACGACGACACCGTGCTCGTCGACGACAATCGCGGCCGCGAACAGACCTTGCCGTCGGACGAGCAGGAGCCGGAGGGCGTCGGCGAAGAGCCGTGTCCGGATTGTCACGGTACGCGCCTCAATACGTCCGCGCGCGCGGTAACGTTCGGCGAAACGTCCATCGTCGACGTCGCGCAGTGGACCGTGTCGGACACGCGCCGCTGGATCGACGGGCTCGAACTGCGAGGCCGCGACGCCGAGATCGCGCGCGATGTGCTCAGCGAAATCGGCAGCCGCTTGCAATTTCTAGAGGAGGTGGGCCTCGGCTATCTGAGTCTCGATCGGGCCGCGCCTAGCCTGTCGGGCGGTGAAGCGCAGCGCATCCGTCTTGCCGCGCAACTCGGCAGCAATCTGCAGGGCGTCTGCTATGTGCTCGATGAACCGACGATCGGCTTGCATCCGCGCGATAACCAGATTCTTCTGAACGCGCTGCGCAAGCTCGGTGACAAGGGCAATACGCTCGTCGTCGTCGAGCACGACGAGGACACCATTCGCCGCGCGGATCACATCATCGATATCGGTCCGGGCGCGGGCAAGCGTGGCGGTACGCTGGTCGCGCAGGGGCGTGTCGGCGATCTGTCCGCGCAGTCCAGTTCGCTGACGGGCCAGTTCCTCGCGCAGCCGATCCTGCATCCGTTGCAGGCGCGGCGCCCGGTATCGGTCGCGACGAAACGCGCGCCTGCCATGCCCGATAGCTGGCTGACCGTGCACGGCGCGACGCTGCACAATCTGCGCGACGTGACGGTCGGCATTCCGCTGGGGCGCCTCGTCGCCGTAACGGGCGTGAGCGGCTCGGGCAAATCGACGCTCGCTCGCGACGTGCTGATGACCAATCTGCTCGATGCCGTTGGTCGGTCCGTGCTGTCGTCGCCGGCCGTCCGGCGCGCCCGCAAGGCTGCGCAGTCCGAGCCGAGTGGACAGTCGGCTGCGGCGAACCGCCGGTCGAGCGTGCTGGCACGCAGCGCGCCGAAGCCGTCGCTGAACGTCACGCACGTGTGGCAAGGGTGCGAGTCCATCAGTGGTTTCGAATCGATCGACCGCGTGCTCGAAGTCGATCAGACGCCGATCGGCAAAACGCCGCGCTCGTGTCCCGCAACGTATATCGGCGTGTGGGACACGATCCGGCGTCTCTTCGCCGACACGCTCGAAGCGCGAGCGCGCGGCTATACGGCGTCGCGGTTCTCGTTCAATACGGGCGACGGCCGCTGTCCTGCGTGCGAAGGGCAAGGCGTGCGCACGATCGGCATGAGCTTCCTGCCTGATGTGAAGGTGCCGTGCGACGTATGTCATGGGCAGCGCTTCAATCCGGAAACGCTCGCGGTCACGTGGCGCGGCAAGAACATCGGCGACGTGCTGACGATGGAGATCGACGAGGCCGTCGACTTCTTCGCGTCGATGTCGAACATTGCGCATCCGCTGCAACTGATGAAGGACGTCGGCCTCGGCTATCTGACGCTCGGCCAGCCGTCGCCGACATTGTCGGGTGGCGAGGCGCAGCGCATCAAGCTCGTCACCGAACTGAGCAAGGTGCGCGACGACATCACCCGGCGCGGACAGAAGGCGCCGCATACGCTGTACGTGCTCGACGAGCCGACGGTCGGTCTGCATATGGCCGACGTCGCGAAGCTGATTCGCGTGCTGCACAGGCTGGCCGATGCGGGGCATAGCGTCGTCGTGATCGAGCATGATCTGGACGTGATCGCGGAAGCCGACTGGATCATCGATCTCGGGCCGGAAGGCGGCGTGGGCGGCGGTTCGATCGTCGCGGCGACGGACCCCGAAGGTCTGGTGCGCGTTGCGTCGAGCCATACCGGGCGCGCATTGCAGCCAGTGCTGGCTCGCGCCGCCGGCATGTCCGACGAGGACGCCGACGGCAAGCGAGTCAGCGCGGGGTAAGGGCGAACGGGAAGCACGGTCATGCACACACGTCACAGCGCGGCTTTTACTGCGATTCTTGCAGCCGTCCTCTTCGGTGCGACGACGCCGTTTGCGAAGGCGCTGCTCGGTGCGCTGTCGCCGTTCATGGTGGCGGGGCTGTTCTATCTTGGCAGCGGAGTCGGACTCGCCATCGCGATTCTGTTCCGACGATTGCAGCGCGGGCATAGCCAAAGTGTCGGCCATCCAGAAGCGCATCCGATGCCTCTTGCAGAAGTGCCTTGGCTGATCGGTGCAATCGCCGCGGGCGGCATGGCGGGACCGGCTCTTCTGATGTTCGGCCTGAACGCGACACCTGCCGCAACGACTTCGCTGCTGCTGAACCTGGAGGGCGTGTTTACTGCGCTGATCGCGTGGGTCGTGTTCCGCGAGAACGTCGACGCTCAGGTCTTTACCGGCATGGTCGCGATTGTCGCGGGCGGCGTGCTGCTGTCATGGCAGCCTGGCGAAGGTGGACCGGGAGCGGGCGCGTTGCTGGTCGCCGGTGCCTGCCTGTGCTGGGCGATCGACAACAATCTGACGCGCAAGGTCTCGAACAACGACGCGATGATCATCGCGTGCATCAAAGGGCTGGTTGCCGGTTCCGTGAATACGGGCATCGCGCTGTTGTCGGGCGCGGCCGTGCCGGGAGCGGGACTGATCGTCGCGTCGATGACGGCGGGTTTTGCGGGCTACGGCGTGAGTCTCGTGCTGTTCGTGATTGCGCTGCGCCATCTTGGCTCGGCCCGCACGGGCGCGTATTTTTCGGTGGCGCCGTTGTTCGGCGTCGCCATTTCGTTCTCTCTATGGCCTGAGAGGCCGCCTCTGTTTTTCTGGATCGCAGCGGCGTTGATGGCGCTGGGCATCTGGCTGCATTTGCGCGAGCGCCATGTCCATGAGCACACGCACGACATCCTCGAGCACAACCATCGGCATCGGCACGACGAGCATCATCAGCATGCACATGATTTCGACTGGGACGGTTCGGAGCCGCATACGCATCCGCACCGTCATGCGCGCATCACGCACACGCATGCTCACTTCCCCGACATCCATCATCGGCACCAGCACTGACGGAGCCGACCGATGCCGTCGATACACACATGTGGACGCGATGCGCGGACCAGGCCGGTCCACGCGGCTTCGCGCGCGAGCAAAGACGGCGCAACGCGTCTATATTGACCGTCTGTTTGCCGATCAACGACGAGGACCTTTCATGCCTGACCCATCCGTTTTTCCGATCGCGAAGAAGTGGCCCGCTGAGCATCCCGAGCGCATCCAGCTCTACTCGTTGCCGACGCCCAACGGCGTCAAGGTATCGATCATGCTGGAGGAGACGGGCCTCGCATACGAGCCGCATCTGGTGCGCTTCGATGCGAACGATCAGATGTCGACGGAGTTTCTGTCGCTCAATCCGAACAACAAGATTCCCGCGATCATCGATCCGGACGGCCCCGATGGCGAGCCGCTGCCGCTGTTCGAGTCGGGCGCGATCCTGATCTATCTCGCGGACAAGTCGGGCAAGTTGTTGCCGAAGCGCGCATCGGATCGTTACGAGACGATTCAATGGCTGATGTTCCAGATGGGGGGCATCGGGCCGATGTTCGGCCAGGTCGGTTTCTTCAACAAGTTCGCGGGCAAGGAGTACGAAGACAAACGGCCGCGCGACCGCTACATCAACGAGTCGAAGCGGCTGCTCAACGTGCTGAACGAGCGGCTCACGACGCGCAAGTGGATCATGGGCGACGAGTACACGATCGCCGATATCGCGACCTTTCCGTGGGTGCGCAACCTGATCGGCTTTTACGAGGCGGCCGATCTGGTCGAGATCGACAACTATCCGCACGTGAAGCGCGCGCTCGGTGCATTTCTCGCACGTCCCGCTGTCGTGAAGGGGCTGGATATTCCGAAGCGCGGATAAGCGTCGATCCACGAGGATTCGACAAAACAAGAAAAGCCCGTGCCGTTTTCGACGGCACGGGCTTTCGTTTCGGGCTTCTTTCCAGACTTCTTTTCGGAAAGCGTTACATGCCGAGCGCTGGATCGCTCATGCCCGGCTTACCCGTTTCCACGTGACCGGCATAGCGGCGCACGAACGACACGTCGCTGTCGACAGTGATCGTCAGGTCGTACCAACCGTACACGTGACGCAGATCGAGATACACAGTGTCGCTATCGCCGCCGCGAACCGCGTGCCTGACGGGACTGCCCGCGTCGTACGCATTGACGATCGTGAACTGGCAGCGCGCGTTACCGTCGTTCTTCAAGCGCAACTGCAGATTGCCGTTAGCAACATCGTAGCCCTCGACGACTTCCGGTTTCGCCTGATCGTGGCTGTTCCAGAAATGCTGTGTCGTCTGCTTGCCGGCGAAGCGGCGCAGGAAGCCGTTCGGTCCGTGCACCGTGAAGTCGTATGTGCCATCGGCATTCACGTTGAGCTGATCGACGAGGCGATTGTTCGCTTCGACCGTATACGTGCGCGGCGGATTCGCGCTCATCGCCGCGAACACGAGGAAGTTCGCACCGGCCTTGCCTGTATTGACGAAGCGCATCGACAGCTTGCTGCTGCTGCTATCGTCGACGCGCACGAACAGTTCGTACGGCACGGCGCGCGCGGGACGCACGCCCGACTCCTGTTTCGGCATCGAGCCGACGAGAGGCGGCACGGGAATATAGTCCGCGTGACGGTTCTGGTCCTGCGGCTTGTATGAGGTCGTCGACGGCAGCGTCGGGAGCGCATCGTTCGGATTGTCGAAGTTGAACGCCGACGTCAGATCGCCGCACACCACCCGACGCCACGGCGTGATGTTCGACTCCGACAGGTTGTGCCCATGCCCGAAGCGCTTTTCGATGAAGCGGATCACCGACGTGTGATCGAACACCTCCGAGCACACCCAGCCGCCCTTCGACCACGGCGACACGACGAGCATCGGCACGCGCGGCCCGAGGCCGTACGGACCGGCCGCGTACTTGCCGCTGTTGCCGCCCGGATAGATTTCGTTCGTCGTATCGACGGTCGAGAGGCCGTCAGCATTCGACGCCGGCGCGAACGGCGGCGACACGTGATCGAAGAAGCCGTCGTTCTCGTCGTAGTTGATGAGCAGCGCGGTCTTGCTCCATACGTCGGGGTTCGACGTAAGAATCTGCAAGACCTGATCGACGTACCACGCGCCGTAATTCGCGGGCCAGTTCGGATGCTCGGAGTACGCCTCGGGCGCGACGATCCACGACACTTGCGGCAACTGGTTGCTCTGCACGTCCTGACGCAGCACGTCGAAATACGTGCCGCCTGCCGACACGTTCGTGCCCGTGCGCGCCTTCTCGTACAGCGGACTACCGGGCTGCGCGTTGCGATACTGGTTGAAGTAGAGCAGCGAGTTGTCGCCGTAGTTGCCGATGTACGGATTTTCCGTCCAGCCCCACGAGCCGTTCGCGTCGAGACCCGTGCCGATGTCCTGATAGATCTTCCACGAGATGCCCGCGGCTTGCAGCACTTCCGGATACGTCGACCAGCCGTAGCCCAGCTCCGAGTTATCGACGACGGGACCGCCGCCCGAGCCGTCGTTGCCGACCCAGCCGGTCCACATGTAGTAGCGGTTCGGATCGGTCGCGCCCATCAGCGAGCAGTGGTACGCGTCGCAGATCGTGAACGAATCGGCAAGCTGATAGTGGAACGGGATGTCGTCGCGCGTGAGATACGCCATCGTCGTCGTGCCTTTGTTCGGCACCCACTGGTCGTTGCGGCCGCCGTTCCACGCGCCGTGCGTCGTGGGCCAGTCGTGCGGCAGGTCTTGCAGGAATTGCAGGCCGAGATTCGGCGCGGTCGGACGGAACGGCAACACTTCGCCGACGCCGCCGAGCCCCGGTTGATGCCACACCGGCTTGCCGTTCGGCAGATTGATCGCGCGCGTGTCGCCGAAACCGCGCACGCCTTTGAGCGTGCCGAAGTAGTGGTCGAACGAACGGTTTTCCTGCATCAGCACGACGATGTGCTCGACATCGCGGATGCTGCCCGTTTTGTTGTGGGCGGGAATCGCGAGCGCATTGCGGATGCCGAGGGGCAGCATGCTCAGTGCAGTTGCGCTTCCTGCTGCGTGGGCGGCGGAGCGCAGAAAATCACGGCGGTTCTTTGAGGTCATGTTGGCTTCGATCGTGATGAAAGAAACGGAACGGGACGGCTTCCATGCGGGGGCGGGAGCCGTGCTGGGCGGAACTAATCGACGGTGTGAATGACGGGTGGTGCGAGTACGACGGAATCCGTTGCGCTGGCGCCGCTGGCGGATGCGGCCTGTGACTGCGCGGATGCTGACTGCGGGGCTTGAAGCGAGGGGCTCGCGGATGAAGCTGACTGCGATGGGACGGCGTTGAAGGTCGTCGCGAGGGACGGTTGCGGCTGACTCTGCGGCTGCCGCCGTTGTTGCTGTTGCGGTTGTGGTTGCTGTGCCTGCGATGCGTCGGTGGAGACGCTGCCGCTGCATGCCGCAACCGCGATCGATGCCGTGACGACGGCGAGCGCAGGGTGCAAACGCTTGCGTCGCTGGCTACGTGCGGCGGCGTGCAGAGCGGGCATCGTCATCCTCCGGCGTCAGGGGTGAGAGCCGCGAAAGGATAGCCAGCGCGTATGTAGGTATTGTGAAGCGGGGGATGGGAAAAGAAGTGCAGACGGAAATGCACTGCATGAGATGCAGCGCATATTCCGTGTGACGGCTCAATGACTTGTGTGCGTTATCGGCACGTTGTCCACAGGGTTGGTCACGGATTCTGTGGACAAAGCGTGTGTCAGGTTCGGCACGAGCGAGGTTTCATCAATGGCGCGGCAGCGCGTGCATCGGGTTCAATCCGAATCGCATCAATGACTTGCTCGGGTCTTGCACGGGTTACTCACAACCTTGTGCACGGATTCTGTGGAGAACTTCAATGCAGCGTGCGTGCTATGCGCGGCTGTGCTCGTTGACGAATGCGACGATCGCATCGTTGAGGGCCTGAGGCGCGTCGCGATGAGGCGAATGTCCGCACTTGTCGAGCTTCGTCAGTTGCGTCTGCGGCGCGCGTTGCGCGATCGTGTCGATCTGCATCATCGTGCCGTAGTGATCGTCGTGACCTTGCACAGCGAGCAACGGGCAGCGAATGCGCTTTAGTTCATCGACGATGCTCCACGACCGGAACGCCGCGCTCAGCCACACATCGTTCCAGCCATAGAACGCCGAATCGATATCGTCGTGATAGCGGGCGAGCCTGCCGCGCAGGCCGGACTGTTCATACGCCTTCTTTGCGTCGGCGATGCTCTCGACAGAAATGTCCTCGACGAAGACGTGCGGTGCAATGACGACGGCGCCCGCGAGTGCATCGGGAAAAGCGGCAGCATAAAGCAACGTGATCGATCCGCCGTCGCTGTGACCGATCAGCCACATGCATTGCCGTTCCTTAACGCTGACACCGAGTGCATCGAGCAACGCGGGCAGAACATCGCGGGCCTGCACTGACATGAAATGGACGGGCAGCTTGACATCGTGCGGACGCGGCGTCGAACGGCCGTAGCCGGGGCGCGAGTACACGAGACCGCGCATGCCGAGCCTGTCGCACAGAACCTGAGGCCAGTCTTTCCACATCGCGACCGACCCCAGCCCTTCGTGCAGAAACACGGCCAGCGGCGCGTCGACACGATGCGCGTTGAGCCAGCGGTATTCGATCTCCAACGCGCCGCGTTGCGCGTTGGCCGGCAATGCAATCGACGCACTCTTCGCGTCGTCGCGCAAGCTCGTGACAGGTTCGGACATTCCGTTCATCAGCTGATGGGCCGTTCTCGCAGTTTGAAGCGTTGAATCTTACCCGTTGCCGTCTTCGGCAGATCGCCGACGAAGACGATATCACGCGGATACTTGTGCGGCGCCAGCTTACCCTTGACGAACGACTTCAGTTCATCGGCGAGTGCATCACATGCATCGGCACTTTGCTTCAGCACGACGAATGCACGCGTTTTCACGAGACCACCGTGATCGACGCCGACGACGGCCGCTTCGAGGACGGAAGGATGTTGCACGAGCACCATCTCGACCTCGACGGGCGAAACATACTGTCCGCTGACTTTCAGCATGTCGTCGCTGCGGCCCGCGTATTGATAGCAGCCGTTTGGCAGCCGGCAATACTTGTCGCCGCTGCGGATCCATTCACCCAGGAACGTCGCGCGGGACTTCTCGCGATTGGACCAATACATTAGTGCAGCGCTCGGCCCTTTGATGAACAGATCGCCCACTTCACCGTCAGGCACGGGATGACCTGCTTCGTCGCGCAACTCCACTTCATATCCGGGCACGGGACGGCCCGTCGTTCCGTATTCCACTTCACCTGCTCGATTCGACAGGAAGATATGCAGCATCTCGGTCGAGCCGATGCCATCGAGAATCTCGCAGCCGAAATGCGCGGTGAACCGTTCGCCGATCTCGCGCGGCAGCGCTTCGCCCGCCGACGCGCAGATGCGCATGGCGACCTGCTCGCGCGGCGGCAGATTGGGCGAGATCAGCATGTTCGCGTACAGCGTCGGCACGCCGTAGAAGATCGTCGGCCGATGTGCGACGAGACGCCTGAAGATCGCGTCGGGTGTTGGCCGCTCGGCCATCAGCACGGCCGTTGCGCCGACCGAAAGCGGAAACGTCAGTGCGTTGCCGAGGCCGTATGCAAAGAACAGCTTGGCGGCCGAGAACACGACATCCTGTTCGCTGATGCCGAGTACCAGTTTTGCGTAGAGTTCGGCCGTCCAGTACAGGTTGGCGTGCGTGTGCACCGTGCCTTTCGGCTTTCCCGTCGAGCCCGACGAGTACAGCCAGAACGCGATGTCGTCGCCGCTACATGCATTCGGCTTCAACATGGGCTCAGCGCCGTCGATCAACCGGTTCAACACGTATTCCGGTGGCGGATCGACCTGCACTGGCTGCGAGGCGATTAGCAGGCATCCGTCGTGTTCCGCTTCGCGCATCGCCTTCTCGACGTTCGGCAGCAGCGCGCCCGATGCGATCACGGCGCGCGCGTGGCTGTGCGTGAGCATGTACAGATAGTCCGCGGCCGTGAGCAGCGTGTTCGCGACGACGGGCACGACGCCCGCGTACAGCGCGCCGAGAAACGCGATCGGCAGTTCGGCGGTGTCGAGCATCACGAGCAGGATGCGCTCCTCGGGATGCACGCCGAGCGAGCGCAACGCGGTGGCGAAACGGCGCGCGCGGTCTTCGAGTTGCGCGTAAGTGATGACGCTCGCGTCATCGATGTAGGCGGGTTTGTCGGGGCGCACGTCGTTGAGGCGGAACAGATGCGACGCGAAGTTGAATTGCGCGGGCGGCGCTTCGACTTTTGGTGCAGGCTCGCTCGGGCGCGATTCCAGCAAGGCTTCCATGTGTCCTCCGGCGTATTGAGGCGGCGTGCGTATTAGTGCAGGTGGGGCGAGTGCAGGTGGGGCGCGGCTGGATGCGTTCTCAGGCGCTCGACGCGTCCTGTGTGAATTGGATTGCACCTTGCGGCAGCAGATACAGCACAAGTGCCTGTCCGTGCGAGACTGTCGGCCGATGTGCGCTGCCGGGTCCATAGACGTACCAGCCGGCCGGGTGGCCGTCGAACGTCGCGCCGTCGGTGAGCGGCATGATCAGATCGATTTCGCCATTCGGATGCATGTGATGCGGACCGGCAATGTCCTGCATGTCGACGACGTCGACGGAAAAACCGTGCGTGTCGGGTGTCGGCCTGATGATGCGGCCGTAGCGGATGCCGCCGTGCACGCGGTTGCACAGCCAGCCTTCGGCGACACCTGTGCGGCATGCGTCAGCGAGTTCGCGGTACGTATGGCTGCTCGAAGGCCAGGTCGCGTTGAGCCACGCAGCCAGCGACGCGTCGAGCGGACGGCCCGCGAGTTGCGCGGTAATGCCCGCGATCAGACGCTGAAGGTCCTGAGGGAACATGCTTGCCTCCTTGTCGACCGGAGTTAGCGCTTTAGCGCTTACACCGGTCCCATGCAGAGCGGTCGACCGGAGTTGGTGCTTTGGCACTTGCTCCGGTCCCATGCAGAGCGGTCGAGTGGAGTTGGTGCTTTGGCACTTGCTCCCGTCCCATGCAGAGCGGTCGAGTGGAGTTGGCGCTTTGGCACTTGCCCCGATCCCACGCAGAGCAACGACCCGAGTTCACGCCTTATCACCTGACTCCGATCCGATGCATCCGTGGTCGACCACCGTCGGCGAATCGGCCGGATTCGCACGTCGGTACCTATTCAGGGCCATGCTCCACTCCCTCCGATCACATGCAAGATGTCGACCGACACGCACCTTAGTTCATGTCGTATGCGACCGATCGTCTCCCATTTCGCCTATGCCATCCGGACGAGGGCTCGCGGCGTTGTTATTGCGTCGATATGCGGCGAAAATTAACCGTTCACCTTGCGTGTGTCAAGCACTATAGTACATATACCTATGCGATGAGGGCTCGCGACATGAATCAAACTTACTCTGTGATAGCGGCCAGTGCGGCGCCGTCCCCGAACGCCGACGACGAAGCGCCGAAAGCCGAACGCGAAGAGCGCGACCCGTTTCTGACGGCGATGGGCGAACGCGTGCGCCTGCTGCGCGCGCGGCGCGGCATGACGCGCAAGACGCTGGCGGCGGAAACGGGCCTGTCCGAGCGGCATCTGGCGAATCTCGAATCGGGTCTCGGCAACGCATCGGTGCTGGTGCTGCGGCAGATCGCGGCCACGCTGAACTGCCCGCTCGCCGAAGTCATCGGCGACGAAACCACGTCATCCGCCGAATGGCTGCTGATCCGCGAACTGCTGCAGGGCCGCGACCAGGCGGCATTGCAGCGCGCGCGCGTCGCGCTGTCGGAGATGTTCGCGCAGGCGCCGCGCGACCCGCACCGGAAGGACCGCATCGCGTTGATCGGCCTGCGCGGCGCGGGCAAGTCGACGCTCGGCCGCATGCTCGCGCAGGAGCGCAAGGTGCCGTTCATCGAAATCACGCGCGTGATCGAGCAGATGGCGGGTTGCCCGCCATCGGAGATCCATTCGCTGTACGGCGCGAGCGCTTATCGGCGCTACGAGCAGCGCGCGCTCGAAGCCGTCATCGGCGAGCACGAGCGGGCCGTGATCGCGTCGCCGGGCGGGCTCGTGTCCGAGCCCGCCACGTTCAACATGCTGCTCGCGCACTGCTTCACCGTCTGGCTGCAGGCAAGCCCCGAAGAGCACATGCGCCGCGTCGTCGCGCAGGGCGATCTGCGGCCGATGGCGGGAAGCAAGGAGGCAATGGAAGACCTGAAGCGCATCCTTGCGGGCCGCAGCGAACTGTACGGACGCGCCGACATGAACTTCGACACCAGCGAGCGCACACTGGCCGACGCCTATCTGCAATTGCGCGACCGGCTCGCGGCGCGGCTCGCGGCCGAACTGGGCGACGAAGCATGATGCACTCCGGGCGTCATCAGGCGGCGCCCGCCTGCCAGGGATAACCCGAAAACATGAAGTAAAGTGCTTTACATGGCTGAGATAGTGCACTATTGTTCGTTCAAACAATCTGCATCCGCCTCAGGAGACGCCCTATGTCCTCAGCCATGTCTTCAGCAGACGCCGCTATCACGCGAGTCGACTACCGCACCGATCCCTCGCAGTACAAGCACTGGAAACTTTCGTTCAACGGCCCGGTGGCGACGCTCGGCATCGACATCGCCGAAGACGGCGGCATCCGCGACGGCTACAAGCTGAAGCTCAATTCATACGACCTCGGCGTCGATATCGAACTGCACGATGCACTTCAGCGCATCCGCTTCGAGCATCCCGAAGTGCGCACGGTCGTCCTCACGAGCATGAAGGACCGCGTGTTCTGCTCGGGCGCGAACATCTTCATGCTGGGCCTGTCGTCGCATGCATGGAAGGTCAACTTCTGCAAGTTCACGAACGAAACGCGCAATGGCATCGAAGATTCGTCGCGTCATTCCGGCCTGAAGTTTCTTGCAGCCGTCAACGGTGCGTGTGCGGGCGGCGGATATGAACTGGCACTCGCGTGCGATGAGATCTATCTGGTCGACGACCGCTCGTCATCGGTCGCGCTGCCGGAAGTGCCGCTGCTCGGCGTGCTGCCTGGCACGGGCGGCCTGACGCGCGTCACCGACAAGCGCAAGGTCCGCCACGACCGCGCCGATATTTTCTGCACGCTGGTCGAAGGCATTCGGGGCGCGCGGGCGAAAGAGTGGCGGCTCGTCGATGAAATCGTGAAGCCGAACCAGTTCGAACAGGCGATCGCCGCGCGCGCACTGGAACTCGCGCAGCCGAGCGACCGTCCCGCGGATGCGAAGGGCGTGACGCTCACGCGCATCGAGCGCGCCGAACATGAGGACGGCCTCACGTATGCGACGCTCGACGTGACGATCGACCGCGCGAAACGCACGGCCACCTTCACCGCGAAAGCGCCCACTGCCGATCAGCCGACCGATATCGACGCGATCGTCGCGAAGGGCGTGAACTGGTGGCCGCTAAAGTTCGCGCGCGAGCTCGACGATGCGATCCTCTCGATGCGCACGAACGAGCTGGAAATCGGCACGTGGATACTGAAGACGGAGGGCGACGCGCGCGCGGTGCTTGCCGCCGATGCGACGCTGCTCGAACACAGGGACCATTGGTTCGTGCGCGAAACGATTGGCCTCTTGCGCCGCACGCTCGCGCGCATCGACGTATCGTCGCGGTCGCTGTTCGCGCTGATCGAGCCGGGTTCGTGCTTTGCCGGCACGTTCGCGGAATTCGCATTCGCCGCAGATCGCACGTACATGGCGGCGCTGCCCGCGAATGAGGACGAAGAGCCGGCGATCACGCTGTCGGAAGTCAACTTCGGCCTGTATCCGATGGTCACGCATCAGTCTCGCCTCGCGCGGCGCTTCTATGAAGAAGCCGAGCCGCTCGACGCCGCGCGCGCGAAGATCGGTCAGCCTGTGAAAGCGGTGGAAGCGGAGCGTCTGGGTCTCGTAACAGCCTCGCCGGATGATATCGACTGGGCCGACGAAATCCGCATTGCGCTCGAAGAACGCGCGGCGATGTCACCCGATGCGCTGACGGGCATGGAAGCGAACCTGCGCTTCAACGGGCCCGAGACGATGGAGTCGCGCATCTTCGGCCGTCTGACGGCATGGCAGAACTGGATTTTCAACCGGCCGAACGCGGTGGGCGAGAAGGGCGCGCTCAAAGTGTACGGCAAGGGCAGCAAGGCGCAATTCGACGTGTCGCGCGTCTGAGCGCTCACTCCAGTCATCGCACGCACATCGACACGACGACGAGACGCCTCTCGCCAGACAACACGCACTGCGCTCAAGGAACCGACATGTCCACGATCAACTACAGCGACAAGATCCCCAACAACGTCAATCTCGCCGACGACCGCACGCTGCAACGCGCGCTCGAACAATGGCAGCCGAACTTCCTGTCATGGTGGAGCGACATGGGACCGGACGGCTCGCACAACTTCGACGTCTATCTGCGTACCGCGACCAGCGTCGACCCGGGCGGCTGGGCGCACTTCGATTACGTGAAGATGCCTGACTATCGCTGGGGCATCTTTCTGTCGCCCGGCGAGCAGGACCGCAAGATCCATTTCGGCGAGCACAAGGGCGAAGCCGCGTGGCAGGACGTCCCCGGCGAGCATCGTGCGAACCTGCGCCGCATCATCGTCACGCAAGGCGATACGGAGCCCGCTTCCGTCGAGCAGCAGCGTCATCTCGGCCTGACGGCGCCGTCGCTGTACGACCTGCGCAACCTGTTCCAGGTGAACGTCGAAGAAGGGCGTCACCTGTGGGCGATGGTGTATCTGCTGCATCGCTATTTCGGCCGCGATGGTCGCGAGGAAGCGGAAGCGCTGCTCGGCCGGCGCTCGGGCGACGAAGACAATCCGCGCATCCTCGGCGCGTTCAACGAGAAGACGCCCGACTGGCTCGCGTTCTACATGTTCACGTATTTCACGGACCGCGACGGCAAGTTCCAGTTGAGCGCGCTCGCCGAATCGGGCTTCGATCCGCTCGCGCGCACGACAAAGTTCATGCTGACGGAAGAAGCGCATCACATGTTCGTCGGCGAGTCGGGTGTGTCGCGTGTCGTGCAGCGCACCGCTCAGGTGATGAACGAACTGAAGACCGACGACGTCAGCAAGCTTCGCGCGGCGGGCGTGATCGATCTGCCGACGATCCAGCGCTATCTGAACTTCCATTACTCGGTGACGATCGATCTGTTCGGCGCGGACCAGTCGTCGAATGCGGCGACGTTCTATAGCTCGGGCCTCAAGGGCCGCTATGAAGAAACGAAGCGCGACGACGATCATCAACTGGGCGGCTTCAACTACAAGCTGCTCGACGTCGAGAACGGCAAGCTGATCGAGCGCGAAGTGCCGATGCTCAACGCGATGAACGAAGTGCTGCGCGACGACTACATCAAGGATTCGATGGCGGGTGTCGGGCGCTGGAACAAGGTGCTGGAAAAGGCCGGCATCGACTTTCGTCTGAGCGTGCCGCACAAGGCGTTCAACCGGCAGATCGGCACGTTCGCGGGCACGCATGTGTCGCCCGATGGTCGCGTGATCGGCGAGGCCGAATGGGCCGCGAACGAAACGAAATGGCTGCCGACTCCGGAAGACCGCGCATTCGTTGCATCGCTGATGGGGCGCGTCGTCGAGCCGGGCAAGTTCGCGAACTGGATCGCGCCGCCCGCGATGGGCATCAACCGCCAGCCCGTCGACTTCGAATACGTGCGCTTCAACTGAATGCGACGCAGTGCAAGGGCAAGAGGGTAGGAGACAGCAATCATGAACGCGCCTGTATCGATCGACATCCTGAAGCAGCATCTGATCGATCCGGAGATCTGCATTCGCTGCAACACATGCGAAGAGACCTGCCCGATCGATGCGATCACGCACGACGGCACGAACTATGTCGTGAAGCCGGACGTGTGCAACGCCTGCATGGCGTGCGTGCCGCCGTGCCCGACAGGCGCGATCGACAACTGGCGCTCGGTGCTCAAGGCCGACCCGTACAGTATCGACGAGCAGTTCACATGGGACGTGTTGCCCGAGCAGGGAACGATGGCGCCGCCGCCGTCCGCCGAGTCGCAAAACGCGCCGTCCGCGAGCAGCGACCATACCGATGAAGCGGAAGGCATCGAGGTCGATATGGTGCGCGGCGCGGTCGTGCCGCCGTGGTCCGCGGCGCGTCCTTATGTGAATCTCTACACGCACAGGAATCCGACGACGGCGACCGTCGTCGGCAACTATCGGCTCACCGATGAAGCGACGCAAAGCGATATCCATCACATCGTGATCGATTTCGGTCAGATGCCGTTCCCCGTGCTCGAAGGGCAGTCGATCGGCATTCTGCCGCCGGACGGCACCGCTGATGGACGCGCGCATCACGCGCGGCAATATTCGATCGCGAGTCCGCGCGACGGCGAACGCCCCGGCTACAACAACGTGTCGCTGACCGTGAAGCGCGTGACGCAGGACTACGAGGGCAATGCGACGAACGGCGTGTGCTCGAACTATCTGTGCGATCTGAAGAAGGGCGATGTCGTCAACGTGATCGGCCCGTTCGGCAGCACGTTTCTGATGCCGAATCATCCGAACTCGCATTTGCTGATGATCTGCACGGGCACGGGCTCGGCGCCGATGCGCGCGATGACGGAGTATCGCCGCCGGCGCAGGCTGAAGGGCGCAACAGGCAGGCTGATGTTGTTCTTCGGTGCGCGCACGAAAGAAGAGCTGCCTTACTTCGGCCCGTTGACGAATCTGCCGAAAGATTTCATCGACACGAACCTCGCGTTTTCACGCACGCCCGGCGAGCCGAAGCGCTACGTGCAGGACGCGATGCGCGAGCGTGCCGCCGACGTCGCGCAGATGCTCAAGGACGACAACACGTACATCTACGTGTGCGGATTGAAGGGCATGGAAGACGGCGTGCTGCAGTCGCTGCAGGATATCGCCGGGCAGCACGGTCTCGAATGGGATGTGCTGTGGCAGAAGCTCAAGCGCGAAGGGCGCCTGCATCTGGAAACGTATTAAGCACGTGAAAGAACCGCGCGAATGAAGTGACTGGGTGACTGAAGTGACCCGCAGCGCTCAGGTCTTCGCAGAAGGAGACCTGGCGCCGCACGCGCGAATCACGAGCTGCACGACCTGTTCGGTCGCCGCATCGAAGGCCTTTTGCGACAATGCCCGCTTGCCGCCCAGCGCGCGTATCTGCGCATCGAAATCCGCGTAGTGCTGCGTCGTCGCCCAGATCATGTACATCAACGTCTGCGCATCGACGTTCGCGAGCAGTCCGCGCGCGATCCAGTCGTCGATGACTTTCACGCGCGTGTCGAGCCACGGCTTCACGCGTTGATCGAGGATGTCCTGCATGTGTCCGGCGCCATGGATGATCTCGTTCGCCCACACCTTCGAGCCGAGCGGCCGCCGCCGCGACAGCTCCATCTTCGCGCGCACATAGCCGCCGATCGCTTCGACCGGGTCGTCGCTGCCTTCGAACGTATTCGCCGCGCGATGCCAGTCTTCGAACAGGTCTTCGAGCACGCGCCGGTAGAGCGCGAGCTTGGTCGGGAAGTAGTAGTGGACGTTGGCTTTCGGCAAGCCTGCACGCTCCGCGATCATCGCCGTGCTCGCGCCTTCGAAGCCCCTTTCCGCGAACACCGCCTCGGCGCACGCCAGCAGATGCGCTTCGTTGCTCTCGCGAATGTGAGCCTTGCGCCGCCGCAAAGGTCGCGCCGCTTCGTCGTGATCCATCTCGCTCACCGCTGCGTCTTCCACTGGCTTGTCATCTTTCATCGTTGGCCTCGCGCGGTCCGATGCCGCGTCGCGCTTCATTCTAGCCGCTTGCGCTCACGTCGACATGGACATTCGCACCGCTTCGCAGGGCAAGCGAAAGCGCGTTGCTGCGTTGCGATGGGCATGCTTCTCGCTCTGTACCTGTCCGCACGAAAGAGATTGATTTGCTGATTTTGATCGACTACAACCTGTCCAATCGGACAGGATTCGCAACGCGCCCGATGCCACCAATCGACCGGGACGCGAACGCATTCGCGCGATGCATGCGACGCGTGCATCGATGCCCCAAAGCGAATCCGCTGACGTAACCGATGCACCGGTTTCACGTCGTCGCGAGGCATCGCAAGGCCCTCGCGCCTGAACTGCAACGCGTGTTGATCCAGAGGAGCAAGACGAATGAATGCGGTATCCGAAGCGTTGAAACAGGGACTCGATACGTCGATTGCCGTCGACGGAAAGCGGCTGTGGGACAGCCTGATGACGATGGCGAAAATCGGCGCGACACCGAAGGGCGGCGTCTGCCGTCTCGCGCTCACCGACCTCGACAAGCAGGGCCGCGACCTGATCGTCAGCTGGGCGAAGGAGGCGGGCTGCACGGTGAGCGTCGATCAGATGGGCAACGTGTTCATGCGGCGCGCGGGCACGAACCCGAATGCGTTGCCCGTGATGACGGGCTCGCATGCCGACTCGCAACCGACGGGCGGCCGCTTCGACGGCATCTATGGCGTGCTCGGCGGGCTCGAAGTGATCCGCAGCCTCAACGATCGCAACATTCAGACCGAGCACCCGATCGAAGTCGTGATCTGGACCAACGAGGAAGGCTCGCGCTTCGCACCTGCGATGGTGGCGTCGGGCGTGTTCGCAGGCGTCTTCACGCTCGACTATGGCCTGTCGCGCAAGGACGTCGACGGCAAGACGATCGGCGAAGAACTGCGGCGCATCGGCTATGCGGGCGACGTGCCGTGCGGCGGACGTCCGCTGCATGCCGCGTTCGAACTGCACATCGAGCAGGGACCGATACTCGAAGCCGAGCAGAAGACGATCGGCGTCGTCACCGATGCGCAAGGGCAGCGCTGGTACGAAATCACGCTGACGGGGCAGGAAGCGCACGCGGGCCCGACGCCGATGCCTCGCCGCAAGGATGCGTTGCTGGGCGCCGCGCGCGTCGTCGATCTCGTCAACCGCATCGGCCTCGATCACGCGCCGCTCGCGTGCGCGACGGTCGGCATGATGCAGGTGCATCCGAACTCGCGCAACGTGATTCCCGGCCGCGTGTTCTTCACCGTCGATTTCCGTCATCCCGACGATGCCGTGCTCGCGAAGATGGACGCCGCGTTGCGTGAAGGCGTCGCGAAGATCGCGGGCGCAATCGGCCTCGAAACGCAACTCGAACAGATCTTCTACTACGAGCCCGTCAGGTTCGACGCGGCATGCGTGAAGTCCGTGCGCGCCGCTGCGGAGCGCTTCGGTTACTCGCATCGCGACATGGTGTCGGGCGCGGGTCATGACGCGTGTTATCTCGCGCAAGTCGCGCCGACGTCGATGGTATTCGTGCCGTGTGTCGACGGGATCAGTCACAACGAAATCGAAGACGCGACGCCCGAATGGATCGAGGCGGGCGCGAATGTGTTGCTGCACGCGATGCTGGAGCGCGCCTGCGAGCCCGCATCGTAAGCGCTCGATCTAACGCTTCACCGCTTTACCCATCAATCACATGTCGTCCCGGCTTCGCTGAAGCGAAGCCGGCAGGCACGGCTACGTCCTCACTTTGACGAAGGAACGCGTATGGCCATCAAGCAAACCGGCGACATCGCGGCGCAGCGCGTGTCGTCCGAACAGCTTTCGTGCGAGTTCGCGGATATCTCTCCGCTGCTGGATGCGACGGCAGCCGCCGCGGCCGCGAGCCGCTGCCACTACTGCTACGACGCGCCATGCGTGCAGGCCTGTCCGACGCAAATCGACATACCCGGCTTCATTCGCAAGATCGGCAACGGCAATCTGAAGGGCGCCGCCACCGATATTCTTTCGGCCAATCCATTGGGCGGCATGTGCGCGCGTGTCTGCCCGACCGAGATCCTTTGCGAAGGCGCATGCGTGCGCAATCACCAGGACGCGAAGCCCGTGGCGATCGGCGCGTTGCAACGTCACGCGACGGATTGGGCGATCGCGCGCGATGCCGTGCAGTTCAGGCGCGCGGCCGATAGCGGGCGTCATGTGGCCGTGGTCGGCGGGGGGCCGGCTGGGCTCGCGTGTGCGCATCGTCTTGCCGTGGCGGGCCATCGCGTGACGATCTACGACGCGCGCGACAAAGGCGGCGGCCTCAACGAATACGGCATCGCCGCGTACAAGACCGTCGATGACTTCGCGCAGCGCGAAGTGCAATGGCTGCTGTCGGTCGGCGGCATCGAATTGAAGACGGGTGTTGCGCTGGGTCGCGACGTGACACTCGACGCGTTGCGTCAACAGCACGACGCCGTATTCCTCGCGATGGGCCTCGCGGGCGTGCGCGCGCTCGAACTCGAAGGCGAAGCATTGAACGGCGTGATGAACGCCGTCGATTTCATCGAGCAGGTGCGTCAGGCGAAAGACTTGTCGACGGTGCCCGTCGGGCGTCGCGTGGTCGTGATCGGCGGCGGCAACACGGCTGTCGATGCCGCCGTGCAAAGCCGCAAGCTCGGCGCGACGAGCGTGACGATGGTGTACAGACGCGGCGTCGAATCGATGAGCGCGACATGGGCCGAGCGCGAGTTCGCGCAGACGCAGCGCGTGACGCTCGTCACGCATGCAAGGCCCGTGCGTCTGATCGGCAGAGATGGGGTGGTGACAGCCGTCGAGTTCGAACGCGTCGCAAACGATGACAGCGCGGAGCGCTTCACCGTCGAAGCCGATGTGGTGCTCAAGGCGATTGGTCAAACGCTGATGCCCGTCGGTCTCGATCGCGAACTGCTGACGCTCGACGGAAGCCGCATTGCCGTCGATGCGGACATGCGCACGTCGCTGGACAAGGTTTGGGCGGGCGGCGATTGCGCGGCATCGGGCGGCGTCGATCTGACCGTGCAGGCCGTGCAGGACGGCAAGCTCGCGGCCGCGTCGATCGACGCGGCGTTCGCGCTCGCAGCCGTCAAGGCGGCCTGAAACGCGCACGCGCAACGTCACAACACAACCGAATCCCACGGAGCCGAACATGGCCGATCTACGCTGCACGATTGCCGGCATCAATTCGCCGAATCCTTTCTGGCTCGCGTCCGCGCCGCCGACCGATAAGGCGTACAACGTGAACCGCGCTTTCGAGGCGGGCTGGGGCGGCGTCGTGTGGAAGACGCTCGGGCTCGATCCGCATGTGGTCAACGTCAGCTCGCGTTACGGCGCAGTGCAGTGGAACGGCCAGCGCATCGCGGGCCTGAACAACATCGAGCTGATCACGGACCGGCCGCTCGATGTCAACCTGCGCGAAATCACGCAGGTCAAGCGCGACTGGCCCGACCGCGCGCTGATCGTGTCGCTGATGGTGCCGTGCAACGAGCGCGACTGGAAATGGATTCTCCCGCTCGTCGAAGACACGGGCGCGGATGCCGTCGAGCTGAACTTCGGCTGTCCGCATGGGATGAGCGAACGCGGGATGGGTTCGGCCGTGGGGCAGGTGCCCGAGTATGTCGAGATGGTCACGCGCTGGGTCAAGGAGGGCACGAAGCTGCCGTGTCTCGTGAAGCTCACGCCGAACATCAGCGATATCCGCATGGGCTCGCGCGCCGCGTACAAGGGCGGCGCGGATGGCGTGTCGTTGATCAATACGATCAATTCGATCGTCGCTGTCGATCTCGACCAGATGGCGCCGATGCCGACCGTCGACGGCAAGGGCACGCACGGTGGCTACTGCGGCCCCGCCGTCAAACCTATCGCGCTGAACATGGTCGCCGAAATCGCGCGCGATCCGCAGACGCCCGGTCTGCCGATCTCGGGCATCGGCGGCATTTCGTCGTGGCGCGACGCGGCGGAGTTCATCGTGCTCGGCGCGGGCAGCGTGCAGGTGTGCACAGCGGCGATGCACTACGGCTTTCGCATCGTGTCCGATCTCGCGGACGGCCTGTCGAACTGGATGGACGAAAAGGGCTACGCGACGCTCGACGACATTCGCGGCCGCGCGGTGCCGAACGTCACCGACTGGAAGTACCTGAACCTGAAGCACGACATCAAGGCGCGCATCGATCAGGACAAGTGCATCCAGTGCGGTCTGTGTCACATCGCATGCGAGGACACGTCGCATCAGGCGATCACGCGCGAGAAGGACGGCAAGCGTCATTTCGAAGTGATCGACGCCGAGTGCGTCGGGTGCAATCTTTGCATGCATGTGTGCCCGGTCGAACAATGCATCACGATGGAGCGCGTCGACAGCGGCGAGTACGCGAACTGGACCACGCATCCGAACAATCCGGCGCGCGTCGTTGCCGATGCACCCGAATCGGGCCACGCGCAAGCCGATGCGCAGCACGCGGCGAAAGCGGCCTGATTCAGCGGCCATTTTTGCCGGCCATCTTCCGGCCCGACGCGTTTCGACGAATCACATCAGAGAACGCGCGGGCCTTCGAAGTCAACGAGCAGTCAATGTGCAGTCAACGAGCGATCAAGTGGAGATCCATCGATGAAGCAGACAGCGCAATCCGCCGACGCGCCGCACGGCAGCAGTCTCTATAACGACGACCTTGCACCGACAGGCCCCGCGCAGCGCACGTGGAAGTGGTATCACTTCGCGGCGCTGTGGGTCGGCATGGTGATGAACATCGCGTCGTACATGCTCGCGGCCGGCTTGACGGAAGAGGGCATGTCGCCGTGGCAGGCGGTGCTGACGGTCCTGCTCGGCAACGTGATCGTGCTGGTGCCGATGCTGTTGATCGGACATGCGGGCGCGAAGCACGGCATACCGTATGCGGTGCTGGTGCGCTCGTCGTTCGGCACGCAGGGCGCGAAGCTGCCGGCGATGCTGCGCGCGATCGTCGCGTGCGGCTGGTACGGCATCCAGACGTGGCTCGGCGGCAGCGCGATCTATACGCTGCTCAATATCCTGACGGGCAACGCGCTGCACGGCGCGGCGCTGCCGTTTCTCGACATCTCGGCCGCGCAGCTCGCGTGCTTTCTCGCGTTCTGGGCGTTGCAGATCTACTTCATCGTGCACGGCACCGATTCGATCCGCTGGCTCGAAAGCTGGTCCGCGCCGATCAAGGTCGTGATGTGCATCGCGCTCGTCTGGTGGGCGACGTCGAAGGCGGGCGGCGTCGGCTCGATGCTGTCGGCGCCTTCGCAGTTCGCGCCGGGCGGCAAGAAGGAAGGGCTCTTCTGGGTCACGTTCTGGCCGGGCCTCACCGCGATGGTCGGCTTCTGGGCGACGCTCGCGCTGAATATCCCGGACTTCACGCGCTTTGCGAAGACGCAGCGCGACCAGATCGTCGGGCAGTCGATCGGCTTGCCCGTGCCGATGGCGTTGCTGTCGGTGATCTCGGTTGTCGTCACGTCGGCGACGGTCGTGATCTACGGCAAGGCGATCTGGGACCCGATCGACTTGACGAGCCGCATGACGGGCATCGGCGTCGGCATCGCGCTCATCATCCTCACGCTCGATACGATGTGCTGCAATCTCGCCGCGAATCTCGTCGGACCCGCGTATGACTTTTCGAGCCTGTGGCCGAAGGGCATTTCGTATCGCACGGGCGGCCTGATCACCGCGACGATTGCTATCGTGATGATGCCGTGGAAGATTCTCGCGACCACGCAGGGCTATATCTTCACGTGGCTCGTCGGTTACTCGGCGCTGCTCGGACCCGTCGCGGGCATCCTGATGGTCGATTACTTCCTGATCCGCGGCACGCGGCTCGATCAGCGCGAACTGTTCGACGAAAACGGCGAATACAGCTATACGGGCGGCTGGAACATGGCCGCTGTCGTGGCGCTCGTGATCGGCGTGCTGCCGAATTTGCCGGGCTTTCTGCACACGGCGTTTCCCGCGTCGTTCCCCAACGTGCCCGGGTTCCTCAATACGCTCTACACGTATGCATGGTTCGTCGGACTCGCGCTCGCGTCGATCGTGTACGCCACGTGGATGAAGCTGCGCCGCAGTCCTGGCGCGAGCATGGCGAATGCGTGAACACGGCACTTAATGGAGGAGGCAACCGATGACAACCCTGATTCGCGGCGGCACCGTGATCGACGCCGACCGCACGCACAGAGCCGACGTGTTGATCGCGGACCCGCAGGACGGCGGCACGATCCTGCAGATCGACCGCACGATCGATCCGCCCGACGGCGCGAAGATCGTCGATGCACACGATCAGTACGTGATGCCCGGCGGCATCGATCCGCACACGCACATGGAGCTGCCGTTCATGGGCACGACGGCGAGCGACGATTTCTATTCAGGCACGGCGGCGGGCCTGTCGGGCGGCACGACGAGCATCATCGACTTCGTGATCCCGAGTCCCAGGCAGCCGCTCATGGATGCGTTCAAGGAATGGCGCGGGTGGGCCGAAAAGGCATCGGCGGATTATGGCTTTCACGTGGCCGTCACGTGGTGGGACGAGTCGGTGCATCGCGACATGGGCACGCTCGTGCATGAGCACGGCGTGTCGAGCTTCAAGCACTTCATGGCCTATAAGAACGCGATCATGGCCGATGACGAAGTGCTCGTGAACAGCTTCTCGCGTTCGCTCGAACTCGGCGCGCTGCCCACGGTACATGCGGAGAACGGCGAGCTCGTGTTCCAGTTGCAGAAGCAACTGCTAGCGAAGGGATTCAAGGGACCGGAGGCGCATCCGCTGTCGCGTCCGCCCGAAGTGGAGGGCGAGGCCGCGAATCGCGCGATCCGCATTGCGCAGGTGCTGGGCGTGCCCGTGTACATCGTGCACGTGTCCGCGAAAGAGGCTGTCGAAGCGATCTCGCGCGCGCGCAACGAAGGGCAGCGCGTGTTCGGCGAAGTGTTGCCTGGGCATCTCGTGATCGACGAATCCGTGTATCGCGACCGCGACTGGACGCGCGCCGCCGCGCATGTGATGAGCCCGCCGTTTCGCACGAGCGAGCATCGCGAGGCGCTGTGGCGCGGGCTGCAATCGGGTCAGCTCCACACGACGGCTACCGACCATTGCGTGTTCTGCGCGTCGCAGAAGGCGATGGGCCGCGAGGACTTCACGAAGATTCCGAACGGCTGCGGCGGCGTCGAGGACCGGATGTCGGTGCTGTGGCACGAGGGCGTGAACCACGGACGCATCACGCCGAACGAGTTCGTGCGCATCACGTCGACGAACGCCGCGCAGATCTTCAATCTGTATCCGCGCAAAGGCGCGGTGGAGGTCGGCGCGGACGCGGATCTCGTCATCTGGGACCCTGCCGCAACGAAGACGATCTCGGTGAAGACGCATCATCAGAAGGTCGACTTCAACGTGTTCGAAGGGATGACGGTGCAGGGCGTCGCGATGCACACGTTCACGCGCGGCGCGCATGCATGGGCCGACGGCGATCTGCGCGCGCAGCGCGGCGCGGGCCAGTATCTGAAGCGCCCGCCCAATGCCGCGTACTACGATGCGGTGCGGGTCGCCAACAAGCTGAAGGAGCCGCATCCCGTCGAACGCTGAACCGCGCCTGGGCACTCAGGCTCGACCCGGCTGCACGACACGAACGGCCGCTTCGCCTCGCAGGGCAGGAGCGGCCGTTGCTATTTTCGGGTATGCTTCCGGCCGCGCTGCGAGAGCGGCTTCCGACGCACCACGGCGCGTGCAAGGAACGAGTAAGGACGGCAAGAACGGAGCGGCAAATCGACGCCGAAGCCATTGCGGAGCGATCACAACGCAAACGCAACGCAACGACGATGCGACACGACGAACTGCACGCCATCGCCCCATGCGGCGCAAGGATTCGCGTGCGTCCGTATACTTGCGCATTGCCAACCCCTCTGTTTCGGTCTAGTTTATTCCGCCGCGGCATATATATAAGCGTTCAAATGCGTTGTGGAAATAAGGACCGTTTGCTACAGTCCGCCCACGCTGCCGGACGGGTGTTCCGGCAGACGCACGCACAACCGGATAAAACGAACCTCGGAGCACACATCATGAAGTCGATTCGATCCCTTCTGCTGATCGGCCTGCTGCAAGTCGCGACGGCCACGGCCGCGTTCGCCGCCGACGACCTCTCGAAGATCAAGTCCGCCGGCGAGATCAAGTTCGGCACGGAAGGCACCTACGCGCCGTTCACGTTCCACGACGCGTCGAACCAGCTGACGGGCTTCGACGTCGAAATCGGCCGCGCGATCGCGCAGAAGCTGGGCGTGAAGCCGGTGTTCGTCGAAGGCAAGTGGGACGGCCTGATCGCCGGTCTCGACGCGAACCGCTATGACGCCGTGATCAACGAAGTGGCCGTCACCGATGCGCGCAAGCAGAAGTACGACTTCTCCACGCCGTACATCACGTCGCACGCGGCGCTGATCGTGCGCGCGGACAACAGCGCGATCAAGACTTTCGACGACCTGAAGGGCAAGAAGTCGGCCAACACGCTGACCAGCAACTTCGGCAAGATCGCCGCCGCGCACGGCGCCGAAGTGGTCCCGGTGCAAGGCTTCAACGAATCGATCGACCTGCTGACGTCGGGCCGCGTCGATGCGACTGTCAACGACTCGCTGTCGTTCCTCGACTTCAAGAAGCACAAGCCGGACGCGAAGGTGAAGATCGCCGCGATCGACACGTCGTCGGATAGCTCGGACAAGTCGGCGGTGCTGATCCGCAAGGGCAATCCGGAACTGCAGGCCGCGATCAACAAGGCGCTCGCCGATATCAAGGCCGACGGTACGTACGAGAAGATCTCGAACAAGTACTTCGGCAAAGACGTTTCGCAATAAGCAAGAAGGGCGAGCCTGAATCATGCCAGCATGGTTGCACCTGATGGGGGAATCGCTGTGGCCGCTGCTGTACGCGGGCCTCGTGTTCACCGTGCCGTTGACGCTCGTGTCGTTTGCGATCGGACTCGCGCTGGCGTTCATCGTGGCGCTGCTGCGGCTGTTCGGGCCGGCATGGTCGGTGGCCGTCGTGCGCTTCTACGTGTGGCTGTTTCGCGGCTCGCCGCTGCTCGTTCAGCTGTTCGTGATCTTCTATGGCCTGCCGAACGTCGGCATCGTGCTCGATCCGTTGACGGCCGCGATCATCGGTTTCTCGTTGAACGTCGGCGCGTATAACTCGGAAGTGATTCGCGGCGTGATCGAGTCGATTCCGAAAGGGCAGTGGGAAGCTGCGTACTCGATGGGCATGACGCGCGCGCAGGCGCTGCGCCGCGCGATCCTGCCTCAGGCGGCGCGCGTCGCGTTGCCGCCGCTGTCGAACTCGTTCATCGCGCTCGTGAAGGACACGTCGCTTGCCGCCGTGCTGACCGTGCCGGAGATTTTCCAGGCCGCGCAGCGCATCGCATCGGTGACATACGAGCCGCTGATTCTCTATACGGAAGCCGCGCTGATCTACCTCGTGTTCAGCTCGGTGTTGTCGTCCGCGCAGGTGCGCCTCGAACGCCGCTTCGGCCGCCACGCGCTTTTCACGTCGGGTAGCTGAACGATGATTCGCCTCGAAAAAATCGAAAAGTATTTCGGCGATCATCGCGTGCTGAACAGCGTCGATCTCGCGCTCGATCAGGGCAACGTGACGGCGCTGATCGGCCCGTCGGGCAGCGGCAAGAGCACGCTGTTGCGCTGCGTGAACCTGCTGGAAATTCCCGAAGCCGGTTCGCTCGAACTCGGCGATCAGCGCATCCCGTTCAGCCGCACGGAAAAGCCGTCGAAGGAAGCGGTGCTCGCGATCCGGCGCCGCACGGGGATGGTGTTCCAGAACTTCCAGCTGTTCCCGCATCGAACGGTGATCGAGAACGTGATGGAAGGGCTCATCACGGTGCAGAAGTGGGACCGTGAAAGGGCGCGCGCGCGGGCGCTCGAACTGCTGGAAAAGGTCGGCATCGCGCACAAGGCCGATGCGTGGCCCGTCACGCTGTCGGGCGGACAGCAGCAGCGCGTGGCGATTGCGCGGGCGCTCGCGCCGTCGCCGGAAGTGCTGCTGTGCGACGAGCCGACTTCCGCGCTCGATCCGGGCCTCGCCGCCGAAGTGGTCGAAGTGCTGCGCCAGCTCGCGAAAGAAGGCATGACGATGCTGATGGCCACGCACGATCTGCGGCTCGCCGCATCGATCGCGCGCAATGTCGTGTTCCTGAGCAACGGGTCGATCGTCGAGCAGGGCCATTCGCGCGACATCTTCACGCGGCCGAAGCAGGCGGAAACCGCGAGCTTCGTGTCGACGCTCACGCAGACGCTGCCGGACGGCTGGGAAGACTGATCGCTTTCAGCCGATACACGCGGAATCACTCATTCACGAATGACAGCAAGGGCGCCTGCGGGCGCCCTTGTCGTTTCGCCCGTGTTCGCGCGAGGCCCGCGCTTCGAGCGGGCTTCACGCCGGCATCCGGCAGCTACGCTACAATGGCCGTCGCCTTTAGCCACGGAACATCGATGAAGACACGCACTCTGTTGATCGCATGCTGCACGGCGGCCGCCGCTTTGTCCGCGGGATGCGCGTCCGTGTACAAAAACACGAGCGCATGCGAGCAGATGATGCGGCAATCGGCGAGCGAGCTTTCCGCCGACGATACGCTGAAGATCGTGCACGCGGGGACAGGCATCCATGGCAGCCGCGTCGTCGTGGAAGGCACACTCGAGCATCCGCAGACGGCGTCGGAAGCGGCTGCCGCCAAGCCCCGGAATACGAACATCAACGAAGCGGGGTTGCTCGCGCCCGTCGCGGCCGCGATCGAAAAGACCAAGCCGAGCAAGACCGTGGTACCCGCGGCCGTCGAATGCACATACGACGCCAACGGCTTGAGCGCGTTCCGCTGGCTCGCACCCGCGCGGCTCGCGAAGACGGGCGCGCCCGCCGAAGCCGGAGAGCAAACCGGCGAATGACGCGAGCGGGGCGGCATGCTGCGACGCACCTGTCACATCCAGGCCGACATGCTAGGATTTCTGCGTAATACGGGCACGTTATGCAGGGGTTCAGGAGGGCAGCATGGACGGCTTCGTCAGACATCACATAGAGGGCGCATCCGTCGATATCGACGTGGTGCCCGTCACGCCGCGCGGCTACTGCGCGCGCTTCCGCATCTTCCGCGACGCCGCCGACAAACCCGAATGGCATCAGGTTCACGTGTCGGGCAGCGTGTTCGACACCGCTGAAGAGGCCGAGGAGGCGGCGCGCTCGATGGCGCTTGAACAGGTGCTCGCGGGCGGCGGCTCCTAGACTTGCGCTTGCGGGCGTATTGCCCGCACTTTCTTCTCTCCGTTCAGTTCACTTGCGTGGCGCGCTAGCGGCACGCGTTCCCTTTGCTCGCCTTCGACGGGTGCGATGCGTCGTGCATGTTCATGGCGAGCATTTGAACAACGTCGTCCGCGAAGATCGAAGAAATCCGACTTTGGGAGTTTTCTTGTATTGAGGAATTCTCCGTCTCCGTAGGATTTACCCGTCGTAACCGACATCGAAGAAGTGGCGGTACGTAGGAGGCATCTTGCGGAATGTCGGTTCCGTCGTTCGTCGAATACCTTGTCCATATTGATTCGGTATCCGAAGTAATGAAGGCATGAGCAAATCGTTTGATGCTGCATTTTGGGGAGAGGTGGATTATCCGTATCAAGGTTCTAGATGAGCAATGTACAAAGCGTAGTGCGCGATCACCGCGTGCCGGTTTCTTCTTTGTCGATTGGTGCGCGAGGCGGCATTGGCACGATTAGCCGCCATATCGCTCTTTATGATGCAATTGCGCGCCTGGGCTGCTTCGATCGCTGCGGGCGCGCTGGCATGGTCGTCGCGGTGTTGGGGGCGATCGCATGGTCGCCGGCGGCGCGCGCGGCGCCCGTCACCGATTACATCGCCGTCAGCGGCAACGTGATGACGGGCGCGCCGACCACTGTATCGAACGACCTGAATGCAATGGCGATCGGCCCGTCGGCGAGCGCGTCGGGAGACTATGCGCTTGCCGTGGGGGCTGGCGCAGGCGCGGCGCGCGCCGGGTCTACGGCCATCGGTGCGCGCGTAGCGGCGTTGGGTGTGGATACGACGGTGATCGGCTATAGCGCGTCGACGGGTTTCGACGCTGACCGGGCCGTTTCGATCGGCTACATGTCGGCGGCGGATGGCGCGGATTCACTCGCGTTGGGTTCGATGTCAATGGCGCTTGGTCAGCGTTCGACGGCGATCGGCGTTAACGCGCAGGTGGGTGACACAGCCGCCGATGGGATGGCCCTCGGCTCGAACAGTTCGGTCGTCGCAAGCGGTGCCGTGGCGTTAGGCGCGAATTCGAAAGCCGATCGCGCGAATGTCGTCTCCGTCGGCAACGCGACGCTCCAGCGGCAGATCGTCAACGTCGCGGCGGGCACGGCCGATACCGACGCCGTCAACGTCAGCCAACTGCGGGCTGCTGTATCGGCAGGCGTGCCGGACGCGGTCACGTATGACTCGGCGGCCCATGACGCCGTCACGTTGGGCGGCGCAGCAGCGAGCGCGCCCGTCCGGCTCGGCAACGTGGCGAACGGTATCGTCGATGCAAGCAGCCACGACGCGATCAACGGCAGCCAGTTGCATGGCTTGAGCGCGAGCGTGGCGTCGGCGTTGGGCGGCGATGCCGCGGTCGCAACGGACGGAACGATCGTCGCGGCGTCGTATCGCGTCGGTAGCAGCGTGTTTCGCAATGTCGGCGATGCGCTCGGCAATCTCGATGGCCGCGTTGCCAGCAATACGAGTGCAATCAACGATCTCAACGTCGCGCTCGGCAACGTGATGAACAACGGTGTCGAGCCGCGCTATTTCCATGCGAATTCGACGCTTGCGGATTCACTGGCGACGGGCGTCAATTCGATTGCGATCGGCGGTGGCGCGCAGGCCGCGTTCGAGAACTCGGTGGCGCTCGGCGCAAATGCGGTCGCGGATCGGGCCAATTCGGTATCGGTCGGCATGACGGGCGGCGAACGGCAGATCACGCATGTTGCGGCGGGCACGGCCGACACGGATGCGGTCAACGTCGCGCAGTTGAAGCAAGCAGGGCTCGTCGACGCAAACGGCCGCGCAACGAGCGCCGTCGTGTACGACCATGCGGGCGACCAGGTGGACTATGCGAGCGTGACCCTGGGCCAAGGCGTGGCTGGCGGCACGGTCCTTCACAATCTGGCCAACGGCGTTCTGGCCAGCGACGCGGTCAATCTCGGTCAGTTGAACGATGTGGTGAATCAGATCGTCAACGAGCAAACGCAAGGCGCAACGAATCCCTTCGTGAGCGTGAACGGCGACACCAAGACGGAAGCAGCGGCTGCGACGGGCACGCATGCGACGGCCGTGGGAGCGAGCGCTGTCGCAAACGGCGATCAGGCCACCGCGCTCGGCGCCAACGCACAGGCGAGCGGCACGACGGCGACTGCTGTCGGCGCGCAAGCTGTCGCGAACGGCGCGAATGCTTCGGCATTCGGCGCAGGCAGCCAGGCCGTCGCGAATGGGGCGGTTGCCTTGGGCGCCGGTTCCATCGCGGATCGCGCGAACGCCGTGTCCGTGGGCCAGGCAGGCGGCGAACGGCAGATCGTCAATGTCGCGCCGGGCACGCACGGCACTGACGCGGTCAACCTGAACCAGTTGAACGCGGCGATCGATCAGACCCACCAGTCGCTTCACGACCTCGATACGAGCACCCGAAAGGGGATCGCCGCCGCGTCGGCGTTGCAGATCGTCACGCCGTACCTGCCGGGGCGTACGACGCTCAATGCCGGCATCGCGGGCTATCGGGGGCAGGCGGCACTCGGTTTTGGCGTATCGCGCTGGAATGAGAAGGGGACGATCAACTTCAACGCGGGCGTCGCGTCGTCGGGCAGCAACAGCACGATTGTGCGTGCCGGCATTGGCATCGTGCTCGGTAACTGATCCGACTTGTACGGCGGGCGCAGGCGCTGTGGCACCGTCGCGGTTCCGCTGTAGTTCCGCTGTACTCCCGCGGTGGTCGCATTCCGGCAGCGCTTGCGTCGGCCCATAGAGGCGAGCGGCCCGAAGTCGTGCCCACGACATGTCGCCGGCTCAAAACGCGTAGTACGGTCCGTTGCCCGCCGACGTCAGCCTCGACTCGATCGCGGTGTAGATGCGTCGTCCGAAGAAGAATGGTAGTCCCCAATCGAATGCGTTCGATGGGCCGCCCAGGTTGTTGAACGCGTAGTTGTTGGTGGCAAACAGCGTTTGCGCGTTGGCGATGGAAAAATCCGGCGACGCCGTTGCGCCATTGACGCCCGTCAGTGTCGCCGACAGCGATTGCGTCGACGCGGGGCACCACCAGACGCCGCAGCGCGTAAGCGTCGTGCTGGGGAAAAACAGGCCGTTCGAACCGCTATCGATAAAGCTTTGCGAGTACGGTTGTCCGTTCAGAGAGGTGGTCACATAGCCCGTCGTTGTATTGGCCCTCAACACGGTTGCGCCGCCGAGCGTGTTGTTGGCCTGTGTGCCGATGCCAAAGATCATCGATCCGTAGATAGTCGCCGCGCCGCCCGGACCGACCGTCGGCAGGTCGATCACGACGCCGTTATTGTCGAGCGCGAACCGGCTGATCGGGTTGGTTACTTGCTCGTCAAGCGGCTGTGTGCTCGACGCGCACGCGCCGGTCGTATCGCATGCGTAGTACCAGCGCGGCAGAGCCGACGCGATGCAGCCGCCGCCGCAATCGGCGGAGAACAGGCCGATGCCGAGGATGCCGTTCACGCGCAGCGCCGTGGGCGTCATCATTGGCAGGCCGGAGGCTGCGCAGTCGGACGGGACGGTCGGCACGGACGGATCGGCGATCACCTGGATCGACAGGCTCGGCGCGAGCTGGCCTGCCATCCGGACATCGGCCGTTCGTATGGCGCCCCATGTGTAGCCGGTGCCGAACACGCCGCATTCTCCACTGACGCCATTCACCGTACCGGAAGGTGTGGCGGCCGGTACGGCGGGCAATGCGAGACTCGCGGGCAATTTCGAAGCGAGTACGCGCAGCCCTTGCGAACCCGTATCGACCTGCACGTTGTCGATCGTCACGCAGTTCGACGTGCCCGGTGCGCATATCGTCACGCTCGTCGTGAGCATGTTGCGGGTCTGCGTGGATGTCGACGTGACGACGATCGGCTGGACATTGGGTATCGTCGATTGAGGAACGGTTGCGATGGGCGCGCTGGCCGGGACAGGGGCACTCGCCGTCGGCGTGCCGCTGGCGGCGCTGCCCGGCGAAGCGGGCGTCGTCGGCGACGAGTTGCCAGCCGTGTCCGAACTGCCAGAGTCCCCGCCACCGCCGCCGCAACCGGGCAATGCGATGAGTACTCCCACGAGAAGACCAAGCGCGAGAAACCGGTTATTCGTCATCGCGCATGCCTTCAGTGCAGATCGGCGAGCGAAATGCCAGATGGAACAGCAGCCGGCAGCCAGGCGCGACCGACGTAGCTGCGCATCTGACCACCCGACTCGACGATGACTGCCGGTTGCTCGACGCGCGAAGCGTGAAGGTGACTCATCTCGCCGAGTTGCGCGGCCGCTTTCGTGCGGTAGGGGTCCGCGTACCGACCGAGCATCCGCGTGAGATCGGGCATCGTCGGGCCTTGCCATGTGTAGGCGAACACATAGCCGTCGTTGGTCGCATATTCGTTGATGGTCGTGCCGCCGGCATCGACGCTCGAACGTATCTGGACCGCACTGCCTGGCAATACGCGTTGCGTCGAGCCGTCGTCGGCTCGAGGTGCGGACATCGTGCCGCCGAGTTCCGCATGGGCGGGGTCGGCGAGCAATGCGGTAACGCCTGCCGCCAGAACGGCGAATGCGGCGAAGATCGTTGCCCGATGGTTGTCGATACGCGTCATGGTTGTGCTCCCCGAAGGCCCGCGCCCTTTATTGAGATCGTTATTTCAAGATATCACCGGGTTTTTGAGACGCGATTCACGCGCACAAAAGGGTCGCATGCGCATTTCGTCCGGAAGGACACGATCGATACACGTTTAGCCCAAGGAAATCAAAGGCATAGCGCGCCGTCTTAGGCCGTCCCGATTGCGCGGAAAATTGTGGCGGAATGTTAAATTTCGGCGTGAAATGGGCTCTGATGCGCCGGGTTTCCAGGTGATTATGAGATGATGCGGGCGGCTTTTGCGTCGCGGGCCGCAGTGTCCAGGCTCCGCGCGTTTGGGACTTCGGCGGCATGCCGGCGGGGCCCCGCGGAAACGTCGTCGAAAGCGCATCCACGCGAGGCAAACCCCGCTTTTTGCACTTCGCGACGCCGGACCGGTAAAATGATGGGTTAGTCCACGGACTTGCCGTGGCGTAGCGGAAGGATTTTCAGAACATGACAGATCTTCGTCTCACCAAGCGGTTCGCAGCATTGCTGATGGCAGGCGGTCTGGTCGCCGGCTGCGGCACGTCGTCGCCAACCAAAATCGACTACAAGAGCGACTCGAAGTCGAAGGAAGTGTCACTCGCTGTTCCGCCGAACATGATGGAAGAAACGGCAGACCAGCGTTCGCTGCCGCCGCAAAGCGGTCAGACGTCGCTGTCCACGTTGCAGCAGGTGCAAACCGAAGCGCCGTCGACGACGGCTGTCGCGCCTGTCGTCAGTGGCATGCATATCCAGCGCGACGGCACCGAAAGCTGGCTCGTGCTCGACAACAAGACGCCGGATCAGGCGTGGCCGCAAATCCGCCGCTTCTGGCAGGAGCAGGGCTTCCTGCTCGTCGTCGATCAGCGCGACAAGGGCGTGATGGAAACGGACTGGAACGAGACACATCCGTCCATCAACGATGGTCTCATCCGCAGCACGCTGTCGAAGGCGATGGGCAATTCGTACGTCACGGCCGAGCGCAACAAGTACCGCACGCGTCTCGAAGCGGCGCCGAACGGCGGCACGTACGTGTTCGTCAGCCAGAAGGGCCTGCGTGAGGCGCTGAGCGGCGCGAACAACGATACGAGCAAGTGGGAGCCGAAGCCGAACGATCCGGCGCTCGAAACCGAATACCTGAAACGTCTGATGGCGTCGCTCGCCCAGACCGATTCGGGCGCGCGCGTGGCCGGTTCTTCGGCTGCGCCGGCTACGCCGCCGGCTGGCACGCAACTGGCGCCGAACGCCGCGACGAACGGCGCGAAGTCGGCGGCTGCCGCGACGGCTGCGCAAAACGTCTCGCTGTCCGCGCAGACGCCGGTGCGGGATGCGTCGTCGGGCGATACGTCGGCGCAGGCTTCGTCGACGGAACTGACGCTCGGCGAGCCGTACGACCGCGCATGGCTGCGCGTCGGCCTGGCGCTCGATCGCAGCAACTTCACCGTCGACGACCGCGACCGCACGCGTGGCCTGTACTTTGTCCGCTACGTCGATCCGAAGGATTTGTCGTCGGAGGAACAGGGCTTCTGGAGCCAGGTGTTCCACGGCCGCAAGGAGAAGGTCGCCAAGCAATACCGCGTGAACGTGCGCGAGGTGACGCCGAATCAGACGCGCATCGCAGTCGTCGACGACAAGGGCAACATCGACGCGTCGTCGCAAGCGAAGCAGATCATGTCGCTGATGGTCGATCAGTTGCACTGAGCACGAAACACGGTCGCGCTCTTCGCGCGGCCTCGCATCAAGCCCGCATGACGCTCGCCGTCATGCGGGCTTTTTTGTTATCTCGGGTTCGTATCCGGGCGACTGCCTCTGGCGGAAGCAGCAAGGCAGCCAGGCAGCAACCTCATGCCGCGTGAGTACCCGCAAGCCCTGACGTAACGTGACGTTACCCCGTAACGTCTCGCATCTGCGCACGCGCGATACGTTGTCTTTCATCGTTCCCGTCGCCAGATCAACGGCTTGCGCGGCGCAAGACGCCATGTAAGCGCTTGGCACACTAGCTGCTTTTAACAGCCGCGTCCGCATGAAACCGCGGCGCGAAGCCTCGTGCTCTCTGCGTTCGCGGGATGCGCATGCGCGAGCCGCAGAAGCAACGCTCGCGCAAACGCTTGATGAGTGGTTTCGCTGGATAACGACGGGCGCGAGAAAGCGCCCGTCCCGGTGGCCCCGTCGCCTATCCTCGTAGGGCGACGGTTTCGCCCGCGCTCCACGGTCGGAGCGCGGGCTATTTTTCCTGCTGTCGCGTCAAGTCGCGACGAAGAGATCAGCAGCGTTCGCTGACGCTGCGTCCGCCAAAGCCGGGAATGCGTTTGACTACGCCCGTAGCGAGCGCGGTGCCGACAAGGATCACCGCGCAGCCTTCGAGCATGCCGACGGAGACGCGTTCGCCGAGGAACAGCGCACCCCACAGAATGCCGAAGATCGGGATGACGAACGTGACGGTGATCGCGCGGGCGGGGCCGGCGACGGCGATCAAATGGAAGAACAGCATGTACGCGATGCCCGTGCACGCGACGCCCAGCGCGATCACCGAGCCCCACGCCTTGAGCGACGGCGTTGCCGCTGGCCACGAGGCGAGGGCGAGCGGCAGCAGCACGATAGTCGCGCCGATCATCGTGCCCGTCGCGACGGTGAGCGCATCGACGCCTGTCAGGTGCTTTTTCGTGTAGCTGGCCGCGATGCCATAGAGCAGCGTCGCGCCGAGCGCGGCAGCGGCGGCGAGTGCCGTCGTCGTTGGCGATGCGTTCGAGCCGCTTGGCGCGGCGATCTGATCCCACACGAGCGTCAGCACGCCCGCGAAGCCGATCACAAGGCCGACGCTGCGCAGCGCGCTCAGCCGGTCCTTGAGCCACACGAAGGCGACGAGCGCGCCCCACAGCGGCGTCGTCGCGTTGATCACGGAAGTGACGCCCGCCGACAGCGTGATTTCCGCAAAGGCGAACAGGCAGAACGGCGCAGCCGAATTCAGAATGCCGACGACCAGCAGCGGCAGCGCGCGCGTGCGCATCGTCATGGCGGATTCTCGCAGCGGACGCCGCGCGGCCAGCACGATCAGCAGGAACAGCGCGCCGATGCCGACACGCAGCGCCATCAGCGGCGCAACGCCGAAGTCGGTCACGCCGACGCGGATGAACAGAAACGACGCGCCCCATAGCGCGGCGAGAATCAAAAGCTGGAAGACGTTGACTGGCTTCATCGTGAGAGTGTCGCGCGCAGTTGAGTCGCGATGCGTACGCATGCTAACACCGGGCAAGCGCCTGTCGTTTCACGATGGAATGAAATAGCAAGAATCGGCAACCGGGGGGGCGGGAAGGGGACTATGAGGCGAACGAAAAGTGGCAAGAAAAAAGCAGCAAAGGAAAAGCAGCAAGAAAAAAACGGGCGCCTCATACCCAGCGCCCGCTCCCGTTTCTAGTGGCCGAAGCCTCAAGCTCGCTCAATGCGGAATCATCCCTTGCAGCACGTTCTGCTGCAGCCACACCAGAATGCCGAGCACGATCGTGAGCAGGATCGAGTGCTTGAAGGTCTTCGCAAACACGTAGCCCTCCTTGCCTTTGAGATCGGTCGTCGCGACGCCCGTCGAGATGTTCTGCGGCGAGATCATCTTGCCCATTACGCCGCCCGACGAGTTGGTCGCGGCCATCAACACCGGGTTCAGATTCAGCTGATGCGCGGCCACGACCTGCAGGTTGCCGAACAGCGCGTTACCCGACGTATCGCTGCCCGACAGGAACACGGCCACCCAGCCGAGGAACGCCGACACCAGCGGAAAGAACGGCCCCACCGACGCGACGCCCAGACCCAGCGTGTAGTTCATCCCCGAGTAGTTCATCAGGTACGCGAGGCCGACGATTGTCGCAACCGTCAAAATGGCGATGCGCGTCTGCACCCACGTATCGACGATCGCGCGTCCGAAGTCCGCCACCGACAGCCGCACGACCAGGGCCGTGATGATCGCGGCGACGAGAATCGCGGTGCCTGTCGCGAGCGGCTGGAAGTCCCAGATCGCACCATAGGGCGTGTTGTACAGCGTGATATAGACGGCCTTGTCGAGGCCCGGCCACGGCACCTTCACGTCGCCGATCATGAAGATTTTCGCGATCGTCCAGATGATCACGACAGCCGACACGATCAGCCACGGATACCAGCCTTCCGCGCCCGAGACCTTCCCGCGCGTTTCGTTCACGCGATCGACGTTGATCGCGAAGGCCGGGTCCGCGGCGGGACGCCAGACACGCAGGAACGCGATCGTCAGGATCAGCGAAACGAGCGACGACAGCACGTCCGTCAGGCTGTAGTTGATGTAGTTGGACGTGACGAACTGCGTCAGCGCGAAGCTGCCGCCCGATACCAGCAGCACCGGCCACACGCGCAGCATGTTGCGAAAGCCCGCATAGACGCCGATCACGTAGAACGGCAGCAGCAGCGCGAAGAACGGCAACTGGCGGCCGACCATCTTGGCGAGCGCATCGGTGGGCAGGTGCGTGACGGCGCCGAGCACGGTGATCGGCACGCCGAGCGCGCCGAATGCGACGGGCGCGGTGTTGAAGATCAGCGTGAAGGTCAGCGCTTCGAGCGTCGGGAAGCCGAGCAGGATCAGGAGCGAACTCGTGATCGCGATCGGCGTGCCGAAGCCGGAGATGCCTTCGAACAGCGCGCCGAACGAAAAGCCGATCACGACGAGCACGATGCGTCGGTCGTTCGGCAGGTTGTCGATCATCCACATGCGGAAGGCGGCGAAGCGTCCCGAGTACTGCGCGATGTTGTAGAGCAGGATCGCCGTGAAGACGATCCACATCACGGGCCAGCAGGCGAACACGGCGCCCGCCGCGACTGAGTTGAACGCGAGCCCCGCGGGGAACTGCCAGCCGAAGATCGCGATCACGATACCGACGATCAGGCCGGCCAGCGACGCCTGCCACGCCGGCCGCCGCGCCCAGCCGAGCAGCGCAAGCACGACGACGATGGGTAGCACCGCGACGAGAAACGACGGCAGCAGCGAGTTGCCGATGGGGGTCAATAGCTGATGGAACATCACGTCTCCTTCGTTGTTGTTCGATTCGACGCGAAGACTGCGCCTACGCGGCGAAGCGGCAGGGCTGGACGGATGAAGACGGCGACGGGCGCTGGGTGTCGACGAAAAAACGCGCGGGGCGCCGGATCACGCAATTAAACAGGCGTTGCACTGGCACCCGCCAGCATAGATAGCGCTGGCGAATCCAGTCAAGCAGGGAAAACGAAGGAACGCATTGCGGGAATAGATGGGGGCGCTGCTTCGTAGCGGGCCCGCGCAGTGGCTGCGGCGCGGTCGGCTGTGCCGTCGGCGGCGCGCAGTCTGCCATCGGCGCGCGGACCGCGCGCGCCGCTCAGTGCGAATGGCCGTGTCCGCCGCCGCCTCCCCAGTAGTGGCCGCCGCCACCGCCGCCGCCGCCCCAGCCAGCGTGCATGCCGCCCCAGGTGCCGTGACTTCCGTTCCAGGTGCCGTGGCTGCCGCCCCAGGTGCCGTGACTGCCACCCCAGTATCCATGACCGCCCCAATAGCCGTGATGCCCCCAGTAGCCGTAATGACCGTGGCCGCCGCAACATCCTCCCCAGTACGCAAAGCTGAACGAGACCGACGGCCACCAGTAGCCCGGCCAGCCATAACCGTAGTACGGATAGGGATACGGATAGGCATAGGGATACGCGACCGGATAGTACGCAGGCGCGCCATAGGCGGGAGCGGGCGCGACGTCGTAGGCGGGCGGCGCCTCGGGCAACGAGCCGTCGGGCATCGCGAACTGCGCCTGTGCCGGAGGCTGCGATGCGTCGCTAGGGGAAACGGGGATGTCGGACATCGTAGCCGCCGTCGGAACAGCGGAATAGGGCGGATACGCAGGGTAATACCCGTAGCCCGGGTAGTAGCCATACGGCGCGTAGTAGTAGCAACCGGACAGCGCCCCGGACGACACCAGCACTGCAACGGCGCTGCCTACGCGCAACGCTGCATCGAGCGGTTTCATGACGTGCTCCTCGTTATCGCGCGGCATCACAGGCGGCGCGCGCTTTATCTATTGAGATTACGTCAGGGCTACGTGCTGCACGTCACAAAGTGGTAACGGCGTATTTCACCGCAAGCGTGTTGCAGGACATGTCCGGCGCGTACGTGCGCGCCGGACTCTGTCCATCTCCCTTCGGCGTTCGAGCGTCACGCGTACAGCGGATGCGTGGGTTCGAGGCCGTTTGCCCGCATCGCCTTCGATGGCGATTTGTCGTATTCCGGATTGCGTTCGCCGGGGCCATCTGGATCGCGGCAGCGATCGCGATGGCGCGTCAGCTAAACGCTCGAATTCGATTCAATCCTGTTGCCGAGAGAGCGCGCCTCACTTGCCGACCTGGTTGCCGATCACGCCGCCGACGGCCGCGCCACCCAGCGTCGACAGCGCGTTGCCGCCGATCACCGCGCCCGCTGCGCCGCCCACGCCCGCGCCGATCGCGGTATCGCGTTGCCGCCGGGTCATGCCGTCGCATGCCGAAAGACTCGCCACCACGGCTACCAGCGTGGCCAGCGCACCGATTCGATGGAACGTTCTCATGATCGCGACTCCCTTCTCTCTTCTCTCGACGGGACGCGCAAGCTGCGCTCCCGCTCCGTTGATTCGTTGGATTCGATGGTATCGCCGCGTGCCGTTTCTGTTTGTATGGGCTTGTCAGCAAAGTGTCCGTTTCGTAATCAAATGTTTCTCCAAACGTTTTCGCTCGCCGGTGGCGCTTTGCCGTATGGAATTTCCCCCTGCCGCGCTCGCAAAAAACACGCAGCACGCGATCAAAGCGGACGAAAAAAAGCCCGCCGTCGATGAGGCGGGCTCTGCGCTCCACGAACGCCGCGACGCGGTGCCCGACAGATGCTGCGCCGACGGGCAGCGCTGCTTGACTACTGACGCTGATAGATTTCCGCGCCGCTCTTCATGAACTCGACGGCCTTCACTTCCATGCCTTTCTTCAGCGCGTCGCTGTCGCTCATGCCTTCCTTCGCGGCGTAGTCGCGCACGTCCTGCGTGATCTTCATCGAGCAGAAGTGCGGGCCGCACATCGAGCAGAAGTGAGCGACCTTCGCCGAGTCCTTCGGCAACGTCTCGTCGTGGAATTCGCGTGCCTTGTCGGGATCGAGGCCGAGGTTGAACTGGTCTTCCCAGCGGAACTCGAAGCGCGCCTTCGACAGCGCGTTGTCGCGCACCTGCGCGCCCGGATGGCCCTTCGCCAGATCGGCGGCGTGCGCGGCGAGCTTGTACGTGATGATGCCCGTCTTCACGTCGTCCTTGTTCGGCAGGCCGAGGTGCTCCTTCGGCGTCACGTAGCAGAGCATCGCCGTGCCGAACCAGCCGATCATCGCCGCGCCGATGCCCGACGTGATGTGGTCGTAGCCCGGCGCGATGTCCGTCGTCAGCGGTCCGAGCGTGTAGAACGGCGCTTCGTCGCACCAGTCCAGCTGCAGGTCCATGTTCTCCTTGATGAGCTGCATCGGCACATGGCCCGGGCCTTCGATCATCGTCTGCACGTCGTGCTTCCACGCGATCTGCGTCAGCTCGCCGAGCGTCTTCAGCTCGCCGAGCTGCGCTTCGTCGTTCGCATCGTAGATCGAGCCGGGGCGCAGGCCGTCGCCGAGCGAGAAGCTCACGTCGTAGGCCTTCATGATTTCGCAGATGTCTTCGAAGTGCTCGTACAGGAAGCTCTCCTTGTGATGCGCGAGACACCACTTCGCCATGATCGAGCCGCCGCGCGACACGATGCCCGTCATCCGGTTGGCGGTGAGCGGCACGTATTGCAGACGCACGCCCGCATGGATCGTGAAGTAGTCGACGCCCTGTTCGGCCTGCTCGATCAGCGTATCGCGGAAGATTTCCCACGTGAGATCTTCGGCCTTGCCGTTGACCTTTTCGAGCGCCTGGTAGATGGGCACCGTGCCGATCGGGACGGGCGAATTGCGGATGATCCATTCGCGCGTCTCGTGGATGTGCTTGCCCGTCGACAGATCCATCACCGTGTCGCCGCCCCAGCGGATCGCCCACGTCATCTTGTCGACTTCCTCGCCGATCGACGACGTCACGGCCGAGTTGCCGATATTCGCATTGACCTTCACGAGGAAGTTGCGGCCGATGATCATCGGCTCGCTTTCCGGGTGGTTGATGTTCGCGGGGATGATCGCGCGGCCGCGTGCGATCTCGTCGCGCACGAATTCCGGCGTGATCTCCTTCAGCGCGTTCGCGCCGAATGCGGCGGCCCCGAACGCCTGTCCGGGATGCTGACGGCCCATCATCTGCGCGAGCTTCTCGCCGTTCGGGCCGCTCGCCTTCAGGCTCTCCAGATACTCGGCGCGGCGCTGGTTCTCGCGGATCGCGATGTATTCCATTTCCGGCGTGATGATGCCCTGCTTCGCGTAGTGCATCTGCGACACGTTCTTGCCGGGCATCGCGCGGCGCGGCGTGCGGTGCAGGCCGGGAAAGCGCAGTTGCGCCGTGGCGGGATCGGCGGCGCGCTCGCGGCCGTATTCGCTCGACAGGCCGCTCAGCGATTCCGTGTCGCCGCGCGCCTCGATCCAGCGCTGGCGCAGCGCGGGCAGGCCCGCGCGGATGTCGATCTTCGCGTCCGGATCGGTGTACGGGCCCGACGTGTCGTACACGTAGATGGGCGGATTCTTTTCGCCGCCGAAGCCCGTCGGCGTGTCCGATTGCGTGATCTCACGCATCGGCACGCGGATATCGGGTTGCGAGCCGGTCACGTAGACCTTGCGCGAGTTCGGCAGCGGCGCAACGGCGGCCTCGTCGACGTGTGCGTTCGCGGAAATGAATTTCGGGTTGGCGTTCATGCGTGTCTCCATGCAAATGTGGGGCGATACAGCTACGCAGGAGAACGAGACGGAAGGGGAAGTTGGCCGGGTTCGCGCGAGGAGGGTGATACGTCAGGTGAAGCGGCGAGCCCGAACGCTTCCCTGCGCTGGCATTATCCAGATCAGGTTCAAAGGGTATTTCTCACCCACGCCGTACGCCCCCCGTTTTGCTCCCCGGCGACGCACAACGCAGGACCCCCGCGTTAGCAGCGCACACGATAACCTGGCGGGGCGGGGTTTGGCAACACATCTCAAAATTGACGGCGCGTGCAAAAGCGCAAGGCTTTCGATCAGCTGAAAACCGCACCGCGCCTGGCTTTCGCTGTGTTCGCGCCGCTTGTGCGCATCGCGCATCGAGTCAGTCTGTTATCTCATAAGTGCGGGAAAGACCTCATCCCCGGACGAATTTCCATCGCTCATATTCAAGATTGCCCGAAGCGGGCCGTTAGACCGGTTCGAGGCGGGCAATTGATCAGTCTGCCTAACAAAAATCAATTCAAACGGAGAGTGCAATGAAAACATCGAAGCTGGCAGTCGATCTGCTCGGCGTATGCGTCGTCGCGGCAGGGCTGGCCGCGCCGCTGGCGGCCGCTGCGGCGCAGTTTTCCACGGGCGGGACCATCACGTTCACAGGCGTGATCGTTGCGCCGTCGTACGGTATCGCGACTTCTATATCGGAAAATTCTCAAGGATTCCGTACGGATGTGCCGTCGAATAGGAATGCGTCGACGGTCGATGTGAAGTTCACACCGGCGCCTCATACGTCGACGGCTGCGCATGTCTACGTGCTGGTCAACACGGCGTCGGGTGTCACGGCTCCGCGCACGCTGACCACGCGTTTCATCGATAACGCGAAGCGCGCCGCGCCGCAGACAGGCACCCAGTTCGACATGGGCCGGGCGGGCGGCACGCTGTCGATCGCGAGCGGTGCAGCGGGCGAAAGCGCAGTGACGGTGGTGGTGAGCTACGACTGAGCGCGCAGCGCAGCGTGCTCGACAAACGCACGGGCGGCGACGGATGCCGCCCGTGTCGTTTCCATATCGGCCTTTTGGCACGTGGACAAAGCGGAAAAACCGTCGCGCAAGGCGCTCGCGTTTTTTCGATGACCGGTTTCGTCCCGCTTGCAACGAAAGTTACGATTCTCTTGCCGAAGCGTCGTCCGGATACTGCATAATGCACGGCGGCGCGTCAGCTCGCGCCCGTTGGCCGCTGTAGATGCGTTCTGCATCACGAAGGCCATCAATTCGCGCCATTAACATGGTGCTTCCGTTGCCGATCGACGGCTTTCGACTGCCGCTTACCGTTCTACTGCCATGCCCGCCCGCTTTGCCCCTCATGCCGTGTCGCTGACGCGGCGTCTGCCGTCCTGTTCGTGGCTGTTCATCGGGGCTGTGGCGCCATCACCGGCATGGGCGGACTGAACGTGGCGCTGAATCTCCCCGGCCGTTTCCCGTTTCGCCTGCCTCAGTCCCACGGTGGGCAGATCGCGCTCGCGCTCGGCGTCGTCTATATCGTCTGGGGCTCGACCTATCTGGCCGTGCACGTCGCGCTCGGCTCGTTCCCGCCGCTGCTGATGTCGGGGCTGCGCAACTTTTTCGCGGGCGTCGGGCTCTTCATCTTCGCGATGCGGCGCAAGCCCGTCTGGCCGCCGCTCGCGGAAATCCGCAATGCGGGCCTCGTCGGCACGATGCTCGTCGGGCTGTCGAGCGGCATGCTCGCGTACGGGATGCGCACCGTCGGCACGGGCACGGCGGCCGTGATGGTCGCGACCGTGCCGCTCTTCGCGACCGTCATCGCGGCGGTCGCGGGACGCAAGATCGCGAAGGTCGAATGGTTCGCCGTCGGGCTGGGGCTGGTCGGCATCGCGATCCTCAGTCACGGCGACCAGACGGCGGGCTCGGCGGGCGGCAGTCTCGCGATCCTGTGCGGCGCGCTTTTCTGGGCGGGCGGCGCGCATCTCGCGTCGCGCCTGAAGCTGCCGTCCGATCTCTTCCTGTCGACCTCGCTGCAGATCGGCCTTGGCGGCGCGATGTCGACGATGGTCGCGTGGCTCTCCGGCGAGCGGATGATGGACATCCACTTCCTGCCGATGCTTGCGTTCGTGTATCTGATGCTGATCGGCACGATGGCCGCCTACGTCGCGTATGGCTTTCTGATCCGCCATACGAGTCCGATCATCGCGAGCAGTTGCATGTACGTGAACCCCGTCGTCGCGGTGGCGCTGGGCGCGCTGCTGCTCGGCGAGCCCGTGACGCGCTCGACGGTCATCGCGACGGCCGTGATTCTGGCGAGCGTCGGCCTGTCGTTCTGGTTCGACTACCGGCGGCGCGGGACGGCGCGAAGCGGCGCGTCGTAAAGCGGCGCGCGACGTCACCCGACGCGCTTCGACGCCACGCAGTCGTTGCCGTCGAAGCGCCTGCAAACCGTTGCTCGCGCAGAAGGCAAGCGCCCGCCGCAAACGCATCGTGCTGCGGACAAGCGCCTCGGGTAAGACGTGCAACGCACCATGTAAAGTTGCGTCGCGCATGAACCGCACACGCCGGAGCGCGCCACGCCTCCCGCAAAAATTCCAGTCACCTCACACCCACAAAGCGCCAGATCCTTTATTCGCCCGCGCTAAGTAATAGGCGATGCGGCACGGCGATTGCTGTCGATATTCGTCCAATCGATGTCGGCAAGCGAGCCGAAGCGCGCTGTCCGGCCTCCGGGACAAGCGGGCGCGCCGCGAAGGCGAACGCGTCGGCGCGCGGCATCGGCAAACAACGGCACTGCAGCGATTCCAGAAGCGACACGGCAGCGTCGACAACGAATGGCCGCATCGGCGCAGGCGGCAAGCCACGGATCAACGGGTTCAGGCCCAATCAGGGAGAGGTGGCAAATGAAGGTTATCCGGACCATGGCCGCGCTGGCGGGCGCGGCTGCGCTGATGACGGCGTGCGGAGGCAGTTCAAACGACGTCGGCAAGGAAGTCGGCTTGCAGAACCCGTTGATCCATTTCGTGCACGCGATTCCGAGCGGGCCGACCGTCGACTTTCTCGTGAACGGCGGTGCGTTGCAGAAGAGCATCTCGTACAAGAACGTGACGAACTTCGCGAACATCAATACGGGGCAGACGTCGGTTGCCTATGCGCTGACGGGCACGACGACGCCGCTCGCGAGCGGCTCGTTTCCCGATGTCGCGAAAGGCCACGAATACACGGTGATTGCAGTGCCCGGCTCGACGGGGCCGGACATGGGCCTGATCGACGATCCGTTCGACAAGGGGCTGCTGTCGAACAGCGCGCGCGTGCGGGCGTTCAACGCATCGGTGAATGCGAGCAATCTCGACCTGTATCTGGTGCCGTCGAACAACACCGGCATCACGAACGTTAGCCCGTCGATGGCAGGCGTGTCGTTCAAGAACGCGGTGCCGGCAAGCGGGCAGGACTCGATCTACGTATCGGGCGGCTCATACGTGCTGATCGCGGCGCCGGCGGGCACCAAAACCGCGATCTTCCAGTCGAGCGCGTTCGATCTCGCGAACAACGCGGACTGGCTGGTGACGTCCGTGCCCGTCGGCGGTGCCGTAACCCAGTTGCTGCCGAATCAGATTCACCTGCTGGTGGCGCAAGGCGGGAACACGTCGCAACCCGCGCTCGAGCTGACGAACACGTTGAACGGCCAGTAGAGCAACGGACAAGCCTTTAACGAAACGATAGAAGCCGAAAAAAACACGGCGGCTCATGCAAATGAGCCGCCGTTCCGTTTGTTGTGCTGTCGTGCCGTTGCGGCGCCCGCAGCGTAGGGCAGCGCGCTTAATCCGAATGCTTCTCCGCCGAGTTCGTGATCGCGTGGCCACCCTTTGAGATATCCTGGCCTGCGCCGGCGACGGTATTGCAGGCCGCGAGCGTCGCCGTGCCGGCGAGCAACAAGAGTGCGATGAGTCGTCGAGTCATGGGTTCTCTCTCCCTATCAGGTACGCGCACGAACGCGTCGAGGTGCACGCAGGAACGCGTCGGTCGATTCGCGCTTGCCGGACTGCGCCGATGCGACATCCGGCCGTGTCCGGCGTGCGCGCGTTGTTGTCGACCGGGGCATCACACCAGCCGATCCGGTCTGATTCCATGGTAAGAGACGCATGCCCGTGCTGCTGTCAGTCTCGCCACGAATTTCGTGTCGGCGCAATCCTACGCAGCGAAGCGCTGATCACGCGATGACGCGATGCATTAGCAGCGCAGCGCATCAGTGGTCTTCCATGCTGGCCTGTCCCGCTGGGGTATCCGTGCGAGCGGCTTCCTGCGCCGCGCTGACCGCGCTGACCGCGCTGACCGCACTTACATTCGCGACGGGCAGCACGACGCGGATATCGGTGCCGCGCGGATCGCCGCGCCGGATATCGAAGCGCCCGCCGCGCGCGGCCACGCGCTGACGCATGCCCATCAGTCCATGCGTATGCGTCCGCGTCAGGTCCGCGGGCAGGATGCCGATGCCGTTGTCCGCGATATGCAGCGACACTTCGCCGTTGCCCGCCGTCAGGCCGATCGTCACCTGCGTCGCGCGCGCGTATTTGGCCGCGTTGGTCAGCGACTCCTGCGCGACGCGAAAGAGCGCGATCTCGGTCTGCTCGTCGAGCTGGATCTCGTCGGCGGGCAGTTGCAGGTCGAGCAGCCAGCCGTTGCGCTGCGCGGCTTCGTCGCCGAGCGTGCGCAACGCGGTGACGAGCCCGAAGTTCGCGAGCACGGTCGGCCGCATGTCCTCGATGATGCGGCGCTTCAACGCGATGCCCTGATCGAGCGTCGCAAGCGCGCGCGCCAGCTTCTCCGCGAGGACGGGATCGGTGTCCAGCAGCTTGCGCCTTGCCCACGCGACGTCCATCTTGCTCGCCGTGAGGATCGCGCCGAGCTCGTCGTGCAGTTCGCGCGCGAGCTGCGTCTTTTCGTTTTCGCTGACGGCCTGCAGGTGCCAGCCGAGTGCTTCGAGTTGCCGTGTGCGTTCGTTGACGAGCTGATCGAGTTCTTCCTGCTGCGTGATCAACTGCTTTTGCGCGCGCGCCTGACTGTCGATCTGGATGCCGAGATTGCGGAACAGCAGAATGAACAACACGATGTTGAGCGCCGACAGCCCGGCCGCGACGAAGGTCGACACGCGCTGATCGGCGCGGCTCGCATCGAGCGCGCGCTGCGCGCGGCGTTCTTCGTTGTCGCGCAGCAAGGCGAGCGTGCTCGTCACGAGCGACGCATCGACGGCGCCTTCGGCCTTCACACTGCCGCATGCAGAGAGATCGAGCGGACGGGACGCAGCGCGCTGCATCGCGCGCGCGCCGCCGCCGATGCGTTCGTCGATCAGCGCGGCGATCTGCGTGAACGCGGCGAGTTCGGCGCCGTCCGCAGCGCGTTTGAAATAGCTGTCGAGCGAGCCGATGGCGCGGCGGATGTCGATCGCGCTCGCGCAGTAGCTGCGCGCGTCGCTATCGCTGCTGGTCAGAAGAAAGCGGCTCTCGTGCGCGCTCATCTGCGCGAGATGGCGGTCGAGATCGCTTAGCTGCACGGACGCGCTGCGTGCTTCGAGGGCCGCTTCGTATTCCGATGCGATGCGTTGCCGCGCGGTTTCCAGAATGACGAGGCCGCCGCACGTGATGACGATCGCGACCGTCATCGCGATGGCCCAGCTGCGCGTGCGCATCCAGTCCGTCAGCCTTGTCGTGAGTCCCGCTTCGGCTACGCCCGACACCGCCGTCTCCATGAGATCCCGTCATCGACAGTGTAGCGTCGCTGGCGCTTGCGCGTTCCCGTAACAGGCGCGGACCACGCGCCGAAAGCCGATGTCGGTGGATTCCCACATGAAAAACAGCGAGCCTCCGAATGCGGGTACGCAACATGCTCCCTACGATAGGTGTTAGCGATCGTTTATCCAGGGAGGTTGCCATCATGCTGAAGTGGGCGTTGTTCTTCGCCGTGATTGCCGTGATCGCAGGACTGCTCGGCTTTACGGGCATTGCGGCAGGCGCGGCGGCCATCGCGAAGTTCCTGTTCGTGGTGTTCCTGATCCTGTGCGTCGTGTTTCTCGTGCTCGGCTTCATCGTGACGAAAAAGATCGTCGATTAGCGAAGCCCACCCGATGCAACGCAACAGCAAAGAGAAGCACGCACCACTCGTCGGACCGCGATAACAACATCGCTTAAACAGGAAGGAGCGTCGTCATGCTGCACTACGCACTCGTATTCTTCGTGATCGCGATCATCGCCGCCATTTTCGGCTTCACCGGCATTGCCGCCGGCGCCGCCGAAATCGCGAAGATTCTGTTCTACATCTTCCTGGTTGTGTTCGTCGTCACGCTGCTGCTTGGCGTGTTCCGAACGTAGCCCAGGCATCACTTCCCCAGCGCGCACGGGCCGCTGCCGCGCATCGCAGACGGCGGTCCGGTGCACGTTTCCCACGATACCGGAACAAGGAGTCAGTCAATGTCGAAGTCATCGAAAGGCGAGTTCGTGATGGATCTCCAGAAAATTCGCGAGCAGGCCCGCAAGGACATGGACGAAGGTCCCGTCACGCAAAGCTATGGCGCGGACCGCGAGGCCGTGCTCAAGCTGCTGAACGGCGCGCTCGCGACGGAGCTGATCTGCACGCTGCGCTACAAGCGTCACTATTTCATGGCGAAGGGCATCAATTCGGAAGCCGTCGCGCAGGAATTCCTCGAGCATGCGACGCAAGAGCAGGGGCATGCGGACCAGCTCGCCGCGCGCATCGTGCAACTGGGCGGCGAACCCGATTTCGCGCCCGACAGCCTGACGGCGCGCTCGCACTCGGAATACAAGGAAGGCCGCGATTTGACCGACATGATTCGCGAGAACCTGGTCGCGGAACGCATCGCGATCGATACGTATCGCGAGATCATCCGCTATCTCGGCGATGGCGATGTCACGACGCGCCGCATTTTCGAGGAGATTCTCGCCGTCGAGGAAGAGCACGCGGACGACATGGCCGATCTGCTGGCGGGCCGTGGGTAGGGCGAGTGCATCGTGCGGACGCGGCTCGTGCGCCTATGCCGGCGTCGCGCTTGCGTACTTCCACGCGATGCGCTGCATGGGCGACTGAGTCGATAACCACGCAGGCAACTGCGTGCATGGTTGAGCGGACAGCGAACGATGATTCGAGTGTTGATAGCGGACGATCACGCGATCGTCAGAGGCGGGTTCAGACAGTTCGTCGCTGACGAGCCGGACATGTGCGTCGCGGCGGAAGCGTCGACGGGCGACGAGACGATTCGCCTCGTGCGCGAGCAGCCGTTCGACGTCGTGCTGCTCGATATCGCGATGCCCGACAAGAACGGCATCGACACGTTGCGCGTGATCCGGCAGATGCGCCCGGAGCAGGGCGTGCTGATCCTCTCCGGCTATCCTGAGAGCCAGTACGCGATCAACCTGTTGCGCGCGGGCGCGAACGGCTATCTGAACAAGGACTGCGAGCCCGATGAGATCGTGCGCGCGATACGTTCGGTGGCGCGCGGGCATCGCTATCTGTCGGAGACCATCGCCGATACGCTCGCGAACAGTCTCGACCGGCCCTCCGCCGCGCATCCGCACGAACTGCTGTCCGGGCGCGAGTTCCAGATCTTCTGCAAGCTCGCGTCCGGGCAGATTCCGACCGACATCGCCGAAGAACTGAACCTGTCCGTGAAGACGGTCAGCACGTATCGCGCGCGCGTGCTCGACAAGATGCACATGACGAACAATGCGGACATGACCTACTACGCGATCAAGAACGGACTGATCGAATGAAGCTGCGCTGAACCGAGAGCATGGAACGCCACCGATGAACGCCGACTCCGCCACTGCACACGACCAATCCGGCCACGCGCCGCTGCGTGTGCTGCTGATCGAGGATTCGCCGCTGATTCGCCGCAGCATCGTCGAGGCGATCGACGCGTCGGGCGCGATGCAGGTGGCCGCGCATGCCGAATCTGCCGACGAGGCGATTGCGCTGCTGGACGGCGAAGCGTTCGACGCCGTGATCGTCGATCTGCAACTGAAGGGCGGATCGAGCGTGCCCGTGCTCGCGTATATGCAGAAGCAAGGGTTGATCGACTCGACGTTCGCCGCCGTGCTGACCAATCACGCGCTGCCTGCCTATCGCGAGCGATGCGAGCAATACGGCGTGCGGCACTTCTACGACAAGTCGTTCGAGTTCGATCGCGTGATCGATGCGCTGCATGAGTATGCGCAGGCGCGTCTCGATGGGCGATAGCGTGCGCCGTCAGTGTGACGACTGCTGGCGCGACGCAGTAACGGATCGATAGCCAGCGACGGCAGAACTCACTCGGCCGTGCCGGAAGCCGCCATCGGCTCGGGGCGGCCGCGCATGTGATTGAACCCGGCCGCGGCCGTGAACAGCAAGCCGGCGATGCTCACGCCGACCCATCCGAACAGCGGCCACACGAACGCGCCGACCGCCGATCCCGCCGCGCCGCCGATGAAATAGGCGACCATGAAGACCGTGTTGACGCGGCTGCGTGCTTCGGGCTTGAGCGCGTAGATGCGCGACTGGTTCGAGATCTGCGCGGCCTGCACGCCGACGTCGAGCACGATCACGCCGATCACGAGGCCGATGAGGCTCGTGCCCGACAGCGCGAACACGACGAACGAGATTGCCGACAGCACGATCGACAGCGAGACGATCGCGCGCGGTCCGCGCCGGTCGGCGAACTTGCCGGCGAGCGGCGCGGCCATCGCGCCCGCCGCGCCGACGATCCCGAACAGCCCCGCTGCTTGCGGCCCGTAGTGAAACGGCGCGCCCGCCAGCAGCAGCGCGAGCGTCGACCAGAAGAGGCTGAACGCGGCGAAAAGCGCGGCGCCTGTCAGCGACGTTTCGCGCAAGCCGCGCAATTCGACGACGAGATGCCACATCGAGCCGATCAGCTTGACGTAGGGGAGCGTCGAAGTCGGCTTGCTGTGCGGCAGCTTCGAGATGATGACGGCGGCGAGCGCGATCAGCGCGATGATCGAGGCGCCGAATACCGCGCGCCAGCCGAAGTACTGGCCGACGAAACCGGCGGCCGTGCGCGCGAGCAGAATGCCGAGCAGCAGGCCGCTCATCACGGTGCCGACAGCCTGGCCGCGGCCCGAGGGCGGCGCAAGCTCGGCGGAAAACGGCACTGCTTGCTGCGCGATCGTCGCGAGCACACCGATCGCGAGGCTCGCGAACACGAGCACGACGAGATTCGGCGCGGCCGCCGCGAACAGCAACGCGACGCACATACCCGCGATCTGCAGCAGGATCAGTCTGCGCCGGTCGAAGCGGTCGCCGAGCGGCGCGAGCAGCAGCATGCCTGCGGCGTAGCCGAGTTGCGTCACCGACGGCACCACGCCGATCCACGACGCGCTCTGCGGAAACGATTTGCGGAAGTCGTCGAGCAGCGGCTGGTTGTAGTAGATGTTTGCGACGGAGACGCCCGCGATTGTCGCGAGCAGCAGAAGAAGGCCGTGCAGCGAGCGTTGGGACGTGACAGTGTCGGAGGAAGATGTGGACATGTTGCGGCGGCCGGCAAGCCGCCGGCGCGAGAGAGAGTCGAGCGTGCCGATCATACCGGAGCGGGGCGGAATTTGCTGGAGGCGCTCCGCCCGCGAGCCGCTCGCAACACGCTCAGCTCACGCTTCTCAATCGATCAGCGTCCCCTCCGGCTCATAGAACGGGTACGGCCCATCCGCCGCATCGACATACGCATGATGCGTGATCAGCCCGTTCACGCTGTCATAGCGATGCAGCGCGAACGCCGGCGGCTCCATCATGAACGCGGACGGCGCGTCGTCGCGCAGATCGAGCGCGACCTGATGCGCGGGCGCGGGCACGGCCGAAGCGATCGTGCCGCCGAAGCGCACGAACATCGGACGGTGCACGTGTCCGCAGATCACGCGCTCGACGTTCGGGTGACGCGCGACGATGGCCGCGAGCTTGTCCGCTGACGTCGGCTCGAGCCGCAGCGCATCCATATGGCCGATGCCCGTCACGAACGGCGGATGATGCAGTGCGACGATCACGGGCTTGCCGCGCGCCGCGCCGAGCTGTTCTTCGAGCCACGCGAGGCGCGCATCGCACAGCAGCCCCGCGCTCTGGCCCGGCACCAACGAATCGAGCGCGATCAGGCGCAGCGGATCGATATCGAGTGCGTATTGCACGAACTCGCCGCCCGTCTGCAATTCTTCGCGCTCGCTGAACGCATCGCGCAGCGCCTTGCGGTCGTCGTGATTACCGACCAACAGGTAATACGGGATGTCGAGCGTCGCAAGCAGCGACTTCAGATGCGCGTACTGTTCAGGTTCGCCCTGGTCGACGAGATCGCCCGTCATCACGACGGCGTCGGGGCGCGGATCGAGCGCGTTCAGGCGCTCGATGCAGCGCGCCAGGTGCGCGGCCGTATCGACGCGCCGATAGGCGAGCGCGCCGGGGCGTTTGATATGCAGATCGCTGATCTGGGCTAGAAGCATGGAGAATCCTTTAACGGTTTTAGCCAAGGGTACTCAATATTCGGGGACTCCGAGACGCCTTGGTCACGAGAAGGCAACGTCCGCAATGACGTACCTACGGCCACGATATTGCGGCTAACTGTTCCGGTGCGTTGGAAGCAAACCATTGCGATAAAAATTCAACTGTCGCGTGAGTGGTGTACGTACGCTTTTGCGGGCACTTGTTTCTCGTGACTGACGCGCGGGTTAAGGCCCAGGAACGTTGAGAGCCCGTGGGTAGACGTCAAGTGTTGGCGGTGTTAGCCCGCTTTCTTTTGCCTACTTTTCTTTGCGGCGGCAAAGAAAAGTAGGTGCCGCCCCGCACAGGGGCAACGCCCGCGCCGCGAGGCGCATCGCGGATGCCGACGAAAACACAGGCAAACCCAACCACAAGCAAACCAAACCAAAAAACTCACGATAACGCAATCAGCGCATCCTGCGCGATAGAAATACCGACCCGCGTACCGCGCGCCAACTCAACGCGCCCCGGCACATCGACGATCAGCGCATCGGGCGCCGCATCGCGAATCGTCAGACGCGTGCGTTCGCCGAGAAACGCGGAAGCATCGACGGTGCCGCGCAGTTGCGCGCTCTGCGGATCGGCGAGCCACGCATCTTCAGGGCGGAAGAAGACTTCGTCGCCATGGCTCGCGACGTGCGGCGCACGCGTCGCGTGCATCAGCGGCAGCGGGATCGAGCCGCCCGTCGTCGCGAGCACGCCGTCGCGCGCTTCGCCCGACACGCGGTTGATCGTGCCGACGAACTGCGCGACGTTGCGGTTCGCGGGACGGTAGTAGATGTCACGCGGCGTGCCGATCTGCTCGATGCGTCCCGCGCTCATCACGACGATGCGGTCGCCCAGTTCCATCGCTTCCGCCTGATCGTGCGTCACGTACACCGTCGTGATGCGGAGATCGCGCAGCAGCGCATTCATCTCGCTGCGCAGCGTGTCGCGCAGCCTTGCATCGAGCGCCGTAAGCGGTTCGTCGAGCAGCAGCACGCGCGGCTGCGGCGCGAGCGCGCGCGCCAGCGCAACGCGCTGACGCTGGCCGCCCGACAGCTGATCGATCGGCTTGTCCGCGTGATCGGTGAGACGCATCATCGCGAGCAGTTCGTCGACGCGCTGGCGCGCCACGTCCGCGTTGACGCGCTTGATCTTGAGGCCATAGCCGATATTGCCGCGCACGGTCAGATTCGGAAAGAGCGCATAGCTCTGAAACACCATGCCGACCTGGCGCTTTTCGATGGGCAGCGCGGTCACGTCTTCATCGCCGAACGCGACGCGGCCTCCTGCATCCGGCCGTTCGAGTCCGGCGATCATGCGCAGCGTCGTCGTCTTGCCGCAGCCGGACGGGCCGAGCAGCACCAGCGTTTCGCCCGCGCCGATGGAGAGATCGAGCGGTTCGAGCACGCGCGTGCCGCGAAACGTCTTCGCGCAGCGCGTCAGCGTGATGGGAATGGAGTCGAGTTTCATGGCTGGTCCGGTGCGCCCGCTTGCGTATCGATCACGCGCGCGTTCTTCTGCTTCGCCTTCTGCCTGATGCTGCGCTGGCCCGTCGCATCGACGCCGAGCCATTGCATCGCGACGAGCAGCGGCATCGTCATGATGAAAAAGAGAATGGTGTACGCGCTGCCGATCTCGATGCGCAGCGACGCATAGGTGTCGGCGAGACCGACGGGCAGTGTTTTCGTTTCGGGCGTGTGCAGCATCCACGTCAGGTTGAATTCGCCGATCGAGAGCGTCACGACGGCGAGCGCGCCCGCGACGATGCCGGGCCGCGCGTTCGGCAGCACGATCGTCACGAAGCGCTGAAAGAATCCCGCGCCGAGGCTCGCGGCGCCTTCTTCGAGCGTGCGCAACCCCGAGCTCGCGCACACGGCCGCGACGGCGCGCACCATGAACGGCAGCGTGAACACCACATGCCCGACGACGATGAACGCGACGCTCATCCGAAACATCGTGAATCCGCCGTACACGACGAGCAGCGCCAGTGCTGACGCGAGACCCGGCAGTGCAATGGGCAGCACGAGAAACTCTTCGATGATGCGCGAAAGGCGCGTCTCGCTGCGCGCGAGCACATAGCCTGCGGGCACGCCTGTGAGCAGCGTGATAACGAGCGTCGCGAGCGCGACTTCGAGCGACAGGAACACGGACGCGTGATACTGCGTCCACACCTCGCCGAGCCAGCGCAGCGTGAGGCCGCTCGCGATGCCCTGAAAGTAGTTGACCGTCAGCCCCGCGAGTATCGACATCACGACGGGCACGATCAGGAACGCGCACAACAGCAACGTGACGAGCCATTGGCCCGCCGCGAGCCACGCGCGCAGCGAGGGCAGGGCGAACGCGCGCCTGCGGCTCGCAGGCGGCGTATCGGTAGCGTGGGCAACGGTGTTCATGCGAGTGTCTTCATCGGACATGAAAGAGGATCAGGCCGTCGCCGCAACGGCCGAGCCGCTGACGCTGCGCGCCGCATACAGCACGACCCACGTGACGATGCCGAGCACGATCGACAGGCCGGCCGCCGTCACCATGTTCGCGTTCAGCGTGAACTCGGTGTAGATGGTCATCGGCAGCACGTCGATGTCGGTGGCGAGCGTGAATGCGGTGCCGAATGCGCCCATCGCCGTCGCGAAGCACACGGCGCCCGCCGCGATCAGTCCCGGCGACAGCGCGGGCAATACGACATCGCGCATGATCCGCCACGGCGACGCGCCGAGCGAGCGCGCCGCCTCTTCGAGCGACGCATCGAGCTTCGTCGCCGACGCCATCACCGTCACGATCACGCGCGGAATCGAGAAGTACAGATAGCCGAGAAAGAGCCCCGTCATCGAATACGCGAATACCCACTTGTCGCCCGTGAGCTTGAGCGACAGCGCGCCGATCAGCCCCTGGCGTCCCGCCAGCATGATCACCATGAAGCCGACGACGACGCCCGGGAACGCGAGCGGAAACGTCAGCAGCGCGAGCAGCACGCGCCTGGCCGGAAACTCGCGGCGCGCGAGCAGCAGGCCCGAAATCACGGAGAGCGCGAGCGTCGTCGCCGTCACGGCGGCCGACAGGACGACCGTCGCGAACAGGCTCTTCATGTAGCGCGTGTTCGCCAGCATCGCGCCATACGTTTTCAGCAGATGACCGTCGGCGCTCACCTGCACGAGCGCCGTCATCGGCAGCAGCCAGAACGCGATGAACACCGCGAGCGCCGGCGCGATCAACGCGATGCGCCAGCGCAGCGGGAACGTGATGTCGTTCAATGCATCACCTGCAGATATTGCTCGCCGAACGCCTGCTGCTTCTCGGCCATCTTCCCGAAGTCGACGGCACGCGCGCGCGCATAGTCGCTTGCGGGCAGGAACTTCGCGGCGGCATCGGCGCTCATCGCGTTCGCGCGGACGGGGCGCAGATAGGCGCTCGCCCACAGCTTCTGGCCTTCGTCCGACAACACGAAATCGAGCACCTTCTTGCCGTTCGCATCGTGCGGCGCGCCCTTCACAAGGCTCATCACATACGGCACTTCGATCGTGCCTTCTTTCGGGATCACGAACTCGACGTTCGCGTGATCCTTGTACTTCGCGCGATACGCGTCGAAGTCGTAGTCGAGCAGGATGGGGATTTCACCCGACAGCACGCGCGCATAGGCCGTCTGCTTCGGCACGATCGGCTGGTTGGCCTTCAGCTTCGCGAACCAGTCGAGGCCCGGCTTGAAGTTGTCGAAGCTGCCGCCGAGCGCCTGATTGACGGCCACGGCGCCCGCATAGCCGACGAACGCGCTCGACGGATCGAGGTAGCCGATCATCCCCTTGTACTCGGGCTTGAGCAGGTCGGCCCACGAGCGCGGCACGGGCTTGCCCTCGAGCGCGTCCTTGTTGACGAAGAAGCCGAGCGTGCCCGAGTGGATCGCGAACCAGTAGCCTTGCGGGTCTTTCAGATTCGCGGGGATGTCGTTCCAGTGCGCGGGCTTGTACGGCGCGATCACGCCCTTGTCCTTCGCCTGGAACGCCGACGACACGCCCAGATACACGACGTCGGCCACGGGGCTCTTCTGCTCGGCCATCAGCTGCGCGATCGCCTGGCCGGAGTTCTTGTTGTCGAACGGCACGTGGATGCCCGTCTTCTGCTGGATCGCGTTGATCTGGCTCGCCCAGTCGGCCCATTCGGGCGGGCAGTTGTAGCAGATCGCGGTTTCGTCGGCGTGCGCGACGGATGGCGCGGCCAGCGTCAGCACGAACGACGATGCAGCCAGTGCGGCGCGCGCGACGCGCAACGCTGCAGTACCGATGGAGTAACGGCGGTTCACGGCAGGTCTCCCGGAGGTGGAAAGGAAATTGTTTTGAACGCGATGGTGCTTGCGGTGGTGCGGGTATTGGGCGTCACGCGAACGAGCGCGCGTTGCGATTCGGCGATGCGCCCGCCATGTCGGAGATCGCGGCGATCGTCGCGCCTTCACGCAGCGTGTACGGCAAGGTCAGCGACAGCGACGGCGTGCGCAATGCGTCGTCGAAGCCTGAAGGCTGCGTGCCGTCGAGGCGCGCGATCAGCCGGCGCCACGCGGCGCAGCCGATCTCGCGATTCGGCGCACAGACGCTCGCGAGCGGCGGCGACAGCAGTTCGCCCATCGCGAGACCGTCGAAGCCGAGGATCGACATGTCGCCGGGCATCTCGAAGCGCGCGCGGCGCAGGCCGCGCATCACGACCATCGCGAGCAGATCGTTCGAGCAGAAGAGGGCTGTCGGGCGATTCGGGCCCGTCGTCAGATGATTGAGGACGGAGGGCGCGAGCTCGTCCGCGTTGAAATCGATTTCGAGCGCGGGCGCGGGCGTGAGGCCCGCCTGCTGCATCGCCTGCACGTAGCCGAGATGGCGCAGGCGCGCGCGGTCCGACGCGGCGAGCGTGCCCGCGAGCATCAGGATGCGGCGATGGCCGTGCGCGATCAGCATGCGCACGCCGTCATAGGCCGCGAGCCGGTTGTCGACGGACACGGACGGGCGGCGCACCGTATCGTTGTGCATCAGCACGTACAGCATGCGGTCGCGGTCGAGGTCGTCGAGGAGAGGATGCGTGTCGGCGTCCGCGACCGTCAGGATCAACCCTTCGACGCGCTGTTCGCGCAGCGTCTCGATCGCGTGGCGCTCGCGGTCGGCGTCGTACTGCGTCGTCATCAGCATCAGCCGGTAGCCTTGCGCGGACGCAAGCTCGTCGATGCCTTGCAGGCATTCCGCGAAAACGGGGTTGGCGAGCGTCGGCAGCACGACGCCGATCAGGCGCGAGCGTTCGCCGCGCAACTGACGGCCGAGCGGGCTCGGGCGGAAGTTGAGGGCGTCGATGGACTGGCGGACTTTCTCGAGCGTGACGGGGTTGACCGTGTGCGGCGCGTTGATCGCGCGGGAGACGGTCGCGATCGAAAAGCCCGCGTGGGCAGCGACATCCTTGATCGTGGGCGTCATCGTCGTGTTCCCCTTGGTTGGCCTGCTGGCGCAATCCGCGTCGAGCAGCGGGCGCTGTTGTAAACGTTTTCGTCGGCGGATTATCGGGAACGTTTGTGACGGGTCGATGAATGCGCGCGGCGCGCGGAGAACTGGGGTATGCGCCCGTTTGGTCGGGGTGCGGCGCGATGGTAGAATCGCGTCCGCCCTGCCGGGGTGATGAAATTGGTAAACATAGCGGACTTAAAGCATTGAGTGCCCAGCCGGAAACGGCCGGTGCAGAACCCTTCAAATTCGGCGAAACCCCTGACCCGCGCGATGCGCGCTCGAGGCGACGCCGAGCCAAGCCGGTTTTTCTTCCTGCCGACGGCGGGACGGAAGGCGCCGGAAGGTGTAGAGACTAGACGGGGGGCGCCTAAGGCGATGGGCGTGCAATACGCGCATCGCGATGGCGAAGGCATAGTCCAGCGCACGAACGTGGCTGCCGAACGTTGTCGATTGATGTCGATCGCGGTTGAGGCAGACGGCGTCGAAAGACGTAGTGTGACGAAAATCCGCCGCTTAACAGCTTGCCGGTTCGAGTCCGGTCCCCGGCACCACAGCTTCTCCCAACGTTTCCCAGGATCTACCAAAAAGAACCGTAAGTCAAGGAGTTTTCAAGGACTTACGTGATTCATCTGTCGATTATTTCCCACATTCCACCATAGACGCCCAAGAAAAAAGGTGGCATCTTCGGGGGCATATTCCAACCATCTGGGGCGGGTCGATGCCCCCTTGCTGAATTATGCCTCTTACCGACGCCGCTGTGCGCGCGGCAAAACCACGGGAAAAGTCCTACAAACTGACCGACGGCCACGGCATGTATCTCGAGGTCATGCCGAACGGCTCGAAGTACTGGCGCCTGAAGTATCGGATCGACGGGAAGGAGAATCGGCTTGCCTTGGGTGTCTACCCGGCGGTGTCGTTGCTGGCGGCGCGCAAAGCCCGCGATGAAGCGAAAGACCAGCTCCGGGCTGGCCTTGATCCGTCGGCGGAAAAGAAGCGCGTAGCCGAAGCCAGGGTTGTCGAGCAAGAAAAGAAAGCGGCGGAGGCGCGCACTGTCGCTGATGCGGTCAACGAATACAGCGAGAAAGTGTCGCCAAACAAAGAGGGCGGTCGATGGGAGAAATTGCGCCTCGATCGCTTTCTGCGTGAATTTCCGCAGTTAGCCTCCCTTTCCCTCTCCGAATTCAACACGCCGCACGTGGCCCAGTGGCGGGACGCCCGTCTGAAAGGGTACGTCCGTCCTGACGGCACCAAGGCAAAAGCGATCACCGGGGCATCGGTGAATCGTGAGATAAATCTGATCCGCAACGTATTCACGATCGCCCGGGAAGAGTGGCACTGGCTGGGGCATAACCCGTTCAAGGGTCTGCGTATGCCCCCAGATGGGGTGGCACGCACACGCCGTATCGACCCGTGGAAGGAGGTTCGGCCGATCGTCCGGTGGCTCGGTTATCGGACTGGCTATGCCCCCGAGACCAAGCAGCAGGAGGTGGCGCTCGCGTTCCTCATTGCACTCCGCACCGCCATGCGCGCGGGCGAGATCGTGGCACTCGGCAAGGGCAGTCTGGATCTGAGGAAACGTGTCGTCACGATCAAACACAAGATGCAATACCTGACCGGCCGGCCGCGGGAGATCCCGCTGACGCGAGCGGCGGCGCGTCTGCTGAAGGTCGTCGCAGATCGAGAACAATGCTTCACTGTGTCGTCCGCCTCGCTCGACGCGCTGTTCAGGAAGGCCAAAGCGGCGCTGTGCATCGAGGATTTACACTTCCACGACAGTCGGGCCGAGGCTCTTACCCGCCTGTCACGTAAGGTCGACGTGATGACGCTGGCAAAGATTAGCGGCCACAAGGATCTGCGGCTGCTGCAGGAGCACTATTACCGAGAGACGTCCGAGCAGATTGCGGCCCGGCTCCGATAGAACTACTCGATTCGCATGTGCGACTGCAGCACAACAGCAACAATCGCGCCAAGATTTATATCGAAAACCCCAATATAGTCTTGCTTGACGATACTATTGCGGCGCAATACTATCCGGACCATGATCCAATCATTCAGATGCGCCGATACCGCTGCTTTGTTTTCTGGCACGCGCGTTGCTCGGTTTGCGAACATCGAAACCGTCGCGATGCGAAAGCTGGCGATGCTTAATCGGGCGACGACTCTGAACGATCTGCGGGTCCCGCCGAACAATAAGTTGGAGGCTCTCCAGCGAGATCGTGTCGGGCAGCATAGCATTAGGATCAACGACCAGTTTCGCGTCTGCTTCCGCTTCGACTCGGGCAACGCGTTCGACGTCGAGATAGTCGATTATCACTAGGAGGTGACTTATGCCGCGTGAAGTTCCATATCCCCATCCGGGAGCAATCCTGCAGGAGGAGTTTTTGACTCCGATGGGTATCACCGCATATCGTCTCGCGAAGGACATCGGCGTTCAACAGCAACGTATTGGGGAAATTGTCGCCGGTCATCGTGCGATTACGGTCGACACTGGATTGCGTCTTTCCCGTTTCTTCGGTACGAGCGATGAGTTCTGGACCGGGTTGCAGCTTGACTACGAAACGGCGATGCACAAGGCAGAGATCGCTAGGGCACTCGAAGCGATAGAACCTTACGAGCACGAGGAAGCGTGACATCGAAACCGCCTACGGGCGGTTTTTTAATTGGGGCGTTGATTGGAATTCGAATACACACGCAAGCACGGAGAACGACGAACTTATATCGTTCGATGATGCTGACCGCCTGAATCTAGCTATCGGTCGACGACTGGCTAGGAATAGCCACCTCACTGGATCTGAATTCAGGTTCCTTCGCAAGGAGTTGGACCTGTCTCAGCATCGCCTGGCCGACATGCTTGGAACAACAGAGCAAACCGTCGCGCTTTGGGAGCGGCGCGGGAAGATTCACGCCATCGCTAACGGGACGCTCACACTCACGGCGTCAACGACTAACTATGTCTACGCCGACCCGACGACGGGCGCGGTTAGCGTGAATACGACGGGCTATCCTTCTGGCAAGGTTCCGCTCTATTCCATCGTTACGGGCACGACGACGGTTAGCAGCTATACCGATTGCCGTTCCTATCAACCGTCGGCAACGGGGGGAAGTGGCGGGAGTTTTGGCAACCAAAACGCTAACTATGTTTTTGCGGGTCCGTCTTCGGGCGCGGCGGCGGCTCCGTTGTTCCGTCAATTGGTCGGCGCGGATTTTCCGGTTTTTGGCGCGTCGGGCGCTTCGCATTCGGCGGGCGCAGTTCCCGATCCGGGCGCGACCGCTGGCAACACGCGTTTCTTGCGTGAGGATGGCACGTGGCAAGTGCCATCGGGCGCGGGCGGCTCATCTACGCTTTCCGGCCTAACCGATGTGAGCGTTACGGAAGGTGCGGGCATTAACGGCTATTCGCTCACTTGGAACAACACTACGGGCAAATGGGTAGCGACGAACGTTAGCGGCGGCAGTTCTTCTTCAAGCGGATTCGGCACGCCCGACACGCCGCCCGCGTCTTCGGCCTTTACATGGGTCAATCAGGGTTCTTCAACCGTCGCGAACGATAGCTACGGTATGTATATTGTTGAACCGGGCCATACGGGCGACTCGGTTGCATTGCTTGTCAAGGCCAAGCCGTCTACAACGTCGTGGCGTATGGCGGCGCGTCTTAAATTCTTAGGTTCTTGCACGACCTATAACACGGCGGGGCTTTGCCTGTATGACAGCGTAAGCGGGAAGATTTGCCATTTCGGGTTACAGATTACAAGTACGTCGGCGATCGGTTTGCTTGTCCAGTATTTCAATTCGACAACAAGCTATAACACTAATGCCATTGCGGCCGTGACGTGGGCGGAAGTGCCGGATTGGTGGAGTATCCGCACCGACGGGACTAACTACTATTTCGAAGTATCGCAAGACGGCATTAATTGGATGACCTTCGGACAAGTCGCCGTAGGCGCATTTATTACGGCAAATCAAGTTGGGGTGTTTATCAACGCCTCAAACAGCACGAGCATTCCTTACGGCTTGCGCGTCTTTTCCTTTACGGCGGCGTAATCGCCACAACCCAAGACGTGCCGCCCGCTAGGTTACACGGGCGGCGTTTCACCATTGGGGCCACGGGGCTTCTAATGAGTGAAAACGCCATGACTGGCTAAGGCGCTGGGGCGGCAAGTAGAAAACTGGCAGTTCGAACCTGTAATACCTTCCGGCTAGAGCCGCCTTCGGGCGGCTTTTTTATTGGGTCGCCGCGTGCGGCCATTTCTATTTGCGGGGAATCGGATGCGACCTAGCGCTACCGAAGCGGCGAGCTACGCCGGAAGTGCAGTGTCATTGGTTTCATCGCTGACGCTTACCGACATCGGCGTGCTCGTCGGTATAGCTACAGCGATCGCGACGTTCGCGCTCAACGTATTTTTCATGCGCCGCAAGGACGCGCGCGAACAGCGTGAGTCCGATGCGCGCCTGCAAGATATCGAGAGTCACATGCGCAGCGAGAGGGCTGCACAATGAATCTCACCCTTCTCTATGCGGAGCTGCGGCGCGATGAAGCTGTGCGCGATCGCCCGTACCTCGACACGTCGAAGCCTCCGAAACCGACTGTCGGAGTCGGTCACAACCTGAGCGCGTCGCCGTTGCCAGCCGGTTGGACCTATCCGCTTTCGCCGGCGCAGATCACTCAGTTGCTCGTCGATGACGTTGGCGACACGTTGCATCAACTCGATGTGAATTTGCCGTGGTGGCGAAAGCTCGACGAGGTGCGCCAGCGCGTCCTCGCGAACATGTGCTTCAACCTCGGCATTGCCAAGTTGCTGGGCTTCAAGAACGCGCTCGCCGCGACGGAGCGGGGTGCCTACCCGACGGCAGCGGCGGAGATGCAGGATTCGCTTTGGTATGGGCAAGTCGGCGCGCGCGCGGTGCGTCTCTGCGAGGCCATGCAAACAGGAGTGATGCCGGCGACATAGCCGCTGCACCTACAGCAGTTTTGTTTCTTCTTCTCGAAAGGAGCATTCATGAATCAGACCTCTCCCGCAGCAACCGGCACCGCCGGCGCAGCGATCGCAGGCCTCGTCGCTGCCATCGCGTGGGCCAATAACCGCTATGGACTGAGCCTGACTGCGCAGGATCAGGTGTCGATCGCCGGCGGAATCGTCGCCGCAGTCCACTGGCTCGCGACGCAATATGCAGCGCGCAACTCCCCGAAGAACCCCGTAGCACCCGCCCAGCAGTAACTCCCCGCCGCGCTCGCGGCATATCTGAAAGGAAATCCCGAAATGAAAAAGATGCTGCTTGCGGCAGGCCTTGTCGCGTCCGTGCTCTTCGCTGGATGCGCTGGCGTCCAGGTGAATCCGGTTTCGCTGCCCGCGACGCCCGCAGTCCAGTCCGTTCTGACCGCCGCCCAGAAATTCCACAACGCTGTTACGGCGGCATGCAACGTTCTGATGCCGACTATCGAGCCGTTGACGCCGCTGTTCGCGACGCAGCCCGGTTTCGTCGCGTTCAATGCGGATCTCAGCCTCGCGTGTGCGGCTAACTTTGCGATCGACCTGGCCTCGGTCAACAACCTGATCGGCTCTTCGATCTCCGCTGCGCAGGCAGTCGTCCCGAATGTCTCGGCTCTCGACAAGACGCAGCAGGTCGTGGTCGTGGCCGCGCTCGGTGCGTTCAAGGGGGCGCTGCAGAATGCGCTCGCCGCGTACGTGGCTGCTGCGCCGGTGGCGACGCAATGAGCAAGTTCCTCACGTCGCTGGTGATGGAGAACGCCACGGGGCAGGACGATGGGAAGTGGCGTCTCACGTCACCGCTGATCTATGACTCGAATGTCGCTGGTCGGGTGATCGTCGTTCCGACTGGCTTCGTCACGGATCTTGCATCGGTGCCGCGCGTGCCGATCGCGTACATGCTCGCCGGCGGTACGAGCAATGAGGCGAGCGTCGTTCACGACTATCTCTACACCGAGCACCTGGTCGACCGCCAGACAGCCGATGCGGTGCTGCGCGAGGCCTCGGCGGTTACCGGCGTGCCGGCGTGGCGTCGCGCGATCATGTGGGCGGCAGTGCGCGCGTTCGGCGGCTCGCATTGGGACTCGAAGCCCATCGCCGCTTGAAAACAGCCCGCAGTTTACAGGCTACGGGCTGTGTCGATTTTTTCGAACAGTCGGATGCGTCTCGACGCTGGGGCGAAAAAACGCCCGACGGGTTACAAGGCCGTCGGGCGATAGACTCGAATGGCCGCATTCGAGAGGAGATGCGCCGGGACGGTTAGGTTAAGCGGTTGCGACCGGCGCGCGGCGCGGCGTCCAAGCGTGAAAACGGGCGCGAAACGGGTTTTCGACAGCGACATGCAGCAGATACGCGCTGACGAAGGAAATGGCCAGAAACGCGCCAGCAAGCGCTAGACGGGTCGCGGCGGTCGCCGCATGCGGCGCAAGGTAGTCCAGATACGGGCGAAAAATATCATGCGCGAGATAAAGGGCATACGATCCCGCGCCGAGCATTTGAAACGGACGAAGCGTGAAAAGGCGTGCAATCGGGCCGCTATCGCTTGAAAGCGACGCGACCAAAACGGCAAACGCGACGGGCGCGGCAAACGCTGTTGCACGACCAGCGGAACAAATGACGGCAACGGCCAAGGCGAACGCCAGCATTTGAGTTAGCGGGCGCGTAAATGCGACGACCGACGCATGATGCCGATAGTTCGCGACCAGTGCGCCCGCGAAGAATCCCGTTAGGCATCGCGCATAACCGAAGTCAAAAGCGCCGTTAAGGCACGCGCCCCGCGTGATGCATGAATGAACAATGAGAGATTGATAGATCGCGACGGCAAGGCCGATTGCGGACAGCACGGCGAACGCGAGAACGCGCGCGCGACCGCGCAACGCGAGACAAAGCGCGCCGAACAGCACGTACACGTAAAACTCGCTGCTGATTGACCATGTGACGGGCGAGCCGACGAAATGACCGAACATCGGAAAACTTTGCGTTAATGTAAGAATTGCGGCCAGTTCACCAGAAGTCGGCGCGACGTGCTCCCCGCGCAGAGGAGTCGAAACCAAGTTGAGCAAGGCGAAATAAGCGAAGGTCGAAACGATGTAAGCCGGATAAAGGCGTCCGAAGCGTCGGACCATGAAGTTACGCAAGTCCGCGCCGTCGTTGATGTGGTTGGCATAAGCCGCGCAAATGACGAAGCCTGAGAGCACGAAGAACAGGTCAACGGCGAGATAACCGCCGTCCAGTGCGTGCGGCGCGTTGAAATCGCCGCCCATGTGATAGGCGACGACAAGCAATGCTGCCGTGCCCCGTACGCCTTCAAGACTCTTATTCATTTTGCGCCCCGTGTTATTGTGTTTCTAGTCGTCAGACTAATCTGAAACCCCGCGCGTTTACAAGGGAGTTTCGACGCCGATTCGTTGAGTTGTGTAAACCAACGTACATAGAACCCATGCCAGCTAGCCCTACACATTCGGGATGTCGTGTCTTGCTCAGGCAAAGATTCGCGATGCGCGGCGCATACGAAGGCGCGACCCCAGCTAGAAGAAGCGAACCGCGACAAGGCATCGAAAGCGCTGTATAGCGGCGCATGGCACAACGTCCGCGCGGCGTTCCTGCTTCGTCCCATATGGATCGCGTAGGCTCATTTTGTCAGCCGTGCGGGTTGGTTTTCACGGCTATGTCATTGAGCGTTTGACCGATGCGGTCGAAAACTTGTCCAACGGCGTGCGCAGCGGGCACCGCGAACGCCAGAACGATGAGGGCAACGAGAGTTGCAACGAGTGCGTATTGTTTCATTTTGCGGCCCTTCGCAGTCGGATTTACCTATGGTCTGCGAGAAGGTGGCATCTTAGGGGGCATCAAAATTGATCGCTCCGCGCGATGTTCCGCCCAGTAAGGCGGTCAACAAGCTAAACGAGTCCGGTCCCCGGCACCAGATATCCTCCAACAGAGTTCAACGGTTCGCCGCGAAGGCTTGCTAGATAACGCTGGGCGGGGCTTCGTTTGGCGTAGCCTCCAAAGGTCTGCCATGTGAGATGACCCGGAATCAACGGGTGTTAGGGGCACGACTCCAGCGCTTGTCGGATGGATAACAACCCCCTTGGCGGCGCGAAACCTGAAGGACAAAACGGGGCGCTGTCCGACGCCATGATCCTTAGCACGAGGTTGTGAAAAGCGGCAGAAGCTGTATTCTTAGATTACCTCATTCTTTCAAAGCAGAGATGCCTTCCGCTTCTTGAACCGCCCCCTCACATTGGGCATGCATCGTTAATGCGATTCCCGAAATAGCAGCTATTTATTTTGCTTCGATATTGCGGTTATAACGGCAATTGCGAAAATAATACTCCAAACGACCACAAAAATCGGAAGCGGAATTATTAACGTTAATGCAAATGTTTCCTTGCAGTCTTCCCCATAATATCCAAAATCATGTATGCATTCTATAACAGGATAAAATAAATACAATGTTGATGCGAGAAATATTGATATAAATATAATAACAACGATTTTCAATGAAGACGAACGATTTTTGTTGTTTTTTTGCATTTTATTAAATCTCTTTTAAGAAATGGACGTCGCTGATGCAGCGCCGATTTTTATTTTTTCGATGATATCAGCTGAGGCGCCGGAAATCATTAATATCGACTTGATTTCGTCACGTGGATAAGGGCTTCGCTTTTCGACCTCAACGAAAAACCGTTTCTTCGGATCGCTGTCCCGATACCTCTCGATCATTGTTGTGAGGCTCACCCACGTCTTATTAGAAAAGAACGCCGTTTCCATCGTTATCTTTGCCGCTTCATTGGGTGTCGCGCGAATGCTTTTTTGGGGTATAAATGCAAAGCATCCTTCTGAACCGCCGAGCCATTTTGCGTGCAAAGCCCTCGCTCTGGCCACGTAGAAACCTCCAATATGGAACATTACGTTCGCGGCAAGCAATTCATCTTTTCGAGAAGATATTGGTGCTCCATACGGATTGTCGATGCTCACTCTTTCTGCGTGCAGATAACGCTCCTTCTTCCCACGCTGGGATTCGTCTTCCATAAGAAAGTACCCATGGATGTTGGGATCCGCAGCAGACGGAAAATGAATTTGGTCTGTGAAATATCGATTTTTAGCTGAATCGCGTGGCTCGAATGCAATGTTGCGACACCACGTCATTCCAATGGAATTAATCCGTAAATAATACCATGCATCGCGGGTGATATTTATTTGATATTGTGTCGAGCCTTTTTCGCCCTTGGATGAATCGAATAAAATCAACTTCGCGTGATATGTCGGCACTACGACTGCAGGCTGCTGCTCTATGGATTTTCCCCAGCTTGTCACAACGTTGGGATGGCCATATACTTTTTGGATGGTGTAGCCAGAAATATTTGTTGTTATTTTTAACAAAACATATTTTTCTGAGATTAGAACATCTTTTGCACTTTCGTCAGTGTACAAAGTGGTATTCTTTTTGCAGATCAGGTTGAGACGGCGACGCATTGGGCTGGTTATCCAGTCGTCTGCACTGTTCTCGAAATCAATGGCGAACGTTTCTTCGCTCATAAGAAATCCTTAATTTATTTTATTAAAAATAGTATAGAAGATGCGAGATGAAAAATTAGTCCGGGCAATTGCATATTCAGCGTTTCTAAGCGGCGTTGCCCGCACTGATCTACTGAAACTGCGCCGCCCCCCCATGGCGGATCAATTTTTGAAACGTAGATCTGGCGGACTGAGAAGAAATTTAATAATTGATTAAGCGAATATTTTTACATTTTCCGATTGGGCGGTTTGGCTAAGTAAATGTGTTCTCCCCTCGTCATCTGTGACTCCATGTTCCACCGAACCATCAGCTCGCACGATCGCATATTCGATATTTCGAAGTGGCGCCCCTGTCACCTTGTCGAGCAATCTAAAACAATCATCGAACCGATTTTCCGAACCAGGAAGCGCGGGTAAGAGTATGTGTTTTGATTCTTTGCCCTTTTTCTGGACCGAAATTGTCTTGATGAACAAATCGAGCGGGCCACCGAGCGTGATGCTGCCGTCCTTGATCTGAATAAATGCGCCACCGCATTCGAGGATGATTTCCCTGGCGGCGGCCAGATTCATCTTCCCATTGACGCTGGCGGCGCTCACGTCCTTGTCCGCAATGAGCGACATCGGGCCGCCCTGCGCTTGCACCTCGACCGGCCCCATGGCCGCGAAGATTTTTATCCCGAGCTTCTGCGCGAACATCGATACACGCTCACCCGCCGCGACCGTGAAGCGCTTCGCGACACCGATATCGGCGTTCTTCCCGGCCACGGCGTTGATGCTGTCCTGCGCCGCGAGCTGTATCCCCTGGCCCGCCACGACGGCCGCCGATGCCGGGGTACTCATCAGCAGTCCCGGCTTCTTCAGGCCGTCCAGATCGTCCTTCATCTGCTGGTGTGCATCGGTGTCGGATGGCTCGGCCTTGGCGCTGCGCGCCGAATCCGCCAGCGCCTTGGCAAGCTCAAGCGCGCTCTCAAGCTGCGCGACGGTTTCCTGCATGTCGAGCTGCTGGCCGGTCGCGCCGGGGCGGCCGTAGGCCGTGACCATGACGCCCTTGCCAGCACGGATCGCCCCCCATCCCGAAGTCCTTAGCTCATAGCCTTCACCCTGGTATTCGAGCCTGTTATTCACCAGGTAGCCAAGATTCAGCTGGCTCTTGCCCGAGTGTTCGGTGCCCAGCTTGATGCCTTCCTGGCCTGCCCAGTCCTCCATGCGCAGCTTGTTGTTGCTTTGCGTGCGGATTACGTTACGCGACAGCCAGCGCCGGTCGCTGGTGACTAGATCCACCGCCTGGCTGTGGTGATGGAAGCCGGCGATATACGGCTTGTCCGGGTCCCCGTCGCGAAATTCGATCAAGGCTTCCGTACCGTCGAGCGCAGGGAAGTGGAAGCCTGTCTGCAATGCTCCCGCGAACGGCTTCGCCAGCCGCAGCGGCACACTCTCGCCGCCCTTGGGCCATTCCGCGAAGTCCACATCGAATCTGACCGTGTAGTAACCGGCCGATGTGACGTATGCGTATTTGTAGCTGTCGGGCGACGTGACGCGCCCGCTCAGTGAGCCGGAGATTCTGGGCCAGGCTGCTTCGTCCAGTTGCAACCTGAAACGCCGGTCGCACGAAATCGCCCTGTAGCTGTTCGTATAGCGGGTGTCGCGCGCGCCCCGGTGCGTAACCTCAATGATGACCTGACCATCGGGCGCGTCAGGCAACGCTTCATCCATGCGCAGAATCCGTCCCGGTTGAAGTGCGAGCACGTTGCTTTCGCCGTCGTAGACAACCTGCCGGGCAATCGCCGCTTCATGGCGCAATTGCGCTTCCCATCTGACGCCTGTCTGGTCAGAATGATGCATGCCGTAGATATACGCGTGACCGTAGGTGGTCGGGTCTTGTGGCGCAACGTTCGCTTCGTCTTTTAAGCGCTCCCACGCCTGTTCCGGGTTGTAGTCGGCCACGAGAAACGATTGCGGCACCGTCTGCGCGTGTGTCTTCAGCGAGAACACCGACTCCATCGCGGATTCAAGTCCTGCGTTCTCCCGATAAGGAACCTCGAGTTGCGGTTCGTAAATGTAGTGGTCGAGATCGTCACCAAATACGACCTGGTCGCCGTGTTCGGTCTCGGTCATGTAACAGTAAATGCCCGCCTTCTGCATCAGCATCTGTATATAGGCCAGATCGCTCATGCGGTACTGGAAACGGAACAGGTGCTGTGGATACGGGCGACGCAGGCGGAACACGAACTGATGACCCGCGAGGCCATGACGCCGCAGGATCGCCTCGATGATCTGCGGCGTAGTCTGGTGCTGATAGATCTGGCTTGTCGTGACGGCCGCAAGGCGGGCGAGGTGCGACTTCACGACGATCTGATAGCTCGTGTAGTCCTTCGTTGTCTTCAGCTTCGAAAAGCGCTCGATGAACCCGGAGAACTTGCGGGGCATGCCGTCGACTGGGTCAATCGTGAAGACCGCATCGCGGTTCAGATAGTCGTTGCGCGAAAGCTCTTGCGGGTGAGTGAGTACGATGCGCACTTCACTTGGCTCGCCCATCTTCTCGGTTGCTTCGAACGACACGACCGATAGCGCCCTTGCCTGCGCCGCCCCCGCGACTTCAAGAAAGTATGCCTGCCGGCCGGTTAGCCCCTTACGGAGCGGACCATCGCCTTCCAATGCTTCGGCCATTATTTGCGTTCCCTGATTATCCGGGTGTCGGGATGACACCGGAGCCGAGTCCGATTGCAGCGTTTAACTGCCGGATGCGCTATCAGAGAAGTTCGAAAATTTGTTCGGGGGCGCGTTGTCCCACGCATTTCCCCGCCGCGCTCGCGTCTCCCTAACCCACGCTTTGGACCTTACGTTCGACCTACGCGCGTTCGAACTTCAACCCCTGCTTCGCCCAGCCCTTAAGCCCCCGATAAGCCTGAATCCCTACAATCGCGACGATGCAATCCGGAGGCAACAACCGGAGGCAACAACCGGAGACCCCAACTCGCGATAGAGGATGGCGACATGCACAAATGCCACTACCGGTTCCTGTGGCGCACGCCCATGAACGAAGTTCGATGGATTTGCCGTGCGTGCGGGACGCTGATGGTGCGGGGGGAAATCTACGAGCCGCTGTGAACCACCCTGCCGTTCGTAAAGCCTCGCGCCCGTGGCGGACCGACATGGCCAGACGCGAACCATTCGTCTACAGTATGTGGCGCCGCGCCCCAACAACCACGGAGAAAGCAGGATGCTACTGATCGGCATGATGGATTCACCGTACGTCCGACGCGTCGCCATTTCGCTCGCCGTGCTCGGCTTGCCGTTCGAGCACCGCAGCGTGTCGGTGTTCCGGCACTTCGACGAGTTCGCGAAGGTCAATCCCGTGGTCAAGGCGCCGACCTTCATCGCCGACGACGGCACGATGCTGATCGAGTCGTCGCTGATTCTCGACTATCTGGATCATCTGAGCCCGCCGGAAAAACGCCTGATGCCCGCCGAAACAGCCACGCGCGCGCGGGCGCTGGGCTTGATCGGCTTCGCGCTCGCCGCTTGCGAGAAGACGATGCAAAACGTCTACGAAGTGAATCTGCGGCCCGCCGAGCGACAGCATCAGCCGTGGATCGAGCGCGTGCAGAAACAGCTTTTCGCTGCCTACGATCATCTGGAGAAGGCAATCGAGGGCCACAACGCAAACGACTGGCTGTTCGGCGACCGGCTGATGCAGCCGGACATCACGTTGGCCGTCGCGTGGCGGTTCCAGCAGTACATGTTGCCGGGCCTCGTCGATCCGCAACGCTATCCCGCGCTCTCCGCGTTTTCCGCGCGTGCGGAAGCGCTGCCGCAATTCGCCGCCGCGCCGCTCGAATGACCGTTCGCGCGCGGCCGGTCAACGATTTGCCGCGTGTACCCGGATTGTTCTAATCCGGCGACAACTATCTTCGCGTTTCGCTCATTTATCTCTAACTATCGGCTCTCTACAATCCATCCATCGAAACAGGTATGCAGAGCGGCGCCGCGAGCAACACGCGGCGTCATGCGATGGAGAAGGCCATGAGAGCGATCATTGAACGACAGCTTTATCACCCGGCAGTGGTGCTGCCGATGGTGTCGCTCATCCAGATCATGGTGCAGGTGGATTTCAACCTGAGCCAGGCCGGCTTCGTCGTCGCGACTCAGGGCGCGCGCGCCGCGTTGCAACGCTCGCGCGAACTGCTTTGCTCGCTCCATCACTGCGACGCGTGAGCTGCTGCGCTCGCGGGGCAAATACCTCTGACCGGCTTTCAAAGGATTCGCGACCACGCACTTCGAATGACGCGAGGCAGGCGTAAGATGACCGACTCGATACGCGTTTCGGGAGATCCGCCATGCCACAGCACTTCGACGCCGTTGTGATCGGCACGGGACAGGGCGGCTCGCCGCTCGCCGTGCGGCTCGCCAAAAACGGCCGCAAGACAGCCGTGATCGAGCGCGAGAAATTCGGCGGCACTTGCGTGAACGTCGGCTGCACGCCGACGAAGGCGTATGTGGCGAGCGCTCGCGCCGCGCATGTCGCGCGCCATGCGGCCGACTACGGTGTGCGCGTGGCCGGCGAAGTCACCGTCGATCTCGCACGAGTGAAGGCGCGCAAGGACGCGATCATCGGACAGTCGCGCGACGGCGTCGAACATTGGCTGCGCAATACGAAGAACGTCACCGTTTTCAAAGGGCATGCGCGCTTCACCGGCCCGCATGCGCTCGCGATCACCGACCCCGCCAGCGGCAACGCGATCGCCGAACTGCAGGCCGACGACATCTTCATCAATACGGGCACGCGCGCCGTCATTCCGCAGATCGACGGCATCGAGCGCATCCGCTATCACACGAACTCGACGCTGCTCGAACTGACCACGTTGCCGGAGCATCTGGCGATCGTCGGCAGCAGCTATATCGCGCTTGAATTCGCGCAGGTGTTCCGTCGTTTCGGCAGCCGCGTGACGGTGATCGTGCGCGGCGATCGCGTGCTGACGCGCGAGGACGAGGACTTTGCGCGTAACGTGCAGGACGTGCTCGCGCGTGAAGGCGTGGAATTCCGTTTCGGCGGCGAGCCGTCGCGCGTCGAGCCGTTGCACGCGGACGGCGACGGCGTGCGCATCTTCTTCGGCGCCGATGCCGCGCCGCTCGAAGCGTCGCATCTGCTCTTCGCGACAGGCCGCCGCCCGAATACCGATGACCTCGGCCTCGATGCCGCAGGCCTCACCGTCGACGGGCACGGCACGATTGCCGTCGACGGTCAGTTGCGTACCGGCGTGCCGGGCATCTGGGCGATCGGCGACGTCAACGGACGCGGCGCGTTCACGCACACGTCCTATGACGACTACCAGATCGTGTCGGCGAATCTCTTCGATGGCGGCAAGCGCAGCGTCGACGAACGGATCATGGCATATGCCGTGTTCGTCGATCCGCCGCTTGCGCGCGTCGGCAAGTCGGAGAGCGACGTGCGCAAGGAGGGCCGCGACGCGCTGGTCGCGACGATGCCGATGACGCGCGTCGGCCGCGCGCGCGAGAAGGGCGAGACGCAGGGCTTCATGAAAGTGCTCGTCGACAGGCAGTCGAAGCAGATACTCGGCGCGACGATCCTGGGCGTCGACGGCGACGAGGCAATCCACACGTTCATCGACATCATGACGGCGCGCGCGCCGTACACGACGCTGCAATCCGCAATGCACATCCATCCGACGATCAGCGAACTGATCCCGACGCTGCTCGACGGTCTCGCGCCTTTGAAGTGAGGTCGGCCATGCAGCTTCGAACCGGCAATCTGTTCAGCGTCGACAACCGCGAGATCAGGCGCGGCAGCGAAGAGCGGGTCGACGTGCTCGTGACGGGGCAGCGGCTGAACGTGGAGCGGATCGTGTCGATGGGGCACGTGAGCCCCGAAGACTTCTGGTACGACGACTCTCGCGCCGAATGGGTCGTGCTGCTGTCGGGCGCGGCCGTGCTGGAGTTCGAAGAAGACTCGACGCTGCACGACATGCGGCCCGGCGATTACGTGCTGATCGAGCCGCATTGCCGGCATCGCGTCGCGTGGACGCATGCCGAGGAGCGGACTGTTTGGCTCGCGATCTATCACGAGCGGTAAGGGTTCGGCGCGTTTGACGATCATCGACACGCACGCGCTTCATCGCGGATAATCGGCGGCTGCGGTGCAGCCGTTTGTGCGCGCACCGTTTCATCCGCCGGATGCAGTGCCCGCTCTCAACGCGCCGTGGTGTCGGCGGCGCTCCCTACATTGCGCGCGGCAACGTGGCTCACGCCCGACGGTCGCGTCGAATGCCCGATACAGGAACAACAGATGCTGCTCGCGCTCAAGCTCGCACTCGTGCCCGGCTTTCTCGCCGCATTGACGATGGCGGGGCGCGCCTGGGGACCATCGGTTGCCGGTTGGCTGGCGGGACTGCCTGTGGTCGCGGGCCCGATCGTGTTGCTGCTCGCGCTCGAACGCGGGACGGCATTCGCGGCGCAAGCGTCGGCGGCGTCGATTGCGGCGATTGCCGCGTCAGAGGCGTTCAACCTCACGTATGCGTGGACCTGCCGCACGTGTCGTTGGCCTGTTGCGCTTGGCGCCGGGTTGCTTGCGTGGGCCGTCGTCGCTGCATCGCTGGTACGGTTGCCGGCGACGCTTGCGTGGTCGCTCGCGGCGGCGTGCGTTGCGGTCGCCGTGTCGCGGGCAGGGTTGCCGCGCGTCGCGGGTGCGGTGCCCTCAGCGCGTATTGGCGTGGCGGATCTCGTCACGCGCATGATGGCGGGCGCACTGCTGACACTCGCCGTGACGACGCTTTCCGCATCGATGGGCGCCGCGTGGAGCGGCATGCTGTCGGTGTTTCCGTTGCTCGGCATCGTGCTCGCGGTCTCGACGCAACGCGCGCACGGCGTGGGCTGCGTCGCGCTGTTGATGCGCGGCATGGTGATCGGGCGTGCGTCGTTCGCGGCGTTCTTTGCTGTCGTCGCGCTGATGCTGCCGACGCTCGGTGTGCTGCCCGCGTTTGCTTGTGGCGCAGTCATGTCGGTACTCGTGCAGGGCGCGACGAAGCGGCTGATCGCGATGTCGCGCAAGCCGAACGCGCCGCTTGCCGCGCTCGATTGAGCCTGGGTTCAGGAACACGCAATGCCCCAAAGCCTCCGGCCTCCCTCCCGCATCGGCCTGATTTCGGACACACATAATCTCGTGCGTCCCGAAGCATTGGCGCATCTCGCCGGATGCGACGCAATCGTTCATGCCGGCGACATCTGCAATCAGGCTGTGCTCGATGCGCTCGCGCAGATCGCGCCGTTGACCCTCGTGCGCGGCAACAACGACATGGGCGAATGGGCCACGTCGATTCCGTCGCACGCGACGCTCGTCGTGCAGCAAGTGAAGATTCTCGTCGTCCACGATATCGCCGATGTGCCGCGCAATCCGCAGGACGACGATGTACGCGTCGTCGTGACGGGGCACTCGCACAAGCCGCTGATCGCCGAACGCGATGGCGTGCTGTACGTCAATCCCGGCAGCGCGGGGCCACGGCGATTCAAGCTGCCGATCTCGGCCGGGATGCTGACGATCGATGGCGCGCGCGTCGAAGCCACGCTGCACACGCTGACAGCATAAAAAAACGGGTCAGCCGAAGCTGACCCGTTTTGTGTGCATCTGATGTGCGGACGTTGCGGTCAAGCGTCACGCACGCGCCGTCGCGGTTGCCGCATACGCTTCTTCGATCTCGGCGGCTTCGCGTTCGCCGCGCAGCACGGCATGCGCTTCGGCGCGCGTGGCCACGCACGGACCCGAGCCGAGCAGCGGCTTGCGAGCCGTCTCGCGCAACGCGATCACCGACACGATACCGATCAGCGATGCGCCCATCAGATAGTACGCGGGCATCATCAGATTGCCAGTGCGATCGACGAGCCACGCTGCAACGAGCGGCGTCGTACCGCCGAACAGCGACACCGACACATTGAAGCCGATCGCAAGCGCGCCATAACGGATCTTCGTCGGAAAGAGCGCGGGCAGCGACGACGGCATCACGCCCGTGAACGTCGACAGCAGCGCGCCGAGAATCAGCAACCCGCCGAACACCGGCAGCACCGCGCCCGTGCGGATCAGCAGCAGCGCCGGAATCGACAGCAGGAACAGACCCACGCAGCCGAGCAGCATTACCGGCTTGCGGCCGATCCGGTCCGACAGGTGGCCTGCGTAGAGCGTCATCGGCATCATCAGCACCATCACGGCCAGCACGAGGAACAGGCCGTGCGATTCGTTGAAATGCAGCGTCGCCGACAGATAGCTCGGCAGATACGACAGCGCCATATAGTCAGTGACGTTGAAGATCAGCACGAGGCCTACGCACTGCAGAAGCGGCTTCCACTGCTGCGCGAGCAGCTCCATGAACGTCTGCTTCGGACGTGACTTCTCTTCGACTTCACGCGCCTCGGCTTCCTTCTTGAACGCGGGCGTCTCCTCGAGCTTCATCCGGATATACAGGCCCACGAGACCCAGCGGCCCGGCGATAAAGAACGGCACGCGCCAGCCCCACGACAGCAGCGCATCCTGCGACAGCGAGGACGTCAGTACCGCGACCGTGCCCGCGCCGAGGATATAGCCGACCAGCGTGCCGAATTCGAGGAAGCTACCCGCGAAGCCGCGTCGGCGGTCCGTCGAGAATTCGGCGATGAAGGTGGCCGCGCCACCATATTCGCCGCCTGTCGAGAAGCCCTGCACGAGGCGCGCGACGAGCAGCAGCACGGGCGCGAGAATGCCGACCGAGCCATAGCTCGGAATCAGGCCGATCGCGAAGGTGCCGAGCGCCATCATGATCATCGTCATCGCGAGCACGCGCTGGCGTCCGATGCGGTCGCCGAGCGGGCCGAACACCATGCCGCCGATCGGGCGCACGAGAAACGCGGCCGCAAACGTGCCGAAGGTCGCGATCAGCTGCGCGGACGGACTGCTCGACGGGAAGAACACTTTGCCCAACGTGACGGCGATGTAGCTGTACACGCCGAAGTCGAACCATTCCATTGCGTTGCCGAGCGCCATCGCGCCGACGGCACGCTTGAGCAGCGTGTTATCGACGACCGTGATGTCGTCGAGGGTGAGGCTGTTGTATTTGGACTTGTGTCGCCAGAAGCCGTTGCTGGTAGCGGTCAAGGTTAAAACTCCTATGACTGCGGCCGAACGCGTAAGCGCTCCGCCACGGATTGCTGGAAGTACAGTTTCGCGAGCGGCCAAAGGCATCGTGCCTGGCGCGGACCGCGCAAGGGCGCACTGCGCAAACGTGCGGGGCACTCGCGCAGAGAAAATGACGCCCGTGCAGCGCGAAGGTCGTCGCGAAATTGCACTCGTGGGGTTGCTGCTAAACGGTGGTATCCGCGTGGCCTTGCAGGGGGGCAGATACCGGAGGACATTCACGCACGCAATGCGCTCATGCCGCTTGAAAGGCTTGAAACGAAAAAGGCCGGCGAGGCGTCGCTCTGGATCGCGTCAGTTCTCTCTTACGCGACTTGCAACGAAACAACCGACAAGCCTTCTTGTATAAAACAGTTCAATCCGAACCCCGCACGCATGGCTGGGTTATGAACTGAACGTGAATGAAGGGTTAATGCTGTTAGAACGGCACACATGATAGCACGATGAGCGAGGATCGCGCAAACTGCCCATTCGGCGAGGTGGTGGGAGCGCGCGCAATCCGTTGTCGGGCGGAGGATTGCGGGAATTCGGCGGCGGCTGAGGAAGTGGGGCAGGATTAACGGTTTCGTTCAATTTTTGCGAGCGCGCCTGCAAGGCACGAACAGGTACGGACGAAAAAAATCCGCGCCAGAAGCGCGGATTTTTGTACCGTCGGGCTCGCAGCGACCGCTCAGCCTTGCGACGGCGGCACGTAGCCAGAAGCCTGGTCGGCGCCTTCGCCGAAGAAGAACTTCTCCGTCTGCTTCATCAGATACTGGCGCGCGCGCGGATCGGCCATGTTCAGCCGGTTTTCGTTGATCAGCATCGTCTGCTGCTTCAGCCACTGCTGCCACGCTTCCTTAGAAATGCTCTCGTAGATCCGCTTGCCGAGTTCGCCCGGCAGCGGCGGGAAATCGAGACCTTCGGCTTCCTTGCCGAGCTTCGTGCATTGAACCATGCGAGTCATGCTGTGCTTCTCCTGTAATCGATATGGGGACGGCGTCGCGCGATAGGGCGTTATGTTGAGCGTTCAGAGCTGTTTCATCAGCACGAGCGACTTGCGCTGCCAGTTGTAGAGCCGTCGGCGATCTTCGGGCAGATCGTCGACGGTGGCTTTCACGAAGCCTCGCTTGAGGAACCAGTGTTCGGTGCGCGTCGTCAGCACGAAGATGCGCGTGAGGCCGCGTGCCCGCGCGCGCTGCTCGATGCGCTTCAGGAGCCGCTCGCCGTCTCCTGAGCCCTGCGCTTCGGGCGAGACCGTCAGACATGCCATTTCGCCGATGCGCTCCTGCGGGTACGGATACAGCGCCGCGCAGCCGAACAGCACGCCGTCGTGCTCGATCACCGAGAAATGGTCGATGTCGCGCTCGATCTGGTGACGCCCGCGCCGCACGAGCGTGCCGTCCGACTCCAGCGGCTCGATCAGCGTGAGAATGCCGCCGACGTCGTCGGGTGTTGCTTCGCGCAGGCTTTCGAGGTTCTCGTACGAGATCATCGTGCCGACGCCATCGTGCAAGAACAGTTCCAGCAGCAGGCTGCCGTCGAGCGCGTATGGAATGATGTGCGCGCGCGCCACGCCGCCGCGGCAGGCGCGGATCGAGTGCTTCAGATAGAAAGCGGCGTCGCCCGTCACCGCGCCGCTTTCGTGCAGCCGGTAAGCGTCGTCCAGCGACATTTCGCGGACCAGCGTGCCTTCTTCGTCGAGCAGGCCTTCCGTTTCCGTGAGAAACACGATCTTGTCCGCGCGCAGCGCAATCGCGGCCGCCGACGCGACATCTTCCATCGCCAGATTGAACGCCTCGCCCGTCGGCGAGAAGCCGAGCGGCGACAGCAGCACGAGCTTGCGGCTCGCGAGCGAATGACGGATGGACTCGGCATCGATCTTGCGCACGACACCCGTGTGCTGGAAATCGACCCCGTCCAGAATGCCGACCGGGCGCGCCGTCACGAAGTTGCCCGACACTACGCTGATGTGCGCGTGCGCCATCGGCGTGTTCGGCAAGCCCTGGCTGATCGCGGCCTCGATGTCGAGACGCACTTCGCCCGCGGCTTCCTTCGCGGATTCGAGCGCGCGCGCATCGGTGATGCGCATGCCGTGCGAAAACTCGGATTCGACGCCGTGCAGGCTCATCTGCTCTTCGACTTGCGGACGAGACCCGTGCACGAGCACGATCTGGATACCCATTGCCTGCAACAGCGCGATGTCGGAGACGAGCGCGTTGAGCAGCCCCTGATGCACGACTTCGCCGCCAAACCCGACTACGAACGTCTTGTTTCGGAACGCGTGAATATACGGCGCGACCGATCGCATCCAGTCGACGAATTGCGCATGCTGCAACAGGATTTCCGCGTCGCTGGACGAGGCTGGCGAGCTGGCGGGCGAGGGGACGAGGTCGGTTTGGGAATTCATGCCCCGGATTATAATGCGCCCCCATGTCGAATGTACCCAAAAGCTCCGCCGGAGCCGATACGAAAAACGCGGCTGACGCTGCTGCGAAGGACGCCGCAAAGGCGACGCCGCGCGACCGTCACGACGCACCGCGCGACGCACGCGGCGAGGCTTCGCGTCGTGACGTTTCCGTGAATGCCGCGAATGCGCCGCGTTCGGCCGATTCCGCGTCGGGTGACACGGCCAGGAACGATGCAGGCGCCGCTCGCGATCGCGCAAAAAGCAGCGCGCACGGCCAGCCGCGCGCTCAGGGCGGCAAGCACGCCGCCGGCCAGCCGAATGAAAAGCAGCGTGCGGAGCAGCGCGAAAAGCAGCCCGAAAGGTCGCGTGAAAAGCCGCGCACAGGTCCGCGCGAACCGCACAAGCCCGCGCGTGTCATCGAACCGAATCCGATTCCGCCCATCACGTTCCCCGAAGCGTTGCCCGTTTCCGGCAGACGCGACGAAATCGCGCGCGCGATCGCGGGCCATCAGGTCGTGATCGTCAGCGGCGAGACGGGTTCGGGCAAGACGACCCAGTTGCCGAAAATCTGTCTCGCGCTTGGACGCGGGCTCGGCGCGGGCGGCCGCGGACTGATCGGCCACACGCAGCCGCGCCGGATCGCGGCGTCGGCGACGGGCCGGCGCATCGCTGAGGAACTCGGCACGCCGTTCGGCGAGGTGGTCGGCTACAAGGTGCGCTTCACCGACAATCTCGCGCCGGGCGCCTCCGTCAAGCTGATGACGGACGGCATTCTGCTCGCGGAAACACAGACCGATCCGCTGCTGAAGGCGTATGACACGCTGATCATCGACGAGGCGCACGAGCGCAGCCTGAACATCGATTTTCTGCTCGGCTATCTGAAGGAAATTTTGCCGAAGCGTCCCGATCTGAAGCTGATCGTGACGTCGGCGACGATCGATGCCGACCGTTTCGCGCGCCATTTCGGCAGCGAAGAAAAGCCCGCGCCCGTGATCGAAGTGAGCGGACGGCTCTATCCCGTCGAAGTGCGCTATCACCCTGTTGCTGAAGATTCGCCCGCTGTGAAAGCGGCGGAAGGCCACGCGGGCCGCGAGCGCAGCGACCGGCCGGATCGTCCGAGAACGCAGCGCGAGACGGATCGCGATCTGATGGACGCGATCGTCGAAGCCGCCGACGAACTGTGCCGCGAAGGCCCCGGCGACGTGCTCGTGTTCCTGCCCGGAGAGCGCGAGATTCGCGACGCGGCGGAGGCGCTGCGCAAGCACCATCCGCCGCACACGGAAATCCTGCCACTGTTCGCGCGGCTTTCCGCAGCCGAACAGGAGCGCGTGTTCCGTCCGTCGAACGCGCGGCGCATCGTGCTCGCGACGAATGTCGCCGAAACCTCGCTGACGGTGCCCGGCATCCGTTATGTGATCGACACGGGCCTCGCGCGCGTGAAGCGCTACTCGTACCGCAACAAGGTCGAGCAGTTGCAGGTCGAGTCGATCTCGCAGGCGGCCGCGAACCAGCGGGCAGGGCGCTGCGGCCGCGTCGCCGATGGCATCTGCATCCGTCTCTACGACGAAGCCGACTTCGCGGGCCGGCCGCGTTTCACGGACCCCGAGATTCTGCGTTCGTCGCTGGCCGCCGTCATCTTGCGGATGAAGTCGCTGCATCTGACGGCGATCGAAACGTTCCCGTTCATCGAGCCGCCGCCGGGCCGAGCGATCGCCGACGGCTATCAGTTGCTCAACGAGCTGGGCGCCGTCGACGACGACAACGCGCTGACCCCGCTCGGCCGCGAGCTTGGGCGTTTGCCGCTCGATCCGCGCGTCGGCCGGATGATTCTCGGCGCGCGCGACCAGCAGTCGCTGCGCGAAGTGCTGATCATCGCGAGTGCGCTGTCGGTGCAGGACCCGCGCGATCGCCCGATCGACGCGCAGGAGCAGGCGGACCGGGCGCATCGCAAGTTCGCGGACGAGCGCTCGGAGTTCCTGCAGTGGCTCAAGATCTGGGCGTGGTTCGAAGAGGCCGTCGCGCACAAGAAGTCGAACAGGCAGCTAACCGATGCTTGCCGGCAGAACTTCCTGTCGCATCTGCGTCTGCGCGAATGGCGCGACGTGCATTCGCAACTGCTGACGGTGGTGCGCGAGCATGGCTGGCGTCTGAACGAAAGCGACGCGACTTTCGAGCAGATCCACCTCGCGCTGCTGACGGGCCTGCTCGGCAACATCGGCCTGAAAGCCGACGACGAGCCGTACTATCTCGGCGCGCGCGGCATCAAGTTCTATCTGTGGCCGGGCTCGGCGCTCGTGAAGAAGGCGGGCAAGTGGGCGATGGCGGCGGAACTGGTCGAGACGAGCCGGCTGTACGCGCGCTGTATCGCGAAGATCGAGCCGGAATGGGTCGAGCGCGTGGGCGCGCATCTGTTGAAGAAGTCGCTCTCCGAGCCGCATTGGGAAAAGCGCGCCGCGCAGGTGTCGGCGTTCGAGCGCGCGGTGCTGTACGGCTTGCCCGTCTATCACCGGCGGCGCGTGAGCTTCGGCAAGCAGGACCCGGCGCACGCGCGGGAGCTGTTCATTCGCGGCGCGCTCGTCGAAGGCGAGTTCGACACGAAGCTCGCGTTCTTCGCGCACAACCGCAAGCTGCTCGGCGAAATCGAGCAGCTGGAACACAAGTCGCGCCGGCAGGATGTGCTGGTCGACGACGAACTCATCTACGCGTTTTACGATCAGGCGATTCCGAACGGCGTCTATACGGGCGCGGCGTTCGAGCGCTGGTATCGCGACGAATTGAAGAAGAGCGGGCAGCAGGAAGACAAGCTGCGTCTGCTGTATCTGTCGCGCGACGATCTGATGCGTCACGAGGCGGCCGGTGTCACGACCGATCTGTTCCCGAAGCGGATGACGATGTCGGGCGTCGAGATGGCGCTCACGTATCACTTCGAACCGGGTTCGCCGCGCGATGGCGTGACGCTTGCCGTGCCGCTGTTCGCGCTGAACCAGGTGGATGCGCGGCGCGTCGAGTGGCTCGTGCCGGGCATGCTGAAAGAGAAGACACAACTGCTGCTCAAGTCGCTGCCGCAGAAGCTGCGCCGCCACTGCGTGCCGTTGCCGGAGTACGCGGCGGGTTTCGTCGATCGTCATGGCGGCACGCGCTTCGGCACGGGCGGTCTGCTCGATGCGCTGATCGCCGACGTGCGCGAGCAGAAGCAGGTCGCGATGAAGCAGTCGGACTTCAAGCTCGAAACGCTCGCGCCGCATCTGTTCATGAACTTCAAGGTCATCGACGAGCACGGCCGTCAACTCGCGATGGGCCGCAACCTCGCGCAACTGCGCGCGGAACTCGGCGGCCAGGCGCAACAGCATTTTCAGAAGATCGCGGCGAGCGCGGCAGGGGCGGCGCTCGCCAATGCGGCTTCGGGCGGCGGCGCGCCTGCGCGCGGCGCGACGGGCGACGGCTCGCGTGGCACGAACAGCGGTGCCGCGCGAAGCGCTTCGAGCGCGCCGCACACGCCGTCGACGGCCGAATCCGCCGCGGCATCCGCGACTGCGCTCTACGAAAACCTGACGACGTGGAATTTCGGCAAGCTGCCCGAACTGCTCGAAATCCGCCGAGGCGGGCAGACGCTGTTCGGCTATCCGGCGCTCGTCGATCGCGGCACGCATTGCGACGTGGAAGTGTTCGACTCGCCCGACGAGGCCGCGCGCATCCATCGCGCGGGGCTGCGGCGGCTCTTCGCGTTGCAGTTGCGCGAGCCGATCAAGTACCTCGAAAAGAACCTGCCGGGCTTGCGCGAAATGGCGATGCAGTTCATGCCGCGCGGCACGCAGGAAGAGCTGCGCGATCAGTTGATCGACACGGCGCTCGATCGTGCGTGTCTGCAAGATCCGCTGCCCGACGACGACGCGAGCTTCCACGCGCGCAAGGACGAAGGCCGCAGCCGGCTGACGCTGCTCGCGCAGGAGATCGCGCGCCTCGGCGGACTGATTCTTGGCGAGTACACGGCTGTCGTCAAAAAGCTGGCGCAGGCGAAGCCGTTCGCCGCGCCGTATGCGGACATGCAGAACCAGCTCGATGCGCTGATCGGCAAGCGTTTTATCGTCGATACGCCGTACACGCAGCTGAGCCATTTCCCGCGCTATCTGAAGGGCATCGCGCTGCGCATCGACAAGCTGAAAGCCGATCCGGCGCGCGACGCGCGTCAGTCCGCGGAATTGCAGCCGCTCGCGCAGCATTACCAGCGCGCGCTCGCGCAGCGCGGCGGCGTGCCCGATGCGCGGCTCGCCGAATTCCGCTGGCTGCTCGAAGAGTTGCGCGTGTCGCTCTTCGCGCAGGAACTGCGCACGCCGATGCCGGTTTCCGTCAAGCGGCTCTACAAGGTGTGGGAATCGATGCAGCGGTGACGGCGTCCGGCGCTTTTCGTTCAGTGCGCCGGACGGTGTGCAACGGGGCGTTCGTCGCGCGGCGCGGCGTCGCGATTGCGGACGAAAATCATGAGGGCAAAATCACACCCTGTGATTTTCGTCGTTTGCTCCCGTGTCAGGCGACACGCGTCTTACCAGTGCATCCCCGCGCCGATCGACGCGCCGACTTCTCCGCGCGAGCTTGCTGTGCCCTGGAGCTTGTACACCCACTTGCCCGTGTCCGACAGTTGCGACACGCCGACGGCCATCGCCGACTGTCCGCCGTAGGTGCCCGCTGCGAGCGCGACCATGCCATGACCCGGCAGCACCGCTTGCGGCAGGCCTGCCATCGCGATCGCCGCGGCTGCGCCGCCGTAGCCGTCCTTGCGGACCGAGCGCACCTGGTCGTCGGTATAGCTTTTTGCCTGGCCGACTGCGCTGCTCACGCTCTGGTTCAACTGGTTGACGTTGACGGCATCCGTGCCCTGGACGCCCGCCGCGACGTTCGTGATTTGCCGCTCCTGTCCAGCCGCGCCGACGGACACGGTATTCGCGCGATCGGCGACCGAGCCTTGTCCGAGCGCGACCGAATTGTCCGCGCTCGCGTTCGCGCCGGCGCCCAGCGCCACCGCGTTCGCGGCGCTTGCCTGCGCGTTGGCGCCTGCGGCGATCGAGTGCGTGCCGCTGGCCACTGCTGGCTCGGTGGCAGGCGAGCCCTCGGAACTGAACATCGGATTCGACGTGTTCACCGTGATGTTGCCGACGGCGCTGTCGAGCAGCGCCGAAAGCTGACCGAGATTGACGGCATCGTGGGCATCGACGGCATCCGCAACGTTGTGGAGGCGGGTGCCGCCGTTCGCCGGATCGCCTTTCAGCGTGACGCTGTCGCGGTCGATCGTGCCGTCCGGGTTGCGGTCGTACATCACCGCGCCGTCAGCACGCTTTGTCGCAGCGCCCGATTCGTCGTCGAGCCGGCTCCTGACCACATCCAACTCTCCGTCGAACCTGTTCGCGACCGCCTTCAGTTGCGCGACATTGACGGCGTCCTGGTCTGCGCGTCCCGGCGCCACGGTACTGATCGTGCGGTTGCCGACGTTGACTTCGCCAGAAGACGATTGCGGCGCAGTCAACCCGAAAGCCGTATAGCCGATCTGCGTGCCGAACAGAGTGACCGAGCCCGAGCCCAGCGCGATGCTGTTGCTGAAGGTGGCCATCGAATTCGCGCCGAGCGCGAGTGACTGGAATGCGTTCGCCTGGGCGGTGTCGCCCAGCGCGGTTGACGCACCCGCCATTGCGCGCGCATGCGAGCCGATCGCCGTCGCATTGTTGCCGGATGCCGTCGAGGTGTCGCCGGCGGCAACCGCATCCACACCGCCGGAATATGCGGTATTGCCGAGCGCGATGCCTGTCGTGTCGACGGCGACCGAACCACTGCCAGCCAACACCTGGGCGTTCGCGTTTGCCGCTGCGGTCGACAGCACCAGGCACGCGAGCATCAGTTGCGCGCGTCGCGGCACGCATTTCGCAGGCTGGTTTTCGACTTCGTTCAAGACGGCGCGATGGTGCGTGAAGTGAGTTTGCACCATTTCAATCGTTATTTTCATGCCTCAAAACTCCGGATAGAGCAGAACAGCAATCACGCGGAAACGGCCGGCGGCTGGACAAACATCTGTTGTGGCAAGACCCGCTTTGCTGGAATGGAAAAGATGCTTGCGATGGCGCGGACCCGTTCAGCCCGCGCTGGCTGGCGCGCATCCGTTTTGCTGGGAAGCGTCAAAACGGGCATTGCGTTCACGGATTTTTGTGGCGAGTGACGGGGCGTCGATATGAGGTAATTCTTAATTAATAACGATCTGAATTTTCGGTTCGCAATGAGTGAAATGGGCGTGCGCCGTGAAAAGGTGGCGCTTTCCAGCGGGTGCAAGCCCCGCCCGGCAACCGCTCCAGCCGGAAGCAACCGGAGCAGCTATGGAGGCAACGAAGTGGCTGAAGCCTTCGGTGATGCGTGTCACGAATTGGTGACAGCGCGAGTGTGCAGGCCGTAACGCGAGTGAACGCCGAGCAAACCTCGAAAATGTCGATGCGCAGGCCGACCCGAACACCCTATCGGGGAAGGCTGATACGACTGGATGGATGAGCGAAGCAGTGCCGCCAGTCGCTGCGCCGGGGTAGTGGCGACAGCATGTACACAAGGAAAGCGTACGCAACACGGGAAGTCCCTTGGCGTGGTCAGGGATGACCAACCGGACGCCCGTGAGGGACAGGCCGGGCGCCTTGGGATGACGGAGAGGCCCGTACTACCGCTGAAGCCGGTGTAATGCTGGTGGAGGGAAGGGGCCTCAGTTCAAGACAGACGCAATACGTAGTGAGGACGTGGAGATTGGGCAACCTATCAACTCCGATTCGTGTTCAGAAGCTGCAGATGGCGTTACACGCGAAAGCGAAGGCAGAAGCCGGGTATCGCTTCTACGCGCTGTACGACAAGATCTATCGCGAGGATGTGCTGGCGCATGCGTACGCCCAGTGCCGCTCGAACAGGGGCGCGCCGGGTGTCGATCGGCAGGACTTCGCGGAGGTCGAGGTGTATGGGGTGCAGAAGTGGCTCGGTGAACTGGCGCTTGCGCTCAGGCAGGAGACCTACCGGCCGGACCCTATCAGAAGAGTGTTTATCCCGAAGGCCAATGGCAAGCTGAGGCCACTGGGCATCTCGACGGCGATCTCATAATGCACCTCTCACAGTTGAATGTTGGACTGCTACGGTTGAAGATGCCCTGAATTGCGGATCCAGTTCTGAAGCTGATGCTCTTTCGTGGCGTCCAGGGTGATCCACCACGC
>NZ_JAYMRZ010000031.1:0-98959 GCF_038900715.1 Paraburkholderia phymatum | reverse complement strand
CCGATTCGCTCAGCACGAGTTCCCCTTTGGGCCGTCCGCTCATCGATGCCTCCTCGTATCGAGTGCCACACAGAACACTTTAGTACGTGATCGACATCATTCAATGAATTTTTAACTCATGACACTACTTTTTGTTCGACGTTGCGGAGCCTCCGGCTGCCTGGCGGCGCCCGTCAGCCGCTGGAGGAGAACCCGCGATGAGCAACGAACCAACGCCTGAAAACGGACAGCCCGAGCATCGGCATGCAGCGGACGAAAGCCGCGCCATCGACGATAGCTCGCCCGCTGAAGACCCGAGCGTGCGCGATCATCCGCGTTACCAGCAGATGTTTCCCGTGCTCGCGGATGCGGAAATCGACCGCGTGCGCCGCTTCGGCAATCTGTGCCGTTACGCGAAAGGCGAGTTGCTCTATCGCGCGGGACATCTCTGCCCAGGCGTGTTCGTCGTGCTGTCGGGCAAGGTCCGCATTGTCGGCCGCGACGGCCTGGGCCACGAGCGGATCATCCACACGTATACGAAGCGCGGCGAGTTTACGTCGGACGTGACGCAGCTCTCCAACAAGCCCGCCGTCGTCGATGCGCACGTGGTCGAAGATGTCGAAGCGATCTTGCTCAGACCCGACGAACTCAGCGCGATGATGATCAGCGAAGCCGATCTCGGCGAGAAGATCATGCGCGCGCTGATTCTGCGGCGCGTGCTCGTGATCGAGCGCGGACACGGCGTCGTGCTCGTCGGCCCTTCCGGCAATGCGCGGCTGCTCGCGTTGCAGAACTTCCTGCGGCGCAACGTGTTTCCGAGCCTGACGCTCGATGCGCAACAGGACGCCGAAGCCATCGCGCTGCTCGAACGGCTGACGCCGCAACCCGACGACTTTCCTCTCGTCGTGTGTCCGAACGGCACGGTGCTGCGCAACCCCGACGAAGGACAGCTCGCGTCGTGTCTCGGACTGATACCCGAGTTCGACGCGACGCATGTCTACGACGTGGCCATCGTCGGCGCGGGACCGGCGGGTCTCGCAACGGCCGTTTATGCCGCATCCGAAGGGCTGTCGGTTGCGGCGCTCGATTGCCGCGCGCCGGGCGGCCAGGCGGGCACGAGCTCGCGCATCGAGAACTATCTGGGCTTTCCGACGGGCATCACAGGCCAGGCCCTCGCGGGACGCGCGTTCGTTCAGGCGCAGAAGTTCGGCGCGCATATCGGCATTCCGTGCGAAGTCAAAGCACTGTTTTGCGACAGTCAGCCGCCGTCTATCGAGCTTGCCGACAAGCGCCGCATCACCGCGCGCACGGTCGTCATCGCGAGCGGGGCCGAGTACCGGCGTCCCGACGTCGAGGGCCTGGCGCGCTTCGAAGGTTGCGGCGTCTACTACTGGGCGACGCCCATCGAGGCGAGGTTGTGCCGCAAGGAGCCCGTGCTGCTGGTCGGCGGCGGCAATTCCGCGGGACAGGCGGCCGTGTTTCTCGCATCGCACGCCGAGCACGTGCATATGTTCATTCGCGGCGCGAGTCTCGCGCACAGCATGTCGCACTATCTGGTCGAGCGGATCATGTCGCTGCCGAACGTCACGTTGCATACGCGGATCGAACTGACGGCGCTCGAAGGCGATGCGCGGCTCGAGCGCATCCACTATCGCGGCGCGGGCGGCATCGAAGGCAGCATGACCGCGCATCACCTGTTCGTCTTCATCGGCGCCGAGCCGAATACGGGCTGGCTCAAGACCTGCGGCGTGTCGCTCGACAGCAAAGGCTTCGTGCTGACAGGCCCCGACATTCCCGGCTCCGGCCTGCAATCGCAATCGTTGCAAACGAGCGTCGACGGCGTCTTCGCGATCGGCGATGTTCGCTCGGGGTCGACGAAGCGCGTCGCGTCGGCCGTGGGCGAAGGCGCGGCCGTCGTCGCGCAGATTCACCGCTTTCTCGTCGATACACGGCAGACGCATTAGGCGCCTTTGCGGCGCGTCGAAGCTGCGACGCGCACTTACGTCAGCGCGATAGCGATTCCAGCGATGCGCACGACTATCCGACGGAGCCCCAGGCGTGGGCGAGACTCGGGGCGGCGCGGCGGGAGGCGATCAAGCCGCTCGTCTACGCGCCGGACGGCGCGGTGCTTCCTCCGCGACTGCTCGAGCAATACACGTATCGCGCGCAGATCACGCGGGCGCACGAGAGGGCGGCGAGCTTTCCGGTCGAAGCGCGCAATGCGCACTACGACGCCGTGCTTGGCCGCAATCGCAGGCGGACGCGCGGAACTGTTGCGCATGCATCGGACGGGCCTGATCCACGACGAGTTGCTGCATGTGCTCGAACACGACCTGACTTGCACGAGATGTCCTCCCGGCACGCGCGGATAGAAGCCGCCGCGCACGGCAGTGCTACGCGCGCACCCTCGCCTCCACCCGCTCCGTCTCGCGAGCCATCGCGACGAATGCCGTCAGATAGTCAATCGCATCATCGGATTCGCGCGTGCCGAGAAAGATCTGTTTCGCGATGCCCTTCTTGCCGAGCCGCAGCGGCGTGATCGGCATCCAGCCCGCGTACTCTTCCGCGAGCCAGCGCGGCAGCGCCGCGACGCCCCGGCCGCTCGCGACCATCTGCAGCATGATGTCCGTGGTTTCGATCACCTTGTGACGCTTCGGCACGACGTTGGCGGGCGTCAGAAATTGCGTGTAGATGTCGAGCCGGTCCGTTTCGACGGGATAGGTGATCAGCACTTCCGAAGCCAGATGCTCAGGCGTGACGTAGGGCTCTTTCGCGAGCGCATGCCTGTCGGCGACGACGAGCACCTGCTCGTAATCGAACACCGGTTCGAAGCGCAGCCCCGGCTTTTTCAGCGGATCGGGCGTGACGAGCACATCGATGTCATAGCCGAACAGCGCGCCGATGCCGCCGAACTGAAACCGCTGCTTCACGTCGACATCGACATCGGGCCAGCGCGCGAGATACGGCGAAACGATCTTGAGCAGCCACTGATAACACGGGTGACATTCCATGCCGATGCGCAGCGTGCCGCGCTCGCCCTGCGCATACTGCTTCATCCGCGCTTCCGCATGCTCGAATTGCGGGAGCATGCGGTTCGCGAGTCCAAGCAGATACTGGCCCGCCTGCGTGAGGCGCATCGCGCGTCCCTCGCGCGTCCAGACGGGCGTGCCGAGTTGCTGCTCCAGTTTCTTCACGGTATGGCTCAACGCCGACTGCGTGAGATTCAGCACGTCGGCGGCGGCGGTGAGCGACCCCTGGCGCTCGACCTCTCGAATCACCATCAGATGACTGCGTTCGAGCATCGGGCCTCCATGAACAGAATTAATGCGTGCATGAAATAAATCCATTTTTATTCATACATCGAAAATTCTATCATCGCTTTCAGGCTCTTTTCTCTGGACGGCATACGAACGATGGTCACGACGCACAACCTCGGTTTTCCGCGCATCGGCGCAAACCGCGAATTGAAATTTGCACTCGAGAGCTACTGGAAAGGCCAGTCGTCACGCGACGCGCTGAAGGCCGCCGGCGCGCAGCTTCGCGCGCGTCACTGGAACGATCAGGCGCGCCTCGACTTCGTACCTGTCGGCGATTTCGCGTTCTACGACCAGGTGCTCGACATGAGCTTTACGCTCGGCAATCTGCCCGAGCGCGTGCGCGGCTTTCACGGCGATGCGCTCGACAACACCTTCCGCGTCGCGCGCGGCCGCTCGGCTCAAGGCGCGGAAGATCACCACGCATGCTGCGGCGGCGTGGCCGCTGGCGAAATGACCAAGTGGTTCGATACGAACTATCACTACATCGTCCCCGAGTTCGACGCGCACACGCAGTTCTCGCTCGATCCTTCGCGTCTCATCGAACAGCTTGCGCAAGCGCGCGCAGCCGGCGTGAACGCGAAGCCCGTGATCGTCGGGCCGGTGACGTATCTGTGGCTCGGCAAATCGAAGGACGGTTCCGACAAGCTCTCGCTGTTGCCGCGCCTGCTCCCCGTGTACGCGGCGCTGCTCGACTACTTCACGGCGCAAGGCGTCGAGTGGGTGCAGATCGACGAACCGGCGCTCGTGACGGAACTCGACGCGACGTGGCGCGAAGCATTCGTCACCGCCTACGATGCGCTGTCGGCGCGCCGCGTGCGACTGCTGCTTGCGACTTACTTCGGGCAGTTGCAGGACAATCTCGGCCTGGCGTGCAAGCTGCCCGTCGATGGCCTGCATATCGATGCGATCAATGCACGCGATGAAGTCGCGCAAGTCGCGGCGCAGCTGCCGGATTCGGCGGTGCTGTCGGTTGGCGCGATCAATGGCCGCAATATCTGGAAGACCGATCTGACCGCGGCCCTGCAATGGCTCGAACCGCTGCATCGGACGCTCGGCGACCGCTTGTGGGTCGCGCCGTCGTGCTCGCTGCTGCACGTTCCCGTCGATCTCGGCAGCGAACAGAAGCTCGACGCCGAAATCAGATCGTGGCTCGCGTTCGCGCTGCAAAAGCTCGACGAACTGACGGTGCTGGCGGGCGCACTGAACAACGGCCGCGCATCGGTGGCCGATGCGCTCGATGCGAATGCCGCCGCCATCGAAAGCCGCCGCGTCTCGCCGCGCGTGCACAACCCGGCTGTGAAGGCTGCGATAGCGCGCATCGATGCCGCGCTCGGCCAACGCGCGAGCGCATATGCGCAGCGCGCCGAAAAGCAGGCGGCGCTTCTCGACCTGCCCGCTTATCCGACGACCACGATCGGCTCGTTCCCGCAGACGAACGAAATCCGTCACGCGCGCAGCGCGTTCAAGCGCGGCTCACTCGATCAGGCGGGCTACCACGCGGCGATGGAACGCGAGATCGCACGCGCAGTGAAGGAACAGGAAGCGCTCGGCCTCGACGTGCTCGTGCACGGGGAAGCCGAACGCAACGACATGGTCGAATACTTCGGCGAACAGCTCGACGGCTATGCGTTCAGCCAGTTCGGCTGGGTGCAGTCGTATGGCTCGCGTTGCGTGAAGCCGCCCATCCTGTTCGGCGACATCAGCCGCCCGAAGGCGATGACGGTCGAATGGACCCGATACGCGCAGTCACAAACCAGCAAGCCGATGAAAGGCATGCTGACAGGGCCCGTCACGATCCTGAACTGGTCGTTCGTGCGCGACGATCAGCCTCGCTCGGTGTCGTGCCATCAACTGGCGCTCGCGATTCGCGACGAAGTGCTCGACCTGGAAAGCGCCGGCGTGCGCATCATCCAGATCGACGAAGCCGCGCTGCGCGAAGGGCTGCCGCTGCGCCGCTCGCAATGGAACGCGTATCTGCAATGGGCGGTGGAATCGTTTCGCATCGCCGCGAACGGCGTGCAGGACGAAACGCAGATCCATACGCACATGTGCTATTCGGAGTTCAACGACATCATTGCGTCGATTGCCGATATGGACGCGGATGTGATCACGATCGAAACGTCGCGCTCCGATATGGAACTGCTGGATGCTTTCGATCACTTCAACTATCCGAACCAGATCGGGCCCGGCGTCTACGACATTCATTCGCCGAACATTCCGAGCGAGGAACACATCGTGAATCTGATGCAGAAAGCGGCGGAGCGGATTCCTGCGGAGCGTTTGTGGGTGAATCCGGATTGCGGCCTGAAGACGCGCGCGTGGGAAGAAGTGATCCCCGCGCTGACGAACATGGTTGCGGCCGCGCGCACGCTGCGGCAGCAGCCCGCTTCACGGGGTCAGTGATGCGCTATGCCGATGCCTGAGCCAGCGCATCCCTGACCAGGCTGACTACTGCCGCATGCTCCGCGGCGGGCGCAAACAATGGCGCCCGCCGTGTGCATTGGTGCTGGAGCGCTGTCAGAAACGCGCGGTCGCGGCTCGCGCGATCGAGCAGCGCGGCCAGCGCCTCGTCGTCGCCGGGTGGGAAATAGCCGTCGTAATCGCGGCCCAGCATGCCGATGTTGCCCGCAATGCGGCTCGCCAACACGGGAACGCCCGCGTTCACCGCTTCGATAATCACGTTCGCGCCGCCTTCCATCACGCTCGAAATGACCATCGCGTCGGCGTTCGCAATGCGCCGCAGCGTGGCGCCGTGCGCCAGTCCCTCGTACCAGACGTAGCGCTGCACCGTGGGCCACGCCCTCGCTTGCAATGCCTGCGCCGCCAGCCGATACTCGTCCTCCAGTGCGCGGCCGATATGGATAAGCCGGACGCGCGAATCGTCGGGCAGACGCTCGATCGCGCGCATCGGCGTGCGCGGGTCTTTCTCCGCGCGCATGTGACCGACGAACACGACGTCGAACGTGCGGCGTCGGCGCGTCGGCGGAACGTCGGCGTTGCGCGCCAGGGCGGACTGGTAGATCACACGGCATTTCGCGCGGTGCGCCGCCGTCAATTCCGCCAGCCCCTCTTCCTGCAACACGACCAGATGTGTAGCAAGATCGAGCGAGCGGCGCGCGGATTCGTCGACGCGGATGTCCCGATACAGATCGGTGCCCGTCAGCACGACGACGAGGGGACGATCCGGGCAAGCCTCGGCAAACCTTGCGATACTCGGAGCCGAACGCCGCGCGTGCAATGCAATCAGACAGGCGGGCGGCTCGTTTCGCGGATCGGCGGGCGGCCATTCGGCGTCGAGCGAAACCTGGTAGTCTGTCCGCAGAAACCTGAACCAGCGATTGGCTGTCTGCCAGTTTCCGTTGTTGGCGCTGCGCAGTGCGGGGCTCGCGATGAATATTCTGGCCATTGGAGGACGCATGGTGGTACGGATTGGCAGAGTGACAACACGCAAACTGGACAAGGCCCAGTTGGATGCGGCATTCGTCGATGCTCATCGGCGGACATGGGCGATCCTCGCAGATTTGACACCCGCGCAGATGCAGGTTCCCTGCGACCCCGGCATCAATCCGCCGCTGTGGGAATACGCGCATGTCGCCTGGTTCACCGAGCACTGGATACTGCGCGATCCGCAACGAGACCCGCAAGGCCGGTTTGCTCCCACGCGCCCGTCGTTGCTCGCAAGCGCTGACCGATGGTTCGACTCGGGGCGCATTGCGCACGACGATCGCTGGCATCTGGACCTGCCGGCACGTGCAGAGATTATCGACTATGCGGACGCCGTGCTGGAACAGGTGCGCGCGAAACTCGCCGCATCGACGGAATCGGACGACGACCTCTACTACTTCCGTCTCGCGTTGTACCACGAAGACATGCATGCCGAGGCGCTGACCTACATGCGGCAGACGCTGGATTATCCGCCGCATGCGCCGCTGGCGATGCGGCCCGTCGAGCATCTCGCGGAGACGAGCGACGTGGCGATCGGCGGCGAGACGTTCGAGATGGGCGGATCACAGGACGACGGCTTCGTGTTCGACAACGAAAAATGGCGGCACGCGGTGTCCGTCGGGCCGGCGCAGATCGACCGCCAATGCGTGAGCAACGCGCAGTTCATGGAATTCGTCGCGGCGAACGGCTATGAAAACGAACGCTGGTGGTCGAGCGACGGAATCGCGTGGCTCAATCGCGCCGGCCTGAAAGCGCCGAAGCGGTGGCGCGAAGCGACGGGGGCGGGAGCAGGCAATGGCTCCGCGCGCTGGGAGCATCGCTGGTTCGGGCAATGGCAGCCGCTTCCGCTTTCGCAGCCGGTCTGCCACGTCAATGCGTATGAAGCGGAAGCGTTTTGCCGCTGGCATGGCCGGCGCCTGCCGACTGAAGCCGAATGGGAATACGCCGCGTGCAACGAGCTGATCGAATGGGGCGAGTCGGTGTGGGAATGGATGGCCGATCCCTTCGAGCCGTATGCGGGCTTTTCCGCTGATCCATACGAGGACTATTCGGCGCCGTGGTTTCATACGCACCGGAGCGTGCGCGGCGCGTCGTTCGTCACACGCGACCGGATGCGCAATCCCCGCTATCGAAACTTTTATCTGCCGCAGCGTAGCGACATCTTCGTGGGGTTCCGTACCTGTGGCTGAGAGCAAGCTTCATCTGTGAGTTTTCGTGCGTTGAGATGAGTTGTCGACTTGCTGTGGCGTTCTGCCACTCGGGTTCGAAAATGGCCGGATGACCATCGTCAATACCCGAGCGGCGAAAAGAGGAATACTGATCACTCGTCGATCTTATTGTCTCTGTCACAGCCGCGCGATGCGCGACTCACTATCCATGTTCAAACACATTCTTCTTCCCGTCGACGGTTCCGACGTATCGCGCAGGGCCGTTTCAAGTGCCATCGAGTTCGCGCGGATCAGTGGCGCTCGACTAACACCCTATACCTGCGTACACGACCAGTGGATTCCAACCGATAACGAACTGTGGCCTGAATACGCATCACGCGCGCACGATGAGGCCCGGGCAGAGCACGTAAAGATCGAGGAAGCCGCCGCCCAAAATGGCGTGCATTGCGTCGGTGCCGCGTCGGTCGCGTCGTCGCCCCATCTGGGGATCATCGCCAAGGCGATAGAGCTCGAATGTGACGTGATCTTCATGGCGTCGCATGGTCGGAACCGGGTCAGCAGTCTCTTGCTGGGCAGCGAAACGCAGAAGGTGCTCAGCCACAGTACGATTCCAGTCCTCGTGTTCCGCTGAAGTCGTTATACGCCGAGGTCTTGAGCAGCGGGAAAAAGCATGCGACGAGATCGGTGCCTTGGGACGCCGCTCGTCCATCGGCGCGTGACCGAACGTGCCCAGGTGCTTCGGGATGCTTGCCTGAAGGCAAATCAACCGGAGCGAGCGGGCCGCCGCTATTCGCTATCGCCTTGCTCTTCGCGCTTTGCCGCAGCCGTGGATAAGGGAAGCGCGATGCCGAGCGCGTCTGCGACTTTGTCGAGCGTGCCGTCCCGGCACCACTGACGATATTTGATGTAGCACGTCTGCGCAGGCGGTCCGTCACGCGGCAGATGATGCCAACGCTCGTTTTGCGTCAGCACCCATAGGATCGCGTTCAGGAGTTCGCGCGGGTCGCGGGGCACGCGACCGTATCTGCGCATCCCGTTGTGAGGGAACAAATGCGCGATCTTGTCCCAATCCTGATCGGACAATGGTTCGAAGCTCATCGCCTGCCCCACCCGTTGATCGGCTTACGCGAGACTCGTGCAGAGTTCCGGCACGGCCGTGAACAGATCACCGACGAGACCGTAGTCCGCGACGCTGAAAATCGGCGCCTCTTCGTCCTTGTTGATCGCGACGATCACCTTCGAGTCCTTCATGCCCGCGAGGTGCTGGATCGCGCCCGAAATGCCGACCGCGATGTACAACTGCGGCGCGACGATCTTGCCCGTCTGGCCCACCTGATAGTCGTTCGGCACGTAGCCCGCATCGACGGCTGCGCGCGAGGCGCCCATTGCCGCGCCGAGCTTGTCGGCGAGCGGTTCGAGCACTTTCGTGTAGTTCTCGCCACTGCCCAATCCACGGCCACCCGACACGATGATGTTCGCCGACGTCAGTTCCGGACGGTCCAGCTTCGTCACTTCGCGGCTCACGAACTGCGAGATGCCTGCGTCTGCCGCCGCTTCGATCTTCTCGACCGAGGCATTGCCGCCTTCTGCCGCGACCGGGTCGAAACCGGTTGCGCGCACCGTGATGACCTTGATCGGATCTTGCGATTGAACCGTTGCGATCGCGTTGCCCGCGTAGATGGGGCGCTCGAACGTATCGGCGGAATCGACGGCTGTGATCTCGCTGATCTGCGCGACGTCGAGTTTTGCCGCGATGCGCGGCGCGATGTTCTTGCCGTACGCCGTCGCGGGCGCGAGGATGTGCGAGTAGTTTTTCGCGATGTTCAGCACCGTCGCCTCGACGTTTTCTGCGAGACCTTCGGCCAGTTGCGGCGCATCGGCAAGCAACACCTTTGCGACGCCCGCAATCTTCGCAGCCGCGTCCGCAGCAGCTTGTGCGTTGTGACCCGCGATCAGCACATGAATGTCACCGCCGATCTTCTGTGCAGCCGCGACCGTGTTCAGCGTCGCGGCCTTGATCGACGTATTGCCCCCCAAGGGGGCTTCCTTCGGGGCGTCGTGTTCAGCAATTACCAGAATCGTCATTTCATTCGTCTCCGCTATTCCGTGATTCGCGTCGATCAAAGCACCTTGGCTTCGGTCTTGAGCTTCTCGACCAGCGCCTTCACGTCCGGCACCTTGACGCCGGCGGAACGCTTCGGCGGCTCACTGACCTTCAGCGTCTTCAGACGCGGCGTCACATCGACGCCCAGGTCTTCCGGCTTCACGGTTTCGAGCGGCTTCTTCTTCGCCTTCATGATGTTCGGCAGCGTCACGTAACGCGGCTCGTTGAGGCGCAGATCCGTCGTCACGACAGCCGGTAGCGTGAGAGACAGCGTTTCCGCACCGCCATCCACTTCACGCGACACCGTCGCCTTGCCATCAGCCACGACGACCTTCGATGCAAACGTCGCCTGCGGCAGATTCGCCAGCGCGGCCAGCATCTGGCCCGTCTGGTTGGAATCGTCGTCGATGGCCTGCTTGCCGAGAATGACCAGCGACGGCTGCTCCTTGTCGACCAGCGCTTTCAGGAGTTTGGCCACAGCCAGCGGCTGCAGGTCTTCATTCGATTCGACGAGGATCGCGCGATCCGCGCCGATCGCCAGCGCCGTGCGCAGCGTTTCCTGACACTGCGTCACACCGCATGAAACGGCAATGACTTCACTAGCCACGCCTGCTTCCTTCAAACGCACGGCCTCTTCGACGGCAATCTCGTCGAACGGATTCATCGACATCTTCACGTTCGCGAGATCGACGCCTGTCCCATCCGACTTCACGCGGACCTTCACGTTGTAATCGACCACTCTCTTGACGGGCACCACGATTTTCATCTTCGTCTCCAACTATTCACCGACACGGCCCGCTACGCACCCTGAGCGACGCCATCGAGCAGGCGCGCGATGTCATCCGGCGAGTAGCCGAGTTCCGCGAGCAGCACGCGCGTCGAATCGCCCACGGCCCCGACGGGATGACAGGGCGCCGCCGGCGTCGCGCTGAAGCGTGGAGCGGGGCCCGGCTGCGTAATGCCATCGACCGTCGCGAACGTGCCTCGCGCCTCGTAATGCGGATGGCGCGGCGCCTCATCGAGCGACAACACGGGCGCAAAGCACACATCCGTGCCTTCGAGCAGTTCGCACCATTCGGCCCGCGTCTTCTGGCTGAATGCTTCGGCGACGCGCTCCTTGAGCGCCGGCCATTGCGATTCGTCCCACTGCTGATCGAACGCCGCATCGTCCAGTCCGACGAGTTCGCGCAACAGCTTGTAGAACTGCGGCTCGATCGAACCGATGGAGATGTACTTGCCATCGGCGCACGCATACGCATCGTAGAAATGCGCGCCGCCATCGCCGTTGTTCGTGCCGGCCTCCGCGTGCCAGATGCCCGCCGAACGCCAGCCGTACATCAGCGATGCAAGCAGCGCAGCGCCTTCGCAGATCGAAGCATCGACCACCTGGCCTTGCCCGCTCAGCTTCGCCTGATGCAGAGCCGACAGCACGCCGAACGCGAGCAGCATGCCGCCGCCGCCGAAATCGCCGATCATGCCGGGCGCGGGAACGGGCGGCCCGCCTCGACGCGCCGTCGAATGAAGCGCGCCCGCCAACGCGATGTAATTGATGTCGTGCCCCGCCGCTTGCGCAAGCGGACCCGTTTGCCCCCAGCCCGTCACGCGCCCGTACACGAGCGACGGTTTGCGCGCGAGGCACACGTCCGGACCGAGCCCGAGCGATTCCATCACGCCCGGACGAAAGCCTTCGAGCACGATGTCCGCGCGCTCGATCAGAGACAGCGCGATTTCCTTCGCCTCAGGACGCTTCAGATCGAGCGCAATCGATTCGCGTCCGCGCGCGAGCACGTCGCTGCTGCGCGCGGTCAACGCGCCCGCGCCGCTGTCGCGCCCCGGGGTCCGCGTGGTCGCGCGGTCGATGCGGATCACGCGCGCGCCATGATCCGAAAGCATCATGCCCGCGAACGGCGCGGGACCGAGTCCCGCGAACTCGATGACGGTAATCCCCGTCAAGGGCCCCTTGCGCTCCATCATCACAGCGCCACCACGCGCGCTTCCTTACCCTTCGTGAGGTTGCGCACCAGGAATTCTTCGTTCAGCTCGATGCCCAGACCCGGCCCTTCGTTCGGGTACGTATAGCCGTTCTCGAAGCGCGGCACGTTCAGCGCGATGTCGCTGCCCGCCGGAATGTCCTTGCTCTCCCACACGCCGTGAATCGTCAGCGGTCCCGTCGATTCGTTCAGGAATTGCGACGCCCACTGGTTGCTCGTCCACAGATGCGCGGACGGGCTGTGCTCCAGGCCCGAGCCGATCATGCAGCCGCACATCACGGGCAGCCCCGACAGACGCGCGAGCGTCAGCCAGCGCTGCGACTTCAGCAGTCCGCCTGCCTTCTGCAACTTGATGAAGAGACCATCGGCCGCGCGCCGGTCGATGATGTCCTTGATGTGATGCAGTTCCTTGGCCGCCTCGTCGGCGTAGATCGGCGTGCGCACCTGCGCGCGCAGGCGCGCCATCCCTTCGATATCCCAGTGCGGCAACGGCTGCTCGATCAGCTCAAGATTCGCGTCGTCCAGGCGGCGGATAGTGCGCAGGGCCGTTTCGTAGTTCCAGAAGCCGTTCGCGTCGACCGTGAGACGAATGTCCTTGCCCACCGTCTCGCGCACTGCGTACACCATCCGGATGTCGTCTTCGACGGAGCCGAAGCCCGTCTTCATCTTCAGCAACTGGAAGCCTTGCTTGTGCGCGACGATCGCCTCGGCCGCCACCTGCTCGGGCGTGCCCGCCGACAGCACCCAGCCCATCGCCGCGCCCGCGATCGTGCGCCCGCCGAGCAGTTCGTACACGGGCACGTTGAGGAGCTTGCCTTTGAGATCGTGCAGCGCAAAGTCGACGGTCGCCTTCGCCTGGTTGTTGTCGCGCACCAGCAGATCCATCTTGCCGACGAGCTTCTCGATGTTGCGCGGGTCTTCGCCCAGCAGCACGCGCGGCGCGATCACGTCGCAGATCATCGACATGATCGAGCCCTGCATCTCGCCCATGTACCACGACGACGTGTCGCCCGAATCCGAAAAGCCCACGGTGCCGTCATCGCACGTGAGCTTCAGCACGACGCTGTCGATCGCCTCGATGCGCGTGTTCGGCATGATCATCGGCTTTTTCATCGGGGTGGAGACGGGAATGACTTCGACTTTGACGATCTTCATGATGGTTCCGGTTGATTCCAGTAGGCAGAGGTAAGGAAGCCCTGCCGCGCTCGGTGGCTAGCGTGCGAGAAGCGCGGTCGGGCAGCGTTGGCTATGTGTCTTGATGCAAGGAAGAAGTGGCGTTGCACGGCCGCCGTCACACAACGTCAGAGCGGATATTGCGGCGGCGTCTGACGCACCGTGATCCATCGCCATTGGGTGAACTCGTCCCAGTTGGCGGGGCCGCCGTGACGCGAGCCGTTGCCGGACGCGCCGCGTCCGCCCATCGGCATCGTGCCGTCGTCGTTCACGGTCTGGTCGTTGACGTGCACGAGCCCCGTCCTGAGCCGGTCGGCGATGGCCATTCCACGGCCCACGTCGCGTGTGTAGATGCCCGCCGACAGGCCGTACTCGCTGTCGTTCGCGTGCGCAATCGCTTCGTCATCCGAAGCAAATGATGTGATGCACACGACCGGCCCGAAAATCTCGTCGCGGAATGCGGGCATCTCGGGCGTGACGTCCGCGAGCACGGTCGGCTGATAGAAACGGCCTTCGCCGCTGCCGCCCGCGAGCAGCTTCGCGCCCATCCGCACCGATTCGTCGACGATCTGCTGCACGCGCTCCACCTGCTTGCGCGTGATGATCGGACCGAGCGCGACGTTGCCCGTATGCGGGTTGCCGACGGGCAGTTGCTTCGCCTTCTCGGCCATGCGCTGGGCGTACGCGTCGACGATCGATTCGTGGACGAGATGACGGCCCGCGCTCATGCAGATCTGCCCTTGATGCAGCCACGAAGCCCAACTGCCGCCCGATACGGCGAGATCGAAGTCCGCGTCGTCGCAAATGATGAGCGAGTTCTTGCCGCCCAGTTCGAGCGCGACCTTCTTCAGATGCTTGCCCGCCAGTTCTCCGATACGGCGGCCAACCGCCGTCGATCCCGTGAACGAAATCATCGCGACGTCGCGATCGGTGACGAGCGCCTCGCCTGCATCGGCTTCGCCGGGCAGCATGCTCAACACGCCTTCGGGCAAGCCGGCCTGCTGAAGCAGGAGCGCGAGCAGCACGCCGCCCGACACGGGCGTGCGCGGATCGGGTTTCAGAACGACCGCGTTGCCGGTTGCGAGCGCAGGCAGCGTTGCCCGGGACGTCAGCAGGAAGGGGAAATTGAACGGTGAAATCACACCGACGACGCCATGCGGCACACGCCGCGCCATGCTGACGACGCCCGGCTGGCTCGGCAGCACGAGGCCCGGCGGCTGCGTCAGCATCGCGGCTGCCTCGTGCAGCAAATGCAGGACGGACTCGATTTCGAAAACGGCCTTGGGTCCGATCGCGCCCGTTTCGCGCACGATCCATTCGGCGTATTGAGCGCGGTTCGTATCGAGCAGCGCGGCAGCCGTGCGAAAGATCGCCGCGCGCGACGGATAGGGCATCGCAGCCCAGGCGGCTTGCGATCGGGCCGCCAGCGCGCTCGCCGCGCGCACGTCCTCTGCGTTGGCTTTGCCCGTCGTCGCCAGTTGCAGGCCGGTGGCGGGCTCCACGACGTCGATGCGCCCGCCGGCAAGTGATGTCCAGTTGCCGAGCAGTCCGCGGCCCGACCAGTCAACGGCATTCAGCAGGTTGTCCGCCATATCTGTCTCCATGATTCGCCTTGTCTTCTGAGGTATTTCGCCGGCGTGGAATCGACTATAGAAGTCGTCGCCTCAAAAGTCAACCAACTGGTGGGTTGACTTTTTACATGTCGATCGACAATACTGTCTGAAAGGTCATTGTGCACGCGAACCATTTGCCTTTTGCAATTTAGCCAACCAATGGGTTGATACATTCAGACGAGAATCAAGGAGACACCGTGGAATCTCTGTTCGGTAACTATCGTTCGCCGTGGATGACGGAAGAACTGGACATGCTGCGCACGACGGCGCGCCGCTTCTTCGAGAAGGAAGTCACGCCGCACCAGGAAAAGTGGCGCAAGCAGCACTACATCGACAAGGCGGTGTGGCTGAAGGCGGGCGAGCTGGGGCTGATCGGCGTCAGCTATCCGGAGGAATACGGCGGTCACGGCGGCAATTACGCGCATGACGTCGTGATCATGGAAGAGCAGGCGCGCGCCTGCGACACCGCCTGGGGCTACGTGCCGGGCGTGATCGGCGCGCCGACCACACTGATCCTGACGGGTACGCCCACGCAGATCGTCAAATGGCTGCCGCCCATCATCCGCGGCGAAAAGCTGCTGGCGTTCGCGGCCACCGAGCCGGATTGCGGCACCGACATCAAGACGCTTCGCACGACGGCGCGCCGCGAGGGCGACGAGTACGTGCTCAACGGCTCGAAGATGTTCATCACGCACGGCTCGCGCTCCGATCTCGCCATCGTCGCCGCGCGCACGAACGGCCCCGGCGCGAAGGGCATCTCGCTCTTCATGGTCGAGAAGGACAAGGTGAGCGGCTTCAAGGTCAACAAGATTCTCGAGAAGATGGGCCAGCACGGCCTCGACACCTGCGAAATCTTCCTCGACGACGTGCGCGTGCCGGCGGAGAACCTGCTCGGCGGCGTGGAAGGCAACGGCTTCGGCAAGATGATGGACAGCTTCGTGAAGGAGCGCCTGACGATCGCCGTGACCGCAATCGCCAGCACGGAACGCGCGATCGAACTGACGCTCGATCACGTAAAGCAGCGCAAGATGTTCAATCAGACGCTGTGGGACTTCCAGAACACGAAATTCAAGCTCGCCGAGAGCGTGAGCCAGGTGCGCATCGGCCGCGTGTTCATCGACAGCCTGATCCAGCGTCTGGTGGAGGGCGTCAATCCGCCGTCGGCGGAAGAAGCCGCGATGGCGAAGGTCTGGTGCTCGGAAGTGCAGTGGAAGGTGATCGACGAATGCGTGCAGCTGTTCGGCGGTTACGGCTACATGGCCGAATACCCGATCTGCCAGTTCATGATGGATGCGCGCATTCAGCGGCTCTATGGCGGCTCCAATGAAATCCTGAAGGAACTGATCGCCCGCAAGCTGTAAAAACGAAGCGCGGCCGCCTGATGCAGGCGGCCGCGAGCGTTTCGAGGTGCTTGATCAATGAATGAGGCGAGAACAAAAAAGGCGGGGACGTGCCCCGCCTTTCTTGCTTCTCCTGACGCCTGGCCTAGCGCTGGGGCTTGGCCGCGATGCCTTGAATCAGCATGTTCATGAACGTCTCGACGACTTCATCGATGCTGTACTTCCCGTCCTCCTGATACCACTGCGGCACCCAGTTCAGCATGCCGAACAGCATCGCCGACAGCAGCGCCGGCACGCACGGCTTGATGTCTCCCGCAGCGATGCCTTCCGTGATCAGGTCGCGCACGGTCGTATCGAGCCGGCGCTGGAAGCGGCGGATATCGAGGCTCGCTTCCGTCGTCAGCGGACGCAGACCCACCACCACGAGACAGCGGCCGAAGTCGCTGTTCTGCGCATGCGCGAGGCTCTGCGCGAAGTAGCGCAACCGCTGCAACGGCGGCTCGCTGCGATCCCGCACTTTTTCCACCACCTCGTCGAGATTCTCGAACGACTTCACGAGGCAGAAGTACAGCACCTCTTCCTTGTTCTTGATGTAGTGGTACAGCGTCGCCTTATGCATGCCGATCTGGTCGGCGATCATGTCGAGCGACGTGGCTTCGTACCCGTTCTGCGCGAAAAGCTGCGCGGCGATGCGCAGGATCGCAAGGCGCTTGTCTTCGTGCCGGACGACGGGCGGCGCCTTGCGGCGTCGACCGGCCGGACGTTCGATGGGAGCCGGCAGCGCGGCTTCGTCGGGGCGTGTGGACATAGGGCTCGATTTTACACTGGCGCGCCGATCGCGCCGTCCGCGATCAAGCGCTCAACTTGAGCGTCGGCAAAGTTTGCTTCACGCAGGATTTCGCGTGTGTGCTCGCCGAGTTTCGGCGCGCGATGACGCACGGCTCCGGGCGTGACGGACAGCTTCGCGGGCACGCCCGGCACCGACACCTCGCCCTCCAGCCCTGGATGCTCGACCTTCGGCAGCATGTTGCGCGCCGCGAAATGCGGATCGGCGAAAATCTCTTCTGCCGTATAGATCGGGCTGAACGGCACTTTCCCGCCGAACATTTCGCGCAGTTCCGTCTTGGTGTAGCGCGTGGTGAACGCCTCGATTTCGCGGGTCAGCGCGTCATTGTTTTCCCAGCGCAGCGTTTCGGAGCCGAATCGCGGGTCCTTCGCCAAGTCGTCGCGGCCCATCAGCCGGCAAAGCTGCAGCCATTGCGGATCGTGCGGCGCCGCGATCGCGATCATGCCGTCCTTTGCGCGCACCGTGCCTTGCGGCGCAAGACCCGGCAGATTGTTGCCCACCGGCTTCTGCGAAACGCCGCGATACGAGTACTGGCTGACGAGAAGCTCCGACATCGAGAGAATCGAATCCGTCATCGCGACATCGACATACTGTCCCTGCCCTGTCGCCTTTGCGTGCCACAACGCGGCCATCGTGCCGAAGGCTGCGTGCAGGCCCGGCACCGTATCGCCGGGGCCGCCGCCGACCTTCACGGGATGCTGTTCGTCTTCACCCGTGATGCCCATCCAGCCGCCCATTGCCTGCGCAACGATGTCGAAGGCCGGCCAGTCCATGTAAGGGCTCGCGCCGCCCGGCCTGTCGCCGAAGCCGCGCACCGACGTGTAGACGAGACGCGGATTGATTTCCTTCAGTTGCTCGTAGCCGATGCCGAGCTTCGTCAGCACGCCGGCGCGGTAGTTTTCGACCAGCACGTCAGCGCTGCGCACCAGCGTGCGGAACGTCTCCAGACCTTCGGCGCTCTTCAGGTTCAGCGCGATAGAGCGCTTGTTCCGGTTGCATGACTGGAACAGCCCGCCGTAGTGGCGTTCCTGGTCGTCGTCGCGAAACGGGCCGATGCGGCGGAAGAAGTCGCCTTCCAGCGGTTCGACCTTGATCACGTCGGCGCCGTGATCGCCCAGAACCTGCGAGCAGAACGGGCCAGCCAGCGCATGTGTCAGGTCGAGAACGCGTACGCCTCGCAAGGCGCCGCTCAGGGAATTCATCATGTGCTCCTCCAGTCAATCAACTGGTTGGTTGAATCGTTGAATCATTATCGCCCAGCAGAAGGGCCAATGTCGAGCGTCGAGATGCCGAACAGCCCGCCGTAGATCGCGCCCAGATGGCGCGTGCCGAAATTGCGGCGTGCGAGATATGGAATCAGGTCGCCTTCACTGCCCGTCGCGAGGCCGGGCAGCAGCGCGCTGAGCATGACCATGCCCGGCAGACGGATGAAGCCGGTCGCGAGTACCAGGAAGTCTGCGGCGCCGGCGAGACAGAAGACCGACGCAACCATCGGCGCGAACGCGCGATCGGGCACGGCGTCGATGCCGACGCGTGCAACGGCAAGTCCGAAGCCGACCACAACCGCCGCTTGCGCCGCGACGATGCCGACGTAGCCTACGGCACTCGTCGCCGCTCCGCAGATGCCGATGAACACGCCGACCATGCCGAACAGCGGATGATTCGGCGGCACGAGCGCGAGCAGCCGAAGCCCGAATGCTTCACTGTTCGTCTCTCGCTGGCGTTGCCGCCGGATAGCGACCGAGAAACAGGATCGCCAACGCGCCGACGACGCACGCGGCACACGACACTTCATGCACGACCGTATATGACCCGAAGCGGTCGAACGCGATGCCATACAGGAACGGACCGACCGCGCCGCCGAGTGTCGCCGCGCCGAACAGGCAGCCGTAAATCGAGCCGAACGAACGCTTGCCGAAGTACTTGCGCGCGAGGAACGGAATCAGGTCGCCTTCCGAGCCCGTCGAGATGCCGAGCAGCAGCGCAGCCAGAACGATCATCGCGGGCATCTGCGCGGCGTCGGTGAGGAAGATCGCAAAGCCCACCGCGCCGATACCGAAGCTGACGAGCGCCACGAACGGAGCGAACACGCGATCGAGCAGCGCGCCGAGCCCGACTCGCGCAATCGCAAGACCCGCACCGACGACGCCCGCCGCCTGCGCGCCGACATCGCGGCCAAGACCGCGATCGCTGACGAACGCGGCAAGGTGTACGAAGCCGCCGAGAATCGCGCTCGAGATCACGAACATCACAATGGCGAGCAGCCAGAAGCGATAGCCGCGCACCGCTTCTCCGAGCGTGAGTCCCGCTTCGAGCGAAGCAGTCTGCGCGATCGCGCCGGTGCTTTTCTCGATGCGCACGTTTCGAAACAGCAGCCGATGAGCGACGATGCCGAACACCAACGCGGCCAGCGCGCACACAGCGAACGAATGACGCCAGTCCATCATCACGCCGAGCCGGTTCGCGGCGATGGGCGCGAAGAATCCGCCGAGCCCCGTGCCGATCATCGCGAATCCGAGCGCCATGCCGAGCCGCCTGTCGAAGACACGCGGCAATACGGCCAGATAGCCCGCCGCCGTCGTTGCCGCGCCGAGAAAGCCGATCAGAAAGCCGACGACGGCGACGTACGCATGATTAGCGGGCGCCATGGCGAGCGCGCCGAGCGACATCGAGAAGAGCGCGATCGCACCCGCGATGACCTTGCTCCAGCCAATCCGGTCCGCAAGATAGCCGGCGACGGGCGCGCCCAGTGCGGTGCCCGCCATCGCTAGCATCGGCAGCAGCGCGACGTCGGAGCGGCCCCAGCCGAACGTCGCCGTCATCGGCTTCAGGAAAATGCCGACGACACTAAAGAACAATGGACCGAATCCGAACATCAACCCGATTGCAGCACCGCATACGACCCACACGCTCGCGGCCGTTTTCTCTTTCGACGATGCATCGAGCGCGGGCAACGCTTTCGTGCTCACAGGACGGCTCATGACGCGCTCTCCTTTCAAAACAGATGACGGATGCCGAGTTGCACGGCCGTCTGGTTACGCGACGACGACGCGCCCACGCCGTTCGGCAGCTTGGGAGACATCGAATACGGCGTCACCGCGAGGAAGTTGCCCGCGACGCTCGCACCGGCGAACGCGTGCTGATAGGTGGCGAACGTAAACACGTCGGTGCGCTTCGACAGGCGATAGTCGAGACCCGCGCTCGCAATGTCGAACTTGCCGAGCTTGCGCTCATCGACATACGCGAAGCCCGCTCCAAGCTGGAAATACGGCGTCGCCTGCCAGGTGAGGCCGGCTTCATACGCGTTCGCGGTGATGGTGCCGAGCGGACTGTCGGATGCGTTCGTATAGGTGTACACGCCGTTGATGCCGAAGTCGCCGAGTTTCACCAGACCGCCGAAGGCCGCCGTATAGATCGATTTTGCGCCCAGCGCGACCTGTGCGATCGTGCCGCCCGTGCCCGGACCGCTATTGCCGCCGTCGGTCTTCGTGAACGCCGCGCCGAACGAATACGGTGCGTTGAAGCTCCCCGTCGGGCTGTATTTGAGCCCGACGCTCAACACGCGCGCCGACGACGGCGAGCCGCCGAACGCGCCCGCTGCGTTGCTGAAGCCATACATCACGCCGGCGCCGAAACCATGCACGGTCGGCGTCTCGTAGCGCACCATGTTGTGTACCTGTTCGCCCGCGAGACGGTCGATGTCGTTGCCGAGGTGGAACGAGTACGACGGCGCGAACTGCGTGACGTTCGTGTAGTAGGTCACGTAGTCGTAGATGAAGTCGTAGTCGTTACCGGCGATCAGCGTGCCGAACGTGTCGCTCGACAAGCCAACGAATGCGCGCCGGCCGAACAGCGACCCACCCTGTCCCGCGATGCCCGTGTTCAGATCGAAGCCGTTTTCCAGCGTAAAAACAGCACGCAGACCACCTCCCAGGTCTTCCGTGCCCTTCAATCCCCAGCGGCTCGACTGCGCGATTCCGCTGTCCATCTTCACCGTGCTGTGACCGCCCTGGTTGCTGATGTAGCTGATGCCGTCATCGATGATGCCGTACAGCGCGACACTGCTTTGCGCGTGCGCCGCGCCTGCGAACAACGCGGCAAAAGTGGCAGCCACCACCCGATGCTTCATGTCTGTCTCCTGAAACCGGCTGTGCCGGTTCTCTTCTAATTAGTACTACTAGTCGTGAAGTTCGCGATCGGTACTGAAACTTGCATCCGCCATGCGACGTTCGAACGTATGCGCCCCATGCACGGCGTTGTGTTGTATCGAGACGGGCGCACTGGAAAGCCGGGCGTCGACGGATCGAACCGCATCCGTGGGTTCCGTATCCAGGCCGCGTTCGCACGAAAAAATCGCTTCATGGCTTAAACCGCGATTTCCCGTCCGCTTGTTTTCGATGCAAAATTTCAACTCATGAGTTGAATTATTGACACGACGCCATGAGGAGTCAACGACCGCGGCCTACGTGTTTACCTTGATATGCGCGTTGATCCCCGTCAAATAAGGCTCTAGCGGACCATTTCCGGGCTCTGGACGACCCTTCAGGCGGCTTGCGCGGGCATTCAATTTCAACTATACGGTTGAATATGAAGATCGACGACGAGGATTCCGCGCCGCGCGCGTGTGCTCTGAACGCACGTAGCGCTCAAGCATTCATCGCCCGCATCCGTGGAAAGGCATCTGCAAGCAATGCGTGCAGACCTGCGATATCCCGGCCCAAGTTCCGGTTGAGGCGTGACGAAGTTGCGAAACGCGGGCGCACGCCATCATTCGTTGCGCCCGCTACTTCAGCCTTCGACCGGATCACGGCGCCGAGCTTCACGGCCGTTTCGATGAACTCGCGCACAAGCGGCGAGCGTTCGGATGCGTATGTGTCGAGCAGGCTGTCGCCAACTTCGGCGTTGCCTGCGGTCACGCACGCGAGTCATTTCGTTCGTTTATCTTGGGGTTTATCACCACCACCGGAGACATCATGACATCGTCGACAGCGAAGCGACGCGGACTCTCGCTCAGCCACATGGGCTTCTACGTTCACGATCTCGGGCGATGCGAGGACTTCTATTCGCGCGTTCTGGAATTCACGGTGACGGATCGCGGCAGCCTTCCGACGCCGACTGGCAACGTCCAGCTCGTATTTCTGAGCCGTGACCCTGCCGTGCATCATCAGATCGTGCTTGCAGGCGGACGGCCCGACACGCTCGCATTCAATCCGATCAATCAGATCTCTTTCGAGGCGGACAGTCTCGACACGCTCAGGCGTTTTCATCAGCGCTTCATCGACGAAGAACTGCAGGAGATCGCTCCCGTCACGCACGGCAACGCGATCTCGTGCTACGCGCGAGATCCTGAAGGAAACCGTTTGGAGATCTTTATCGACACGCCCTGGTATGTGGACCAGCCGATGCGCGTGCCCGTCGATTTGTCGCTGACGGACGACGAGCTTCTCGCAGCCGTCGAACGGCACGCGCGCACGCTGCCCGGATTCAGGCCGCGCGACGAGTGGGAAGCGGAAATGGCGAAGCGGATGGGGATCAGTTGAGAAGTGGCACGGAGAACAGACCTGCCGTCATCCTTCGATGACGGACCGCGCGCGCAGAGACATACGCGCCGCCGCTTCCTTCACCGTTTCGACGAGCGGAAAACGACTCAAGGATGGACAAGAGTCTGGCGATCCTCGACACCGAAGGTCGATCTTGGATCGGTTGGCCTACTACACCGGCGCGAACTCTCTCGCCGACCGACGCTTCGTCTCGATGTCGATGTCACGCCTCCAGCAGCGCATCCGCCGCAGGAAGTGGCCACATCATCAGTTCGCCAAGGCGTGGTTTAGGCTCGTTGTCGCCGCAAAGACGCAGACACATCCACGCAGTCGCGAGATTGCTGCTCACGACAGGCTTGCCGAGCAACGCCTCGATTCGCCCGATCACAGCCGCCGCCCGCACCGCCGTGCACGAAATAAAGAGCGCATCCGATACCGGCGCCATCGCATTGCGCGCGAATGCAACGATATCGTCGTGCGAAATCCGCGCCATCTCGCGGTCGTCGGTCAGACCGATGCACGTGAAGCGGTCGATCACGAAGCCTTTAGCGGAGAAATACTCGGCCATCGGCTGGCTGGTCTCGACGGTATAGGGCGTCAGCACGCTGATGCGTCGCGCGCCGATCGTTCGCAGCGCGGTCACGGCGGCCATCGTCGGCGTGACGATATGTGCGTCGGGTTTTGCCGCGCGAATCGCCTGCTCGATCGCCTCGTCGCCAATCATCACGGATGCCGACGTGCACGAGTACATCACCACGTCGAGCGCTTCGTCAGGCAGGATCAGCGCTGCGCCCGCCGTCAGCGAAGGCTGCATCGCGCGCAGGTTGTCGGGCGTCACCGGGTTCGCGTACGGCACGCGATTCGTATAGATGCCGATCCGCTCATTCGCGACGAGCCGTGCGAAGTCGGGCTCCGTGGTGTGATCGGTTGCGAGGATCACGAGGCCGATGCGCTTGTCGATAGCGCGTGTGTCCAGTTGAAGGACTGCGTCCAGCGGATGAATGACGATGGCCATCGGTCAGTGCCCCAGAGCGGGAAAGCGTTTTTCGAGCAGTCTCACGCCGACCACGGCCACAAGACTGATGCACAGGAAAAGCACGCCGACCAGCGTCATCGGCTCGAGGTAGCGATAGTCGGTGTTCGCGATGATCTTCGCTTCGTTCATCAGTTCGAGCACGGTGATCGCCGACAGCAACGGCGTCTCCTTGAACATCGAAATCAGATAGTTCGCGAGCGCGGGCAACATCGGCGGAACCGCTTCGGGCAGGATCACGTGTTGCCACATCTGCTGCGCGTTCAGGTTGCATGCCTTCGCGGCTTCCCACTGCCCACGCGGCACGTTTTCGATGCCCGTCCGATACACCTCCGCTGCGTAAGTCGCGTAGTGCACGCCGAGCACGAGCACGCCCGCCGCCAGCGCGGGCATACGAATGCCGATATCCGGCAGCACGTAGAACACGAAATACAGTTGCACGAGCAACGGCGTGCCGCGAATGAAGCTCACCACGGCCGACGTCGTGCGTGACACGGCCCGGTTCGGCGCGAGGCGCAGGATCGCGAACACCATGCCGATCACTGCCGCCGCGATCGCGCCGAGCAAGGTCGCGAGCACCGTGATCTCCAGCCCACGCAACAGGATCGGCAGAATCCCGAATGCGAAACTCCAGTCCCATTCCATGCCGTTATCTCCTCATGCCGTCAAGACCGAATGTCATCCGGCGTTCGAGCTTGCGCATGCCGAACGAAATCAGGCACGCCATTGCGAAGTAAAGCGCGAGAATCGTCGCGAACGGTATCAGCGTATTGCCCGTTTGCGAGCGCACCACCTGCGCCTGGAATGTCATGTCGCCGAGCGAGATCAGCGATACGACCGCCGTGCCCTTGAGCAACTCGATTGCGTTGTTGCCGAAAGTGGGCAGCATCAACGGCAATGCTTGCGGCAGGATCACATGACGCATGCGCTGATAGACGGACAGATTCAACGCAACGCACGCGCTGCGCTGCTCCTGGCCGACTGCGACGATCGCGCCGCGCACCACTTCCGCACCATACGCGCCCACGTTGAGGCCGAGCGCGAGTACGCCAGCCTGCAGCGGCGTGAGTGTGAGCCCGATCATCGGCAAGACGAAATACGCCCAGAACAGCTGGACGAATACCGATGTGCCGCGAAAGAACTCGATATACGCGGTAGCGAGCGCACGCACCGCGGCGAATGGCGACAGGCGGCCGAGGCCTGCGACGAACGCCATCACGAGCGCAAGCACCGCTCCCATCACCGTGAGTTCGACGGTCGCCACGGCGCCCTTCATGATCAGCGTCAGATAGCCGGACCAGTGGTTCATAAGCGCACCTCGAAGGCAGCTAAGCGACTGGCTCGCGCGCGAGTGAATCGCGCACTAGCCAGTTTCAACAGTTTCAGTTCGATGCCGAGCACAGCTTGTCGCGGCTCGTCGACATCGCCGCCTTTGCCGAAAAGCCATAAGGCTCGACGATCTTCGCGAACTCGCCGGATGCCTTCATCTTCTTCAGCTCGACGTCGAATGCATCGCGCAACGCCGTGTCCTGCTTGCGGAACGCCACGCCGTCGCACTGCACCGGCGTGCCCTGCACGGGCGCGATCGACTCCAGACCGGCGTCCTTCGCTTTCGAGAGCAGATCGCTGATCGAGAGCAACGGCAGCGCAAACGCGTCGATGCGGCCGTCCTGGAGCATCTTCAGACCGCTCTGTCCGTCGGGCACGATGACGATACGGTCCGTCGGAATATGAGCGGCCGTCGCCAGTTTCTGTTCGGTCGTGCCGCCTTCGACGCCGATCACCGCCTTCGGGTCTTTGGCGATTTCTTCGTACGTCTTGATGCTCTTGGTGTTGCCCTTCTTGACGGCGAACGCCTCCACCGCGCAGAGCACAGGCTCCGAGTACGCGACGGCCGCGCAGCGCTGCGGCGTCATGAAGAGGCCGGCCGCAATCGCGTCATGCCGTCCCACTGCGAGGCCCGGAATCATCGCGCCATACTCGGAGACCGACGCAACGATATCGTTGACGCCGAGCTTCTTGAACACCGCACGCGCGACGTCGGGCGCAGCGCCCGTCACCTTGCCGTCGGCGCCGACTGCCGTGAACGGCGGCTCGTTCGCAATGGCGATGCGCGCAAAGCCTTGCTCCTTGAGTTGCGTCAGCTTGTCCTCCGCATTGGCTGCGGAACAGGCCAGAGTGAGTACCGACAACGTCCCCGTGATCAGAATCGCCTTCAGTTTCATGGTTTTTGGCTCCTAAGGCCTGGTGGTGTGCGTGATGTGCGTGGTGGTCTTGCGATAAGCGATGCGGGTCGATCAGATCCTGTGACCGGCGGCGATGATCTTGCGCAGGAACGCCTGAGTCCGCTCGTGTTCCGGATGTCTGAATATGTCCTCGGGCTTGCCCTCTTCGACGATCCTGCCGCGATCGAAAAACAGCACGCGGTCCGCGAAATCGTGCGCAAAGCCCATTTCGTGCGTGACGAGCAGCATCGTCATGTCGGTTTCCCTGGCGAGCCTCTGCATCACATTGAGTACTTCTTCGACGAGTTCCGGATCGAGCGCCGAAGTGACTTCATCGAAAAGCATGATCTTCGGCGCGAGTGCAAGCGCTCGCGCAATTGCGACACGTTGCTTCTGTCCGCCGGAGAGTTGCGCGGGCCGGCTCTTCGCCTTATCGGCCATGCCGACCATGTCGAGCAGTTCCAGTGCGCGCTTTTCAGCCGATTCGCGGCTTTCGCCTTTCGTCAGGATCGGCGCGAGCGTCACGTTGTCGAGCACGCTCTTGTGCGGAAACAGATTGAAGTGCTGAAAGACCATGCCGATCTTCTCGCGCATCTTCTGCAGATGACGCTCGTTCGCGGGGACCATCTGGCCGCCGCGCTGCATGTGGAAGAGCTGTTCGCCATCCACTTCGATATGGCCGCCATCGATCGTTTCGAGTGTCATCAGGATGCGAAGAATCGTGGTCTTCCCTGATCCCGATGGGCCGATCAACGCGAGCTTTTCGCCCGGCATCACATTGAGCGAAAGCTCGTCGAGCACGGTAAGCGCGCCATAGCGCTTCGTGATGCGATCGATCTTGATCAGCGGCTTGGTGGTCGGCGTCTTCTCGCGAATGGAAGCGGCGTCACCAGCGGCGGCCTGCACATCCGGCGAAAGAGTCTCCTGGGCAATTCCTGAAGCGCTTGGCATTGTGGTCACTCGCGCGGTTTTCATGTTGGTCCGGGTTCCGTTCATCACGCCTGCGTGGAGTCGGTGTGCGTGTTGCGGCAGTGCAGGAAGAGCGGCTATGCGAACCAGCATACAAAGCCATATTCGTGATGTGATTGCTCTAGAACAATTCTTTCCGAGCCGTAAAAAGCCCGACGCGCCGTGTTGCAAGGGGCAACGCGGAATAGCGGGCACTCACATCAGGGACAACACCTATAAGCGCATCGCAAGACAATTCGCGATCGATGCAACGCGCCTTCGCGCCCTGGTTCGATCTGCCGGCGAAGATTGAACTAGCACATTCGGAGCCTATTTTTCGCAGCATTAGACTGCGGCCAGCAATACCCTCTGGTGCCTCATTCAGGTGCGTGGGACGCCACTTCTGCGACGAGTTCGTGCATGGAGACAAGATAGATGTCAGATACACCTCAACAGGCGGCGACCCCCGTGGTTCGCTTGCCTTTCGATCGCGCCGAATACGACGCACGCATCGCGAAGACACGCAAGGCGATGCAGAAGGCGCAGATCGATCTGCTGATCGTCACCGACCCGACCAACATGGCGTGGCTCACGGGCTACGACGGCTGGTCGTTCTACGTGCATCAATGCGTGCTGCTCGCACTCGACGGCCAGCCCGTCTGGTACGGCCGTGGACAGGATGCGAACGGCGCATTGCGCACCGTGTTCATGAAGCGCGAGAACATCATCGGCTATCCCGATCACTACGTGCAGTCCACCGAACGTCATCCGATGGACTATCTCTCGCGCGAAGTGATCGAGGCGCGCGGCTGGCAGTCGCGCCGCATCGGCGTCGAAATGGATAACTACTATTTCAGCGCCGCTGCCTATGCATCGTTGCAGCGCAATCTGCCGAATGCGACGTGGCGCGATGCGACGGCGCTCGTCAACTGGCAGCGCGCCATCAAGTCGCCGCGCGAGATCGAGTACATGCGCATTGCCGCGCGCATCGTCGAGAAGATGCATGCGCACATCGTCGAGCGCATCGAGCCGGGCATGCGCAAGAGCGATCTCGTCGCCGATATCTATTCGGCGGGGATCACGGGCGTCGAAGGCTATGGCGGCGACTATCCCGCGATCGTGCCGCTGCTGCCGACAGGCGCCGATGCCGCCGCGCCGCATCTGACGTGGGACGATTCGCCATTCGAAAAGAATGCGGGCACGTTCTTCGAAATCGCCGGCTGCTTCAAGCGCTATCACTGCCCGCAGTCGCGCACGGTGTATCTCGGCAAGCCGCCGCAGCATTTCATCGATGCGGAAAAGGCCGTGGTCGAAGGCATCGAAATGGGGCTCGCGGCTGCGAAGCCGGGCAATACGTGCGAGGACATCGCGAATGCGTTCTTTGCGGTGCTGCGCAAATCGGGCATCGAGAAGAACAGCCGCTGTGGTTATCCGATCGGCGCGAGCTATCCGCCGGACTGGGGCGAGCGCACGATGAGCCTGCGTCCCGGGGACAAGACGGTCCTCGAACCCGGCATGACGTTCCACTTCATGCCGGGGCTGTGGCTCGACGACTGGGGACTCGAAATCACGGAGAGCATCCTGATTACCGAGTCGGGTGTCGAGACGTTCTGCAACACGCCGCGCAAGCTGTTCATCAAGCCATAAGGCCGTAGCACGGATGCCGGCGCACTTGCGGCACACTCGCGCCGCATTTGCGCCGAGCATCCGCCAACGCCAAGAGGAGAGTCATGCTTCCAAAGACAATGAAGGCGATCGTGCTCACCGCTCACGGCGGACTCGACAAGCTCGTCTATCGCGACGACGTGCCCGTTCCCGCCTGCAACGAGGGCGAAGTGCTGCTCGAAGTCACTGCTTGCGGGCTCAACAATACCGACGTGTGGGTTCGCCAGGGCGCGTATGGCACGGACGACGATCCGCAGGCCGTCTCGACCTGGCGTCGCGACCGCTCGACGCTGACGTTCCCGCGCATCCAGGGGGCCGATATCGTCGGCCGGGTGGTTGCGGTCGGAAGCGGAGTCAGCGATGCGCGCATCGGAGAACGTGTGATCGTCGACGCGTCGATCTACAACCGCGACGACGACAGCCTCGCCGATATCGACTACATCGGTCACGGCCGCGACGGCGGCTACGCCGAATACACCGCGGTGCCCGCAGAGAACGCGCATCGCGTCGACTCGCCATACACCGATGCCGAACTCGCGACGTTCTGGTGCGCGTATCACACGGGCGAACAGATGATCGAGCGGGCCGCGGTCAAGCGCGGCGAAACGGTGCTGATTACGGGCGCTTCGGGCGGCGTCGGCTCGGGCATCATTCAACTGTGCCGCGCACGCGGAGCGATTCCGTATGCCGTCGTCAGCAAGGGCAAGGAAGAGGCCGTGCTCAAGCTCGGCGCGGAGGGCACGATGCTTCGCGACACCGGGGACTTCGTCGCAGACGTTGCGCGGATGACGGGCGGCCGGCCCATCGATGTCGTGGCCGACCTCGTCGGCGGTGCGCTGTTCGGAAAATTGCTGAACGTGCTGCGTCCGGAAGGACGCTACACCACGGCAGGCGCGATCGCCGGGCCCGTCGTGCAACTCGACTTGCGCACGATGTATCTGAAGCAGCTTCAGCTGAACGGGTCTTCACAAGGCACGCGCGGCGCATTCAAACGCGTGCTCGACTATATCGAGGCCGGCACGATCAAGCCGATTCTGGCCGCGACGTATCCGCTGTCGCAGTTTCATGAAGCGCAAACGCAGTTCATGTCGAAGCGCTTCGTGGGCAACATCGTCGTGATTCCCGACAGGCACTACGCAAAAGCCGCGTCATAACGCGTGGCCGTCGGATAAAAAAGAGGAAGGGCCGCGGCCCTTCCTCTTTCTCAACGCACTACCGGAACGCACTACTGCCGCGCATCAGTCGTACAGCACGGCGGAGATCTTCGGGTCGTTCATATTGCTCTTGTCGTACCAGTAGTACCCCGTGTCGACTTTCTTCGGCAGCTTCTCGCCTTTCAGCGCCTTCACCGCCGAGTCGACGACGCATTTGCCGATCCCGATCGGGTTCTGCGTGATCGCACCCGCCATCAAGCCTGATGTGATGTCCTCTTTTTGCTCCTTGCCCGAGTCGTAGCCGATCAGCACGAGTTTCTTGCCCGATTCCTTGACGCCGATTGCCGCGCCTTCCGCCGAGCCTTCGTTCGCGCCGAAAATGCCCTTGATATTCGGGTTGGCCTGAATCATCGCCTTGGCGATTTCCGCCGACTTCAAGTGGTCGCCGCCGCCATACTGGACCGAGACGATCTTGACGCCGGGATGCTTCGTCTTCATCTCGTTGAGAAAGCCGTCGCGGCGATCGATGCCCGTGCGGCTCGTCTGATCGTGCACGATCACGCCGACCTCGCCCGAGTTGCCGATCATCTCGGCCATCTTGTCGGCGGCGAGCGCGGCGGCCGCGAGGTTGTCGGTCGCGCAGGTCGTCAGCGGGATGTTGCTGTCGACGCCCGAGTCGAATGCGATGACGGGAATCTTGCTCGACTGCGCACGCTTGAGCAGCGGAATCGCCGCCTTGCTGTCGAGCGCGGCAATGCCGAGCGCCTGAGGTTTCTTCGCGAGCGCGGCCGAGAGCATGTCGATCTGCTTGTCGACCATTGCTTCCGTTTCCGGACCCTCGAAGGTGATCCTGACGTTCTGCTCCTTCGCAGCCTGTTCCGCGCCGGATTTCACGGCTTGCCAGAACTGGTGCTGAAAGCCCTTCGAGATGAGCGGAATATACGGCTCGTCCGCATACGCAAGACTGGTCACGCCAGCGAGCGCACCGACACCGATCGCGATACTGATGAGTCTTCTTTTCAACATGGGGTTTCTCCTCCTAAGGTAGGCCATCAACCTCCAGCCGTTGAGGGAGCCTTTACGTGCTACGTGCTCCCCTTCTTGATCTTGTCCCGTACCGTGTCAGCCGCCCTTCTTGCGTCGCAGGATATCAGCGTAGACCGCGAGAATGATAATGAGCCCCGTCACCACAATCTGCCATTCCTGCGCAACGGACATGATGCGCAGCCCGTTGGTCAGCACGCTCATGATGAATGCCCCGATGATCGTGCCCAGTATCGTGCCCGAGCCGCCGCTAAGCGACGTGCCGCCGATGACGACGGCCGCAATCGCTTCCAGCTCGTAGCCCTGGCCCAGCGCCGGCTGCGCCGAGTTCAAACGCGACGCAATCAGCAGTCCGGCGACGCCGCAAATCGCGCCGCCCACGCCGTAAATCGCGATCTTCCAGCGGTCCACGTTCACGCCGGAAAGCCGCACGGCTTCTTCATTGCTGCCGAGCGCAAACGTATAGCGGCCGAGCGCCGTGCGATTGAGCGCGATCGAACTCACGATCGCAAGAGCGAAGAGGATCAGCACCGCATTCGGCACGGGCACGCTGGGCAGGAAATAGCCGATCAGCGAGTCCTGCGAGATCATGTAGAAGTTCTCGGTGTCGGTGAAATAGATCGGCTGATCGGAGGACACGACGAGTGAAAGGCCTTTCAGCAGCAGCATCATGCCGAGCGTCGCGATGAACGGCGGGATCTTCATTTTCGCCGTCAGCGTGCCCGATACCGTTCCGCAGACCGCACCCGTTGCAATTGCAGCGACCACGCCAATCCACATCGGCAAATGCCAGTACGTGAGAAACACGCCGCAAATGACGGCCGTAAAGGTCATCAACGTGCCGACGGACAGATCGATGCCCCCCGTGATGATGACGAACGTGCTCGCGATCGCAAGCACGCCGTTGACGGCCGTCGCCTGCAAAATGCCGAGGATGTTGTCCATCTGCATGAATGCGGGCGACGCGAAGCTGAAGAAGATCAGCAACAGGATCAGGCTCGTGAAAGCGAGCAGCTTTTGCAGGGCAGTCGGCGAAAAGACACGGGCTCTCAGCCCCGATGTTCGTCTTTCGCTGGACAGCGCGGCAGTATCCGATGGCTGTGTCATGTACTCGACCTCTTGAGAATCAGGCTGCTTTCAAGGTTTCGCGCTGCGTCGCGAGATGCATGATGCGCTCTTGCGTCGCTTCGCTCGCGGACAGTTCGCCCGTGATGCGGCCTTCGCACATCACCACGATGCGATCGCTCATGCGCAGGATTTCCGGCAATTCCGACGAGATCATCACAATCGCCTTGCCTTGCCCGGCGAGCGAGCGCAGCAGCTTGTAGATTTCGCTCTTCGCGCCGACGTCGATGCCGCGCGTCGGCTCGTCGAAGAAGAGCACGTCGCAGTCCCGTTCGAGCCATTTTGCAATCACGATCTTCTGCTGGTTGCCGCCCGACAAAAGCCGCACGGGCTGTGTCGGCGAAGGCGTGCGGATCGCGAGCAGACTGATGAAGCGGGTCGCCGCCTTGCGCATCTGCGTGCGGCGCAGGAAAAATTTGAGCGACAGGAATTTGCCCAGGTCGGACATCACGATATTCGATTCGACGTCCATCCCCGTTGCAAGGCCGAAGCGCTTGCGGTCCTCGGACAGATAGCCGATCCCGCGCGCCACGGCGTCGCTTGGCCTTTTGATCACCGCCCTCAAGCCGTTCACGAAGATATCGCCGGATTCGACGGGATCGGCGCCGAACACGGCGCGTGCAACCTCGGTGCGGCCCGCGCCCATCAGGCCGGCAAAGCCCAAAATCTCGCCTTTGCGCAGCGTGAAGCTCACATCCCTGACGAGCGGGCCGGCGTTGAGATGCTTTACTTCGAGCGCGACGTCGCCCGTCTCCGTGGTGCCGTGCGTCGGCGTCACGTCGGCCAGCGTGCGGCCCACCATCATGCCGATGATCGCCTGAACGCTGGTGTCGGCCGTGGCCACCGTCGCGACGTATTCGCCGTCGCGCAGCACCGTGACGCGATCGGAAATCTGCTTCAGCTCATCCATCTTGTGCGAGATGTAGATGATCCCCACACCTCTTTCCTTCAACTGACGGATGATGCGAAAAAGCTCGGCGATCTCGGCGTCATTGAGCGCGGAAGTGGGCTCGTCCATGATCAGCACGCGTGAGTCGAACGACAATGCTTTCGCGATCTCGACCATCTGCTGACTCGCGACCGTCAGCGTGCCGACCACCTTGCGCGGGTCGAGCCTCACGTGCATGCGCGCGAGAATATCGGCGGCTTGCGCATTGAGCCTGTCTTCGTCGAGGAAGAGGCCGAGCCGTCCGCGCGGCTCTCGTCCGATGAAAATGTTCTGCGCGACGCTCAGATGATTCATCAGTTGCAGTTCCTGATGAATGATGCCGACGCCCGCGGCCTGCGCGTCGCGCGGACACGTGAACTCGACGGGCTTGCCGTCATAGAGAATCTCGCCCGAATCGCGCGTATAGACGCCCGCGAGAATTTTCATCAGCGTCGACTTGCCCGCGCCGTTCTCGCCCATTAGCGCGTGGACTTCGCCCGCCATGAGTTCGAACTGGACCTCATGCAGCGCCCTTACACCCGGAAAGCTCTTGCTAAGCTTATTGACGGCAATGAGCGGTGTCATGGCGCGGACCTGCCGACAAATAGCTGACGGCCGCCGGCTCCGACACGACGGCCAATGGCCTCGTCGCGGGAAGCGGACGGGAGAAGCGCTGGTCGTCGTTGTCTTTCAGGACTGGAAACAGAACGAAAAGCCAGACACATTGCCGGGACCCCCTTGATCCCATGCAGCGAGCTTTGGCGCTGCATAAAAGTCGTTCAGGTACGCGGATTCATCATCGTGTGAGTCGTTACGGCCCGAAAAGATCCGGCCTTTCCTTCGCAGACCGGCGCAACTCGGCGACCACCTGATCCAGATGACCGTGCATCGCTTTCGCCGCCACGTCCGCCTTTCCGCTGCGAATCGCTTCGAAGATGATCTCGTGCTCTTCGAGCGTATGCACGAGCCGCTCGGGACTTGCCAGCAATTGCCTCGCGCGATCGAGTGCATTGCGCGACACCGCGACGATTTCCTTCACTCGCGGCAGATTGACGGCGTCGAGCAGAACTTCGTGAAAAGCCAGATCGAGTACATGAAATGCAAGGCGCTCACCACTCTTGACTGCTTTGCGCTGCTCATCGAGATTGATTGCGAGTGCATCGAGTGTCGCCTTGTCGTGCATCAGCGCGACATCGCGCACGGTCTCGACTTCAAGCGCGCTACGGATGAACAGATGCTGACGAATGTCCTCGAGCGCGATCGGCTTGACGCGCGTGCCGCGCTGCGGAAGCACTTCGACCAGGCCCGCATGCGCGAGCCTCGCCAACGCAGCGGAAACCGGAAAGCGCGATACGCCCATCCGTTCGCAGACCGCGATCTTGTCGATCATCATCCCCGGTTCCAGCACCAGCGTCACGATCGCTTCTCTCAGCGCCTGTTCGACTGCGTCGGTCAGGCTGCCCCGCTCGCCGCCCCTGATCTTCGGCAATGCGTCATACGGATTACTGACGGCACTCGCTGCATCGGATGAAGTGCTCACGGCGCGCTTGATTTCCTTAAGACATGCTAGCATGCTAGGAAGTGAATGAAGTGTTGTCAACGCGTGCAAACGCTTAGTCAATACGCTCGGTGATTTCCCTTATCGGGCCTTACGTGGCGCTTGCATGCACGAGCCGGTCCGTCTTTCTTCGCAGACGGAAGCCGACAGCTATCGCCCCCGGGAGGTTGCTCAGATGACCACGATCACCAGGCTGTCCGTTCAGGACATCCGCTTTCCCACTTCGCGTTCCCTTGATGGCTCCGACGCAATGAACGCCGCGCCGGACTACTCCGCCACTTACGTCACGCTCGAAACCGATTCGCCGAACAGGCTCGCGGGTCATGGCCTCACGTTCACGATCGGACGCGGCAATGAAATCTGCGTGGCGGCCGTCAATGCATTGGCGCCGCTCGTCATCGGCAAGCGCCTCGAAGATATCGCCGCGAACATGGGCGCTTTCTGGCGCGAGGTGACATCGGATAGTCAGTTGCGCTGGATCGGTCCTGACAAAGGCGCGATCCATCTGGCGACGGCGGCTGTCGTGAACGCGGTGTGGGACCTGTGGGCCAAAGCGGAAGGCAAGCCCGTGTGGAAGCTGCTCGTCGACATGAGCCCGGAAGAACTCGTGCGCTGTCTCGACTTCCGCTATGTGACGGACGCGATCACGCCGCACGAAGCCATTGCGATGCTGCATCGTCACGCGAGCACGAAAGGCGCGCGCGAAAAGGAAATGCTCGCGCACGGCTATCCGGCGTACACGACATCGGCCGGCTGGCTCGGCTACGACGACAACAAGATTCGCCGGCTCGCGCGCGAAGGCGTCGCGCAGGGCTGGACGCACTTCAAGCAGAAAGTCGGCGGCAATCTCGAAGAGGACGTGCGGCGCGCGCGAATATTGCGCGAGGAGATCGGCGAAAACCTCAAGCTGATGATGGACGCGAATCAGGTATGGGACGTCGATGAAGCCGTCACGAACATGCGGCGTCTCGCGGAGTTCGATCCGTGGTGGATCGAAGAGCCGACGAGCCCCGACGACATTCTCGGCCACGCGGCGATCCGCCAGCGCCTTCATCCCATCGGCGTCGCGACGGGCGAGCATTGCCACAACCGCGTGATGTTCAAGCAGTTGCTCCAGGCGCAGGCCATCGATTTTTGTCAGGTGGATAGCTGCCGTCTCGGCGGATTGAACGAGGTGATCGTCGTGCTGCTGATGGCGGCGAAGTTCGGCGTGCCCGTGTGTCCGCATGCGGGCGGCGTCGGATTGTGCGAGTACGTCCAGCATATTTCGCTGTTCGACTATATCTGCGTGTCGGCTTCGCTGGAAAACCGCGTGCTCGAATACGTCGATCACCTGCACGAGCACTTCGTCGATCCCGTCGTGATTCGCAACGGACGCTACATGCCGCCGCAACGCCCCGGCTACAGCATCGAGATGAAGGCCGCGTCGCTCGACAAGCACGGCTTTCCTGAAGGCGAGGCGTGGCGCGTCTGAGAAAGCGCGTTGGTGGGAGCGCGCCGCTCACTGCTGCGGCGCGTCGGCGTGCTCTTTCATTCGCGCGACGACAGCATCGGCGACCTGCCCCGCCACCTCTTTGATGTTTGCCTTCTCGTCGTTGCCTGCCATCACATACCTGGCCGCGGCCACATAGGGGTTGAGCTTGACCATCGCACCCGGTGCGTGCTTGCCCGATTGGCCTTCAATCTCCTGATAAAGCGGTTGCGGCGTCGGATTGGGCAACGCATCGATTGCGATCGCGAGTTCGATCTTGCCTTGTCCCGCGCCGAAGCCCACCACGGCGCGCCGCACGCGATTGCCCTCGTCCACGCTCAAGAAAACGCCGCGCACCAGCCAGCCTTGCGCAGGCACTTCGGCGCCGCCGGAAAGATGGCGCGCATCGACGCCTTTGCTCCGCAGATCGGCGATCAGCGTATCGGACATCCCGGCGACGATCTGTTGGGACTTCGCCTGCGGGTCCTGCTGTGTCAGATGCAGCGGGGACACGCTGCCTGCAAGGCGACGCGCCCTGCTCAGCCGGCTTTGGTCCGGCGTCACGTTGGCCGCATCGAGTTCGAAGTCGGAGACATAGACGGGCGTCGATCCGGACATCACGCGCGCTTCCTGCGCAATTCCCGCCGACGCAAACGCGCAGAGCCAGATGGCCGCGAGCGAGCACTTCAACGATCGATTGTTCATCGGCGGCTCTCCTGATCGTCGGGATCATGACGGAATCGACGCGCCACATGGCGAATATACGCCTCCTGCATCGCGCCGGCCGACGAACGGTCCAGCAGGATTAGGCAAGACTTCCAGAGTTTCCGAATAACAGAAAACGCCCGCTTTGAGCCACACTCCTCAGGTTCCCATTGCTTCGTCAGCGCCCCGCACGGCATGGCCGTTAAAGCACGGACAACCGCAGCGAGCGCTTCGCCGCAGTTCTCCCGCCGCGCGGTTCTCCCGCCGTATGACACCGGCCGCTAAACGTCGCGAGCACGAACGATCAGCACCCGATCCACACTCGGAGTCATCGATGTCCACCACTTTGGTTCTCAACGGCAAGTCCACGACGCTGGACGCCGATCCCAACATGCCGCTGCTATGGGCGATCCGCGAAGTCGCGGGCCTGCACGGAACGAAGTTCGGCTGCGGCATGGCGCAATGCGGCGCGTGCACGGTCCATCTCGAAGGGCAGCCGATACGCTCGTGCGTCACGCCGCTGTCGGCTGTCGAAGGCCGCCATGTCACGACGATCGAAGGACTGCAAGGCAAGCCGGCCAAGGCCGTGCAAGCCGCATGGGTCAAGTTGCAGGTGCCGCAGTGCGGCTACTGCCAGTCGGGGCAGATCATGTCCGCGGCTGCGTTGCTCGCGCAAAACCCGAAGCCCACCGACGCCGACATCGACTCCGCGATGAGCGGCAACATCTGCCGCTGCGCGACGTACACGCGCATTCGCGCGGCGATTCACGATGCGGCGGGGGCGATGCGCAATCAGGTTGCGTCGGACGGGAGCGAGGGGCTAAGTCTGGCTGGGCGCGCTGGCAGCGCTGACGCGCTGACTCTGGCCGACCGCGCCTCCGTGCATGGGACCACTGCAAGCAGTGAAGCGCTAACTCTGGTCAACAAGGGATAAAGCGATGACGACCGATATCGTTGATGTTCAGCGTCCGTCGCGACGCACGTTCCTCAAAGGCGCCAGCGCGGCGGCACTAGCGCTGACCGTCGGCTTCGAATGGGCCGGCACGTCGCGGCGTGCGGTCGCCGCTGAAACGGCGAGCGGCACGTTCGCGCCGAACGCGTTTCTGCGAGTCGGCACTGACGACAGCGTGACCGTGATCGCCAAGCACGTCGAGATGGGCCAGGGCGCGTACACAGGCATCGCGACGATCCTCGCCGAAGAACTCGACGCGGACTGGACGCACGTCCGCGTCGAGAGCGCGCCCGCCGATGCGAAGCGCTACGCGAATCTCGCGTTCGGCACGATACAGGGAACGGGCGGCAGCTCGGCGATGGCCAATTCGTGGATGCAGTTGCGCGAAGCGGGCGCCAAGGCCCGCGTGATGCTCGTCACGGCGGCCGCGCAGCAATGGAAGGTGCCCGCGTCCGAGTTGCGCACCGAGCGCGGCGTCGTCTATCACGACGCGAGCGGCAAGCGCGCGACCTACGGATCGCTGTCGACGGCAGCAGCAAAACTGCCCGTGCCGGACCAGGCCACGCTCAAGGACCCGAAGGATTTCAAGCTGATCGGCAGCCAGTCGCCGCGCGTCGACGTGCCGTCGAAAACCGACGGCACCGCGCAATTCACGATCGACGTCACGTTCCCCGGCATGCTCGTCGCCGTGATGCAGCGTCCGCCGCAGTTCGGCGCGACCGTGAAGTCGTTCGATGCGTCGGCGGCCAAGGCGGTGCCCGGCGTCGTCGATGTGGTGCAGGTGCCGCGCGGCGTCGCCGTCGTCGGCAAGAGCTTCTGGGCAGCGAAGCAGGGCCGCGATGCGTTGAAGATCGAATGGGACGACTCGCACGCGGAGAAGCGCAGCTCGGCGGACATCATGGCCGAGTATCGCAAGATCGCAGAGAAGCAGGGCCTGCCCGCTCGCACCGAAGGCGACGCCTCGAAGGCGATTCAGGGCGCGGCGCGCAAGATTTCCGCGAGCTATGAGTTCCCGTATCTCGCCCACGCGCCGATGGAGCCGCTCGATGCCGTCGTCAAGCTCACAGCCGATAGCTGCGAAATCTGGGCAGGCGACCAGTTCCAGACCATCGATCAGGCGAACGCCGCGCGCGCGGCGGGCTTGCAGCCGCAGCAGGTCAGCATTCACACGCTGTATGCGGGCGGCAGCTTTGGCCGGCGCGCGAATCCGGGCTCGGACTACATCTCCGAAGCGGTGTCGATTGCGAAGGCGCTCGGCGCGAACGGCACGCCCGTCAAGCTTCAGTGGACGCGCGAGGACGACATCCACGGCGGTCTCTATCGGCCGATGTATTTCCACAAGCTCGAAGCAGGACTCACGCGCGACGGCAAGCTCGTCGGCTGGCAGCACCGGATCGTCGGCCAGTCGATCGTCGCCGACACGCCGTTTGCAGCGATGGTGAAGAACGGCATCGACGGAACGTCGGTGGAAGGCGCCGCGAACATCGCGTATGCGATTCCGAACATCTCGGTCCAGCTGTCGACGACGCGCACGGGTGTGCCCGTGCTGTGGTGGCGCGTGGTCGGCAGCTCGCACACGGCCTTTGCCGTCGAGGCGTTCATGGACGAAGCAGCGCATGCAGCCGGCAAGGACCCGTACACGTTCCGGCGCGATCTGCTCGAACATCAGCCGCGCATGCGCGCCGTGCTCGATCTGGCCGCGCAGAAGGCGGGCTGGAGCAACAAGCCTTTGCCGCACGGCAAGGGACGCGGAATCGCAGTGGCCGAAGCGTTCCACACGTTCGTCGCGCAGGTCGCCGAGGTCTCGATCGACAAGGACGGCAAGGTCAAGGTGGATCGCGTCGTCTGCGCGGTGGATTGCGGCACGGCGATCAACCCTGACGTGATCGCGGCGCAGATCGAAGGCGGCATCGGCTTCGGACTGGGCGCTGTACTGTATGGCGCGATCACGTTGAAGGACGGCCGCATCGAGCAGAACAACTTCGACGGCTACCGTGTGCTGCGCATCGACGCGATGCCGCAAGTCGAAGTGCACATCGTCCCTTCGACGGAAGCGCCGACGGGCATCGGCGAGCCGGGCGTGGCGCCTGTCGGGCCGGCTGTTGCGAATGCGATTTTCGCGGCCACGGGCAAGCGCGTTCATGCGCTGCCGTTGACGACGCAAAGCCTCGCGTGAAGAAAGTGAAGCGCGCGTAATGCGTGAAGAGATCGGCCGGGCCATGCACATGCAAATGGCCCCGGCCCTCTCGATACGTCACGCTGTCATCCGCGCACCGCTGACGTGAGCATTAGCATTAGCGTTACAAACGCACGCGGTCACGCATGCCCGCGAAACATCGCGCACGTCCTGAATGCCTGCTCCGACAGCGGAATCTGTTTCGCGCGGCAATAGCGCGTGGTCAGCTTCAGCAGTTCCTTGATGTCCCGGCCGCTCGCTTTCGGGTAGGCGCTCGTCAGCGTTTCGATCAGATCGTCGTCGATGTCCGCGCCCAACTGCTCGGCGAGCAGCTTCCATAGACGGACGGCATCGCGCCCCGGCGGCGTCTCGTACTGGATCTTCGCGATGCAGCGCGACAGGATCGCGTCGTCGACATCGTCGATCCGGTTGGTCGTCATGAACAGCAAGCCGTTGAAGTACTCGAGCGTGCGCAGGAACTCCGCGACGATCGCGTTGTGCTCGAGGTCGTTGTCGCGGCGGCGGATGTAGACGTCCGCTTCGTCGAGCAGCAGGATCGCGTCCCAGCGCGTCGCGCGCTGCAAGATGCCGGACAGCGTCGCGCCGACGGATGCCGCCGTCGTGCCGAGCTGCCCCGAATGCACGCGGTACAGCGGCTTGCCGACCACTTCCGAATAGATCTCCGCCGTCAGCGTCTTGCCGAGTCCGGGCGCGCCCTGGCACAGAATCGTCGTGCCGCCCGACTTGCCCGGCACGAAGTCCTGCACGAACACGTTCAGCTTCGACGTCAGAATGTCGATCAGATCGCGATGATGCTCGGGCAGAACCAGCTTGTCGCGCAGTTCGGGCTGGTACTGGTACTCGGTCATGTTCTGCACGTGCACCCAGATATTCCGGTGCCATTCCAGGTGATACAGGCAGACGTAGCAATGCAGCGGCACCTTGTCGAAGCCGCCGGCGACATTCGCGCCGCGCCAGAAATCGGCATCGGCTGTCATCTGAAAGCGCCGCTCCAGCGTCTCCTCGTCGTTGACGCACTTTGCGCTCACACCATCGACAATTCGTGTCAACTCCGCGGCGCCCTTCGCATCGACGGTAAAGGTCGCTTTCGACACGACGAACTGCGCGCCGAAGCGCGGTTGAAACGCCAGAAAGCGACGCGCGTACTGCTCGTATTCGCGCTTGAATTCCGGACACTCCTTGTAGAAGCCGAATTCGGCGAGCAGTTCGGGGATCGTGCGGTTCGCGACGTCGAGACGGTTGAACACAAGCGATGTCGTCATGCCTGAGAGGCGCATGTGCGGGTCGGTGTGCTCGGAGTTCGCCGATTGCATCGTGTTCGCCAGCATATCGATGACGACATACGGCATGCCCTGCTCGGGTTCGACGTAACGCATGCGGCGCACGAGCCACGGCAGCAGCGTGCCGTCCTTCGCGCGCTTGTACAGCCAGCCGTCGATCGCATCGCGCGACAGATACGCGATCAAGCCCGGCACCAGTTGATCGAGGCCCGGAATCGTGCGTGCCTGCGGCGCGTTGTAGATGTTGTCGAGCGCGAGCATCTGGAACATCAGCGCGCGCTCGTTGTTCGCCTTGCTCAGCGAATACAGCGTATTCAGCGACTTCGAATCGAACAGCTTGCTCGACACCAGCATGTTGCCGTGGCACGCACTGTGCTGATTGAGCTGTCGCGCCAGCGGCGATTCGGATTCGATCATCGCGAGCAGAGGATGCACCAGTGATTCCGGAATTTCAAAGTCCATAAACGCACTCGTATCGGTTGTGGTCCGGTGGCGCGGCGCTCGACTTCGCGCAAGCTAGCCGAGGAAGAACTGGATCGCCATGCCGACGACGGCCGGCTGGATCGCATGCAAGCCGTTGAATTCGACGTATTGCACGTCATAGCCGGCTGACTTCAGCTTCACTGCGTTCGCGCGGCCGCTGGTTTCGATGGGAAGCTGTTCGTCGCGCAAGCCGTGCGCGATGAATACCTTGGGCACGCCCTCCTGCATGAAGACCGACATGAAGCCGCCGGAAAACGCGATCACGTGGCTTGCGATGTCGCCGTTCGTGATGCCGATCGACAGCGCGTAGCTCGCGCCGTCCGAGAAGCCCGCGAACGCGAGGCGGCCACGGTCGATGCGATAGCGCGTGCTCACTTCGACGAGCGCCCGATTGAGCCGCTCGAGGTCCGGACCGCTTCCGCCGATCACGATGTCCCACGTCGGATACATCGAATGCGGCGCGAGCACGAGGAATTTGTCGCGCTCGGCGTGCTCTTCGATGAACGGCAACACCTTCTCCGGGAAACCGCCCGCGCCATGAAACATCACGAAGAGCGGCACGGGGCGTTGCGTACCTGGTTGCGTACCTTGTGCATCGAGACCGGTCGGCACGAACAGAACCGCGTCGCGCTCATCGACGATTCCCAGACGATGACGGCCGGGCGGCAACGGGCCCTTGCCCGGCTCGGCGTGCGTGAACGAAAGACGGCCAAACAGCGAAGGGTCGAACATTGCGGAACCTGGAGATGAACGCGCGTTGCGCGCGGTGATGGACCTTCCAGCCCGGGAGAAGCTCTAGATATTCAATATATCATGGTTGATCCGGGTGGACCGATCCTTGGTTCGATCCGATCCGCGCCGCATGCGGCCACCCATACCGGAACGGTCGCTGCCACGACCGCGAATTCGAGCTTCATCTCTTGCATCTCGAACTTCGGCACGATGTAACCACCGCTTCGATCACCCCGATCTACTCTTTGCAACCGCAACGAAGCACGACGCAAACCGATGCGTCCGACGTTCGCCGGTACGCCGCGCTGCGCGTGCAGCGCGTTGGGATATGCGCGCCTGATCGACCCAAAGACCAACGCAACGCGCCACACGCGAACGTTGATTCGTGACGCCGCGCATGTCGCCCCAACATTCATTAGCAAGGAGGACAGGACCATGCGAGTTCACAAGTTCGTCGGTATCGCGATGCTTTCGTTTGCTTCAGCCGCTTATGTGGGCGCTGCGCATGCTCAGGGATTGACGCGCGAACAGGTGCGGCAACAGTTGATCGAGGCGCAGCAGAACGGCTTGTCGTTCGTCACTGATGCGTCGTATCCGGACGTGAGCCCCGTCTATCAGCATCAGGTCGACCAGATGCGCGCGACACACGCGCACGACAGCGGCGTTGGCGCGCAGGCGAGCGGCAACACGGAATCGGGCGCTTCGAAGGATGCCTCGAAGATGCCGATGCAGACTCCTCCCACGCCGCATGACGACTGTGTGGGGCCCGTCAGTTTCTGCAACATCTATTTCGGCAGCTGAGCGCGATGGCCTCCTGTCGGAGCCTGTCTACTGCCGACGTGTAACCGTTGTCGCGCGGCCAACGAACTAACTTGAACCATCACTCTGCCGCGCGCCGTCGACGAGGCGCTCGCCTGGATTGCGCGCGGCGGCCAACACCACCGCCGAAGCGCCACACTCGGCGCACACGCCGACGTACCTCGGTTTCTTCGCTGACGCAACTCTAACCCGCACGCGCCGCCAATCGAACTAACGATACCGTCGTCATCAGGAGTCAGCACATGTTCGCCCGTTCTCTCGCTGTCATCTGCGCCGGGGCCGCGACGCTGCTCGCATCGCACGCATTCGCCGCCGGGCCGCGTCCCGTCGTCGTCGAGCTGTTCACGTCGCAGGGCTGTTCATCGTGCCCGCCCGCCGACCGCTATCTGTCGGAACTGAGCGACACGCGCACCGACGTGTTGCCGCTCGCATTTCACGTCACATACTGGAACCAGCTCGGCTGGAAAGATCCGTTTTCGTTCGAAGCCGTCGATGCGCGTCAGGCGCAGTACGTCAAGCGGTTCCGCGACTTTGCATACACGCCGGAAATGGTGATCGACGGCAAGGCCGAAGTGGTCGGCTCGAATCGCGGCGCAGCCAGCTCGGCCATCGACGACGCGAAATCGACAGGCGTCACCCTCGCGACAGTCAACGCCGCTCGCGAAGGCGGCAGCGTGTCGGTATCGATCGGCCCTGGGCGAGGACACGCACGTGTACTGCTGGTCGGCTACGACGCGCGCCACGTCACGCCGATCGGACTCGGTGAGAACGCAGGCCGGACGCTCACCGAGTCGAACATCGTGCGCGGCTTCGCGCCGATCGGCCTATGGTCCGGCGCGCCGCTCACGCTGCACGCGAACGCCGTTACGGGCGAACACATGGCGGTACTGCTCGAAGCGTCCGATGGCACGATCGTCGGCGCGGCGCGCGTCGCCGATGGACAGCAAGCGCCCGCGCGTTGAACGATCGGGTCGGTCAGCTCGACCGATTCCATAGACGATTGCGGACGGAATTTTTTCCTGATCGCGCATTCATCAGGCGACGCGTGTAACCACAGCGCGTATTCGGCCGATCTACTCATTAATCACCCTCGCGCGTCGCGCGGTCCGAATCATGTCCGGGCCGGGCGTCATCCGATCTCACACGTCACGACCATGCGCCGTCCAGCTTCGCTTTTCATCACCGTCGATGCGGCACCGGCGTTAGCGCGCTTTCATGCGCTGACGCTGCCTTCCGCCCGTGCATTGCTCTCGCGATGACGACGCTCGCGACAATGGCACCCGCTTCGGACGACAGCAGCCGAACCGCGCGCGGCCGCGAAAGCGCGACCGTGTCGGACGCCGAGCGCCGACTTACCGTGCTCCTCGAAGCGTCGATAGCCGGCGACAAGCACGCGTACTGCCGCTTTCTCTGCGAATTGGCGAGGCACCTGCGCATCCGTCTGCGCAACCATCTGTGGCAGCAGGAAGCCGACGTCGAGGATCTGGTTCAGGAAGTGCTCATTGCCGTTCACAAGGGGCTCGACACCTTCCGACCCGATGTGCCGCTCACCGCATGGATCAGCGCGATCGTGCGCTACAAGCTGGCAGACCACTTTCGCGCGAACGCGCGCCGTGGCGAGCTGTTCGAGCCGCTCGACGACGATGTCGACGCAATCGCTGCATCGCCCATCGACTCGTTCGAAGCGCGCCGCGACCTCACGCGCCTGCTGGCGACGCTGCCCGCGCGTCAGCGAGAGCCGATCGAGCACACGAAGATATGGGGACATTCCGTCGCCGAAACAGCGGCCACGACAGGGCTCACCGAATCGGCCGTGAAGGTGGGCGTGCATCGCGGGCTGAAAGCGCTCGCTGCGAAAATCAGGGGAAAAACCGATGAAGACTGAGGAGCTCATCGTCATGCTCGCGGATGGGCCGCGCGCGCCGTCGAGATCGGCGGTGGCGTGCCGGCTCGGCGGCGGCGTCGCGTTCAGCCTCGTCGCGGCGCTGCTGATGCTCGCGTTCGTGGTGCCCGGCGGCATACCCGTTCAAGCGCTGATCGCGCGGCTCGCGTTGACCGCGTTCTGGCTGAAGGTCGCGCTGCCGCTGTCGATCACCATCGCCGCCGTATGCGTGGCGTCACGGCTTTCGCAGCCCGGCGTGCGCGTGGGGCGCGCATGGCACGCGCTGCTCGCGCCGTTCGTCGTCGTGTGGCTCGTCGCGCTGGCGACGCTGGCCGCCGCGTCCGCCGATTCGCGCAGCACGCTGATCCTCGGCCATACATGGCGCACGTGCTCGCTGAACATCGCGCTGCTGTCCATTCCTGCGCTGTTCATGCTGCTGCGAGCGATGCGCAGACTGGCGCCGACACGCCCCGCGCTCGCCGGCGCAGCGACGGGCTTGCTGGCCGGCGCGATCGGCGCTCTGACGTATTGCCTGCGTTGCCCGGAGATGGAGGCACCGTTCTGGGCGACGTGGTATCTGCTCGGTATGGCGGCACCGACGTTGGCTGGCGCAGTGCTCGGCCGTCGGTTGATGCGGTGGTGAGCAACCGCAAGCACGCGCGGACCGGATCGCGAATCCAGATCAGTCGATTGCGCCGATGCCGCCACAACCGCCGACGATTGGCAGACGTCCGACCGCCAGAATTCGCTGATGAGATCGACCACGCACTCGTATTCCGTCAGCGGCGCGTCGCGCATGCGTCAGCTCATCGAGTCTTCAGGTTCGCTTTTCCGGCCTGGTGCCGTCGGTCCTCGAACACCGCCGTTCATGGAAACGTGTGTCCCGCTGTAACCGCATTCGATATCGGGTCGATCTATGGAGTGGGCGTCTGAGATCGCCGCCCACCGGACGCACGACGCACAGCGAAGCGTGCCTCTTTTCCTCACAGCTACCCACGTCTGCTCATGAACAGCCTCCGCTCCCTTCTTGCCGTTTTCGATCCGTCATGGCTTGCCGCACGCTTGACCCGCTATTCGCCGCTGCCGATCCGCTTCATCGTCGGTTATGGCTTCATCGCGCATGGATACGCGAAAATCATCAAGCATCCTGAGAACTTCGCCGCCATCCTGCATGCGCTCGGCGTGCCCGCGCCGCATTGGATGGCGTGGGCGACTATCGTCGTCGAACTGCTCGGCGGCTTTGCGATTTTGATTGGCGCATTTGTGCCGCTCGTCGCGGTGCCGATGATCGTGGTGCTGCTCGTCGCCACCTTCACGGTGCATCTGCAATACGGATTCACGTCGATCAAACTGATGTCCGTCGTGAATGGGGTTCCGCAGTTCGGGCCACCCGGATACGAGACCGATGCGCTGTATGTCGCCGGGCTAATCGCTCTGCTCTTTAGCGGCGCGGGACCGTTTGCGGTCGATGCAATACTTGAGTCGCTGTACGCCCGGGTCGCGACGCGTTCGCTCTAACAAAATAGTGGAAGTGGCGCACAAAGGTTCCAGAATCGTCGTGAACACCATCACGCGCCCGGTGGGTGTGACACGCGGCCGATAGACGCCGGGCTCTCATACCCGGAGGGAAGCGGCCGCAGCCAGCGCGGAGCATGCCGCCGACATCCGGCCGAATCATGCGGTCAAGCGGGATGAAGTCGCCACACGACAGCGCGCGTGACGAGTGCGGCATCCAGTTCCGAAGGATGAAAGGCCACGAAAAAAGGAGCTTGCCATGGAAGAAAAAAAGCTGACCGCGGATCGACTGATCGCATTTTCAGACGCAGTCTTCGCGGTGATCGTGACGATCATGGTCCTGGAACTCAAGGCACCGGAGCAACCGGCGTTCTCCGCACTCTTGCCCCTGTGGCCTTGGGCTATCAGCTATGCGGTGAGCTACCTGTTTATCGCCATTATCTGGATCAACCACCATCACCTCATGCGGCTCGTCGGTCGCGCGACGCTGCGGCTGATATGGATTAACTTCATCCATCTGTTCATGGTTTCGCTGCTGCCCTTTGCAACCGAATGGATTGCGCGCACAAAGCTCGCATCGAATCCCGTCGTGTTTTATGCGGGCCTGTTCGTGTGCATCGACATTGCCTATAACTTCTTCGAGCGCGAAGTATTGGCCCACACGGATGCCGCGCTGGTATCCGCCCGTATGCGACGCATCGCGAGGCGCCGGTCGGTCGCTGTCCTGGCGGGCTTCACGACCGCCATGCTGGTTGCACTCGTCGCGCCGCGCGTCAGCTTCGCCCTGATATGCGGTGCCCTGATTCTTCATCTGCGGCCGGATATCTCCGACAGTCGATGACGTTCGTCATCGGTGCAGTGAAGTTGCGCAGCGACGCGGCTCAGATATCGATCACCACGTCATCCTGTGGCCGCGCGCAGCAGATAAGGAGATTTCCCTTTGCAGCGGGATCGAGCGGCTCAGGCTCGTAAGAGACGGACCCGGAGATCAATCCGCTCTCGCAGTTGTGACAGACGCCAGTGCGACACGACCACCGCACGGGCACATCGCACGCTTCGGCCAGTTCGAGGATGCTCTGGTAGGCCGATGCGTTCCAGTGCGCGGCAATGCCACTGCGCGCGAACGATACGAGGGGGCCCGTGTCGGCCTCGTCTTTCGGCAGATGCGGCGCTCGCGTCGGTGCACCGACAATACCTGGATTCAACGACTCGCCGCCGTTGAAAATTTCGACATGAATCCGTTCTGGCGCTATGCCCAAGGTCGCGAGCGCCGGTTTCATCTCTGCCATGAAGCGGGTCGGCCCGCAAAGATAGACATCCGCTCCCGAAGGAATGCCCGCTTGCTCCATGACGGGATAGGACAGATGACCGGCGGCATCGAAATCCGCTCCCGTCCGGTCGCGCGAGTCCGGCCTGCTGTAGCAGACATAGCTGCGGGCGTGTGCAAGCGCGTGCAAGAGTCGGCGGGCTTCGGCGGCGAACGGGTGGTGCTGTCCGTCGCGAGCCGCGTGGAGCCACAAGACCTGGCGCATCGAGCGCGCCGCCGACAGCTCATGCAGCATCGCCAGAACGGGCGTCACGCCGATACCCGCGCTGAGCAACACCACCGGCCCGTCACCCTGTTGCAGGATAAAGCTTCCACGCGGCGAGCTGACATCGAGAACGTCGCCCACATGGACATGCTCATGCAGGTAGTGTCCCGCTGCCCCGTTCGGCTCGATCTTTACACTGATCCGATAGCTTTCCGTCGAGACGGCACCCGAGAGCGAGTAGCTACGGAAAAGTGGAGGCCCGCCGACCGTCGGCTGAAGCCGCAGGACCACGTACTGACCGGGGAGCGCCTGTTGCACCGGCTGACCATCTGCGCTTCGCAGCGTGAGCGAGAGGACGTCAGCGGACTCAGGCTCGATCGCCGTCACCGTAAGCGGTTTAAACCCCGCGGCAGCGAGATGTGCAGCCGCCGCAGGCGCGAGCCCCGCATTTCCGCTTGCGGCGCCACCCGCGTGACTCTGCAATAACGCTTCAATTGACCAGCGCCAACCGGGCGAAAGCGCCTCGATCCGCAACGCGCGCTCCAGTTGATCCCGCGGATGAGCGGACGAATACAGGAGCGAGTTGATCTCCGCAACGGTCATTCGCTCCGTTGCTTCTGCCACTTTGACGATCTCGTCTCCGGCCCCGACTTCGCCTTCCTGGAGGACGCGAAGATAGAAGCCAGGTCGTCTGCTGGATGTCAGCAGCGCCGGCATGCGGGGTTCGTTCGTGCGGATGCCGACGCGATAGCAGGTAACGCGAGGCTGCGTGACTTCGAACAGCGCATTGCCGATCCGATAACGGTCGCCGATGCACACGACGGTGTCGGGCAGCCCTTCAATCGTAAAGTTCTCGCCGAACTGCCCGAAGACAAAGTCGGTCCTTTTCAGTTGTGCCTGCCAGTAGCGATGTGACTCGATCTGATAGACGAAGACGGCGCGCTGCTCCCCGCCGTGCCCAGCCAGATCGCCTTGGGCCGTCGCCGTCGAGATTCAGTCGCCTGGCCCAACAGCGGCCGTGCACCGGGTCCTTCCAGATTCCGGTGTGCACGGTGCGGCCTTTCCATTCGATATCGCGTGGAAGTCCGACGTTCACCGAAAGTAGTCTAGGCATGTTCCTTCTCCGCAACCGCGCGAACTCGCCGCCGATGTCGGCTTATCACCGCTTGCGGTCCGGGCGCACTTCGTCGACCGTGAGTTCGCGGTCGGGGCCATGCGGGACCACGGACTGGCCCGCTTCAAGACGGAGCTGGGTGCCGTCGAGATAGACGGAGACGATGTCCGGCTCGAACGACACCATGTTGGAGATTCGCTCGACCTCAGGATAGGCCTCGGGATAGAACCACGCCGCCATACGCGCATCACCGATGTCGTAGTAGCTGCAAATTCCCTTGTAGGGACAGAAGGTCTGAGTCTTCGCAAGCGTGAAGGCGGATTCGTTGATGTCGTCGCGAGGAATGTACCAGCGCGGCGCGAAGCCGGATTCATAGAGAACGAGCGGCCGCGTGGTGTCCGCGACGACGCGATCGCCATGCCTCACGACAAGCTTGCGGGACGTTTGGCGAATGTCGATGCGATGGTACGGGTCAGCGGCATGACCGATGATCCGCTCGTCCTCCTCGTAGAAGGCGTCCATCGCGCGCCACGCGAACGCGACGCGCGCCTGCAACTCGCTTGCGTATGCGGGCAGGCTGGTATGCTGCCAGGCCCCTCGTTGCGCAGCCTGCTCGCCCGAGTGAACGACATACCACGATGTCGCTCCGAGATCGGCGTGTCGGGTGGTGTGTTCGATGCGTTCGAGCGTACCGGGCACGATGTCGCTCTCGGGGAAGTAGGCGACGGGATAGCGGCCCGGTTCGAAGAGGAGAATGACGTGCTCGCTATCCGCGATCCAGGCTCCACCGAAACGCACGCGCATGCGCCGGCGCAGCGGCTCCGCATACAACAGTCTGCTGGGTAGTGATTCGGGTACGAGAAACCGGCCGATTGCTCCCGAGGAGAGCGGACCCTGTTGCCACGACAATCCCATTTCAGTTCTCCTTGCGTCAGCGTCGACAAGGCGGCCGCGCGTCGTGAACTTGCCGGTTCCTGCTGGACTCCGGCCGATACCTGTATCCGCGCAGATCGTCAGCAGTAATCGTGGAAGCTGTTTCTTCTGCGGATACCCGGTTATGACGCTCGAATGCCTCACCAAGCTAATGCTAGTTCAAACACCGGCCGCGAAAAAATGGACCGATTCGTGTGATGAGCTTCGATAGCAAATTCGGGAAAATCTTCTGAAGCCGCGTGCTTCGCGCTAGTGAACACGTATTGCGCGAACCAGATATTTCACGCGTCGGTTCGTGGGCGCACGGATCAACGCTAACGAATTGGACGTGCACCCATCTAACGCCAGGCTATGTACCGCATCACAGGCGTCCCCGACGAGATAACGCAAATCGAGTTCTTGAACCGCACGTAACGGCCCGCTGCATCGCCAGCAGCCTGCCCATTTCTCACTAACGTTGCGGCGGCCGCGGATCGGCGGGGATGGTGCCGTCGGCACGGCCAAGAAAGTACCGGTAAATATCGTCGATGTGCGCGGCGATCGACGGATTGTCGCGATATGCGGGCATTCCGCGCGACGGCTCGCCGTCAAGAACCATCCGGACAAACATCTCACGGCTCCGCGTGCGCGCGTACTCGACGATCGAGGGAGCCGCCAGCCCCTCATAGTCCTTGCCATGACAGCGGGCGCAATCGACGGCGCGCAGGGTACGCCACGTGCTGACGACGGCATCACCCGTCAGTCGGGAATCTGTACGCCCGGTGTCCGCATGGGCGCGCGTTGGCATTGCAACCGCAATCACGGTTATGACGACAACCGCGCAGCACCTTCGCACGATCGCCGACATGAGCGTGTGTATGTCATCGCTGGCAAGCGTATGTTCGGGGCGCGTGCGCATTCAATGGAAAGTCGTCGTAGACGACTGCAGCTTCGTCAACACGCCGCCTTTGAACCGGAACCAGCCCTGCGAGCTTTGCATCACGACTTCATCGCCTTGCCAGAACACGCGCTTGACCGTCATGCGCTTACCCGAGCGCTGCACAACCGGCGGATGGTGGCGAAAGTCGTACAGCACGGGGCCGGAATCCGTCTGCACAAGCATGCGCGTGACGGTGTGATTGGCGTTGCCGACGTCATCGAAATGCGTGAGCGCGTTGGCGTCGAAGCGATCGAAAACTGCCTTGTCGAGCATCCCGACGAAATCGCGGTCGACGCGCACGAATTGCAGTTCGCCCGTGGGCGTGACGAGCGGGCCGGGCGCGTTGCTTTGCGCGCGAACGCATGGCACGAAACAGGAGGCTGCGAGCGCAGCGATGAACAGTCGCTTCATGTTTTCCTTTACATTCAGCCGCGTCCCCGATGACGGAGCACGACGGGCAAGCGTTCGTTGCGAACATTGACGTCATTCTGGTGGAGACGTCGAAGCTCTTCAACTAGCCACCAGACCGTCACTATGCCCGCCGTCAAGACGCACTTTCAGGATCTGCCCGTCGCCCTCGACCCGGCCCAGCTGCTCGAAATCGCGCACCAGCACTTCGACGTTTGCGCGCTGCCGATCCAGCAGCAGCTTTTCGCGTGGTGCGACCGCATGATCGGCGTGGTCGATCTCCTGACGACGCGCGATGCACACGGGCAGCCGTTTCGCGGCTGGATCGACCGTTACGCCGTGGGTGAATTCCTGTTCGCCGACTGCTACGTCGACCGCATCACGCAAGACAGGACGATCGCGCGGATCTCCCAGGACAATGCGCGCAGCGCGGGCTTGGCGCATATATCCGGCATGTGCGCATGTGCGCATGTGCGCCTGCGCGCCGCCGCCGCCGAGCTGGTCGCATGGCCCGGCGTTCAGGTGCAGGACATCGCCTATGCTCACGGCTTCAAAAGCGCGTCGGACTTCACGCGCGCGTTTCGACGTGCCTACGGCCTTGCGCCGCAAGACATCCGGCAGTATGGCGACGGTGTGCGCACGCCGCCAAAGCGGTCGTGACGGGTCAGCCAGCCGCCGAACTTCCGCGCCGCACTTCCTATCGCAACAGCAGCCACATTCCGCATGCCAGTGACCATCACTCGCACGCGGCGCGCCTGTTCTTCAATTAACGATGCGGCTCAGTCGAGGTTGGCGAATGGCCCGTGCGAATCCATCCAGTCATAGTGTTCCGTTGCGCCCGTCCATGCCCAGTTCGCACGCGACTGCGTCGGCGCGCCATGCGCGTCCACTCCATCGCCATGCTGTTGTTCGCTGCGCTCCAGATCCTTGTTCTCCGTCTTTCCCATTTCGTGGCTCATCGTTAACTCCCGTTGGTGATTTGATGTCCGTTTCTGCCAATGTCATGCGAACAGTCATATCAGCAAGTACCGGGCCACTTCGATGAACGCTCAGCTAGTCGATTGATTTACAAAGACTTTATATGAACACGAGAATTCCGGTCCGTTTCAGAATTGCATCCGTGAATTTCAGTTTTGACCGCACTCATTTGCTTTTTGGAATCTTCATATCCGTGCGCTAAATCATCTGGATTCCGATGCATTGCACGCGACGCGAACGCGCTGATTCGCGCGACGCATACCCGCCATAACGCGGGTGAAATGGCCCTCAACGCAAGGTGATTCGAAGAAGCATGCATGCTTCGCCGAGTGGTTTTGCAACCGGCGGCGGCTTGCGGTTCTCGCACATCGTCTCGTGCCGCGAAAGCCAGGATGGCATGTTTTGTCACTACATCGGCAGCTTTGGACATTAGACGGAAGCGTCCTGACAGTACGATTCAGTCCTGACATACAGGCCGAATCGACGGTCACTGCATGACCAAGGCGTAGCACGACTATGAAGCGGCGGTACGCCAACCCAGCAAACGGAAGAACCATGAACGAGCTTAACGGATACGACTTCGAAGACCTGCAACCAGGCATGAGCGCGACCTTCGCGAAGACCATCACGGAAGCGGACATTCTGATGTTCGCTGGCGCATCTGGCGATATCAACGCAATGCACATCAACGAGCAGTTCGCGCAAACGACGCCCTTCAAAGGGCGCATCGCGCACGGCATGCTGACGGCGAGCATCATCTCCGCGACGATTGCGGGCCGCCTGCCCGGCCCGGGCACGATCTACCTGGGGCAAAACCTGCGCTTCAAGGCGCCCGTTCGCCCCGGCGATACGGTTCAGGCCGAGGTGACCATCAAGGAACTGCTGCACGAAAAGCGCCGCGTCGTGCTGTCGACGGTTTGCACGGTTGGCAGTAAAGTCGTGATCGAAGGCGACGCGATCGTCATGCCGACTTCGCGCGGCGATCGTGTCAAAGACAGCGCGGTTTCCGCAGCGATCAACGCATGACAGCGGGTCTGATATGAAAATGCCATTCAGCATGCCGGACGAGTTCGCGATGGGCTGGCTCAAGGCCGGATTCAATTTCTGGCAGTCAATGCCCGTCACCAACGTACATGACATGACGGTGCTCGACGCCAACGGCAAGGACATCTACCCCGTTTCATCCGGTGCGCGCAACATCGTGATGCAGGCAAGCGCCAACTACTGGCAACGGCAGACGGAGTTGTGGAGCAGCGCGTTTGCAGGCGTGATCGGCGCGAAGCCGAAGTCAGTGGCCGAGCCCGAGCGCGGCGACCGGCGCTTTCACGCGGAAGACTGGTCCAGCAATGCCTGGTACAACCTTCTGAAACAGAGCTACCTGCTCAACGCAAGGATGCTCGAAGAGCTGGTCGAGGCGAGCACGCTCGATGAAAAGGAAAAGCACAAGCTGCGTTTCTTCGCGCGTCAGTTCATCGACCTCACCAGCCCCGCGAACTTCGCCGCAACGAACCCCGAGGTCATCCGGCAAGCGGTCGAATCGAAGGGATCGAGTCTGCTTTCAGGCTTCACACATCTGCTCGAAGATCTGAAGCAAGGCACGATTTCGATCACCGATCAGAGCGCGTTCGAAGTGGGCCGCAGCGTTGCCGCATCGGAAGGTTCGGTGGTCTATGAAAACGATCTGTTCCAGTTGATCCAGTACGCGCCGCTCACGCCGACAGTCGCGCAACGTCCGCTTCTGATCGTGCCGCCTTGCATCAACAAGTTCTACATCCTCGACCTTCAGCCGGAAAACTCTTTCGTGCGCTTTGCGTGCGAACAGGGCCTCACGGTTTTTCTCGTGTCGTGGCGTAATCCGCAACAGGACATGGCGCAGACGGAGTGGGACACGTATCTCGAACAGGGTGTGATGAAGGCGATCGACGTCGCGCGCACGATCAGCCGCGCCGACAAGGTCAATGCTTTGGGATGGTGTGTCGGCGGCACGATGCTGTCGTCGGCGCTCGCCGTGATGCGCGCGAACGGCGACGAGTCGGTGGCGAGCGTCACGCTGTTGACGGCGTTGCTCGACTTCAGCGAGCCGGGCGATCTCGGCGTGTTCATCGACGAGATGGGCGTGTCGATGCGCGAGCAGACGATCGGACGCGGCGGCCTCTACCCCGGACGCGAACTCGGCTTCGTCTTCCAGACCCTGCGCGCCAACGATCTGATCTGGCCGTATGTCGTGAACAACTACCTGAAGGGCAAGACGCCGGCTGCATTCGATCTGCTGTACTGGAACGCGGACACGACCAATCTGCCTGGGCCGATGTATAGCTGGTATCTGCGCAACATGTATCTGGAGAACAATCTGCGCGTGCCGGGCAAGCTCACGATGTGCGGCACGCCTGTCGATCTCGGATGCATCGACATGCCGAGCTATCTGCTCGCGACGGAAGAAGATCACATCGTTCCGTGGCAATCCGCGTATCGCTCGACGCAACTGCTGGGCGGCGACACGGAATTCGTGCTTGGCGCAAGCGGTCATATCGCGGGCGTGATCAATCCGGCGTCGAAGAACAAGCGCAGCTATTGGACGAACGATGCGGCGGGCAGCAATGCAGACGAGTGGCTCGCATCGGCGACAAAGCAGCCGGGCAGCTGGTGGAATCACTGGATCGAGTGGGTCAAGCGGCATGCGGGCGAGCAGGTGAAAGCGCGTACGACACTTGGCAACGCGAAGCACAAGCCGATCGAGGCCGCACCAGGCCGATATGTGAAAGTGCGTGCCGATTAAGCGCCGATTGACGGTTGCTTAACGGCATCAACGAAGAAGAACGACAAAGCGGCTAGTGCCGCTTTGTCGTTTGTCATTTCCGGGATCTTCACGCGCCTTAAAAGCAGCGAATCCGGTCAGACCGCGTGCATCAGAAGCGATGTCTCAAGCCGACGGTCGCCTCGACCTGATTGGTCGTGGAAGACGGCGCGCTCACGCCGTTAATCCATGCCACGCCCAATGGCGAAGTGCCGCTTGGGCTCACCCGTTGCCACGCGCCTTGCAAATAGACATCGGTGCGCCGCGAGAAGCGGTAGTCGGCCATCGCACTCAGCTGATTCCAATGGGGAATGCCGCCTCCGCCGTTTCCGCCGGCACGCGAGTAGGTGTACGCGCCTGCAAGCTCGACCGCCGGCGTCAGCGCATAGCGAAAGTTGCCCTCGAAGTTCTGGAAAGTCCCACTCAGGCCGGTCTGAAAGAATTGGGCGAGCTTGCTGTGCGAGTACACGAAGCCTGCCACAGCCGGGCCGAACGTATAGTTCACGCCGAGGCCGAAGGTTTTCTGACTGCTGGCCAGCACGCCTAAAGGCACTCCCGTCGGCGAAAGCGCGCCCTGCAGGGACGCGCCCGTCGTATCGGTGACTGCGCCATTCGTATTCAACTGTCCCGGCGTCCGCGCAGAACTGTTGAGCTGGAGATAACCAGCACCGAAATCCAGCGCCCCCCATACATACGACATGCCAAAGCTATACGCGCGATTGTTCGTGAATCCACCTGCCTGATTGGAAAAGCCGTACAACGCACCCAGCTTGAACCCGGCGAAATTCGGGCTCGTGTACTTCACGGAGTTATTGATCTGAAACGAATCGTTGAGGTTGTCGTTGTCTAACGGATGCGCGAAATGCGTGCCGCCGAATTCAGTGCCCGTCAACGAAAGCGGCGCGACGAAGTCGACCATGCTGTCGCTTTGACGGCCCAGCGTGAGCGCGCCGTAATCGCGGCTCGACAAGCCGACATAGGCCCGGCGATTGAAGATCCGGTTGCTCGACGAATTCTGCCCGTTGTTCAGGTTGAAACCGTTTTCCAGTGTGAAGACGGCGCTCAATCCCCCGCCCAGGTCTTCAGCGCCGCGAAGTCCCCATCGGCTGTACTGGACGGCGCCGCTCGTCATCTCCCAGTTGCTGTGTCCACTGCCCGTCCCGGTGATCTGGTTATTCGTGTAGGTCAGTCCGGCGTCGATCAGCCCGTAAAGGGTGACGCTGCTTTGCGCATGCGCTGCGCCGGCCAGTGCGAGCATCGTTGCCGCACCGGTTATAGCCCGCTTGTTCATTTGTCTGCTCCAGCCAAAACCGGGAGAAAGTATTCTCTTGCGACGCTTTGAACACAAACATCGATGTCTGCATGGCGCGGCGCCGTGCGGATCATCGTCAGGAAAAGGCGCGATGTTCGCTACACGCTTTATGCAACCGCAGTCGAAGCCTTCAACCTCAAAGCGAGAGAGATTGCCGGCCCCGTCAACATTAAGAATAGTTGGCCTGCAAGGAGGCCGGTATTGGTCCAAAGACCAATAGATCGCGCGGCACTATACCGGGCGAAATAGCGGACACAGCGGCGAACACAACGGCAGGCACAGCCCGGCTGACGTTGCACGTCACACCGCAACGGGTCTTGAACCGTTTTCATGCGCAACTATGCTGTAAGAGTCGAGGCCAGGTACTCGAAAAGAAACGCCTCCAAAGCTCAGATCATTACGCGCGGCGACTGTTCACGAAAGGCCGGCGCGTCAGGATGAAACCGAATAGTACGGTGTCGGTATGTTGCGTTCCACTCGCGCGTGGCTGATGCCATGTCTGTTCGGCGCTTCGCTCTGGGTTTGGAGTGCCCTTTGCACGGCGGCTCAGCCGGCGTCCGCGCCACCATCCGTGTCATTGGCCTCGGCGGCTTCCGCGCCCGTCCCGGCGAGCGCGACGCGCCGGATCGATCTGACCAACAAGCCCTGGCGCGGCGATTTCGACGCGATGGTCGAACGCCGCCTGATTCGGGTTCTCGCGCCCTATAGCCGCACGCTGTACTTCAATGACCGTGGACACGAGCGCGGTGTGACTGCGGACACCGCGCGCGACTTTGAGCGATTCGTCAACAAGACCTACGCCGACCGTCTCGGCAAGCGTCCGATCACGGTCGTCATGATTCCGGTGACGCGCGACCGGTTGCTGCCGGGCCTCGCGGAAGGCATCGGCGATATCGCGGCCGGCAACCTGACAGTGACCGAGGATCGCCTGAAACATGCTGACTTCGTGAGCGCGCACGCGCTCAAGCCGACGCGCGAACTCGTCGTGACGGGGCCGAAGTCACCCGCGTTGTCCAAGCTCGATGACCTGAGCGGCAAGACAGTCGACGTTCGCCGCCATAGCAGCTATTACGAGAGCCTGAGCGCATTGAACGGGCGCTTCAAGCAGGCCGGCAAGCCGCCGATGCGGATCGTGCTGCTGCCGGACGCGCTCGAGGACGAAGATGCGATGGAGATGTTGAACGTCGGCCTGCTCCAGATCCTGATCGTCGATGACTGGAAGGCGCGCATGTGGGCGCAGATGCTCCCGCAGATCAAGGTTCACGACAACATCGCGGTGCGCGAGGGCGGTGTCATCGGTTGGGCTATTCGCAAGAACAGCCCCCAGTTGCAGGCGGTCATCAGCAACTTTTACGAGAAGTACATCAGGAAGCAGAGCGTGGCGGAGGTGCGCCTCAAGCAGTACGTGCAGGGCATCAAGCAGATTCATAACAACACGGAGAGCGCGGAGCTCAAGCGATTCCAGCAGACTGTCGCCTTCTTCGAGAAGTATGGCCAGCAATACGATTTCGATCCGCTGATGCTCGCGGCCCAGGGGTTTCAGGAATCGCAACTCAATCAGGATGCGAAGAGCCGGGTGGGCGCGGTCGGCATCATGCAGTTGATGCCTGCCACGGGAAAGGAACTCAACGTCGGCGACATCAAGGTCGCGCAGTCGAACATTCATGCCGGCGCAAAGTACCTCGATCAACTGATGACCCGTTACTTCCAGGATGCCCATTTTTCCGAGGTAGACCGGCCGCTGTTCGCTTTCGCCAGTTATAACGCCGGACCGGGGAACATCGCGAAGATGCGCAAGGAGACTGCGGCCCGGGGACTCAACCCCGACGTCTGGTTCAACAACGTCGAGATCGTGGTGGCCGAGAAGATCGGCATCGAAACGACCACGTACGTGCGAAACATCTACAAGTACTACGCCTCCTATCAGCTGCTCAAGGAAGCGCAAGCGCAGCGCAGCCGCACGGTTCAGCAACTGCGCCGCTGAACCGGTTTTCCCGTACCGCGAATAACAGTCGGGCTGCGATTTGCCAGTCGATCGGGCCATGCCTGGGTTCGCGAAAGCGCGTCGGCGTCGTCAATTGCCGTTCGTGTAACGATTTATCCGCAAATCTCTCCTATCCTGTCATGGTCGATTCAACATGCGTCGGCGGACCTCGCGACCGTTGCCTGAACTACTCCTGCGCTTATGGACTATCTCCTCGCTCTCGCTGTCGACCCGGCCGTCTGGGCCGCGCTCGTGACCCTCGTGGTGATGGAGGTCGTCCTCGGTATCGACAACCTGGTTTTCATCTCCATTCTCAGCAACAAGCTGCCGCCATCGCAGCGGGTCCGGACCCAGAGAATCGGCATCGCGCTTGCACTCGTGATGCGCCTCGCACTGCTCGGCACGGTTGCATGGATCGCGCACTTGACCCAGCCGGCGTTCTCGCTCTTTGGCCACGCGTTTGCGTGGCGCGATCTGATCCTGATCGGCGGCGGACTGTTTCTCGTCTGGAAGGCGACGGGGGAAATCCATCATCACGTCGCGAGCCATGAGGAGGAGCGTGCCACGAGCACCGAGAGGCCTGCCCGTCTCACGCCGCGCGCTGCAATCGGTCAGATTCTGGTGCTCGACCTGGTGTTTTCGGTCGACAGCATCATCACCGCAGTCGGCATGACGGAACATGTGGTCATCATGTACATCGCCGTTATCGTGGCCGTCGCGGCCATGATGTTTGCAGCGGGTCCGTTGTCGCGATTCATCGATCGCAATCCCACGATCGTGATGCTCGCATTGAGCTTTCTGCTGGTGATTGGCATGACGCTGATCGCCGAGGGCTTCGGCACGCACGTTCCGAAGGGCTATATCTACGCGGCGATGGCGTTCTCCGCGTTCGTCGAAGGCATGAACATGCTGGCAAGGCGCAAGAAGGGGAAGCGAGAACACCAAAGGGAAACTCACGATTGCGCGAGTTAGCAGGTGCGCACGACACTGCGGCCGCATCGCTGTCAGCGAGACATTCTGCGTCCGCTTTAAATCGCGGCTTGACGCTTGCAACCTGCTGTCGTTGCTCGAAGCACCGCCCGTTGCGCAAGAGAATCCAGAACCGGCTGGTTCAGCTAAAGCAGAGACGACGAAGTCGTTCGACCCGGGATCGGGCTGGTGCAAGGCGCCAGATCACGATAGCCAATAACATGTTCGCGCGCGGCGCGAACATGTTCGATTCCAGCGAGGTGAATCATGAGAATCTGCGTATCGAGGCCGTGCGTACTTGCTGCAGTGCTGGTCGTTGCCGTCCAGGGCAGCGCATTTGCGAAGACCGAAACCTGCCATTCCACATCGAAGAAACAGATTGCTGCGCTTTTCGACCGCTGGAACGATTCGCTGAAGACGGGCAATCCGGATAAGGTCGTGGCGAACTACGCGCCGCACTCCATCCTGCTGCCGACCGTCTCCAATAAGCCACGTTTGACGACTGAGGAAAAGGTCGACTATTTCAGGCATTTTCTGGAGAACAAGCCCGTCGGCACGATCGATTTCCGCGAGATCATGATCGAATGCAATACGGCGATCGACGCGGGTCTCTACTCGTTCAAGTTCGGGGACGGCTCAGTTGTGAAAGCTCGCTATACGTTCACCTATGAGTGGAATGGGAACAAATGGCTGATCACCAGCCATCATTCGTCGAAGATGCCGGAAGGCGAGTAAGCGACACCGCGCGCGGCCAGCATTCACGCTCGCAGCGCACGGCGAACGAAAACGCGCCCGGGTCGTTGCGACGTAATCCGCTTATTTGCGCAGCGGCCTCAATCCCGCGCGCACTTCATCGGCAAACAGTTGCGGCTGTTCCCAGGCCGCGAAGTGTCCGCCCTTGTCGAGCCGGTTGTACCAGATCAGGTTGTGATACGCGCGCTCGGTCCAGCTTCGCGGCGCCTGATAGTTCTCGCGCGGAAACACGCTCACGGCGGCAGGGACGGACACATCGGCGGCAGCCAGGAAGTTGAAGTGCGACTCCCAATAGAAGCGCGCCGAGGAAACGCCCGTATTCGTCAGCCAGTAGAGCGTGATGTCGTCGAGGACGTCGTCGCGCGTCATCGCGCCTGACGATTCTCCGTTGACCGTGCGTCCGAAGACGGCCGAAGTCAGTGCCGCCGCCGGCTGCGTATAGCCGTCGCCGTGATCGAGAAGCCAGCCTGCGAGGCCAATCGGCGAGTCCGACAGCCCATAGAGCGTTTGCGGGCGCGTGCCCATCTCCAGCGCATAGGCGCGGCGCTTTTTGGCCGCGCTGCTGAGCTGCTCGTACGCGTGCTTTTCTTCATCGTTGAGTCCCGTGGGCGGCGGATCGCCTGCCTGTAGCGCCTTCGCGATATCGGCGGGAATGGTTGCCGGGAAGTCGACGTGAATGCCGAGCAACTCCGGCGGTGCCTGCTTGCCCATCACGTTCGCAACGACACCGCCCAGATCGCCGCCTTGCGCCGCGAACCTGTCGTATCCGAGGCGCTTCATCAGCGTGACCCACGCGCGCGCCGTGCGCTCCGGCCCCCAGCCGGTCCCCGTCGGCTTGCCGGAAAGCCCATAACCCGGCAAGGACGGGATGACGAGATGGAATGCGTCCGATGCGCTCGCGCCATACGCGGTGGGATTCGTCAGCGGATCGATGATCTTGAACTGCTCGATGACGGAACCGGGCCATCCGTGCGTCACGATAAGCGGCATCGCGTTTTCATGTTTCGAGCGAACGTGGATGAAGTGAATATCCAGCCCATCGATCTCCGTCACGAAGTTCGGCAGCGCGTTCAGTTTCGCCTCGCACTTGCGCCAGTCGTAGTCCGTGGACCAATGACGGGCGAGTTCCTGCATCATCGCGAGCGGCACCCCTTGCGAGTCGTCGCCGACTGTCTCGCGTTCGGGCCATCGTGTCGCCTTGATGCGCCGACGCAAGTCGATCAGTTGCGCCTCGGGCACATGCACACGAAGCGGGCGGATCGCCGTCTTGTCGCCGCCCGCCGGTTTCGAAACTGAAAAAATCGACTGATTCGTTTCGGCGAATGCAAGCTGGCTCAGCGAGCCGGCCGCGATAGTCGCTGCCGCTACGCCGACAAAACGGCGGCGAGACGGCGAGTGGGGAATGATGTCGTCTGACATAAGAACTCCTGATGCAATGAAGCGGTTCGCGTCCGGCCGAAGCGTGTATCGACGAATCGTCGAAAGCGGTACGCACGGCACGTCCGGTGTGACGCGATTGGAACGCATCGATGTATCTCGCGCGTGTCCGGAAGCGCCGCTTTTGTACTCACACGGAGCGACGCGCCGAACACATATAGACGCAAGAACTCTCCTAGCTGCGTGTCGCGGATGCCGGCGCAACCGTCGACTTCGACTCTTCCACGCGATGTTCTTCGACGTTCGGCGCGGCATTCGCGGCACGTTCATGCACGTGCGAAGCAGGCGAGCGGTCGATCAGCAGGCTCAACAGTTCGGGCCGGTTGTAGTGGCCAGCCGAGTCCACCAGCATCTTGCGACGATCGATGAGCGTGAAGTCGAGATCGGCGATGACTTCGCCCTCACCCGACCGAAGCGGTTCGCCGAGCAGCATGCCATCCGGCGCGACGATCGCAGTGAAGCAGCCGCCCGAGATCGGACCGATCTCGCAGCCCGTGTCCCTCATGATCTGCGCCTGCTGGTCGGCATCCAGCCAGGCGGTTGCGTTCACGACGAACGCGCCGGATTCCAGCGCATGCTGGCGGATGTTGATTTCCGTTCGTTCGGCAAAGCCTTCTCCGAACGCGGAGCCCGGGTACATCGCCGAATGGATCTGCTCGCCGTCGGCCATCATCGCGTAACGCGCGAGCGGATTGTTGTGCTCGAAGCACGCAAGCTGACCGATGCGGCCGACCTTGCTGTCGACTGCGCGCAGGCCCGAGCCGTCGCCCTGCCCCCAGACCATGCGCTCGAAATGCGTGGGCGTGATCTTGCGGCGGCGCTGGATCAGCGTGCCGTCGGCATCGAAGAGCAGTTGCGCGTTGTAGAGGGTTCCGCCGTCACGCTCGTTGACGCCGATGGACACGACCATGCCCGTCGCCCTGGCAGCCTCGCCGATTGCGTCGGTGGCCGGCGACGGCACCGTTACCGCCTGGTCGGCAGCAGCGCCTTGCCGCGTTGCGTCAGCGTGAGCGGCCGGCTGCGGCCGTCGTCGCCGGGCAGGCCTTCGCAGACCCAGCCCTGGGCGATCAGCGGTTGCAGGTTTCTCGTCAGCGTCGAGCGGTCTTGATGGTTCCTGCGCCCAAGCGCCGAGCGGCTGAGCGGCCCGAGTTCCATGATGAGCACGAGGAGCGAGAATTGAGGTGCGTTGACGCCGAACGGCCGCAGCGCGTCGTCGTAGATCGTGGTCAAGACCCGCGAAATCTGCCGAGTACGTGTGAGCAGGCAGCTGCGCGCGATCTCGCCGCTCAGCTCTTTGACCGCCTCGTGTTGAATGTCCACGTTCATCATCGACCTCATGTTGCAGATGCAATATCGACGTCCCGCTAGCCGTCCGGCTTGCTATGGGCCTTTCGTCGATGGACGTATTGGAGCGTGCGGATGTATCTGGTGTGTGTCGTAAAACGCCGGGTGTGTATGCGCGTGTATTGCGGCGTGTCGCAGATACATTGCCGTACATGGCACGCGAGGGGTGTCGTCAGGCCGGCTGTAAAAAGTGTGCGGGAGGGAAGTGGATGTTCCGCGCCGAACGGTCGAAGGCGCGGATTATCGGCGAGGCAGGTTCAGAGATGAAACGGCGATCTTCAAACAGAAGATCGCGAGTATGGCGATGACGCGCGCGCGGATCAGTACATCGGGCGATCCGCGCGCAAGAAGCCGCTTGCCGGCGACAGCCGCTTACATGCCGCCGAATGGTTTCTTCACCGTCAGCTTGTTGGTCACGGAAGTCACGCCCTGCACGCCCTTCGCGATCTCCGCAACCTTGTCGATCTGCGAAGGATCCTCGACCGTGCCGTTCAGCGTCACCGCGCCGCCTTTCGCGATCACGCTGATGTTTCCTGCGTCGATCTCCTTGTGCGTCCCCATCGCGGCATAAACCTTCCGACGCAGCGCGCGATCCGCTTTCCTTCCGGTTGCGGGCGCGGCGGCACCGGACGCCGCCATCGCGGATGCGCCCGGCGCAGCGGCGGGCGCGCTGCCCGTCTGGCCGGGCTGGGACCATGCACCGATGGACATCGCGACCAGCAATACGGCGACCGCCATTTCGAGTACCTGAATGCTTTTCATTGACTACTCCGTTTTATATATGTGTGACGCAATCAGAAGATATGGCGAATGCCGACCATGGCCGCAGTGGTGGACTGGCCGGGCGCAACAGGCGCCCCGTAGATGATCGTCTGGTTCATGGTTCCCTTGTTGCTGACATAGCCCACTTGCGCGTAAGTCTTGGTCCTCTGCGACAGGTTGTATTCCGCGCCCACTGCGACCTCGCTCGAGTGATTCGAAGAATTGTTCTTGTCCTTCAGGTAGTAGTAGCCGGACGTAATCTTGAAGCGCGGATTGAACTGGTAGCCGAGGCCACCCGACGCCATTTCGAAGTCAGCGGTATTGCTATGGGCCGGGTTCTTGCCGACACCATACGAAGCCGAAATCGAAAATCCGCTGATCGTGTACATCGCTCCGAAATAGTAGAAGCGATTGTTGTCGACGCCTGTCGCCGGCACTGCGGGCGCCGCCGGGTAGGTCAGCGGGAACGGATTGGTATCGTGCCCGTTGTAGTAGACGGCGGACAGATTCAGACCGTAGTTCGAATACTTGAGCACGGCCGACTCGCGCGTGCCGCCCTGGAAGTGTCCAGGGACGCCGCCCGGCGCGTACTCCAGCGCGAGCGACGCGCCATAAAACTTCGGCGAGTTGTAGACCAGCGCATTGCTGTCATAGAGCGCGCCGATCGGCGCATTCGTGCTCGTGCCGGGCCAGCCTGCCGCCTGATTCACGCCCAGCCACGCAGTCAGAATACTGCCGAAATACTGCGCGCCGCGCACATCCGTTTCAGCCATTGCGTAGATCATCGGAATGATCTGCCGGCCGGCGTCGACCGTGCCGAACGGGCCGGACAAGCCGATCGTCGCGAACTGGTTGAAGATCGCGGTGGTGCCCGGCGTATCGGACAGGCCGAACTTGCCGTTCGTCGAGTTGAATACGCCCTGCAGCTTGAAGTTGACCTTGTAGCCGCCGCCGATGTCTTCGCTTCCCTTGATGCCCCAGAAGCTCGCATAGATGCCGCCGTCCTTGAGCTGATAGACGTGGCCGAGGTTCGGCGCATGCGGCTGGAACGTCGCCGCCGACGTGCTCTGATACAGGAATCCGGTGTCGATCACGCCATAGAGCGTCACGGACGATTGCGCATGAGCGGTCGTGGCGAAGATCGCCAGTGCGGCAGCGCTGCTTAACTTCGTTTTCATTCAGTCTCCTCCAATCCTGTGATTGCCGGGCGAACCCGGCTGTTTTTTCATCGAATAGAACTGCGTTATCAAAAGCTCAATGCGTCAGGCCGTCAGGTAGTAGTCTCCGAACTGGTCGCGCAACAGGTTCTTGAGTACTTTCCCGGTTGCACCGAGGGGCACGGTGTCGACGAACACCACCGCATCGGGCTTCCACCATTTCGCGACCCGTCCATCGAAGAAGCCCAGCAGTTCTTCCGCGGCGAGCGCGCTGCCCGGCTTCTTCACGATCAGCAGCAGCGGCCGCTCGTCCCACTTCGGATGCCGCGCCGCGATGCACACGGCCATCGTGACTTCGGGATGCAGGCACGCGACGTTTTCGATGTCGGTCGAACTGATCCATTCGCCGCCCGATTTGATGACGTCCTTGCTGCGATCGGTGATCTGCATGAAGCCGTCGGCGTCGATCTTCGCGATGTCGCCCGTCGGAAACCAGCCGTCGCGCAGATGCGACGCGTCGCTACTGCCGAAGTACTGCTGCACGACCCACGATCCGCGCACGAGCAGATCGCCGGCAGCCTGGCCGTCCCACGGCAGTTCCTCGCCGTCCGGGCCGACGATCTTCATGTCGATGCCGAACACCGAGCGGCCCTGCTTTGCCTGAACGACATAGCGTTCGTCGGTGGGCAGAGAAAGGTGATGAGCCTTGAACGCGCACACCGTGCCGACGGGGCTCAGTTCCGTCATGCCCCATGCGTGCAGCACGTCGACCAGATAACGCTCCTGGAACGCTGCCGTCATCGCGGTAGGACACGGCGCGCCGCCGATGATCGTGCGGCGCATCGACGAGAACGCACCCTCGATCGCGTCGACGTGCGCAAGCAGTCCTTGCCAGACAGTCGGCACGCCCGCCGACAGCGTGACCTGTTCGGTTTCGATCAGCTCGTAGAGCGACTTGCCGTCGAGCGCCGGCCCCGGAAACACCAGCTTCGCGCCGACCATGCACGCGATGTACGGCAGTCCCCATGCGTTCACATGGAACATCGGCACGACGGGCAGGATCGCGTCGCGCGCCGAGCAGTTCAGCGAATCCGGCAGCGCCGCTGCGTAGGTGTGCAGCACCGTCGAGCGGTGGCTGTACAGCACGCCCTTCGGATTGCCCGTGGTGCCCGACGTGTAGCACAGCGACGACGCGCTGTTCTCGTCGATGACCGGCCAGTCGAACTCGTCGTCGTGAAGATCGATGAGATCCTCGTAGCACAGCAGCATCGTGGACAAGCCATGCTCTTGCGGCATGTGCGCGCGGTCCGTCATCGCGACGAACACCTTCGGGCTCTTGACGCGCGGCGCCACGCTATCGATCAGCGGCAAGAACGTGAGATCGAAGAACACGACGCGATCTTCCGCGTGCTCGATGATGTACGCGAGCTGATCGACGTGCAGACGCGGGTTGAGCGTATGCAGCACGGACCCGGACCCCGACACGGCGAAATACATCTCCATGTGGCGATAGCCGTTCCATGCCAGCGTCCCTACCCGATCGCCCGGCCTGATGCCGAGGCTTGTCAGCGCGTTTGCCATGCGGCGCGCGCGCTGCGCGAGATCGCGATACGTATAGCGGTGAATGTCGCCTTCGACCCGGCGCGACACGATTTCCTGTTTGCCGTGATGGCGCTCGGCGTGCATGAGCAGCGAAGCGACCAGCAGCGGCTGCTGCATCATCAAACCTTGCATCCTTCCTTCTCCTGATTGGTGGTGGCGTCCGGCTCATCGAGACTGACGACCAGTTGCCCATCGACTGTCCGCACCGGGAAAGTCGTCAGGCTCAAACCGCCGGTGCCCGGCGTGCAGCCCGTGCGCAGATCGAAGCGCAGTCCGTGCGCGGGGCAACGCAGCACGCACCCTTCCAGCTGTCCGCTCGCGAGCGAGGCGCCGTTGTGCGGACACGAATTGTCGATTGCGTGAATCGCGCCGCCGACGTTGAATACGACGATGCTGCGTCCATCGACGAATGCGAGCTTCCGCTGGCCAGGCGCGAGTTCATCGGCAAGGCCGACCACAATCTGACGTGACATCTCAACTTCCTTTCCTGATCCGCTGCGCAGCGCGGATCAAAGCAATTCGCGAATCAGCGTCTGCGCCATCGGCCATTCGCCGAAGCCCGCAGCGGGATTCAGATGGCCGACTTCGCCGAGATCGACGAGGCGGCTGCCCCAGTCTTGCGCCATTGCACGCACACGCTCGAACCGCGCGAGCGGATCGTTGCGGCTCGCGCCGACGATGCTCGGGAACGGCAACGGCTTGCGCGGAACCGGATGCCAGCCGTTCTGCGCGATCGCGTCGATGGACGGATAGCCTTCCGGCAGCGGCGTTTCGAGGTCCGCGGGCGTCGCGAGCAGCGCGCCGTGAATCTTGCGGTTGTGCTGCTGCGCCCAGTGCACGGTGACCATCACGCCCGCGCTATGCGCGACCAGGATCACCGGGCCGTCGATTTTCGCGAGCGCTGCATCGAGCGCCGCGACGCGTGCCGCGCAACTGAGCTTGTCCTGTTCGAGCGGCGGTACAGAGGCGGCCTTCGGCAGCTTTTGCTCCAGCAGGGTCTGCCAGTGTTCCGCGACGTGGTCGCGCAAGCCGGGCACGATCAGGATGGTCGGCGTCGTATCGAGAGTCATGAAGCGTTGTCCTGCGCAATCAGTACGGCTTGTCGCCGATAATGCCGGCCCGTTCCATCTTGCGATGGCACGGCGCGTAATCCATCACCGCATAGTGCTGCGTGCTGCGGTTGTCCCAGATCGCGATGCTGTTCTTCTGCCAGCGCCAGCGCACCTGGTACTCGGGGATATAGGCCTGGCTGATCAGATAGCGCAGCAGATCACCCGCGCCCGGATTTGCGTCCTGCCCGAAGCGCACGCGCTCCGGCGTGTGATAGTTCGTGAAATGCGTGGTGAAGGCGCTCACGAACAGCACCTTCTCGCCCGTCTCGGGATGCGTGCGCACTACCGGATGCTCCGCGTCCGGAAACTGTGCTTTCAACGCGAGGCGCTTTTCGATCGGCATCACGGCGCCGAAGCTCGCCTCGATGCTGTGGCGTGCGCGAAGCTCCGCGATCTGGCTCTTGATGTGATCCGGCAGGTTCTCGTATGCGAGGACCATGTTCGCCCACATCGTGTCGCCGCCGACGGGCGGGCATTCCACGCAGCGCAGAACCGCGCCGAACTGCGGCGCTTCGCGCCACGTCGCGTCCGCGTGCCACGCGTTCTCGTAGCGGTCGTTCGGCTGGTCCGGGTTCTTGTAGATGCGCACGAGGCCCGGATGCTCCGGATCGCTGCCCGCGACGGGATGATCTTCCAGCTCGCCGAAGCGGCGCGCAAACGCCACATGCTCGGCGCGCGTGATGTCCTGGTCTCGCAGGAACAGCACCCGATGCTTCAGCAGCGCTGCGCGGATTTCGGCGAACAGCGCATCGTCGTGGACCGCGTCGGCGAGCTTCACGCCGACCAGTTCCGCGCCGATCGCGCACGTCAGTTGTTCGATTCGCATGACTGTTTCCTCAGATGACGAAGACCGACGAGCCCGTCGTCTTGCGCGTTTCCAGGTCGCGATGGGCTTGCGCCGCATCTTCGAGCGCGTAACGCTGGTTCAACTCGATCCTGATGCGGCCCGCCGCGATGTGCCCGAAGATTTCGCCGGCGAGGTCGTTCTTCTCGGCGGGATCGGCGATGTAGTCGGCGAGCGCCGGACGCGTCAGATAGAGCGAGCCCTTCATCGCCAGCATCTGCGGATTGAACGGCGGGATCGGGCCCGAAGCCGTGCCGACGCAGACCATCAGGCCACGGCGCTTGAGCGAATCGAGCGAGGCCTCGAAGGTGTCCTTGCCGACGCTGTCGAACACCACGTTCACGCCGACGCCGCCCGTCAGTTCACGCACGCGCTTCGCGACGTCTTCGCGGCTGTAGTAGACGATGTGGTCGCAGCCATGCGCGCGGGCCACTTCGCCCTTGGCTTCCGTCGACACCGTGCCGATCACCGTCAGGCCGAGCAGCTTCGCCCATTGCGACACGATCAGGCCGACACCGCCGGCGGCCGCGTGCAACAGGATGGTGTCGCCCGCCTTGAAGTCGTAAATGCGGCGCATCAGATACGCCGAAGTCAGTCCGCGCATCGTCATGCCGGCAGCTGTTTCGCACGAAATCGCGTCGGGCAGCTTGATGAGCGGAGCGGCCGGAATCAGGCGTTCGGTGCTGTACGCGCCGAGCGTGTTGATAAAGCCGGTGTAGGTCACGCGATCGCCGACTGCGACGTTCGTCACATCGGGGCCGACGGCTTCGACCACGCCCGCGGCCTCGACGCCCATCCCCGCAGGCAGCGGGACCGGGTAAAGACCGCTGCGGAAGTAAGTGTCCGCGAAATTGAGGCCCACTGCCTCATGGCGCAGGCGGACCTGTCCGGGGCCGGGATCGCCCACTTCGACGTCCTCGTAGCGCAAGACTTCGGGACCACCCGTTTCGTGGAAGCGCACTGCTTTTGCCATGTTGAATCTCCTATCCATTACTCGAACTGCAAAGTCCGTTTCGTTTCGCCTGTCGCGCAACTTCAGGCCGCCGCGTTGAAAGCGCGCCGCCGTTGCGCGTGCAGGGCCTATCGTCAGCGCAGCGCCTGCTCGCGCAGGGCGTTCAGGCGGTCCAGGTCGCCTGCGTAGTTCCGTTTGCCGATAAAGAATGCGATGGCCGCGACAAGAGGCGCGAACGGAACGAGTTGCAACGCACCGAGCAGCCCGATCCGGTCCGCGACCATCCCCGTCAGCACGGCGGCGGGCGCGAGACCCAGCAGGTTGTTCGCGAGCGTCAGCGTCGCAAACGCCGATGCATGAATAGACGGCGGAGTGAGGTTCGCCACCATCGCGCCTGAAGGGCCGCTCGCACCTGCGCAGAAGAACATGCCGATGCCGATCACGACGAGTTGCAATGAACCCGCAGGCATGTGGAAGCCGATCGCGAGCAGCGTGAAGCACGCGAGGCAGAACGCGATCGCAGCGACCCATTTTCTTTCGCGCACATTCTTGCTGAGCCGGTCGGCGAGGTTGCCGCACACCACCATGCCCAGGCCCGTCACCAGCACGAACAGCGCCGCGCTCATGGCCGCCTTGCCCGTCGCCATGCCGTAGTAGCGGTTCAGGAAGCTCGGCATCCACGCCCAGATAGCGGCGGGCACGAGCAGATGAATGCCGCTGCCGACATAGGCGCACACGACGGACTTCGTCGAGAAGAGTCCCTTCATCAGCGCGCGGAAGCTCATGCGCACGCCGGGCCCTTCCGCCTGGCGGATCGCGCTTGCAGGCTGCAGCGGCGCAAGACGCTTCTCGGTGACGACGAACCGGTAGCAGACGACCAGCACGATCCCCATGACCGCCATCGCGCCGAACGCCGCGCGCCAGCCGAGATGAGCCGCAACCGTGCCGCCGGCGGCCATGCCCAGCACCGAACCGAACGCGCCGCCCGCCATGAACGTGCCCGTGAGCGTGGAGCGCAGCCGCGCCGGAAAGATGCTCAGCACGACGGCAATGCCTACACTGCCGTATGCGGCTTCGCCGATGCCGACGAAGGCGCGCGCAATCAGCATCTCGCCGTAGTTCGTCGAGATCGCACAGCCCAGCGTCGCGAGACTCCACATCGCCGCCATCAGGACGATGCTTTTCACGCGGCCCCAGCGGTCGGCGAGCACCGACAGCGGAAACGTGAGCACGCCGACCATCAGCGCGACCACGCTGCTCAACGAACCCAGTTGCGCGTCCGAAAGGCTCCATGTTGTCTTGAGCAGCGGAAACACGGCATTCAACACCTGCCGCGACATGTAGTCGGAAAGCAGCAGTCCCACTGTCAACGCAAATACCACCCACGCATACGCGCGTACATCAGCTTTTGTTGTCGTAACGTCGCCCGTCGTGGGCTCGGCATGCTGCATCAGCATGATTTGTCTCCTTCCCGTCCGCCTCTTTGCCGGCCGTCCTTGTGTCCCTGTTAGCAGGGCAAAGCGGCCGACTATGGATATTTCCTCATGCTCCCCGGCGCGTGCCGGGGAGTCCTGCATTCGAAGCCCGGCATCGCTCGATGCGTCCGCTGGGCTTCAACCTGTCACGCTGCGCGCAGCGGCAGGTTCCTCACGCCCGTCTGGCGGTTCGGCGCCATGCCGTTGGCGGCGAGCGTCTCGTCGACGGTTTCGTACTGCACGCCGATACGGTAAATCTCGCGCGCTTCCTTGCCGCTCGCAATCTCGCGCCCAAGCTCGCGGGCGACGCGCACGCACTGCTCGATCTGCTGCACCGACGTAAAGCGCTTGCCGTGCTGGTCGATGATCGTGTCTTCGATGCCGCAACGCGGATGCAGGCCCATCGACATCGCCATCATGTTGAACGGCAGCACGTTCTTGAGCAGCGACTCGGCCGTGAGCGTGCAGCCATCGGGCGCGCGATGCACGAAGTTGAAGAAGTTGAACGGGTTCGGGCCGTCGAAGCCGCCGCCGATGCCGATCCACGTCAGATTCAGCGGCCCCTTGTAGACGCCCTTGCGCACGAGGCGCTCGAGCGTTTCGAGCGCGTGAATGCCCGTGAGCTGGAAGTGCGGCTGGATGCCAGCGGCCTGCAGGCGGCGCAGATGCTCCTCGACCCATGCCGGGCCCGCCGGCACCGTCATTTCGCTATACGCGGACATGAACGCCGGATTCGACAGCGAGGTGCCTTCCAGATACTCCGGATAGAGCAGCTCCATGATGTTCATCTGCGTGGTGTTGATCGCGACCGTCACCTGATCCGGCGCGGGGTCGAGATCGGCGAGCATGTGACGCGTGTCGTCGGACAGCCACTTCGCGGCCTGGCCTTCGTCTTCCGGTGCGAACGAAATCGAGCCGCCGACCTGGATGATCATGTCGGGCACGGCTGCGCGCACGCCGGCGATCAGTTCGTTGAACTTCGACAGGCGCTTCGAACCCTTGCCGTCCAGTTCGCGCACGTGCAGATGAAGCACCGTGGCGCCTGCGTTATAGCAGTCGACGGCCTTCTGGATCTGCTCGTCCATCGTTACGGCGATGTCTTCCGGAAAGTCTTCGGGCATCCATTCCGGGCCATACGGAGCGGTGGTGATGACTACCTTGTCCTGATTCTCAGGGTGCAGCGAATCGTCGAGAAATTGCATGTTTTCCTCCAGAGATGAATGACGTGCCGATGCCGCGGGATCGCGTGAAACCGGAACATCTCGAATCGTCGTGCTCGCACAATACGTCATCCACGCGCTAGACTTTTAGGATCAGGCGCCATCCTTTTAGCGAACGGTGCCACTGCGTGTTAACACTAGTATTGGCCGCAGTGAGCATCGCTGAGAGGCAAGGCGCAGCCCGTCTGGAGACTGCGGAGAAAGAACGATGGAAATGATGCTCGGGTCGATCGCCATGAACGGCTATTTCGATGTGACGCGGCGGCTCGGACTGAACCCTGTCGAGCTTGCGCAGCAGGCAGGAATCGATCCCGCCGCCCTTGCGAATGCGAACGATCGCGTGCCCGCCGCCGCCTGTTGCCGGCTGCTGGAACTCACGGCAAAGAAGGCGTCGTGCCCGACGTTCGCATTGCAGATGGCCGAAACCCGGCAGAAGTTCGGCACCGGCGTGATCAACGTGCTGCTCGCGCACAAACGCACCTTGCGCGAGGTGTTGCTCGCGGCAGCCGAATACCGGCATCTGCTCAACGAAGCGCTGGCCATCTACGTCGAGACGACGGGCGAAACGGTCACGATCCGCGAGGAACTCGTCGTCGCACCGGGCACGCCGACGACGCAGGCGATCGAACTCGCGCTCGGCGCTCTCGCGCGCCACTCGAGCGCGCTGCTCGGCCAGTTCTGGAAACCGCGCTCTGTCCATTTCACTCATCCCGCGCCGTCGGACCCGACGTTTCATCGGCGATTCTTCGGCTGTCCGCTGGAGTTCGGCAGCGACTTCAACGGGTTCGTGTGCGCCACCGCCGATCTCGACTATCCCAATCCCTCAGCGGACCCCGAACTCGTGCGGTACGCCGAGAGCCTGGCCGCTCCCCTCAACGCGACAGGACCGGATTCGGCCGCGCTGGAAGCGCGCAAGGCGATCTATCTGCTGCTGCCCCTCGAACAGGCCACCGTCGATCTGGTCGCCCGCCATCTGGGCGTGAGCGTGCGCACGCTGCAACGTCAGCTGAAATCATCCGGTACGAGCTTCTCGGATCAGGTCGAGGAAGTGCGGCGCGAGCTTGCCGTGCGCTACATGAGCAACCCGCGCTATCCGATCGGACGCGTCGCGTCGCTTCTAGGCTATGCGCAACAGGGGTCGTTCACAAACTGGTTCGTCGCGAACTTCCGGATGACGCCGCGCGACTGGCGCGCAAGCCAGGCGAAGTGACGGGTCGGCGCGCGGATCACACGAGTGCCGGCGAGCACCGCGCGCCGCGTTACGCGAGCGGATAGAACTCGATGCCGGGCTTGCGCACGCTGATCCGCGTCCCCGCCGTGCCTTGCGTGATCGCGACGATGTCGCGAAGCGCGCCGATCACGGCATCCTTGCCCGTCTTGCGCGCGAACTCGATGGCGGCCTGGACCTTGGGCCCCATCGACCCCGACGCGAAGCCCAGCTTCTCGAGTTCGTCCGGATGCGCCTGGGCAATGCCTTTTTGCGTCGGCTTGCCCCAATCGACGTAGGCTGCGTTGACATCCGTCGCGATGATGAGCACGTCCGCCTCGAGTTCCTGTGCGAGCAACGCAGAGCACAGATCCTTGTCGATCACGGCTTCCACGCCGCGCAGCTTGCGGTTTTCGTCGTAGCACGTCGGGATGCCGCCGCCGCCCGCGCAGATGACGATGGTGCCCTTCTCCAGCAGCCATTTCACCGGACGGATTTCGAAGATGCGCTGCGGACGCGGACTCGCGACCACGCGGCGATACTTGTCGCCATCCTCCGCGATGCTCCAGCCTTTTTCGTCCGCGAGCGTCTGTGCCTCTTCCTTCGAGTACACAGGACCGATGGGTTTGGTCGGATGCTGGAACGCCGGGTCAGCGAGATCCACTTCGACTTGCGTCAGGATCGTCGCAAACGGCACTTCGAACGGCAGCAGATTGCCCAGCTCCTGTTCGATCAGATAGCCGATCATCCCCTCCGTCTGCGCACCGAGCACATCGAGCGGATAAGGCGATACGTCCTTGTAGGCTGCGCTTTGCAGCGCGAGCAAGCCGACCTGCGGACCATTGCCATGCGCGATGACGAGTTCATTGCCCGTTGCCACGCTGGCGATCTGCGTGGCGGCAACCTTGACGTTCTCGCGCTGCTGGCTCTCCGTCATGGGCTGGCCGCGCTGCAACAGCGCATTGCCGCCCAGTGCGATGACGAGGCGCATGATGCGATCCTCCTGCGGAATGTCCGGCCGTGCGGCACGCTTGCGCCGCACGGCGACGAACATGAGGCAAAACCGATACGCTCAGATATCGGCCAGAGTCGAAACGAGGATAGCCTTGATCGTATGCATCCGGTTCTCCGCCTGCTCGAATGCGATGTTGTAATCCGATTCGAACACGTCGTCCGTTACTTCGATCCCGTTCGCCAGGTTCGGATAGCGCTCCGCGATCTGCTGGCCGACCTTGGTCTCGCAGTTGTGAAAAGCGGGCAGACAATGCATGAAGCGGGTTCTCGGGTTGCCCGTCGACTCGATCAGCGCGCGGTTCACCTGATACGGCAGCAGCGCCTTGATCCTTTCGTCCCAGGCTTCGACCGGCTCGCCCATCGACACCCACACATCCGTGTGAATGAAATCGACCATTTTCACCGCTTCTTTCGGATCTTCGGTGAGCGTCACGCACGCGCCGCTTTCCTTCGCGAATTGCTGGCATGCAGCAACGTGCTCTTCATGCGGCCATAGCGACTTCGGCGCCGCCACGCGCACGTCCATGCCGAGCTTCGCGCCGACCAGCAATAGCGAATTGCCCATGTTGTTGCGCGCGTCGCCGAGATACGCATAGCTGATGTCATGCAGCGGCTTGTCGGAGTACTCGCGCATCGTCAGCACGTCGGCGAGCATCTGCGTCGGATGGTATTCGTCCGTCAATCCGTTGAAGACGGGCACGGCAGCATAGCGCGTCAGTTCCTCGACGATTTCCTGGCTGAATCCCCGGTACTCGATCGCGTCGAACATGCGGCCGAGCACGCGCGCCGTATCCTTCATGCTCTCTTTGTGTCCGATTTGTGACGATGTCGGGTCGATATACGTGACGTGCGCGCCCTGATCGTGCGCGGCCACTTCGAATGCACAGCGCGTTCGAGTGGAAGTTTTTTCGAAGATCAATGCAATGTTCTTGCGCTGCAAATGCTGTTGCTCGGTGCCCGCGTATTTGGCGCGCTTGAGATCGCGCGACAGATCGAGCAGATAGCGCAGCTCGCGGCCGCTGTGATGCATGAGGCTGAGAAGACTGCGGTTTCGCAGATTGAAAGCCATGAGTTGTCTCCATCGATCGGGTGGCTGAGCGTTGGCTCGACGCGAGGCAAACGCTTCAGTAATCAACGGGATCGCGCGCAATCGGGCACGTCATGCAATGCCCGCCGCCACGGCCGCGTCCAAGCTCGCTGGCCGCGATCGTGATCACTTCGATGCCCGCCTTGCGCAGCAGCGTGTTCGTGAACGTATTGCGGTCGTAGCCGACGACGACGCCGGGCTCGATGCACACCATGTTGTTGCCGTCGTCCCATTGCTCGCGTTCCGCCGCGAACTGGTTGCCTCCCGTTTCGACGACGCGCAGTTCTTTCAGTCCCAACGCATCGCCCACCGCCTTGACGAAGGGCTTGTCTTCGCGCTGGATGCTCATGCCATAGGAACTCTTCTCGTCGGGCCTGATCGTGAACGTGACGATCTTCCCGACCACTTCGGGGAATATCGTCACGAGATCGCGGTCGCAGAAACTGAATACCGTGTCGAGATGCATGGCTGCGCGCGACTTCGGCATGCCCGCGACCAGCACCTGGTCAGCCGCGCCTTTGTCGAACAACGCTCGCGCGACCTGGCCGATTGCCTGCCGCGATGTGCGTTCGCCCATGCCGATCAACACGGTGCCGTTGCCGACGGGCATCACATCGCCGCCTTCCAGCGTCGATGCGCCGTGGTCCGTGTCGGGATCGCCATACCAGACCTCGAAGCCGGCGTTGGCGAACGTCGGGTGAAACCGGTAGATTGCGGCCTCAAGCAGCGTCTCTTGCCGCCTCGCGGGCCAATACATCGGATTGAGCGTCACGCCGCCATAGATCCAGCACGTCGTGTCGCGCGTAAAGACCATGTTCGGCAATGGCGCAAGCAGGAAGCTGGAGTAATCCAGATACTCTCGAAAGAGCTTGACGACGGGCGCATCGCTGCCGGGAATGTCGTCGAGCGAAACGCCGCCGATCAGAAATTCGGCAAGCCTGCGCGACTCCAGTTCATTCATCCACGCGCGCACTTCGCCGCTCAACCCCACGCCGACGCTGTCGTCGGAGACTCTTCGGTCGAGTATCCATTTACGCGCTTCGGGATTGTCCAGCGTCTGCGTCAGGAGGTTATGAACGTCGAGCACTTCCACCCCGCGCTCGCGCATCTTCGTGACAAAGTCGAAGTGATCCCGCTTGGCCTGGCTCACCCAGATGACATCGTCGAACAACAGCTCGTCGCAATTGCTTGGCGTCAAGCGTTGATGGGCCAGTCCGGGCGCAGAAACCATGACCATGCGCAGCTTGCCAACCTCGGAGTAGGCTCCGAGCCTGGTGACCTCTGTATTCATCGCTGTCTCCTATATGCGAATCAGAGCGTCGCGGCTTTCCGGTTGTAACGGAAGCCCGCTTATCGACTTACTGCCTTCAGGCGAAAGACGGTTTGCGCGTGTTCATCGACAGAACGTCATCACACTCGCGAGGGCGCCACGCGGCTTCGATCTACCGCTTTGCAACACGCGTGGAGTGACGTGCGGCCGGGATTTATTTGTGCGGCTGCATCTCGACACACGACTCTTATCGGGCAATGAACGAAAGCGAAAGCGCGTCTGGGAAATGCTCTGTCTAATTGTTCTTACGGAAAAAACCGGCACGTCATCTGCAGATCATTCTGGTTGATAAAACCACATTGTTCAAGATTCTACGTAAATCGCATCTCAGCAATTGCGGCAGTCGAATAGCGCGACAGCAATTGAAAATATGCGCGAGATTTTTTCTAAAAAATAAATGACCAGACATCGATACGCGTTGAAGAAGCCGTATTCAACAAAATGCAGATACGGATGCGATTTGCTTGATTCGCTATGCCAGGGTTCTCATGCGAACAAAAAAATTTGCAATAAGCGATAAGCTCGCCAACTATATACGTAGCACTTACGACGACTATATCGACGCACCGCTGGCAGCCCGCGTTCGAGCGCCAGATACAGCCGAGAGAGACCCGCAGCAAGGTATCGCCATGCCGCGTTCTGCCCGATGACCCATGACACCCGGAAACCTCGGTAGTCCCCGGTTGTGCGTTCTACCTTCCTGTTACTTGTCGATCTGAACGAAAAATTGCATTGCCGAACGTTGACGGTACAGATTCCTGCGCCCAACTTTGACGTCCGGCGCATGGGCGACAAATCAAGCTGATTCGCGAAGCCGGTTGACGAAGGAGTGACCATGGTCCCTCGCCCTTTGAAGGCGCCCACCATCCCGATTCCCTTCCACAAGTTTCTGAAGGTCGTCGCGATCGTGGACCGAAATGACGCCCAAACCAGCGAGTTGTTGGAGCAGATCACGGCGGAGCACTTCCGCGTCGAAGTGACGGATAGCTTCGCACGCGACGTCAACGAAGACGCCGACGTCGGCGCGTACATCGCCCTGATCGACGGCGCCCGCCTGGAAGCGGCGCGCACACTCGCCGCTTCCGTGCGCTCGCTAGGCTTCCGCACGCCGCTCTGGGCACTCGCAAACTCGCACCATCTGTCGGATCTCGCGGTGACGGCGGGACTCGGCGAAGTCGACGGCTATATCTATCTCGGACAGCAAACGCCAGCCTTCTACGCGAAGCAGGTCATGGCGAGCCTCGTCAAATACGGCTTGAGCCTGCTGCCGCCATTCTTCGGCGGACTCGTTGCATACGATGCCGAAGCCAATATCGCATTCGACTGTCCGGGGCATCAGGGCGGGCAGTTCTATCGGAAGTCGCCGGCGGGGCAGTTGTTCTTTAAGCATTTCGGCGAAAGCATCTTTCGCAATGATCTGTGCAATGCGGATGTCGATCTCGGCGATCTGCTGATACACGAAGGCGCGGCGGCAGAAGCACAGCGTCACGCCGCCGAAGTCTTCGGCGCGGACCAGACGTACTTCGTTCTAAACGGAACCAGTACATCCAACAAGATCGTGACGGGCGCCGTTCTCAAGCGCGGCGATCTCGTTCTGTTCGACCGCAACAATCACAAGTCGCTGCATCAGGGCGCGCTCGTTCAGGCCGGCGCGATTCCCGTCTTCCTGCCGACTTCACGCAACGCATTCGGGATGATCGGCGCTGTCGATTGGCAAGCCTGGAACGAAGACTATCTGCGCGAGCAGATCCGCAACAACCCGCTGGTCAAGGACCCGGGCCGCAGCCAGGCGGAGCGCCCGTTCCGGCTCGCATGCATTCAGCTCGCGACTTACGACGGGACGATCTACAACGTGCGCAAGGTGCTCGAGAAGATCGGTCATCTATGCGACTACGTGCTGTGGGATGAGGCGTGGATCGGCTACAACGCGTTCCATCCGCTGTTCGACGATCACAGCCCGATGCGCCTGAAAGATCTGACACCGGACTTGCCCGGCCTCTTTTCGACCCAGTCCGTTCATAAGCAGGGAGCCGGCTTTTCGCAGGCGTCGCAGGTTCACAAGCGAGACGAACACATCCGCGGACAACAGCGCTACATCGAGCACAAGCGCTTCAACGAGTCGTTCCTCATTCACGCGAGCACATCGCCTTTCTATCCGCTGTTCGCGTCGCTCGACGTCAACGCAAAAGTGCACGAAGGGAAAGCGGGCGAAGTGCTGTGGGACAGCTGCATCGAGCTCGGCATCGAGGCGCGCAAGAAATTCCGCGAGTTCGCCCGCCACTATCAGGAGACAGGCAAGACCGCGCAGGAACAGTGGTTCTTCGATCCTTTCGTGCCCGACGTCGTCGATATCCGCAATTCGAATTTCATGGCGGATGCATCGAATGTCGCGTGGGAAGACATTCCGACCGACGTCATCAAGCGTGAGCAGCAGTGCTGGGAATTCCGCCCGGAAGCGGCCTGGCACGGCTATACGGGCTACACCGACGGCTACGTGATGGCCGATCCGAACAAGCTGAATCTGCTGACGCCCGGGATCGACCGGAGCACAGGCGAGTATCTGAGTTTCGGCGTGCCCGCGACGGTCGTGGCGAACTATCTGCGTGAAGAAGGCATCGTCCCCGAAAAGTGCGACCTGAACAGCATCCTCTTTCTGATGACGCCGGCAGAAGACGAAAGCAAGCTCAACACGCTGATAGCGCGTCTCGTCAAGTTCAAGAACCTGTGGGATCGCGATGCCTCGCTGGCTGAAGTACTGCCTACGCTCTGCGCCGCGCATAGTGAACGCTACGAAGGCTATACGCTGCGGCGCGTGTGCAACGAGATGCACGACTTCTATCGCGAGGCGAACGTCAAAAACTTGCAGCGGCTGTGCTTCCGCGCGTCGAGCTTCCCGGAACTCGCGATGTCGCCGGAAGAAGCGTATGAGGCGCTCGTCGCGAACCGGGTCGAGTATGTGCCGCTCGATCGTGTCAAAAACCGCGTCTCCGCGACTCTGGCGCTGATCTATCCGCCAGGAATCGGTGTCGTGCTCCCCGGCGAGCGTTGGGATGACCGTGCCCAACCAATGCTGGATTACTTCATGGCGTTCCAGGAATCCTTCAATCGCTTTCCCGGCTTCAATTACGAAGTTCAGGGCGTGTTCCAGGAACGCGAAGACGGTCGCATCCGTTTTTATACCTACGTGGTCAGTGAATAACCGACAAGGAAAGCCACTAAGGAGTGTGCGCCATGGCTGCTGAACCGAAAAAGATGAGCGTCGTGCAACTGACGTTCATCGTTACCGTAAATATGATGGGCTCGGGCATCATCATGCTGCCCACCAATATGGCGAAGGTCGGCGCCATTTCGCTGCTGTCGTGGGTGGTGACGGCATTGGGCTCGATGGCGATCGCTTATGGCTTCGCGCAGGCAGGCATCCTCAACCAGCGCGCGGGCGGCATGGCTGCATACGCTGAAGACGCTTACGGAAAGCCCGGCTACTTCCAGGTGTTCTTCCTTTACTTCCTGTCGCTTGCGATTGCGAATGTCGCCGTCGCAAGCTCGGCGCTCGGTTATCTGGCCGCCTTTTTCCCCGTGCTGACATCGTCGCCCGCCGCGACGTGCGTCGGCGTGATCGCGCTGTTGTGGATCACCACGGTCGCGAACTTCGGTGGTCCGAAGCTGACGGGGCGTATCGGCTCCGTCACGGTCTGGGGCGTGATTCTGCCCGTCGGATTCATGTCGATTGCCGGATGGTTCTGGTTTCACTCCAGCACCTTTGCAGCCGCCTGGAACCCGCAAGGAATGCGGCTCATAGAGGGCATGGGCTCCAGCATCTCGCTGACGCTGTGGGCATTTCTCGGCATGGAATCGGCGGTGCAGAATTCGTCGGCCGTCGAGAACCCGAAGCGCGATGTGCCGCTCGCCTGCATGTTCGGCACACTGGGCGCCGCAATTATCTACGTTCTTTCGACGACGGCGATCCAGGGCATCGTTCCCAATGCGGACCTCGCGAAATCGACGGGCCCGTTCGGTCTCGCCTTCGCGCATATGTTCAGCCCGGCCGTCGGTTCGATCGTGATGGCGCTCGCGGCCATGGCGTGTGTCGGGTCGCTGCTCGGCTGGCAGTTCACGCTGGCCCAGACGGCAAAGGACGCCGCCGACAGCAACATGTTCCCGTCGATCTTCAGCAAGGCCAGCCACAATGGCGCGCCGATCGCCGGCATGATCATCATGGGAATCGTGCAGTCGTTGATGGCGCTGTCGACCATGTCGCCGAATCTGTCCGAACAGTTCGCGGCGCTCGTCAATCTGGCCGTCGTGACGAATGTGGTGCCGTATATCGTGTCGCTGTCGGCGCTGTTCGTCATGATGCGCGACGCGGGGACGGAACCCGCCGTCTACCGGCGCAATGCAGTGGTCGCAGTGGTCGCGATGGCCTACTCCGTCTACGCGCTCTATGCGTCGGGCAAGGACGCCGTGCTGGGCGGCATGTTGGTCATGGCGATCGGCTACATCATCTATGGCTTCATCGCGCCACGGCTTTCGCTGCTGGGCGTCAAGGCGCGCAAGCCGGCGATCGCGGCGGCGAGCATCATCGCGTTCGCCGTGCTGTGCGCACCGGCGCCGCGTCCCGCGCACGCAGCGGGAGCGAGCGCCGTCCTGTCGGGCGCGCTCGCGCGGATCAAGCAGTCGGGGAAGATCAACGTCGGCTATGTCGACGCGGCCAGCCCGTTCGTGTACCGCGATAGCGAAGGCCGCGCCGTCGGCTATCTCGCGGGGATATGCCAGGGCGTCGCGGATCAGCTCAAGAGCGGACTGGGCCTTCCCGCGCTGACGGTGAACTGGACGCAGGTCTCTTCCGACGACCGCTACCGCGCGCTGCAGGAACACCGGATCGACCTGCTGTGCGGCGACGCTGAAACACTGACGGGCCGCAAGTTCATCAGCTATTCGCTGCCTGTCTATCCGGGCGGTATTGCCGCGCTGATGCGCGCCGACGCATCGCCCGGACTCAAGGCCGTACTTAGCGGCGACACGGAGGCCCACCGGCCGGTGTGGCGCGCATCGCCGGCGGAGATCCTGAATTCGCAGACATTCTCGACCATCAAGGATTCGCCCACGCAACGATGGCTGAACGACCGCATCAACGAGTTCAAGCTGACAGCGCGGGTCGTCAACGTGTCGAGTTATGAGGAGGGCGTGCGGCTCGTGCTCGACCGCAAAATCAATGTCTTCTTCGCGGAGCGGCAGATCCTGCAGGATGCCGTCAAGAAAAGCACCGCGTCGGATAGCCTGTTCGTCCTTCAGCGCCGTTTCACCGTTGTGCCCGTTTCGCTGGGCGTCGCGCGCGACGACGAGGACATGCGCTTTTCCGTCGATAGCGCGCTCAGCAAGATGTACGCATCGGGCAACTATCGCGGGCTTTTCGTGAAGTGGTTCGGCGAGCCGGACGAATACACGAAGAACTTCTATCGCCTTGCTGTCTTGCCTGAGTAAGGTCCCGAGTCCCGGCCTGGCGCGCGCCTGTGTCGCGCGCCAGGCCGCTTGCCGTCAGCATGCGAACCTGGGAGTGCACATGCCCGCCTCGTCCGAATCCATCTATCGCCGCCTTGGCATGAAAGCGTTGCTGGTGCATCACGAAGTCGATGCGCGTACCGCGAGTGGCCGCGCCGCCCAGTCGCTTGCAGCCGAACTGGAGGAACGGCGCGTGCGCGTCGTGATAGCGACCTCGGCCGACGACGCCGTATCGGTCATCCGCTCCGATCCGCTGATTCAGTGTCTGCTGCTGGATTGGGAGCTCGAAAACGACGAAAGCCATCAACAGGCCCAGCGTGTGCTGGATGCGCAGCGGGTGCGCAGCGCGACCGTGCCGATCTTCCTGCTCGCGAGCCGCACGAGCGCATCGACCGTCCCCGTGGACGCGATGCAAAAGGCCGACGACTTCATCTGGATGCTGGAAGACACTACGGCGTTCATCGCCGGAAGAATCGTCGCGTCGATCGAGCGCTACCGCGAGACCGTGCTGCCGCCGATGTTCGCCGCACTGGCGCGCTTCTCGAAGGTGTTCGAATACTCGTGGCATACGCCCGGTCATACGGGCGGCACCGCCTTCATGAAATCGACGGTCGGACAGGCATTCTTCGAGTTCTTCGGCGAGCAGCTGTTTCGCTCGGACCTGTCGATTTCGGTCGGCGAGCTCGGCTCGCTGCTCGACCACAGCGGCCCCATCGGCGAAAGCGAGCGTTATGCGGCGAGAGTCTTCGGCTCGCATCGCACGTATCACGTGACGAATGGCTCGTCGATGTCGAATCGCGTGATCCTGATGGCAAGCGTGACACGCAATCAGATTGCGCTATGCGATCGCAACTGTCACAAGTCGTCCGAGCACGCGATGACGATGTCGGGCGCAATACCGACTTATCTCGTGCCCTCGCGCAATCACTACGGCATCATCGGTCCGATCATGCCCGAGCGGCTCACGGCCGCGGCGGTTCGCCTGCTGATCGAACAGAACCCGCTGGTCAGGAATCGCGATGGCGTCGACCCCACGCCCGTTCATGCGCTCGTGACGAATTCGACTTACGACGGGCTCTGTTACAACGTGACGCGACTGGAAGAACTGTTGGGCGAAAGCGTCGACCGGCTGCATTTCGACGAAGCCTGGTACGGCTATGCGCGCTTCAATCCGCTCTACAAGGACCGCTTTGCGATGCACGGCGACCCCGCCGATCATGACGCTTCGAAGCCGACGGTGTTCGCGACGCACTCGACGCACAAGCTGCTCGCGGCGTTGTCGCAGGCCTCTTTCATACACATTCGCGACGGGCGCAATCCGATCGAGCACGCGCGCTTCAACGAAGCGTACATGATGCACGCATCGACCTCGCCGCAATACGCGATCATTGCATCGAACGATGTCAGCGCCGCGATGATGGACGGCCCCGGAGGCGAAGCGCTGACGGGCGACGCGATCCGCGAGGCAATCGCGTTTCGGCAGATGCTCGGCAGGCTTCACGCGCAATTCGACGAGCAAAGCGACTGGTTCTTCAACGGCTGGCAACCCGAAGTCGTCGTGAATCGCCACACCGGCCGGCGCACGCCCTTCCATGAAGCCGATGAAGAACTGCTCGCGACCGATCCGTCGTGCTGGGTCATGCATCCCAACGATGCATGGCACGGCTTCGGGGCCATCGAAGACGGCTACTGCATGCTCGATCCGATCAAGGTATCGATCCTGACGCCCGGCGTCGCGCCGCAAGGCGGGCTGTTGCCCGTCGGCATTCCGGCATGTGTCGTGACGGCTTATCTCGATCGCCACGGCATCGTCGTCGAGAAAACGACTGACTTCACGATCCTGCTGCTGTTCTCGATCGGCATCACGAAGGGCAAGTGGGGAACGCTCGTCAACACGCTGCTCGACTTCAAGAAGGACTATGACGCGAATCTCGCGCTCGATCAGGCACTGCCGAGTCTGGTCGCGCGCTATCCGGAACGCTATAGCCGGCTCGGATTACGCGATCTCTGCGATCTCATGTTCCGCGCGATGGGCGATCTGAAGACAACGGAGATGATGTCGCGCGGCTTCTCGACGCTTCCCGATCCGGAATACAGTCCGCAGGAGGCGTTCGAGCTGCTCGTGCACAACCAGGTGGAAACGCTCGATCTGTCGCAAATGGCGGGCCGCACGGTCGCCAATGCGGTCGTGCCCTATCCGCCGGGTATTCCGCTGCTGATGCCCGGCGAAAATGCGGGCCCCGACGATGGCCCGTTGCTCGGCTACCTGAAGGCGCTCGAACAGTTCGACTTGCGCTTTCCGGGCTTCACTCACGATACGCACGGGGTCGAAGTCGAGGATGGCGTCTATCGAATCGCATGCATACGCAAACCGTAGCGATTCGCCGCGCGCGCGGCGAGTGATCGATCGGCTTAGGCCTCCATCACGAGTTCTGGCGAATCGCTAGAACATGCCGCGCCGGCTCGGATCGCGCATTGGATCAGGCGACTTCTGCGTTTGCCGCACGATGCCCTGATCGTCGAAATAGAAGTTGAAGATCATATAAAAGACGTTGCTTTCCTGATAGCGATACGACCAGACTTCGCGCTTCATCAGCGGGAAATACGACGTCTCGAATGGGCGGCCGAAATTGACGAGTACATCGTCGCGTGTCCACTTGCCGACTTCGGCGCGATAGAACTCGCTTTCCTGAAGCACCTGGCGCACGCTCACCATCTTTCCGGACGCGTCGAAATCGGCGGCCGTCGTCGTCGTGCCCATCGGCTGGGTCGGCCACATCAGGCGCTTGCCGCCATCGGGGAGACTGTAGGTTTCCTTTGGCGGTCCCAGGCGGGCAATGACCGTCGACTGGTCCGCGCCCGATTGCAATTGCTGATAAGGTTGCGCGCATCCGACGAGCGCCGATGTCAACGCAAGAACCAGTACGAGTGCGGCCCGGTTATTCATCACCTTTCTCCCGCAGTAACAGTTCATCGCGGCCGAAGCGGCCGCGAATTTCTCGTCAGCGATTCAAGACTCAAAGACCCGCGCATCAGCGACCCGTCGACGTTCATGCTCCCGCTCCGCTAAATGGCCTACGGTCGACGTGCGCTACGGCGCATCGGCGCCGCCTGGCTGCGACGCAGCGCGCAAAGGCGCGGCGGTGCCCGGCGTGTCCCGTTGTCCACGGGACGAAGCGTCATGCGCGCCGTTCGGCATGATGGTTCGAAGCAGAACGAGATCCCGCTCGGGGTCGGGCATTGCGATGATCGCGTGCAAGGTCACTCTCGTCGCCCAGCACGCGTCCGACGGTGTCGCCATCGACGGATTGGACGTGTATGACGCGAACCGCGCCAGGTTCGTCTCATCTCCGTGCAGTTCCGCGACGAGCATGCGCGTCAGTTGCCGCTCGGCAGCGGCGTACTGTTGCGGCGTCGGATTGGGGACGGGCGCATTCGACGCATCGCTGAGCAGAACCTTGAAGATAAGGTTGAAGTACTGGTCGACGTCGGCGTCCGTCATCTCGCGCAGCGAGACCTGATTCATCACCGCGCGCATGTTGGAAAGACCAAAGCAGTTGACTGGGACGAGTTCGTCGAGGAACTTCGTCACAAGCTGCACGTATTGCAGGCGGTCCGGTGGCGCGAGACGGACGAGTCCTTGCGACATCAGGTCCTCGCGCGCGGCAGGATCGAGAAAGATCTGTCCGACACTCCGCGCTCCACCCGCGATGCCCGCCGCAATGACGGGGTCGTCGCGGATCTTCTCCACCCACGCGACGATGATGCGTGCCTTGTTCGAATCCGGGTCGATGCCATGCCTGAAAAACAGGGCGTCCAGATCGGCCTGTCCCGAGTCGGCGCTGGCGGCGGCGGGATCGACGGGCGGTGGACGGACGTCCGGATAGCTGCGTATCGCGGCACTGGCCAGTGCCGTTGCCGCCAGTGCGATGATCAGCGTAGCGGCGTGAGAGGCGAAACGTCTCATGTTGCCTCGCGGTACTGAAGCGCTATACGCCGTCTGTATGCCCGTGAAGATCCGCACGCAGGCTCGGACATCAGGGCTGCACCTTCGCCCAGCCTGGCCCGGGATCGAACGACGGCATGGCCTTCGCCTTCGACGCGCCATCCGGGCCGAGATCGCTTTCATAGACCTGCCCGGCGTGACTGACCATGAAGCTCTTGATCCCCGTCTCTCCGTACCGGGCGGGCCATGCAATGACGGCGAAGCCGCCGAACAGCTTGCCATGCGCGACGTAGTCGTAAGCGCCGCCCGGCGCATGCGGGCCTTGCGACGTCAGCAGCCTGTAGTGGTAGCCGTGATAGCCGGCGTCCTCGGTGTTACGCGCGCTCGCCTGAACGAAGGCCGGCCCGAGCGGGCTGGGTGGCGCGTCCGGTGGCGTCGGCCAGTACAGGCCGTCGTGCTTGCCCGGCGTGCTCGACATCTTCGACGCGTACGTCAGCAGGCCCACGCCGTCGTGGTCGGTGAGCGCGTACTCGCGCTGCGCGTCATAGATCGCGAGCATCGTCTGGATGACGGCAAGCTCGTCTCGGCCGATGCGGCGCAAACGCATTTCCTCCGCACCCGCGCGCATGTCGAAGTGCCATCCGTTCTCGCCTTTCACGAGCGGAATCGGGAAGGTCCAGCCGTCGCCGCCCACTGCAATATGCGCATGGCCGTTATCGGTCTGCTCGATCTGATGTGACTTGTTCCATTCGTCGACGAAGCTGCTGCGTATGTCGGCGCCGACAGGCGGAATCAGATCGCGAAAGTTGCGGCCGAAAATGGCTTGCAGCGTGGCTTCCTCGTTGTTGCCGATGGCTTCGCCGAACGCGTTCATCGCGGCATCGGGAGTACTGAAGTCCTTCTCCGCGTGCGCGAACGGCACGACGCCCAAACACAGCGCGCCCGTGACGGCGACCGCGCGCAGCCCTTGCGTCAGCAAGCCCGGCCGGAATCGTGACGATGCTTTCATGCTCGCGTCTCCCTAGCGTCTTCCGCCACGTCCGCCGCCGCCCGCGCGCATGCCGCCGCCGCCGCTCGGTCGATTGACACCCGAGCCTTGCATGCTGGAGCGTCCCCGGTCATAACTGCGCTGCGTCGCGCCGCCCGCGCCGACGCCCTGAAATGCGTTGTCGCGGCCGCCGCTGTAACCGCCGCCGCCACCGCCGCCCACGCGATCACTTGCACGCGAGACGTCGCCGGCGCCCCCGCGATTCGCGCCGCCGCCGAAATCGCCGCCCGCCGATCGGTCCGCAACGCCCGCGCCGCCGCCCGCGCCGCCACCTGTACGATTGCCGGCACTCGACCTGTCCGCCGCCGATGCGCGATTGCCCGCGTTGGACCGGTCCGCTGTCGCGGCACGGTTGCCGGCGTTGGCTCTGTCCGCCGTTCCAGCGCGATTGCCTGCGTTGGCTCTGTCCGCCGTTCCGGCGCGATTGCCCGCGCCCGCACGGTCGGCTGTATTGACTCGCCCGCCCGCGCCCGAATCGCGGCCGCGGAAGTCGTTGCGTCCTTCGGCGCCGCCGACGTTGCGCGCGTATTTGTCGCGGGTCGCATTGTCACGATAGGCCACGCCCTGGCGATGGCTCCCGTCGTGCTGCCAGCGTCCGCCCTCGACCTTCGTGCGGTCGAAATTGCGGTTGATGTTCGCGGCTTTGTTGACGTTGATATTGACGTCGCCGCCGCCCCAGTTGCAGTTGCTGAAAATCGCGCCGGCGGCAGCGAGCCCGATCCCCCAGGCGAACCCTGTCGCCAGCGCCGCGCCCGGATAGTACGCCGGGTACGGCGGCCAGTAGGTCGGCGGATAGGTGGGGTAGCTCCACGAGCCATACACGACAGTCGGGTTATAGGCCGGCACGTAGATCACCTGCGGATTCGCCGGCTCGATCTTCACGATCGTCTGCCCGCCGCCTGCAGGAGGCTCTTCGACGACCACGTTCTGCTGCTCGTTCGACTTGAGGTTGCCCGAGTCTTTCGCGCGGGCGCGCAAGCGCTGAACGGCGGCGAACACGTCTTTTTGCTGCGCGAGAAATGCATCGCCGAGCTTCTGGGTCCAGTCGAGCTTGTCGTTCATCGGCTCGAGAATTTGCGGGAACGCGACCAGTGATTTCACACTGGTATCCCACGTCTCGTTTTCGACGGCCTTGACGGCGGCGTCTCCTTTGACTTTCGGATTAGCCTTCACCCAGCGCGCCGCATGCACGATTTCCAGCGGATACGTCGATGCCATCAATACCTGCGCAAGCACGGAATCCGGATAGAGCGCAATCGGCGCGACGAGCGCTTCGAGTTCTTCCGGCTTGAATGACGCGGGCTGTGCCGATTCCGGTTGCGCTTGAGATTGCGCTGGTGCTTGCGGTTGGGGTTGCGGTTGCGTTTGGGCGCGCGCAGCGCCCGCGCCCAACGTCAGCGCGACAAGCAGGAGCCACGGGCACGAGAACTTGGCTCGTCGCTGGTTCCACAGGGACATGGCCGCTCCTTCAGACGGTATGACAGGGGTCCCGACTAATCGGCCCTGTCTGGACTGATGGCAATTGCAAAATGGGTTTGCAGCGGATTGCGGCGCCTACTCAATACGATGTTAGAACATTAGTCGCGTTATGGATGCAAATACTCAACGTACTGGCACAGCGAATAATGGTCGTGATTGTTGCGTTTGATTAAGCAGAACTTGCCGTCTAATGACCCGGCGAATATCGGCCTAAAAGCTCACGGCAAAGCCAAACGACACGCCATGTACATTGTGGCCGAAGACATAGCGGACCAGCGCGCGCGTGCGCGTGATGACGATCGGGTATTTGCTGCTGTCGACTTCCAGCCCGACGCCGAGCGACGTGAGATCGTTAAAGCCGAGCACGCCGGCACTGTCGCCGAAGTAATGCGAGTACGCCGCTTCGAGTACATAGCGAACGGGCCGATCGAGTGCGCGCCAGCCTGTCGGCGCGCGCCAGCGTGTCCATAGACTCAGTTGCTGCGCCATCGCCGAGCCCTGCACGGCCGTCGAAGAACCGCCGAAGCTCCGCAGGTAGATGTCCGTCGCGCGCAGTTCGACGTCGATCTCGTGCTCCTCGCGGTAGTGCTCGTAATCGAGCACCAGCGAGCCGCCATAGCCATATGCGTCGAGCGATCCGCTGTTCAGAAACTGAAGGTTGCTGTCCGTCACGTGATTGACGATCGTCTGTCCGACCTTCAGGTCGCTCGCGACGCGCCCAATCGTGCCGTTCACGATCGGACGGAATACGAGTTCATCGGTGATGTGGAAATCCCAGCCGATGCCGACCGTGGTGCTGAACGTGTTCCATCGTGTCGGCAGCGAGCGCTGCTCGGCGCCATCCGTGGCGACGAATGTCGGGTCGTATCGGCTGTAGGCGAGCGTGCCCTCCAGATACAAAGGGAAGGACTTGCTGATCGTGAATCCGCCGCCGAGCTGAGTCTGGCCGAAGCCGGGATTGCCGCTCGAACCGTTGTTGATCGACAGGGAACTGGTCGTGACGTCGGGGACCGTCGTGTAGCTCATGACCGCGAGCACGGCATCGGCGTGCTGCTTGACGTTGCCTCCAATCACGGTGCGATTCGAGAGTGGCGGCTCTGATGTGGCCTGCGCGTGTGACGACAAGGGCGACATGAACGCCATCAGACCAGCGCATGCCGCGGCCGTTCTATGCCGGGAGAATTTCCACTGACTAAAACAATCCAGAAGCCGTCGCCCGTGACGCGGCAGACTGCGAGCTGACTCGTCGTATCGACCACGCATGACGAACTCCTGTTATTGCGGGCTTTATCGCACTCTTCACTTCCTGTCGGAGCCATGCGCCACTCTATATTCGATTGAAGCGTAACTACGTGGCGACTTTGCGTCGAGTATCCCGGTTGTGTTTATGCGAAATCTGTTAAACGGAGTACTTGATTACTTGCGAACGTCATTCGATCGAGAACCTTACTCCTCTCTCGTCGCCAATTCATGGCATTTCATGGCAGTGTCGATCGAGATGGCATGGCAGCGTCTATTGAGCTAATCTTTGCGCGGGACTTTGGAGGGCATTACTTCTGACGATCGAATCGCGCCGTCGTCAGTCTGACTGCTCTCAGTTGCCCGGCTCTCAACCAGGGGACCTTCTTGAAGGCATCTCCATGAACGCGTTCATGCGGCGCGAAGCCCGCCATGCTCTCGTCGCCGCCGACTAATCTCGCGCTTCACGCTGCCGGCTCGCATGCCCCAACGGTGCCGACGGTGTGCCTTGTCGCAGGACGCGCGATGCGCTGCGCTCGCGCGTGGCTGGTCGCAACAGGCATTGCCTTGCTGTTCGCGACGTGGATCGTCCCCGCAGCCGCCGGACCTCTGCCCACCGGCCTGCAAACCATTCTCAACACTGCGAAGGGAGCATCGGCACAGCCGGCCTCCGCGGCGCAGGCGGCGTCTGCCCCCTCGCCCGCCAGCCAGGCTGAAATGACGCGCTCGCTAAACAACCTGATCGGCACGCTCGACAACGATACCCAGCGCAAAGCGCTCGTCGACCAGTTAAAGGGACTTCGGGACGCCACACAAGGTGCAGCGCCCGCGCCACACGCGCAGACCAATAGCGATCTGCTCGGCGCGATTGCGTCGGGCATCGCGTCGGTGGAAACGAATCTGAATGGCGGCGAGACGCCGCTTCATTTCTGGGCGGCCCGATTCAGTGGGGCAGCCAATGATCTGCGAATGATTTTCGCAGGGTCGAGAGGCGAATCGTTCGGCGAGGCTCTGGTTGGCATGGCCTCGACGCTAGCGGGATGGGGCGCGTGTGCCGGCTTGCTGATCTATCTGCAGCGGCGCATGCTCGTGCGCTATGGTCAGGATCTCGCGCTGGAGCCCAATCCGACGTCGATCGACCTGCTGATCTTCGCGTTGCGGCAGTCAGGGCCGTGGACCATCGCCTTCGTTGCGGTACTGGTGTTCGTGCGCGGAATGCCTGATGCGCTCGGCCGCACGCTGGGGCTCGTGATCGCCTACGCGATCGTCGCGGGTTCGATTTTTTCGGTGATATGCCTGATCGTTTTCTCGGTGTTCAACACGGCGCATCGGCGTGTCGCCGTGCATCGGCTGCTGGCGCGCAGCCTTTGGCCGCTCTTCGCGATTGGCGCGTGTGCCGCACTCGGCGACGCGGCAGCCAATCCTGACGTCACGCATCTTCTCGGCGCGAACCTTTCGGGGCTCATATCGAGCCTCGCAAATCTGGCGGCGGCCGTTCTGTGCGGATTCTTCGCGATTGCCTACAGGCGGCCCGTCACGCATCTGATCCGCAATCGCCCCTATTCGCGAAGGCGTGACCACAAGCTCGCCACTGAAGCGCTCGATATCCTCGCATCGCTGTGGCACATCCCGATCCTCCTGATCGCGATAGCTTCCGTCGTCGCGATCATCGACGGGCGCGGCGATGAAGGCAACGTGTTGAGGCCGTCGTTGCTCAGTGCGCTGTTGCTCGTCCTCACGCTGTTCGTATCGGCGCTGCTGCTGCATCTGACGCGTCGGCGCGAGTCCCGCGCACAGCGCCGGGCACCTCATCTGATGCGGCTCTTGCGCTTCGCAAGCACGCTGCTCGTCCTCCTGATGTGGCTCGCGTACATCCGGTTCGAAATGGAACTGTGGAGCGGACCGATTGCGCGGCTGATCAAGCACAGCGCGATGACACCCGGTTTCAGGCACGCGCTCATCGCGGTCGTCGCGACGGTGTTCGGCGCATGGTTCATGTGGATTCTGATCGACACCGTGATTCTCGAAGCACTGGGGCCGAGCAGTTCGCGCAACAAGGCGCTCGATCCCGGCGTGCGCGCGCGCACGATGTTGCCGCTCGTGCGCAACGCAATCTTCGTGACGGTTGCAAGCCTTGCCGCCGTCATTGCCGCCGCGAGCCTCGGCATCAATCTGACACCGTTGCTCGCGGGGGCCGGCGTGATCGGGCTTGCGGTCGGCTTCGGCGCGAAATCGCTCGTCACCGATCTGATCACAGGGCTCTTCATCATCATCGAGGAGACGATCTCAGTGGGCGACTGGATCGACGTCGATGGCGGCCACGCGGGTACTGTGATGGATCTGACGATCCGCACGGTGCGGCTGCGCGACGGGCAAGGCGCGGTTCATACCATCCCGTTTTCGCAGATCAAGATCGTGAAGAACCTGTCGCGCGATTTCGCCAACGCGATATTCGAAGTGCGGGTTCCCTTCTCCGCCGACATGGATGAAGTGACGCGCATGATCGCGGAAGTCGGCGCCGATCTGATCGACGATTTTCGCTTTCGCAACGAAATACTCGGACCGGTCGAAGTGTGGGGACTCGACCGCTTCGACACCAATTGCATCGTCGTGAAAGGGCAAATCAAGACGCGGCCTCTTCAGCAATGGAGCGTGGCGCGTGCTTTCAACGCGCGGCTCAAGCTCAAGATGGATGCGGCCGGCATCGAGATTCCTCTGCCGCAAATGCAGCTGCACACATCGCCGAACGAGCGCAGCGCGTGGCCGCAGAGCGACGATCTCGCCCATCGCGAGAACCGGCAAACAATGGATACCGGCGGTGCGGCCCGACGCAGTCCGGACATCGCGGTGCCACAGGAGCTTCGCGTGCTGAAGGAGCCGACGCTCGCCGGGTCGCCCGTCGGCGAGACGGCATCTACGTCAGAAGCCGGCTCCGCTGGCGACGATAGCGTGCGTAAGCGGCGCGAATGACGGCTTATGACCGGATGTGCAAATGCGGTCTGTTGACGAGCCTCGGTTGCCAGATCGTGCCTTGCATGAGCCCCGTTTCCACGCTTGTCGGCGCGCGTCCTGACTACCGACGCGCGCCCGACAATGCGACGATCAGTGTGCGGGTCGTGCGTGTCCGTGATCGTCCATCACGCGCCCTTCGTCATATTCGCGCGAGATGTCCTTGTTGGTGTAATCGCCCATTCGCCACGAGGCGAAAAGACTGAACAGCGCGCACACGAGGATATAGCCCGCGATTGCATAACCCGAGTGGTAGTACGCGAAAAGCGCGGTCGCGATCAACGGAGCAGGACCGCCCGCAATCACGGAAGCCAGCTGATAACCCAGCGACGCCCCGCTATACCGCAGACGCCCCGTGAAGGACTCCGCGATCAACGCCGCCTGCGGACCGTACATCATCGAATGCGGCACGAGCGAGAGCACGATGGCCGCGAAGATCCACACCGGGTCCTTCGTGTCGACCATGGCGAAATAGACGAAGCCGAATATGCCGGCTGCGGCCGCGCCGATCATATACATCCGCCGCCGCCCGATGAGATCCGACACGTGGCCAAAGAACGGAATGGTGAAGAACTCCAGAACCGACGCCGCCAGAACAGCCGTGAGCAACAGATCACGCGTCGCGCCGAGCGTCCTGACGCCATACGTGAAGACGAAGGCGGTGAAGATATAGAAAGGCGCCTGTTCGGCCATCCGAGCAAAAGCGGAAAGAAAAATGTCCTTAGGCTGTTTGCGCAGCACTTCGAGCATCGGCGCTTTCTCGATCTTCTGCTCGGAGAGAAGCTTTGCGAAGATCGGCGTTTCGAGAATATTCAAGCGGATGTACAGGCCGATCGCGACCAGCACGATGCTGAGGAAGAACGGCACGCGCCAGCCCCAGGTGAGGAACGCGTTGCCCGACATCTGGCTCAACGCCAGCACGGCGAGGTTGGCGATGAACAGTCCCGCCGGCACGCCGAATTGCGGCCACGAAGCGACGAAGCCGCGATGCGAGTTGGTGCGCGCCCACTCCATCGACATCAGGACCGAGCCGCCCCATTCGCCGCCGACGCCCACGCCCTGAATGAAGCGCAGCACCGTCAGAATGACAGCGCCCCAGATGCCGATCGTCGCGTAGGTGGGGACGAATGCAACGGCAAATGTGGCGAGCCCCATCAGCAAGAGCGTGACGATCAGCGTTGCCTTGCGTCCGATGCGATCGCCATAGTGGCCGAAAATGGCTGCGCCGACCGGCCTCGCGAGAAAGCCGACGGCATAAATGAGAAACGCCTCTAGCGTACCGACAAGCGGGTCCGACTTCGGAAAATAAAGCTTCGCGAAAACAAGGCCAGTAACGATGCTATAGAGGAAGAAGTCGTACCATTCGATCGTCGTGCCGATCGTGCTGGCAATTACAGCGCGGCGTAGCTGACGCCGGTAGTCTTCATCGGTAAGGGGCGCGGCCCCTTGTTGCGTGGCAGCCATTTCGATCCCCTAAAGAGGGCAACATCCAATATTGACATTGAGCCCATAGAGAGGTTCCTAAATGGATCACAGCATGAGTGATTCCGATCTGCTCGCAATACCTTAATGGTTAGTACCAGGCAACGTAATTCCGCCTCGAATCAGGCGTTTTTTTGCCGCGAAGCTTCATTGAATTTCATGAACCGGCGAGCGTTCTTCAGCTTTGCCGTTCCCACAGATCCTGAAGAATAGCGACGGCCGCGTTCGCTGCAATCTGGCAACCGAGCACGATATGTTCCTCGGCCGTATCTTCGATGAAGTCGTGACTGACTCCGCCGATGCTGGGCACGAACAGCATGCACGCCGGCAAATGATGCGCGAGCACCTGGGCATCGTGAGAAGCGCCGCTCGGCATGTGTTCCCATTGCGCCGGCGCGAGCACCTCGGCAGCACGCGCGAGATGCTGTTGAAGCGCGCTATCCATGACGACAGGCTCTTCCGGCTGATCGCACGCGATGATTTCAACCGTCACCTTGTGCGCCGCGTTGAATTCGCTAGCGAGCGTCGCGAGCGCGGACTCCATCGCATTGAGCCGCTGAGCGTTTGCATCACGGAACTGCAGGTACATTTCGGCCTGGCCCGGCACCACGCTGAACGAGCCGGGGTCGAATTCGATTCGTCCGACAGTCCATACCGTGTCGGCGTCCGCGAGTCGGGTGAACGCTTTGTCCATCCTTGCGATGAACGCGACGAGGGCCGCGCCGGCATCGCGGCGAATCGACATCGGCGTAGTACCCGCGTGATTGCGCTGCCCCTTGAAGCGCAGCCTCAACTCGCGTATGCCGACGATCGTGGTCACGACGCCAATTGACTTGCCTGCGGCTTCCAGGCGGCCGCCCTGTTCGATATGCGGCTCCATATAGGCTCCGTGCCGGCTCTTGTCGAGGCGCACGCGCGGCGTTCCGTCGAGTCCGGCGTTCGCCAGTGCGTCGCGCAGCAACAGCCCTTCGCGATCCTTTGCGTTGAGAATCGACTCGTCGACCGGCTCTCCGACAAAACTGCGGCTGCCGAGAAAGGACGAGAACGTGCCTTCTTCATCCATCCACGACGCGACATCGACGGCCAGATGACGCGTCGCATCGCTTTCAGCCAACGCGCGAGCGATCTCGATGCCGTAGATCACGCCCAGCGCGCCGTCGAGCCAGCCACCCGTCGGCTGCGTGTCGGTGTGCGACCCGATCAGCAGCGCCGGTCCGCTCTTCGAAGAACGGCCGAATACCGTCCCCACGCCATCGATGACGGCATTCAGGCCCGCGTCCGTCATCCTCTCGACGAGCCAGCGGCGCGCCTGCATGTCGACAGGTGACAGCGCGAGACGCACGACTCCAGGCCCGGTTGCGCCAAAACTGCGTAGTTGCTTGAGGTCGTTCAACAAACGGTCTGCGTTGATCTTCAACTCTGCGATTCCTCTTCCTGCACATTCGATGAAGCTACATCGTAACCCGCGCGTGCACCGTCTCTCTACACACTAGACAGTGACAGCGCCCGCCCAGGGCGAGCGGATATCCGACAGGAAACGCTGCGCGCGCGGATGCTCGGGCCGCTGGAAAAAGCGGTCGGGTTCCGCGCGTTCGAGCACTTTGCCCTGGTCCATGAAGAGCACGCGATCGGCCACCTCGCGCGCAAAGCCCATTTCGTGCGTGACGCACACCATCGTCATGCCGTCGCGGGCGAGGTCTTTCATCACCAGCAACACCTCGTTCACCATTTCGGGGTCGAGTGCCGACGTCGGTTCGTCGAACAGCATCACGGGCGGCTTCATCGCGAGCGCGCGCGCAATCGCGACGCGCTGCTGCTGTCCACCCGAGAGCTGGCCTGGATACGTGTTCGCCTTGTGCGGCAAACCCACGCGCTCGAGCAGGCTCATCGCGAACTCGCGCGCATCCTTCTGCGACATGCGCTTGAGGCGAACAGGCGCGAGCACGCAATTCTGCAATACCGTCAGATGCGGGAAGAGGTTGAATTGCTGGAACACAAAGCCGATCCCCGAACGCAGCGTATTCACGTCGATTCCGCGCGCGTGCACGTCCTGGCCGTTCACGACGATGCGGCCTTTCTGGATCGGTTCGAGCCGGTTCAGCGTGCGAATCAGCGTGGACTTGCCGGAGCCCGACGGCCCACACACCACCACGACTTCGCCTTTAGCAACGGTCTCGCTAACGTCCACGAGTGCCTGATATTCGCCATACCACTTGTTGACGTTTTCGATCTCGATCATGTTCACACCTTTGCCGGCATGCGCGACGCAAGCCGCCTTTCGAGCAGATACGCGCAACGGGTCAGCCCGAAGCACATCACGAAGTAGCTGAATGCGAGCAGCAGATAGATCTGTGCCGATTGCGTCAGCGCCTGAGTACTGATCTGCCCGGCCACAAAGGACACTTCCGGCAGACTGATGATGTAGCCGAGCGATGTTTCCTTGATCGTCGACACCAGCTGGTTCACGAGCGACGGCAGCATGTTGCGCAACGCCTGCGGCAGGATCACGAACGCCATCGCATGCATATACGACAGGCCGAGCGAGCGCGCACTCTCCATCTGCCCTTTGGGCAAAGCCTGAATACCCGCCCGCACGATTTCGGCGAGATACGCGCCGTCGAAAACGACCAGTGCGGTGAGCATCGTGCTGAACTGATTCGTGCGATGGCCAGTAAGAGTGGGCAGCAGAAAGTACGCCCAGAAAATCACCATTAGCAGCGGCGTGCCGCGCACGCCATAGACGAGCGCGGTGGCGGGCCAGCGCAACACGCGAAACGGGCTGATGCGGCACAGTCCGAAGACGATGCCCACAGGCAGCGCGAGTACCAGGCCCGCGGAGGCGAGCATCAGCGTGAGTACGAGTCCCCCGAGCGGCCCATTCGGATACTGGCCCACCAGGTAGTACATGCCGTAAGTCTGGAGTATGTCGATCATGGCTACATGCTCCGGACGGGATACCGTTGCTGATACCACGCAGAGAACAGCGTGATGGCGATCGACACCGTCAGATACGCGGCCGTCGCCACGCCAAACGATTCGAAGCCCCGGAAGGTCGCGCTTTCGACCTGCTGCGCCTGGTACATCAATTCAGCCACGCCGATCACCATCGCGATGCTCGAGTTCTTCCACAAATTGAGCGTCTGGTTGACGAGTGGCGGAACCGTGACGCGCAACGATTGCGGTAATACCACGAGCCGCATCGCCTGTAGAAAACCGAACCCGAGCGCGCGGCTCGCCTCGAGTTGCTCCTTCGGAATCGAGCGAATTCCGCTGCGAATGTCTTCGGCCATATACGCCGACGTATAGAGAACCAGCGCGATCAATGCGCTAGCCGCCTCGTAATTCTTGTTGTAGAGCCATGTCTTGATGACGAGCGGCAGCAGCTCCGGCGCACCGAAATACCAGAACAGCATGTGCGCGAGCAACGGAACGTTTCTGATCGCCTCGACATACGCCTGACCGAGCCCTCGAATGAACGCAATGGGCGCGAGGCGTGTCAACGCGACGACGATGCCGAGCGGAAGCGAGAATGCAAAGGCAAGCACGGACAGCTTGATCGACATCACGAAGCCGCTGACGAGCCATTCGCCATATTGCCCCGAGAGCAGCGCCGACAGATTGAATGTAGGCATGAAGTATCTGGCCGCCCGTCGTCGGAGCGGGCGGCGGCCATAGTTGGAGTTAGTCGATCTTGTCGGTTGCGATCTTGAACGTGCGCGGCGGGAAGTTCATCTTCGTGCCGGGACCGAACCACTTGTTGAACTCTTGCTGCGCCTGGCCATCTCCTTCCATGCCGAGCAGCACCTTGTTCACCTGCTCGCGGAAGGCCGGCTCGTTCTTGCGGATACCCAGCGCGATATGTTCGGTCGAGATGTTCTGCGTCACCAGCGCGTAGTCTTTCCCCGCCGGGCCGAGCTTCGCGAGGTTGCCGACCAGCGTCGTCTCGTCGTTCACATAGGCCACGCCCTTGCCCTGCTGGAGTGCGAGCAAGGCCTGAGGGCTGGTGTCAAACGATACGACGTCCGCGTTCTTGATCGTCTTCGCGATGTTGGTCTCCATCGTCGAGCCTTTGACCGTCAACACCTTCTTGCCGTCGAGTTGAGCGAGGGTCGTAATGCCGCTGTCCTTCCGGACCATCGCCTTTTGACCCGTGATGAAGGTCGATACCGAGAAGTCGATTTGCGCTTCGCGCTCCTTGTTGTGCGTGAGCGAGGCGGCGAGCAGGTCGACGCGGCCCTGTTGCAGTTCAGGAATACGCGCGGCAACGGCCAGTTGCTTGAGAACCGGCTTGACGCCAATGCTCTTCGCCACGGCATTGCACATGTCCACGTCATAGCCGACGATTTCGCGGCTCATCGGGTCTTTCATGAAGCTAAAAGGCTCGTCCGTGCCCAATACGCCGCATACGAGCTCGCCGCGCTGCTTGATGTCCGCAAGCTGATCGGCCTTCGCAGCGAGCGTCGTGATCGACAGCACCGACAATGCTGCAACCTGTGCAACGACACGAAGTGTGTTGGTGCGTTTCATGGAATCTCCTCTCTTTGGTTGTACAACTAATCAGTTTTCGTTGACGTCGCGAGTCGAAGCATACGCATTCTCGCCCCGCAGCCTGAGCGGCTGCCGGTTCGAATTGCGTGAGGGGTACTGCGGTGAACTACTTAGTCGGCCCTGAACAATTCGCTTAGTCGGCCACTCAACTCATGCTGTTGGCACGGCGGCGACGATATGGTTTAGCAAGGCGATGAGGACGAGGGCGTAAAAAAGCTTCAGCTTCCTGAGGATCAT